>NZ_OZ034791.1:0-1189513 GCF_964028565.1 Wolbachia endosymbiont (group A) of Tromatobia lineatoria
TGGAAAGCGGCAAAACAACAATAGCGAAAATTATTAAGAGAAATGAGCCGGGTGGAAGAGTGCCTATCTGGCTAATGCGTCAGGCTGGCAGGTCTCTTCCTGAGTACCGCAAAGCAGTAGAAAATATGAATAATTTTATGGAGATATGCTACAACACAGATTTAGTGACAGAATTGACGTTACAGCCGGTGACAAGATTTGACATGGATGCGGCGATAATTTTTTCAGACATTTTAATAATAGCTGATGTTTTGGGTTGTGACGTGAATTTCGTACGCGGTGTAGGTCCAATAATAAAACCCGTGGAAAGTCCTAAGGAATTGAAGGGTCCACAAGAAATTGAAACTAAAACCTTACCAATTCTAAACGCTGTAAAAAAAGTCAGAAGCCAATTACCAAAAGAAAAATCTCTCATAGGATTTGCTGGTGGACCATGGACAGTAGCCTCATACATCATAGAAGGTAGGAGCAGCAAAACTTTTTCCAAAGTATTAAATTTTTATCCTTCGTGTTTGAAGGAAATAATTGAACGAATAACGGAAGTAACGATTATTTATCTAATTAAACAGATAGAATTTGGAGCAGATGTTATTCAGCTATTTGACAGTAATGCTGGTGCGTTATCGGAACCATTGTTTAAAGAATATGTTATCGAACCAACAAAGAGAATTATCTTGGCAATAAAGGATAGATTTTCTGATTTTCCAATAATAGGTTTTCCAAGGTCTGCTGGAAATCTTTATAAAGATTACTGCGAACAAACAGGTGTATCTGCAGTAAGTATAGATTATAATGTTCCAATAAAATGGGCGAAAGCGAATCTAAACATCCCTCTACAAGGAAACCTTGATCCTAATCTTTTAGCCTATAATAAAACGGAAGCAATCAAAGAAGCAAAACGTATAATAGATTGCTTTAGAGATTTACCCTTCATATTTAATCTCGGACATGGAGTACTCCCTGATACTCCAGTTGAAAATATTGCTGCATTGGTAAACCTGGTAAAAAGCTACTAATACAATACACAAAATTCTAGCTTTTTTGTTGTACGGGGTTTATCATTTGAATTTAGCTTCAGTAAGATATGTCAGACCTTGCAAAAAGAATGTCCCTAATAAAACCATCACCTACGATTGCTGTAACTGATAAGGCAAATAAGTTGAAAAATGAAGGAAAAAAGATCTGTGTTTTAGCTGCAGGAGAACCGGATTTTGATACTCCAGATCATATAAAAAAAGCAGCTATTCAAGCAATAAGTGAAGGTAAGACTAAATATACTGCTGTTGATGGAACGCGTGAGCTGAAAGAAGCAATAATTAATAAGTTAAGAAAGGATAATAACCTCGAGTACACGCTTAACCAAATCTGTGTTGGTACAGGTGCTAAGCAGGTGTTATTCAATTTGTTCATGGCAACAATTAACTCTGGAGATGAAGTTATTATTCCAGCTCCTTATTGGGTTTCATATGTTGATATGGTAAGTCTTTTTGGCGGCTTGCCAGTTGTAGTAGAATGCAAACAAAATTTTAAACTGACAGCGGAATTATTGAAAAGCAGGATAACTAAAAAAACTAAATGGTTAATTCTTAACTCACCGAACAACCCTGCAGGAGCTGTGTACACATGTGATGAATTGAAAGACATAGCACAAATATTGCTTGAATATCCACATATGAATGTCGTTACAGATGATATTTATGAGCATATAATATACGACGAAAAGTTTTTTACTATCGCTCAGGTTGAGCCGAAGCTTTATGATAGAGTTTTTGTAGTCAATGGAGTATCAAAAGCCTATGCAATGACAGGCTGGAGAATAGGGTATATTGCAGGTAGAAGTGATGTGGTAAAAGCTATCTCTACGCTGCAGTCTCAAAGCACTTCTAATCCAAATTCGATAGCACAAGCAGCAGCAGCAGCAGCATTAAACGGTGATCATAGTTTTTTGAAAGAAAGAACAAGGATTTTTAAGAGTCGTAGAGATTTTATGGTGAAAGAGCTAAATTCTGCCCCGGGATTATCAGCGTCTGTTCCACAAGGTGCGTTTTATTTATTTGTCTCATGTGAAGGATTGCTCAGTAAAAGCACAAAAAGTGGTAAGATAATAAATAATGATTTAGATTTTACTGAATACTTACTGGGAGATCATTTGGTTGCTGTGGTTCCAGGAATTGCATTTGGTCTAGAAAATTTTATCAGAATTTCTTATGCAACCTCTCAGGAACAATTAGAAATTGGATGTGATAGTATTACTAAAGCGTGCCAGGAGTTAAAATGAAATAGACTATCCATAAGTTGTATATTTTGCCATACTTCGCCAAGGTTATTTTGAATGTTCTAACTTGTGTTTTTCTATGGAAGGCATTTTTATTGATTGAGCAAGTGTCTTTCTAATATTGAATTCCTCATTTTTTTCATTTTGTTGCAGTAAGTTAATGTTATTTATTTTATTTACTAAATCTTTCCCCTTTTCCAGAGTCTTTAAATCACTTTCGTTAATGTGATGTTCATTGTAAAATTCTGCAACAATTTCTTTTCTTTTCGGATAAGTATTTAAAAATTCCGACACCTGATGTTTAGCAACAGCTTGAATAAATTTCTTATTAAATCTTGAATCGTTATATAGATCTTCTAAATTTTCATCGTAGTGTTTTGCTTCATTTACAGCAAGCTTTATTATCTCTTCTATACCACTTAGAAGTTTCCTATACAATTTGTCGTATCTATTGCCTAGCACGTGTGTAGCGAATGTTTGTTCAATGTATTTTGTTATGTAATTTTGCAGCGTATTATCTATCGTGCTTATATTCATCAGCCTGCTTTAATATTATATTAACTATTTTACACATAAAAAGGTTAATATTGAATTAATAGAATACTTCTGAAGTCAAATTTTACTGAAAATTATGGTATTTAAGATATAATTGTCAGCATGAAATAAAAACATAAATAAAATGGATCTTGTAACAAAAGTGAAGCTCAAGATAAAGATGAATAAGGGTAAAATCATAAATATACTTATCATTTGTGGTGTAATTTTTTTCATATACCTTATTCATGAGCCAGTTGTAGATATGGTAGAAAAAATTATAAGTAAAATAAAAGGTCTCTTTTAAAAATAGAAAAAGTGAACTTTTTCCATCATCCAAACTTGAACCTGGAAAATTTAGTTAATGCATAAACTACTTATGTTGGCTATGAGTTCAACTGTATAAAATTCCGGTAAATTAAAATAAGTATTCATAAAAATATTGTTTTCTATAAACAGAGTATCTATAACGCTAGCTTTGGGGTAAAGTATTGCAGAGGAATTTTTTAATCTGGTTGTTGGCGTCACTGTTTTATGCATACCAATATATATTACGCGTAATTCCAAATATTATAATTCCTGAATTGGTAGTAAGGTTTAATATAGGAACAACAGAAATAGGACAATTTTGTGGACTGTATTATGTAGGTTATGTGTTAGCACATATTCCTGTAGGTATTCTTTTAGATAGATTTGGTTCTAAAGTTGTTATACCGATTTGTATTGCATTAACATCTTTAGGTGCTTTACCTTTAGTCAGTTCTAATGATTGGAGTTATTCTATTATTGGAAGAATAATTACTGGTATTGGATCCTCTGCTTCAGTACTTGGACTCTTTAAAATAATAAGAATCTATTACCATAGAGAAAAATTTGCCATGATGTTCAGCATATCGGTTATTATTGGCATTTCAGGTGGTGTATTTGCCACCAAACCATTACATGTCTTACTTGATAAGTTTGGGTGGGATTATTTATTTACTGTGTGTATAATGCTTGGATTATTGCTTGCTTTAACTACCTTTATATCTATACCTAAAGTTGGCACCTCAGACGAAGAATTAAATATTAAAAATTTAAGCAAAGTTATATTTAATAAAGATATTTTATTGATAGGTTTGTTTGGCGGTTTTATGGTTGGACCATTAGAAGGCTTTGCAGATGCGTGGTCCGCAACATTCTTGCATGAGATGTACGCTATAGATAGACACATTGCATATAGCATTTCAAAATGGATACTAATAGGCTTTGGCTTTGGGCATTTATTACTTCCTTACATATTAGCAAAAAATCCAACCAAGCACTATGAAATAATAATTTCTTGTGCTATGGCCATGATAATTGTGTTCTTATTACTTTTTATATGCAATATTAGTGAACTCCTGGCATGTATATTACTATTCATTATTGGTCTTGCTTCTGCATACCAAATTGTTTTTACTGCTAAAGTTGTAAGTTGTGTAAAAAACGAAGCAGTAGCAAGTGCAGGATCTGTAGGTAATTCCATAGTTATGAGTTTTGGTTATTTTTTTCACGTCATTATTGCAAATATAATGAATTTTTATTGGAACGGTGAAATTATCGATGGAAAGCCATTTTATGGAACTGATGTAATGGTTAAGTCTATGTTAATAATACCTATATGCCTACTAATAGGAATGATAGGCTTTTGGTTACTTAAAGTTATAAGCTGTAAAAAGAGCTAAGCAGATTTAGATGATTAATATAGTATTGTTTTTTATAACTAAAGTATCTATAATCCTAAATTTTAGCTGAGATTCATGTTGCAGAGGAATTTTTTAATCTGGTTGTTGACGTCACTGTTTTATGCATACCAATATATATTACGCGTAATTCCAAACATAATTGCGCCTGAATTAATAACAAAATTTAACATAAGTATTGCAGATGTTGGCCAGTTTGGTGGGTTATACTATGTAGGCTATACGCTAGCTCATATACCTATTGGTCTTTTCCTTGATAGATTTGGACCAAAGTTTGTTTTACCTGCTTGTACCGTTTTGACATTTACCGGAACACTACCGCTTATATGCTTTGATGAGTGGAGTTATTCAATAATTGGAAGAATAATTGTGGGAATTGGGTCATCCGCTTCGGCAATTGGAATCTTTAAAGTTGCAAGCATGTATTTTGCGCAAGAAAAATCAGCAAGAATGGCCAGCTTATCTATAATTATAGGAATTTTGGGAGGGATATGTGGCGGGTTACCTTTAGACTTCTTACTCGATAAATTTGGCTGGAATTATGTTATCTATACATTCTCAGCATTTGGGTGTTTACTTGCTCTGTTGCTGTTCTTAGTAACGCCTGAAAGCAATGCTCAACAGGAAAAAGTTAGCATTAGAGACTTAAAAAACATACTTTTCAACAAGCATATTATTCTAATTAGCTTTTTTGGTGGACTCATGGTCGGTCCAATGCAAGGTTTTGCCGATGGTTGGGTGAAAGCATTCTTTTTTGAAGTATATAAAATGAATGAAGACTTGGCATCTTCTCTCTCTTCCGTAATATTGATAGGAATGTTAACAGGATCATTCTCTTTGGCTTATTTATTGGAAAAATATAAAAATAAGCATTATGAAGTAATAATTGCATGCTCATTTGCAATGATCGCTAGTTTTCTTTTGCTTTTTACTCAGATTGGTGGCTTGTATGTTGTATTACCTACGCTTTTTATTATTGGCTTCACATCTGGATATCAGGTGGTTACCATTTACAAAGCGATAAGTTATGTAAATAATAACTTAGTAGGCCTGGCTACAGCTGTGTCAAACATGATAGTTATGGTTTTTGGCTATTTTTTTCACACTGGGATCGCAAAAATAGTAGATTTGTGTTGGGATAGAACAATAATACAAGGAAATCCTGTGTATGGTGCTGAATTGCTGATAAAAGCAACATCAGTTATTCCTGTATGTTTGCTGGTGGCTGTTTTTGGGCTCTTATGGTTAAAAAATAAAGATTTTAGAGAAGTTGATTGTAATAAGTAGATAATTTATCGAAGGCTCGTATGATAAAATCGTTAGATGTACTAATTTAAGGCTCTTGTTATTATGAAATATAATACTTTATTTTACTTTGATATTTTTGTTTTAATTGTAATTGGGTTTTATTAGGTGGTAGGTATGTCGAAAAGTAATTTTTTTGTATGGTTGATAGTATCTCTTTTCTATGCATACCAGTATGTGTTACGTGTCATGCCAAACATAATTGCGCCTGTATTAATAACAAAATTTAATATAAGCATTGCAGATTTAGGGCAATTTAATGGTCTCTACTATGTGGGATTTACACTAGTTCATATCCCTGTTGGTCTTTGTTTTGATAGATTCGGTCCAAAAATTGTTTTACCTATTTGTGCTGTCTTGGTATCTATTGGAACATTACCTCTTGTGTGCTTTGATGAGTGGTATTATTCAGTATTAGGTAGAATAATTGTTGGGATTGGCTCGTCTGCGTCAGTAATAGGAGTATTTAAAGTTGCCAGTATGTATTTTCCGCGAGAAAAATCAGCAAAAATGGCAAGCATATCTGTTATTATAGGGCTATTAGGGGCAATATATGGTGGTCTACCAATAGAACTTTTGCTTGATGAGTTTGGTTGGAATTACGTAATTTATATTCTTTCAGGGTTTGGTTTCTTACTCGCTTTATCTTTATTTTTAGTTATTCCTTACAATGCTTACGACTTTCGAAAAGAAAAAATTAGCATGAAGGATCTAAAAACTGTGCTTTTCAATAAATATATCATTCTAATTAGTTTTTTTGGTGGCTTAATGGTAGGTCCACTAGAAGGTTTTGCTGATGCTTGGACAAAAGCTTTTTTATGTGAGGTATATCAAATGGCCGGTGATCTAGCGTCTTCAATTTCTTCTGTTATATATGTAGGATTTGCAGCTGGATTGCTCTCTTTTGCTCACATATTAGAAAAATATCCAAATAGACATTATGAAGTTATTATTGTCTGTTCCTTTGCAATGATTGCTAGTTTCCTTTTACTTTTTACACAGGCTGGCGGATTGTATATTGTATTGCCTGCACTTCTTGTTATAGGTTTCGCTTCTGGATATCAAATAGTAACACTGTACAAAGCATTAAGTTATGTAAATAATAACTTAATAGGATTAACTACAGCTGTGTCAAATATGATAGTCATGGTTTTTGGCTATTTTTTTCACACTGGGATCGCAAAAATAATAGATTTGTGTTGGGATAGGACAGTGATACAAGGAAATCCTGTGTATAGTGCTGAATTGCTGATAAAAGCAACATCTATTATTCCTGTATGTTTGCTGATAGCTGTTTTTGGGCTCTTATGGTTAAAAAAGCAGGATAAGCAGTCTTAAAATTGCTTGTGCATCTTAAAATTAAAGCGAGGTTTGATCTATGATGAGTGTTTTAAAAAAAATCTGTGGCTCTAAAAATAGTTTAAAGTCTTTTGATAACGAGGTTTATCAGTCTATAGAAAAAGAATTACAACGCCAAAAATCACAATTGCAATTAATTGCATCAGAAAATTTTGCAAGCAAAGCGGTAATGGAGGCACAAGGCTCTTTTCTGACTAATAAATACGCAGAAGGTTATCCAGGTAAAAGATATTACTGTGGTTGTGAGCATGTGGACAAAATTGAAAGTCTGGCTATAGAAAGACTTTGTAAGTTGTTTGGTGTTAAATTTGCAAACGTTCAACCTCATTCTGGTTCTCAGGCAAACCAGGCGGTATTTGCTTCACTGCTTACTCCAGGCGATACAATACTTGGATTATCACTGAGTTGCGGTGGGCATCTAACTCATGGTGCGGCACCAAGCCTTTCTGGTAAATGGTTTAAGTCAATTCAATATACAGTGAATAAAGACACTTACTTGCTGGATATGGATGAGATAGAAAAGCTGGCGCTGGAGCATAAACCGAAATTGATCATAGCTGGTGCTTCTGCTTATCCAAGAAAAATGGACTTCAAACGCTTTCGCGAGATTGCAGATAAAGTTGGTGCTTATTTGCTTGCAGACATTGCTCACTATGCAGGGCTTATTGCAGCGGGCGAATATCCATCCCCTGCTGAATATGCACATGTTATGACTTCCACGACTCACAAAACTTTGCGTGGTCCTCGTGGTGGAATAGTGATGACCAATGATGAAGCATTACACAAAAAAATTCAATCCGCAGTTTTTCCAGGATTGCAGGGCGGGCCACTTATGCATGTGATAGCTGCAAAAGCTGTTGCATTTAAAGAAGCATTAGCACCAGAGTTTAAGACTTATAGCAAGAAAGTCGTGGAAAATGCGAAAGTGCTGGCTCAAGAATTGCAAAAGCATGGACTTGACATTATAACCGGTGGCACTGACTCTCATATAGTGCTAGTTGACTTAAGATCGCAGAAATTAACTGGAAAAGACGTTGTAGATAGCCTTGAGAGAGCCGGTATTACCTGTAATAAAAACTCTGTACCATTTGATACAGCAAAGCCGACCATCACTTCAGGGCTCCGTTTTGGAACCGCTGCTGAGACAACACGCGGACTTGAGGCAGAAAATTTTAAAGAGATAGCTGGTCTAATAAATGAAGTAATTCAAGGATTAATCAGCGGAAATAGCTCAAGTGTCGAAAAAGCAGTAAAAGCTAAAGTTGAAAGGATTTGTAGTAATTTTCCTATTTATTAATTTATGTGGTGTCATCCAAGTAGCTGGTAGAAACGAAAAAACTTACTTGACACCCTTCGCCAGCCCTCTTATCATGAAACTGAAGGTATTCATTTATCTTCAATCTGTGCAGATTAAACGACAACAGTATTACGTAATTGGCGTCTTATTTTTAATTTTTTGCACTATGCGCACCCTACGTCTTCACAACATTTCTGGGTTTTTACCTATATAAGCTGAAACGCGCTTATAAAGCGTTTAAGACAGTATAGCACGCCAATTTGCAGGATTAGAGAGTGACAACTAGCTAATACGGGATTTCTTTTGCCTTTTTTTCTGCTTAGTAAATTTCTTAAACATTTAAACTAAGATGAGTTGCATTTAAAAGCAGCTAAATTGCAGTGTTTAAGACTTAAAAAACGCCAATACTGAAAATAGACAATGACTGGGGCTTCTTTTGCCTTTTTTTCGTTTGGTAAATTTCTTAATGTTTGTAGCTAACATGAACAAACATTTGAGAGTAACTTCTGCTAGTAGGGTGTCATCCCAGTGCCCAGACACTGGGATCCAGGAATTTTATTAAGTTAGTAAGCATAAAAGTAGCCGTTTTATGTTAAAATACAACATTTTAATGATTATGAAAAGGCTGGATTCCAGCGGGCTTTGTTGCATCGCTAGCTATGATGGATTAAAGATAAAAAAGATGGAGAATATCAGTAGCTTATTATTCTGGTATTTATAATAAGAACGGTCAGTGAATACCTAAATTTGAGTAAAAGAAATTTCACTACCACTCACTAATCTGGCTAAAATTCAAGAATTTCAATGCTTTAGCTATTTTCAATAGAATTAAATTTATTAATATAAATAATAAATTACTATTCTTAAATTTGATCAGATTGATTGCAAAAAAACAAGATTTTCAATAGGTTGCTTATAATTCTAACTATAGTTAGCCTTTCATAAGTAGCGATGCAACAAAGCCATTCCAGCGTCACGCGCTGGAATGACATTGTAGGGTGTTATCCGAGTCCTTTTTCCGTCATCAGAGGACCATATGACGTCATCCAAGTAGCGTGACTACTTCGATCTAAGCTGTATTACCAAGTCCAATTAAGTGCAGCATCATCACTTGTTGGAGGCTCAAAATACGGTTGTGACATTTCCTCTTGCACAGCTCTTTTAAATTCTGGACTTTGTATGCTTATCTTTGTTACATGCTCTTGTAAGGCTTTCTCAGTAGCTATTTCAGCAGCTGTTGGACTTTTACCATCTGCTCCTGTCTCCCCTGTCTCCCCTGTCTCCCCTGTCTCCCCTTGTGGGCCTTGAGCTCCATCTTTACCATCTGCTCCTTTAGGACCAGTGGCTCCTGTCTCCCCTTTTAGCCCTTTACCTCCTAAGAACACCTTTGCTGTTTGATCATTTTTGTCACCATACGCTGTGTCAGTAGCATCAAGAAATCCTCCTAATTTATCCACTAAAATTGATTTGTCGCCGTCTTTTGCATCAAATATAGCATTCACGACATCTTTCGCTGCAGCTTTTGTTTTAAGCTCTGTAGCTTTAACAAAAGCAGTCTCTGCAGCAGTTTTAGTGTAAACTTCATCGGCTGGAGCAGCTTTAATATATACCTTATTTGTAAAATCAGGAGAAGCAGTTATAGCATCCACAACAGGCTGTTTTACTACTTCTGTTTTTAGCGTATCTGTAAGTCCTAAAGTTTTAACAAATGCATCATCAACACCTTTTTTGGTATAGATACCATTATCATCAGCACCTTTTGCTAATTCTGGTATTAAAGCATCCACAACAGCTTTTTCTGCAACTTTTGTTCCAAGATCTGCAGTTTTAAGAAACGTGTCATCAACACCTTTTTTAGTATAGATACCATTATCATCATCACCTTTTGCTAATTCTGGTATTAAAGCATCCACAACAGCTTTTTTTGCAACTTTTGTTGCAAGATCTGCAGTTTTAACAAACGCAGTATCTGCATCATTTTTAGTGTATACTTTATCGGTAAAATCAGTAGAAGCAATTATAGCATCCACGACATCTTTCGCTGCAGCTTTTGTTTTAAGCTCTGTAGCTTTGACAAAAGCAGTGTCTGCATCAGTTTTAGTGTAAACATCTGCAGTATTAGCTTTGTTGGCTAGATCAGCTGCACCAGCTTTCTCTCCTAGCTCAGCATCGACGTAATTCTTGTCAGCTTTTTTTGCCAACTCATCATTTACATTTCTTTTAGTGTAAACATCTGCAGTATTAGCTTTCTTTCTCAACTCATCATCCACACCTTTTTTAGTATATATACCTTTATCATTAGCACCTTTATTGAGTTCCACTATCAATTTTCCTAAAAAATTTTTGTTAGTTGCAAGGTTTTCTATTGTATCTATTGTACTCAATTTTTCACTCAACGCCATATCACCCTCCATTAATTACAAAAACCATAGCATGCATGAAAATAGTATAATTTTCGTTAATGTTAGATTTTACATAAGATTTCCTTGAAACTTGTTGTTTCAGAATTCTTCTCTTGTCATTCAAGTGTGTAGCAGATGATGTCATTCCAGTCTGGAATCCAGCCTTTATTATGCAGCCACTTATTTAAAGTTAAGTTTTCTGGATCCCAGTGGGCTTTGTTGCATCGCTAGCTATGATGGATTAAAGATAAAAAAGGTGGAGAATATCAGTAGCTTATTATTCTGGTATTTATAACAAGAACGGTCAGTGAATACCTAAATTTGAGTAAAAGAAATTTCACTACCACTCACTAATCCGGCTAAAATTCAAGAATTTCAATGCTTTAGCTATTTTCAATAGAATTAAATTTATTAATATAAATAATAAATTACTATTCTTAAATTTGATCAGATTGATTGCAAAAAAACAAGATTTTCAATAGGTTGCTTATAATCCTAATTATAGTTAGCCTTTCATAAGTAGCGATGCAACAAAGCCATCCCAGTGTCTGGGCACTGGGATGACACCGAAGGGGCTACTCGGATGACAAACCCTGTCATTCCAGGGCGTGACGCTGGTTTCCATCCAAGACGGCAGTGCTTGACACTGGAATGACAAGAAGAGGGCACTGCCCTCCTTGTATGTATTAGATATAGGCCGAGTTGTGGTCGTGATAAATGTGATCGCTTGCGCAATCGAACATTTTCACAAAACCATTCTCTAGATAAAGATTATATTCGTGATGTTGATCTGATAATACAATATTATCTTGCTCCCCTGAATTGAAATGACTTGAATCTGACAGCAATTCGTAATTTGGATTATCTATTTTACTAATGCTGTTTATTACTTTGCCATTACCACTTGATATAGCTAAACTATAACTATCACCATCCTTCATTATCTTGATGGACACCTTATCTTCAGGTAACACTATAAGCTTCTTTGTGCCACTATCGTGGATTACGAATTTGCCTTTTTCAAAATAGTATTTGTCTTCCGGCAAAGCACCAACCTTATAATCTGATGTGTGCAGTTTGTTCCAAAAATCTAACACAGATTGCTTTTCTGCTCCTTCCGCTCTATCATACAAGGCTTTCACATCATTATAATTTATCGTTACATTTGCCTTATGCTTCCCTTCTGAGTCCTGCTCGTAGCTCTTTTCTATTTTGAGAATTGTGTCTTTTAATACTACCTGTTCTTGCTCTTTCTCCTCCACTGAAGCTGACCTTTTTGCCCTTGTTGGAATTTGTGGCTGATCAGACTGCATTTCACTATTGTCGTTTGATGCAGTTTTCTCTTCAGCAGCTTGTGCAACAACATTAGTAGTACTATGAACTTCTGTCTTAGTTTCACTTACTTGCCCTTTTGGACTTTCGGTTTGTTTCTCTTTTGTAAATATTCTCTGATAGTCCGTGTAGCCTCTATTAGTATCACCGATATCGCCACTGCCTTGATCAAAAGTTATTTTTTTACTTCCATTTCCCATATCTTCAATTTCAACTTGAGGAGAAACAGATGCTAGGAAATCGTTATAACTGTAGTTGTAGTCAGCAGAAAAGAATATTTTCCCTTTGAAATTGTGAAAGTTATTAGACAACATTCCAATTTCTTCATCACCATCAAACAATTTTACTTTAGTGAAATATGTTTGATCTTTTATTCTAACTATTTCACCGCTGGAGTTTCTTTGTATGTGATAATCATTTGGGTCGTACTTTATAGCAAAAAGTTTGCCAGAGCCATATTTCTCTAAGTTTATATGGTCATGAATAAATAGATCACCTTTTTCGGTAATATAAAAGCCCATATTTTTGAATGTATGTAAATTTTCGCCTCCTTGTTTTACAACCGCTTCGTGTACATCGTCGTCTGTCCTATCTGTTCCCTTATTATCCAGTAGTTTTCCTTTTTCTACGATTACTCCATTTGCCTTTTGCTCATCAGAATATTGGGCATGCTCTGAATCCTGATGATTCAAAATTTTGGTACCTCTAAGGAGCAGAGAATCTAAATCTTTTTGGATGTGTCCAGTGCTAGGATGCAACAATTCATTTTCATGTAAATGCGCCTCATCAAAGTATTCATCACGTTCAACTGTTCTGCCATCTATTAGGGAAGCTTTATAATGACCGTTTTCTTTTGTAACTGCCATGTAAGCACCACCTTCGTATGAAACATTTAAGTTGTGTAATATATCCTCAAAAACGAAAGTTTCTTTAGTTTGGCCTTCAACTTGCTTAAAAAATCCTGATTCGCTCAATAATTCTCCAAGCTTTGTATTTCCGTCATATATAGACAGTGCACCCATATCTCCTTGACCATGAGCTTGCATAGAAAAAATCTTACCTTCTTGTAGATCAATATGAGTACCTCTGATTAAGTTTGGATCGATATTGACCAGCCCATCTAATATTTTTGCTGCTTGGGAATTATTTTCAATCTTATCAACAGCTTTGTTTTTTAGTTGATCAAACTTTAAAAATGCTGGTCTGTATTTTGTATTTTCCTCATTACGTAACTCTTCAATAGTAATCTCTCCTTTATGATATTTTTGATACATTTCACCACGTTCTTTATTCAAATTATCAAATTCATCTACCTGATTCTTAATTTCTGTATCATATTTTGATAATATCCTTAAAGCCTGATTTTTATACTCTTGACTGTTTCGATATTCATTACCTTGTTGGTCAGAGTAAGTTAGTTTATCCTGTCCATCGGAAGTTTTTACTACCTTGAGGAAATGATATTCCTTTGATATATCAAGTGTATCATTTGTTGCCCTATTTATAGCACGAGCAACATCATAAAATGCAACGTGTTCTACAGGAGAAAAACTTCCAACGTTTTCTCCATCCATTTTTTCTATATTTGCTTTATAGTAGGATACGTTTTTAATTTCTCCACCCACTATTTCTTGACCAATTGCTATGAAATCTCCTTTTGTAACTTGCAAAGCGTTGAGATGTTCCATTGCAGTTTCTGTATCATTCTCAGCAAGCCAACTTTTGAAGTCAGTATCGTGTCCTTTTATGTCTTTCAAGAAACTTTTTGACTCATCTGAGTTACCTTGACGTAAAGCATCTAGGTAGTCTCTTAATAAACTAGGATCTTTTTCCTGTAAGTACATTATCAACGCATGACCTGTTTTATAAACCAAGCTATTTGCTTCGCTGTCCTTTGAGTATTCTAAACTTAAAATTTTATCTAAATCCAAATTTGCAGCTTCAGTTTTGTCGATACTTGATCCTTGAGAATTGAATTTATGATCTGAATGATGCTCAAAGTAGTCTGCAATTCCTTCCATTAATACTGTAGGTAAAGATTTGCCTCCTGTAGCCAAGTAAGTTAAACCATGTGCAAATTCATGCTGAAGGTTATGAATGCCACCTTGCTGGTAGACGTACATTTCAGCAAAAACGTCAGCTTTCCCTTTGTAGTAACATTTACCACCTTCGTCTCCAAGGTAAGAACCGAAACGCTCGCTTCCGCCAAGGTGAGTGTAATCATCCTTGTCATCAAACATGTAAATTTTAAATGTTTGTTCTGAACTGCCGCGTTCTAACTCGAATGCGTTTTTAAAATTAGTAGCTGTTTCTCTTATCTCACTTTCAATGTTAGCAACTTTACTTGCTCTTAAATTGTGAGAATAAACCTCTACTTTAATATTTAAATCTTCAACTTCTATAACATGTGGCGAATTAAACCCTTTGCCGTTATTGTTGAAATATTCTGCTTTAGTTATATTTTTATTTACTTGTTGACTAATTGTCATAATTTTAACCTCTAATTTGCTGATCTTTCAATATCAAGCATAAAGTAATTTCCCTAAAAAAAACGTAAATCCCTGTATTAATATAATTTATATCTTAATAAATAAA
Source organism: Wolbachia endosymbiont (group A) of Tromatobia lineatoria (assembly GCF_964028565.1). Lineage (NCBI taxonomy): Bacteria > Pseudomonadati > Pseudomonadota > Alphaproteobacteria > Rickettsiales > Anaplasmataceae > Wolbachia > Wolbachia endosymbiont (group A) of Tromatobia lineatoria. The sequence continues at coordinate 14,824 of NZ_OZ034791.1, forward strand.
GTATAGATAGTTAACTTAATATGTAAAATTTAGAATATGGCTGAAATTCTATACAGCTATATTCCGGAATCACATTGGACAAGGACAAAAGCAAAGTGGTTTATTGACTTTCATTCCACCAAAGCACTATACTAAAACCACGATGGGTAATTAGCTCAGTTGGTAGAGCACTTGCTTGACGTGCAAGCGGTCGCTGGTTCGAACCCAGTGTTACCCACGTTTTTGTTTATGAAAAGCCCAGAACAGATAAAATCTGTAAAACCAAAAAGAAACTCCCTCTTTACTTTATGTTCTTTGGGTATAGTGTTATGAAGAAGCGCTTCTGCAGCTATAACCGAAACAATCAATGGTGCTATAAATGCCCGTTTGAAAGCATGGTTTTGGGGGAAATGGTAAAACCATTGATGGAGTTCTTTTTGGGCTACCTCGTTTAGAAGATTGTATAACCTAACCGTCCCAAGCTGAAGTGCTTCTTATCATAATAATATAGGAGGGATTTTATATGGCAGAAGCAAAAAGTAAATTAAAAACAATAAACCTTGATGCAGCAGGGATTGATATTGGCTCGACTGTACATTATGTATGTGTACCTGAAGGAAGAGATGAACAACGTATCCAAAAATTTGGGTGCTTTACAGTAGATCTACACAACTTAGCAAAGTGGTTAAAAAAGTGTCAGGTTAGAACTGTAGCCATGGAGTCAACTGGAGTATATTGGATTCCCTTATTTCAAATATTAGAATCACATAAATTTGAAGTAAAATTAGTAAATGCGCGACATGTCAAAAATGTGCCTGGTAGAAAGTCTGATGTTCAAGATTGTCAATGGCTGCAACAATTGCACAGCTATGGACTGCTTCAAGGATCATTTAGACCGGATAATCAAATGTGTGTACTGCGTAGTTACGTTAGACAACGTGCTAATCTAATTGAAAATGCAGCTAAACATACTCAACGTATGCAAAAAGCGCTAATTCAAATGAATATTCAATTACACAAGGTTATTAGTCATATTACTGGGATAACTGGTATGAAAATCATTGAAGCTATAATTGAAGGCGAAAGAGATCCTGAGAAATTGGCTAAATTCAGGGATGCACGAATAAAAAATGATCAGTCTACTATAGCAAAAGCGTTAGCTGGTGATTATAGAGAGGAACACTTGTTTGTGCTAAAACAAGAATATGCAGCATATACTTTTTTTCAAGAGCAAATAACGGGATGTGATAAAAGTATAGAAAATTACTATAAAACATTTGAAACAAAGTCGAATGAGAACAGGGCATTGAATAAGACACGAAAGAGAAAACAGAAGAATAGTCCAGATTTTGCCGTAGATGAAGATTTATATCGAATAACGGGGATGGATTTTACTAGAGTTCCAGGACTTGATGTATTAAGTATACAGGCTATCATTTCAGAAACAGGTATAAATCACAATAAATGGAGGACAGAAAAGCATTTTTCTTCCTGGCTCGGATTAAGTCCTGCTAATAAAATTACAGGAGGGAAAATTATTGGAACAAGAACTCGTAAAGTTGTTAATCGTGCTGCAACTGCCTTGCGACTTGCTGCTCATTGTGTATCAAGAAGCAACACTGCACTTGGTGCATACTGCAGGAGGTTAAAGAAGCGACTAGGGATACCAAAAGCGATCACTGCTACAGCAAGGAAATTAGCATGTATTTTTTATAATATGCTAAAATATGGACAAGAATATGTAGAAAAAGGAATGAACTATTATGAAACACTCTACAAAGAGAGAGTAGTCAAAAATTTGACTAAAAAAGCAAAGGAATTTGGTTATATACTAATGAAAGAGGAGCCGATAGATGAAGAAGGTTCTTAGGAGTTTCTTAGAAGAAGATTTTATATGACAGCAGTGCATAACGGTAAACACTCAGCAGCGCAGTCCAAGCGCTTAATCTATTCCATAATAATAGTTGCGATAACAATGTTTATGGAAATAGTAGGTGGAATAATTTCACATTCGCTTGCTCTATTATCAGATGCAGGGCATATGCTCACTGACCTCTTTGCCTTGGTTTTAAGCTGGTTAGCACATAGGTTTTCAGCTAAGAAATCCGATTTGCAGAGATCATACGGATATCATCGGTTGCAGATAATTGCAGCATTTGTTAATGGTTTAACTCTATTCCTCATTGCAGTAATCATTATAATTGAGTCAATAAAGAGGTTTATTTTTCCAGTCAATGTTGAGTGGAAAGTAATGTTAATAATTGCTACACTCGGTCTTGTCTCTAACATAATAGTCTTTTTTATATTACATAGTAAATGCGAGAGCAATATAAACATAAAAAGTGCTGTACTACACGTTATAGGAGATATTTTAGGTTCTGTAGCTGCTATACTTGCATCTATAATTATCATGCTTACTGGATGGCAAATAGTAGATCCAATCTTATCAGTATTTGTTAGTGTGATAATTCTAAATAGCGGCTATAAAATTCTCAAAAATTCTTGCCATATACTCCTTGAAGGTACGCCTGAGGGTATATCTGCTGAAGAGATAAAAAGTAAGATCACATCAGAATTACCTGAAGTGATAGATGTGCACCACATACATACATGGTCGCTGTCTGATAATTATTTTATAATTACCATGCATGCTAAAATAAAGCAAAATGTGCAGCACACCAATGTTTTATATGAAATAAAAAAAATATTGCTAGATAAGTTCGAGATAGCACACTCTACAGTCGAGATCGAATACGATGAGTGTGCGGATAATAAGATACTTAAACATTGACGTTTTAAATTATTATGCTATTACTAGAGTGTAATGATGTTGAAGGTAAGCTATGATAGGTATTTCTCAAATACAATTTCTTTCAAAGGATTCTAGTAAGCTAAAATTTGTTAGCTACTTTGGAGCTTTTGTCTCGTTAAGCATTATCACTAATCCTGTTAATGTTCTTTTTTCTCTTGGTACTATCTTCTTCAGGTCTGAAATTAAAACTCTTTATATCTACAAAGAAATAAAAACGGCAAAACAGCAAAAAATGAGCAAAAGGGAATATTGGGAAATATTTTTTAAAAACAATACAATCAAGGTAGCAGCCTTCCTCTTGTTTTCTGCTTTCATAACATATCTAACTTTCACTACCACTTTCTTGCTTATTTCGTTACTGGGAACTATACCACTTACAATGCTATTAATTTTATTGCAGAGTGAACTAAGGACAAAAGATTTTAACCCATTTACGCTTCTTAAAGCTTCTATAAATTTCTTTTTGGAAGGTATAAAAGAGAATTTACGTGGTATGGTTAATAGTTTTGATGTTAAGCTTGAACATTTACTGCCCCATCAATTAAATGATGATATCATTAAAAATATTGATAAATTAAAAGGTAAGTATAGTGAACAAGTACCTGAAGACGTAATCAAAAATGATGAATATATTCAATTCATTGGATATATAAACAATTCATATGAGTTTAGTGATGAGGATAAAGGAAGAGTAATTGCATTTTTAGATGACTTTTGCAAAGATGATCAAAAGCATAGCTCCGGCTTTACAGGTGGGCAGGTTCTGCTTTTAGTTTTAAGGGCTTGCAATGATGGAGACGGAGAAGCCGTTAAGAGTAAAAAGGATGCATTGATTTCTAATTTAATTGATAGCCAAACTTTCTCTAGAAAAGAGCAAATTCCTAACACTTGCTTCACCGGTATTATCTATAGAATGTTAAGCACGCTAGAGGGTATTCATCCTGATCCAGAAATTAGATTTACTCCCCCAAGGGAAATGTTGCTCTCAGAAGCACAAAATAAAGCACGTGAGTTTATGTTAGACAGGTTAAAAAACAAGAAAAACAATAAAGAAATTCTTAAGGCTTGGTATGACGTTCAAAATGGTTATGAAGACGATGAAAGTCAAAAAATAGTTGATGATTTTATTTCAGAAGTAAGTATTCCTTTAATGAGAAAATTATTGAGTATTACTTCTCAATATAGTGAACAAATTGTGCTGACGTTAGTGAAAAATATTAGCTCTATAAAGTTAAATAAATTACAATGTTGTGAGCTGGTTCAGCACATGAGAAATAAACTGCAGGAGCATGATTTAGATGACCAAGAAAGTTTACTCGAAAACATCGGAAAAAAAGTATTCTTAGAGCTATTAAATCGAGATCTACTCGAGACAGATTTTTCTCTCAAGGATTCATCTTTGGATGGAGCTAAGAGAATAGCTAATAAGATAATAGAAGAAGTAGCAGAATTTAAATTAAAGGCTGAGAAGACTATTGAAGGTCAGATAATTAGCATGTTAGATGGGTTAAGAATGCTCCCAAGAGAAAAAAGATGTTATAGGGTATATGTAGAACTCAGTAAAAATAACGAAAATGATAAGGAAAAAATAAAGAAAATTTTGCAAGAAAGGTTAAAAGTAACAAAAGCAGCAATGGATGAAATGTTAAAAAAAGGAGCTTCACATAAGCTAGAGTTAGAAATTGAAAGTGTATATGAAGGAAATAAAGATCACGTTACTCAACTTTATGAAAAAATAAGAGAAACAAAAAAGGAATTCATTGAAGATGGTCTTTTAACACCTCAAGAAGTAGAGAATATAACAAAAGCAAAAATCATAGACTTAAACAAAGAGGACAAAATCATACCGTCAAGCAATTTGTCTCGTAGTTTAAGTGTCAATAATTTGGCAGTACATTATCTATAAAATTTATACTCTTTACCTTGCAGAAGATTCACAATATTTCTGTGGTGTTTTAGGAAGACCAGTGCTCCTATAATTAGTAATGTTAAGAACAAATTCCTCTGAAAAAAAAAGGACCATGCTACAGCCGTTGAAGTAGCACTGAGTGAAGCAAGGGAAGAGTATCTAAAGGCAAGAAAGACTATTATCCAAATTATTACGAATACTAAAGTAATATCGATGTTAAATGCTATCAGTATCCCTAGAGTGGTTGCAACGCCCTTTCCTCCACTGAATTTTAGCCAAATAGGAAACATGTGTCCTAAAACTGCTAAAATTGCAGATACATATATATAAAAATCGTTATTATCACAAAATTGTTGTGCTATATAAACGGCAATAAATCCCTTAAAGGAATCCAGAAATAATGCCAAAGCAGCAAGAAATTTATTTCCCGTCCTTGCAACGTTTGTAGCACCAATGTTTCCTGAACCTACTTCTCTTAAGTTTATCCCTTTTATTCTTGTAATGATTAAGCTAAACGGTATTGAACCGAGTATGTAGGACAGTATAAGGACTACATACTTTTCCATTATACCAAGAACCTAATTAATTTTATTATTCCTCAGCCTTTTTAGGTAGCACTGAACTTCATCGTTAATCTGATTACTAAACAGTATAAGCGCTGTCATGTTGATGAGAGCTAAACAAGAGAATAAAGTTCCACCGATATTGGCAATAGCCATTATATCTTTAGAAAGACCAGAGAAAAACGCCACAATTATTACCGCTATGCGGTATATCACTATACTTTTTGCACCGAATAAATATAGCCACCCCATTTCACAACAATATACAAACGAAATTACTGAAGAAAATGCAAACAAAGGAGCAGCTACTGTTAGAAGGATAGGAAACCATGGAGAAACTGTCTCAAATGCTTTGTGAGTAATTAATATTCCCTCACCAACACCTGTTTGGTATGCACCTGTTATTACTATTGTTATTCCTGTTAAACAGCAAATTAACATTGTGTCAAAGCATGGTTCTATCATAGCGACTAGTCCAGTTCTTACTGGTTCTTCATCTTTAGTTGTTGCATGAGTAATTGAAGCAGAACCAACACCTGCTTCGCTGGCAAAGATTGCCCTTTGAATTCCAGCAACAAATGCTCCTACCATCCCTCCGCCAACAGCATTGAAATCTATCATAGTGGAAAATAATATTTTCAACGTATAACCAAGGTTATGAATATTAAATGCAATAATAATAATACAACTAAAGATATATATAAGTGACATAATAGGCACTAGTGCAGAAGATACTCTAGCTATCCTTTTAATTCCGCCAATAATCACTAGAGCAAGCAGCGCAGAAATTATGGAAGAAAGAAACCAAGAGTGACCATCTACCCAACTTGAATAGCCAGATAATATTGAAACCATTTGGTTGGTTTGAAACGCTACACTTCCACCAAGACCTGATAATACAAAGAATACTGCATACATGGCAGCCAGCACAATACCAAGTTTTTTAAATCCAAATTCCTCCAGACCATTCCTTATATACTGAAAGGGACCACTAAACAATTGGTCCTGATCTTCTGTTCTATGTCTAAACGCCAACGTTACCTCAGCAAATTTTGCTGACATACCAAAAAAACCTGTAATCATCATCCAAGGCACCGCTCCTGGTCCACCCATTGAAACTGCAATTGCGACTCCAGCAACAGTTCCAAGGCCTACTGTGCTTGAAAGTGCAGTCATAAATGCCTGAAAATGCGTAATATGACCATCATGGTGATTCGTGTCATATTTTCCACATAAAATAGCAAACGCATGCTTAAACATTCTTATGTTGAGAAATCCAAAACGTAATGTTAGAAACACATAACCAAAAACTAGTAGAAGGATTATAAATGGCACGTAAAGGATCTTGAAAAACAGTACTTCATTCATGAAGTTATTTATTCCATTCAACACAGCGTCATAACTTTCGTAAAAACCTGAAGCAGCGTACACATCATTAAACAATAGGCAAAATAACACCATACAAAGCAATCTATAAATCATGTTAATACCCTTTAGAATTGTAATAAGAATCTATTGTATTCAAAACTTCCCTTCTTAGTAGATATATTGCAACAGCATTTGGAATCATAAGGCACATAAACAAACTGTCACCTAGATAAGATATAAATTCTATATTCTTTGACATACAGCTGATATACACTGAAACCACTATAAGAATTTGGAACGGTATCAGTATTTTTTTACTACCAAATAAATACAGCAAAGCAACTTCACAGTAGTAACAATAAGCTATTATTGTGGAAAATGCAAAGGAAAACATCATTAGCGGAAAAACTAACTTGCTGAACAAGGGCAAAGCTGTTGAAAATATCGAACTAATTAGTGTAATATCACCCACGTTATCAGTGCTATGCATACCAGTGATAATTATCACAATACCAGTCAAAAATGAGATTAATATTGTGTCTATAAGTGGTGCAATCATTGCAACGCACCCAACTTTAATTGGATCTTCTTCTTTTACAGCTGAATGTGCTATAGCTGCTGTTCCGGTACCTGCTTCGTTAGCAAACACTGATCTTCTCACTCCGGCTATTAATCCGCTCAATACTCCGCTTCCTATAGCTGATTTATTGAAGATATCTTGGAATATTATGGATAGAGCATTCAGCAAATTACTTCCGTTTACATAAATTAAATATATACACATACCCACATATAGCACTATCATAATTGGTGCTAAGCTCGTTGAAACGAAAGCAATGCGCTTTATTCCTCCCAATATTACAATAAAGACAAGCAGGGATATAATAATGGATGCGTTGTATTCTAGGAGGTTATTTGATAGTGCTGCTATTTGATTTGCTTGAAATGGTATACCGCCCAAAATCATTGCAATAAGTAGCATAATCGCATAAGTGAAGGCAAGAAATCTACCAGTTTTTGCAAATCCAATTTTTGCAAGCCCGTACTTCATGTAATAAAAAGCCCCGCCAGTTGTATTTTCAGAGCGATAAGTAAATGCAAGCACCACCTCGGCAAACTTTATCGACATACCAAGTATTCCGGTAATTACCATCCAAAAAACTGCACTTGGGCCCCCTATTGTGATAGCTATTGCAACTCCTGATATTGTTCCAAGACCAACTGTTCCTGAAATTACTGTTGCAAACGCTTGAATATGAGTGATTATGCCATTGTTGCTGTTATTACACTTTAGATTGAATAGCGTCTGTATTCCATATTTAAGTAACCTAAAGTTAATGAATTTGAACTGGGCAGTACAAAAGATTCCAGTTGCAATTACCCAAATAATTATAAATGGAATGTTGAATATCTTTATATACAGAAATGAATTTAATAGTTCACTTATCTTCAAAATCATGCAGTTTTCTATTTTTTGTTAGCTAACGAGTTTTATATGTAAAATATATGTAAAACCCGATGCTTATTGGAATAGTAAGTGTATACACTATACCTAAAATTGGTAGAGTCATCCAGGGCTTACTGATGAAAAATACAATAAGTACTCCAAAAAATGACACAAATATATAGGATAGGCTTTTGGGAATATAAATATATTTTGCAGAGAAAGTTGGAATGTGACTTATCGAAAAAAATGAAATGGCCAGAAAGTAACAAGCTACGTTTCTTGTGTTAAAAAATCGCTCTATGAGAAGTAAGTATTCACTCTCATGAGATTGAAAGGTAATAATTATTGGTAACAAAGAAAGTAAAGCACACACTGGAGCTGGAACACCAGAAAAGAAAAATTTTTCCCAGTATGGTTGTTCTGAGTGTAGCGAAACATTAAATCTTGCAAGTCTTATTGATATGCAGATTACGTATATCATTACTAAAATCCAACCTATGACTTTGATTTCGTTTAGCTTCCAAAAATACAAAAGAAATGCAGGCGCTGCACCAAAATTTAGAAAATCTGCAAAAGAATCAAGCTGGGCTCCAAAATCGCTAGTTGATTTTAGAATTCTAGCTATTCTGCCATCCATTCCATCTATTATTGCTGCAATGATGATAAAAATTACTGAGAATTCCCATTGTTCATTAAATGTAAATTTAAGTGAAGTGAGACCAGAACATAAACCCAATAAAGTTATAAAGTTTGGGAATAATTTAGTAATAGGTAAGAATCTACTGTTACTTCCATCGTTATTCATATAACGTCAAAAGTAAGCTTCTCTTGAACGTTTTCCTTATTTAAGTTTGCTATAATTGTTTCACCACCAATAACAGTTTGCCCTTCTGAAACTCTGACTTCTGTATCAGCAGGAACATAGATATTCACTCTACTGCCAAACCTTATAATTCCAAACCTTTCACCTGCTTTTACGTTCTGGGATATTCCTAAATTACAAACGATACGACGTGCAATTAATCCAGCTATTTGCTCCACAATAATTTCTTTCCCCTTTTCGTATTCAATTACAATAACCTGCTTTTCATTTTCATTACTAGACCTATTGCTCATTGCGGATACAAACTTGCCTTTTTTATAACTCATTTCCTTTATCGTACCAGATATTGGTATACGGTTCACATGGACGTTCAAAACACTTAAAAATATGCTAACAAGCGTAAACTTCTTCTCCTCTCCGTTTTCTGCTGATAAAGGATAATTAACTTCTTCAATTTTTGAAATCACACCATCAGCAGGACTTAATATAAGATTCTTATTGTTTGGCACAGCTCTTGCTGGATCACGAAAGAAATAAGTACACAATAATGTCGGAAACAAGCACGTAACGCCAAACCCCCAAGATATAGAGAATGCTATACACGTTACTATAAAGGAAACTACTATAAATGAATAACCTTCCCTGTTTATATTAGGTAAACCAAAACACATAATCTTATTAACAATAACCTATTGTTAACAATTTATCATTTATAATTTCTCATGAAAAGCTTTTTTTAACTGCTTCAGCAAAGTCTTTTTGATACAAGGTAACATTACAGATTGTTATATTAGCACATAGAATTACCGTCATACTGTAACAACCCGTCCAACACAAAATCTAATGCCTAAGTTTAGATCAGAAAACTGATTCTTCTAAAAGTTGCTCACTATCCTCGTCTATTATGATAGAATTATCATGATTTCTGAGTAAATCTCTGATTTTCGTTTCTATTTCATTTGCGACTTCTTTGTTTGTTTTTAGGTAAGTTTTTACATTCTCTCTTCCTTGCCCAAGACGTGTGTTGTTATATGAATAGTAAGCGCCTGCTTTTTCAAGCACACCAAGCTTTGCTCCCATATCTATTATTTCTCCGAGTTTTGATATACCTTCATTGTACATTATATCAAATTTTGCTTCTCTAAATGGAGGAGCAACTTTATTTTTTACAACTTTAACTCTTGTTTCATTACCTGTAATATTTTCTTTGTCTTTTATTACACCAACTTTTCTTATATCAAGCCTTACAGAAGTATAGAATTTTAATGCATTTCCACCCGTGGTAGTTTCAGGATTTCCATACACTACTCCTATTTTCATACGAATTTGATTAATAAATATCAATATACAGTTCGCTTTTGAAACGGCAGAGGTTAGTTTCCGTAGCCCATGACTTAGAAGCCTTGCTTGCAGCCCCATATGTTGATCACCCATATCACCTTCAATTTCAGCTCTTGGAGTTAATGCTGCGACAGAGTCAATAACTATCACATCAACCGCACCAGAACACACTAAATACTCAACAATATGCAACGCCTGCTCTCCAGTGTCTGGTTGTGAAATCACTAAATCATCAGTGCTTACCCCAAGTTTACGAGCATATAAGACATCCAATGCATGTTCTGCATCGATAAATGCGCATGATCCTCCTTTTTTTTGTGCTTCAGCAATCACGTGCAAGGCAAGAGTGGTTTTACCAGAACTCTCGGGGCCAAATATTTCAATTATACGCCCTTTTGGCAGACCTCCAACACCTAGAGCCGAATCAAGCGCAATTGATCCTGTGGATATTGTGTCTATTTTTTCTACAGGGTTTTGCTTCAACTTCATTATTGCACCTTTACCGAATGCTTTTTCAATCTGGCTTATTGCGTTATCTAGCGCTTTTTGTTTATCACTATTTCTTTCTTCTGGGTTACTTGCCATAGATCATTTATTAATTTATATAATTCTCTATGATAATCAAACGCGAATAACCTGCCAAGGTTTTTCTAGTATTTATGTATTATTTCAATGAAAAATATTAACGTTTTCATAAAGCAGATATTTGTTTGCCTTCGTTAGTAACACACTATACTTTAGTGTACGAACGTTGCAATTTGCAGCATAGCAGGTGGTGTCATCCAAGTAGCCAACACTGAAATGACTAAATTCGAAATGGCTACATGAATTTATTGTAAATTACTACCGTATAAGGTGCGATGCAACAAAGCCATTCCAGTGTCAGCTACTTGAATGACACCTCTTAGATGGGTCAGCTACTCAGATCTGCCATGAAAACTGCAACCCTAAATGTTGGAGCACTGTCGTACACTAAGCGCTGTAATGACAATTTTAGTCGCTTCATACACTTATCATGCTAGTCATAACAGAAATAATTTTTACCAAAGATATTTATGAAATAATTGACATAGTTTGGAAATATGTATATTATAGAACATTAATAGTTAGTTAATTTGTAGGTATAATGTGGCTAGAAATGTTTTGAATGAAAATGAGTACCACGCTTTAAAGCAGTTGTTTTTAACATTTAATATTCAAAAGGAGGATGTGGTAAATTCTGACATTAAGAATATTAAGAAAAAGCTTAGTCAACAATACCGTAAATTATCGTTAAAATATCACTCAGATAAAAACCCAAACGATAAAGAAGCGGAGGAGAAATTTAAGGTTATTGCATTAAATAAGCCATTTTTTGAAGAATTTATAATAGAGCCATTGGAGAAAGGTCTCAATAAAAGAAATAATTTAATAAAAAAATTACGCGGTAAGTTGTGGAGTCGCAGTTATGAAGAATTGCAAAAATACTTAGATGATAAGTGCAGAAATAAACTCTATAATAAGCAGCAGTCAATTAACAATAATGTACTGCTTATGTAAAATATTCTTCTTATTCAAATCTCTTAGGAGTTCTTTTAGTATCCTTCACATCAATTGCATTTTTAATAATTAATGGTATTTCTTCTAATGTACCAATAGCAGTAGGTTTTCTTGCTCCCTTGTTAGCAGGATCTATTTTAAATCTAGCTGTTAAGAGCATTTATACTAGAAATGGGAAAGAGTTTAATCATCAGACTAATATTTTATTATTGTTTAACTTTGACCAAGAATGCGAAAATTTTTCAAAGAGTGATAGGACTAAATTAAAGTGGCTAAAAAATTCAGTTATTTTGAGCAACACAATCTGTACATCTTTAATGTTTTTCGGTATGGGATTAGATTTAGTTGCCAACGGCTTTGGTATAACTAACTCTATGATGTTATCCGGCTTATTACTTTCATTACCATTCACGCTTTTAATTGTTACTTCACCTATTTTAAATGCTGCAAGTAATTATATTCTCAAAAAGACAGCTATAAATTCAATTGAGGAGCAATTTAAAGGTGATGATCAGTTTATAGAAGTCGATAACGAAAAGCCAAGCAGTACTATGAGCAATCAAAGTTATTTCCCCATCGGTCAGTTAATATCATCAAAGTTAGCTATTCTCCATAGCGAAGTCTCTAGCTAGGAACAATGAGCCACAGATTAGTATGGTTTTGACGTTTTGGGTAGAGGCTTTTAATATGTGATTTGATATTGCATCGCCAATTGATTCACATTCAACTGCTTTTATTCCTATGTTATTGGCTTTTTCCCTAATCAAATTTGTATTTGTTGCTTTAGGTTCAGACTTAACACAAACCGCACATAGTAGCTTGATATATGGCTTTAAGTGCTCTAAGAACTCTTCCACATTTCTGTTACTAGTAACACCAAAAACCATATAAATACCTTCAGCAAAATTATCTTTTACCCACTGAGATAGTACTCTAGCACCATCATTATTGTGTGCACCATCTAAAAATAATTGCCAATCTTTCGGTAGTAGGAAAATTAAATTACCTTCTTTTATAGACTCTAGCCGTGCAGGCCAATAAGTGCACTGTAAACCTGAAGTGATATCCTCTTCTCCAATATCAAATTCATACTTTCCACTTAAAATACTACATGCTGCAATAGCATTGCCTGCATTAATCACCTGATGATCACCCTTTAAAGATGGCAAAGGAAATTCTATTGATTGAATAGCTGATTGAAAAACCATTTTGTTGTTCTTTTTTTTGCAATTCCATTCAAGACCTCCTCTATACAAGGGAGATTTCTTATTTATTGCGTGGTGTTCTAGCGTGTTCACTATAGATTTTTCTTGCGGTGCTATTACGCAAGGAACATTAGGTTTCATTATTCCAGCCTTTTCACCTGCTATAATTTCTACAGTAGGGCCAAGATATTCCGTATGATCAAGTGCAATGGAAGTAATTATTGTTAAAATCGGATTATCTATAACATTTGTTGCATCAAGCCTTCCACCCATACCCACTTCAACTAAAGTTATATCGGCTTTATGACGAGAAAAAGCTAAAAAAGCTGCAATAGTTGCAGCTTCAAACAGAGTGATAGGTTGTTCTGCAATTACTGCACGACATTCTTCTAATAAGCTATATAATTCATTATCGTCGATATAGCTGCCGGCTATCACTATCCTCTCATTAAAACTCACTAAATGTGGAGAAGTGTATGCGTGTACCTTATACCCTGCTGCTTGCATTATATATCTTATAAATGCTAGTGTTGAGCCTTTCCCATTAGTTCCAGCTATATGAATTACGGGAGGCACTTTTTTCTCGGGGTTATCTAGTTTGCTAAGAAAGCCTTTTATGCGATCAAGAGAAAAATCATTCGGCCTGCTACCAAGTGGCTTAGGCCAATGAGGCATATATATCATGGATTGTTATTGCATTTTAATTCAGCTATAACGCTTGCTATGCCATGCGTGTCGATTTTTTCACTAAATTGATAACGTTGATTAATAGCAATACTTATTCCACTCATTACAACATCACTTATCAAGAAAGAACTGTTATTTTTAGTAACTTTAAAATCAATATTTGTAAATTCTTCATCACCGTAAGAAAATCTTGTACCAATTAAGCAAGTTTCATCGTCAACTGCTTTTGTACTCATTATGATCATTTCACTATCATGCATGTATTTATATAAAATTTTAACGCACAAACGCGTAAGATACACTTCATACTCTCTTAAAAAATCTTCTTTTTCTTTTTGTTTAACTAAAGCCCAATGTTTTCCTATGACGAATTGCGATATTCCTTTGAGGTTAACATTGTTTTGAATGACCTCCTGAAGCTTTTTTTGCACACATTCCCGGTTTTTTTTATTCTCCTTTGTAGATATACCATCCACTTGTTGCTTCATAGTATGCACAAAAATTTTGTGATCTGTACAATTAGTGTAAGCACTTGAAGAAATTACAATAAAAACAATGATAGTTAAAACTTTAGTAATGTTCATAAGATATATTTATTAGCTATGATACTTAGAATGCAAAGTTTAATAAAGATTAAATAATAATCGCTAGCTTTAATATATCTATAGACACACCTTGTATAAATCATCTACAATTAATTAAGGGTCTGTTCTATGCGTTATGAGTTAAGTTAAATTTCCCGAGCGATAATTTCTAGTCAAGGGAATTGCCTCTGTTAATTTCGTTGAAATTGATACGCGATGCCCACCTTAACTTTAGTCTCAGGAATCTACTAAGGCTGACGGTAGATACGGATCCTATTTTGATTGGTTTAACATTTATGCTTCATCAATACAAAGAACAGGGTGTTTTCCTATGTTTGCCTAATGAAGTATTCCAAATTGTAATTGATGTTGAAAGGTATCCTGATTTTGTTCCTTGGTGCAAAGCCGTTTATATAAAAGAAAAAATTAACAACCAAATGGTTGTGGATCTCCTCGCAGCTTTTCATGGAATTAAAGGTAGATATACATCAGAAGTTACTTCTCTTTCTCCAAGTGGAACAAATGAAGGTTGGATAAAAGCTGTATCATCAAATGGAATATTTAAACATCTATACAATGAATGGCAATTCATTCCCATAGATGAAAATAAAACTATGGTAAAGTTTTATATAGAGTTTAAGTTTAAGTCCAACTCATTTTCCACTTTATTAAACTCAGTATATAAGTATACACAAAGTAAAATAATTGCTGCATTTAAAGATAGGGCTGAAAGCCTTGCTAAACAAAAGTTATCTTGACATTATTAATATAAATGTATAATTTTTTTTAGTAAGTTAAGTGTTTATATTGTAATGATTTTTAGACTATTGTTTTTATTAATTTTCATAAGTGTTAATTCTTATGCAGTTGTTAAGCAAGATTTATCCGATAACCAATACATTCAAAAAAAACCCAATGAAATAACATCAAATGAGCTATTATCGCCATTACCTAATGATAAATTATTAGGAGATCCAAAAGCACCAATTCTAATGATAGAATATGCTTCATTAACTTGTTATCACTGCTCTCTTTTTCATAGGAATGTTTTTCCTAAAATTAAAGAGAAATATATAGACACAGGTAAGATGTTATATATATTTCGTCATTTTCCTTTGGATTACAGAGGGCTAAAGGCTGCAATGCTAAGTCATTGCTACGAAAAACAAGAAGACTACTTTAATTTTAACAAAGCTGTTTTTAACTCAATAGATTCGTGGAATTACTACAATTTAAGTGATTTGACTTTACTACAAAGAATTGCTGCACTAAGCAACTTAAAGCAAGATGCATTTAACCAATGCATTAATGATAAGAAAATAATGGATAAAATCGTAAATGATAAATCACTGGCAATTAATAAACTTGGTATCACAGCCACTCCAATATTTTTCATCAAGCTTAACGATGATAAATCATATATAGAGCATAATAAAGTTAAACATGGAGGGTATAAAGAGCTGAAATATTTCACTAATGTGATAGATAAATTATATGGAAAAGCTATAGTGAAGTAATACCACTGTAGCTTACCATATAAAAGACTCTATGCTGAGTCATTGTTTTTCACTACTGTTTGTTGTTTTTTACGCTCAAACTCTCTTTTTTTACTGTGCCAAGTGTAGTAATACATAGCGATTTTATTCTCTATTAATACTATTGTCCCATCATAAAACTGAACCATATCCATAACTTTTCTCTGAGCTTCATCAAAACGTTCTTTATACTTTTCACGATAAGCTGGATTATGTAGTAACATAACCCCTTCATTCTTGTTAGATTTTTTGTTTAACGTTTCAACTTCACCAGCAATAGTATAAGACATATAACCCCCTCTAATTGATTATAAAAATTATATTTTAAAAAGAGAAATGCGCATAAACAATCCCTTTAATTCTAGCATAATAATCGACTGTTTATTATACTAGTTAACTATAGTACGATATATAATAATTTTTGTCACTTAAAATTTTATACTATGAAATAATAACTTAAAATAAATGTTTTTATTATTTTAAACTATATTATTATATTTATAAATTGTGTATGAATTAAGTCTCCCTAATTTATAATATATGCGTAATAATTTTAGTATAAAATTGTCATACATAAGAAATCTATTTGCAAAAGAATATAAAAAAATAGAAGAATATTGTATTCTTGAAAAAAAGCAACATATTCAAATTGGCCCTGAAGAAGGAAAGCTATTAAGTTTATTTATAAAAATCCAAAAAATCAAAAGTATTGTTGAGATTGGCACGTTATACGGTTACTCGTCGATTTGCATGGCAAAAGCTCTACTAAAAGACGGTCATATATATACAATAGAAAATAATCCTCAACACTCAAGAATAGCAAAAAAAAATTTTAGTGCTTTTAATCTAAGTGATAAAATTACTCTAATAGAAGGCGATGCACTGGAAAAAATTAATGAATTATCAGCAAAAGCACCATTTGACATGATATTTATTGATGCTGACAAAAGTAGTTATCCTAAGTATTTAGATTGGGCAGAGTCATACATTAAACAAGATGGGCTAATCGTTGCAGATAACACTCTACTGTTTAACACAGTATTTTTAGAATCGCCTCCAAAAGAAGTATCAGAAAAATCATGGCATGCCATGAGGGAGTTTAATAATAGATTATCAGATGAAAAAAAATATTTCTCTATATTGATTCCAACTGATGAAGGAATGACTGTAGCTTTAAAGCTAACATAAGTTAAAAATCAAGGTCAGCATAATGTTTAGGAGGGATTAAACCAGAAATCCTCTCTAATAATATCTCACGAAAACAAGGCTTTGATTTAACAATGGAGTACCATTCTTTTAAAATTTTACTTTTTTCCCATGGAAAACTACTTACATAATCCATTACGGAAATATGCGATGCTAAAGTAATATCAGCTAAAGTGAACTTATCAGTTGCAAGCCAAACGTTCTTGTTAATTAAGTGTTCGGTGTATTCCATATGGCAAGGCAGGTTATGCTGAGCTGCATGAAGAAATCTAGAGTCAGGGCTGCGGTTAGTAATTACTTTTTCATTCATAATATACTTAGTAACTTCATTGTAAAATTTGTTATCGAACCAATTGATTAGAGCGCGTATTTTAGACTTAATAATAGTGGATGAACCAAGTAATTTGACGTCGCTATTGTAAGTCTCTTCTATATATTCACAAATGGCATTACTATCCGCTATTACAAAGTTATTATCTATTAACACTGGTACTTGCCCGGTTGGATTGATCTCCATAAATTCATTCCGCTTTTCCCACGGATTTTCATACACTAGATCACAGCCTAATTTTTTTTCTTTTAGAAAAGCTCTAACTTTTCGTGAAAATGGACAAAGAGGAAAATGATATAAAATCATAATGTTCCTCTTTTGTTATACCAATATCCTTTTTTTGTTACTCTATGGCTTGACCTACAACTGTACGAACTTTCTTTGTAGTCCACAGAAGTTTGCGTAGCAGGTAGTGTCATGCAAGTAGCTGACACTGGAATCCAGTTCTTGTTATACAATTGCCTAGTGCGCTCATTTACAGTTAAGTTTTCTGGATCCAAGTAGTCAAGCACTGGGATGACATCCTTTTCGGTAAAAATTGCTCTTATATCACAACATTCATACAGCTGTATGCCTAGGCACTGGGATGACATAAATAAGCGCTGAAATGACATAAATAAACATTGGAGTGACAATCTTGTAGTGACTTGCATGACAACTAACTTTTTGTTTACTTCAAAATAGCACTGTAAAAAATTTAACATATCAAATTATAGAGCTAATATAGGATATACCTTGCTAAATAAAAAAAAAAGTATAATATTTTATAAGGTATGCAGGCAAAAACTCTGTAATTTGGTCAGATCAGAAATGAAGCAGCCATATCAGAACCTTTTTGGGTTGCATACCTATTTCATTATTTGTTTTATCCGAGGCTATGAATATAGCATTAAAACATCGTCCTAGTAGCTTCAAAGATCTAGTAGGTCAAGATATATTAGTGCGTGTATTAGAAAATGCTTTTATTTTAAACAAAATCCCACAATCTATACTGCTCTCTGGTAGTAGTGGAGTTGGTAAAACCACCACTGCAAGGATAATAGCTTTATGTTTGAATTGTTCCCTGGGGCCAATTTTTGAACCTTGCGGATCATGTGAAAATTGTCTAGCAATAAAAAATTCAAGCCATCCAGATGTAATTGAAATCGATGCAGCAAGTCACACTAGCATTGACGATATTAAAGTAATCCTGGGAGATATTTGCTATTCACCTATAAGCTCTAAATTCAAAGTCTACATTATAGATGAAGTACACATGCTATCTAGCAGTGCATTTAACGCATTACTTAAAACCCTAGAAGAGCCACCATCTAGTGTAAAGTTCATTTTAGCAACTACGGAAATAAAAAAGATACCAATAACTATTATTGCACGTTGTCAAAGATTTGATTTACACAACATTCCTGTAGCTAAAATAGTGGAACGTTTAAATGATGTTGCACAAAAAGAGAGTTATTCCATTGAAAAGGGAGCATTAGAATTAATTGCACGACACTCTGGAAATTCAATGCGTAACGCCTTGTTTTTGATGAATCAAGCAGTGCTATATAGCAAAGATGGTGCAATATCCACTAAAAATGTGACAGACATACTTGGCCTAGTGGATAAAGATATTATATTCGATCTATTAGGGGCAATATTAGAAGGTGATTTACAGAAAGCTCTATCAGTGTTTGACAAGGCGGTAAAAACAGCAAACCCACTTAGTATTTTTGAAGGTCTATTGGAAACAATTCAGTTAGTATGCCGTTTTTTGATTACAAAAGAGATTGATAATGCAGTTACAGAGCATGAAAAGAATAGGATAAAAGATTTAAGTATAAAGAGATCTTTAATATTTTTTTCGAGATTGTGGAAGATGTTGCTTAAAGGTATTCAAGATATAAAAACTTCAACATGCAACGATGTTGCTGCTGAAATGATGTTAATTAGCCTCTGTTATCTTTCTGATCTGCCTTCTCCGGAACAGGTGATCAAAAAAGTTCTTTCGCAGAATGTAGAGCAAGGAAATAGACAGGGCAGACCTGTTGCACCTTCCCCCTCTGTCATCCAAGTAGCTGACTACTCGGATCCAAAAAAATATGTGGAAAGTAAACAACAACCCCACTCTGTCATCCCAGTGCGTGACACTGGGATCCATGTGGAAAATAAACAACAAAATTACGATTTTGATAAGATTTTGCAACTATTAAGGCGAAGTAACCAAATTTATCTTTACAAACAACTGTGTAATAATCTACAATTAATAGATTGTAAACCTGGATATTTAAAATTAAAAGCTGTATCTAAGTTGGATAGTAATTTTTGCAATGATTTAAAAAATTACTTAAACCAGGTGACTCAGCAAGAGTGGGTTGTTGCAGTTGATACAGGTTATATAAACAGGGAAGTGAGTAATTTAAATTATGCACCTGCAGTTAAGGATATCCTTGACACGTTTAAAGGTGCAAAAGTAGTTAATATAGAAAATAAGGAGTAAGTTGTGGATTTTAGTCAAATAATGAAACAAGCGCAAGAGATGCAAAAAAAGCTTGCAGAAGCTCAAGAAAAATATGTTGGAAAAGAGTTTCAAGGTATTTCTGGTGGTGGCAAAGTTTCTGTATTAGTGGAAGTCATAAAAATAGGTAGCTATAAAGCTAAAAAGGTGAACATAGACTTAGAACTTATGAGAAATGAGGAAAAAGATATAGTAGAGGATTTAGTAACAGCAGCGTTTAATGATGCCGTTAAAAAAGCAGAAGAAGATATGGCGAATGCAACTTCTGATCTTGCAGGTATGATGGGTTTACCATCTGGGTTTAAACTTCCTTTTTGAATTTACTACTGAAGTTTCTTTTAGTGTAAGTATTTTTTTTCTAATATTCCCAACGCTAGTACTTCTTCATATAATGTACCTATACTAGCATAGCCCTACGTCATACCGTGATTCATTCCACAACTGTACAAACATTGCAATATGGCACATAGTAAACGATGTCATTCCAGTCTGGAATCCAGCCTTGCCGTAATCTCATCAAGAACATTGTGTTTTAACATAAAACGGCTACTTTTATGCTTACCAACTTAATAAAATTCCTGGATCCCAGACTGGGATGACAAGAAGATGGTACTTGGATAAGAGGCATTGCCCTCCTGGTAGGCCCAAATTGCAATGTTCGTACAGTTGTGGATTTCTCATCCGCTAACAAGCAGCGGAATGACGAGGTCTTTCGATAGTAAATCTTACCTGTGTTAGCTATACCAAAAAATCAAGAGTAAAAAAGTCGTATTTATTCATTAATAAAATCTTTGTCTTCTCCTAAAAATTAGTTAAAATGTAGAATATTTTGTGTTATTAAGTTAGCACTTGACTTAACTTTAGTTGTTACTTAGACTGCTAAAGTGGAATTTTAATTTTTTTACGAGGACAATTATGCATTATAAAAAGTTTTTTTCAGCAGCCGCTTTAGCAACGTTGCTAAGTTTATCAAACTCTGCTTTTTCAGATCCTGTTGGTCCAATAAGTGATGAAGAAACTAGCTACTACGTTCGTTTGCAATACAACGGTGAATTTTTACCTCTTTTCACAAAAGTTGATGGTATTACCTATAAGAAAGACAAGAGTGATTACAGTCCATTAAAACCATCTTTTATAGCTGGTGGTGGTGCATTTGGTTACAAAATGGACGACATCAGGGTTGATGTTGAAGGAGTTTATTCATACCTAAACAAAAATGATGTTAAAGATGTAACATTTGACCCAGCAAATACTATTGCAGACAGTGTAACAGCAATTTCAGGATTAGTGAACGTGTATTACGATATAGCAATTGAAGATATGCCTATCACTCCATACATTGGTGTTGGTGTTGGTGCAGCGTATATTAGCACTCCTTTGGAACCCGCTGTGAATGATCAAAAAAGTAAATTTGGTTTTGCTGGTCAAGTAAAAGCTGGTGTTAGTTATGATGTAACTCCAGAAGTCAAACTTTATGCTGGAGCTCGTTATTTCGGTTCTTATGGTGCTAATTTTGATGGAAAAAAAACAGATCCTAAAGATTCAACCAGACAGGTTACTGATGCAGGCGCATACAAAGTTCTTTACAGCACTGTTGGTGCAGAAGCTGGAGTAGCGTTTAATTTCTAGTCTATCTCAGTCTTGTTATCCCAGTGAGTTTTTTCTTGCCATCTAAGTGGCATGACACTGGGATCTAGAAAAAAGAAATGTGGATTCCAGTGTCAAGGCACTGGAATAACACTATTTGCTATGTGTTTAAGCTATGACGTTTACCATTGTACTGGTAGAATATCATCTAAGGTTACATAATGTTATCCAATTAGCTAACACTGCGGCCTACTGTCTCCAAGAAATTAGATGGAAAATTTGTACTTTTTTCAAATCAAAGCTTGAATTTTTGCTCGAAAATCAATATATTATATGCATGAAGTTTTGATTTAAGTTGTTATGTTGACCTCAATGGCAAACTTATGTGTCGATAGCAGAACCAATCTCATGCAATATATTGCTAGGGTGCAAAAATTTCCTATGCTGTCTCAAGAGGAAGAGGTACGATTAGCAAAAAATTGGAACCAATATAAAGATGTTTCTTCTGCTCATAAATTGATTACCAGCCATTTGAATTTGGTAGTGAAAATTGCAATGAAATTCAAAAATTATGGGCTATTGTTGATGGACCTGGTTATGGAAGGAAATATGGGTTTAATGCACGCAGTGAAAAAGTTTAATCCTGATTTAGGGTTTCGTTTTTCAACTTATGCAGTGTGGTGGATTGAAGCTTCAATAAAAGACTTTATATTGAAATCTTGGTCGTTTGTGAAAATAGGTACAACGCAAGCACAAAGAAGATTGTTTTTTAGTTTACGTAAAATAAAAAAAAGAATTTTACAGTATACAAACAGGGAAACTTTAAATAATGAAGAAATAAAAGCAATATCTAATGAGCTTTCTGTATCCGAAGGAGACGTTCTGCAGATGAATTACCGTATGGCTTGTAAGGATCAGTCGCTAAACGATTGCATAAAAATAGGTGATGACTCTAAAAGGGAGTTGCAAGATATGATCCCATGTAACTTGGTCAGTCAAGAAGTAACCTATCAGAATCATGAAGAAAAAGAATTAAAAGAAACAATTTTAAACAATGCACTAGCGAGTCTCAACGAAAGGGCAAGAGACATTTTTATCAGTAGATATTTGTCTGAAAACATTCAAACTCTGGATGAACTTAGTAAAAAATATTGTGTTTCAAGAGAAAGAATAAGGCAGTTGGCTGAGCAGGCGATGGCTAAGGTAAAACAATATATACAATCTGAAAGTTTGAAATTTGGTTTGCATGCGTAGTTTTTTTATATTTCTAATATTTTTTTCGATAGGCGCTTTTGCATCGGTTAGTGATGTACAATTGAAGGAAAAATATAAAGATTGGCTCGTGTATACTGCATTGGAAGATGGAGAGAAAGTATGTTATATTGTATCCTATCCTAAAAAAAAAAGCGAATATTATACAACCAATCGCAAGCCGTATGTAATGGTTAGTTATGTTGATAAAAAAGCAGATGAGGTAAGCGTTACCTCTGGTTTTCAGTATGATAAGGAGCCTGTAGCTCTCAATATCGACAAAAAAATTAAATATACACTGCCCATAATACAGGGAAGTTTTGCGTGGGCAGAGCATACAAAAATAGATCAAGATCTCATTCTAAAAATGAAGCAGGGATTATCAATGGTAGTTAATGGAAAAACAAAAACAGTGACCATTGATGATACTTATTCCCTACTTGGTTTTCAAAAAGCGTATCAAAAAATGCATGATTTATGCCATACAAAGTAAATTATTGTAACAGAATACCCAGCTATAGTATAAACTAGACTACTCTTTCAATGGAAATATAAATAGCACTTTACTTTATATGGGATGTGGATATCATTTAAAATATATTTTTGAGAGTTAGCAATGTCAGAGGTTGCAGGTGTAGATACAGAAATCAAAAAGCAAAATTCTGTGTGCGAGCAGATGCGTTTTAGCGTGAGCCGCACAAGTCTTTTAAATACATTATCCAGAGTAAGTGGAGTGGTTGAAAGGCGTAATGCAATAGATGTTTTGGCGTGTATAAATATCAAAGCACAACACGGCAGCATAAAATTAATGGCAACTGATCTTGACATTTTAATGTTTGCCTCACTTGCTGCAACCGTATTAACAGAAGGAGAAGTAAAAATTTCAGCGCATACTTTACATGACATAGTGAAGAAGTTACCCGCTGATTTGGATGTCAATTTTGAAGTAAACAACCAAGGAAAATTATTGATGTCTTGCGGAAATGCAAACTTTTCTTTACCGAATGTAGTTTCAAGCAGCTTTCCTGCTCTTGAAGAAGACAATTATAAACATGATTTTACTCTACTAAATACAGACCTGATAGACTTATTAACTAAAACAAAATTTGCTGTATCACTAGATGATACAAGGTATAATTTAAATGGAATATATCTACATACAGATGAGCAATTTCTGTACTGCGTTGCAACTGATGGCCATCGTTTATCATGTATAAAGAGGCCAAAGCCTGGGAACATCAATGGCGAATTTGGTGTGATCATTCCACGTAAAACTGTTATGGAGCTGTTAAAAATATTGGACGATTGTAATGAAATTAAAGTAAAACTCTCAGACAGAAAAATCAA
This sequence comes from Wolbachia endosymbiont (group A) of Tromatobia lineatoria, assembly GCF_964028565.1. Lineage (NCBI taxonomy): Bacteria > Pseudomonadati > Pseudomonadota > Alphaproteobacteria > Rickettsiales > Anaplasmataceae > Wolbachia > Wolbachia endosymbiont (group A) of Tromatobia lineatoria. The sequence goes on from NZ_OZ034791.1 coordinate 38,835, forward strand.
GTTTACATGCGGTGAATATATTCTAATATCAAAATTAATAGATGGAACTTTTCCAAATTATAAAGCAGTTATTCCAGCATCTCAAGATAAGCATATGATTATTGAAAGTAAAAAACTTTCAGACGTTATAGATCGAGTTTCCGTTGTTGTATCTGATAAAGTAAAATCTATTAAATTCTCACTACAAGAAAAGCTGCTAACTCTGCATTCAAACTCCCAAGAGTGCAGTGATGCAACTGAATCCATAGAAGTGGACTACAATGAAGCCCATATAGAAATAGGGTTCAACTCGCGTTATTTACTTGATGTTCTATCCTGCATAAAAAATAAATGTAAGTTTAGCTTAGCCGATGGTAATAGTGCTACAATTATCACTGATGAAGACGATTCAAGTGCATTATATGTAGTAATGCCAATGAGAACTTAAACTCGTCATCTCGCTGCTTGTTAGCGGAATCTGGAGATACCGTGGCGGTATGGCACTTATTTCACTAGCTTTTATTAAATTAGTAATCTATCTTTACCAAATATAAGCCAAAAGGTGGTGCAGTAACTCCAGCGGCACTTCTTTTGCATTGGTTTAATATATTTAGCATTTCTTGCGGATTGGTTCTATTTTTTCCAAATTCAACTAAAGTACCCACAATAATCCTCACTTGGTTATGTAAAAAGGAAATAGCAGATATTTTGATGTGTATATGATTCCCATTTTGTATTATATCGATATCATCAATTGTTCTTATCGGATTTGCGGCTTGACAATCTTTTGAACGGAAACTTGAAAGGTCATGTTTTCCAAGTAGATGTTTAGCAGCTTCACGCATAATATTTACATCAAGTGGGCTAAACACTTGCCATACATAACCCGTCTCCAGAGCGGCAGGAGCATAGCGATTAACTATTCTATATTCGTAATATCTTTTTTTTGCTGAAAACCGTGCGTGAAACGCATCATCTACAACTTCTGCATTAAGCACGACTATAGGAATTGATTTTAAATGATAGTTTATTGCATTCCTTATTCTATAAAGCTCAAATTCCTTTTCCATATCAAAATGAGCAACTTGTCCTAAAGCATGAACTCCTGCATCAGTCCTGCCACCACAGTACAAAGTAACTTTCTCACCACTAAAATTAAATATAGCATTTTCTATCTTCTCCTGGATTGAGTTAGCAGAGTGTTGCTGTTTTTGCCAACCAGAGAAATTACTACCATTATATTCTACCGTTATTTTGTATCGCACTGCATTACATCAAGCTCTATCTAAAATAGTCATTTTCTATCTTAACATAATTTATGGTCAAGCCTACAGTGCTGCCACTCCCATAAAGTAGTTCGTCCAATCTTAAATCTTGCTGCCACTGCTTCTCTGCTTTCTCCTTCGTCTAGCGCCTCCATTGCTTTTTTTCTTAAATCATAACTATATGCTGCTGGCATTCAACCTCCTTATCATTATCTATCCTTATCACATCCGGACTTCTATGAAAAGAGCTATAAATCGTGAAAAAGAACTGCTCATTAAGTGCTGTTTGCTTAATAAATTTACTGACATTGGTATGGCTAAATTCGAAATGGCTACATGAATTTATCGTAAATTATTACCGTATAAGGTACGATGCGACAAAGCCATCCCAGTGTCAGCTACTCGGATGACACCGTCATAAAGGAACCAGTGTTAGCTACTTGGATGACAACCATTGTGCTTGAGGCAAAATTGACTATCACTTCTTTTTATAGAGCTTGCTCCAAACTTTGTTGTTAGTTAATACAAAAAACACTGTTAAAATTATAAAATACGCCACTACTTTTAATCCAAGTTTATGCCGGCGCTCTAATTCTGGCTCTGCTGCCCATTGTAAAAAATTTATCACATCATACGCCATATTTTCAACTGTGGCTTGCCTTGCACCATCATATTCCACCATTCCTTCAGAAAGTGGTGGCGCCATAGCTAATCTGCCTGTTGGAAAATACGAATTAAAATATAAATCATTTTCATCGTGTTCGCCGTTTTGATAGCCTGTTAACAATGAATAGACATAATTTGCACCATCATGCCTTGCTTTAATAATTAATGATAAGTCTGGTGGGACTGCACCATTGTTGCTTGCTGCAGCTGCTTCTTTTGTATCAAAAGGCGCAATAAAATAATCCGAAGGTACTCCAGGTCTGTCAAACATTTCACCCAAATCATTCGGACCATCTTTAACTTGATAAGAAGCTGCTATTTGTTTTACATCTTCTTCAGAAAAACCGACATCTTGCAAATTACGAAATGCTACCCTATTCATTGAATGACAAGCAGCACAGACTTCTTTATACACTTTATAGCCACGCTGAATTGACTCTCTATCGAAAGATCCGACAATTCCATCAAATTTCCAGTCTATTTTCTTATTTGGTGATGATTTAAATTCTTCTGCAGATATAAGACTAGATAGAAATAACATGCAGAAGATTGCAAATACATTAGATCCCATGCATAACCACTGTTTTAGTAAATTTCGAATTGATGTCATGCAAGTAGCTGACACTGGAATCCAGCTTATTTCATCACTGACATTATGGTTATCATGCACTCCTAGAATCTGTTGTCCATTGCATGATTTGTAAGTATTTTTATACCTGGATCCCAGTGTCAAGCACTGGGATGACAACGGAAGATAGTGGAATGACACTGTGTGTTGTATACAACGTTCATACAATTGTGTACATGATGCTGGAATCCATTTATTTTTTTTCTGGATCCCAGTGTCAAGCACTGGGATGACAAAAGAGGGCTCTGGGATGACAGAGAATTTTGTAAGAGATCTGCTTTGAATTGACATCACCTCATCTCCGGCACAGAATCACTTAAGGTTTTTGGTGGTTCTTTTGGCTTTTCATACTTACTAAGCAGTGGTAAAACTATCACAAAGTATGCAAAGTAATAAAGAGTAGATAGCCTACTCATAGTGATGTAAGGCTCTTTTACCTCTTGTCCTCCAAGCCAGGCAAGAAGTACAAAATTTATTGCAAAAACCCAAAAAAATTTCTTAAACACCGGGCGATAAGCACCACTTTTAACTTTTGATTTATCAAGCCAAGGTAACAAAAACCACACTAAAATAGACGCAAACATGGTAAGCACACCAGTAAGTTTATCTGGAATTGAACGTAGCATTGCATAAAAAGGTAAAAAATACCACTCTGGCACTATATGTACCGGAGTGACCATAGAATCAGCTTCTATATAATTGTCTGGATGCCCAAGATAATTGGGAGCATAGAAAACAAATGCGAACAAAACTACAAAAAACAGACCAAAAGTTATGCAATCCTTGACTATATAATAAGGATAGAGAGGGATGGTATCCTTATCTGATTTTACCTCCACTCCACTTGGGTTACCAGAGCCAAACCTATGCAGAGCTATCACATGAAGCATAGCTAAAGCAATAATAACAAAAGGCAGAAGATAATGCAGAGCGAAAAAACGGTTAAGTGTTGGGTTATCCACTGAAAAACCACCCCATAACCATATAACTATTTTATTGCCAATTAAAGGTATAGCAGAAAATAAGTTGGTTATAACTGTTGCACCCCAGAAACTCATTTGTCCCCAAGGCAATACATATCCCATAAAGGCAGTTGCCATCATTGCAAAAAATATAAATATTCCAATAAACCACACCATCTCTCTCGGTCTTTTATAAGATCCGTAATATAATCCACGCATTATATGAACATAGACTACCATAAAGAAGAGCGATGCTCCAACAGCGTGAGTGTAGCGTATTAACCACCCGTAATTCACATCTCGCATTATGCGCTCTACACTATTAAACGCATAATCAACATGCGGAGTGTAGTGCATAGCAAGAAATATACCTGTTATTATTTGTAAAATCAGCGCTATACCAGCCAAAGAGCCAAAGTTCCAAGCATAATTTAAGTTTTTTGGCACTTGGTAAGAAGCAGTGTGTCTTAGAAAAGAAAATATAGGCAATCTATATTCTATCCATCCTAATATGCCTTTTTCTTCTTTTATTGTTTCTTTTTTGTTATCTTCCTGCATAACTTAAACCTTTCTGAACACATGTCCATTGCTACTTTTATCTTATTTTTTTATTGTAGCAACTTATCCTTTACGCACAAATAAAAACTTTAAAGCAATATTAATTACCTCTTCAGCAACCTGTCACGTGCTGCGTTTAATTTTTGTGCAAAATATTCCGAGCCTCCTTTATCTGGGTGAACTAATTTCATTAAATTTTGATATGCTTTATTGATTTCATTTTGGTTCGCTCCAGAATCTATTCCTAGCACTTTAAATGCTCCATCTCTGAACATGTTACTACTACCAGACTAGTATGATTTTGTCTTGTAAATTTATTCAACAACCCTATTCTAACTATATAATGAAAAATTATCTACAAAGTGTTTATGAAGATGGTATGAAAATCCAACTATCTAAAGTCAACAAATATTTATTAGTTTTACTGATTACTGTCTCAGCATTTCTCATATCTGGGCAAGTATCCAGTTCAAGCAATATCGAGAATGATTTTCAAGATTTACAAGAAAAATTACCATTATTGAAAGATCAGGATTTGTTATTTTTAGATCCAGCTTCAGCTTTAAATTATGGTGATAGGGCAGGTAAAAAAGTGTTAATGGTTATAGTTCACCATACTGAAACATCAACACTAAAAGGTACAAAAGATACGCTGAATGCTAGAGGATTGTCAGTTCATTTTATTGTCGATAGGGATGGCAGCATCACCTTAATGGTTCCATTAGAGAAAGAAGCATGGCATGCTGGTATTAGTTATGCAAGAGTTAAGGTAGATAGTAAGCTTGAAGAGTTACGGAAGCTTAACAACTATTCTGTAGGTATTGAAATTGTAAACACAGGACTTGAGCCTTTTCCGGAAGAGCAAATGAGATCTGTTAAAGAGCTGATTTTATACCTTATGGAGCGTTTTAAAATTAAAAGGGATATGATATTTAGTCATTCTGAAATAGGAACTATAGTGTATGATCCAGAGCTTGGCTATACAATGCGTAAACCAGATCCACACAAATTGTTTGATTGGGAGTTATTAGAGAAAAATGAAATTGGATTGCACATAAGTGACAGAATAAACCCTAAAGATGCTAAACACAAAATGGGCAAAACATTGTATAAAGCAGGTGATAGAAATGAAGGTATTTTGAAATTAAAACAAAGGCTGAACAGATTTTTCTATAAGATAGAACCTTGGAATGATAAGAAAGGTAATGTAATTTTTCCTGATAATAATGCTGATTACTCAGATGAGTTTGATGAGAATTTTGTATGGGTTATTTATCAGTTTTCAATACATAATTTACCAAGAGAAATTAGAAAAGATCTACCTCTTAAACTAGAACAAGCAGATATATTTCCTGAATTCTTTAGTGAATATAGTCATGGCATTTCTTCTAGTTATCTAACCTTTAGTGAAAAAATTAAATCGACTCTACAACCATGTTTAAGCAAAGTAGATTATGAGAATTTATTATCTTCTCTTGCACAATATGAGAATAACATTTCTCCTGATGCATCTACCACTTTAATGTACAAAATTAAGTTATACTATGATTCTTATTTAAGATATCGCATATGGTCTTCACTCTATAAACCATTTAAGCTTAATGTATTGGAAGAGTTAGAGATTTTAAAGAGTGGAGTGTTATCTTTAAAATCACTAGATAGCTCTAAAGCTGCAGAAGTTTCCAGTTTAATTGATAGCTTTAAAGTAGATATTTCTTTAGAATTTCAGGGTTTTGAAAAACAGTGGTTTCAGGAGTTTAAGAATGCTTGGAGACAAGAATTTATACCTTCCCTGGAAGAACAGATAACATGGACTGCACTACATGAAGCAATATTGGAGTATTTAGAAAAAGCAAAGGAAGAAATTCGTTAAACGAAAACTTTTTTTAAGATCACTTTTTTAACAATTTATCACGTGCCGCATTTAGCTTTTGCGCAAAATATTCCGAGCCTCCCTTATCTGGGTGAACTAATTTCATTAAATTTTGATATGCTTTATTGATTTCATTTTGACTTGCCTCAGGATTCAGCCCCAGTATCTTTAATGCTTCATCCTTGGACATGTTATCACCAGTGTAATTTTCAGTATAACTTCTACTGCTACTAAATTCGTTCAAAAACTTACTCAATATAGAGTTCATCATGAAACTCATATTATTTTTTTTTGTCAGGAAAAGAAAAAATATAACAACGCTAGGCAAGACAAATGTAATTACTATGAATACTAAAAAAAGAAAAAAGATGAATGACATGTATATTTTTTTATCATTTTATGATTAAATAGTAACAATTATAATTGTCATGGTAAATAACATGTTCATCCAGATTGAAGAAACACCAAACCCAAATACGCTAAAATTCCTTCCTGGATTTGAAATTTTAAACGAAGGAGAAACTGCTGATTTTTCAAATGCGAATGAGATAAAAAATTCTAAACTAGCAGCAAATCTTTTTCAAATAGAGCATGTGGTAAGAGTATTTTTCGGTCATGATTTTATTTCAGTAACAAAATTGGATGGAATTAATTGGGATATATTAAAAGTAGAAGTTTTAACTACAATCATGAATCACTTTACTTCTGGTGGAAAAGCACTAGATAAAGAAGAAGTGAATGATCCAGATGAAGAATTTTTTGATAAAAATGATATAGAAATTGTAAATAGAATAAAAGAATTGATGGAAAGTCATATCAAACCTGCAGTTGCTCAAGATGGTGGCGATATCAAATTTCGTGGCTATAAAGATGGAATAGTTTATGTTGAGTTGCAAGGAGCTTGCTCTGGATGCCCAAGTGCTGCAATTACTTTAAAGCAAGGAGTGCAAAATATGCTGAGCTACCACATACCAGAGATTGCAGGTATAGAGACCACACTATGACTAATCAAACGGTTAGAGGAACAAAAGATCTCCTGTTTGATGAATGGTACAAGTTTAAATACATAGAGCAAACAGCAAACAGAATCTCAAGTTTATACGGCTTTTTGCCCGCCCAAACTCCAATATTTGAGTGCACGGAGGTTTTTACAAAAACCTTAGGTAATAGCTCAGACATCATCACTAAAGAGATGTATAGCTTCAATGATAAAGGGGGAAAGAGCATAACTTTACGTCCTGAGTTCACTGCAGCGATTGTCAGGCTACTCATTGAAAAAAAACTGCAAACACCGATAAAATTATTCTCAACAGGACCTGCATTTCGCTATGAAAGACCGCAAAAGGGAAGACAAAGGCAATTTCATCAGATAAATTTTGAGGTTTTTGGCATAGAAGATCCAAAAGCTGATATTGAATTGATATCACTCGCTCAGCACTTACTAACTGAATTTGGCATCAATAAAAATGTAAAGCTGGAAATCAACTCTTTAGGTGATGGTGAAACAATAACTAAATATAGAGAAGCTTTGATCTTATACTTTACAAAGTATCAAAATGATCTATCAGAAGATAGCAAAAATAGGTTGATCAAAAATCCACTCAGAATACTGGATTCCAAGGATGAGAAAGATAAATCAATAATTTCTGATGCGCCTAAAATCAGCAATTATTATACGAAAGAGTCCTCAGATTTCTTTGAACAAATACTAAATGGATTAACAATTCTTGATATACCTTATACCGTAAACAATAAACTAGTTCGAGGTTTGGATTATTATTGCCACACAGTGTTTGAGTTTGTTACAGAGGATTTAGGTGCACAAGGGGCAGTTTTTGCCGGTGGAAGATACGATAATTTAGTATCTTCAGTAGGTGGAAAACACACTCCAGCAATAGGATTTGCAGGGGGTATTGAGCGCATAATGGAGTTAATCAATTATTCTGCGAAAGAAGAGCGACCTATTTACCTAATTCCAATCGGTAGAGAGGCTGAAAAACATGCTTTAACACTTGCAAATGAATTGCGCAGAAATGGTTTATATGTAATCTATGAATATAGCGGAACGCTCAGAACCCGAATGAAAAAAGCAAATCAAGCAAATGCTAAAGCTGCTTTAATCTTTGGCGATGAAGAATTGAGTAGTAAAACTTTAAAGATTAAAAACATGGATACAGGTGAAGAAAAAATAATTGCTCGCGATAACACAATAGAAAATATCTATTAGGAGCAATGCAAATGTTTTTCTCAGTCAGCTATAGAAGAAAATTCGTCTGCACAAGAATTTTTCATAGTATTCAAAGTATCATAATCTGTAAAATCTAATTTTACCGGTGTAATAGTAATAAATCCTTCTTTTATTTTATTTATACTACCACTGCCTGAGTGCTCTCGAGACCAATTTAAGCTAAAAGAGCCATTCGAATTTTCAGTAAAAGTTAAATCCCCATCAATGTTATATTCACCTTGTTCAGCAAATTCTACTCCTTTTACTTTTTCCGTAGCAGGAAAATTTACACTCATCACTATGTTTTTAGGCCAACCAACCTTAACTAGCTTGGCAATAACCTTTGGTGCAAAAACCTTTGTATTGTGCCAGTCTATTTTATCATGATAAACTTGGCTTAGCGCAATAGAAGGTATAGACCTTGCAGCACCTTCCATTACAGCACCAATTGTTCCTGAATAACAAATATCGTCCCCGACATTTGATCCAATATTTACTCCGGACAATATTAAGTCTGGTTTTTTATTCATAACTTTATTTAGCGCAATAATGACACAATCTGCAGGAGTACCAGACACACTAAATTCCCTTTCACTATGTTGTTTTATTCCAATAGATTGTTTCACTGGATAATCAAGAGATCTTGCAGCTCCGCTTCTATCAGTATCTGGTGCCACTATCCATATTTCTGACGCAAAATTCCGTGCAACCTCTTTGAGTAATTTTATTCCTTCACTTCCAAAGCCATCATCGTTTGTTATCAATATTATCATATACAATACTCAGCTATACAGCTCCAAATTATGTAAACCACTGGCTGTAAATAAACTCATGAGGCTTTAAGTTTCTTTGCATAACTGTGGACTGTAACAAAGAACCTGCTGTAAATCAATAGATTTCTTGCACAGGCCATAACTGTCATTACAATAGAAACGAAAAAACTTACTTGACAAACTCCGCCAGCCCCCTTATCATGAAACTGAAGCTATTTATTTATCTTCTCTGTACAGATTAAATGACAAAAAAACTCACGTATCTGGTGTCTCATGTTTAATTTTTTGCACTATGTGCACCTTATGTCTTTATCAAACTTCTACCTACATAAGCTGAAACGCGCTTATAAAGCGTTTAAAACATAAAAAAACGCCAACTTAAAAAATGGATAGTGAATAACTAGCTACCCTAGGGTTTCTTTTGCCTTTTTTTCTGTTTAGTAAATTTCTTAAACATTTATAGCTAAGGTTAGTTGCATTTAAAAGTAGCTGAGTCGCGGTTATTAAGCGTTTAGAATAAAAAAACGCCATACTTGAAAGTATAATGTAAGTAATTAGCCAACTACGGGGCTTCTTTTGCCTTTTTTTCTGTTTAGTAAATTTCTTAAATATTTATAGCTAAACGACAACCGTCATCCCGCTGCTTGTTAGCGGGATCTAGAGATACCGCGGCGGTATGACGTGTTGCTTGGGTCAGCTATAGTATTTCTTAAAATTAATAATAAATTTCTTGGCTAGCAAGAAGCTGTAAATTTTTTTGCGAGACCTAAGCCGCTTTTGATATAGCTAAAGGTTTACTGATGATTTGTCTCATTCCACTACCTGCTGACTTACTTTCTGCTTAGCATATCCATCAAATCAGATTCTTTGAGTTTACTATGGTCAACTTTACTGAACTTATTTACCATAGAGCTCATTTGATTATACTGCTTAATTAGAAGATTAATGTCAGTTACAGTTGTTCCGGACCCCTTAGAAATTCTAAGTCTTCTTTTGCCATTTAAAATATCTGGATTTTGCCTTTCTTTTTCAGTCATTGAGTTTATGATGGCTATATATTTTTTCACTTTATTGTCATCTGGCACACTGCTACTTAGCTTTTTTGTAAATGAACTAGGAATGAATTTCATTATGTTGCTAATGCCATCCATTTTACTCAGAGTTTTTAACATTCCCACTAGGTCGTTTAGGTCGAATTTACCTTTTTTCACTTTCTTTTGTAACTTATCAATTTCTTCCTGACCAACAATCTCAGCAGCTTTTTCAACCAATGAGACAACATCACCCATGCTAAGTATCCTTTTTGCAATTCTATCGGGATAAAAATCATCGAGGTCACTTAATTTTTCACCACAAGCAATAAATTTAATTGGACAATCGGCGATCATTTTCATAGAAAGAGCAGCACCACCACGTGCATCACCATCAACACGGGTGAGAATAATGCCGGTTACACCTATTACCTCATTGAATGATTTGGCAATGTTGACCGCATCCTGGCCTATCATTGCGTCGGCTACTAAAATAACTTCTGCAGGTGAAGCTATTTCCTTTACGGCTTTCAACTCATTCATCATATTATTGTCAATATGAAGCCTGCCTGCAGTGTCTAGTATTAATACATCATAATTATCGTTCTTTGCTATTGCTATTGCCCTTTTTGTAATTGTAATGGGCTTCTCATCTATTACTACAGGTAAAGTTTGCACATCTATTTGTTTACCTAGCACTTCAAGTTGTTTCTGGGCAGCAGGCCTATAAATGTCTAAAGAGGCAAGCATCACTTTTTTCTTTTGCTTTTTTAGTTTTAAAGCAAGCTTTCCTGAGGTAGTTGTTTTACCTGCACCTTGTAAGCCCACCATCATAATCACAGCAGGGGGTTTAACTGCTAGATTTAAGTCACTTTTCTCTGATCCGAGAACTGCAACTAAATTATCCTGTACAATTTTAATTATCATTTGTGCTGGAGAAACACTTTTTATGACTTTTTCCCCAATCACTTTATCTTTAATGTCGTTGATGAATTTTTTTGCAACTTCAAGTGAAACGTCAGCTTCAATTAAGGCTATGCGTATTTCACGCATGGCAAGATTAAAATCATCTTCAGAAATGATTGACTTTCCTCTCAGTTTACTAAATACAGAATTTAAACTTTCAGTTAACGATTTAAACATAATAGCATTAGTAGAATACTCATTAAAAAGAGAGAAGAAGCTGAAACAAAACTCACTGAGTTATAACTCAGCACTTCTTTAAGTTTAGTAATATTATTAAAGTATAAACCAACAAGTGGATTAGTCAAGTTTTGCACTACGCTGGCAAACATTTCTCTAGTTTTAGAGACTAACTGATTGAACAGCAAGATAATATAGGGTATGAAAGCTCTAAAAATCCAATCAACATCCATTTTAAAATTTACTCTCGGGTAAAATAACTTGCGTAAAGGAATAAACAATAAAGTGGTACATAGTAATAAATTAAATTGCGACCAAATATTTTTTGTGTTGTACACAAAATCGAAAATCGAAGGTTTATTGTAAATAGGTAAGTAAAGATTGCCAGCGATTACGCATATAAATGCTAAAATAATCATAGTCATTTTGCTTCCTCTCTCTGCTAAAGGTTTTGACTTACTTTTTGCAATAAATAAGTAATAAAGAAACTTTAGCCCCACGCTTAAATGAAGCAGCAAATTTAGAAGCTTATATAAATTTTTATACCCTTTTAAGGCAACAGTGTTCATTTCAATTTCAGCTGTGATATATGATTTACTGATAAATCCAACGGTTCCAGGAAATGCAGCCATTGTAAGTATTGCGATTATAGCACACATGCCTTCCACTGACATCAGTTTACCCACTCCATTAAAACTAATTGTTTTTGTTTGTGAAATAATCGAATTACTGACCACAAACAATAATGATTGATAAACAAGAGAGAAGATTATATGCAGTATCAAAATTGGTATTGCTTTTTCCGAAGGACTGAGCAAACTTCCTGCAATAATCAGCAAGCCCATTTGTCCTACAACGTTATAGCATAAAAATCTGCGAATATTTTGCTCAAGAGAAGCAAATATAATGCTGTAAATTGCAGTGATGGCGCCTACAAGCGCTAATATTTCAGTACAATCTTGCCATAGGTTATAAGTGTGTAAAAGCATCACTAAAAAAGAGACTTTAGTGGTAAATAAAGAGAGATATGTGGTGCCATGTAGCGATGCAGCAGGATATGCATCAACAACCCAAAATGAAAAAGGAAAACAAGCGCAGTTTATCAATAAACCCAAAATTATCAGGTTAGTGCTTTGAAGTGCCAATCCTGCTATTAATATAACTCCAACGAAAAAGTGTACACAAGCGTACCTTATTGCAGGTCCACTATCTCTACAGCTAGCTGCGATAATAAAAAATGCACTGATGGTCATTAATTCACAGAATATTATAACCAATATCATATGTTCAGATAAAACTGCATAAAGTGAACTAATAGTGTAAGCAGCAAAAGATAGCATCTCTGAAAAAGTCAAATTTTGTGCTGGTAGAACAGCTAAAAATGCAACTGATAAAAAAGATATTAGTATGGTACGAAAAGATAAATCAAAATCTAGAATTGGGAGAGACCAATTTACTGCAATGCTCAAATTTTCAGGTAATTTTAGGACTATAACTATTAATACAGTCAGTAGAAGTAACAGTGACGATTTATAAAGTTGCACAATAATTAAAACCAATATGGTTTATGCTATCTCAATATATGAATAAAATCAATTTGCATATTAACCACTAATTAAACTAATTATCATATAATTATATCAGAGTTTAGAGGGTTATAGAGAAACCGGTCAGATTAGGTTTTTAATCTAATCTGACCGATAGCTTTAATAGTGAGGTAAGCTTTAATATAGCACTCCTAATTCATAACGCTACACTCGTGCATAATTTATTTTTAATTTGTGCACGAGCGTTAGTAAATTATTTACTTTTTGAAATAAAATTTGGCATCACTTTAATATTGAGAATTAGTAAACCTCAGTAGGTCTGCCAGTTGGGCCCATAAGAATTATTTGCTCGCCTTCTCTTAAGTGTCTGCATAAATTAGTGGAGCCGCCGATTTCCAGCACAATAGTGGAAATAATTCCTTTTTTTTTGTCTACTTCAGTGCCGGTTACGGCTATACCTTCCATAGCAAGGTTTGTATTATTGGCTTTTCTGCCATTGGTTTCAAAATTTTGCAATCTAAAGAATTGCCCAGGCTTAAAATTCTTTGCCGCAAGTGGTGCTTTGATCACTATTTCCACAACTTTGTCTGTTAAATATTGAACTTTTATAACCTTTGCAGTGAATTGCTCTTTGATTCTATTAAATAATTCTTTATTAGCCAGGTCTTCAACACTTGACCACGCATTTTTTTTCTGGCCCACAACATCACACACTGGAATGACAGAAACGAAGCTATTAACTCCACTCAAAAGCTGAGAAATAATAGGGTAGCCGTTTTTAGCACTTGCCATAGCTTTCACGACGCTGCCACTATACGAAGGGTGAAGATCACCAAAAAAGCTGATTGTTTTATTGCCTTGCTTATACACTAATATTCTATCTTTATTTTGCATTTTAGGAGAAAATATTGGGTCTATTTCTTTTCCTGATGAATTCAAATGAGTAAAATACCCATTACTTAATTTAAAATGCTTTTTATCTTCTGTTGCAATAACTGTATTTGGCTCAGTACCTGCTGCTATAAAAATAGAACGTGCTTTTATACGTTTGATTTCGCCGGATTTTGTGTCTATCAGTTTTATTGACTCAGCATGGTTATATTTATCCGTCACAACTTCAACTGGCTCTAAGTTTTCAATAAAGTAAATTCCTTCTGACAGTGCATTTTGCACCTCTTCGCTATTTAATCGATAACTCGGTGAATCTTTTAGCTCTTTTCTATATATAACTTTCACTCCCCCGAGGCTCTGCATTAACTCTAATATTTTTATTTCTCTATTCTCTTTTTTTGCTAACTTTTGCTTTTCTCGGATCAATTGTGCGTGCGATATAAACTCATTCGCAATTTCGCGCTCTTCTTCTGTCCAATCTTTTTCAACACAGTCCTTTCCATACTTATCAACTAATATCTCATAACGAAGAAGAAATTTTTCTACTTGAATTGGATAATACGCTAAAGCTTCAGTGGCAGTGTCAATCGCAGTAAGCCCCGCCCCTATGACAACTATCGGCATACGAACTTGCAGATTTGCTATAGAATCAAATTTAAGAGCGCCAGTCAGTTGTAACGACATCAGAAAATCAGATGCCATGCGTACTCCACGAGCTAGTATGTTTTTTATTTTGATCATTCGTGGCTTACCAGAGCCAAGTGCTAGGGCGATGTGATCAAAACCCAAGTTGAACGCGTCATCAGCATTAATCGTGCCACCAAAACGAATGCCTCCATAAAGTACGAAATTCTCACGTCTTTCCAGCAGTAATCTAATAATCTTTAAGTAATTCTTATCCCACCGAGAAGTAATGCCATATTCTGCCACCCCACCAAACCCTCCTGCCGTGCGTTCACTCAATTTTTCGTGTTTGAAATCTTTAATTAGCTGGAAATTATCGATCAAAGGCTCAATTTTTAGTCCATCAATGGCAATAACGTTATGCCCATCATTCAACAAATGATGAGCTAAATTAAAACCAGCAGGACCAAGGCCTACAACTAGAACGTTTTTTCCAGTGTTTCCTCTTGGCAATGAACGCTGAAAATTTAAAGGATTCCAACGGCTGAGCAGAGAATATATTTCAAATCCGTACGGTAAACTGAGCACATCATCCAGAATCCTTGTTTCAATTGCTGGCACATTTACGGGTTCTTGTTTTTGATATATGCACGAATTCATGCAGTCATTGCATATTCTGTGTCCAGTAGCCGCGCATAATGGGTTATCTATCATCACAATTGCAAGACTTGCTATGCTGTACCCTTCGCTTTTCACCAGATTCATTTCTGATATTTTCTGCTCTAGTGGGCAGCCGTGCAGTTCAACTCTAAGTGGAGACTTTTTGAAAGTATTGTCATCATTAATTAGCCCCTTTGAGCAGCTATCCTTACTTTGCTTATGACAAAATATGCAGTAGTGAGCATTATCCAATGCTTTATCTAAACTAGCCTTTTCACTTGTTAGGTCAAAACCGTATCGTCTTTTTACTTCATTTGAATACAGCACTTCAACTTTGTCTACTTCTTTTTTAGAAAATGGTATGAGGTTTTCGTGGTCAATTTTTTTATGTATGCTAAATAATATGCTCTGTTTATTTTTCACTCTCCACGCTGCATATTGTGCCGCAAGTTCTATTTCCTCTTTGTGATTTTCTTTATCTTCAAACCAATGCATCACCTGCTCAGCGAAATTTTTTTCTGTTGTTGGCAAAGTGAGAAAAGGACTTAGTTTGTTAGTAATATTTATATTCGCCACATTAGTGTATTTCTTCAATGCATAGCGTTGGACAAATAACCTTTTGCATTTATATATTACAGCAAAGTCGTTGTGCTTTTTCTTTAGCTCCTCTATTTCTTTTTCAATATTGAAAAGTTTTGCAATAAATCCATCAAGTAAGTACGAAAGGTCTATAATGAGCTGGCTATCTGTCATCCAAGTAGCTGACCGTTCTTCTTGTTTTCTAGATCCCAGTGTCAAGCACTGGGATGACGGGGGGTGACACTGGGATGATGGGAGGTGACACTGGGATGACATCGAAGAAGAAGCTGCTTTTTCTCTTGCTTCAATTAATGAACAAAACAAGCTCTCATCACATGATTTAATATAATTCAAAAATGTCTCATCTAATTTTGTTAATCCATTGCGAGTATATAGATTCGAAAATGAGATTTTGAAATTCAGCTTCATTGCTATACTATAAAGTGTACATGCTGTTTCTTACAGATGAAGATTTTATTTATTTTGCAATACTGCTGAGATTGTTGCTTCTGCAACTTTTTCTTCGCTAACAGATGCAATACACCTAAATTTGTATACACCTAAACACACACTTTGAATGTTAGCTTGAAGAATCAATGTGTCCCCTGGAGTAACTAGCTTTCTGAATTTTGCATTTTCAATGGATCTCAAGTAAACAACTTTATTTTCTATTGTTTCTTTACCTAGAACACATATAGCAGATGCCTGAGCTAGAGATTCAATTATCAAGACTCCTGGCATTATCGGATGACCAGGGAAGTGGCCAATAAAAAATGGCTCATTGAAAGTCACATTTTTGATTGCTTTTATACTTTTACCAGGATCACACTCTATAACTCTATCTACTAAGAGAAACGGATAAGAATGTGGTAGTGTTTTTATAATATCACTGATATTAAATTGCATAAGTCTATTCAATGCCTTTTAAAGCAAATTCAGGTATTTCCTTGTTTATATTGTTTAATACCACATCTGATAAATCAACTTCATCCATGGAGTATAAAACTTGGTTCTTTTTTGAAATAAATAGTACCAAATCTATGTTGTTTTTTTCTGCCGTTTTTTTAGCGACTTCTTTTATCTTGTTAAAAACACTCTCTACTGCTTCTCTATAGCTTTCTTCTAAATGTAACATTTTTTTAGCATAATTATCTCTAACATTTACAGTGTGCTTATTAAATTGTCCTGTCTTTTCCTTTTTTGCTTCTTCTGACAAAAGGTCAAATTCTTCTTTTGATGGCTTAAGTTTTTCTAACTCATTTTCAAATTCTTGTTGTAATCTAGAATTCTGCTCCTTTATTTGTTGTTGTATATTTTGCAGAGCAAGAGATTCATTGATGACTTTGTCACTATCGATAATTGCAGCCTTTGTGTTCTGAGGTTGATATCCTACAAACTTATACCCCACAAATAAGGAAATAATTAAGGCAATAACTGATATAAATAACTGTATATATTTCATTCAAATCCCCGCTTCAATAGAAAATTTAACATTTGGTGATGGTATTATATCATAAGATTCCTTTACTAAAGGAAACCCGAAATCCAATCTAAGTCTACCAAAAGGAGAAAGCATTGAAAAGCCAAAACCTGGTGACACTCTCACAAGCTTGCTATCATAGTATTTCCCTTCATACTTCTTATTTTTATCATCTAAGCCAAAAAGTGTTGCATAGTCAACAAATAGTGAGCCTTTGATACCAGCATAGTCATATAGTTTTGGTAGAGGAAAATCCACTTGCTGTGTTAGATTAAAATAAGTTTTGCCTCCTAATGAGCTTTTATTTTTGTCTTCTGCTCTTGGTCCAATACCGGAAAGGTCAAACCCTCTAATCTCATTACCCCCTTTAAAAAAGTGCTGGCCAATGTTTAGATTTTCATCAGTATAAGAAAAAATATGACCTGCCGCCATCTTAAAGCGTAGCGTTATATCATCGTCAATTTTGCTTAATATAGGGTGCGTATAAAAAGATAAGAATTCAGATTTCAGGAAATTCACGTTTCCTCCCAATCCTGAAATATCCTGACTTAAGCGCAGTAAATACCCTTCTTTTGGAGTATAGAGGTTATCCAGTTTATTATATGCCAACGTGTATCCCACTGATGAAATCTGATGTTTACCTTTTCGGTCCAGTATTATTTCAGAGATATCGGTGTCTTGTCCACCCTTATTATCCATGTGTATATGATTATACTTATAAGAATAGCGAAGGGAATTAGTTAAGTTCTCTGTGACTTTATATGATAACTTTGTAAAAAATCCCATATCGCAACTATCAAAAGTAGTGTTTGGTTTATCTTGTTTTTCATAAAATACACCCATGCCTAGTGACGTATCAGAATCGTTAAAATTATTTTCAACAAACTCTAAATCAGTAGAAAATACGTATTGACTTTTTTCAAGAGCAAAAGAGAGCTCTTTTCCAGTACCAAATAAATTACGGTCTTTGAGGTCAATTTTAATCAATGCTCCACCAGGAAGAGACACACCTCCTCCCAAATACAACGAAGTAGTGTTTTTTTCTTTAACACTTAAGTCAAGATTTACTGCATTATCATTAACTGCATAACTATTTACTTTCACTGTTTCAAAAAAATCACTACTCATTAGTTTTTTACGTGACTTTTGAATCTCAGATATATTGTACGCATCACCTTCTGCTACACTTAGCTTACTTCTGATCACTTTATCTAAAGTGCGATCGTTACCATCAATTGTAATTTGATTTATATAAATCTTTTTACCCGGCAGCACTCTGTAGGTTACATCTACAACATTGTCACGTTGTGCATACTCTGGATTAACTTTTGCAAATATATATCCTTTCTCATTTAAATATTTGTTTATTTTTTCTACTGTATTATTAATTTTAACTCTATTAAATATCTTATCGTTTTCCTCTGTTATAAAATCCAATATTTCTTCTTTTAGGCTCAAATCCTGAATTTCAGTTTCAATATTAACCTCATTATTTCCAAATAAATACTGCTGTCCTTCGTCAATCAAAAAAGTTAACTCTATTTGATTGTTATTATCAACCTCAACAATTGGTTGAATATTATTTTGAATATATCCTTTAGATGAATAAAAATGATCGAGCAATTCTGTGTTAATCAATAGATATTGCGGTGAATAATGATTTCCGCCTTTAAAAATAGCTCTAAATAACTTACTAAATATGTCATTACTATGTCTTTTGATAACTTGCTCTAGCTCATTTTCAGAAAAGTTTTTGTTGCCTATAAATCTTATATCCTTAATTTTAGAGGTTTTGCCTTCTTTTATTTTAAAAATTAGATTGACTCTATTGCCATCAAGCTTATTCAGGTCATATTCAATTTTAACACCAATCTTACCGTTATTTCTATAAGTAGTGACTAAATTCACTAAATCGTTTTGCAATTTTATTTCAGTTAAAATAGTTAGCGACTTTGATTGAATCACATTACTTAGCAGCTCTTTGCTGTTAAATAACTTATTGCCTTTTAACACTACCTTGTTAATCAGTGGATTTTCTTGAATTTTTATTACTAAATTTTTTTTATCATCTATGTAAGCATTAACACTAGCAAATAACTTTGTTTTATATAGATCTTTTATAATTGAGTCTATATCATCGTCGTTTATATAATCACCAGATTTTAGTTTTATATAGAACCCTATTGTCTGGTTGCTTACCCTCTCATTACCAATACATTTGACATCTTTCACCTGCACTTTTTCCGCAGTTCCTAAAGCAACAAGCAGGGCAGGAAAAGAAATAAAAACCACTACCAGTATATAAAATAGCTTTTTCATATTTTATTTCAAAAAAGATCCCTAATATCATTTGACATTCCAGTTGCCATAAGCAAAAACAACACTAAAGCACCAAAAATAGCTGCATATTTTTGACATTTCAAGCTTAAATCCCTACGTATAACCGCTTCTATGATATAATGAAATAAATGCCCACCATCTAGCAGTGGTATTGGCAGCAAGTTAATTGCAGCTAAATTAGCTGAAATGATTGCCATAAAATATAGAACCATAATAAATCCCTTTTTAGCTGATTGTCCTGAATATTTTGCGATTTTTATTGGTCCACCTATTTCACTTGCACTCCTCTTACCAACAATAATTTGAAAGATAGCTTTAATCGTTAAGCACATAGTGTGGTAAGTTTCACTTACTGATAAGCTCACAGCCCCAAGAAAAGACAACTGCTTTAATGTATTGACTGAAATAATCCCTATAGTTTCTCTTTCTATTGTGTTGCCAAAAACGTCTTTGTCCTTGATTATTAATGGAGTTAAACTGGTCCTGTGCTTCTCATTATTTCTGCTATACTCAATCTCCATTCTTGTTTTAGGATTCGACATTATCACACGTGAAATATCTTCAAAGTATTTTATTTTATGCTCATTGATTTGTGTAATAGTGTCACCTGGCAACAAACCAGCTTGCTTAGCTGCACTACCTTCGATTACATTTTCAATCACCGGTGGAGTGCGATAATAACCTGCTATGCTAAAAAATATTGTAAAAGCTATAACAGCAAATACCATGTTTGCAAAAGGCCCTGCAAAAACTACTGCTGCTTTTTTATGACGCGGTTTTGTATGAAATGAATACAATTTTTCTTCTTCCGTTAATTCTTGTTGATCAGCTGGGACACTCGCTGCATTAGTATCTCCTAGCATTTTAACATAACCACCCAATGGAACAACGCTTAATTTCCATCTAGTTCCAGACTTATCGTTAAAACCAAAAATTTCAGGACCAAAACCTATGGAAAAAGATTCAACTTTAACTTTGCATGCTTTGGCAACAACATAATGCCCATATTCATGCACGAATACTATGACAGAAATTATTAAAGAAAATGATAAAAAATAATATATTCCATCGCTAAATTGATGGATAAGATTAGAAATTAATTCCACCTGTATATTTAGATCTTAACAAAATGTTAAGTATATTAAAATGCGCCTCGCTTGACAAGTATTTAGTTTAACTTTTAAATTAAAAAAAGTTTAATTGTAATGACAGATACCTCACTACTCAGAAGAAAATTAATATATAGAAGCTGGCATAGGGGTTGCAAAGAAACCGATATACTTTTAGGGCATTTCGCATTGAAATATCTTGATAAATTTTCCTTAAGCGAACTAATCGAATACGAAAAAATAGTTGATCTTGATGATTACGAATTATATTGTTACATAACTCGTAAGACAAACCTCCCTCCTGGCTTGAATAGTCAGATAGTCAATTTAATTGCTTGCTTTATTGAAGCTAATCCTTTATGCACTCAAGATTAGTGATAATCTTATTTACCTTATCTAGTACCTCAGTATATTCTATTCTTTTCTCGTTTCTATACTTTTCGCGCTCTTGATTTACTTCATCTAATCGCTTTGTTAATTCTAAAGTTTTATCCTCAAGAATTAGTGCTGCAAGTAAGAAATTTAATGCATCCGAACCCTTACCTCCAGTTTTTTGAGATACAGAACTAACTAACTTGTCAAAACTATTAGCAAGGCGTAATAAATGATTCCCCTTCCCACTTTCGCAAGATATTTTATATGTGTTATTACGTATAACTATTTCTACTACTTGCATATGGTGCTAAAAATTTCTATCGTACAGTATAAACTCAAACCCCTACTTTCATCTTATTTATGGTATAAATTTTTATTCATTTATCAAATCAGATAATTTTTTACTGCTACGAAAATATGTTTTAAAGTATTGATTCTTTGTAAACTTCTGTAACATTAAATGGCTTGTTTCTTTCAAGTTATAACTTCTAACTGAAAAAGAACCAAACCCCCTAATTTCAACTCTATTATGATGTTTCAATGTGCTTGAAAGTATCCCAAAAAATCTATCAACTATAGCTGCTATAACAATCTTATCTAAAAAAGGATGTCTTTTTGCTACCCTCGCTATTATATCAGACTTTGTTGCCATTTATATGAAGCCAAAATAAGTAAACCTTATCACTTAGCAGATAATGCTATGTTATATTCTTCAACACCCAATACTTCAACTTCTATTTTTTCTGATATAGAGAATTTTTTATTCTCTGGTAAATGCTCTTGATCTATTAGAAGGGTTACATCGTTCTCAACTTCAACGACTAGTCCATTATCTTCTCTCTTACCTACAATAACCTGTATTTTATCACCTACCTTAACTTTCTTTATCAGTTCTTCAAGAGGATCATACTCTATTTGTTTTATTCCAAGATAAATTCTTGCCCGATTCACGTTAGCCCTTATTACTTTTGCTTCTATTTTATCACCTACATTATACTTCTTTATCTCATCTGAACCATTTTTAGACCAACTAAAATCTTTCACATATATTGTCCCTTCTACGTTCTCATCTATTTCAGAATCACCGAAAGCAACAGATACATATGAGCCGGTATTATTCTTCACTTCACCAGAAACAATAGAACCAGGAGGATATTTATTGATAAATACTTGCCAAGGGTTGTCTACACACCTTTTCATGCTTAAACTCACCCTACTCTTAGCAATGTCAATACTGAGAATTTTTACATATACTTCTTGTCCCCTTGTTACGAGACTACTAACTGGTAAATTACTCTTAACCCAAGTTATTTCTGACGAGTGCACTAAACCTTCAATTCCAGGTCTAAGCTCAACAAATAATCCATAATCTTCTATGCTTGTTACATAACCCTTATGCACACTATCAACTGGATATTTTGACTCTGCATCTTGCCAAGGGCTATCTTCTAGCTGCTTCACACCCAAGGAAATTTTAGCATTTTCCTTATCTATTTTTATAATTTTAACTTTTATAGTCTGACCACAAGTAAAAACTGTAGACGGATGACTTACCCTACTCCAAGAGATATCTGTAATATGTAACAATCCATCTATAACTCCCACTACATCTGATTCATGAATACCGACAAATACACCGTAATGAGTGATACTTTTTATTTTCCCTTCTATTATATCGCCTTCATTTAAAGATTCTAAAAATTTAATTTTTTCACCAGCGTGCAATTTTTCTAACACCAGCTTTCTTGATACTACAATATTGCCCTGCTTCTTATCCATTTTAAGCACGATGAACTTTTGTTCAGTTTCAATAAGGTGCTTCGCATCTTTTACTTGCTTGAAATCCACATGACTCAGCGGTAAAAAAGCGCTTATTCCGTCACCAAGATCAACAATAAAGCCACATTTAATTGAGCGTTTAATAACTCCGCTTACTTCAGCCCTTGTAACTGTACCTTCTTCCAACTTATTCCATTTTTCGTCCCTAATTGCTTTTTCACGACTAAGAACAACATTACCATGATAATCTTCAATTCTTTCCACATAAACTCTGATTTTCGAGCCAATAATGACCTCATCATTACAACCGAGTTCCTTGATCAGAATTCTCCCGTCAGATTTTAAACCAATATCAACCACAACGTCGTTAGGGTTTATTCTTGTAATTACACCTTCTACCACATCTCCTTCTTTAATTTTGTTAACAAAAGAATCTTCAAACAAGGTATTATCTTGATCCTCAAATTGGCCTTGACATATCTCTTCTATAAATTTGTTTGATGATAGCTTTCTGATAGTAACCGGTAGATTTACGACTGGATTATTATTCATACCTTTAACTTAAACTTTATTAGAACTCATATATTATATAATATTAACAATTATTGACAAGTAATTTTTCATTAACTCATTTCGAGAATTGTTTAAGCTATATAAAATATAGTGAGAAAATTATATATGTATCAAGAATATGCTATTTAAGAATAGCAAGTGGATTAGATCGTTCTCCAGAAGGTCCAGGCTAAAACCTGATGTTGATGAAATATTGGAAAAATATTCTATTCAAAACAGCAAGGAATCTATAGAGAAAATTGTAAATTCACAAAAAAGAATATGGGTAGAAATAGGCTTTGGCAACGGTGAAAATATGCTTTACCAGGTGCTCAATGAACCTGATCTATTATTTATAGGATGTGAGCCCTACTTAAAGGGGGTTTCTCGCTTGCTAACAAACATAGAAATACAGAACATAAAAAATATTTTAATGTGGACAGAAGATGCAAGAGAATTGATTGCAAATTTTCCTGATAACAGTGTTGAAAGCCCAGAACAGATAAAATCTGTAAAACCAAAAAGAAACTCCCTCTTTATTTTATGTTCTTTGGGTATAGTGTTATGAAGAAGCGCTTCTGCAGCTATAACCGAAACAATCAATGGTGCTATAAATGCCCGTTTGAAAGCATGGTTTTGGGGGAAATGGTAAAACCATTGATGGAGTTCTTTTTGGGCTACCTCGTTTAGAAGATTGTATAACCTAACCGTCCCAAGCTGAAGTGCTTCTTATCATAATAATATAGGAGGGATTTTATATGGCAGAAGCAAAAAGTAAATTAAAAACAATAAACCTTGATGCAGCAGGGATTGATATTGGCTCGACTGTACATTATGTATGTGTACCTGAAGGAAGAGATGAACAACGTATCCAAAAATTTGGGTGCTTTACAGTAGATCTACACAACTTAGCAAAGTGGTTAAAAAAGTGTCAGGTTAGAACTGTAGCCATGGAGTCAACTGGAGTATATTGGATTCCCTTATTTCAAATATTAGAATCACATAAATTTGAAGTAAAATTAGTAAATGCGCGACATGTCAAAAATGTGCCTGGTAGAAAGTCTGATGTTCAAGATTATCAATGGCTGCAACAATTGCACAGCTATGGACTGCTTCAAGGATCATTTAGACCGGATAATCAAATGTGTGTACTGCGTAGTTACGTTAGACAACGTGCTAATCTAATTGAAAATGCAGCTAAACATACTCAACGTATGCAAAAAGCGCTAATTCAAATGAATATTCAATTACACAAGGTTATTAGTCATATTACTGGGATAACTGGTATGAAAATCATTGAAGCTATAATTGAAGGCGAAAGAGATCCTGAGAAATTGGCTAAATTCAGGGATGCACGAATAAAAAATGATCAGTCTACTATAGCAAAAGCGTTAGCTGGTGATTATAGAGAGGAACACTTGTTTGTGCTAAAACAAGAATATGCAGCATATACTTTTTTTCAAGAGCAAATAACGGGATGTGATAAAAGTATAGAAAATTACTATAAAACATTTGAAACAAAGTCGAATGAGAACAGGGCATTGAATAAGACACGAAAGAGAAAACAGAAGAATAGTCCAGATTTTGCCGTAGATGAAGATTTATATCGAATAACGGGGATGGATTTTACTAGAGTTCCAGGACTTGATGTATTAAGTATACAGGCTATCATTTCAGAAACAGGTATAAATCACAATAAATGGAGGACAGAAAAGCATTTTTCTTCCTGGCTCGGATTAAGTCCTGCTAATAAAATTACAGGAGGGAAAATTATTGGAACAAGAACTCGTAAAGTTGTTAATCGTGCTGCAACTGCCTTGCGACTTGCTGCTCATTGTGTATCAAGAAGCAACACTGCACTTGGTGCATACTGCAGGAGGTTAAAGAAGCGACTAGGGATACCAAAAGCGATCACTGCTACAGCAAGGAAATTAGCATGTATTTTTTATAATATGCTAAAATATGGACAAGAATATGTAGAAAAAGGAATGAACTATTATGAAACACTCTACAAAGAGAGAGTAGTCAAAAATTTGACTAAAAAAGCAAAGGAATTTGGTTATATACTAATGAAAGAGGAGCCGATAGATGAAGAAGGTTCTTAGGAGTTTCTTAGAAGATTCTTTATTCTCTTTCCAGATCCATGGCCAAAAAGAAGTCACAATAAAAGACGATTAATTAATACGGAATTTTTAAATTTATTAGCAAAAAAAATACTTATAACAGGGGAAATATTCATTGCAAACGATCATCAGGACTATGCAGAGTGGATAGCATCACATATCAAGCAGTGTAACTCTTTAATCTATAGGGAAGACGATTTCACAAGTTATACTCTTACAAAATACCACAGAAGAGCGCTCAAAGATCAGCGTAAAGTGAGGTTTTTTAAAGTAAGTGTTATTAATAATTTGCAGACTATGGATCAATAGAGTTTTTGCATATCTCTTTTACGTTAACTATAGATTAAAAATAATAAAAAAAGAGGGAGAAATAGAGTAAATTCCTTTAACTACTTCTCCTTATGAAGGAATAGACTTCTTGCATAACCCAAACTAAGTAGAAAAAAGGTATCATCCAAGTAGCCCCTTTCTCGTCATGCCGCTGCGAATCGTCATACCGCCGCGGCGCTAACACGTAGCGGGATGATGAGGCTTATCGTCATGCCACCGCGAACCGTCATACCGTCACGGTATCTCTTAGCCGCTAACAAGTAGCGGGATGACGGTTGTCAGGTTAGCTGTTATCCCAGTTTTTGACACTGGGATGACAACGAAGGGCTACTTGGATGACAGGGAAGGATGCTGGAATGAAGGTTTTTCAAATTGTCGATAAACCTAAATCTATAATAACTATTTGCCTTTTTTCTAGGTTATGCAAGAAGTCTACTGAATAACAGTAAGATTTTTCAATCCTGTTCCACAGCAAATTTTAGTGCCATGTGAGTAGTTATGGTGCTGTTAACAATCAAAATAACAAAAACTAAGATGGTGATTAGTAGTGTATAAATATTCAAGGATAAATTTTCAAATTGAGTTAGCATTTTAAAATACACAAAGGTTGGCATTATCATTGGCAAAACAAGAATTTGCGATACTCCTGATGCTAAGTTGTTTTGACCAATCATCAATGCATTTCCAGTAGCTGAAATATTAGTGATTATCAGCGTATTAAATAATAAAGACACTCCAACTGCTATTGAGTGTTCAATACTATTGCCTAGAATTGCAAAGCTGAATATGGAAGAAATTACTGAAATCGGTAACCCAAATAATAACCAGTGAGCGAAAATTTTATAAGCAACTATAAGCCTAGAAGAGAGTGGCTGTACAAAGATTTGCTCTAATATTCCATCATGATAATCAGATGTAAACAAATTATTTGTAGAAATCTGCAAAACAAATGTAGCACATATCCATGTTAATGTTAACATAACTTCTTGTTTATTGTTGTTTTTAAGTGTAAATGAAGATAAACTTAACATTATGATAAAAATGCATACTATATAGGTAAAGTTCTTATCATCTATTACTAATTTTTTTACTGAGTCGATCATACTAGGCTTTTAAATGTTTATTATAAATTATAGTGTTTACTTTGAGGTAGTATAATTTTTTGTTCATAAATTATATAGATTTTATTATTTTTTTGATAATGCAATTATGGAAAAGTTACCAAAAATAAAGTCACCAGAAGATTACACTCCTTCAGAAGATGAAGAATATATGAGCGTAAAACAACTGGAATACTTCAGCTTAAAGTTACAATCAATACTCGCTGAGTTAGAGAAACAAGAACTAGAAGATAATAGTATTGATACATACTATTCTGATGAAGATAGTGGAAACGAGGAATTAATCAAGCGTCGAAAAGATAGAAAAGAAAAAATTAAGGAGGCGTTAGAAAAAATAAAATTAGGCACTTATGGTTACTGCGATGGAACAGGAGAAGAAATAGGAGTCGAAAGACTTAAAGCTAATCCGCTTGCTATATATTGTATTGAAGAGCAAGAGAGAGTAGAAAAAGAAAAGAACGTGTACAACATTAACGATTAATTTACACATAAGTGGTGAGCCCATTGGACTTCAATAGGAGCAAGAGGCGCTGAAGTATGTTATGCTATAAAGAAAGTGGAAAATTGGACATTCTCAACTTGACTCCTGCAGATTAAAAATTAAGTTGTATCCGTTCAGGCAATGGCGTCAACTTAAGGAAAAATATCAGCGATAGTGTATAAAATTTCTCTCCAAATTTTTTATCATTAAATTATCCAAAGAGTGCAAGGGACAGCACTTTTGTTTCTGTTTTATTTCAACAAAGAAGTCTAAAATGTGTCCTTTTTAGGTGAAATATGCAAAAAGGAAAAAACCTTATTCTACAAATTAAAAATATAATATACTCGAAAACTTTTCAGAAAATCCATTGTGTTGAGTTTTACACGAACAAGAAAACTTCCTTTTTCGACAGTATTTTCTATGATTTTAAAGTTAGTTAAAAAAAGTTTGGGAATAGAATGTGAACTTATGGAGCCATTGACATGTACCCTCAAAGCAAGCTTTTTCTAAAGCAAGATATAAGATTTGCCATACAGGCTTTCAAGAATTTAAGCATCCAAACAGCCTATCAGGATGAACCTGAGTTGGAGAGGCTATAGACTTATTGCAGCAGATGGTTCTGGTATGAGATTACCCAGCTCTGGGGAAATTGTATCCGAGTTTGAACCAAATGGAACAACAGGCACCATTGGCAATTTGTTTGTTGATTTGTGTACTTCATTGATTTGCAGTGCTCGTCTTGCAGCTTGGAATATAGGTGAACAAACGTTGGCGGCAGAGCAATTACCCGAAGTTATCACTCAAATGCGTTTATTAAATCAAGAGAAATTATTATTTATCTATGATCGTCTTCAGTAAAATTCATTCAGCAGCATTATAATTTGGAAGTAGATTTTATTTTTCGCTTGCAAAAAAGAAATTATAGTAAGCTATGGGAACGCTGGCGAATTAGATTTTGATTTTATATTAGAAAATGAAAAGCTAAAAAATAAAATGAAAGGACAGAAAGTAAGAGTTATAGTGCTGACATTAGCCAACTGAGAAACAGAGTTTTTGACCGAGACTTTGGAGCAAAGCTTATGTGTTAAGGTGGCACATAGAGGAGTGCTATAAACGACTCAAAGTAGGAGCAGAGTTAGAGAATTTTTCTGGAGAGGCTGTATTACAAGAATTTTGGGCAAACTTGGTCATGTGCAATATATTATCGCTTCATATATGTGATGCACAAGGGCCTTGGAACCCAGATCAAATTACTGAGTATCGTTTAAATTTTTCAGTTTTATTTAGTGTAATGAGACAGAAACTCTATCAGGTACTTATTGCGCCAAAAAACTTTCAAGCCCTTTTTAAGTATACGCGCTAAAGTTAAAATCCGACCGGGACAGCCGCAATAAAGTAGATAAGCCTAAACGCCATCATGTCTTTAGGAGAGTTTGCTAATGAAAGTTCTTAAGTTGACGCCATTGGCTGTTCCGATTCGTTATATGACATAAGAGCATCATATATTTCATGCAATGTATTTGAGATGTTTTTTTCCATATGTTGATTAATATGCCCATATATTGTCGTCTCTTCCGAATACTCTGTATCTTTATGTATATGATTTTGTTGCTTTAATTCTTCTCTATCTACACTCTCTATTTGCTCTGACACTAGCATAACTACCCCATATTTTACATAACGAAATAAAAAAATTCTAACTGTAGTATGCTTATATAATCTACGAAGTCAATAGTTAAATTGAAAAGTTTCGGTTATAATTTACTTCATATAGAACATGCCCTTGAATTATGCTAAAAATCGCCATAGTAGGCCTACCAAATGCTGGAAAATCGACCCTATTCAACAGATTAGTAGGAAGAAAAGCAGCAGTAGTGAGTAACATTCCAGGAGTGACAAGGGATAGGCGAGAGGGAATGGGGAGAATTAGCGATTTGGAGTTTAAAGTTATAGATACAGGAGGATGGAACGACCAAACTAATTTTTCACTACAAGTTATTGAACAAATCGAATTTTCTTTATCCAATTCAAACATAATTTTCTTTCTTGTTGATGCAAAAGTGCAAAATGAGCGAAATGAAGAGTTTGCAAAGTGGCTGAAGAGAAAAATAAATAAACCTGTAATACTAGTAGCAAATAAATGCGAGAGTCATAAATCCGAAAATGTTGATTATTTGCAGTTTTTTGATTTTCTTGGCCCGGTGTATATCTCTGCCGAGCATAATCTTGGCATGGTTGATCTTTATGATGCATTAGCTGGTGTTATTGAAAATTTTAACGAGAACACTGAGTTACCTAACAATGAACTGAGTAGGCTGAGGATCGCGATCATCGGCCGTCCGAATGTTGGAAAATCAACTTTTTTAAATGGTTTACTTGCAGAAAACAGACTAATAACAAGTTCAGAGCCAGGTACCACACGTGATTCTGTGGATATTACATATGATCATGATGGAGAGTTAATTACTCTAATTGACACTGCCGGAATCCGCAGAAAGGCGAATGTTGTAGATGGCTTAGAATCAAGATTTGTTGAGAAAAGCATGGAATCAATCAAGCGCTCTCATGTGGTAGTTTTAATGCTAGACTCCCTAGTTGGTATTGAGCAGCAGGATTTATCAATTGGTGAAGCTGCAATTAAGGGAGGGAAAGGGATTATTGTTGTTTTAAATAAGTGGGATTTAATAGGTAAGGATGACAGAAGCAGGTTAATAAAATTTGTCAAACAACAGGAAGTAACCAGGTTATTCTTGGAAGTGCCAACTATAACAATTTCTGCGTTAAAAGGCATGCGCTGCGGTGATGTGATAGATAAGTGTCTTGAAGTGAGTGAATCCTTGAACAAGAAGATCAGCACTGCAAAACTGAATAAGTGGCTCATAGATGCTGTAGGAAAACATTCTCACCCTCTTGTAAAAGGCAAAGCAGTTAAAATGAAGTATATCGCTCAAATTGGTACTAAACCTCCAGCTTTTTCTTTGATATGTAACATACCTGAAAGTGTTGATGAAAGTTACGAACGCTATTTAATTAACGATCTCAGAAAAAATTTCTTTGCAGACGGTGTGCCAGTTAGATTGCTTTTGAAAAAAAATAAAAATCCCTATGTAAAATGAATACTCTGCTTTATACTTTCAGGGATAATTTACTTAAAGTTATGTGTAATAATTCCAGAATTCCTGCAATCTTTCTGCTGTCGAGTGCCGCTGCTCTAATTTTTGCATATGTGCTAGAATATTTTTTCAACATGCTGCCATGCAAGTTATGTACATACGAGCGAATAGTTTACTATATCGCTGGATTACTTGCAGTAGCGTGCATGCTTAAAGACAACAAAATTCTAATCTATGCAATGTTTTGCAGCTACCTCATAGGTGCAGTAATATCTTTTTATCATATAGGTCTTGAACTCCACTTATTTCATGATGTTTTAGGTTGTACAGAGCAAGCAAGTAGTAACGTTAGTATAGAAGAGCTCAGAAATAATCTACTAAATCCTAATTACTCTCCATCTTGTGACAGACCTCATTACGTTCTAGGTGTTTCCTTAGCAACATGGAATCTAATTTATCTCATAGTAGCTCTGTTCGTATCAGGTAAGGTGTATTGTGGAGAAAGAAAGAAATCTAAATAATTTAAGGTACAGCAACAATCAGTTCTTGCAACAGGCAATTAGAGTAGATCACGCTGGAGAATATGGAGCTATTTGCATTTATTCTGGTCAAAAATTTATTCTTAAGAAATCTTCTATAATCAATGAAATAATTGAAATGGAAGAGCAGGAAAAAAAGCATTTTCACTATTTTAATGAGAAAATCAAAGAGCAAAAAGTTCGTCCTACTGTTTTGTTGCCTGTTTGGCGTGTTTTAGGAGTGTCGCTTGGCGTTGCAACTGCCATTATGGGCAAAAAAGCTGCTATGGCTTGCACTGCTGCAGTTGAAGAAGTTATCGGGGAGCACTACAAAGAGCAAGTTTCACATTTAGAAGATGGGGAATTAAGAGAAACTATAAGTAAATTTCGCGACGAGGAGTTAGAGCACAAAGATATTGCAATTCAGCACAATGCTGAAAGCGCATTTGGCTACAACATTTTATCATCATTCATAAAAACAGGCTGCAAAACTGCTATTTACTTGTCTAAGTTAATTTAACTAAGCAGCTTTCTTAAAGTGTTTTAAATGTTCTGATAACAACAGAAACCAGGAAGGAATTCAAGTGTAACAATTATTTTATAACTATATTTACATATCACCATTATTAATAAATAATTAGTATTTGTAAATTAAATACATCTAAAGTATAGACTGCAAAGGAGGCAAAAGTGCGTTTTAATTTAGAAGAGGGAAATGCTCTTATGTAATACCTGCCACAGGTTCACAACTGTACGAACATTCATTTTTGAAGGTAAATTGCACAGCAAATGGTGTCATTCCAGTCTGGAATCCAGAAATTTTGCTTATAACTGAGCTGATAAGCTAAAGGTAATTGTCTTACACTAAAACAAACGTTTTTAATTAAGTTGCATAGAACCAGTGTCTGGGCACTGGGATGACACCCCACTGGTGGTCCAAACTACAACGTTCCTACAGTTGTGGATTCCAGACTGGGATGACACCCTACTGATGGGCCCAAATCACAATGTTCGTACAGTTGTGGGTCAGGCTATAGGATGACAGAAGTTGACTTTATTAGCTATAGGTGGTATGACACTTAGTCAATTTAAGTAAGTAGATGATCTTAGCTACAAAAGTATTTTTTACCTCATTTGTTTTTGGGTTTATTCTTTTTCCCTATTTTATAAAGCTTCTAAAAAAAATAAGCAAAGATGGGCAACCAATTAGATCATGTGGACCAGAAAGTCATTTAATAACAAAAAAGAATGTACCACCTATGGGCGGAATAATAATACTGATTTCTTCTTTATTACCAATTTTACTCTGGGCTCAGTTAACACCAGAAATTTTGCTGCTGATATTGATAACTCTATTTTTTGCTCTACTTGGATTTATTGATGATTATTTAAAATTGAAGACAAATCACTATCGAGGTTTAAGTGCAAAAACCAAAATACTTATTCAGTTTATTGTTGCTCTGGTTGGTGTGTTTATACTTAAGCTATACTCTGCTGAATGTTTTACAAAAACGTCCCTATTTAAAGGAGTAATAATAGATTTTGGCTATCTATATGTTCCGTTTGCTGCGTTTGTAATTGTCGGCTCTTCTAATGCTGTGAATCTCACAGATGGTTTGGATGGCCTTGCTGCAACTCAAGTTATCACTTCCTTTGCTTTTTTGGGGCTAATTGCATATATAACTCAGGCAGATATGAATATTACTTTATTCTGCATTGCATTTATAGGAGCTATTCTAAGTTTCTTGTGGTTTAACACACATCCAGCAAAAATATTTATGGGTGATGTTGGTAGCTTGTCGGTAGGTGCGGCTTTAGGGTTAACTAGTGTCCTAATTAAAAGAGAAATGCTTTTTGCCATTATTGGAATAATCTTTGTAATAGAGACTCTATCTGTTATTATTCAGATATCATATTTTAAATATACAAAGTTTAAATATGGAGAAGGAAAAAGAGTTTTTCTTATGGCACCAATACATCATCATTTTGAGAAGAAGGGATGGTCAGAAAATGTAATCGTTATGAAATTTTGGATAATTTCTATTATCTGTTCAGTTTTTACTATAACTTTCTTATTATAAAAACCTATGAAATACCCAGACTTTACATTAGAAAATAAATTATCAGGAGTGATAGCAGGAGTGGATGAAGTTGGAAGAGGTCCGCTAGCTGGTCCAGTAATATCCGCAGCCGTAGTGTTTATTGATAGAAATACAATTATTGATGGAATCAACGACTCGAAAAAGTTGACTCCTCAATGTAGGCAAGTCCTATATGAAAAAATAACATCCGTTGCAAAATTTGGTATAGGAATGGCAAGCGTAGAAGAAATAAATTCATACAATATCTTGCAAGCAACAAAGCTTTCAATGAAACGTGCGTTGATAGACTTGGACCTAGAATTAGATTATGTACTAGTTGATGGTAATCAACCACCTGAAGTGAAATGGCAAGTGAAATCCATAGTAAATGGTGATAATTTGAGTACATCAATTGCAGCAGCTTCAATCGTTGCAAAAGTTACGAGAGATCGGCTTATGCAAGAATTGCATAATAAGCATCCTGAATATAATTGGTATAAAAATAAAGGATATGGGACAAAAGAGCACCTTAACGCTATTGGCCTTTATGGAATTACAGAACATCATAGAAAAAATTTTGCACCCATATCTCGGGCATTATAGCCTTTACCCTTTTTTGAAAGGTATGGTTTCATTAAATAGGCAAACTGTACTCGATCCATTCCTTAAGGTAAACACTGAACTTACCCTTTCGATTATCAGGTAGTTATCAACTGTACGGAAATTTACTAAAGACTCATATCCTGCAGAATCAACCATAAAAACTGCCGGAAAATCAGAGTTTATTTTATTGAATTGTAGATATGTAAATTTTCCGTCATCAAAAACCTTAATTGGTATTATTGACTGACTACCTTTGACGTGCGAGATGGAATAATTAAAATTTAATCCCTTCTTTACAACTTCAATATCATTGATATCAGGAATAATGGTATGACTAGCTTGTTCGAAGATATCACCGTTATTTGTTGTGTAAATCTCATCACTGCTAAATAGTGGATAAAGAAACCTTACTTCATATGCTAATCTTGGATCATCTAGTCCAGTTGCTTCTTCAGCATGAAGTTCAAAGTAATAAACTCTTTTATTGGTAATTATAGTTGCATTAGTATCGGCAATATCATCTATAGGCTTAATAAACAATCTATTACCTTGAGGAAGGAGTTGCCAACCAGTTGAATCACCCATTGAAAGGTTTTGTATTACCTCCCCTGGTTCAAACAATATACTGGACTGATAACCATAAAAACCCGTATACTTATGTATAGCTTGTGGGTTATAATTTATCACCTTTATGTGATTATCTCCAGCTATTGAACGTGGCTCCTGTTTTGCAAGTGCATCACTACCACAGAGGAACAACAGTACGGCAAACAGTAAACCAATCATAATATCAAAATAAATTAATTTTCATTTTATCATT
This sequence comes from Wolbachia endosymbiont (group A) of Tromatobia lineatoria, assembly GCF_964028565.1. Lineage (NCBI taxonomy): Bacteria > Pseudomonadati > Pseudomonadota > Alphaproteobacteria > Rickettsiales > Anaplasmataceae > Wolbachia > Wolbachia endosymbiont (group A) of Tromatobia lineatoria. The sequence goes on from NZ_OZ034791.1 coordinate 73,066, forward strand.
GATAGACATGCACTGCAACTATTAAGGCACTTTCTATACTATAAACCCCAAAGCAAGCGGTAGAAAAGGCAAGAAATAAGGCAAACTCCTTAAATACTTTAGAACTACAGGAGGCTTTACCTGAACGGATATACTTGGAATCCTGCCATTTTCACTTTGTAAACATACCAAGAATTCTGTCCATTATTCCACCCATATTTGCTTCAGCTTGAGTATACTCTATTTTACCACCATGCAAGATTAGTTTAATATCTGATCCAGGTGATATATTAACAAATTTACTGCCAACAACTCCACTGCTAGTGATCAGAGCTGAACTATCAATTGGCAATTTTATGTCTTTGCTTATACACATATCGATTCGTGCTACGTAGGTAGCTTTGTCAAGTGATACACCAGTTATGCTTCCAACATCTACACCAGAGATCTTGACACTATCACCAACTCCTATACCGTTAGCGTTAGCAAAAAGACCATATATTTTATTGCAATCCTTATAGTTTTTCTTTATGTAAGATAGCTTATCAATAGCAAAGAAAATCAGAAAAATAGTGAAAATTAATACAAATAATCCAGCGGTTATTTCAAGTATATTTGACCTTCGCATCTTTAGTTATCAGGACTCCAGCTTTTATAGTAATTTTTCACTTTTTGGTTTGGATAGTATGCATCTTTTGTACCCGTTAAATTAGGAGTATGTTTTACTTTTCTTTTTTTATTATTAACTGGTACTACATTATCAGTATAGTGAAGCCATATATGCCATTCCGGAGGCACTGTTGTAGGCTCAGAGACACTGCTATACATAACCCACCTTTTTCCTTTACTTGATTCATAGTAAGAATTTCCATTTTCATCTCTTCCTACAAATTTATCTTCTCTTCGTAATAGGCGTTTTATTGCGTTACAAATTTTAGATAACATAAGGGTATTAAAACAAAAAGTATTATATATACTAATACTTTAACGATATATTAACAACAATTTAATGCAATTACCAATTTTACAAGTTATTATCCCAATAATTGCATCAATGTTTTGCTTTCTTGCCAAGAAACACAAGGTATCTTGGTTTATTTCTTTTATTGCAACAACAATCACTCTTATCATTTCATCAATACTACTCATTAAAACATATAAAGGCGAAATTATAACTTATCACCTTGGGGATTGGGCTCCCCCGTACGGCATAGAGTTAAGAATCGACGTGTTGAACTCCTTGATTCTAACTTTGGTGAATTTTATAGCGCTGATTAGCGTGCTTTATAGCTTTTATATTAACGAAAAAGAAATTAGCAAAAACAAAATCACTGGTTTTTACTCTCTATTTCTACTGTGCTTAAGCGGACTGTTCGGGATTCTAGTAACAAACGACATATTTAACCTTTACGTTTTCTTGGAAATTTCATCTCTTTCTTCTTATGTATTAGTTTCAATGGGAAGGGATAAAAAAGCCTTGGTTGCAGCATTTGAATATCTAATTAGTGGAACAATAGGCGCAACATTTTATTTATTTGGCATCGGGCTCTTGTATTCAATGACTGGAACGCTCAATATGTCTGACATGGCTGAAAGAATAGTTCCATTACACGATAACAACATCATAAAACTTGGCACGTTGTTCATTTTTATTGGTCTCTCAATCAAAATGGCACTGTTTCCATTAAGCAGGTGGCTGGTTAATGCATATAGTGAGGCGCCAAGTTTCATTAGCATATTCTTTTCAGGCACAGTGACAAAAGTGATGATATATGTTTTCATCAGAATCTTTTATACTGTTTTTCATCAAAATTTCTTCTTATTTAAACCATCACTAAGCAACGTGATAATTATCCTCGCACTTTGCGCTGTTATATTTGGGTCGATATTTGCAATAACCGCAAAAGACATAAAAAGACTGCTTGCTCACTCTAGTATTAGCCAAATTGGTTATATAATTTTAGCACTGAGTTTTAACTCAAAAACAGGTGTATTTGCAGCAATTCTTCACATAGTAAACCACAGCATAATAAAAACATCTTTATTTATGGCTGCAGGATGTATTTCTTACAAATTTGATACAACAAAAATAGAGAATTTATCGGGACTCAAGAAATCAATGCCTTATACAGCACTTGCGTTCACTCTACTCAGTTTAGCATTAATCGGTGTGCCTTTAACAAATGGCTTTGTAAGCAAGTGGTATATAATGAAAGCAATTATCGAATCTCATGCGTGGATTTCCCTTGTAACATTTGCTGCTGGCTCTTTCCTTGCATTGATATATATGTGGAAGATGGTAGAGAAAATGTATTTTGAAAATGATGCAACGTCACGCACTGGAATGACACCGGACAAAATTAATGATGTGCCATTTCCTATGCTTTTCTGTCTATTGTTTATGGCAGTTTTAACAGTAGTAACTGGAATATATAGCACTCCAATTCGGTTAGTAGTTGAGAAGTTGGTTTTTTGATTTTTATCTTTGTTTCATATTTTACTATACTTTAAGGTTATAAGGTCTTTATTGTGGATAGACTGAAGAAGATTCATTGGTTGTTAGTCATTAACGTGATAGCGCTGTTTTGCGTTGGCATTGTTGTTCAATACTCTTCTGCTGGAGGAAAGTGGGTGCCATTTGCGATTCACCAACTGGTCATATTCTCCTTCTTTTTCCTACTTGCTATAGCTATGTCATTCATAGAGCTAGATTTTTATTTGAAGCACGCCTACTTTTTTTATGTAGCAGCAGTGATTTCGCTATTAGTAGTGAATTTTTTTGGCTCACACATAATGGGTGCAACAAGGTGGATAAGAATTGGATCAATTAGTTTGCAACCATCAGAATTTGCAAAAGTAGGCTTAATACTTGCGCTTGCTCGCTATTTTGATAAGCAGAGTGTATATAAAATGATGGAATTTAAAAGATTGCTTAAGGCACTTATAATTATTTTCTTACCCGTGTTCTTGGTGTTAAAGCAACCTAATTTAGGCACAGCTGTGATAATGTTATTTATAGGGATATCAATTATATTCACAGCAATAATAAAAAGATCTCATTCGGTAATATGTGGAACGCTTGGCATTTTTGCAGTACCGGCTATTTGGCCTTTTTTACGTCCTTATCACAAGCAAAGGATATTGTCGTTTTTGGATTCATCAGTGGATCCACTTGGAATAGGTTATAATGCGCAGCAATCTCAGATAGCTATTGGTTCAGGAGGTTTGCTTGGTAAGGGCTTTGTTAACGGAAGTCAAACTCAACTTGGATTTTTGCCGGAGAAACGTACAGATTTTGCTTTTGCAGTGCTGAGTGAGGAATGGGGATTTTTAGGTAGCATGGCTTTAATTTTGCTTTATACCTCATTACTTGGCATAATTTTCTCTATCGCTTATAGGTCGAAAAATTATTTTTCTAAGTCGGTATCTATCGGCATTTTCGCCTTTTTTAGTGCTCATTTCTTTATAAACATCGGAATGACAATGGGCCTCTTACCTGTGATAGGCGACCCATTGCCATTTCTGTCCTATGGAGGAAGTACAACTGCTGCAAGCTTAATATGCATAGGATTATTGCTGGCAATAAAAGCAGATGAACAACAAAATGCTTGTATTTTACCTATGCTAAAGTAAAATTAAATTTTACTTAATAGTTTTTATGCTAGATGAAATGCGTGAGGAATGTGGGGTATTTGGCATAAGTTGCAACCAAAGTGCTGCTTTTAACTCTATACTTGCTCTCCACGCTTTGCAGCATAGAGGTCAAGAGTCTTTTGGCGTAGTAACCAGTAACAACGATAAGCTGCACTCTTATCACTTTCAAGGTCAAGTGAGCAGCGTATTTGATGATATAGATGAAATAAAGAAATCCTTACCTGGAGATTGTGCAATAGGTCATGTTCGATACTCAACAAGTGGTAATAAATTTGGAGTGCAGCCCATGTTTAGCAAAAGTGGAAAATTTGGGGATTTCGCCATAGCACATAATGGTAATTTAATTAATATTTCTCCGATACGCGAACAATTGATTAAACAAGAGTGCGTTTTTCAGTCAGATATTGATACAGAAGTAGTAGTGCATCTGACAGCAAGCGGTGAAAAAGATAGCTTTTTAGAGAGTTTTATATATGCATTAAAGCAAATACAAGGTGCTTATTCTTTTGTTGCAATCAATCAAGAAGTAGTTATTGGAGTACGTGATTCATCTGGAATCAGGCCTCTTGTTTTAGGAAAGTTAAACGGTTCTTACGTTCTTGCATCTGAAACTTGTGCTCTTGATATAATAAATGCAGAGTTTGTTAGAGAAATAGAACCAGGCGAATTAGTTACCATCAGTTCGGGTAGTAAGCTAGCCTCAATGTTTCCTTTCCCACAGCAAAAATCAAGTTTTTGTATTTTTGAATACGTTTATTTTTCAAGACCAGACAGCATAATGGAGAATAGGTCTATATACGATACAAGAAAAGAAATAGGAAGAATACTTGCAGAAGAGAGCCCACCAAAAAACAATGTAGATATGGTTGTACCAATACCTGATTCTGGAATGCCTGCAGCTATTGGATATGCAAAGCATTCAGGATTACCTATGGAACTGGGAATAATTCGTAATCATTACATAGGAAGAACTTTTATACAACCAACCGCTGAAGTACGTAAAGTTAGAATAAAATTAAAATTCAATGCTAATAAGCACACTTTGAAAGGTAAAAACATAATTTTAATAGATGATAGTATAGTGCGTGGTAGTACGTTAACAAATATAATAGTTATGCTAAAGGATGCAGGAGTAAAAGAGATTCACCTCAAAATTTCAAGCCCACCAATTAAGCATTCTTGTTTTTATGGAATAGATACGCCAGAGTGCAAAGATTTAATTGCTGCAAATAAATCTGTAGAGGAAATTAAGGAAGTTATAGGAGTAGATAGCCTAGCCTTCTTGAGTATTGATGGATTATATCAGGCTGTTAAAGGAGAAGTGCGTAACAATGCTACACCACAATATTGTGATGCTTGTTTCACTGGTGATTATCCAATTGGCAAATAGTCTACGCAAGATCTTAAGTTTTTAAACCGCCAAAATTTCTCTTGGCCTTTACTAATTCCGATTCTCGGAGTGCACACATAATCTGGTTTGAGGTGAGATTCATAAACACAAAATTCGTGGCTTATAGTAAGGTCCTGTTTGTTATGTTCTTTTGTAATATTTAATCTTTTACACAATATTCCTGGCCCACCTAAATTTGCCTCAAGCGGTTCAATGAGCTTTAATCCCCGTATTAACACTGCTGCTGGGAACCCTTCTGCTTCTGTTACAATATTTAAACAGTAATACATTCCATATATAAAGTACACATATGAAAACCCCGGCATACCAAACATTACTGAGGTTCGGTTAGTATAACCCTTAGCTGCATGACAAGCTGGGTCACTCATTCCTATATAGGCTTCAACTTCGGTTATTATTCCACTAAAGTTAGAAAATTTCAGCATCTTTCCTAGTAACTCCCCGGCTACAACCAAAGTTGGCCGCTCGTAGAAATTTCTTGGTAGTATTGTGTTGCTCATCATAAAAGTATAAGTTACTTGCAGATGCAAGCAACTTATACTGAATTTTCACTACTTTACCTATTTTGAAGCAGCAGGAGCTTGATGCTTTTGTGATGCGCCGCTCAAGTCTTCTACATTTGTTGAATGCTGCTCCAAAAATTTTACTTCTTCAGAGCTTTGTTGTAATTGTGTTTGTGGCAATTGTGATGCTAACACTTCATGTAAAGGCTTTGCTTCATATTGCCTTCCTACTTTTACTTTTTTATGTGCAGCTAATTGCTCCATAGTAACACCATTACCCTCAATAAGTTCTACGGAGCCATTATCATGAATATTAATTTTAATATTACATTCTTTTCCTTGAGCATTCCACTTTAAAGTCATTTGATATGACCCATTAGCTACTTCATAAATTCTTGTTCCATGTTCATCAACCCGGCAACGTAGCCCCCTTGCTTTACTTTGAGGTAGCAATAATGTAATTGCTTTCACGCCATATTGTTTACACAAATCGTTATTTAGAATGTCACTCATGCCTATTTCTTTTGTATTACTACCTATCGCAATTCTTACGGCAGGCTCAATAATATTATCTTCATTTTTGCTTTCTTTAAGTTTTATAAATTCTATATCATTATTTTCTATATTTTTAGATATCTCTTCTTTAATTTGTTCAGCAATTTTGCCTATAATGTTCTTACCACCATATTTATTCTCATCCCGAGCATTATATGTACATATACCATTACTATCCTTATGAATATAAGGTTTTGGTTTCTTTTTATTAGTGGTATTAGTAGAAGTGTTGTTCTGCATTATAAAGAACTCATTCCATTCTTCTGCATTATTAAGAGTGACGTATTTAGGTACATTCTCATCTAGTGTTGATTTAGGTACATTTTTAGTATCCGAAATCGAATTATTATCAGAAGGACTGATATTTAGATTAGAAGAAGTTTCAATTAAAGATACAGTTTCAGTGCTATTAGTTAACATATATGCCTCCATTATTTTTAATATATAAATGTTAGCATATAGATACCACGCCAATTAGTCAATATAAATTATGATGTTTAATGTTGAAAGCTCAAATACTCCTTTGCTTGATCGGTTAGAACGCGCCCTCTTGGTGTGCGCTTTACAAAACTAATTTTGATTAAATAAGGTTCTACTGTTTCTTCAATATTGCCAACATCTTCGGATAGCGCAATAGATATGGTGTCAATTCCAACAGGGCCTGAAGTGTTGAATAAAAATCTTAGATAATTCATATCAAGTTTATTGAGTCCCATTTTATCTACACCCAATTTTAGTAATACAGAATCAGCGACTTCATAAGTAATTTTTTTATCATCTTTCACTTCAACAAAATCCCTTATTCTTCTGAGTAACCTCAAAGCAATTCTTGGAGTGCCGCGCGCACGGCAGGCAATTTCCCGTGCTGCATCCTCTTCAATTTCAGCAGAAAGAACTCTTGCGCCTCTTTTTATAATATTAACCAGCTCCTCAAAGGAATAAAACTCAAGATGCAAAGGAATGCCAAAACGATCTCTGAGTGGCGCAGAAAGTAATCCAAGCCGTGTTGTTGCTCCAATTAGCGTAAATGGTGGTAGATCTATCCTTAAAGTGCGAGTAGATGGACCTTCACCTACTAATATGTCCAGGCAAAAATCTTCCATAGCAGTATATAAAACTTCTTCGATGCTGCGATTTAATCTATGAATTTCGTCGATAAATAGAACATCTTTTGCATTTAAAGTGGTAAGCACTGCGGCCAAATCTCCAGCTTTACTAAGTAAAGGACCAGAAGTTGCGCGAAAGCTAACTCTTAATTCTTTAGAAACAATTTGTGCTAAAGTTGTTTTGCCAAGCCCTGGAGGACCATATAATAAAACGTGATCTAAAGCTTCAGTTCTCGTCTGTGCAGCGTTTATAAACACTTTTAAATTTTGTATTAAGTCTTTTTGCCCGACAAAATCATCAAGTTGTTCAGGCCTGATGTTGATATTGTGCACATCTTCAGTATATTCTTTACCGCACGATATTGATTTCATAGTATTGAAAGCTCCTTAAGCGCCATGCGAATAATATCCTTAGTGTCCAGATTTGGCCTGTATTTTTTTATCGTATCATAAGCTTTCATTTTTTCATACCCAAGATTGATCAATGCTGAAAGGGCATCTTCATTAATTGGATGAAAATTATTGTTATTTATTTCTAGTTTACTCACTTTGCCACTCAATTCAGTGATAATTCGATTTATGAGTTTCAGGCCAAGTCCGCTCATCTTGAGTGCTACTTTATCTTCATTCATAATTGCCAAAAATAGCTGTTCTGGAGTTAATTTGCCCAAAATTGACATTGCAGTTTTATAGCTAACGCCGCTTACTTTAACTAGCAACCTCAAGCACTGCTGTTCTTCTTCGCTTATAAAACCATATAGCTGAGTAGTGTTTTCTCTGTTATTTGCATAGGTTTCGATAAGTAATTTGATTCTACTTCCAATTGCACAAGCACTTAAAGTTTTGGCTGAAAGATACACCATATAGCCAACATCATTCACATTCAGGATTATGTGATCACTGCGCACTTCATCAACTATTCCGCTTAGATTTCCTATCATTTTTAACACTATATAGAGTTCAGTTTAAATACTCCCGGATCTTAGGTCAAGCAAACGAACATTATAACAGGGAAACGTGGCTAAAAAACCACTTGACAAACTCCGCCAGCCCCCTTATCATAAACACTGAAGCTATTTATTTATCTTCTCTGTACAGATTAAATGACAAAAAAACTCACGTATCTGGCGTATCATGTTTAATTTTTTGCACTATGTGCACCTTATGTCTTATAAAATTTCTACCTACATAAGCTGAAACGCGCTTATAAAGCATTTAAAACATAAAAAAACGCCAACTTAAAAAATGGATAGTGAATAACTAGCTACCCTAGGGTTTCTTTTGCCTTTTTTTCTGTTTAGTAAATTTCTTAACGTTTATAATTTAGATTAGTTGCGGTTTAAAAGTAGCTGAATCGCGGTTATTAAGTGTTTAGAATAAAAAAACGCCATACTTGAAAGTATAATGTAAGTAATTAGCCAATCATGGGGCTTTTTTTGCCTTTTTTTTCGTTTGGTAAATTTCTTAATGTTTATAGCTAAACGACAACCGTCATCCCGCTGCTTGTTAGCGGGATCTATGCTAAGAGATACCGCGGATGAATCGCGCGGTATGACGGTTCGTGGTGGCATCTCGTCATCCCGCTACGTGTTAGCGGCTAAGAGATACCGCGGCGGTATGACGTCTTAGCCATAGATTACCTGATCTCACCATCTTTCCGGTTGTTTTATACATAATTCTCGGATTTTGAAAGTTCACTTTGAATAAATTGCTCATATTCTTTATCCTCTAGTTCTTCAAAAATCTCAGGATAATGTTTACTGGAACGAGTAATTATTGAAATTAGCTCTTGCTTTGTTTTTCTTAGTAAAACCTTTCAAAGAGAGTCTGTTCATCTGGGCGCGCAGACGATCGATACTCCTTTCTATCAAGTGCAACCAAAGCAAAACCTGTTGCAGCCATATGCTTACATGGACAATAATACACAAATGCAGGACAGGAACATGTTCCACTCAAAAGAGGACCATCGTGCTTTAGTGTTACTCGATATACATTTGATCCAACTACCTTTGATTTAGCTTGAGATTCATTAACAGATATAATCTGTACCTTTCTTTTGTCAAAATAATCCCTTCCTCTGGAGCGGTAGGGTTCTTTGATAAGACCTGTGATATCTTTATAATACAGTCTCATTTTTACCTCCTTTAAAACCCTCAATTTTCTAATATATCCTTTCTTCCATAAAAATTTATTAACTCACCACGACTTTTATATGGCCCTGCGGACAATTTTATAGTGCTATAGCTAACTCAAGAAAGGTTTCCCTACGTCATACCGCGATTCATTCCATAACTGTATGAACATTCATTTTTGAAGGTAAATTGCACAGCAAATGGTGTCATGAAAGTAGCTGACACTGGAATCCAGCCTTGCCGTAATCTCATCAAGAACGTTGTGTTTTAACATAAAACGGCTACTTTTATACTTACCAACTTAATAAAATTCCTGGATCCCAGTGGGCTTTGTTGCATCGCTCTTCGGATAGTAGGTAACGCACAATAAATTTATGAAGCTATCTCAAATTTAGCCATACCAATATCAGTGAACTTATTGAGCAAATAGCATTTAACAAGTAGTTCCTTCTCTCTATTTGTCTCAGATTTATTCCTAAAACTAAACCCGAATGTTTGTTTCAGTCGCGAGAAAAAACTTTCTATATAAGATCTTTTTCCATAACTCATCTCTTTTTTCCACTTCTTTATACTATCTTCATCATATGACTTTATGAGCTTGACTGCAGAATTTCTCTCAGCCATATAGTCTAACTTTGGATGCTCTGCTGCGTTGTTTTTCGGAGGAATTTTCGTTTTTATACCATATTGATTACACAGCTTATAGAGCTTTTCTCTGTCATATGCCCTATCTGCATATAGTACTTTTATGACATACTGAAAATCGACTTCTTTTAGCAAATCACAAGCTCCATAGTGATCAGAGTAGACACCGTTACTGTATTTTACAGCTATGGCTTTTTTGCTGTTTGTATTCAACATTACATGCAATTTTCTTGTCTGTTCATAGCTGCGATACTTTCTATCTTCGCTATTTTCTTTGCTATGACCAGGAGTGTTGTTGTATATACTAATTCCTGTACTGTCTATAGCAATTTCGATATCTTCCATATTATTTTTATCAATTCTGCAATCATTGATCTTAATATTGAGTTTCTTAAACCTTCTTGATGATTGTGAATAGCTGATAACTTGCAAATTTTTCCCAATTTGCTCAAGGTATCCTGCTATAAACCCAACTGTTTGCCTCAGGCCTATTCTAAATAAACAAGTTATTATGTGCACCAAAATTACAACTTTATCGCTATAAATATTGTTGCCACCTGGTATTTTTGGACCATTCTCGTACCACTTTTCTATGGCTTCGTTGATATAATGAAAAATATTTCCTCTTTTTTCTAGAAATTTGTTATATTCGCTATGGTTACTGACCCTCATTTTTTGTGGCATATTTTTTCTTTCAAGGTTAAATGGCTATTTTATAATGAATTTTGTCAGTAGCCACCAGATTTTTTCAGTTGCTATGCAACAAAGCCATCCCAGTGTCAAGCACTGGGATGACAAGAAGAGGGTACTTGGATAAGAGGCATTGCCCTCCTGGTAGGCCCAAATTGCAATGTCCGTACAGTTATGGATTCATTCGCGGTATAGATTCCGCTAATGAGTAGCGGAATGACGAATTTGTTGTTTTTCAAATTGTAGGTAAACCTAAGCCACTTTAGCTATATATAATAGAATTTCGCTTTCTACTATCTTTCCAGTTGTTTTATACATAATTCTCGAATTTTGAAAATTTGCTCCATATCTAATTTCTCACTTGTATAAAATTTGTTTTCTTACTTCGAGACCTAATCTACCACAACTTTTATATGGCGTTTCTTTCCTGCAGATAATTTTATAAATGGCTGATCTTTAAAGCTTTCGAAATTTATTACATGATCAATATTGTTTACAACATTATCATTAATCTTGCATCCGTTGCCCTGTATTAAACGCTTTGCAGCGCCTTTTGAAGGTTCAAAACCGGTGTCATGTAGTAGGTCTACTAAGGATATGCCGCTTGCAACTTGTTCTTTTTTTATGATGTAATCAGGAAGTAGTGAGCTATCTTCATTCTCAAAAGCAGAAATTGCAGCAAATTGTGCAAGTTCCGCTTCTTTGTCACCATGACATATTTTTGTCACTTCTGTTGCCAAGACCTTTTTTGCTTCATTTATTTCTTGATCCTTTAAAGACTCTAATTTTCTAATCTCATCAATTGGCACATCAGTGAGCAATCTTAAAAAACGTCCAACATCTTGATCATCAACGTTGCGAAAATATTGCCAGTAGTCGTAAGGCTTTAGCATATTATCATCAAGCCACACTGCTCCACTTTCAGTTTTGCCCATTTTTTTTCCTTGTGCATTTAATAAAAGAGGCATGGTAAGGCCAAATAGCTCAGGTAAATTCAACTTTTTTCCAAGTTCAATTCCGTTTACTATATTTCCCCACTGGTCTGACCCTCCAATCTGCAGACGACAATCATATTTTTTGTTTAATTCAATAAAGTCGTAAGCTTGCAATAGCATGTAATTAAATTCTAGAAAGCTTAAGGTTTGCTCTCTATCCAGCCTGGTTTTCACACTATCAAAACTTAGCATACGATTTACAGAAAAATAAGCTCCTATATCACGCAAAAAATCTATGTATTTTATGTTATCCAACCAATCTGCGTTATTTACTATCATTGCACCAGTCTTGCTGTCATTAAAAGACACCATTTTCTCTAATATTCTCCTTATACTGGATGTATTTTGATTGATGTTCTCTACAGGCAAGATGCTTCTTGCTTTATCTTTGAAGGATGGGTCACCAATTTTTGTTGTGCCACCTCCAAGTAAGACTATCGGCTTATAACCAAATTTTTGTAGGTGACAGAGCATCATAATCTGAATTAGGTGACCAGCATGAAGACTTGGTGCTGTGCAATCAAACCCAATGTATGCAACTATATAATTGCTCTGCAATAATAATTGATCTAGTCCTTCAATGTTTGTGCATTGGTATAGGTACCCTCTTCCTTGGATGAAATTTAAAAATTCAGATGCGTGTTTCATTTTATAAACCCCAGTCTATCCTATCATTAATGCCGAAGGTAACCCTAATAGAGAAGCCAGTGCCCAGACACTGGAACTTAATTATAAACAAGCACACTATACAACGTTTCCGATGAAATTGCATGAAAAACTGGATTCCAGTGTCAGCTACTTTCATGACACCACTACCTGTGCAGGAGTTGCCTTCAAAATTACAACGTTTGTGCAGTTGTGCACCAGCTATCCAGGCAATCAGTTCCATAACTCTTCTATTTTATAATACTCCCTTACTTCCGGCCTGAATATGTGAACCATTATGCCTTGAAAATTCAAAACTACCCAATTGCCTTCATCCATACCTTCTACATCTATTTTATCATGTGGCTTGAGGCTTTTTATTACGTGCTCAGCTAAAGCTTTAACGTGACGGCTTGAATCACCAGATGCAATAATCATATATTTTGCAATAACGGTTTTATTCTGCACATCAAAAGTTACTATATCATGACCTTTATTTTGATCTATTATCTCTTCAATTGTACTTCTTATCGATTCCATATCGCTAAGCATTGTTTACAGGTTATATGATTCATTTATAATTATATACTCAAAATTTCTAAATATGAACTATTTTCAACGCAACTACTTGTTAAAGGTATTACCTGCATCTATTTTATCATCATGTTTTTAGCATGTACAATGTATATACTTTTTATATAATTGAAAATAGCTTTTTACTAGTATTCATTATGGGCAAGACTCTCATCTACTTAATCTGCTTTCCAGGCAGTGGTAAGTTTACTACTGCAAAGGAACTGTGTAAAATCATTGGTGCAGTAATAGTAAGCAATAATCTATTCAATAATATTATATTTGATATTGTTAAATTACAAAACGCTGAAGTTCCAGATGACCTATGGGAAAAAATTTTTGCAGTTAGGGAAAATGTATTAGCAATACTGGAAAAACACTACGTAAAATCAAAACATTATATATTTACAAATGAATTGATAGAGGGTGATCCCTATGACCAAAGATTATATAACTCAGTGGTAAATTTAAGTAAAAAAATGGACATGGAAATTTTTTCTGTAGTATTACATTGTAATAATGAAAAACTAGTAAGACGTGTCCAATCAGAAGAGAGATATCAGGAAAATAAAATTACTGATCCGGATTTTGCTATAAAGAAAATTGAAGGGAAAAGGCTATTTATACCTGAGGGTTCGCTTGAAATTGATAACTCGAACTTGAGTGCAAAGGAAGTTGCAAAGAAAATTGTTGAAGAGATGAAGAAAGAAAAAAATGGAAAATTAATTAAAACTTCTGTAACAAATCATTTAAAAACAGAGCGTACTCGTGGTTGAGCAGAAAGATAAGTACCGTCCTTGTGTTGGCATAATGCTATTTAACAGACAAGGACATGCCTTTATTGGAAAACGCTTTGATAGCGATTCTTACTGGCAGATGCCACAAGGAGGTGTTGATGATGGTGAGGAACTGGAACAAGCAGCGTTACGTGAGTTGCTAGAGGAGGTTGGTACTAATAAAGTAAAGGTTATAACTAAAAGCAAGGATTGGATATACTACAACTTGCCTGAAGAAGTTATACCAATATGCTGGAATGGAAAATATTCTGGTCAAAAGCAAAGGTGGTTCTTAATGAAGTTTTGCGGAGAGGATGAGGACATTGATATTAATTATACTGGTCATCCAGAGTTCAAAGAGTGGCGTTGGCAAGGTATAGATAGTTTAGTAGCCAGTGCTATATCATTTAAAAAAGAAGTTTATAAAACAGTGATAGAAGAGTTTTCTTCTATAATAAAAGCCTCAACAATAAGCTCATGATAGTAGATTCTCATTGCCACTTGATTTATTTTTCTGACGATGAAATACCAAAAGTAATTTCAAGGGCAGAGCAAAATGGTGTAAAGGTTTTGCATAACATATGCGTAAGCATTGACGATGTTCCTAAGTTATTAAAAATTTCTTCATCCTATGATCAGGTCTACTCCTCTGTTGGTATACATCCGCTTGATGCTGCTATAGAAAACGGTGAGTGTATACATGTTGATGAATTAGTTGAATTTACCAAGAACCAAAAGGTAATTAGTATCGGTGAAACCGGGTTAGATTTTTATAAATCTGACAACAAAGACAATCAGAAAAAAAGTTTTGCATTACATATAGAAGCGTCAAGAATAACTGGACTACCTTTAGTTATTCACACAAGAAGCGCTGATAATGAGATGATCGATATGTTAAGGTCAGAAATGAAAGCCGGTGCTTTTAGTGGAGTAATGCACTGCTTTGCTTCCTCTAAAGAACTTGCTTATCAATCTATAGATTTGGGGTTATATATTTCATTTTCTGGAATTATTACTTTTAAAAATGCGAGCTTACTCAGAGAAATTGCACAAAATGTACCACGCGAGCGTGTTTTAGTCGAAACTGATGCACCATATCTATCACCTGAGCCTTATAGGGGAAAAAAGAATGAACCAGCAATGGTGAAATACGTTGTTGATTGTTTGGCAGAGTTGTGGAATGAGTCACCAGAACAAGTAGCGAAGGTAACCACAAGCAACTTTTTTAGGCTGTTTGAGCTATAAAGAAGCTCTATAAAACCATTAATTTGCTTATGAACCTAAAGATTTCACCAGCTCTCTCACCGAGTTTACAGACTTATTAAACATTTCTTGTTCACTATCATTCATTTTAACTTCTAGGATCTTTTCAATTCCGTTTTTTCCAATAATTACAGGAACACCAATAAACAACTCTTCTACACCATATTCACCATTAAGGTAAGCAGCACATGGTAATATGCGCCTCTTATCTTTTAAATATGATTCTAACATGCATATAGCTGAAGATGCAGGAGCGTAGTATGCAGATCCAGACTTAAGCAGATCAACTATTTCTTTACCGCCATTGCGAGTGCGTTCAACTATTTCATCGACTTTTTTCTGTGTGATAAGACCCATATCGATAATTTGAGTAAGTGGAACTCCAGCAACTGAAGCACAATTGATTAGTGGTACCATAGTGTCGCCATGTCCTCCAAGCACAAAAGCAGATATATCTTCAACTGAGATATTTAACTCACTTGCAAGAAAGTAACGAAAACGGGAAGAATCAAGCACTCCTGCCATGCCAACAATCATATTAGTTGGAAGGTTTGAAAATTTATGCACCACTGAAACCATGGCATCCAAAGGGTTGGTAACCACTATTACAAACGCGTTTGGAGAATATTTTTTAATATTTTCGCCAACCTCCTTCATTACTTTAGCATTGGTTTGCAGGAGGTCATCCCTGCTCATTCCAGGTTTTCTAGCGATGCCAGCGGTTATTATAATTGCATCGGAGTTTTTTATATCTTCATACCTATTTGTGCCAGTAATATTGACATTAAATCCATCAATAGGGGATGATTCTGCTATGTCGAGTGTTTTACCTTGTGGTATTCCATCACTAATATCAAGTAAAACAACATCACCGAGTTCCCTTAGTGCAATCATATGGGTGAGAGTTCCACCGATATTTCCTGCACCGATTAAAGATATTTTTTTTCTTTGTACTGTCATTTTCTACTCCTTTGTATTTACTTTTATGGTTTTACCTTCCCAAGGCGATAAGCTATCAAACATACGAAAATCTTGCGGTAAATCTATAGGATTATACACAACCTTTTTTGTCTCTATATCATATCTTACTTCCTCATAACCAGTGAGAGGGAAATCTTTTAACATTGGATGACCTTTGAATCCATAGTCTGTTAGAATCCTACGCAAATCAGGGTGATCAGAAAACTCTATTCCATACATATCAAACACTTCACGCTCAAACCACAAAGCCGTACTAAATATCTTCGCTACACTTGGAGGCATGTCGCTTTCACATAACTGAAGCTTTATGTGTACTCTAATATTATGCACAATGCTGAGCAGATTGTATATTAGCTCGAAACGCTTCTCTCTATTTGGATAGTCAACCCCAAAAATATCAACTAATAGTTCAAACCTACACTTTTCATCATCACGTAGAAAGAATAGGTACTTTTCAATTTCATCTAAAGTTGAATATATTACAATAATGCCATCATCTTTTTGAATGCACTCGCATTTGGTCTTTTTTTGTATATACTTTGCAGTTTTATCCATTCCGAGTCCGTTTTATTTTGTTTTGTAGGCATAGCATTCCATATAGCAACGCCTCAGCGGTTGGTGGGCATCCAGGGACATACACGTCAACTGGCACAATTCTATCACAGCCTCGGACTACTGAATAAGAGTAATGGTAATAACCACCACCATTTGCACAACTTCCCATGGAAATAACATACTTCGGGTCTGCCATTTGATCATAAACCTTGCGCAATGCTGCTGCCATTTTATTAGTTAGTGTGCCAGCAACAATCATCACATCTGATTGACGTGGGCTTGCACGAAACATTATACCATATCTATCAAGATCATAACGGCTGGATGCAGTATGCATCATCTCAACTGCGCAACATGCAAGACCAAATGTCATTGGCCACAATGAACCAGACCTTGCCCAATTCATTACATAATCTGTTAAATCACCAAATTTAGTGACAAGAAACCCTTCTTTTTTATAACGACCCCAGTCATCATTAGATAGAATTTGATTTGTCATAAACTACTCCCACTCTAATGCACCTTTACACCATTCATAGATAAAACCTATAGTGAGTATTGCAAGAAATACCATCATAGACCAAAATCCACCATAGCTTATCTTAGATAAAGAAACAGCCCAAGGAAAAAGAAAAGCAATTTCTAAGTCAAATATTATAAATAATATTGAAACTAGGTAAAATTTAATGTCAAAATTTTTCCTTGCACTGGATAGTGGATTGAAGCCACACTCATATGTGGAAAGCTTTTCACCATCTGGCTTACTCACTGCAAGAAACATAGGCAATATACCTAAAGCAAAAGATACTACAATTGATACGCAGATAAAGATTACTATGGTTAAATATTCGCTCATTTAACAAAACATATAACACTATGAGTTTACATGCTTTCCTAACTTTTTACCACCTAAAATATGCACGTGAAAGTGTGGTACAACCTGCTCTCCATTTTCACCGTAGTTAGTGACTAATCTATATCCTGTTTTTTCTAGATTATATTTGTGTGCTATCTCTCTTACAGTTTTGAAGAAATCCGCTATTTCCTCTTCAGGAGCTTTTAGAATGAAATCATCATATGAAATATATTGATTTTTTGATATAACTAAAATATGAACTGGTGCGTCAGGGTACTTATCATGAAAAGCTAGTACATTTTCATTTTCATGTACCTTCTCACAAGGTAACTCACCTCTTAATATTTGAGCAAAGATGTTATCGCTATCATAAACTTCATTGCTCATATTTTAAGAGCGACCTTTCCCTCTTTCTTCGTTTTTCTCTACATTAGGTGTAGATAGTGGTTTTATCGCTTCACCAGAAGCATCTTCAAGATTTAAAGAGCTTACAAGTTCCCTTACTTTTACCATGTCCTGCTGTTCTTTCAAAAAGGGTTCTATTCCACTTACCCTTTTTCCAGTAATAACTCCTGGTTGTAAGTGATACATATCCCCAGGAACAGTTAGACTATGATGTCTTTCCTCTATTTTTTTAGCTTCACTCATAATACTCCCCTATAACTTATTTTTGCATTCCACAACTTTGTCTGATGACTGCTTTTGATTATCATATTCCTTATACAATTTTTCTGCAATACCATACAGCAATTTTAAGTCTGTGTGAACTTTAAATTCTCCACCAGTAATTTTTGCTAGATCTTTAAGGTTACCGTCAACTTTTTGTTTAATTTCTTCAATAGCAAGCTTTTTTATCTCCTCTGGACTCTTTCCTTTATAGTCAGTTTTAATGTCTTCAATTATTTTTTTAACATCAACTTCAATTACAATTTTATTTTCTTCTCTATGTATAGTGATGTTTGAATACTCACTTTTTAGTGCTTTTATTTTATTCAATTGTTCATCATTCAAATAAGGTATATCTCCCGTCAGAGTTCTTGACACTAAAAAACTTACCTTTCCTATCCCTTTCTTTTGCTCTGTTATTTGTACACCAAGATCCTTACTAGCCTGTGTGGTTTCTATAGGTGGATCATATTCCCTTTCTTCTTCAGGTACATCTATACCAACAGCTTTCTTTAACGAAACTGTAGCATCATGTTTCATTTCACCCGTTGAAGCAAACGGCTTCTTTATAGGGTAAATAAGTGCTTTAGGCACAAGAGCAAACACCCGACCTGTAGCTTCTACACCTGTTTTAACTGCTCCGCCTATCTTAGCCCAAATAGATTCTGCCATACATACCTCCAAGGTAGTTTCTATAACTAAATACATTTTAATTATAGACGAAAAAATTTAAACTCCTATATCCATTATAAGATAGAATTATAGGGATTGCAACCATTATTTGCACATTGTCTAAAACATGTAGTATTTTCGCTACTTTTATTGTTCAATTTATTATAAAGAATACTCTAAATTATGTTTAAATGGAACACAAATAATATCATTGATGCAACTGGCGGAAGAGACGTAAATGGTTGTAATTGGATACATAGCTCAAATATTTCAACGGACACAAGAAGCATAAAAAAAGGTGATTTATTTATTGCCCTCAAGGGAAAGAATTTTGATGGCCATAATTTTTTGCATGAAGCGTTTTTAAAAGGGGCTGTCGCTGCAATAGTGAGTGAGGGTAAATATAAAAGTTTCCCTCTCATGATTGTACAAGATACCCTGAAAGCTTTGCACGATATGGCATCATACTACATTAGAAATGTTCTTATTGATGCTAAAGTTATTGCAGTTACAGGCAGTGTCGGGAAAACCACTACAAAGGATATGCTGCATACTGTTTTATCGCAATATGGAGTGTCCCATGCAAACGAAGGTAACTTAAATAATAATATAGGATTGCCTTTGACAATTCTGAAAGCTCCAAAAAACTGCCAGTACTTAATTCTTGAAATGGGAATGAATAAAGCTGGTGAAATAAAAGAATTATCAAAAATTAGTAATCCGAATATTGCAGTTATTACCAACATCGAACCTGCACATACTGAAAATTTTTCATCACTATTTGACGTTGCACAAGCGAAGTTAGAAATTCTGTATGGTATGAAAAATAACGGTACTTTGGTTTTAAGCAGAGATAATAAATATTATGATTATCTCTCATCACACGCCAATAGAAATGTAATAAGCTTCGGTAAAGATAAAAATGCTGAAGTTTGTTTACTAAACTTAATAAGAAACGATGAATCTTCTGTCATCCCAGTGCTTGACTACTTGGATCCAGGAAGTTCAATTGCAAATGAGCATATCAGACGGTTGTATAATAAAGACTGGATTCCAGCGTCACGCGCTGGAATGACATCAAACCGAGTTGCTAATAGATTAAGTTTAAAAATCAGGCTGAGTGATAATCAAATTATAAACTGTAATTTACGTGTACAAGGTGAGCATTTTGCTTATTCGCTACTTGCTGTTGCAGCAGTTGTGCAAAGCCTCGGACTTGATTTATCAAAATTACCACTTGCACTTAAGAATTTTAGTGTAGCGAAAGGTAGAGGCAATATTCATAAGGTCAAATGCAATAAAAAATATATACATTTAATTGATGACTCCTATAACGCCAGCCCTGCTTCGATGAAAACTGCAATAAAAACTTTGAGTACATATTCTAATCAGAGAAAAGTAGCTTTGCTTGGTGATATGTTGGAACTTGGTGATGAAAGCATAGAGTTTCATACAGATTTGGTTAAGATTATCACAGAAAATAATATAGATAAAGTTTATACAGTTGGTAAATTTATGTTAGAATTGCATGAGCTTTTGCCAGATAATATAAGAGGCACGCATTTTAATGATTCTAATCAATTGAAAAGTGATTTAGCTAACATTATTCAGAATAATGACGCAATTCTAGTTAAAGGCTCACGAGGAATGAAAATGGATCTTATTGTACGGGAATTCGTAATAAAATATTAAGCGAAATCATTGTATTAATTTACAGTAACAAATTATTAGGAACTTTAATTGTGACAAAACGTGTAATTATTTTTGGTGGAACGGGGTTTATAGGGAAACACATCGTAAGACGCTTGGCAGCAGAAGGATATTTAATAAAGATATTCACTCGTAATCAGGAAAAAGCTGCTTGTTTAAAATTGTGTGGCAATTTAGGACAAATATCAATATTTAAAGGCGATTTTTTTGATGAAAAATCAGTTCTGGATGGTATGGAAGAATGTGATGTAGCTATAAACTTAGTGGGAATATTATATGAAGCAAAAAAGCACGATTTTTACGCTGTTCACGTTAAAATAGCTGAAAGGATAGCAAAAGCTGCAAAAATGAAAAATGTACCTATGATGATACATTTTTCTGCTATGGGAATAGAAAATAGCAAGTTGTCAAAATATGCCAAAAGTAAATTGGAAGGTGAAAAAGCTGTAACTTCAGCATTTCAAAAAGCAATAATAATTAGGCCAAGCCTTGTATTTGGTAAAGAAGACAACTTCTTTAATAAATTTGCAAGATTAGCAACTATTCTTCCTTTCTTACCACTAATTGGCAATGGAACAACTAAATTTCAGCCAATATGTGTAACAGACTTAGCTGAAGTGGTATATCGTATTATCAGTTTTAATAAGCAAGACAAGAAAATTTATAACATGGGTGGACCAAAGGTTTACTCTTTCAAAAGCTTATTGAAGTTTATTCTGAATGTTACTAACAGAAAGTGTTTGTTGATCAATGTATCTTTTCCAATGGCAAAGTTAATAGCTTTCTTTTTAGAAAATAAAATTATTTCTATGCTGCTAAAACCAATAACCGGAGATACGAACCCTATGCTTACTCAAGATCAGGTGAAAGTTATGATGAATAGTTCAATCGAAAAGTCAGTTGACCTTGAAACAATGAAGGTTCGACCATTAGCAATTGAAAATGTGGTGCCAGAGTACTTGAAGATTTATAGAAAGTATTGATAAAAGAGTGTGCCCGGTGGGATTCGAACCTACGACCCACAGCTTAGAAGGCTGTTGCTCTATCCAGCTGAGCTACGGGCACACAACATATATAAAATGCTTCTTAGTACAAGTGAAGTCAAGTACTTCGTGTGAATATGATGTTTATCTTGCGACACCTTGTCATTGCAGTTGTGTGTCGCGCGCTGCCAAAATTGGATGCGAGAAGTCTATTTATTTTAGAAAATATTATATAGAAACTTACTTGACACCCTTCGCCAGCGCCCTTATCATGATAGTGAAGCTATTGTATTTGCTTTCGCCAATCTGCAGATTAAAAGGTAAGGATTACTTAATGTATCGGCGTCTTATGTTCAATTTTTTGCAGTATATAGATACTGTATGTCTTTACAAAACTTCATCTACATCTAGATTTTTATCTAAATAAGCTGAACGCGCTTATAAAGCGTTACAAGACATCAAAAAATGCCAATACTCGACAGAGATAGTAAAAGACTAGCTAACTCGGGGATTCTTTGTCTTTTTTTCTGCTTAGTAAATTTCTTAAACATTTGCAGCGTAAGTTAGTTGCAATTAAAAGCGGCTGAATCTCGCTTGTCAAGCGTTTAAAACATAAAAAACGCCAATATTTTAAAGCGGATAATAACCCCAGGGTTTCTTTTGCCTTTTTTTTCATTTGGTAAATTTCTTAATATTTATAGCTAAACAACAACCGTCATCCCGCTACGTGTTAGCGGGATCTATGCTTTGAGATACCGCGAATGAATCGCGGTATGACGGTGTAGATGATGGTTAAGTAATTCGTCATCCCGCTGCTTGTTAGCGGGATCTATGTTAAGAGATACCGCGAATGAATCGCGGTATGACGGTTAAGTAGGGTGTCATTCCAGTGCTCCTTTTTTTGTCATCCCAGCGTCACGCGTTGGTTTCAACATTATATCATGAACTTTCTAAAATTCATTGAACTGTGCTTTCAAACGGTAGTGCCGGGGTGTGAGTATAACGATTATCAGTATATAAAAGTCATAGCAGATAGGCTGGAAGCAGCGAGCGCTGGTGAAGTGAAACGAATAATATTCAATATGCCTCCGCGCTCGATGAAGTCCATGTGCATAAGCGTTGCGTGGCCCGCATGGATACTGGGAAACCAACCAACTGCGAGAATAATAGTTGCAAGTTATTCTCAGCGGCTCAGCGAAAAGCACTCGCTCGACACCAGGTGCGTGATGCAGTCTAGTTGGTATAGAGCGCTATTTCCAGAGATAGAACTATCCAAAGACCAGAATACCAAATATAAATTTCAAACAGTGCAGAGAGGATACAGAATCGCAACATCAGTTGGTGGAACACTAACTGGTGAAGGTGGTGATTTTATCATTGTGGACGATCCGCTCAGTTCTGCTCAAGCTTTGAGTGAAACGCTTAGAAAGCGTGCCACAAACTGGTTTGATCAGACTTTAGTAACCAGGCTGAACGATAGAAAAAAAGGAGTCATCGTTCTTGTAATGCACAGGCTACACCAGGAGGACTTAACTGGACACCTTCTCTCCAAGCCAAAAAACATATGGCATCATATTTGTTTGCCAATGATTTCTGAAAATAAGCAGGTTATTTATTCAATCAAAAAGCCAATACCTCCCGTTCCTATCATCCGAGTAGCTCAGCACTGTGCGACCAGGCGATTATATAATAAACCAGCGTCACCTGTAAGGATATTATATTCAAGAGAAGAAGGTCAGTTGCTATATCCCCTCGATGGAGGAAAAGAAGAAGTTGAGATAATAAAAGCTGAACTTGGGAGTTACGCTTTTGCTGCGCAATATCAACAAAACCCTCTGCCGCTTTCAAGTGGTATAGTCAAACGAGAGTGGCTAAAGCGCTATAAAAATGTTCCTGATAATCTCTCGCATGTAACACAAAGTTGGGATACTGCGGTTTCAACAAGCGACATGAGCAACTTTAGTGTCTGCACCACCTGGGCAAAAATAGATAATAAATTCTATTTACTTGATGTATATCGCGCAAAGCTTGAGTATCCAAAGCTTAAAGAACAAGTTTTATCACTAGCTGCAAGATGGTCACCACACGCGATTTTGATCGAAGCCAAAACAAGTGGTCAGCAATTAGCACAAGAGCTGAAGGCAAACAGTCATTTGCCCATTATCGAAATAGTGCCACATGATGGTAAGCTCACTCGATTCCACCGGATTGCTCCGATGATAGAGTCTGGCAGGATTATTTTGCCGCATCAAGCAGTATGGCTAAATGATTTTGAGTATGAAATTTTAATGTTTCCTGAAACTCGACACGATGATCAAGTAGATAGTACCGTGCAATATCTCCAGTGGGTGAGAAACAGTACCTCCAGGGTTGCAGCTATACGAGCATTGTGATTTGAATCCACTAGGGATGACACCCTCTTGGATGGAGACCAGTGTCAGCTACTTTCATGACACCCTGACAACCGTCATCCCGCTACGTGTTAGCGGGATCTATGCTAAAAGATACCACGGCGGTATGACGTAGAACTGCTGCTTGTTAGCTGATGAGATACCGCGAATGAATCGCGGTATGACGGTTCGCGGCAGCATGACGGTAAGCTCGTCATCCCACTACTTGTTAGCGGGATCTCTTGTTAGCGGATGAGATACCGCGAATGAATCGCGGTATGACGTAGGACTGCTGTCATTCCAGTGTCAGCTACTTTCATGACACCGTCTACTTTGTAAAATTCACAAGAACCATTAAAATATTTTTTTACTTTTCATTGTATATTTCTCAACATATTATCTTTAAGTACTAAAATAATTAACAATATGGCATTATTAATAGTTGAATCACCTGCGAAAGCAAAGACAATAGGTAAATATTTGAGTAAAGAGTTCAAAGTAGCTGCATCCTTTGGACATGTGAGGGATCTTCCAGCAAAAAACGGTTCTGTCGATCCGGATAATGATTTTGCTATAAAGTATGAAACCATTGAAAAAGCAGAAAAGTATATAAAAGAGCTAGTAAAAGCCGCAAGCAAAACATCAGATATATATCTTGCAACAGACCCAGACAGAGAAGGGGAAGCAATGGCTTGGCATGTGATAGAGACATTAAAAGAAAAGAAAGCAATCAGTAATGAAAACAACATTTATAGAGTAGTCTTTAATGAGATAACAAAAAGAGCAGTACAAGAAGCAATAAAAAATCCACGTGAAATTAATATGGATTTAGTGCGTGCACAACAAGCACGTAGAGCTTTGGATTATCTAGTTGGATTTAGTTTGTCACCACTGCTGTGGACAAAATTGTCGGGAAGCAAGTCTGCAGGGCGAGTGCAGTCTGTTGCATTAAAGATTATATGCGAACGAGAAGATGAAATTAGTAAATTTATAACACAGGAGTATTGGAGCATAAAAGCAGAAATGCAAAATAGCAAAGATGAGGCTTTTTTTGCTATGCTAAGCCACTATGACAATAAAAAGCTAGAAAAATTTGATATTAAGAATGAAGAAGAAGCAAAGAACTTAGTCAGGGAGATTGAATCAAGGCAATATGCTGTAAGCACAGTAGAACGCAAGCAAGTTAAGAGAAACCCGCTTCCTCCGTTTATTACTTCAAGTCTTCAGCAAGATGCAGTGAATAAACTGTATTTTAATGTGAAAAGTGTTATGCGCATAGCGCAAAATTTATATGAAGGTATCGATATTGGTGGTGAAACTGTAGGGTTGATAACTTACATGCGTACAGATGGGTTTCATATTGCAGATGAGGCTATAAACTCAATTAGAGGGTCAATTAAGTCATTATATGGTGATAAATATTTACCGCAGTCTCCTCGTAAATATGTAAAAAAGGTCAAAAATGCTCAAGAAGCACATGAAGCAATTCGTCCAACTGATATCAATAGAACGCCGGGTAGTATTAAGGATTACTTAACGCCAGAGCAATTTAAATTGTATGATTTAATCTGGAAAAGGACCATTGCAAGTCAAATGGAGTCGGCGATTCTTGATCAAGTGGTAGTCGAAATTAGTTCTACTGACCAGAAAGTAATTCTGCGAGCAAGTGGATCAAGTATATTCTTTGATGGTTTTTATAGAGTCTACCAAGATAACATAGAAGCCGAAAATGAAGGCCTGCTACCTGCCATGAAGGAAGGGGAAGCGTGTAAGCTGATTTCAGTTGAGCCAAAACAACATTTCACTCAACCGCCACCTCGTTATAGTGAAGCAAGTATCGTAAAAAAAATGGAAGAAATCGGTATAGGTCGACCATCAACTTATGCAACAATTATTTCGGTATTACAAGATCGTGAGTACGTTTCATTGGATAGCAAAAGGTTTATTCCAAGCAGCCGCGGTAAAATCGTTACTATATTTTTAGAAACTTTTTTTCAGCGTTGTGTAGAGTATGATTTCACAGCACAAATGGAAGAGAAGCTTGATTTAATTTCAAATGGACATGCAGATTGGAAAAAAGAATTAGGCCACTTTTGGGTGCCATTTTTTGGTCATGTAAACTCTGTCAAGCAAATGACGCATGATGAAGTTTTCAGCGGCATTCACGATTTGGTAATCGATTGGTTTTGTTCAGAAGAAGGAAGAAAAGAGGTGAATACGAAATGCCCTGCTTGCTTAGGTGGCATATTGAAATTGAACTTTGGAAAAGCCGGGGTGTTCCTTGGATGTTCTAACTATCCTGAATGCAACCATACAAAAGAAATTACAGGTAGTAACGACAATTCAGAATATCCAAAAAGTTTAGGTATAGATGATATAACAAACCAAGAAGTGATGATCAAAAAGGGTCCTTTTGGACTTTATCTGGAGTTTAATAACGAGTTAAAAAAGAAAAAAACGGTTTCCATACCAAAAGATATAAATGTTAATGAGATTGATCTGAGCACCGCTACTCAGTTACTTTCCTTGCCAAAAGTAATCGGAGAACACCCTGAAACCGGAAAGGAAGTAAAAATAGGCCTTGGACGATTTGGGTACTATATTTTCTATGATGGTAAATACTTTTCTCTTAAGAAAAGCTCCAAAGAGGTGCTGAATACAGAATTGAGCGAAGTTGTACAAATTATTGCAAACAGTCCACGCAAAGAGTTAAAATCTCTCGGGGTTAATGAAAAGGGAAAAGAAGTTTTTATCTGCAACGGTAGGTACGGATTCTATATAAAATGCGGTAAAACAAACGTTGCTTTGGGCAAGAGTGCAGATATTGAGAGTATAGATCTGGAGAAGGCTTTAGAGTTGATTAAGGGTAAGAAGTAGACTTCTTGCATAACCATTATCTACGTTAAAAATCAGCTTTTTTGTCATTCCAGCGTGTGACGCTGGAATCTAGAAAAAAAGAACCTGGATGCCAGTGTCTGGGCACTGGCATGACACCCTTTCTGGTAGAGGTTGCTCTCAAATCACAACGTGCATACAACTGCAGCAGTATGATGTTTTATTTATTATAGCTATAACACTGAAGTTTACAATCAGAACAAACCACTTGGCCACGTGGAACTGATTTCAGTTTATCAGTTGAAACTTGATTTGAGCAGAATATGCATTTTATTGTGTTGCTTGGAGTAAGTGAGTTATCAACAGCAATTCTATCATCAAAAACAAAACATTCTCCTTTCCAATTACCATTTTTATTATAAGTTTTTTCAAGGTAAGAAAGAATGCCGCCTTTAAGATGGTAAACATCACTAAATCCAAGGCTTTTCATATATGCTGTAGATTTTTCGCATCTAATCCCACCAGTGCAGTACATAGCCACTTTCAGGTCTTTACTCTCAGAAAATGACTCTGTCCACTGAGGAAACTCACGGAAACATTGTGTGTGTGGATTAATTGCATCCTTAAACTTGCCTAATTTCACTTCATACTCGTTTCGTGTATCTATTACTAAAACGTCAGGTTGAGAAGTAAAATCATCCCAATGCTCTGGATCAACATATTTACCCTTAAGGGAAATATCAAGATTGCTTACACCAAGATTCACAATCTCTCTTTTTAATTTTACCTTCATCTTGCTAAATGGTTGATATTCTGCTGCACTCTCTTTCCATGTAAGGTCCCTTAGCCTATAATCAGAACGTAGAAAATCGAATATTTTATCAATTGCGTTTCTTTCACCAGATATTGTTGCATTAACACCCTCTTCTGCAAGGAGTATAGTGCCCTTTAACTCAACGTTGTTGCATGCAGCTTTTATTTCGTCTTTCATGTCATAATAATTAGAGAGTTCTACAAAGTGATAGAAAGTTGCAATGACGAAGCTCATGATTATTCACTTATCAACTAAAAACATGATATACAAAATTATAAAGATATTCAATAGTACGGCTGTTAATTACTGGATATCTTCAGTTTTTACATATAACATTTTAATATAAAATATAGATTCAAATTAATGTTTTTAAGAGTATTTAAAAATATATTCTTATTTTTAGTAAGTATATTATTCGTCTGTCCTATACTATCGTTAATATCAATCTTATTTACAGATTCAGCGAATTCCGAATGGGTAATCAGTACACTTTTTCCTGAATATATACTGAGTACGTTAATTTTGATGGTAGGAGTAGGGGGAATATCTTTCATATTTGGAGTAATTCCAGCTTGGCTCACCACATTTTTTTCATTTCCTGGAAGTAAAATTTTTGAGATTGCTTTATTCTTTCCAATATCGATTCCTGGATATATAGTAGCGTTCGTCTATGTAAATACACTAGAGTTTTCAGGTCCGGTGCAGAGCTCATTAAGAGACATTTTAGAGTGGAGCAAAGGTGACTAT
The DNA here is from genome assembly GCF_964028565.1 of Wolbachia endosymbiont (group A) of Tromatobia lineatoria. Classification (NCBI taxonomy): domain Bacteria; kingdom Pseudomonadati; phylum Pseudomonadota; class Alphaproteobacteria; order Rickettsiales; family Anaplasmataceae; genus Wolbachia; species Wolbachia endosymbiont (group A) of Tromatobia lineatoria. The sequence continues at coordinate 101,202 of NZ_OZ034791.1, forward strand.
TGGTTTCCTGAAATAAAATCCCTAGGTGGTGGAATATTAGTAATGGGATTCAGCCTATATCCATACGTTTATATGTTAGTCCGCTCAAGTCTAAAGAATGTTAGTAACTCAGTCACTATTGCTTCAACACTTGGGTTCTCCTCATTGAAGAGCCTGTTTTCTGTCATCATACCCTCCATACGCCCATCAATTATAGCTGGGTTGTCTTTGGTACTAATGGAAGTAATTACAGATTTCGGCACACCACAGTTTCTTGCTATCGATACTTTCACAACAGGAATATATCGCACCTGGTTTTTACTGCATGACAAATATTCAACTACTGTTTTAGCAGTTGCAGAGTTGATTTTCGTTGCAACACTAATAGCTATCGAAAAAAAACTACAAAAAAAAGGAATATCCTACTCTTCAATCAATACCAATTCAGATTATCACAACAAACGGAGTATAAGTGGCACTATACCATTGATCTTTGCTTATCTTATGTGTGTATTGCCGATATTAATAGGTTTTATTTTGCCAATGATTCCGCTCATATATTGGAGCATAGAGAAGGGGTTTTTCATATATGAAGCAAGATTCTATAACATAATAGCAAATAGCGTTAGTTTATCATTCATCACTGCACTAATCTCAATTAGCATTGCAATAATTATTGGATATACGGCGCGTAAAAATAAGGTAATCAATAATGTAGCACGTCTCATTTCTTTAGGCTACGCAATTCCAAATGCAATTATCGCAATTAGCATAATAATATTTTTAAGCAGAATATCCTCTTTCATTACTCAATATATTGTGGAAATTAGCTTGGTAGGAACTATTGGCGCATTAGTTTACTCATATTTATTTCGTTTTTTTGCTATATCTTTCAAGGCGGTAGAGTTAGGGCTCAAAAAAACACCAAATGAAATTGAGTGGACTGCATATACTATGGGTCATGGACCTATTTCCACATGTTTGAATGTTCATATCCCTCTCATCAAGAAGAGTATATTATCGGGATTTTTGCTCGTATTTATGGATACTATCAAAGAGCTCACAGCAACACTTATTATAAGACCATTTAATTTTGAAACTATATCAACTAGAATATATGAACTTGTAAGCGATGAGCGCTATAGAGAAGCTGCCCCATTTTCGTTAATAATAGTTATAATAGGCTTAATCTCTACAATAACCTTATTTACACTTGATGATAAGGATAAAAAATAAACGTAACCGTTCACAGATTTCCACTTAATTCTTCAATCTCACTAATAGAAAGGCCAGTAAACTTGACAATAGTGTTGACATCAACATTATTAGCCAGCATTGCTTTTGCGACTTCAATTTTCCCTTCAATTTTCCCTTCAATTTTCCCTTCCTCTTTACCAATTTTTTTGCCTTTTTCAGTAGCAAGATCAAGTCTGTATTCAAGAATGGCTTCTTCTTTGCGTAGATCCATTATCCTTTCTTCATAGGCTACTAAATCTTTTTCGTTCCAACGAAACTTGTCTAACTCATCATACGCCAGCTTTATTATTGGTGCTTTTTCTGCTATCTCTTTTAAGTCCTCTTCTGTTGTTTCTTCTGCATATTTAAAAAAGAAACACCACCTTTCTATTGTACTTTCTAGCTGCTCTACTTTACTTTTTGAAAATTTGGGCAATTCTATAAAGATAAATTGAAAATCTTTTAAGTAATGGCCGTTAGTTTTTATATCACGTATATTGTGAGTAGAAATATAATCAACTTCTTCAGGAAGTAAGTTACAATTTGATATAGCAATAAAGAAGACTTTCTTTAAATCAATGTAGTTGCCAGATTTATCTAATTGTCTTGAGTAGGCTTTAGCGGCATATAATTGAGCGCGTTTTTCGAAGCCCTTGTCTCTAGCGAGCTGCATTTCTGCTATATATCTATTTCCGTGAGAATCCTTGCAGAGAACATCAACAATACTTTGTTTATCAGAGGCAACTTCGGGATCCATAATAGTGCTAAGAAACTCAACTTCTTGTATTGCATTTATCTCAGTAAACCCTAAAATATCGTTCAAAAAGTGGATCAGGATATTCTTATTTTTTTCCGTTCCAAAGATTTTTTTGAAACACAAATCATTGCGAGGATCGAGAAATTTTGAAAGAGCCATGGCAAAAATGCTTGAAAATATTAATAATTATACACTATTATTAACAATTATTCAACCATATTTTTGAAGATAGCTAGTTTCTGTATTTATTTTAAATTGAAGAAAGCTCAAATGAAAGATCGTGCTTTGCTAAAAATCACAGAATGCAGTCTGGTTACAAATAAACTATTTTGACAGTTAATGGGGTCTAGTTTTGATGTATGGACTATCCAAAGAAAAGGGTGGTATCATAACTTCAAAAACTTTTATGCTTTCTTCATTCAGAAATTCATACTTACCCTGCATTATTCCTGACGGTACATTTAAGTATGTTCCACTTGTGTATTTAAATACCTCTCCAGATTTTATCACAGGTTGTTCTCCGATAACACCAACTCCGGCAATTTCATTTACTTTTCCCTTATAATCTATTATTTGCCAATGACGACTTAACAATTGAATAGTTGATTGGCTTTTGTTTTTTATCTTAACGTTATACATCCATACATAGCAATTTTCATAAGGAATGGATTGCTCTTCAATATAAATTGGTAAAACTGTAACTTCAACAAAGTTGGTAGTTAGTGTGTATTCTATCATTATAAAATATTCATGATAAGAAAATAGTATTTTAATTATATACTTTTTTCATAGATTTTTCAAGTATACTTTAATTAGGAAATATCAATTTATAGTATGAATGAACCAGATGCGCTGAGCAAAAAAGTAATAGGAATAATAGGTGGTGGACAATTAGGTAAAATGACTGCTATCGCTGCAACAAAACTTGGACAAAAAATACATGTTTTTGCCAGTGCTAAAGACGATCCAGCTTGTTCTATTGCTGATGATTTCACAATAGCAGATTTCTCTGATAAGAAAGCGCTTGAATCTTTTGCACAGAGTGTGGATTTGGTCACTATTGAGTCTGAAAATATTCCATGTAGTGCAATTGATATCGATGTAAATTTTTATCCGGGTAAAAAAGCGTTACACATTGCGCAAAATAGGCTTAGAGAGAAAGATTTCATTAGAAGCTTGAGTATAAAAACTGCTGAATACAAAAGTATACAAAATTATAATGAGCTACTGAAAAGCAGTAGAGCTTTTGGCTATCCAACAAGGCTGAAAACAACAGAAATGGGTTATGATGGAAAAGGGCAATATGTGCTTGAGAATGATTCTGAAGTGAAGCAATTTGCTTCCTTTGATTGGAATACAGAGTACATTCTTGAAGCAAGTGTTGATTTACTGAAAGAGGTTTCAATAGTCGTTGCAAGAGATAAAAACGGTAAAGTAGCTTTTTTTCCTATAGCAGAAAATTACCACGTTGATGGAATACTTGATACTTCAACAGTGCCAGCTAAAATAGATAGTAAATTAACTCAAGAGGTACAACGAGCTGCAAAGAAAATAGCAAATGCGCTTGATGTAATAGGAATTCTGGCTATTGAATTTTTTGTTACTAAGGATAACGAATTGTTAGTTAATGAACTAGCTCCCAGACCTCACAATTCTTGCCACTGGAGCTTGGATGCATGTAACGTTAGTCAATTTGAACAGCTAGTTAGGATAATATGCGGGCTACCTATGCAGGAAGTAGTATTACGCTTTCCTTGTATGACGAAAAATATAATAGGTAATGATATATATGATTCTCATAAGTATTTGAGCAACGAAAAAGCTAGTTTAACCATATATGGGAAAAAAGAGGTTAGGGATAAGCGTAAAATGGGACATGTCAATATAGATTTAAGTTAACAGTTTTTCTACGTCATACCGCCACAACTGTACGAACATTGTGATATGATGAGATGTTACATAGTAAACGGTGTCATTCTAGCACCTCTTTTCCCGTCATCCCGCTGCTTGTTAGCGGGATCTCATTTCACTTTGTGAAGGTGTCATCCCAGCACCTCTTTTCCCGTCATTCCGCTGCTTGTTAGCGGGATCTCATTTCACTTTATGAAGGTGTCATTCGAGTAGCCTGACTACTTGGATCCAGGAATTTTATTAAGTTGGTAAGCATAAAAGTGGCTGATCTTATGTTAAAACACAACGTTCTTGATGAGATTACAGCAAGGCTGGGTTCCAGCGTCAGCTACTTGAATGACAGCAGTCCTACGTCATGCCGCCGCGGTATCTCTAGATCCCGCTAACAAGTAGCGGGATGACGATTGTCGTTTAGCCATAAATATTAAGAAATTTACCAAATAAAAAAAAAGGCAAAAGAAGCCCCGTGGTTGGCTAATTACTTACATTATACTTTCAAGTATGGCGTTTTTTTATTCTAAACGCTTAATAACCGCGATTTAGTTGCTTTTAAGCCGCAACTAATCTAAATTATAAACATTAAGAAATTTACTAAACAGAAAAAAAGGCAAAAGAAACCCTAGGGTAGCTAGTTATTCACTATCCATTTTTTAAATCGGCGTTTTTTGATGTTTTAAATGCTTTATAAGCGCATTTCAGCTTATATTAGGTAAAAACCTAGAAATTTTATAAAGACATAAGGTGCACATAGTGCAAAAAATTAAACATGGGACGCCAGATACGTGAGTTTTTTTGTCATTTAATCTGTACAGAGAAGATAAATAAATAGCTTCAGTTTCATGATAAGGGGGCTGGCGAAGGGTGTCAAGTAAGTTTTTTCGTTTCTATTCCCAATAAAAGTTTGTATGCAATAACACAGAAGCATGCACTGCTATTCCTTCATTTCTTCCAATATAACCTAATTTCTCTGCAGTGGTTGCTTTGATATTTACAAATTCATCATCAATTTCTAATGCTTTTGATATGAATTTCTTCATTTCTACTTTGTAAGGCGATATTTTAGGCTCTTCACAAACTATAGTAATATCTAAATTAGACACGCTGTACCCTTTTTCCTTTGCTTTTTTAGCAGCAAAGTCAAGAAAGTGAGATGAATTGCAATCTTTCCATTCAGAGGAACTAGGAGGAAAGTGCTCTCCTATGTCGCCACATCCCAGTGCTCCGAGTATTGCATCAACGATTGCATGTATTGCAACATCACCATCAGAGTGCGCTTCTATTGCCATGTTGTGTTCAATTTTCACACCGCAAATTTTTATAAAGCTTTCAGCACCATTTTGAACTTTAATGAACTTATGTATATCATAACCGGCTCCGACACGAAATTTTGGCTCTTCAAAAAGAAGCTTTGCCATATTGATATCCTCTTTTGTGGTTAACTTAAAATTGCTTTTCTCACCTTTAATAATCGCAACATGTTTTTTGTGCTCTACCATTAGTGATGAATCGTCAGTAAATTCTTTGACTGATTGATGGCATGATAATAATTCTTTGAAATTAAAAATTTGAGGGGTTTGTATGGCTCTGAGCTTTCCTCTTGAAATCGTAGATTCAATAAAACTATTACTCACCAATGACATAGTGTCTTCAACTTCTATTGCTGGAACTACTCCTGTATATTGATCATTAATCATAGATTCAACCAAGTTATCTATCAGAACATCTGACACAAAAGGCCTACAAGCATCGTGTATAACTACAAAATCTGGGTTAATTTTTTGTAAGCTTTCAAGCCCTAGTTTAACTGAACTTTGCCTGTTTTCTCCTCCGTATACAGGGCTTAGTAATTTAGTGTCTGTAATTAGTGATATAGCTTTCTCATAGAAACTTTCATGGTCTCTATTAATTGCTATTCTTATGTAATCTATATATTGGTTAGCCAGAAATCTTTTAATTGTATGAAATAAAACAGATTTACCTGCCAGTTTTATATATTGCTTAGGAATCGTAGAATTGCATCTACTGCCTACTCCCGCTGCAACTATTAATGCTGCTATTTTGTATTTCTTAGCGCACATATTTCTTTTTGTAGAAGCTTTCCTCTCTATCCAAGATTCTTTCCGAAAAATAAAATTTCTGACATCATATAAAAGTTACTTCCCCTATTAACTAGCATAATTATAATAGCAAAAGAGATATTTAGAGAGCTCAAAATCTATCTTTGCCTGCGGATTAAACAACTAAATTTTAGTAAAAAATGATAGTATTACAAATCGTAAAATACTTTCAACATAGGAAAAATAAATTGCATATTTTTCAGTAAATTAGCTATGCTAAACACATGCAAAAACGTCATATAACTATTTGTTTCATACTGCTTTTTATAATAGGGATGTTATTCCTGATGCGTCCTATGATTTTTCCATGTTTAATATCTATTATTATTGCATATTTGTTTAATCCGCTAGTAGTCAAGTTTGAAAAGTATAGAATACCACGTTCATGTTCTGTAATTTTTATAATACTTATTTTATTAATAGCTTTTATACTAGTCATAACATTTGTTTTACCTATTATATATGTTCAAATTACTTCAATATTAAATTTCTTAGTGAGTAAAGTGCCTTCATTAAAGTTTAAAGTAATCCCCTCTGTATTAGAATTTCTTAATATGAAAATCGAGGATAGCTTATTTGATCATTTATCTAAAAATCTAGCAGAAAATTACAGCAACTATGTATCTTATTTCATGAATGCTCTTGATATTGCTAGTAACTTTATAATCCAAGTGTTAAGTTCAAGCTTTAACACGGTATCATTAATGGTGATTACTCCTGTAGTGTTTTTCTATATATTACGTGATTGGCCTTTAATTATAGAAAAAGCTGGTAAATTAATCCCTATTCCTTACAGAGGAAAAATTGCAGATTATTTTTCCAAAGTGGATTTCATTATATCTAATTATCTAAAGGGGCAGGTAAATGTATGTATTGTCATGATGGTCTTTTACTCTGTGAGTCTGAGCATAATTGGATTGGAACACTCTATTGTTATTGGAATTTTATCAGGAATGTTAACGTTCATACCTTACGTAGGGCCATTATTATATACCATTATTGGGTTTTTGAGCGCTATCACTCAATTTAGTGGATGGTTTGAAAGTGCTGCTGTTTTGCTATTATTTGGTGTTGGACAATTAATAGATTCAAACATATTAGTTCCTTTATTAATAGGAAAAAAAGTTCATATACATCCAACTGTAATTATTCTGGGAATTACTATATGCGCTTCATATTTTGGATTTACAGGTATATTACTTTTTATTCCAATAATAGCAATGTTCAATGTATCAGTAGAATATGCAATCAATAAATATTTTAAAAGTGAGCTTTATAAAAACGGCTAACAGACCTTTTGCATAATCAATTTATGGTAAGAGGAGAAATGAGCCCAGAATACCTGACACATTTGAGGAGCGTAAGTAAATTTCTGCGCAAAAATTACTACCAGAAAGAGGTTACGTAAGAGGTTCAACGTGCAATTAAATTTATTTAACAACAATCAAGCTGATTATAGCCGGCAAAATTACATCATCTTAGATGAAAATAAGCACGTATATAATTCGGTAGTTAATGATTTATCTTGGAAATGTCTGATTCTTTTTGGACCTAAAAGCTCCGGTAAAACTCATCTTGCTCATATTTGGCAATCAATAAACGATGCAATCTTTATCAATGTGAATAACTTCGTAAGCGAGATTAGGTATAGCGATGCTTTTATTTTAGAAGACGTACAAAACATTAAAGATGAAGCAATGTTATTACATTGTTACAATTACATGAAAGAAAACGACAAGAGGCTGCTAATCACTTCTTCAATTTCACCAAAAAAGCTTAACTTCAAACTAAGAGATTTAAGTTCTCGAATATTATCAACTATCAGCGTAAAAATTTTGCCTGCAAGCGAGGAATTATTAAGAATTATGCTAATAAAACGATTTTCAGATAAACAGTTAAAAATTGATTTAAAAGTGATTAATTATATTTTAGCAAGAATAGAACGTTCTTTCTATAGCATTGATAAAATTATAGAAAAGATAGATAATGAATCTATAGGGTCAAATGTGACCGTTCCTTTTATTAGCACTTTATTAAAAAAAGATGCCATTTGATTTCTTCTTTTGTAAAGGTGTATATTAAAAATTTATTAACACCCATAACACTAACGTAATTGGAATCTCTATCTGTCCATGTTAGAATTATAATCAATGTTATGTTATAATAAATATAGATAGATACAGCTAAGAAGTATTCTATATTTATAGTAGAGCTCACTTTATAAGGTGTTTTTTATAGATTTAACGTTATAATTTAACTATGATAAGAGTAAGATTAAATTTAAGAAAAAGGTTAAAGCAAAAGTTTGTGATGTTCACTCTATTGATAAATGCTTTATTTGTCTCATATTTTCTCATAAGAAACACAGGGAACACTTCTAATCAAATTATAGCCAAAGAAATAAATATAGGAACTGATAATGAAAAATAAACAGTCGCAAAATAAAAAAGAAAATCTTTACATAACATATTACATAGATGCTTTAGCTTCAGAGAGGTCCGCTGCACAAAATACTCTGGAAAGTTATCGTTCGGATTTACACCAGTTTGAAGAATTTTTATTGGAAAGCGGCACTACCTTGGTTGGTGTAAACAAAACCAATATTAAAGATTATGTGAAATCTTTATGTACACAAAAAAAATATAAAAGTAGCTCTATATCAAGAAAAATATCCGCTATGAAAAATTTTTACAAGTGTCTATTTAATGACGGAATAATAGATTTTAATCCAGCGCCGGATAATGATGCTGAATTAAAGAATCCAAAAGTTTCTCGTCCTTTGCCTAAGTATTTAAGTGTCGAAGAAATATTTTTGCTAATGGACACAGTGAGAAAATCAGCAAGCGAATCGAATAAAGAGATAAGCAGTAAAAGGCTATGTGCGATTTTAGATATCCTTTACTCTTCTGGAATGCGTGTTTCTGAACTAATTAGTATGAAATTATGTGAAGTGTCACATTTAATAAACAGTAATAACAAAGAATGCTATATAATAATAAAAGGAAAAAGTGGTAGAGAGAGGCAAATTCTTTTTAATGAACAAGCATTGCAGAGCCTTAGAAATTATTTATCAGTTCGTGATAATCTGATCTCTAAAGAAAAGGAATCCGATTGGCTATTCCCAGGTGATAAACCTAATAAACCAATTACAAGGCAGAGGGTCGGTCAATTAATGAAGGAGTTGGCAAGAAAATGCAATATTGATGAAAATAAGATCTCTCCACACGTGATTAGGCATTCTTTTGCTACCCATCTACTAAATAGCGGAGCAAATATTGTGTTGATACAGAAAGTTCTTGGCCATACTAACCTTTCTACAACACAAATATATACTCATATTGCTAACGAAAAGTTAAAGGACAAATTAGCTGATTCGCATCCTATTACTCAGATGATCAATAATTAAATTTATTGTTTTTAATTTGTAATAAAGTTAAATTTAAATAAATTTATGTGAGTTTGTGATTTCAAGTTTATTGTTTAATTTCTTTCTTATATTATGGGAGGTATTCTATACTTTCATTACTCTCCCTGTAATTTTCTTTTCTGAGTGTGTAATAACCATTTTCCTCGTCTGTTCGGTGAGAGTTGTATTATTCATGCTGCGTTTATTATGTGGCATTAAATATGAAGTGAGGGGAATGGAAAACATCCCTAAGCAACCTTTTATCATTGCATCTAAACACCAATCTCCATTTGAAACATTTATTTTTATACTACTATTTAGAAAAGCGGTTTTTATTTTAAAACGTGAATTGAAATGGATTCCATTCATTGGTTTGCATCTTATAGCGCTGAAAATGATTTTTATTAACCGTTCAGATGGTATCAGTTCTATACGCCATATAATCAAACTAGCAAAAATGCGTATAAAAGAAAATAGAAGCATAATAATATTTCCTGAAGGTACAAGAACAACTATAAACCAAAATATAAAATATCAACCAGGTATTGCTGCTTTATATAGCGTATTATCTGTTCCTGTGTTACCGGTTGCTTTAAACACTGGTTTGTTTTGGCCAAAAAGCATACTTTCTCTGAGAAAGAATCCCGGAAAGGCAGTAATAGAAATATTGCCCCCAATATATCCTGGGTTAAACAAAAATGAATTCTTGCAAAGTTTAGAAAAAATTATTGAAGAGAGAAGCAGTAGATTAACCATAGGAAAAACTGATATTGCAAATTAACAAAAAAACTTTATAATTAAAAGAAAAGTACAGTATTTTAGGTATTAATATATGGCAAATCATAAGAGTGCTAAAAAAATGATAAAGGTAATAGCAAAGCGCACTTTAATAAATAAGATGCGGAAAAGTAAAACTCGCACCTCTATTAGAAAATTGGTTGATATAATCAAGTCTGGCGACAAAGAAAATGTTGTTCTGGCATTTCGGAATGCTGAATCTAATTTACACAAGTGTGTGAATAAAGGTGTTATTCATAGGAATACTGCTGCGCGTAAAATAAGTCGCTTAAATGCAAAAGTAAAAGCATTGATGACCGCTTAATACGGTTAATGTAAAGTTAACTGTATTAATATATACTCCTCAGTTTGTATATTCTGTATAAAATTTAAGTAGCTTAAGTGATGGATAAAAAAGTGCTATTAGAACTAAGTAATGGATTAAAAATCGAGCTACCTGTATTAAGCGGAACAACAGGTCCTGATGTGTTAAATATCAAGGATTTATATAAGATGACAGGATTATTCACTTACGATCCAGGGTTTGTTTCTACAGCTTCATGCTCTTCTACAATTACATTCATTGATGGAGATGAAGGAGTTCTTAAATATAGGGGACATAATATAGCTGATTTGGCAGAGAATAATAATTTTACTGCTGTGATTTATTTATTGCTCTATGGTGAATTACCCAGTTCAGAGCAACACAAAAAATTTCTTCTCAAAATACAAGAATCATCCAAAGTATCAGAGCAAGTTACAAATGTAATTAAAGCATTTCCAAAAACTGCTTACCCTATGTCAATCTTAGTTGCATGTTTTGCAAGTTTGTCAGCATCTTATCATGAAAAGCATGGCAACAATGTCAATGGTGAAGACCTAGATTTTGGAATTTCTGCAATAGCGCAAGTTTCCACAATTATTGCAATGATTTATAGGCATATCAACAATCAGGAATTCATAAATGCTAACAATGAATTAAGTTACAGTGAAAATTTCTTAAAGATGATATTTGGCGATGCTGTTGATAATGATAAAAGCGCCCTTTTTGCAAAAGCTCTGGATAAAATATTTACTCTCCATGCTGATCATGAACAGAATGCTTCTACGGCGGCTGTCAGATTGGTGGGATCGGCTGGTTCTAATCTGTTTGCAAGCCTCTCTGCAGGAGTTGCTACACTTTGGGGACCAGCACATGGTGGAGCTAATGAGGCAGTTATAAATATGCTAAAAGAGATAGAGCAAAGTGGAGATATAGATAAATTCATCGAAAAAGCTAAAGATGATAAAGATCCATTTAAATTGATGGGATTTGGACATCGTGTTTATAAAAATTATGATCCGCGCGCGCGTATATTGGAAGGCGCTTGCCATGAGGTTCTAAGTAAACTAGAACAAAATAATGAACTGCTTAAAATTGCAAAAAAACTTGAAGAAATAGCTTTAAAGGATGAATATTTTATCGTGCGTAAGTTATATCCAAATGTTGATTTTTACTCAGGTATAATAATGAATGCTATTGATATCCCCTCAAATATGTTCACGCCTATTTTTGCACTTGCAAGAACCACTGGTTGGGTTACTCAGTGGTATGAAATGATAAATGATAAAGAAACTAAGATCTGTAGACCAAGGCAACTCTATTTTGGTAAATAAATTTATTTTCACTTCATTAGACTTCTTGCATAACCCAAACTAAGTAGAAAAAAGGTGTCATCCGAGTAGCTGACACTGGTTCCTTTACGACGGAAGTGTCCAGAGGTGTCATTCCAGTCTGGAATCCAGAAAAAAGGATGGTGTCATTCCGTATCCGTTCAGCCAATGGCGTCAACTTAAGAACTTTCATTAGCAAACTCTCCTAAAGACATGATGGCGTTTAGGCTTATCTACTTTATTGCGGCTGTCCCGGTCGGATTTTAACTTTAGCGCGTATACTTAAAAAGGGCTTGAAAGTTTTTTGGCGCAATAAGTACCTGATAGAGTTTCTGTCTCATTACACTAAATAAAACTGAAAAATTTAAACGATACTCAGTAATTTGATCTGGGTTCCAAGGCCCTTGTGCATCACATATATGAAGCGATAATATATTGCACATGACCAAGTTTGCCCAAAATTCTTGTAATACAGCCTCTCCAGAAAAATTCTCTAACTCTGCTCCTACTTTGAGTCGTTTATAGCACTCCTCTATGTGCCACCTTAACACATAAGCTTTGCTCCAAAGTCTCGGTCAAAAACTCTGTTTCTCAGTTGGCTAATGTCAGCACTATAACTCTTACTTTCTGTCCTTTCATTTTATTTTTTAGCTTTTCATTTTCTAATATAAAATCAAAATCTAATTCGCCAGCGTTCCCATAGCTTACTATAATTTCTTTTTTGCAAGCGAAAAATAAAATCTACTTCCAAATTATAATGCTGCTGAATGAATTTTACTGAAGACGATCATAGATAAATAATAATTTCTCTTGATTTAATAAACGCATTTGAGTGATAACTTCGGGTAATTGCTCTGCCGCCAACGTTTGTTCACCTATATTCCAAGCTGCAAGACGAGCACTGCAAATCAATGAAGTACACAAATCAACAAACAAATTGCCAATGGTGCCTGTTGTTCCATTTGGTTCAAACTCGGATACAATTTCCCCAGAGCTGGGTAATCTCATACCAGAACCATCTGCTGCAATAAGTCTATAGCCTCTCCAACTCAGGTTCATCCTGATAGGCTGTTTGGATGCTTAAATTCTTGAAAGCCTGTATGGCAAATCTTATATCTTGCTTTAGAAAAAGCTTGCTTTGAGGGTACATGTCAATGGCTCCATAAGTTCACATTCTATTCCCAAACTTTTTTTAACTAACTTTAAAATCATAGAAAATACTGTCGAAAAAGGAAGTTTTCTTGTTCGTGTAAAACTCAACACAATGGATTTTCTGAAAAGTTTTCGAGTATATTATATTTTTAATTTGTAGAATAAGGTTTTTTCCTTTTTGCATATTTCACCTAAAAAGGACACATTTTAGACTTCTTTGTTGAAATAAAACAGAAACAAAAGTGCTGTCCCTTGCACTCTTTGGATAATTTAATGATAAAAAATTTGGAGAGAAATTTTATACACTATCGCTGATATTTTTCCTTAAGTTGACGCCATTGCCTGAACACTTACCTAATGATGAAGCTATCGAAAACATAGCAAAGAGACTTCAAAAATCTATAGACGATGCAAAAAAGCACAAGGTCATGTTTAGTGTTGATGTATTCCAAGGAGAAAAAAGTCATCAATAATAGATTATTCGATACTGATCTTATACCACCTCATGGAGCAAGATAAAAATGTTACTGAGACTGGAAAAGAAAAACTACGGCCTCTTATGTTAGAAATGTTTAATCTAGTTTCAACAGGCACTGATGTGAGCCAAGAAGTTCGGAGATTATTGCCAGAAGATATACTGAAAGAACGCGGCGAATATTTGTCACGTCTAAAACAAATTGTAAGTGATAGTATTGAAAATGACAAAAAAAAAGGAATTGTAGTAGAAAGAGATAATAAATTTTATTATGTACAGTGTCCAGAAAAAAGTGTGATCACTCCTGCAAAATTTATGAACTCCCCGGAATTTAAGGACTTAGAATATGGTGCATTGCGAATAGGAGAAGGAGATAATCTAATCTGAATAAAAAGCTGGCAATATCATGATATGCAAGGCAAAGTAAAAATGACCTTTAGGGTAGGCGATGAAAAGATCGAAATGATTTTATCTTCTGAAAAAGCTGAAAGTTTTGGTAAAATAATGGTACATATGGATGACAAAAGTTGTGAAATCTTCTCAAAGTACCTAAAAGAGCTAGAAAAAGAACCTCGTATAAGCAAGGTTGTTGAAGCTGCTAAAAGTTTTGCACAAACGAAAAGCAGTGCAGTTAGTCCACCTCTTTCTAATATGAAAAGTGTTGACACATCGCAACATTTTCAAAGTAGTGACCATGAATCACCAGAGCATTAACAATTATCATACATACATTGTTGCATATAGCAATAGTGTATGTGTATAGTTAGTAGGGTTTGTAAACTTAATAAAGTCTACAACTAATTTGAAAACTACTTTATTGTATGCAAGACTTTAAAATACTAGAAAATCTAAAAACCAAAGCACTAGAAGCTGAAAAAGGAGGCGGTTCTGACAGGATTACCAAACAACATGAAAAAGGGAAATTAACTGCTAGAGAAAGGCTCAGTATATTGCTCGATGAAAGTTCTTTTGCAGAATACGATAAATTCGTAAAACATCATGCAAATGATTTTGGCATGCAAAATGCTAATTTTTTAGGTGATGGGGTAGTGATTGGTCATGGTACTATTTATGGCAGAAAAGTTTTTGTTTATTCTCAGGATTTTACTGTCTTTGGTGGTTCACTTGGTGCGTCACATGCAAAAAAAATATGCAAAATTATGGATATGGCAATTAATGCCAGAGTTCCAATTATCGGACTAAATGATTCTGGTGGAGCCAGAATTCAGGAAGGAGTAAATTCTCTTGCTGGTTATGGAGAAATTTTTCAAAGAAACGTAAATGCATCGGGTGTTATACCACAAATTTCTTTAATTATGGGCCCATGTGCAGGAGGTGCAGTTTATTCCCCAGCATTAACTGACTTTACTTTCATGGTGAAAAACAGTTCATATATGTTTATAACCGGACCAGATGTAGTAAAAAATGTTACCTACGAAGATGTAAGTTTCGAAGACCTTGGTGGAGCAAAAATTCATACAAGCAAAACAGGAGTAGCGGATTTTGCATTCAATAATGATGTTGAAATGCTGCTAAAAATGCGTGAATTCTTTACTTTCTTACCAGCAAATAATCAAGAATCACCAAAATCTGCACCAATCTGTAATGATGTTAATGAGATTGATGAATCTTTAAATACTCTGATTCCTAGCAATCCTAATACTCCTTATGATATGTATGAACTCATTGAAAAAGTTTGTGATGAAAGGAATTTCTTTGAACTGAAACCTGATTTTGCTCGTAATATCATAACTGGTTTTGGTAGAATTGGAGGAAATACTGTCGGTATTGTTGCAAATCAACCTATGCACCTTGCAGGATGTTTGGATATTGATTCTTCAAGAAAAGCTGCGAGGTTTGTAAGATTTTGTGACGCATTTAACATTCCGATCATCACACTTATTGATGTTCCAGGATTTTTGCCGGGTACAAATCAAGAATACAATAATATAATACAACACGGAGCGAAACTGCTTTACGCTTACGCTGAAGCGACCGTGCCGAAAATTAGCCTTATCACTAGAAAAGCGTATGGTGGTGCATACATTGTTATGAATTCGAAACATCTAAAAGGTAATATAAATTATGCCTGGCCAACTGCTGAAATAGCTGTGATGGGCCCTGAAAGTGCAGTTGAGATTATATTTCGACACGAAAAAGATCAGCAAACGTTAATTAAAGAATATAAAGAAAAATTTGCTAATCCATTTTTTGCTGCATCACATGGATACATTGATGACATTATAGTGCCAAGTAAAACAAGGCATCACTTTCACAAAGCATTAGAGCTACTCAAAAACAAGAAAGTAGAAAGGATATGGAAAAAGCATGATAACCTGCCTCTGTAACTTTCTTTTAAGCCTTGCTTGCAAGTTATGCAATATTGTAAGAGTGTGCCGTTACCAAGATTCGAACTTGGGACCTCGTCATTACCAATGACGTACTCTACCACCTGAGCTACAACGGCAGTCTTATATATTATGATAATGAATAACACAAAAAGGAATAAGGAAAAAGAAGAAGAGAGAAAAAGATTGGCAAAAGCTTTAAAGCAAAATATTGTAAAAAGAAAAAAACAGCAACAGAGTAGACAAGATGCCAGAACTACCGGAAGTGGAAGTAATCTCTAATTTTTTGCTTGATAAAATTAAAAACAAGCAAATAAGCAGTGTTACAGTAAATAATTGGAATTTGCGTGTACCAGTAACAAAAAATATTGATGATTTGCTAAAGGGCAAAGTTATAAACGATATCAAGCGTAGAGGTAAGTATATAATCTGGAATACAGATAGTATGGCTGTAATCATACATCTTGGCATGAGCGGAAAGCTTATATATGCTCAAGTGCGGAATAAGCACGATCACGTGGTATTTTTATTTTCCGATAATACTTCAATAATCTTTAATGACCCAAGAAGATTTGGACTAGTTATTATTTTAAGCAAAGAACAAGAAATAAATTTTTTTGACGGTTTCGGAATAGAGCCCCTCACGGATGAATTCAGTGGAGACTATTTACAGGAGTTGCTGAAAAACAAAAAAGTGAATATCAAATCAGCGTTAATGGACAATAAATCAATAGTTGGCGTAGGCAACATATATGCTTCTGAGAGCTTGTTTAGAGCCCGTATATCACCACTCAGGTCAGCAAAAAACTTGACCTATAGAGAGTGCGAAAAACTTGCTGCTGAAATAAAAAATACTCTGAGTGATGCAATTGCTGCAGGCGGTTCAACACTGAAAGATTATGCACAGCCATCTGGATCTGCTGGATACTTTCAAAATAACTTTTACGTATATGGTAAAGTTCAAAAACCTTGCAAGATTTGCAATAATATCATAACACTTATACGACAAAATGGCCGTAGCACTTATTTTTGCAACGCGTGCCAGAATTAAGATTTTATTTTTAGATATGACATTCTCACCTGAAAAAGATCCGTTTGATTTGTTTTCAAAGTGGTACAAAGCAGTACTTAATTCTCCGTGTGAACAACCAACTGCAATGACGCTAGCAACTTGTAGCAAAGACTACATTCCATCTGCAAGAGTAGTATTACTAAAGGAATATAGCAAAGAAGGTTTTGTGTTTTTCACTAACGTAAACAGTAAAAAAGGGAAAGAATTGACTGAGAACCCCAAAGCTGCGTTAGTGTTTCATTGGATAGAATTTGCTAGGCAAGTGCGAATTGAAGGAGAGGTTAAACTTCTAAACGATGAAAGAACTGACAAATACTTCTCTTCTCGAGCGCTGGGTAGTCAAATTAGCGCATGGTGCTCAAAACAATCGAGCATTCTGAAAGATTGGCAAGATTTTGAGCAAGCTATAAAATTGAAGGAAAAAGAATTTCACAATACACAAGTTTCTCGTCCTGATTTTTGGGTGGGATTTTGCGTAATCCCAAAAGTAATTGAATTTTGGCAAGAAGGTGAATATAGGAAGCATATTAGATTTAGATACACTCTTGTTGAGGGAAGCGATTGGAAAGTGGAACAACTATATCCTTAAAAATGGTTGCGGGAGTAGGATTTGAACCTACGACCTTCAGGTTATGAGCCTGACGAGCTACCGAGCTGCTCCATCCCGCGTCGTTGCTTATTTAGTTATTATATATACAAATAATGAAAAAAGAAAAATAAAATTTCACCACATGCAAATATCGACACACTTATTAACTTTTCTTGACATAATAGTTAGTTATATACGTAACAATCTGCGCAATGAACAATATAACTTGATACTGTGGTTTCCTGTTCTTCAGTGTGCAGGAATTTTAACATATTTTTCCCTAAGTTTTGAACCAAGCTGCATATCTATTTTTCTTTTGCTTTTACCCACACTAATTTTGATTGCAATATTATACAGAAAGTACGCAATATTATGCATTGCTTTAATTGCAGTGCTCATAGGATTTACAGCCAGTAAATTAAGAACAGCTTTAGTTGATACTCAAATTCTTGATAAAGAGAGGTATGTAAAAAATATCGTTGCCACAGTGAAGGATATTAATGACAGGGGCTCATACAAACAATTTCTGCTTTCTATTACAAAGCCTTCCACCATTCCAGAATCCTCCTCTGTCATCCCAGTGCTCCCTTCTGTCATCCCAGCGCCCTCTTCTGTCATCCCAGTACTTGATACTGGGATGGCTTTGTTGCATAGCAACTGAAAAAATCTGGTGGCTACTGACAAAATTCATTATAAAATAGCCATTTAACCTTGAAAGAAAAAATATGCCACAAAAAATGAGGGTCAGTAACCATAGCGAATATAACAAATTTCTAGAAAAAAGAGGAAATATTTTTCATTATATCAACGAAGCCATAGAAAAGTGGTACGAGAATGGTCCAAAAATACCAGGTGGCAACAATATTTATAGCGATAAAGTTGTAATTTTGGTGCACATAATAACTTGTTTATTTAGAATAGGCCTGAGGCAAACAGTTGGGTTTATAGCAGGATACCTTGAGCAAATTGGGAAAAATTTGCAAGTTATCAGCTATTCACAATCATCAAGAAGGTTTAAGAAACTCAATATTAAGATCAATGATTGCAGAATTGATAAAAATAATATGGAAGATATCGAAATTGCTATAGACAGTACAGGAATTAGTATATACAACAACACTCCTGGTCATAGCAAAGAAAATAGCGAAGATAGAAAGTATCGCAGCTATGAACAGACAAGAAAATTGCATGTAATGTTGAATACAAACAGCAAAAAAGCCATAGCTGTAAAATACAGTAACGGTGTCTACTCTGATCACTATGGAGCTTGTGATTTGCTAAAAGAAGTCGATTTTCAGTATGTCATAAAAGTACTATATGCAGATAGGGCATATGACAGAGAAAAGCTCTATAAGCTGTGTAATCAATATGGTATAAAAACGAAAATTCCTCCGAAAAACAACGCAGCAGAGCATCCAAAGTTAGACTATATGGCTGAGAGAAATTCTGCAGTCAAGCTCATAAAGTCATATGATGAAGATAGTATAAAGAAGTGGAAAAAAGAGATGAGTTATGGAAAAAGATCTTATATAGAAAGTTTTTTCTCGCGACTGAAACAAACATTCGGGTTTAGTTTTAGGAATAAATCTGAGACAAATAGAGAGAAGGAACTACTTGTTAAATGCTATTTGCTCAATAAGTTCACTGATATTGGTATGGCTAAATTTGAGATAGCTTCATAAATTTATTGTGCGTTACCTACTATCCGAAGAGCGATGCAACAAAGCCATCCCAGTGTCAAGCACTGGGATGACACCCTCCTTGGCAAACAATGTTCGTACAGCTATGTGCGTGACGCTGGCGCTGGAATCTAGAAAAAAATAGATCCAAGTAGTCAAGCTACTTGGATGATACTGACTGCTAATTTTTTATGCAAGAGGTCCAATCATTCACCGTTCTTGCAAGTGATAGCACTCTCACTTCTTTTGCACCGGAGTTTAAAATTTCCTGAGAGCAAGATCTTACAGTTGCTCCGGTTGTTACCACATCATCAACTAATATCACGATTTTATTTTCGATAATTTTCTTGTTGCTTGTTTTAAAAGCCTTCTTTAAATTTTTTTCACGCTGTTTAAGTGAAAGACCAGCTTGAGGCGCAGTATGGCGAAGGCGTTTTATTGCAAATGGCGTATATGATAAATTGGACAACTTACTCAATTCTTTTGCAAGCAGTGCTGCTTGATTATATTTACGTTTAAACAAGCGCATTTTATGTAACGGTATAGGGATTATGATCTCTGCGTTCTGAAATGTATCCTGATTAGCTTGGTGTATCCACTTTGCATAGATTTTTACGTAATTCAAATTATCAAAAAATTTGAAATTTATAATCATGTTTCTACTATGTTGATCATAAGCAAAAACTGATCTTAATACTTTAAACGGTGGAGGATTGATGATGCACTTACCACACGTATAAATATTGTCTAAGATTACTACGCCACAAACATTGCAGTAATGCTTAGTTAGAAAATTGATTTTTTTGTTACATTCACTACACAGATTAAGATTTTCATCAATGATACACTCGCAACTTACGCATACGTTTGGAAATATGAGATTTGTAGCTTTGTTTAGTAAGAGAAGGTTCACAATTCATTAAATATATTATAAAATTTATATAGTATAGCTAAAGTAACTTGTGCTTACACTCTTTCACTTTTTATTTCATCTCAATATAGTTCAAACTAAGCCACTGCTGAAAAAGCAGAACTTATAACTCAGTAGATAAACGCTGATATTTTTCTGGTTCCTGTATTTCACTCAACTTACTTTGCACTTTGTCACAAGCCCACACAAGTGGCGTTATGATTGACGCGGCAGCCCAAACGATAGCAGCGCAAGCATAACTTACAATCTTGTTAAATACTCTAGCTACTGCATTAGCACAATCTTGCCCAGCACTTAAAAATGCATTTGAATGATCAACTAATGACTTTGTACTTGCTTTTAAACAATAGTCCCCTGTTATTTTTGACAATCACTTGACTGGAAAGTATGACAAACATGCCACTATCAAAAATAAAGGTTGCAATATTATGTTGGCTGCTAAAACAGCACCCAGTGTACACAATGAATACACTCCCTCTGCTCTGTGGCCCACGTATTCACATTTATCATTATCTTGATAATACTTGTTATAATTGTCTTTACTCTCAACTCCACAAATTACATCTTTCACAGGTCCTAGCACATTATCAACGTAACGTACAGATTTATAGAAACTATTTTCTGGAACTAGTGTGTTATCTTCTGCTTTCTTAGCAGGTACAACTCCATATTCAACGTACCTTCTAAAGTATCGATATTCTTATCTCAAAATCATAAATATGCAACCTAGCCTAATATAATTAAGAAATAGTTTATAATAAATATGTTTTAAGATGCCTGCCTGTAACACTTTCTGGAATTTTTGCCACTTCTTCTGGAGTTCCAGTAGCAATCACTTCTCCGCCTTTTATTCCTCCCTCTGGTCCGATGTCTATTATATAATCTGCAGTTTTTATAACGTGCAAATTGTGCTCGATAACTATAACAGTGTTTCCCAGATTGACTAATCTATGGAGTATTTTTAGTAAGTTATTTATATCTTCAAAGTGTAATCCAGTTGTTGGCTCATCAAGAATATACAATGTTCTTCCGGTAAATCGTTTTGATAGCTCTTTGGACAGCTTTATTCGTTGTGCTTCACCCCCAGACAACGTTGTTGACGACTGTCCGAGTTTTATATAGCCAAGCCCTACTTCCTGCAAAGAAACCAACTTTTCTTTTACCATTGGAAGGTTTTCAAAAAAATCACAAGCCTGATCTATCGTCATATCAAGCACATCAGAGATTGATTTTTCTTTATAAGTAACTTCCAATGTTTCCCGATTATACCTTCGCCCTTTACATTGCTCACACTTCACATAAACGTCCGGTAGAAAATGCATCTCTATCTTTAAGTGCCCATCACCTTTACAAGCCTCACACCTTCCCCCTCTGGTATTAAATGAAAACCGGCCTATATTATATCCCCTTGCTTTTGACTCTGGAAGACCAGCAAACCAATTTCTTATATGAGTGAACATACCAACATATGTTGCTGGATTTGACGCTGGAGTTCTACCAATTGGCGACTGATCAACTTCTATAACTTTATCTATATATTCAAGGCCTTCTATTCTATCACACCGACCATACCGTGCAGACGAGTGATGTACCTTATGTGCTGAATATTTATATAACGTTTCTATGACTAAACTTGATTTTCCCCCTCCTGATATTCCAGTAACACAAATAAGATTCCCTATAGGAAATTTAACGTTCACATTTTTTAAGTTATTTTCACATGCATTTATTACTTTTATGAACTGAGTTGCTTTCTTTCTTCTCCTTGGAATTAAAATTTTTTTCTCTCCACTCAAATATTGCCCTGTTATGCTCCCTGAATTTCTTTGCACCTGGTCTGGTGTTCCTTCTGCAACAACTTTTCCACCATTTACGCCAGCTCCAGGACCAATATCAATCGCATAATCAGCAGCCATTATTGTATCTTCATCATGCTCAACAACGATTACAGTGTTACCCATGTCTCTTAAGTTTTTTAGTGTGGCAATTAACCGATCATTATCACATTGATGAAGGCCAATCGAGGGTTCATCAAGAACATATAAAACCCCCGTTAATCCTGAGCCAATTTGCGAAGCAAGTCTGATCCTCTGACTCTCACCGCCAGAGAGAGTGCTAGATTCTCGATCAAGCGTTAGGTAATTCAACCCTACATTCTTTAAAAATGTTAGCCTCTTGATTATTTCACTTAGTATTTTATTTGAGATTTGCTTCTGTTGTTCTGTGAGCTTGTCTGGCAAATTTTCAAACCACTTAAGGGATTCATCGATACTAAGCCCTGATATTTCACCTATATGTTTGCTATCAATTTTTACTGTAAGCGCTTCTTTTCTCAATCTATAGCCAGTGCATTCTCTGCAGTGAGTGACAGAGCAATATCGCTCAACAAGTGTTTCATCATAATCCATCTGGTTCTCCAAGATACTGATCAAACCTTGAAATTTATTAGAGCCAAAGAGTATCATATCTTTTACTTCTTGATCTATGTTCTTCCACGGAATATCAAGGTTAAATTTGTAGTTTTCAGCCAGTGATAGAATTGCACTTTTTAGAAATCCATAACCTGTGTGCACTTGGCGGAACATTGATCCCACTGGCTTTAAAGCACCCTCAGATATTGAAAGAGTTTCATCCGGTACTATTAGCTTTATATCAACACTTAGTTTTTTACCAAGCCCATTACACGAACCACATGCACCGTAAGGGCTGTTAAAAGAAAATAATCTTGGTTCTATTTCCTCAAGAGTGAAACCAGACTCGGGGCATGCAAAATTCTCTGAAAAAGTCAGAATTTGACCATTTTTATACTCGGAATTATGGTTGTCAGGTAGGTTTACTATTTCTACATACATTAGACCATTACCAAGTTTTAGTGCGGATTCTATACTACTTGGCAGTCGATTTCCTATATCGCCCAATATTGATATTCTATCTGCAACCACAAAAACGTCGTGTTTCTTGTTCTTATCGAGTTTAGGCAAGTCATCTACATTGTACACTTCACCATCTATTTTGAACCTTACGTAACCTTGTCTTTTAATTTCCAATATCTCTTTAAGATGTTCTCCCTTTCTACCACGCACAACAGGGGCAAGTATATATATCTTAGTTTCTAAAGGTAACGCAATTATAGTGTCTACAATTTGAGACACCGTTTGTTTTGTTATTGGTAATCCAGTTGCAGGTGAATAAGGAACTCCTATTCGTGCATATACTAAGCGCAAGTAATCGTAAATTTCGGTAACAGTTCCAACTGTTGACCTTGGATTTTTTGAGATCGATTTCTGGTTGATAGATATTGCAGGAGAGAGACCTGTAATCGACTCAACATCTGGTTTATCCTGAATGTTGAGAAATTGACGCACGTAAGCTGACAGGCTTTCAACGTACCGGCGTTGGCCTTCTGCATAAATCGTATCAAATGCAAGGCTAGACTTGCCAGAACCACTTAGCCCAGTTATAACAACTAGCTTATTTTTCGGTATATTGACGTCTACACCTTGCAGATTATGTTCCCTTGCGCCCTTAACTCTGATAAAATCGTCCATATTATACCATATAACGTATTAACCATTATAGCCTCAAAATACGTGAATTTATAGTGATATATTGATTTTCTATTGATTTTTTCAACTGTTACGGAAAATTAGGCAGCGTTTGATAAATCGTCATTCCGCTACTTGTTAGCGGCTGAGATACCGCGACGGTATGACGGTTAAGTAGGCCAGTGCCCAGACACTGGTTCTATGCAACTTAATTAAAAACGTTTGTTTTAGCGTAAGACAACTACCTTTAGCTCATCAGCTCAGTTATAAGCAAAATTTCTGGATTCCAGACTGGAATGACACCATTTGCTGTGCAATTTACCTTCAAAAATGAATGTTCGTACAGCTATGTGTCAAGCACTGGGATGACACCATTCTTTTTTCTGGATTCCAGACTGGAATGACACCCCCCTGATAGGCTCAAATCATAATGTTTGTACAGTTGTGGGTTTAGGCTACCTATAAATTCTAAACTGTTGTTACGCACCAAATACACCCCTAGGACCCAAAGTCAGTTTAGCTATATCAGAAAACAGGTTATGTGGAAATCTTAAAATACTTCTTGTTTGCCAAGCAAAATAAATACATTCCTACAAACAAACAGATGCTCAATACTGACGCATAAGAAAACTTAAAAATTAAGTCTCTAGTATATATTGATAGGCATTTACCTGCAGAAAATTTGTATAGTAATCCAACACATACAACGGCACTATCAACCACTGATGCTATAATTAAAGTAATGAAATTTGCCATATGAAAATTCAACTTGGACTTTAATTTTTCAAAAATAATTATGCTTGAGAGAAGAGATACTAAAATTGCAGTATATGAAATCAATATCATCAAATTAAAACTTTGCCATTTAAAAACACAACATAGCGCTGTACACACTATTAAGTTGTACGTAGCTTTGCTTCTGCCATAAAATTCAACCATTGAATTTACAACTAAAGCAGCTCCCACAAATAAGGCAGCACATATCATCAATTTATTTGAAGTGTTGAATAAAGAAAGACTGATAAACAGGAGTATCGATAAAATAGACATAATTACCTACCCAAAATTAATAACATACATTCATTCTAAATAAACATTACATATAGTAAAAGAGTTATTTAGCATAATAAGAAAAATATTTTATATTAGCATGCCACATCTTTCAGATCTACTTTTAAAACATCCTTTATGTTTAGCACCTTTTTTTCTGTTACTTTGCCAATACATGAATAAACTGCACCTTCAAACAATTCTTCAAACCTCTTCTGATTTTGTGGTGCAATAGTAACCAAAATTCTACTTTGCGATTCAGAAAACATTATTATCTTGTTTATTATGTCTGTATTTTGTATTTTTCCTATTGGCACTAGTGAAAGATCGATTTCAGCACCAAGGTCTCCTGCAATTAGCGATTTTGCCAGAGCAATAACTAATCCGCCTAAGTTTGGTGCAATTGCAGAGGCAATTATGCCATCTTTTATTGCCTGGTTGTAACGCTCATACAACTTCCTAGCGCTCTTTGCATCAACTTTTGGTACGTTGTTATTACCTATTCCACTATATAACTGATATTCAGATCTACCAAGTTCATCAAGTGTTTCTCCAAGCACATATATCAAGTCCCCTGGCATTTTTACATCAAGCGATACCGCATTTTCAATATTTTCTATAATTCCAATTGCTGAGATGAGTAATGAAGGTGGTGCAGAGATTATCACTTTCTCGCCATTTTCATCATATCCCTTGAAGTCATTGAACATACTGTCTTTTCCGGATATGAATGGTGTTTTAAATGCAGTTGCGAAGTCGTAACAAGCCTCTGCAGCTTTCTTTAGTTGCCACAACCTTTCTGGATTATAAGCATCACACCAACAAAAATTGTCGAGCAACGCTAGATGATTTATATTTCCTCCTGCGGCTACATAGTTGCGTATCGCGGTGTCAATTGCACATGCTGCCATGTGGTAGGTGTCAATTTCTCCATAACTTGAGCCAAATCCTTGCGATTTTACAACACCTTTATTTGAAGAAAGGATTGGCCTTGAAACAATAGCTTCACTGCACACTCTTCCCTTGCCCTGCAGTGGTTTCAGCACTGACGACCCTTGAACCTCATGGTCATATTGCACCACTATGAACTCTTTGCTGCAAATGTTTGGTCTGCTCAGCATTTCTTTTAGTTCAATTGCTAAAGAAGGCGAACTTGTTGTCATTCCAGCGCATAGCGCTGGAAGCCCCTTAGACCACGGTTTCGTCTGTAAATGCACTTTGGGATTACCATCATGCAGAAATTCAGTTTCGATGTCCATTATTACTGTCCCTTCAGGACATTTAACAACAGCTTTACCACTCTCATTAAACTCTCCAATCACACAAACCTCCACATCATGTTTTTTCATGATTTGCTTAAACATAGGGAGATTTTCTTCTGGCACTGCTAAGGTCATTCTCTCTTGTGATTCTGATATCCATATTTCCCACTGAGCCATACCATCGTTTTTAAGGAGAACCTTGCTCAAATCAACTTCAAATCCGTCTTTTCCCATTTCACCAATAGACGACGACAGCCCACCTGCTCCGTTATCCGTTATTGCATTATAAAGATCAAGATCTCTTGCTTTTATGACGGCATTGGATAATTTTTTTTGTGTTATAGGGTCACCAATTTGCACAATTGTTGAAGGGCTATTTCCCGATAAAGCCTCTGAAGAGAACGTTGCACCGTGAATTCCATCTCTTCCAACTCTTCCGCCAATAATTACAATCTTATCGCCATTTTTTGGTCCTTTAATGTGTGAAGGTGCATTATTTATATTGCGTGGAATAATTCCAATGCTTCCGACAAAAACTAATGGCTTGCCACAAAATCTATCGTCGAAATATACCGATCCAAGTTGTGTTGGAATACCAGAGCAATTACCAGCAACATTAACACCGTGAATCACTTCTTTCATTATATATTTTGGCGGTAAGATCTCATCAGTGCGCTCTTTATCCCTATAAAATTTGCCTTTTGCTTCTTTGGCAAAGCAAAAGTAATAGGTATTCATTATAGGCTCTGCGCCTTTCCCGAAACCCACTATATCGCGATTAACTCCAAGCACTCCGGTCATTGCTCCACCAAATGGATCAAGAGCTGAAGGGCTATTGTGAGTTTCAACTTTATCTACAATCAAGTAATCGTCATCAAAAATTATTCCTCCTGCGTTGTCGGAGAAAACTGACACGCATATGTCAGAATTTATCTCACGCGTTGCACGCTTAATATAATGAGCATATAGACCGTCTTTTATTTCATCAATAGGGGAGCAAAAAATATTGTGTTTACAATGTTCAGACCAAGTCTGTGCCAGAGACTCAAGTTCAATATCATATGGATTTCTACCAAGTTTTTTAAAGTAATCCTTTATAGCTTTCATTGCTGCCAGCGAGAGCCCTAAAGTGCCATTACCATCGATTCCATCTCTGCTGATTTTCTCAAGTTCTTGGTCACTTACATTTAAATCAACAGATTTAGCCCCATTACTACTTGATATCACTCCAGTGCTCTCTTTTGTCATCCCAGCCTTTTTTTCTGTCATCCCAGTGCTTGACACTGGGATCCATTCTTTTTTTTCCTGGTCACGCGCTGGAATGACACCGGAGTGGGTATTTAATGACTTATATTTACCATAATATTTCCAGCTATAGTTATTATTTTCTTTACAGATAAGTGTGCAATACTCAGTGATGGGGTTGAACTCTTGTTTTATATCATCTTCGGTTGGTAAATCTCCTTGACTTAGAATCAATTTTGAACTTCTTGCTTTGATCTCAATCGGTGTCATTCCAGCGCGTGACGCTGGAATCTGCGTTTTCTCTTTCTGGATCCCAGTGTCAAGCACTGGGATGACAAAAGAAGGGGCTGGGATGACAGGCTGGTCGATATAGCCTTTGCTTATTAAATACTCTCTAACAATTTGTTTCACTGTGTTGCCTACATTATCGGTCATGCCAGGTAGGAAGCTTATTTCCAAGCCCCACTTTGCTTGTGGTTCTATGAAATCATACGGAACTTCTTCAAGGTTTTCATTGTAGGAATAATAACGGCAGTCTTGTATGACTTTATTATAAAATAGCCCGCAAATTTCTTCATATAATTTGGATGGTAATCCTTTGCGTATGTAAATCGAGTAAACGTTGACTAACCATCTGCGGCCAATTTGCTCGCATTTATTTAAAACTTCTATTCTAATGTTTGCCATGTAATGTTATAAAAAATTTTAATATATAATAGCATACAAGCACGTTTATATTTTGAATAATTTCTATACAATAAAATATTGTATTAATTGTTACTGTTAGTGGGAAGAGTTTTTACCGTTAATGTGGATGAATCTCTTTTTGATGTGCTGGTTCAGCACATATTTTCTGAATATGAAAGAGAAAAAATTCCTGAAGTAAAAATCATACTTCCTTGCAAGAGGGATGTGATAGCGCTGCTGAGTGCATTCAAGAATCATAACGCTAAAAAATGCATAATTTTGCCAGAGATAGTTTCGCTAGAGAATATTGATGAGGAAGATTTAATATTAAATCTTGATAGGGTTAAAGTTATCAAGCCAACAAAAAGGACACTGCTACTCATTCAATTCATATTGGAGTGGAATAGAAAAAATAATGATAATTTTCCAATTGATTTAGCTTATAGCCTGCCATCACTGCTTGATAAAATTCAATCTACCCAAACAACGGATTGTTATCAATTTGATGAACATTCAAAAAAAATAGAGAATTTCATAAGCTTACTCACTGAGACTTGGAGTAAAACTTTAAAAGATTTAGAAGTAGTAGATATATTAAAACATAAGAGTGATTACATAAACAATATGATAATCTCTTTACAAAAAGACCAATATATAATCTTTGTTGGAATTGGAAAGGATAAGTCGTTAATTAGGGCTATATATGATCTGCCATTTGGAAAAATAATTTTGCCTAACTTGAATTTGAAAATTAAAGAGAAAGACTGGAAATCGCTTGATAAAAAACATTATCAATATTGCCTGAAAGATCTGCTCGATTATTTAAAAGTGGATAGAAGGGATGTTAGTTTTCTGCCAGAAGCGTGTTCTCCAGTGCCCAGACACTGGGATCCAGAAAACTTAACTTTAAATGAGCGCACCAGGTGGCTGTATAATGAAAACTGGATCCCAGTGTCAGCTACTTGGATGACAGAAGAAAGGGCTGGGATAACAGGAAGTCCTGAGGAATATCTAGATTACGTCTTTGATACAACTGCCGATCTAAGCAAAGTTAGTAGTGGACATGTTGGCAATATTGAAGTCATCACTTGTGATTCCAGAGAGGAAGAAGCACAAGTGACATCATTAATTATAGAAAATGAAGGTTATGAAAACATTTCTTTGGTCGTCTTTGATAAATTACTTGCAGCTCGTATAGCATGTTTATCAAGGCAACACAGTGCCATACCGGAAAATTACCCTTATATAACGCTTCTGCTTTATAGTATCGAAGTTTTGACCTCAAATTGGAGCAGTGTGTCATTACTTTCGCTCCTTAAACATAGGCTAGTGACTTTTGGTTACACTCAAGAAGAGTACACTCGGATTTTATCTGAATTTGAAATAGAGATATTACGCAACTTTAGTACAAATGGTCTGAGCGATATTATAAATGCTATCAATGCCCATAAAAAGCTAAAATACAAAGAAGATATATTACTTATTATCAGTAAGTTAGAGGTTATATTTAATCCTTTACTTCGTTCTATAAATTGCTCTATTTTCGATGTGGTAGCAACTCATTTGCAGTGTATTAATATATTATCTGGTATAAATTTTTCAGAGCTAAATAGTGAAATAGGTAATTTTACCTGTAATTTCTCAAATGCATGTGAGGGTGTAGGAATTAAATGCTCCTTAGAGTTATATAGCCAAATTCTGACCTTATTTTTAGAGAAAGAGTTTTTCTTTGTAGCAAGTGACTTGAATAAATTCAGCTTATATCACAACAAAGTTGTAATACTTGCTGGATTTAATGAAGCGCCAAGCTTTCAAAGTCCGCTTTTGAATGCACTTACGAGAGAAAAATTTAATCTTCCTTCTGCGCAAGAAGAGCAGGGGTATTTTTTTTATACTTTACACAATTTGTTTTGTGCAAGTAAGGTTTATATTACAAGATCGCTAAGCCATAGAAAGCCAATTCTATTGCAGCGTTTGGAAATTCTACTCAAGGAGGGGAAGCAGCCGTATCGTGATTGGCTAAGGATATTAAATACGCCTGAATGTACTGTTCCATGTACTCAGCCTATGCCAAAACCTCAAACCGAAGTTAGAAAAGAAAAAATGCAGGTGATGTCTTGCAGTGCAATAGAAAAGCTAATTCGTAATCCTTATTCATTTTACGTTGAATATATACTGGGTCTTAAACAATTAAGAGACTTGAATTTCAAGCCATCGATATTGGAATTTGGCACTATGGTACACAACATTCTTGCAAGATATTTACGCAACAAAAAATCGCCAATGAGCATTGCACGAAAAGCATTCTCGACTAGTCAGTTTAATTTTTCAAATATGTGGTGGGTAAGACTGCAAAGGATAATTCAATCTTTTGTCGAATTTGATGAAACTCGAAGCAATTATGTTGAGTTGGAAAAGAACTTTTCCTGTCCGATATTTCATATTCCAGCGCGTGACACTGGTTCTTGTGATCAGTATGAAACTGCTTGGATGACAAATAAGCCACAAGAAATTTCACTGATAGCAAGATGTGATAGAGTTGAGTATCTACCAAGTGGGCAAGTGGCAATTATAGACTATAAGCTTGGTACACCACCTTCCAATGAAGAAGTAATGTCGGGATTTTTTCCGCAATTAATTTTACAAGCCTTAGCGGTAGAACATATAACAAAAAGAGAAGTCTCAGAACTTGCTTATTGGAAACTTGATTATGATAAAATAAAAGTTATTTCTATACAAAATTATAGATACAAAATGCAAGAATTAAAAAATGATCTGCCTGGTTTTTTATCTAACTATTTAAGTAATTCCACACCCTTTATTGCCTCTCCATATTTTGATAAATTCCTGAGATTTAACAGCTATAAACAGCTAGAAAGGGTAGGAGAGTGGTTGTAAATGGTGTCATCCGAGTACCTGACACTGGTTTCCATCCAAAAGGGTGTCATCCCAGTGCTTGACACTGGGATGGCTTTGTTGCATCACACTTTATGAGATGGTGATTTATGGTAAATTCATGTAACTATCTCAAATTTAGCCATACCAATATCAGTGAATTTATTAAGCAAATAGCATTTAGTTCTTTTTCTCGATTTATCTCAGATTTATTCCTAAAACTAAATCCGAATATTTGCTTTAATCTTGAGAAAAACCCTTCAATATAAGATCTTTTCCCATAATTTACTTCTTTTTTCCATTCTTTCATGCCATCTTCACCGTATAATTTTATTAACCTAATAGCAGCATTCCTGTCAGACATATAATCTATTTCTGGATGTTCTGCCGCATTGTTTATTGGTGGAATTTTTGTCTTTATATCATATTCGTTACACAACTTATAAAACTTGTGCCTATCACATGCTCTATCTGCATATAGTGCTTTTATGGCATGCTGAAAATCAACTTCTTTTAGCAAATCACAAGCTCCATAGTGATCAGAGTAGACACCGTTACTGTATTTTACAGCTATGGCTTTTTTGTTGTTTATATTCAACATTACGTGCAATTTTCTCGTTTGCTCATAGCCACGATATTTTCTGTCAGTGCTATTTTCCTTGCTGTGACCAGGAGTGTTGTTGTATATACTAATTCCTGTACTGTCTATAGCAATTTCGATATCTTCCATATTAGAGGTTGTCCGGAAACAAGTAAAAGGCTATAATATCTGAAATTTTAGTACGGGGTAAAGATGAGAAAAAAGTATCCAACAGATCTAAGCGAAAGGGAATGGGCAAGAATAGAAAAACACTTCAGAGTATCATACAAGAAAGGAGGAAGGCCGCCAAAGTATAGCAAAAAAGAAATATTAGAAGCAATTTTCTATGTATTGCGTACAGGGTGTCAATGGCGGTATTTACCAAATGATTTTCCGCTATGGAAGACTGTGTATGAGCAGTTCAGGCAATGGAAGAAGCAGGGAATTTTTGAGAAAATGAATTATGAAATTACAAAATATAGTAGAAGAAAAATAGGAAGGAATGAGCAGCCGAGTGCCTGTATAGTAGATAGTCAATCTGTAAAGACTACAGAAAAGGGGGGATCAAAGGCTATGATGGAAGTAAAAAAGTAAAGGGTAGAAAAAGGCATATAATTACAGACACTCAGGGTTTTATACTAGGTTGTTACGTAGGCGCTGCTAACGAAAATGATAGAGATGGTATTAAAATAGCATTAAACAATATGAGAACAAAATATACTAAAGTTAAAAAAATGTGGGCTGACATGGGATACCAAGGAAGAAATTTAAAGAATCACATAAAGGAAGAATATGACATAGATATTGAAATTGTTAAAAGGCCTCCATGTAGATTTTGGGTGCACAAAGATACGCCACCTGAGCTACTACCAACAAGAGAACAAGGGTTTAAAGTACAGCCAAGAAGATGGGTTGTAGAAAGGACTTTTGCTTGGGTTAATAGGAATAGAAGGCTATCGAAGGAGTATGATTTACTCACAACATCCACTGAGAATTTCATATACCTAGCTATGAGTAGGGTTATGTTAAAGAGGGAATATGCTTGAATTTACTAGTTTCCGGACAACCTCTTATAGCTCTTTCCATAAAAGTCCGGATGTGATAGGATAAGGGTAGATGATGATAAGGAGGTTGAATGCCAGCAGCATATAGTTATGATTTAAGAAAAAAAGCAATGGAAGCGCTAGACGAAGGAGAAAGCAGAGAAACAGTGGCAGCAAAGAAGAAAAGAAACAGGAGACTTTCAATCAAAAAAACTTGGAAATGGGGGTTACAATCACAAAATTACCGACTGGGATACCTTTGCCAAATTTGCCAGAGAACACGGAGGAAAGACTCTATCGGAAATGGCTAAACTTTGGAACAACGTTAGTATCCAAACGATCTATCGAGCCCTTAAAAAAATTGGATTTACGCGCAAAAAAAGACATATGGATACAAGGAAAGAAACGAAGAAAAACGTGCTGAATTTTTGAAAATTATAGCGACAAAAGAACCTAAAAACTTAGTGTATATAGATGAGTCTGGCATTGATAACACCGAACTACGGATATTGCCAGAAAGGACAGCGGTTTTATGCCTTAAAATCTGGAAAGAAAACTCAACGAATCAGTATGGTTGCAGCCTTAAGTGGAAGAAAGATAGTTGTTCCGTTAACCTTTGAAGGCCACTGTAATATGGATGTTTTTAATGGATGGTTTGAGCAATTTTTGACACCGATCTTGGAACCTGGACAGACTGTCATTCTTGACAATGCTACTTTTCATAAGTCTGATAAGATTATCGAGCTTGCTAAAGGGGTTGGTGCAGAAATTTTGTATCTGCCGCCTTATTCTCCAGATTTCAACAAAATTGAGCATCATTGGTTTGCTATAAAAAACAGAGCCAGGAAAAACATTCCTCTATTCGAATCCTTTCGTCGTGCTGTTGATTCTGCCTTCCTATGACCTGTTCGGACTATTATGAGAAATGCTATACTACATAAGGCCTAATTTCCGGAAGATCAACTTTTTGGTGAACATAAGGTTTTTCGCATATTACAAGCTCTCCTCCGCATTCGCAAATATTAGGCAACTCTATTTTTACTACTTTATCCGCTTCCATTGTAGCATGAAAATTTCCTTTATGCCCAACCTGATCGCCAACATTCCTTTCGCTTTTTGGCTTGTCCTTTTTTGTTTTGTACAATTCTTTAGAGCTCGGTAGAGATGAATTTTTCGAGTTTAAACCAAGCCTTTCCTTTAATTCAGCGTTCTCTATCTTTAAAGCTTTATTTTCTGCTTTTAAGTTTTCTATCTCTGCTTTCAGTTTTTCTATTTTTTGCTGTAAATTTTTGCAAAGTTCTAAAAGGTTTACCACATTACCTCACTTTTGCTCTATGATTATCTTTTTAGATCACTTTGTCTACCTTATTCTACCACTCCGCTGAACGGATACCTTGGGTTAGCTATAGCTAACACCACAATTGTACTAACATTGTGATTTGAGAACAACCTTCACCAGAAAGGGTGTCATTCCAGTGTTAAGCACTGGAATGACGAGAGGTAACGCAAGAAGTTTACTCTTAATAAAAACCTGATGATGAATCATTATTACCAAATTTCGGCCTATTTCTGTTGCTGAAACCAGAACGAGGACGAGGAGGCCTCTTATGGTGACTTCCTCCAGGTTTTCTACTAAATGAATTATTGTAATAATTATCCCTGTCATTTGGACCATCTTTCCTTTCCTCGTTGTAAAGCTCACCTTCAAAAAACTCTCCCGTCTCTTGATCAACCCGACGTCTTGACAACTTTGGACACCCACCTTTTTCGAAGTCAATTACTAGTGCTTTGAAAGTATCATCTTGTTTAAGTACGCTCTCTATAGAATCTATATGTTCATTAGCTACTTCACTTATGTGCATTTTTCCTTTTCTGCCATTAAGAAATTCAAGCTCTACAATAGACTTCTCTATTCTTACAACCTTGACATCAACTATAGAACCTTGTTCTAGTTCTGTTATTGAATCAATCATCATACTCTTTGCAATTTCAGCTTCAGTGCCACTCGTAGCAAAAACAGAAACTTTACCATCATCTCCTATTTCAATTTTTGCATTACTTCTTTCACACACACTGCGTATATTTTTCCCCTTAGAACCTATAGCAGCAGAAATTTTGTCTTTATCTATGTAAAATGATAACATCCTTGGTGCATGGTCTTTGACATCATCACTGTGTTCTGAAATCACTGCATTCATTTTTTCTAAAATATGTAATCTTCCAGCTTTTGCCTGTTCTAAAGATTTTTCAACAATTTCAAAGCTTATACCAGAAATTTTCATGTCCATTTGTAGCGCCGTAACCCCTTCACTAGTTCCTGCTACTTTAAAGTCCATATCACCAAGATAATCTTCATCACCAAGTATATCGGAAAGTATTACATACTCGTCTTTATCTTTGATGAGACCCATAGCAATTCCAGCAACAGGGGCCTTTATTGGCACACCCGTATCCATTAAAGCAAGAGAAGTCCCACAAACTGTTGCCATAGAAGAAGAACCATCAGACTCGAAAATTTCGGACACTACTCTTATTGTATAAGGAAATTCAGACTTATCGGGTAAAACAGGATGAATTGCTTTCCAAGCAAGTTTGCCATGACCGATTTCTCTTCTTCCTGGTGCACGCGCAGCAGAAGTTTCTCCAACAGCAAATGAGGGAAAGTTATAATGCAACATGAAATGCTCACGTCTATCCCCTTCAATATCATCCACAATTTGCTCATCTTGAGTGGTGCCAAGAGCAGTAACAACCAGTGCCTGAGTATTGCCTCTTGTAAATAGTGCAGAACCGTGAGTTTTGGACAGAATATCAACTTCAACTTCTATCTGACGTATCTCATCATGCTTACGACCGTCTATCCTTACACTTTTCTTCCTAATTATTTCACGTACTAAAGATCTTTCAAAGTTTTTTACTGCATACGTAATTAACTTTTCGTCTTTTCCAGTTTCTTTAAGAGTATTCAATATATTCTCTCTGATCGCTTCTAGAGCTTGAACTCGCTCTTGTTTTACTGTTTGCGAATATGCTTTTTCAAAATCTTTACCGTATTTTTCGAGCTCTTGTGTTATATCTGATGCATCAATAGGGGCAAAGCTCTCAGGTTTATTGCCAATTGTATCAGCAAACTCTTTTATGAGCTTAATGACAGGCTTAAGGTGTTCATGGCCAAATTTTATTGCATTAAAAACATTTTCTTCAGAGAGCTCTTTCACTTCTGATTCAACCATTAAAATTGAATTTTCATCACCAGACAAAAACAGATCCAAGCTGCTTGCTTTCATCTCTTGAACAGAAGGGTTGAGTATATAGTTATTATTTTCATCACAACCAACCATCACTCCAGCTATAGTAAAGTGAAAGGGAACACCAGAAATTGCAAGAGCTGCAACAGCACCAATCAATGCTGGCACTTCAGGAGGATTGACTGTATCATAAGTTAATAGATTGCACACCACACTAATTTCATCATGAAATCCTTCTGGGAATAGTGGTCTTATACTTCTATCTATTACTCTTGAGATTAAAGTTTCTCTATCAGATGGCTTGCCTTCTCTTTTAAAAAACCCGCCAGGGATCTTACCCATGGCATAGCTTTTTGCGATAAACTGCACATTTAAAGGTAGGAAATCAACGCTTTCTTCCTTCTTTTTACGTACAACAGTTACTAAAACAGAAGTATCACCGTAATTTACAACTACTGAACCATGAGCTTGGCGTGCTATTTTTCCTGTTTCTAAAGATAAGGCACGACCACCCCACTCTATAGATTTTTTTATAATTTTAAACATATTAAATTCCTCGATTATTTTCTAATGCCTAACTTCTCTATTAATTCCTGATAGGCTTCATTACCAAATTTACGCTTTATATAATTTAAGTGCTTGCGTCTTCTACCTATCAATATAAGTAAACCACGCTTAGAGTGATGGTCATGCTTGTGCACTTTAAAATGCTCAGTTAAGTTACTGATCCTCTCAGTCAAAATTGCACATTGTACAAAAGATGAGCCTGTATCATCTTCTTTAATTGCATATATATTTATCAAGCTCTTTTTCTTTTCGGATGTTATCGACATCTAAACCTCATTTTAAATATTAAAAACACGAATAGGTTTCACACAACCATAAATAAAACTGCAGATTGCAATAGGTACACTACCCACCACCGTACAACAAATATCATGATTCTTTAAATTACGCAAGTTATTTAATACAACTTCCTGACCTTTTCTGATTTTCCCCGCATCTTCTAGGGAAATTTCAACTTTGAACATCGATTTTCAAGCCGATTCAATGGGGATGACGAAACTTTTTGTATTACTCCCTGTCACTCCATCATCTTCTGTCATCCCACCCCCCTCTGTCATCCAAGTAGCTGACACTGGGATGGCTTTGTTGCATCGCTCTTCGGATAGTAGGTAACGCACAATAAATTTATGAAGCTATCTCAAATTTAGCCATACCAATATCAGTGAATTTATTAAGCAAATAGCATTTAGTTCTTTTTCTCGATTTATCTCAGATTTATTCCTAAAACTAAATCCGAATATTTGCTTTAATCTTGAGAAAAACCCTTCAATATAAGATCTTTTCCCATAATTTACTTCTTTTTTCCATTCTTTCATGCCATCTTCACCGTATAATTTTATTAACCTAATAGCAGCATTCCTGTCAGACATATAATCTATTTCTGGATGTTCTGCCGCATTGTTTATTGGTGGAATTTTTGTCTTTATATCATATTCGTTACACAACTTATAAAACTTGTGCCTATCACATGCTCTATCTGCATATAGTGCTTTTATGGCATGCTGAAAATCAACTTCTTTTAGCAAATCACAAGCTCCATAGTGATCAGAGTAGACACCGTTACTGTATTTTACAGCTATGGCTTTTTTGTTGTTTATATTCAACATTACGTGCAATTTTCTCGTTTGCTCATAGCCACGATATTTTCTGTCAGTGCTATTTTCCTTGCTGTGACCAGGAGTGTTGTTGTATATACTAATTCCTGTACTGTCTATAGCAATTTCGATATCTTCCATATTATTTTTATCAATTCTGCAATCATTTATCTTAATATTAAGTTTCTCAAACCTTCTTGATGCTTGTGAATAGCTGATAACTGCCAAATCTCTTCCTATTTGTTGCAAATACCCTTTTATAAACCCGACTGTTTGTCTTAAACCAATTCTAAAGAAACTGACGATTATATGCACCAAAATCACAACTTTATCACTATAAATATAGTTGCCGCCCTGCATTTTTGGACAATTCTCGTACCAATTTTCTATGGCGTCATTGATATAACAAAAAATGCTTCCTCTTTCTTGGAGAAATTTGTTATATTCATGGCAGTTACTGACTCTCATTTTTTGTGGCATATTTTTTCTTCAACAGTTAAATGGCTATTTATAATGAATTTTGTCAGTAACTGCCAGTTCTTTTCACTTGAGCGATGCAACAAAGCCCACTGGGATCCAGTTTCACCTTGTGATGGTGTCATGAAAGTAGCTGACACTGGTTTCCATCCAAGACGGTGTCATTCCTTACTATTACCCACAAATATAAATGGACTAAAAAGTAAAATATTACAATATTAAAGTTTGCAAATATTGAGGGTGTAAAATGGCAAGTAAAAGTAGTGAATGGGCTAAAAATGAATTTGGAGATAAAAGGTTAACTGAGCGATTAGTAAAGATTGCTGATATGTTTGACAAAATTACCTGAAAGTTAGATTAATCAAGCATGTGAAAGTTGGTCAGAAGCAAAAACAGCATAACGTTTTTTTCAAAATGAGAATGTAAAAGAAAGTGATATTTTAGCTACACATATTAATAAGACGGTTGAGAGAACAAAAGCTCACAAGAGGGTTCTTGTCATTCAAGATACCAGTTACATTGTATATAATAACCATAAAAAAACAAGCGGATTAGCAAATTTGTCCAGTTATGATACTGCAAAAGGTATTATAATGCATACAGCTCTTGCCGTTAGTATAGAAGGTTTGGTACTAGGGATACTAGATCAAAAAGTTTATTCAAGACCTGAAGAAACTGAGAACCTTAAAAAAAAGAGCGATCGCATTGAAGATAAAGAAAGCGTAAAGTGGTTGGAAACTTTAAGAAAAACAAATAATATTATTGATCCAACTCAAACTGAGACTATAACTGTATGCGATAGAGAAGCAGATATATATGACTTTTTTGAGCTTGCACATAATCTTAATTCGGCAGTGCTAGTTAGAGCATGCAGAGATAGAGCAGTAAATAGAAAATCTCGATATCCTGAAAAAGGTGAGCAGAAGTTATGGGCATTTATTAAATCCTCTCATTGTGCAGGTACGGTAGAAGTTGAAGTTCCTGTAAAAGATAATAAGCCAAAAAGAACAGCACGTTTGGAAGTTAGATTTGGAAAGTTTATGATGAATCCATCTAAGAATAATATTAGGCATAAGACGGAAGAACTACCTAAATTACCACTTTATGCAGTTTATGTTGTTGAGAAAACTCCCCTTCCCTTAAAAAAAACCGCTAGAATGGATGCTATTAACGAATCTTTCAGTTAATACTTTCGATGAAGCTGTTGAAAAAATTAGTTGGTATCAACTATGTTTTTTAAAAATTTTTTTATTTGTGTAATTTTGCAAATTATATGGGCAATAAAAACCCGTTTGTCATAGAAATAGAATTTTATATCAAACAGCTACCACAGCAATTTCTGCTTAAGCTAATGAATATGTGCTTTAAGTCTGTGTGGACGCACATATTCATTAGCCAATTTCAGTTACCGTTGTGAAGATTTTTAAGTATGCAAATTAATTGCTTCTTTAAGTCTTGTATTAGCAATTACTATAATTTTACGCATTAGGGCTGTTATAGCCACCATCTTCTTCTTACCACTTTCAACAAGCTTAGAATAAAAGGCGCCAAGTATAGATTTTGACCTTGTAGCAGCCATAGCGGCTGTAAAGAGCTTTGAACGAACGTTACTTCTACCACCTGTAATCCTTCGGTAACCAACAGCTTTACCACTTTCTTTTGGATGCGGTGCAACTCCGGCAAGACTTGCTACTTCTTTTCTATTTAAGTAACCAAGCTCTGGCATTAAACACAAAAAATCTTGTGATAACTTTTTACCTATTCCAGGAACTGTTTTAAGAATTTTTTGGCGTTGTTGTAATTCGCGGCTTTCATCAATAATCTTTTGTATAGTATCATTGAGTTCGTTTATTTGACTATCGAAAAACTCAATGGTCTTTTGACAGCTTTCTTTTATATGATCATTTTCCGGTGCTTCAAGTCTGCATTTTTCTTGAGTTCTCATTTGCGTAATATCATCACGACGTTGACAAAGTGCAGCCAAAGTTGATTGTTCTGTAGAGGTAGGTACAAATAGAGAGATAGTTCTATGGCGTTCAAATCCATATTGAGCAAG
This sequence comes from Wolbachia endosymbiont (group A) of Tromatobia lineatoria, assembly GCF_964028565.1. Lineage (NCBI taxonomy): Bacteria > Pseudomonadati > Pseudomonadota > Alphaproteobacteria > Rickettsiales > Anaplasmataceae > Wolbachia > Wolbachia endosymbiont (group A) of Tromatobia lineatoria. The sequence goes on from NZ_OZ034791.1 coordinate 141,033, forward strand.
AGCTCTTGCATCTGATCTATCAGACTTTGCTAAAGTTCCGTGAGATAAAATAAAGCTTTTTACTTTACGAGTATTAGCTCGATGCACGGCAATATTTTTGTCGGTAAGAAAATGTGATAAGCCAAGCTCATATTTCCCTGTATTTTCTAAAGTCACTAAAGCATTAGGTAGAATATCTGAAAACTCTTGAAATAATTGTTGCCAACCAGAAGCATTATTATCAAATTCGACAGCATTCTTCTGTTTGTGAATTGCAACGACATTTTTAAATTTTCCGATGTCAATGCCAATAAAATTTTGATAAGATGTAACCATAATAAACCTCGATAGTTTTAGTTAATTTAAGATTGTAAACGGGTGCATATATATGTCCCAAGCAACTATTCAAACGTATCGAGAGATAGGGCTAGCGTACCTTGATACCAACGGTTGTAATACCAATTTCCTTTCGGTCGCGCACGCCCGCTATTCCTAGTGAGCAGGGTTATCTTTCTCTCTTATCTCTTTTATATCACGTTTTTAACTTACAATTGCCTTAGATGGAAAATAGAGATATTACATAAAATTTTAAATCCGGTCTCAAAGTTGAAGAATGTAGGCTTGGAATAGCAGAAAGACTAATGAGATATCTAACAGTTATGAGTATTATTGCTTGGAGGATCTTCTTTATTACATCAATTGCAAGAGCTAACCCAACATTACCATGTACTACCTTATTAGCTGAAGAAGAATGGAAAGTTTTATACGTTAAAATACACAGAAAACCATGTCCAAGTGTAGTTCCCAACATAAAAGAAGCTGTTTCATGAACTTGGAGGCCATTTAGCAAGAAAAAATGACCCAAAACCAGGACCAATTACTCTTTGGAAAGGATATAAACGTCTCTTTGATTTAGCAGAAGGATGGCGACTTGCTCACGAACCTCATATTTGTGGGTAATAGTAAGATTTGATATGCTGCCAACACTTATGTTCAAATTAAAAATGTCATTTATGATACTAGCCACTTCACGCTTTGAGTTTTTGTAAAATCCGCTGAGTGCTGCAATTATAGACTTAACCCTTGGACCAAATGTATCTGGCGTAACACCTTCTGGTAACTTGCTACTTTTTCTTTTTCTGCATCTCCAACAACGACCATGTTCCAATTACTACATAAGGCCTAATTTCCGGAAGATCAACTTTTTGGTGAACATAAGGTTTTTCGCATATTACAAGCTCTCCTCCGCATTCGCAAATATTAGGCAACTCTATTTTTACTACTTTATCCGCTTCCATTGTGGCATGAAAATTTCCTTTATGCCCAACCTGATCGCCAACATTCCTTTCGCTTTTTGGCTTGTCCTTTTTTATTTTGTATAGCTCTTTTGAGCTGGGCAGGGATGAGTTTTTTGAATTTAAACCGAGCCTTTCCTTTAATTCAGCGTTCTCTATCTTTAAAGCTTTATTTTCTGCTTTTAAGTTTTCTATCTCTGCTTTCAGTTTTTCTATTTTTTGCTGTAAATTTTTGCAAAGTTCTCAAAGGTTTACCACATTACCTCACTTTTGCTCTATGATTATCTTTATTATCTTGCTTTGTCTACCTTATTCTACCACTCCGCTGAACGGATACAATTTACTAAACAGAAAAAAAGGCAAAAGAAACCCTAGGGTAGCTAGTTATTCACTATCCATTTTTTAAGTTGGCGTTTTTTAATGTTTTAAATAGCGCATTTCAGCTTATATTAGGTAAAAACCTAGAAATTTTATAAAGACATAAGGTGCACATAGTGCAAAAAATTAAGCATGATTTACGCCAAATACATTAAGTTTTTTGTCATTAATCCACTGCAGAGATTGCGAAGATAAATAAATAGCTTCAGTGTTATAATAAGGGGGCTGGCGAAGCTTGTCAAGGAAGTTTTTATGATTTATCTAACGAACTTTACACTTGCTAAAGTTGTACCATCTTGGTAACTTTAACTGAAAGAAGTTATTTTTTATCCAATATGAAAAAAGCCTTTATATTCACATCCTTAATAGCAATTATATTGATAGTTATTACTTATTTATACAGAAACGACGGAACTAATGACTCACAAGTGGTAAATGTTTATTCATCGCGCAAAGAAGAATTAGTACGTACTTTGTTTGATGAATTCACGAAAAATACAGGTATTAAAGTACGTTACATCATTGATGATTATTCTCAGCTACTTTCACGAATGGAAAACGGTGGTGAAGCTGACTTATTTTTGACTGCTGATGCAATCAACTTAATTCTAGCAAAAAAAAGAGGACTTTTATCTCAAGTAGATTCAGAGGTTTTAAAAAGTGTTATACCTGCAAGATTTAGAGACAGTGAAGATTATTGGTTTGGTCTTACAAAAAGAGCTAGGATATTGGTTTACAATAAAGAGTCAGTAGACCCTAAGGACTTAAGTACTTATGAAGATTTAGCAAATGAAAAATGGAAAGGAAAAATATTAGTGCGTTCTTCTACAAGTCCATATAACAGATCGTTAATTGCTTTTATGATTGCAAATAATGGTTTTGAAAAGACGAAAGAATGGGTAAGCGGAATTGTGAACAATATGGCAAGAAAACCAAGTGGTGGTGATACTGATCAAATTTACGCCGTAGCAGCGGGTGAGGGAGATGTTGCAATAGTAAACAGCTACTACTTTGCGAGAATTCTTTCATCAGAAAATAAAAAGAATGTTGCAGACAAGCTAGGGGCTTTTTTTCCTAATCGCAACGATCACGGTGTAATGGTAAACATCAGTGGTGCAGCAGTAACAAAAAACGCAAAAAACAGGGAAAATGCTATAGTCTTATTGGAATTTTTAGTAAGCAAGCAGGCTCAAGAGTTATACGCTAAAAAAAACCAAGAATATCCTATTATTGAAGGCGTTGAGACTTCCGATATACTAAAATCTTGGGGAAATTATTCACAAAGTGATTTGCCTCTAAGTGAACTTGAGAAGCATCTTTTTGAGGCTGTTATGATAGCGGATGAGTGTAAGTGGAAGTAATCCCCAGCGCCACTAAACATTGGGATGAAAGATTTATGCTAATATACCTTACTCTTGACTCGCTGAACTTTTTCTTCCTTCTAACTTAATTTTGACTTTACTATCTTTTTCCGTTCTTTCACCAAAACAATTGCTGCACAAGAAGTCTATTGAAAAAAGGTAATAAGAAAGTAGAATAGGTTCAAGTAGTTGAAAAGGAAACTATGAACAAGAGAAGGAATTTGTTAAACATCTCAGACCTTACAGTCGATGATGTAGAAAATATAACTAAGTTGGCCAACCAGTACCTTAAAAAAGAAGTTGCAAATAGTCATATCTTGGAAAATAAGACAGTAATAAATTTATTCTTTGAAGATTCAACGCGTACACTTGCGTCTTTTGAAATAGCAGCAAAAAGCCTTGGAGCAAATGTTGTAACTTTGCCAATAAGATCTTCTTCTATTAACAAGGGAGAAGATCTAAAAGACATGATCAAAACATTAAATGCAATGAATCCTGATTACATAATAATCAGGCATAAAAGTAGTGGTATCATTAATACACTGGCAAAGTATGTTAACTGCTCGCTAATCAATGCAGGCGATGGAAGTAGTGAACATCCAACTCAAGCTCTTGCAGACTATCTTGTAATCAGCAATCACAAAAAGCAAATAAAGGACCTCAAAGTTGTGATATGTGGAGATATTCTGCACAGTAGAGTTGCAAGATCAAATATAAGATTGCTAAAAATGTTTGGAGCAGAGATAAACTTGGTCGCACCACCAACTTTGATTTGTAAGCATTTTCCTGAAGTAGATTCAGTCCATTATTCATTAATTGAAGGTATAAAGGATGCTGACGTAATTATGCTTTTGAGATTGCAGAAAGAGCGCATGAATAATAGTTCTTCAGAGAAAGAATATTTTTATTTGTATGGACTTGATTCACAAAAGCTATCATACGCAAAACCAGATGCGATTGTTATGCACCCAGGGCCAATAAACAGAGGGATTGAGATTAGCAGCGATGTAGCAGATTGTGTTATTTTACAGCAAGTAGAATTTGGATTGGCAATACGTAAGGCAGTGTTGCACTATTATAGGCCTTGCTAATATTAAAAGATGCTACACAACTAATGCAAAAAGGGGGGGCATGAAATGACAAGGCTTGTAAATGGTTTGAGAATGGCCATTAAGATGTTAAGGCCGAGGATATGGTGTGGAAGTTTTTACGAAAGCCTGAAGTCAATCAACAACCTTGCAGAACGGCAAATTAGACGGCTATCGTAAAAACAGCTTTTTCACCTGGTCGGAACATGGAGAAAGATTTGTGGAAAGAATGTTGTCGATATTTTTGACATCACGTCTCAATGGCCAAAATCCCTTCCAAAAGTTACGACTGCTTAGTTCTTTATTCATTCTCACAATCCGTGAACGGTTACAACCTAGATTCCAGTGGGCTTTGTTGCATCGCTAGCTATGATGGATTAAAGATAAAAAAGATAGGGAATATCAGTAGCTTATTATTCTGGTATTTATAACAAGAACGGTCAATGAATACCTAAATTTGAGTAAAAGAAATTTCACTACCATTTACCAATCCGGCTAAAATTCAAGAATTTCAATGCTTTAGCTATTTTCAATAGAATTAAATTTATTAATATAAATAACAAATTACTATTCTTAAATTTGATCAGATTGATTGCAAAAAAAACAAGATTTTCAATAGGTTGCTTATAATCCTAACTATAGTTAGCCTTTCATAAGTAGCGATGCAACAAAGCCATTCCAGTGTCAGCTACTTTCATAACACCATATTACCTTAACAAAAGCAAATGTTCGTACAGATGTGCATCAGCTACTTTCATCTGCCACCTGCAAATTGCAATGTTCGTACAGTTATGTGTCACGCTACTTGGATGACACCGTTGAAAGAAATGAACCGCCTTTTCAAAATTGTTTTGAATAGAGGAATAACATTCACAAGTAAAATTTCATATTACCATTTTTTAATTTATGTATTATAATAAGCTTAATCTATAAGAAAAACAAAGTTGGAAAAGTTGGAAGAACTAAGCAAAAACTGGGTGATAAGAACGGGAAGATTTTTATCTTCATTGTTTTTTTTACTGTTGATTGCGCTATCAATACGTAGTTTTTTATTCGAGCCATTTCATATACCTTCTGGTTCAATGAAAAGCACCCTACTTGAAGGGGATTACATTTTTACTAGTAAATATTCATACGGTTACAGTAAACACTCCTTTCCATTTTCTCCAAACATTTTTAGCGGCAGGATTTTTTATACCCCTCCAAAGCGTGGCGACATAGTAGTTTTCAAACCCACAAGAAATGACAGCATCAGGTTTGTTAAGCGAGTAATAGGAACACCAGGTGACAAAGTGCAAATGATAGAGGGAGAATTATACCTAAATGATCAGAAAGTAGAGCGAAGGCAAATTGAAAGTTTTTTTGATTATGAGTCAAATCGTAACATACCAAGATATATAGAAACGCTTTTAAGTGGCAAGGAACATGAGATTTTGGTAGATGACATTTCTAATAAGCTATCATATAACACTCCGGTTTATTATGTACCTAACGATCAATTTTTCGTTATGGGAGACAATAGAAATAATTCTTTAGATAGTAGGTTTCCTGAAGTTGGTTTTGTACCAATGGAAAATATCATTGGGCGTGTAAGCATAGTTGGTTTATCATTTAAATTAGGAAAGGTCGATTGGTTACCATTTAATTTCAGGTTACCTGTTGCTTTGAGATTAAATAGGGTATTGCACAAGGTTGTGTAAGCTTTTTCTACCTATTTGTTAATTCACACAACTCTAAAGAAGAATTTTCTAACTCGGCGATAGTGTTGTTAATTTCATTCAAGTCATTGCCTTGTAAAGCGTTTTTTGCATTTTGTAATAGGTTTTTCAACTTTTGATCAGTGGAAAGGTTATTATTGTTTTCAACCAAGTGTATGAGTTTATTTCCATTAATTTTAGCACCTGCAAGGGAACGAGCCTTCATATCTTCGTCAAAACTGTTTATTGACTGGTTAACCATATTTTGAACATCAGCTTCACTCAAGCCAAAACTTGAATTTACTTTAACTGTCTGCTCAATTCCAGTAGTTTTTTCTCTTGCAGTAACAGTCAAGATTCCGTCAACGTTAACTGTAAATTCTATTTCAACTCTTGCAGAACCTGCAGGCAGTGGAGGTATACCTTTTAGTTCAAACTGCGCTAGAGATTTGTTATCCTCTATCATTTCACGTTCTCCCTGACAAACATGAATTTTCATTGCTGTTTGCCCATCAATATAAGTTGTAAACTCTTTTGTTTCTGAAACTGGCAGTGGCGTATTTCTTGGTATGATTTTTTCAACTATGCCTCCCATAGTTTCTATGCCAAGTGATAGAGGTAAAACATCCAGGAGAATATTCCTATCTTTTGAGCTCGAAGTTAAATCATGAGCCTGCAGAGCTGCCCCAATGGCAACTGCTTTATCTGGATCCACGTCATTTAGTACTTTATTTCCAAAGAGTTTGACTAGTGAATTTTGAACCAATGGTGTTCTAGTTGCACCACCAACTAAAATTACTCCTTTTATATTATCAATTTTAAGATCTATGTTGCTTATAGTACGAGTGACTATATTGATAGTCTTATTGACCAAAGAACTGATTGCCTGCTCGAATTCTTCTCTGGTAATTTCGCACTCAAATGGCTTGCCGTTAACATTAAATTCAAAGATACCTATAGTGTGATTGCTTAGGTACTCTTTCACAGAGCGTGATTCGATAAGTAAGGAATTTAGTTGCTTAGCCGTCTTTTCTCTATACTTATCAATCACAATTGAACTCAGCAAATGATCAAAATCATCACCGCCGAGTTTGGTGTCACCACCAACCGCAAGGACTTGAAACACTCCTTGGTGCAATTTCAATATCGAAATATCGAACGTTCCGCCACCAAGGTCATAAACTGCATATATTCCACTGCTATTGTTCTTTTCAATGGAGTAAGAAAGCGCTGCAGCGGTTGGCTCGTTAACGAGGCGAAGAACTTCTATTCCAGCTAATTTTGCCGCATATTTGGTTGCGTTACGTGCTGAATCGTCAAAGTAAGCTGGCACAGTAATCACTGCTTTTTTTACTTCCAGCCCCTTAGACTTTTTTACCCTCTCACATAAAGCTTTTAATATCTCAGCAGAAATCTCAATAGGAGTAAGATACTTTTCCTCTGCGCATTTTATTCTAATAACTTTTTCGCTTTCATGATCTATTTCAAAATTGACGCCTTCTTTATTTAATTCTTCAACACTTTTACCCATTAAACGCTTTATTGAGTAGATTGCATTTTGACCGACATCGTAGCCAGTTTTCAATGTATTATTTTCATATGAAAGAGCAGAAGGCAGCAGTTCTCTTCCTTGTTCATCTTTAAATATCTCCACGTTGCCAGCTTTATTTACCATAGCAATCAAAGAATTGGTGGTGCCAAGGTCTATACCAAAAACTACTTCACTTGAATTTGGTTCAGAAATTTGAATTGGTTGCATTCTTTTTCACCTCCTCAAATGACTTATATAAATATTTCAATCTTAAGACTTGTGTAGCAGCTCCATCAAAATTCTTTACAGCAAAAGTGTTAATTAGGTTTTTAACGCAATCTTTTATTTTTTCATCAATCATCCTGCTTGCAAATTGTAGATCGTCGCAGTCCAGCAAATACTCTCTTATTTCCATTGATTCACTTAATATTTCAGAATTTAAGTGGTCCTTTTGGCTTTTCACATCAAAAAAATCCAGCAAATGCTCAGCACGCTTTAGCGGTGACTTTAGTATCTGATAAGCTCTGTTAATATTTTCCATGTTTTGGGACTGTCTTTCATTTATATCAGTCCTGCTTAGCTCGATATATTTTTTCTCTAACTCATCAAAGCTGATATTGAAAGCTGGTTCAATTTCAAACAATGCAAAATAGTTGCTAGACATGAAAACTCTCTCCACAACCACATTTTCCTTTCTCATTAGGATTTTTGAAAACAAAACCCGATGAAAATTTTTCTTCTACATAATCCATTTCAGAGCCAAGAATAAACATGACGGATTTTGGATCGATTAACACTTTAACTTTTTGGCCATCACTACAGTTTTCCTCAATTATCGACTCTAAAGGACGAGTATCATATGCATATTCAATATCATATTTTAAACCAGAACATCCTTTTTGCTTAATTAGCACTCTTATTCCTATTGCTTCTTCCGGTTTCTCAAGGTTAGCATGCTTTTTTTGATCCAATAAATACCTTATCCTTTCTACTGCTTCCGCAGTTATAGTGATAAGTTTTTTATTCTTTTTTACAGTTTCACCTCCGCCTACTTCTTGATATTCACCCATGTTCGTAGCTTCTTAATTCTTTTGTTTACTTTGATAGTCATGAATAGCAGCCTTTATAGCATCTTCAGCAAGTACCGAACAGTGTATCTTCACTGGAGGTAAAGACAACTCTTCCACTATTTGAGTATTCTTTATCTGTGTAACGTCACTGATGGTTCTTCCCTTTATCATCTCTGTTAACAAGGAACTTGAAGCAATGGCAGAACCGCAACCAAAAGTTTTAAATTTTGCATCTTCAATAACACCTTTGTCATTGACCTTTATCTGCAATTTCATTACATCACCGCACGATGGTGCACCAACTAGGCCAGTACCAACATTTGGATCATTTTTATCCAGAGAGCCAACATTCCTTGGATTTTCGTAATGATCTAAAATTTTCTCATTATAACTCATAAAATTACCTGTGAACCGCTATTCTACATTATAACATATTTAGGTTAAAAACTAAAGTAAAATACACTCAAAAAGTGTAATTTTTGTAAGGTAAAATTGTAGTTTTTGAGTGTATTTTACTTTACAAATTCACGTAGTGCATGTCATTCTTTATATTGTAATTAAGTTTATAATTTAAAAAGGAGTATCCCTTGAGTTTGTTTAGTAACCTTTATCAGGGCCTGTTAAAAACTTCTTCTCGCTTTAGCGACGGGGTGAAAAGTATTTTTTCTGGCAAAAAAAAATTAGATCAGTCGCTTTTAGATGAATTAGAAGAATTGCTAATTAGCATGGATATTGGTCATAAAACTTCCAAGTTGATTATCGATAGGCTCACAAGCATCAAATTTGACAAGGAAGTTGAGTATAATACCATCACACAGCAGCTAATGAGCGAAATAGAATCGATATTGAACCCTGCTGTGCAACCGCTAATTTTAAACAAAAAACCACATATAATAATGGTATGCGGAGTAAATGGTAACGGTAAAACCACGACTATAGGTAAGCTCGCATATAAATATAAGGAAATGGGAAAATCCGTTATGCTTGTTGCATGCGACACATTTAGAGCTGCTGCTAGTGAACAATTAAACATTTGGGCAGAACGTTCTGATTGCTTGATTGTTACTGGAGAGTACGGTAGCGACTCTGCAAGTGTGGCATATAGAGCTGTAAGTCAAGCTATAAAAGATAACGTTGATGTTGTTCTAATTGACACAGCAGGAAGGCTGCAAAATAATGTGAACCTTATGGAGGAGTTATCAAAAATATATAGAACGATAAAGAAATTGGATGACACTGCCCCTCATGACGTTATTTTAGTTCTTGACGCAACTACCGGCCAAAATGCTTATAGCCAATTAGAAGCATTTAGCAAAATGGTTAATGTTACCGGGCTAATCGTAACAAAGTTAGATGGCACTGCTAAGGGCGGAGTGGTAATTGGACTTGCAGAAGCTTATAAGATAAAGTTACATGCTATAGGAATTGGCGAAAATATAGAGGACTTAAGGGAGTTTACTAGCAAAGAATTTGCTGAAGCGTTATTTAATTGTAATTAAAGACTTCTCTTAATTCCCTTACGTGACCAAGCTTGATTATTTCAATATCATGAGAAGAATAGTTACCATTTTTAGGCATAATTGCTTTTTTGAATCCTAACTTTTGTGCTTCTTTTAGTCTGAGATCAGCATGCGAGATGTTCCTAATTTCTCCTGAAAGTGCAACTTCACCGCAGATTATTGAAGAAGTTGGCAGCGGTAAATTTACTATACTTGAAATAAGGGAAGCAGCAACAGCAAGATCAGCCGATGGTTCCTGTATTTTGAGCCCCCCTGCAATGTTTAGGTATACCTCTTTATCATGCAAAAACATTTTGCAACGAGCATTTAGCACCGCGATGATCATAGCCAATCTATTAATATCCCACCCAACTACTGCCCTTCTTGGGGTTGCCATATTAGTTCCTGCTATTAATGCTTGAACTTCCATTAAAATTGGTCTTGAACCTTCAATTCCTGCAAATACGGCGCTGCCAACTACTTCTCTGTCATGGGCCATCAGAAACAATGATGATGGGTTATCAACAGGCACAAGTCCTGCTTCAGACATCTCAAAAACACCAATTTCATTTGCAGGGCCAAATCTATTTTTAATAGTACGCAAAATGCGATATTGATTGCTATTTTCACCTTCAAAATATAATACCGTATCCACCATATGCTCCAAAGTTTTAGGTCCAGCTATTTGTCCATCCTTAGTTATATGACCAACTATTAAGAGAGAAATACCATATTGTTTCGCAAGAATGGTTAATTCATGTGCGCAAGTGCGGACCTGAGTTACAGTTCCTGGTGCTGATGTAATTCTGCTATCATACATTGTTTGTATAGAGTCAATTACTAAGAATTTAATACTTTTGTTTTCCTTTATTGTTGCTACTACATCAGTTAAAGACACTGTAGATAAAAGCTTAATTTTAGGTTCATTTATCTTAAGACGCTTTGCTCTGAGACTCACTTGCTCTAAAGATTCCTCGCCGGATACATAAAGACATTCAAAAGAGGAAAGTTGCACAACATTAGCTGCAATTCTAAGCAAAAGGGTGGATTTCCCAATTCCAGGTTCGCCTCCAATTAAAATGCTAGCACCTTGAACGATACCCCCACCAAAAACTCTATCTAATTCTTCTATTCCTGTTAGAAAACGACTTGGAGTGATAATTTCGCTACCTGATAACGTCTTTATTAAAATTGGCGCAGATATACTTCTTTTGCCCGTTTTTACTGCTATTTCCTCAACAATTGTATCCCAATTGTCACATGCAATACACTTCCCTACCCACCTACCAGTGCTGTGACCACAGGATTGACATACATATACAGTTTTCATCAAAGCCAAAATTATTTTGTTGTAATTGTAATAAAAATTAGCTGAATATGCGAAGTAAATCTATAGCTAACCCAAGAAAGGGTTCCCTATGTCATACCGCGATTCATTCGCGGTATCTCAAAGCATAGATCCCGCTAACACGTAGCGGGATGACGAGGTCATGCCACCGCGCGAACCGTCATACCGTCACGGTATCTCTAGATCCCGCTAACAAGTAGCGGGATGACGAGCTTATCGTCACGCCGCCGCGAACCGTCATACCGCGATTCATTCGCGGTATCTCAAAGCATAGATCCCGCTAACACGTAGCGGGATGACGAGGTCATGCCACCGCGCAAACCGTCATACCGCCGCGGTATCTCTTAGCCGCTAACACGTAGCGGGATGACGGTTGTCGTTTAGCTACAAACGTTAAGAAATTTACCAAATGAAAAAAAAAGGCAAAAGAAGCCCTGGGGTTATTATCCGCTTTAAAATATTGGCGTTTTTTATGTTTTAAACGCTTGACAAGCAAGATTAAGCTGCTTTTAATTGCAACTAACTTACGCTGCAAATGTTTAAGAAGTTTACTAAGCAGAAAAAAAGACAAAGAATCCCCGAGTTAGCTAGTCTTTTACTATCTCTGTCGAGTATTGGCATTTTTTGATGTCTTGTAACGCTTTATAAGCGCGTTCAGCTTATTTAGATAAAAATCTAGATGTAGATGAAGTTTTGTAAAGACATACAGTATCTATGTACTGCAAAAAATTAAACATAAGACGCCGATACATTAAGTAATCCTTACCTTTTAATCTGCAGATTGGCGAAAGCAAATACAATAGCTTCACTATCATGATAAGGGCGCTGGCGAAGGGTGTCAAGTAAGTTTTTTGTTTCTATTCCCAATGTTATATGGTTATGTAAGAAGTCTAATAGCAAATTTTTAAGTTCCTCTTTAACTCTTTAACCAGCGGGCTCGCATGAGGAGAGGAGAGTAAAGGTCCTCTTCCATAGATATCTTCACACTTTTTTCTTCTTCTGTAGTTGGCGGACGAGTAAGAAAGTGAATCTTTGGTGCACCACTAATTATTGCCATTGGTGTTTGCTCCGCCCCTTCTCCCATAACTAAAACAGCAGACGTTGCCAACGCATCAAGAAGATTGACTTGTGTTACTTGCAGTGGTTGATCATAAAGATCTGGCTTGCCTATATAGGAATAAAATGGTTCAAATCCACACCAACCAAGAGCAACGCCCGTAACCCCAAGGCGCATAGGTGTTATGTTACTATCTGTAATCAAAATACCAAGATGTTTTATGCAGTGTTTTGTCTTGAGATAGTTCCATATTGATAGAGCTGTTTTCTGAACATCCTTTGGGTATAAAATATACATTTCATTACCATTTGATTCATCAATACCAGCAGATGGAATTAAGATATTGTCTTTGATTGTTAAATAGATGCCGTAAGAATTATGGTCTACATCAACAATTGCATCAGCTTCTCTTTTGATTAGCTCTTCTTTAGAACAAGCAGTTTTGCAAACCACTTGTTTTTGACAAATAGAAATGATTTTTGATGTGATAGCAAGAACAACTTCCTCTCCTAGCAACTCTGAAACATAGCGATCAAGAACCTGCTCTAATACTTCCCCACATTCAATGCGGTGGGTATAAATTGCTTTAACATGCATATTAACGTATTAGCCTACATATAGTATAATCTTTCGTTTTGGTGAGAATAGTTTTATGCCATCCATCAAGAAGTGTTAAGTTGAAATATACATCACCTTTATAGGGTTTGTGAATTTCTGTTATGATAAATTCTGAGATTAGATCATACTCCAAAAAAAGATGCGCTATTTGTGCTCCACCAATCATGAAGACTTTAGAATTACTTTGGATTGACAAAAACTCTTGCATAGAAGAAATAATAGTGCATTTTACTCCTCTGTTAAAACAAGAATTTAATTTGTTACGAGAAAAAACAACAGGGATACGATCCTTTAATATGTTTTGAGACATAGTTTCAAATGTTTTTCTTCCCATAACAATAACTTGTTTGTCAGTCACCTGACGAAAATGATCTAACTCACTTGGATAATGCCAGGGCAATCCATTATTTATTCCAATTACCCCCTTGGGATCAACAGCCATAATTCCGATAACTATCATCCCTGTAAAGCAGCTTGAGCTACAAAGAATCGCATGTGATCACGCACATTATGCACTCGAAGGAAATCAACCTTGTTGTGCAATGCAGATGATAAAGCAATTGTTTCTAAATCTCGGTTAAAGACAGGTTCTGTAGAAAAAGAAGAAATAAATGACTTTCTAGAATGACCAACCAGAACTTTGCAGCCAAAATTTTGTAACGTTTCTATACTGCGTAAAATCTGGATATTCTGGTACATAGATTTGCCAAAACCAATACCAGGATCAATAATGATCGAGCTTTGATCAAAACCTAGGGCAAGTAACCTGTTAATGCTCTTTTCTGCCCAATTATTTATGGTATCAATTGGATCAATGTCACTTGGGATAATGTTGTCACTATGTGGTGGTATGGAGAGTGAATGCATAATAACGATACTACATCCACTGCTAGCAATCGCTTTTAAGGTATTATCATCTAGATCTCCCTTCTGATCGTTTACCCAGGCAATGTTGTAGTGTTCCAAAACATTTAAAATAACGTCTGACCAGAAGCTATCAATGCTGACTTTAATGTCACCAACTTTCATATATTGATTAAGGTCATCAAGCACTGGTTTTAAGCGTGCATATTCTGCTTTTGGAGTTTGTATTGAGGAGCCAGGTCTTGTTGATTGAGCACCAAGTTCAACTATGCTTGCACCATCTGATAACAGCCGCAGTGCCTGCTTGGTTGCTTGATCTGCATCATAATAAAGACCACCATCTGAAAATGAATCAGGAGTAATATTAACAATACCTACAAGCTCTGGTGAAAGCGTAAAACTCCTTAAAAAGCAATCCTTAATGTTAGGGTTAATAGTACCAAACGTTTTGTTAACTACTGCCATGGGACTCAGCATTGCCATCAAGTGAAGCAAAAATGGTCTGTTTATCAATTCTGGGTGAGGAATCTTAAGGTAGGGTGTATCAAGTGTCAGGTCATCCCATAACAAAATATCCAAATCAATAACGCGAGGTGCCCATTTTTCATAGACCTGCGGGCGGCCAATGTCACACTCAATTTGTTTAAGGCCCTTTAACAGCTCTTCAGGAGAAGAAGAACAACTTCCATACACAACCATATTTAGAAATGGCTTATTCCACTGAGGTGGAGCATCATTTGGTAAAATAGCCTTAGTTTCCAGAATAATTGAAGATTTTAAATTTTTAAAATAGCGTTCCTGCAGTAACTGAGCAGCCTTTTGTAAATGGGAAAAGCGATTCCCCATATTTGAGCCAATAGAAATGTAAATCATTCTTGCAACGCATTACGATAAGTAAAGAAAACACCTCCATGCACACTGGGGACAGGTGGTGCAACTTTGTGAATAGTTACGCCTATAGAAGAAATAATAAGCTTTTTTTGCATCACAAGGTTATTAATGGTCCTGTATATATCATAAGTTAAATGCTCGATTAAGTTGAATTGCTTGCTTTGAACGAGAGATTGAATACTCTGAACTACCTCCAAGTAGCATATAGTATCCTCAAGCCGGTCAGTTGTAAGTCCTAAAGGGGGGGATTTAAAGGTAAAATCAATATTAACACTAACTAATTGAGAATGATACTTCTCTTCTGCACTATAGCCTAAATGAACCCAAAGCCGTAAGTCAGATATAAGAAGATTACATGCAGACATTGCATTCCAACATCACTGAGTTTAAGCTACTTACAACTACTAACACACGCTAGCATTCATCATTCCATCAAGAAAACCCCACAAGAGCCTTGCTCCCTTTTGAGCACCCTGCATAACTTTATCTTGCTCTTTTTCATCTAGATCTTCAATAAGATTTGCACATTCCTCAGAATGCCATTCATCAGCATGCATATGGACCGTAAAAAATTGAAGAGAACGCTCATCACTTATTGAATAGTGTTTTTTTAAACCTTCAATTTTAGACTTGGAAACCTCTGGAGTTTGACGTTCGTAAGCGTACAAGGCTCCAAGACCTGCTGCAAAACCTGATCTTACAATGTCAAAGTAACCATCAATTAATTCTTGTGTCTCCTTAATCTGTGCACTTTCACGAAGATCAGATCGTGCAACGCCAAGCCCTTCAGCAAAACGTTTCCATAACTCTGGATGATTTTCATCACCTTGTTCCTCTTCTATTAAATTACCAAGTAAAACCTGTCGCATTTTTAGATCTGGGCACAGAAAATGTATACCACTGATGTAACGAGGAAACGCAGCAACGTGGTGATAATATTCTTTAGCATAGGTTTGTAAAGCTTGCAAGCTTAAGCTTCCTGTATTCCATGACTGGTAAAATGGATGATTTAGTAAGTGCAATTCATCTAACTTGTTATTTAGAGACTTAGTAAATTCCATCATTTCCCCCATTACATTAATATACAGTTCATATACTATAGTTTTCTCATTGTTACGATCATGCTAACAATGGTGGGATTGGTAGGACTCGAACCTACGGCCAATTCGTTATGAGCGAACTGCTCTAACCGACTGAGCTACAATCCCTTTTATCAATATTTATAATACACACAAAAGCAAATTTGTCTATTAGCTTATTTCACTATCAACCCAACTTAGCAGATCATTTGTTGCACCAATTTTGCGTGCAATTTCCTTACCATCTTGAAATATAATCAAAGTAGGTATAGATTGAACCCCATACTTACTTGGCACTTCAGTCCCTTCATCTATGTCGAATTTGCAGATCTTAATCTTGCCTTTTCTGTCTTTAGCCAATTGTTCGATACGTGGCATTAGACTTTTACATGGCCCACACCATTCTGCCCAAAAGTCTATCAGAACAAACCCTTTATAGTCAGTGACTTCAGATTTGAAATTTTGATCATTTACCGATGTAATATCATCACTCATAAAATACCTAAATTTTTGTAAAATATAGCGTATCTATTAGCAGTTAATCAACTAAATTCTTACCGCAGAGCTTGAAAAATTGCCCTAAAGTGTTTTGCACAAACAAAAAACTTCTATTACATCTGGTGGTTAAAGATATCCACGTTTTCCCAACCCATTAAGTCTAACTCAATACGAGTAGGAAGAAATTCAAAGCACTTTTGGGCAAATTCTTTTCTATTTTCACGTTCCAGCATTAAGTCTAGCTTTTCCTTTATCCTGTGGAGATACAAAACATCAGATGCAGCATAACTTTTTTGTTTGTCTGTTAAATTTTCATTTCCCCAATCAGAAGATTGCTGCTGCTTATTTAGTTTGGTATCAAGCAGCTCTAAGCACAACTCTTTTAAGCTATGATTATCTGTGTAAGTGCGAACTAAACGTGAAGCTATCTTTGTGCAATAGCACGGAAGTGCCCAAGTTTCCAAGTAATAACGTATTATGCTCACATCAAATCGCGCGAAGTGAAATATTTTAGTTATATTTTTATCCTCTAATATTTTTCTTAAATTTGGCGCTGTATAATCGTTCTTGAGTTGAACTAAGTGAGCGTTGCCATCATTAAAAGAGAGCTGCACAAGGCATAATCTATCTCTGCTATGAAGTAGCCCCATTGCCTCGGTATCAACAGCTATAGACCTTATATCATCTGGTATTGAACTAGCTGGCAAGTCGTCTTTATATAAAAATATTCCCATAAAATTAATACATTTTTTGGCACAATTGAAAACCTATGATAATCAAAAATGAGTCTTAAGTATACGAAAAGATCATAGAAGGAACCACGCAAATTTATGGGCTCTCACATTTTTCGTGTACACGGGGTTTACAAATCGCTGTATATGCCTATAATTAAGTAAATTTAGGTTAATTTAATTGCGGGAGTAGCTCAGTTGGTAGAGCGCAACCTTGCCAAGGTTGAGGTCGAGGGTTCGAACCCCTTCTCCCGCTCTTTGCTTTCAAAATCATTTCGTCAAAAATCCCTTGACAAACTCCGCCAGCCCCCTTATCATGAAACTGAAGCTATTTATTTATCTTCTCTGTACAGATTAAATGACAAAAAAACTCACGTATCTGGCGTCCCATGTTTAATTTTTTGCACTATGTGCACCTTATGTCTTTATAAAATTTCTAGGTTTTTACCTAATATAAGCTGAAATGCGCTTATAAAGCATTTAAAACATCAAAAAACGCCGATTTAAAAAATGGATAGTGAATAACTAGCTACCCTAGGGTTTCTTTTGCCTTTTTTTCTGTTTAGTAAATTTCTTAATGTTTATAATTTAGATTAGTTGCGGCTTAAAAGCAACTAAATCGCGGTTATTAAGCGTTTAGAATAAAAAAACGCCATACTTGAAAGTATAATGTAAGTAATTAGCCAACCACGGGGCTTCTTTTGCCTTTTTTTTCGTTTGGTAAATTCCTTAATATTTATAGCTAAGAGAGCCCAAGAGAGGTGTCATTCCAGCGCGTGACGCTGGAATCCCAAAAAAAGGATGATGTCATCCCAGTGCTTGACACTGGGATGGCTTTGTTGCATCGCTCAAGTGAAAAGAACTGGCAGTTACTGACAAAATTCATTATAAATAGCCATTTAACTGTTGAAGAAAAAATATGCCACAAAAAATGAGAGTCAGTAACTGCCATGAATATAACAAATTTCTCCAAGAAAGAGGAAGCATTTTTTGTTATATCAATGACGCCATAGAAAATTGGTACGAGAATTGTCCAAAAATGCAGGGCGGCAACTATATTTATAGTGATAAAGTTGTGATTTTGGTGCATATAATCGTCAGTTTCTTTAGAATTGGTTTAAGACAAACAGTCGGGTTTATAAAAGGGTATTTGCAACAAATAGGAAGAGATTTGGCAGTTATCAGCTATTCACAAGCATCAAGAAGGTTTGAGAAACTTAATATTAAGATAAATGATTGCAGAATTGATAAAAATATAGCTCTTTCCATAAAAGTCCGGATGTGATAGGATAAGGGTAGATGATGATAAGGAGGTTGAATGCCAGCAGCATATAGTTATGATTTAAGAAAAAAAGCAATGGAAGCGCTAGACGAAGGAGAAAGCAGAGAAACAGTGGCAGCAAAGAAGAAAAGAAACAGGAGACTTTCAATCAAAAAAACTTGGAAATGGGGGTTACAATCACAAAATTACCGACTGGGATACCTTTGCCAAATTTGCCAGAGAACACGGAGGAAAGACTCTATCGGAAATGGCTAAACTTTGGAACAACGTTAGTATCCAAACGATCTATCGAGCCCTTAAAAAAATTGGATTTACGCGCAAAAAAAGACATATGGATACAAGGAAAGAAACGAAGAAAAACGTGCTGAATTTTTGAAAATTATAGCGACAAAAGAACCTAAAAACTTAGTGTATATAGATGAGTCTGGCATTGATAACACCGAACTACGGATATTGCCAGAAAGGACAGCGGTTTTATGCCTTAAAATCTGGAAAGAAAACTCAACGAATCAGTATGGTTGCAGCCTTAAGTGGAAGAAAGATAGTTGTTCCGTTAACCTTTGAAGGCCACTGTAATATGGATGTTTTTAATGGATGGTTTGAGCAATTTTTGACACCGATCTTGGAACCTGGACAGACTGACCTTACCCAGAAAAAGTGGAGAGAAAGAAAGGAGTTTTTTCGGGTAAAATAAAATTTTGGAGGATTAGAAATGGCAAGAGAATACACGGCAGAATTCAAATTGGAAGCTGTTAAGCTGGCAAATGAACAAAGAAAGGTAGGTCAACCAGTTGCAAAAGTAGCAAGAGATCTAGGAATAAGGGATAGTGTATTAGGAAAATGGATGAAGAAATATAACGAAAAAAAGTCAGCGGCAAATGCATTTCCAGATGTAGCACCTTATGACAAAGAGAGATTTGATTTACAGAAAGAGTTAGCAAAAGTAACAAGAGAAAGAGACATTTTAAAAAAAGCCCTGGCCAGTCAAAAAGAGTAAAATATTTTTTCATAAAAGAGCATAGTAAACACTATAAAGTGCAGGAATTATGTAGGGTTTTCTGCTAGTGGCTACTATAAGTGGACTACAAGGAAAATAAGCAGTAGAGAATCAGCAAATAAAGAGTTATTAGCAGATATTCAAAAAATATATCAAGCTTCTAAATGTAGATATGGAGCTCCTAAAATTCATGCTGAATTAAAGGCTTTGGGTAAAAGTTGCAACTTAAAAACAGTGCAAAGTATTATGCAGAAAAATGGTATTCAGGCTATATTGAGAAGAAAATTTAAAATTAAGAAACAACAAACGGACAGTAGCTCCCAATATATTAGACCAAAACTTTATTGTCGATCAACCAAATAAAGTATGGGATTACTTATATAAAAACCAAAGAAGGATGGCTATATTTGGCAACAATAATCGATCTATATTCACGCATGGTAGTTAATGAGCAGTTCAATAAATAAACAATTGGTTATGGACTCTTTATTAATGGCCGTTAACAAGCGTAAACCTGCCAAAAATCTACTATTACATAGTGATCAAGGTTCACAATATACTTCGCAAGGTTATCAATATCTCTTATCCATAAAAAACATAGATGAGTCATAAAGGTTGTTGTTACGACAATTCTGTTGTGGAAAGCTTCTTTAGCTCATTGAAAAGAGAAATACTTATTGATACTTCACAACACTCTGCTCAACAAACTAGAACTGCAATATTTGAATACATAGAAATTTTTTATAACAAACAACGTCACTATTAACTATTGCATTCCTGAGCATTTTGATTCATCATTCTCTTTGTGAAAAACATTCCAAACTTTCTCTCCACTTTTTCTGGGTAAGGTCAGTCAGCTACTTGGATGACAGGGGAGGGAGGTGCTACCCTGACAATCGTCATCCCGCTACGTGTTAGCGGGATCTAGAGATACCGCGAATGAATCGCGGTATGACGGTCTGCAGCGGTATGACGTAGGGCTGCACTAGCTATATCATGCATTTTATTAACCGACACTATAAACAATATCCTTACAATTATGAGATTGAACCACAACTTGCTCAAGCGTTAAGCTGCTGCGTTTAGCGTCTTTACTGTGATTTTCCCCAAGAACATTTGTTCTTTCTCGTTTTATTTCCTCAATGAATTTCCCATTAACATCTTTAGGATCAATCTCTTCTTCAGAATATATAAGGTTAGTGCAATTTGTTTTTCTATAATAATGCACGCCAAGACATATAATTGATAATGCAAGTATACCAGAACCTATAAGTAATGATAATCCTATGTTATTAGTCAAAGGGTTTTGGTAAAATTTTTGTACACCATTAACACCATGTGTTGCAAGTAGCCCTAGAGGAAACGCTATATTTGCAGCAACTACACCAGTAAATAATGCAGTAAATATTGGTCTGTCGTTAATTACTGATTTTATTTTATTAGTTCTAGTAATTACTTTTTCGTCAATGTTAGTGAAGCCTTGTTTAGCTTCCCAAGCATTAAGTACAAAATTTGAATGAGTGCCATTGCTATATTCCAGTCTTACAGATTTTATAGCTTTATCTTTTGGCTGGTGCTCCAACACCTCAGCTAAAATTTTATCCGCATCTTTTTTTTGAATGGAATGTTCTTCAGTATCTATAAATTGCCTTGTTGCAAAAAATATTGGACCAATTGCAAGCAATGCAGCAAGTGCGATAACTGGTATAGTGATATATTTTGGGCTGTTTGTAAAAAATGCAATAAATTTTGCTTTATCTTGTAAATATAATAAAGCTGCAGATATACTGAGTATAATAGCACTTGCAGTAAAAATTATAAAGCCCTTCTGCTGCATGGAATACTTTGCTCTTGGCAAGAATCTGTTTGTTTTTTTATTTGTTGTGCCACCTACATCAGAATTTAGTGACAAAGACTCTTCAGAGTCATCTGTCTTATATGATGGTGGAGAAGTTGAAGGTACATTGCTAAGTTTGTTACTTGATTCTCTGCTTAAACGTGTTAATGTTTTATCAAGATCATCAGGATCATCAAATACTGTCTCTTGAGAAGGGGGTCTGCTTGGAATTGAATTTTGACCATCTATTCCACTGTCTAAACTCTTTTTCGAAGATTTTGTATCTGGGTCTATAGTTGCATAAATAGGTTCTTCTGATCCATCACCAACTGATCCTTCCATATTTAAGTTTGCTGTTTCTTTATCATCAGACTCGCCATCAAACGGACTTGTAGAGTGTGAAATTTCATTTTTATCGTTTGTTCGTGGCACTGTGCTTCTAGGTGCTGGTGTCAGCAGTACTTTCTTGCCATCTTCATCCTTTTTTGTATAAGAAGTTGGTGTGACATTATCTCCGTTTTCTAATCCATGCATATCTGCTCCAAAATTAATTACTATGCTGCATTGATTACGCTATAGTTATTAAGATGTAGTAAATACCAGTTTACGGATAATTATTAGTATAGAAATTGTCTATCAAAGATCCTTTCATTCAGAGGGTAATCTTTGTCAAAGAGCAAAGTTATTGTGTTTTCATGGTCTTTTTGTATTTTTATCTGTGATATATTATGAAACTCCTTGTAATCTGATACTACAAGTGCTGGACGGTTTTTTGTGTCGTTAATGTCAATTTGTACGATTGTATCGTTTGATATTAACGCTCCATTCCAATGCCTTGGGTAATAGCTATTGATAGAAGTGAGTGCAAGTAAATTTGAATTTAGCGGCAAGATTGGGCCACCGGCAGAGAAGTTGTATGCAGTGCTGCCTGTGGGGGTAGATAATATTACTCCGTCCCCTCTAAATTTTTCTACTTTTAGCTTATCATTAATAGTAATATTCATCTCTACTATTTGGTTCGCTTTTCTAAAAACGTATACTTCGTTTACTGCTATGTAATGATATCTCTTGCCACTTGTGTCTGTTGCTTCCATTTTTAGCAAAGTTAACTGAGTTGAAGTTGCATGCTCTATATGATCAATTAAATCTTCACTGCAGCTAAAGCATTTATTCATCAAAAACCCAACATTGCCAGTGTTTATCCCATACACATGCATGTTTTTATTTTCTATGACGTAATTGTGCAAAGTGCGTAGCATAAAGCCATCACCGCCAACAACTATCAATAGATCGATTTCGGACTTATTTTCTTCTGTTATATTGATAAAATTAAGTTTCTTTAATAGTTTAGATACTTCCTGCGATTTTGGTGATGGAGAAGCAACATAGCCTATATTTTTGTATTTATGCATGCTTCAGTAAACTCTCTAACACTTAAAGAGGAGGAGAATTAGAAAATGCTTCCATATTTATCGTTAAACTTAGCTAATTTGCTAGTTTTACTTGCTAACCCGCTTGTCAAACTTCCAGTCCATGCAGGGTGAGTAAGAGGATCTCTATCAAGTTTTACCCTATCTCCCTCCTTTCCATAAGTGGAACGAGTTTCAAACTCTTGACCGTCTGTCATAACTATAATAATTTTATGATAATTCATTGTTGTTTATAAACTTTTAGTCAGCTAATATTCTAGTGAACTTAATTCACTAAGTCAATCATTATTCTAAAATATTGACAAAAAATAAATAAAGTAGTATATTTAATAAGGAATAAATAATAACTATCATGATTTTTGCTTTCCCCGGTCAGGGCTCTCAGTTTGTAGGAATGGGAAAGAGCTTATATAGTGAGTTTTCTGTTGCAAGACAAGTATTTAATGAAGTAGATAGCATATTGGATGGAAAGCTGTCTCATTTAATCTTCAACGGTCCTATTGAAGAATTAACCATTACAGAAAACGCTCAGCCAGCTATAATGGCAGTATCAATTGCAATGCTACGTGTTATGGAGCATGTGTTTGGCAAATCTCTTTTCACTGATCACAATGTTAAATATGTTTGTGGGCATTCAGTTGGCGAATATACAGCGCTGTGTGCTGCAGGAGCGTTAACGCTTGAGTCTGCAATCGAGCTGCTGAAAGTTCGCAGCGAAGCAATGCATGAAGCTTCACTGAAATGTAAAGGCGGAATGGTTGCGTTGCTTGGAGCAGAGATAAATGAAGTGGAAGATATATTGAAATCAGTTCAAATTGACGGAATTTGTGAAATTGCAAACGATAACGGTGGCGGACAAGTGGTTATAAGTGGCACTAGAGAAGCTCTTGAAATGTTACCCGATTTATTCAAAAACTCGAGTGTGAGGAAACTAATTAAATTACAGGTTAGTGGGCCTTTTCATTCATCTCTTATGAAACCTGCTGATGAAAAAGTTTTGGAGTTTTTGAAGGGTATTAAAATAACCCGTCCTATAGTTCCTTTGATATCAAATGTTACAGCTAAAGAGGAGAGTGATCCCAAAGTTATAAAAACTTTACTCGCCAAGCAAGTTGTAAGCAGAGTGAAATGGAGAGAAATGGTTTTGTATATGTCAAGCCGTGGCATTAACAAATTTGTTGAAATTGGCCCTAATAAAGTTTTATCTAATTTGGTCAAAAGAATTGACCAATCTATCAGTACAAAAAATATAGATAGTATTGGTGATATTGACAGCTTCTTTAATGAATCATTAGTACTAACAGCGAAAAATTTAAAAGTTGGATTAAGTTAAAACACATCTATTTGATGTCATTCCGGTGCATAACGCTGCCTAGCTGGAATGACAGAGGGTAATGCAAGAAATCAACGAACTGCCTGTCATTTCGTTTGGTTTTTTAATTCCAAGTAGCTGTAAAATAGTAGGGGCAATGTCAGATAACCTTCCGTCTCTTAGTTTTAGATTATCGCAAGACACAATAAATGGCACTTTATTTAGAGTGTGTGCTGTATGAGGTGTATTATTTTCTTCATCGAACATACATTCCACGTTACCATGGTCTGCAGTAACAATTAATGCGGTGTTGCTTGACTTTTTAACAGCATTCAGCACTTTCGCAAGACAATCATCTACAGCTAGCACAGCTTTCTCGGCTGCTTTTATATTACCTGTATGCCCTACCATATCAGGATTAGCGTAATTTACAACTATCAGTGCGAATTCTTGGGAGTGAATTTTTTCTACAAGCTTTTCTGTGAGCTCGAAGGCTGACATTTCGGGCTGCAAATCGTAAGTTTGAACTTTTGGTGAGGGAATGAGTATTCTTTCTTCACCAGAGAAAGGTTCTTCTTTTCCACAATTGAAAAAGAAAGTCACATGAGCGTATTTCTCGGTTTCGGCGATACGTAATTGTCGTAATTTATTGTCTTCTATTGTTTGTCCTAGAGTATCAGCGAAAGAAGTAGGAGGAAAAATATAAGGAATTTTGAGATCTTCTTTATACTTCATCATACTTAAAATTGAAGAGAATTTTGCTACCTTAGCGTAATCTGTTTTGCCAAGCAAAATACTTGCTAATTGTATCATTCGATCAGCACGAAAGTTAGCCAACAGCACTCCATCTTCTGGTTTTATACCTTGATAATCACCTATTACTGCGGGCCTGATAAACTCATCAGTTATGTTATTTTGATAGTTATTCTCAATCAACGATACTGCATTATCATGACAAGGTGCCTTTGCAAATGCGATAGCCTCATAAGCTTCGATTGTTCTCTTCCACCTGTTGTCACGGTCCATAGCATAGTAACGCCCAGAAACAGTAGCAATTCTTGTGTCATTTCCCTTTATACTCTTTGTAAATTCTTGAATGCATTTTTTTCCTGAATTTGGCAATGTGTCTCTGCCATCTAAAAATGCATGTATCACCACTTTTATTCCATGCTGTGATATTTTATTTGCTAAAGTTGAAATATGCTTTTGATGCGAATGAACACCACCATCGGACACCAATCCCATTATATGGCATACTCCGTTCTTACTTTTTAGATCATTAATAAAACTTTGTAGATTTACATTGTTTTCTATTGTTCCAATCTCTTGATTAATGCGCTGAAGGCTTTGTATTACCACTCTACCACTGCCAATATTCATATGGCCAACTTCTGAGTTACCTATTTGACCACCAGGTAACCCCACATCAGTTCCACAGGCGGATAAACTGCATTTTGGATAATTAGAGCTAATATATTGCCAACAGGGTGGATTTGCGTTGCTAATAGCATTGTATTTACTGCTTTCTACTCCATTTCCCCAGCCATCTAGTATACATAAAACCACTGATTTAATGTTCATATAAAATCAACACTAGAATTTCACAGAGAAAAGCTCCCCGGGCCGGATTCGAACCAGCGACCAATTGGTTAACAGCCAACTGCTCTACCACTGAGCTACCGAGGAATAAACCGTTTTTAATTTACCATGTTGAACGTTGGTTGTAAACGTTTTTTGTGTAGACTTGAAGTCCAACTGACCCATAGAAACAAAAAAACTTACTTGACAAACTCCGCCAGCCCTCTTATCATGAAACTGAAGCTATTGTATTTGCTTTCGCCAATCTGCAGATTAAAAGGTAATGATTACTTAATGTATCGGCGTCTTATGTTCAATTTTTTGCAGTATATAGATACTGTATGTCTTTACAAAACTTCATCTACATCTAGATTTTTATCTAAATAAGCTGAACGCGCTTATAAAGCGTTACAAGACATCAAAAAATGCCAATACTCGACAGAGATAGTAAAGGACTAGCTAACTCGGGGATTCTTTGTCTTTTTTTCTGCTTAGTAAATTTCTTAAACATTTGCAGCATAGGTTAGTTGCAATTAAAAGCAGCTAAATCTTGCTTGTCAAGCGTTTAAAACATAAAAAACGCCAATATTTTAAAGCAGATAATAACCCCAGGGCTTCTTTTGCCTTTTTTTTCGTTTGGTAAATTTCTTAATGTTTATGGCTAAAGATTGCACGAATGTTGCAATTACAAAAGCGTTTCTACTAGGAGGGTGTCATCCCAGTGTCAGCTACTCGGATGACATTACAGGGGGCACTGGGATGACATCATAGGGGCGCTGGAATGACATCATAGGGGGCTACTTGGCTGACAACCGTCATCCCGCTACGTGTTAGCGGGATCTCTTGTTAGCGCCGCGGCGGTATATTTGTCATCCCGCTAGCGGGATCTATGTTGAGAGATACCGCGAATGAATCGCGGTATGACGGTTTGTGGCGGTATGACGATAAGACACAAAGCCTAATGGAAAAAACTGCGAACGCCAGTGAAAAACATAGCAATTTTATTTTCATTTGCAGCTTTTATCACATCTTGATCTTTTAGCGAGCCGCCGGGCTGAATTATAGCTGTAATTCCATGTTTTGCACTTTCTACTATGCTATCTGGGAATGGAAAAAATGCATCTGAAGCAAGCACTGCACCTTTACATTTTTCACCTGCTTTTTTCACTGCAATGTTCACACTATCTATTCTGCTTGTTTGCCCTGCGCCGATGCCAATAGCACAACCATCTTTTGCTATAACTATTGCGTTGGATTTCACATGTTTACATATTTTCCAGGCAAAAATAAGATCTTCCTTTTCTTTTTCTGTTGTAGTGCACTTTGTTACTTGTTCTGCTTTTATTGTGTGGTCATTATTTTCTTGCACCAAAAACCCACCAACAACATTTTTAATTTGGTATTTCACATTTTGTTGGAAAGATTTATGAATAATCACTCTTAAATTTTTCTTTCTTTGTAAAATTTTTAGTGCCTCATTGTTTACCGATGGTGCTATCACTACTTCCAAAAATATCTCGTTTAATTTTTCTGCTAGCTTTAAATCTATCTCCCGATTTAAGGCAACTATGCCACCAAAACTGCTTACTTCATCACATGATAGAGCCTTTTCATATGCCTCCAAAGCATTATTACTAACAGCAGCGCCACATGGGTTATTGTGCTTGATTATCACTGCTGCAGGCTCTTTAAACTCAGAAATTATGTTAAGTGCGGACTCTATATCTACTATATTATTATAACTCAACTCTTTTCCATGTAGTTTTTCCAACGGATATTCTGTAAATTGATTACTATAAAATGCAGCTTTTTGATGGGGATTTTCACCATACCTGAGTTCTTGTACTTTATGCCCATATAGTGCGAAAAACTCTGGCAACTCATTATTTTTACTCTGGGATAAAAACCAACTGTGAATATTAGAATCGTAGTGTGCAGTGAGAGCAAATGCTTTGGTTGCTAAATATTTTCTATATTCCAATGTTGTTTCATTGTTATTTTTTATCATCTCAGCTTTTAGTGCTTCATAGTCTTGAATGCTAGAAATAACTGAAGTAAAACGAAAGTTTTTTGCTGCAGCTCTAATTAACGCCACCCCGCCGATATCAATTTGTTCTATAATTTGCTCTTCATTTGAGCTGCTACTTACTGTCTCCCAAAATGGGTATAGGTTAGTTATAAGCAGGTCTATTGGCTCAATACCTAGATTTTGTATTTCCGTTTTGTGTTTTTCTCTATTGCAAAGTATGCCTCCATGAATTTTAGGGTGTAAAGTTTTTACTCTACCACCCAGTATCTCTGGAAATTGTGTGTAATCTGAGACCTCTTGTGTTTTTATTCCTGCACTAGATAGCACTTTATAAGTATTGCCCGTTGAAAGAATTTCTATTTGTTGCTGCGTTAAAAACGATGCAAGATCAATTATATTCGTTTTATCGTATACTGATATTAAAGCTCTTTTTATTTTCATTTTTATATGGAAAGTTTTTTAAGATTATATCTAAGAAAAGGAAATTTAGCTATTACATTTCTACACTAATTTAAAGCAGCCTATTCTATAAATTTTTTTACCATGCTTGATTTCAAGCCACGAATAAAATCTTCAATACTGCAAGGATTTCTCCCTTCCATTTGTACAACTTTAGGAATTAAAGTGCCACCTTTTAAACTTATGTGCATATTATCATTAACGATCTTGCCTTGTTCTGAAGCGAGAGCTTCAAAGTCAGCATCAAGTATCCTGATACGTTTATTCTCTATCTTGATGAACGCTTTTGGGTAAAACGCTTTAACCTTTCTATAAGCAACTTCACAGGCATCACTTGCATAAATTTTATAGTCTTCCACTTTGTTAGCGTAACATGCATCATTATCATTCTGCTCTATAGGAACCTGTTTTTCAATTTCATTTAACACCTCAAGCAGTAAATCACTGCCTAATTTAGACAATTTATCATGCAATGTCTTGTAGTTATCGTTCTTTTCGATAAGAAATTTTTCCTGTTTTAAAATAGGGCCGGAATCTAATCCTTCATCCAATTGCATAATGCTAACCCCGGTTTCTTGATCTCCTGCTAAAATTGTGTGCTGTATCGGGGCTGCACCACGCCACCTTGGTAGTAATGAAGGATGAATATTAATACAACCATATTTTGGAATATTCAAAATTTCTCTTGGAAGTATCAATCCATACGCAGCTACAACTGCAACGTCTGGTTTGAAATTTCTAAATTTTTCCTGCTCTGCCGAGAACTTTAGAGAGATAGGAGTACATACCTCTATGTTACTTTCTTCAGCGATAACATGTACTGGAGATTTCGTTGGCTTCTGTCCACGCCCTGAAGGTTTTGGAGCCTTGGTGTATACTGCCACCACTTCGCTCTTTGATTTCAGTAACAAGCTCAGAGAATTAACAGCAAATCCTGGTGATCCCATGAAAATAATTCTCATGGTGTTTTTGCTTTAAGAATTCTCCGCTAATTTACCACTTACAGTTTCTACTAATTTGGCAAAATCATCCTTATAATTAACTGCCATCTCAGCAAGAATTTTTCTATTTAAATCAATGCCGGCAAGTGTAAGACCATGCATAAACCTACCATAAGTAAGCCCATGCTCTCTTGCTGCTGCATTAATACGTATTATCCATAAGCTACGGAAATCACGTTTACGGGTTCTTCTGTCTCTATAAGCATATTGCAGTGCTTTTTCAACTCTTTGTAATGCAATTCTATAACAACTTTTTGCGCGCCCTCTATAACCCTTTGCCAGTTTCAATATTTTTTTATGACGAGCGTGAGTAGTGACTCCACGTTTTACCCGAGCCATTTTATTTTACCTCCATTTTGTTAAATACCGTAAGGCATATGAAGCTTAACTATACGCGAGTCAGATTTACCAAGAATCGTTGTACCGCGCTGATTACGAATATTAGATTTACTTCTCTTTACCATGCCATGCCTTTTGCCTGACTGAGTAGAAATAACTTTACCCTTAGCTGTAAGGTGAAAGCGCTTTTTCACAGAAGATTTGGTTTTTAATTTTATTTTCTTCATATTCCAAATAAATTTACAAGCACTACTATTGAGTTCTTTAATAGTAATTAAGCATTAGTATAAATAATTTTATTAAAGAATCAAATTAAAATTGTATATTAAAGGAGTTTAAAAGTAATTACGCCCAATATGTGTGTTATACCTTCTTTATTCCCAAGTGGCAACAATACTTGCCTCATTTTAACACTTTCACTTTCTTCCTCTTCATTGATCGGGCATTTACTCTCTATTACAGTATCAAGTTTATCAATAACTGCATCTATTTTATATAGTCGCAAAAATGGTGCATCAATTGCATACTTATTATCAATGCGCGTCTTTTTCTCAAAACCATAGAATTCAACAGCCTTTTCTCCTGCATTTTCACAAATATAACCTTGATCCTTGACTTCAATGACAAAACAATGCTGCCATGATTCCATTATTTCTGCAGTGTCTATTTCATGCCTTTCTGGCCAATCTCTGTCTGATCCTTTTATGTCATTCCAGTGTTGAGTCACCACATTTGCTATTCTTTTTTCTTTGCCTACATAAATTTCCATTCCAATTTCCACATATAAAACACAGATATGAGGTAAATTTATCGTGAATATATTGATTTTTTCTTACCACAAGGTGCATGTTACTAGAAGTTCTGAGATCTAGAGAGTGGTATTGATTTTATTTCCATTACAACTTATTATTTATAGATAACCTCAATAAAAACGATGAAGCTAAACGAAATCAGAGAAAGATTTATAAAATTTTTTGTAAATAATGACCACGAGCAGGTTTCTTCTTCTCCTTTGATTCCAGAACATGACCCAACGCTCATGTTCACAAATGCTGGTATGGTGCAGTTTAAAAATATTTTTACTGGTGCTCAAAAAACTGAAATGAAACGTGCTGTCTCAAGTCAAAAGTGCCTAAGAGCAGGCGGTAAACACAATGATCTGGAAAATGTTGGCTATACAACTCGGCATCACACATTTTTTGAAATGCTCGGAAATTTTAGCTTCGGTGATTACTTTAAGGAAACTGCGATAGAATTTGCGTGGGAATTTATCACTAAAGAGTTATCTCTTGATAAAAACAGACTATCCATAACCGTCTACCATACTGATGATGAGGCGTACGAGATTTGGCGTAAGATAAGTGGCTTTTCAAGTGATAAAATCATAAGAATTACAACGGATGATAACTTTTGGAGTATGGGAAGCACTGGTCCGTGCGGTCCATGTTCTGAAATTTTTTATGACCATGGGAGTCCTAATTTACAAGAGGGCGATAGAATTGTTGAAATCTGGAATCTGGTATTCATGGAGTTTAACAAAGATGAAGAAGGTAATTTACACAAATTGCCAAAAAAATGCATCGATACTGGAATGGGCCTTGAAAGAATAGCGGCTGTTATGCAAAACGTCCATGATAACTATGATATTGATCTATTTTCTGCTCTGATAAGTAAATCACAAGAGTACTGTGGAAGAACGGAAAATAAAATAGCGCATAAGATCATAGCAGATCATCTTCGCGCGGCTGCATTTCTCATTGCAGAAGGAGTGCTTCCTGGAAATGAGGGCAGGAATTACGTATTACGCAGATTAATTAGGAGAGCCACACGTTATATTCACCTGCTTGGATATAATGATTCCCTACTCCATCGTATTTTTCCAGTGTTGATAGATAGCACGAGTTCGGCTTATATGGGAGCTGAATTAGTCAGAGCTAAAAGCTTAATAGAAACGACGTTAAAATCAGAGGAAGAAAACTTTAAAGACACTTTGATGAAAGGTATCAATCTCCTGGAGAAATTCACTACAGATTTAAAATCGGGCGATACTTTGCCTGGAGAATCAGCGTTTAAGCTATATGACACCTACGGATTTCCTTTGGATATTACACTTGATATTTTAAAAGAGAAAAAAATAAATTTTGACCAGAAGGGTTTTGATGATGCAATGGGAGAACAAAAAGAGAGAGCACGTGCTAAATGGGCTGGATCTGGTGAAAAATCTGTTGAGCAAGTATGGTTTGATTTGATCAATAAATTTGGCAAAACAAAATTTGTTGGTTATGAGTTCAATGAAGTAAGTGATGCGAAAATACTAGCTATAGTTTCCTCTAAAAATGAAGTAATTGATTCTGCAAAGGAGGAAGAAAAGATAACCATTATACTTGATAAAACACCTTTTTATGGCGAGTCAGGTGGACAAGTGGGAGATACTGGCAGTCTGATCAAACCTGGTAGAAGTATTATTATAGTCGAGAATACCAATAAGGTTAATGACCTATATTTGCACAGATGCATAGTTAAATCTGGCTCAATGTGTAAAGGTGACACAGTTACAGCAAGCATAGATAAGGAAAGAAGGCAAGCCTTAAGAAGAAATCATTCAGCTACACATCTTCTGCACTTTACACTCAGAAAAATTCTAGGTGATCATGTCACTCAAAAAGGTTCCCTAGTTGCACCAGATAGACTGAGATTCGACTTCAGCCATAACACTCAAATGACTCAAGATCAGTTGTTTTGGGTAGAGGATATGGTAAACTCTCTAATCAGAGAAAATCTTTCCGCATCTACAAAAATTCAAAGCATGAATCAGGCAATAGACGAAGGAGCTATGGCGTTATTCGGCGAAAAATATAGCGATCAAGTAAGAGTAGTGAAGATTGGAGATTCAAGGGAACTGTGTGGTGGCACGCACGTTGAACATACTGGAGAAATCGGTTTATTTAAGATAGTAACAGAGAGTTCTGTTGCTTTTGGAGTGAGGAGAATTGAAGCTTTAACTGGTCAGGAAGCAATCAATTATGTACGTGATAATGAAATTAACTTAAAAAAAGTTGCAGAATTCGTAAAAGCGCCAGTGAGTGAAATAACAAGCAGATTAAGTATTTTAAGTCAAGAACACAAAAAATCCGAAACCAAAATAAAAAACCTATATAAAAAGCTTGTGAGTGCAGAGAATATAAAAAGCACCGAAATAAATGGAATAAATTTTATAAGCCACACTTTCACTGATATTCCAGCAAATGTAATAAGAGAGTTTGTTTTGCAGCAACAAAAACCAAAAACGGTAATAGCTTTTACGGCAACAGAAAAAGATAAAACAGTCTTGATTATTAAAGTAAGTAAAGACTTAATCAATAAGATTAGCGCAAAAGAACTAATATCCATAGCAGTTAAAAAGAACTGTGGTGGGAATGCTGAACTTGCACAAACAGGCTGTGATAGCAATAAAATAGATGATGCCATTACAGCCATTTATAGCAAAATAACAGCTTCTAAGCACTCTACGTCATACCACCACGAACCGTCATACCGCCGCGGCGCTAACAAGCAGCGGGATACTTAACCATCGTCTACACCGTCATACCGCGATTCATTCGCGGTATCTCTTAGCCGCTAACAAGAGATCCCGCTAACAAGCAGCGGGATGACGAATTACTATGCCGCCGTGAACCGTCATACCGTTGCAAACCGTCATACCGCGATTCATTCGCGGTATCTCTTAGCATAGATCCCGCTAACAGGTAGCGGGATGACGGTTGTCAGGCTAGCTGTCATCCAAGTAGCTCGACTACTTGGATCCAGGAAAAAGAATGGTGTCATGAAAGTAGCTGACACTGATTCCTTTATGATGGTGTCATCCCAGTGCCCAGACACTGGGATCCAGGAAACTTAATTGCAAGTAATGCATTGGATTTGGTGAGTATGGGTTTTGCGTTATAGAATGAAGCACTTTTGGTGAATTTATAAAGAAAGCTGGATCCCAGTGGGCTTTGTTGCATAGCAACTGAAAAAATCTGGTGGCTACTGACAAAATTCATTATAAAATAGCCATTTAACCTTGAAAGAAAAAATATGCCACAAAAAATGAGGGTCAGTAACCATAGCGAATATAACAAATTTCTAGAAAAAAGAGGAAATATTTTTCATTATATCAACGAAGCCATAGAAAAGTGGTACGAGAATGGTCCAAAAATACCAGGTGGCAACAATATTTATAGCGATAAAGTTGTAATTTTGGTGCACATAATAACTTGTTTATTTAGAATAGGCCTGAGGCAAACAGTTGGGTTTATAGCAGGATACCTTGAGCAAATTGGGAAAAATTTGCAAGTTATCAGCTATTCACAATCATCAAGAAGGTTTAAGAAACTCAATATTAAGATCAATGATTGCAGAATTGATAAAAATAATATGGAAGATATCGAAATTGCTATAGACAGTACAGGAATTAGTATATACAACAACACTCCTGGTCATAGCAAAGAAAATAGCGAAGATAGAAAGTATCGCAGCTATGAACAGACAAGAAAATTGCATGTAATGTTGAATACAAACAGCAAAAAAGCCATAGCTGTAAAATACAGTAACGGTGTCTACTCTGATCACTATGGAGCTTGTGATTTGCTAAAAGAAGTCGATTTTCAGTATGTCATAAAAGTACTATATGCAGATAGGGCATATGACAGAGAAAAGCTCTATAAGCTGTGTAATCAATATGGTATAAAAACGAAAATTCCTCCGAAAAACAACGCAGCAGAGCATCCAAAGTTAGACTATATGGCTGAGAGAAATTCTGCAGTCAAGCTCATAAAGTCATATGATGAAGATAGTATAAAGAAGTGGAAAAAAGAGATGAGTTATGGAAAAAGATCTTATATAGAAAGTTTTTTCTCGCGACTGAAACAAACATTCGGGTTTAGTTTTAGGAATAAATCTGAGACAAATAGAGAGAAGGAACTACTTGTTAAATGCTATTTGCTCAATAAGTTCACTGATATTGGTATGGCTAAATTTGAGATAGCTTCATAAATTTATTGTGCGTTACCTACTATCCGAAGAGCGATGCAACAAAGCCATCCCAGTGTCAAGCACTGGGATGACAAGGTATAAACCTTATCGTCATGCCGCCGCGAACCGTCATACCGCGATTCATTCGCGGTATCTCAGCCGCTAACAAGAGATCCCGCTAACAAGTAGCGGGATGACGGTTGTCGTTCAGCCACAAACATTAAGAAATTTACCAAATGAAAAAAAAGGCAAAAGAAGCCCCGTGGTTATTATCCGCTTTAAAATATTGGCGTTTTTTATGTTTTAAACGCTTGACAAGCGAAATTAAGCTGCTTTTAATTGCAACTAACTTACGCTGCAAACGTTTAAGAAATTTACTAAGCAGAAAAAAAGACAAAGAATCCCCGAGTTAGCTAGTCTTTTACTATCTCTGTCGAGTATTGGCATTTTTTGATGTCTTGTAACGCTTTATAAGCGCGTTCAGCTTATTTAGATAAAAATCTAGATGTAGATGAAGTTTTGTAAAGACATACAGTATCTATATACTGCAAAAAATTGAACATAAGACGCCGATACATTAAGTAATCCTTACCTTTTAATCTGCAGATTGGAGAAAGCAAATACAATAGCTTCAGTTTCATGATAAGGGGGCTAGCGGAGTTTGTCAAGGAATTCTTATTAAAACTAAAGAGCTCAAATGAAAGGAGGTAAACTCTAAAGTATACATTTAGTAGCGCTTTCTATGAGAGAAATCGTATTACCTATTCCGTAAAGCTTTATGAAAGATCCCATTCTTGGACCGGTTTTTTGGCCAAGTAACGTTTCATATAATAGCTGAAACCAGTCACGTAAGTTGGTGTAATCGTATTTTTTTCCAATAGAAAATACCTGAGATTGAATTTCTTCAGCAGTAGCAGTTGTAGATAGAGAATGTAAAGTGTCCTTCAAATCTAGTAACGCTGCTTTTTCTTTTTCATTTGGAGTTTTATATGATTTTGTTGGCTTGATAAAATCGTGATAATACTTTACTGCAAAGTCTGAAAGTCTATCAAGCATTTTATTATTTTCTGGTGTAACGTTTGGTGCATAAGAGGATATAAAACCCCATAGGATCTCTTTGTTTTCAGCATTACAAGCTGCTGCTAGGTTTAAAAGTAGTGAGAAATTTATGCCTGAAGTTTCTATACTGGGAACATTGCCCTGGTGAATGTGCCAAGCAGGATTATTTATATCCTTTTCTTTGTTCTCATGATAACGCTTTACAAATTCTAAATATTCATCAGTTGATTTTGGTATCACATCAAAATATAAACGTTTAGCTTTTTTAGGACTCTGAAAAATGTACAATGCTAAGCTCTCTGTTGGTGCGTAAGTTAGCCACTCTTCAATTGAAATGCCATTTCCTTTTGATTTTGATATTTTCTTTCCTTCTTTATCAAGGAAAAGCTCGTAGCAAAACAGAAGTGGTGGCTTTTCTCCAAGTATTTCACATATTTGACTTGAAAGCACAGCAGATGGAGTTAAATCTTTTCCGTGAGCTTCGTAATTTACTCCAAATGCGGCCCACCTCATTCCCCAATCAGGTTTCCATTGCAGTTTACATTTTCCTTTTGTCACTGGAACTTCTATTTTTTCCCCGTTTGGGTCTTCATATGTGATTGTTCCTTTCTCTGTATTTGTTTCAATTACTGGAACTTGTAAAACTTGAGAAGTTTTTGGGCATATTGGCAAGAATGGACTATAAGTCTGCTGTCTTTCTTCCCGAAATGATGGAAGCATTACGTCCATCACTTTATCATAATTTTTCAGTAAGAGTAAAAGTTTTTCATCGTAAACGCCAGATTTATAACACTCTGTTGCACTCCTGAACTCGTATTCAAATTCAAACATATCAAGAAATTTACACAACAATGAATTCATATGATGACCATAACTCTGATGAGTGCCAAATGGATTAGGTATCATAGTCAATGGTTTATTTAAGTGCTCTCTTAGCATCTCTTGATTTGGCACATTATCTGGTATTTTTCGCAAACCATCCATATCATCTGAAACTGCAATGATTTTGGTTTTTATACCAGGAGCTATTTTTTTTAATGCATTTACAATAACTGTAGTGCGGAAAACCTCTCCAAAGGTTCCTATGTGGGGTAAACCAGAGGGTCCATAACCAGTTTCAAATATTATTTCTTTTTTATTAGGAAACTCTTGCAATATTTTTTCTGCTTCTTGAAATGGCCAATTTGTCATTATCGGGATTAAATAATGTATCTTAACTTAAAGTGCTACTAGTTTCAATGGATTTTTAATATAATGATATAGTATTAGTGTTAGAGCTATTATTAGAAGGTTAAAGATATGTCCACAGGTAGTATACAAACAGATCAATTATTTAAAGGTCTTACAAGACCTGCAATGCTCTTTGGTGTGAGTTATATGTTTGCAATATTAAACGTCCTGATTTGCATGCTAATTTTCATTAATTCAAATGATTTAAGAGTGATTCTCTTAATGTTACCAGGTATACATGGACTTGGTTATATAGCTTCTGCAAAAGAACCGTTGTTTATTGAATTATTTATGGTAAAATTGGGAAAGTGCTCGAAATGTTTAAATCGTTTTTACCATGGAGCCAATTCTTATGATATTGCTTAACGTTGTGTGATGCTGAGGTTTAGGGCTATTCAATCAAAGAATAAATCTACTCTGAACAGGGAAGTTCACGCTGCTGAATTTATTCCTTATTCTTGCTATTGGAATAGCACAACCTTGATGACAAAAGAAAATTGGTTGGTTAAGGTTATAAAATTAAGTGGTTTTGCATTTGAAACTGCCGATGACGAGGATTTAGTCATACAGAACAACATCAGGAATCAGATGCTAAGAAGCATTTCATCTCCGGCATTTAGTTTGTATTTTCATACTATCAGACGTAAGAAAAATATTTTTTCTGATGAATTTGCAAGTCAAGGTTTGCCGAATTTTTTCGCTAATCACGTAAATCTAAAATGGAGAGAAAAACACGCAACAAGGCAATCATTTATTAATGACCTATACATTACGATTATCCGTAGAGCGGACACAAAAGGAGTAGAATTTTTGTCACATCTACTAAAAAAATTCGGACATGTAACTTCAAAACATGCTTGGGAAAGTGATATACGTGCCACGTATGAAGATTTAGAGGAAACGACAAATCGTGTAGTGACAAGCCTTAGAAATTATTCGCCTAAAATTCTTGGAGTAAAAGAAACTCCAGATGGTTTGTTCTGCGAAATAATGGAGTTTCTATCTAGAATCGTAAATTGTGGCTTCGTTACAAATACGCTTTTTCCGCTAAGAACTGAAATATCAAGATACTTACCAGTACATAGGTTATTCTTTGGCCGTAAGATGATACAGGTTGTGACTCATAATGAGAGTAAATATGCTGGAATAATTAGTATCAAAGAATATGGAAATCATACTTCTGCAGGAATGCTTGATTCGTTTTTACAACTTCCTTACGAGTTTATAATTACGCAATCTTTTCAATTTATAAACAGGCAAATGGCGATTGGAAAAATGCAGATACAGCAAAATCGAATGATACAGTCTGCAGATAAAGCTATTTCTCAAATAGCAGAAATTTCTCAAGCGCTTGATGACGCAATGAGTGGTAAGATTGCGTTTGGTCAACATCACCTGACTATTTTATGTATAGAAAAAAGTCCTAAATCATTGGATAACGCTCTGTCGTTGGTAGAATCAGAGCTTTCTAATTGCGGTGTTTACCCTATACGTGAGAGAGTTAACCTTGAACCAGCATTTTGGGCGCAAATTCCTGGTAATTTCGATTATATAGTGAGAAAAGCTACAATAAGTAGTCTTAATTTGGCTGGATTTGCATCTCAACATAATTATCCTACTGGTAATAAATTCAATAACCACTGGGGAGATGCCGTTACAGTTTTTGACACGACATCTGGTACTCCATTTTTTTTCAACTTTCATATAAGGGATGTTGGACACACTATGATAATTGGCCCAACTGGTGCTGGTAAAACTGTTTTAATGAATTTCCTGTGTGCCCAAGCGATGAAGTTTTCTCCAAGGATATTCTTTTTTGATAAAGATCGCGGTGCAGAGATTTTCTTAAGAGCACTTAGTGGTATCTATACTGTAATAGAACCAAGAACTAAAACAAATTTTAATCCTTTACAACTTGATGATACCTCTGATAATAGAACATTTTTAATGGAGTGGATAAAGTCTTTAATTTCGGTATATAATGATAAATTTACTTCAGAAGATATTGCACGAATTAATGATGCAATTGAAGGAAATTTTAAATTAAGAAAAGAAGACAGATTCTTGAGAAACCTCGTACCGTTTTTAGGGCTTGCAGGTCCTGATACTCTAGCTGGGGCAATATCTATGTGGCATGATAATGGTTCTCATGCTGCAATATTTGACAATAAAGAAGATTTGCTAGATTTTTCACGAGCAAGAGTATTTGGTTTTGAGATGGCTAGCTTGCTCAAAGATCCTGTTGCTCTTGGACCGGTCTTGATTTATTTATTTCATAGGATTAGTATATCTCTTGATGGCACTCCATCTATTATCGTTCTTGATGAGGCATGGGCGTTAATAGATAATCCAGTTTTTGCACCCAAGATAAAAGACTGGTTGAAGGTACTGAGAAAACTAAATGCTTTTGTGATTTTTGCTACTCAGAGTGTTGAGGATGCAAGTAAAAGTACTATTAGCGATACGCTTGTACAACAAACAGCGACACAGATTTTTTTACCAAATCTGAAAGCTACTAGTGTCTATCGGGATGTTTTTATGTTAACTGAACGTGAATATATATTAATTAAGCACACAGATCCGAGTACTAGATTCTTTTTGGTGAAACAAGGAGTCAATGCTGTAGTAGCTAGAATAGACTTAAAAGGCCTGGATGATATAATCAACGTATTATCCGGACGTGCAGAAAGTGTTCTATTGTTACACGATATATTAAATGAAGTTGGGGACAACCCAAAAGTATGGTTGCCTATATTTTATCAGAAGGTAAAAAATGTTTAAGACTAAGCTGTCATTGCTATTAATTGCGATATTTTTACTAAATATAGACTTTTTACTCTCATATCCAGTGCTTGCAGATGGAGTAAGTGGTACTGACAAGACAGAATTTGTTAGCAGATTTAATTCCACTGGCAGTTTTAGTCGTGCCTCTAATCCTGATTGTGGAGCGTTTAAAACAGCTGCAGCACTTGCTGGAATAGCGATTGCTGTTGGCGCAATATTTACTGGCATTGTTTTGATCGTTTCTTCTGCTGGTTTGTTTACCGCTCTTGTTATTGTTGGAATGATAGCTGCAATTGTTGGAGTCTGGAAAGCGATAGGAGGGCTTGTTGTTTGTGAACATAGTTTTGTTAAACACCCAGTTGCACGTGATCATGATGGAAAATACAAAAATTTTAAATTAGAAGACACAGGTTATAGTGGCTGCACCAATGAAAATTACCAAACAGAAGAGGAATATTTTTCTTGTTTGCAAAATAAAGCTCGGGAAGACGTGAACAAAAAAGATTATGACGGGAAAAGAGCAGAAAAAGAAGCCTTAAATTCTAACGTTCAGGAGAGTACAGAGAGTTATTACTGGCCAAAAAATGGTGTGCAATACAGTGAATATATAGAAGTATGTCATCGAAACCCTTTAACTTTTGGTAATCTTTTTAATAAGGTAGACTTTAATTCCAGAGGAAAACCTGGATACATAGACTTTGATGTCAGGGAGAAAGACACTGGATACGTAGATGGGTCATGGTCCTCGAAGGTTGATGGTGGTCTGGAATGTAGAGTTCTCAAAGCAGGACAGAGCGAACCCATACATGGAGCTACATTCAAAGCAGTGAGAAAAACGGGCAGATTATGTGTGGAGTTAGCCAGTGTTAGCATGCTTGGTATCGAAATGACTCCTTGGCCGCAAGGGGTTGATATGGGGTGCACGGAATTGCCACCTGACCCACTTGCTCCTATGTGTGAAAAATCTGTGATGATATTCAAAAATAAAGATGGTACAGGAGAGGAAAAAGTTCCTATTGGTAATGATGATGACTATAAAACTATTATCAGATCTAAAGAAAAAAGACTCAACGGACAAGGGGGGAAAATTTTTGTAGGTTATGATAATGCTGGCTGTTTTAGCTCGTATGTTTCTGAAGCTTGTTATAACCAGGCAGGGAGTAAATCATTAGCTCCTATTCCCGTAACTTCTATGATAGTGCAATGCATTAAGGAATCGTTAGATAATTTAGTTGCAGGTAAAGGTGCACCAAATGGTGAGAGTTTTATATCTGTAGCACAGAAAAGGCTGAAAAACACTGTAACTGCTGTTTTAGTTTTAGCTTTAATACTGTTCTCTATAAAAGCCATGTCTGGTGGAGTTCAGAGGCCTCAAGAA
The DNA here is from genome assembly GCF_964028565.1 of Wolbachia endosymbiont (group A) of Tromatobia lineatoria. Taxonomy (NCBI): domain Bacteria; kingdom Pseudomonadati; phylum Pseudomonadota; class Alphaproteobacteria; order Rickettsiales; family Anaplasmataceae; genus Wolbachia; species Wolbachia endosymbiont (group A) of Tromatobia lineatoria. Next base: position 181,745 of record NZ_OZ034791.1, read on the forward strand.
ATGTATATGTTGATCATAAAATTCGCTTTAGTGATTTACTTCACAACAGGCAGTACCATGTCTCATTATTATGGAGAATTAACTCGTCTCTCAAATGGTTTGTCAGAGATAGTGCTAAAAGCATCATCTGAAAGTAAAGGCATATGTAATTATAAAGCAGGTACAGATTATGAATATACTCGTGCAGGAAAGAGGGTATCTTACAGTTATCTTGCACCTTGGGATAGGCTTGATTGCAGAATTTTATTTTATTTAGGTGCCCCTTTAGATGGAATTGGTGGCAAAATTGGTACTGGAGGTGTTGCAACGTTAGCAGTCTTGCTTGGTGCTGCTCCTGTCTTATTAGTTGCAGGTTCGGTAATCGGTATTATTTTTGCTGGTGGACAAATTTTAGTAGCTCTTGTCTGTATATTTATGGCCGTTCTGATGATGATGGTTATTTTGTGGCTGTGCTATGTATTTATTTTATCTCTAGTTGCTTTAAGTGTAATCATCATTTTATCACCTTTGTTCATTCCTATGGTTTTATTCCAACACACCAAAGGATATTTTGAAGGCTGGGTGAAAGAGTTGATTACCTATAGCTTATACCCGGTTATCCTTTTTGCGTTTTTGTCCTTTATGTTCATAGCATGTGATAAAATCTATTTTAAAAATTTAAATTTTGAACTGGACGAGTCATATAAAAATGAACAACCGGACAAGTCATATGAAAAGAAACAAGCAGAAATCTCATATAGTAAGAAAAAACAGTGGTTTAAATTGAAAGATGGGGAATGTGATAAAAATGAAACTACTCTTGCATGTATGATGCAAAATTATAGCTTTAAAAAGAGCAGCATACTTGGTCTATTCGACTTTACATACATGGAGTTTGGCAGCTCTCTCATCGGAGAATTATTAAAATTGTGTTTAGTATTATTCCTCTTTTACCACTTTTTAAACATTCTTCCTGGCATGGCTGCTGAACTTGCTGGTAACCATAGAGCAGCACTTGGCTCAGGTCAGACACCTGGACAAATGGTGGGCAAAGCTTTATCTGCTGCCAAAGCTGCTGCTGGGGGTGTTGCTGGAGTTGCTGGTGCTGCTGCTAAGAAGTTGAGTGGTGGAGACAAGAGTAAATCTCGAGGTTCTGGTTCTAGTAGCTCCGAGAGTGTTAACAAAAGCACTGAATGAGTTGGATTTATGCTAAAATTTTTGCTGATAATACCGTTTTTTTTTCTGTCAGGCTGCGGGGAACATCACTGTATTAAGCCAGAAAATTTATCAGGTTTGCGTGAAAAACTAGATATAGTGTCAACAGAGCAGAAATGGGTTGATTCTGGTGTTAATATCTCAGATAGAATAAGAGTAACAGAGATTGATATAGTGCCTAGTAAGGTTAATTTTTGTCCTAAGCAGTATGCAGATTTTGCAATTGGGCCTGGGAGAAATGACGTTGCATTACCATTTGCACTTAAAAAAGGCGATACGATAAGCTTTAGTGTGATTGGAAGTAAAGTGTGTAAAGATAAAGAGAGTGAGACAAAAATCAGGTATTTGAAAATCGACGAAAAGTGTAGCGAGCAAGAAACGGAACATTTTGCACATGTTTTAAATCAAGAGAAATGCCAAGGTGGCAAGGATGGGATATGTCCTAATAAATATATAATAGGCGATGCGCAATGGTTGAGTGGAAGAGAGTACTGGTTTTCGAAGTTAGATCAAGATGAAAGAAAAAAGGAAATTGAAAATATTATTAACTCTATAAAACAAGGAGAGAATATAGATTGCAGTAAGCTTTCAGAGAGCAGTGCAAGTAAGATAGATACGCACATTTTAAATTCACTCTGTAGACGTATATGTAAATTTTCTTCTGGTCGTAGAGGCGAGGATTGCGTGTATATTGAATATAATAATATAGAAATTGAGCTATTCAATGCTTTAAATTCTAGTGGTGAATCTGTTGTTGCTGAAATTATTAGTAACGTATTAAAGGGAAAACAGGTAAAAACTGACATTACATTTCTAAAAGTTGGTATGGATAATGAAACTCTTGAACACATTCCAGGTGGTGGTTTATGTACTAGTTGTGATCATAAGATGGAGAATGACCATCAAATACCAAGTTTAACTTTTAGTCTATGTAGCAGAAATGACAAGAGCTGCTACAATACAAATGACAAAGGCGGGTTCAACATAAGAGTAACGAAGAACCATAGTCTGGAAAATAGCTTGTATATAAGTGTTTCCGATAAATTCCCTGAGCATAAGCCTGGTGAAAATCAAGCAGATATATCTGTAGATATCAGCAAAGTTCATGACATGGAAAACTTGAAAGGAAAATTAAAAGACAAAACAGGCACCATATATTACGGAATAAGAGACCATGGCTGCGATTACAAAAATGAAGGTCAATTTAGTATTAACCTAACAACTAAAGAGCCACCTACAAAAACTTTTAGTGCAATATATAATTTCTTTGATGAAAAAGTGAAAACTGCATTTTTCGGCTCTAATTATAAAGACCCTAACGCAATTCACTCTGATACTAGTCCTGTAAAGTCTCTTTACGAAAGTTTTATAAAATCAAGCAGAACAAATACCATTAGATCTACTATAATATCACTATTAGTACTATATATAATCTTATATACTCTTTATTACTTTTTTGGATTAACTCATATTTCTATATATGAGTTTTTAATTATATGCGTAAAGATAGGAATCATCGCCCAGCTATTGCAGGATAATAGCTGGGACTTTTTTTATAACAACGCATTCTCTATATTTATTAACACTCCAAAACAACTAATAGAAATAGCAAATTTTAGAGGCACTACTTCAAATGTTTTTGAGTTTCTTGATTTGCCGCTCAATAGGTTCTTGTCATCGCATTCAGTATTGTTAATAGTATCTCTTATATTTTCTGGCCCTTTGGGCATTGTATCTTTTTGCTTGGTGATTTGGGGTTTAATCACAGTGAGCTTATCTATTTTTAATGCCTTATTTTCTTTTATTACATCTATAGCAATAGTTGCGTTATTGCTTTCTTTAGCACCTATTTTTATTATTTGTCTTTTATTTGCGTATACTAGGCAGATGTTTCACAACTGGGTTAAAAATTTAGCAAGATTTGCGATTCATCCAGTAGTGCTTTTAATTTTTATATCACTGATAAGCCAGGTTATGGATTATATTGTGTATTCAGTATTTGATTTTGAGGTCTGCTCTACATGTATACTTAATATTAACTTAAAGATTTTTAACCCTTGTATTTTTTATGGTTATGCTTCCAAATATACACCTAATATTACCGCTATGATGGCTTTTGTTATTTTGGGACACGCTATGAAAGCTTTAGTTGAAGCTTCTTCGACAATATCTGACTCGTTGTTTGGTGCTTATGTAGCAAGCGAACCTGGAAGACAGTATCAACAAAGCTTAATGGGAACAGTAGGGTTAGATGAACAAAGCGTTCAAAGAAGAGAAAGAGGAGGTGCTTCTCAACAGTCAGGTACGTCAAGACCTCAAATACCACAAGGGACTCAAAGGTCAACGCCTCAGATACCACCACCAGGAAGACAGCAATGATAAGTAAAAGATCACTATTGTTGATACTGTGTCTTGCAATCACTGGTTGTAACATGGATTGTGTCGAACCTGGGTTGCAGAGCAGAAACACTAGTGTTAACGTGGATGTTCCAGTTCATAAAGCTGGTGAAGAAGTTAAAATTCATTGGGTTGATTCTGGTCAAGTAATTAGTAAGGGTGAGGAAATCAAATTCACCCTCGATGGATCAGTAAATTTTTGCCCTTTTAAAGAAGACAAAAATCCAAGGAAAGTACTTGTGCCAGCTAGCTTTTGTGCTGATGGCTCAGAACCAAATTATAGTAAAGCTGCAAATATTAACGATGTGCCTAATAATTATGGCGTTGATGAAAAAGGCGTAAATAAAAACGAATTGTGCGGTGGTAAAGGATTTGGCAGCAATAGACGTTATGTAGACACTGGAATTAAAGTAAATCCTGGTGATAAGTTAAGCTTTAGCTTAGTTCCCAGAAAAATAACAATTGATTATGACAATCCAGGAGGGAAAGGTATCAGCTTTGATGACAATTGTTATAGAGCTGAAGAAGGAGGTGAAAAAGTGTCAGCAAGTGAAATATTGAATGTTAGCAAGCAAGAGGGAGAGGAATTTTTTTGTGAGGGCAAGGATGGAAAGAGAAATAAAATAAAATTTTTACCTCTTGATAAAACAAAAGCAAAGGAAAGCAAAGTGCTAGTTGGCAATGGGTACACTCCATATGATAATAAGGTACATTTTAATAAAGGTTATGTTAAAAACAACGAACCATGGATACATGGCTCGCTGTTCGATTTACGCCGAGCTAAAATAGGATTGAATGAGTTATGTGATGGAAAAAACTGTAGTTTGGATGAGAAAAAAAAGTACAGTTCTTATGAGCTTAATTGTTACTATCAGAATATATGCTATACTAGAAAAGGTATATGGAGCTATGATTCAGGTCGAGCAGGAGAACGGAACTGTGTCTCCTCTATAAGGTATAAGAAGTACGATAAAGGAAATAAATGTGATATGTATTCTTATCTAGAAAAAATGGAAGGGAATGTTAAAGCAGGTAGTTTTACTGAAGATGATAAATCTTGGGCTGAGGCTCTTGTTGCAAAAATTGGTGATCTTGGTGATCAAGATACTGATAAAGGTATGCAATGTCTTCCAGATAATGAAGTAGGTGCAAGAAAGGATAATGTGTGTTCGCAAATTAGTGACAATTTCGAGGATTTTTCTCTGAAATTAAATAGTGACTATGCAGTAAATGACAATGTAAAATATGGTAGTAGTGTGATGCTTGCTATAGCAGATTATGGTTACTATGGAGCTAATAGGGGCGGGTACCATGTTAAAGTGACTAGATCGTGTGAATATATCAATGGTGAAAAACTGTATGTGTATTTGGGTGATAACCCGCCAGGGGATCCATCTGCTCCAAAGACTAATGATTTCAAAAAAGTAGAGCACTTAGATAAAACAAAGGATAAGGTATATTATATAATAGATGGAGGTCTTTTAACAGATGAATGCAAAGACAAAAAACCTATAACAGATGAATGCAAACCTAAGAAGATATATTTCGGCATCAATGTAAGCAACGTAGAGAAAGATGACATTACGGACAAAAATGGCAAATATTACGAAAACAATAAGTATAGTGTAACTTTATTTGTCAAAAGAAAAATTAATGATTTTATTTCATCGAATGTAAACGGGGTATTTAAATTTATAAAAGAAGAAGTAATTGGGGACAGCGTTAAAGATTCATACAAAGGATATGCAAGAGGTCTTCTTCAGGGGGTAAGAGCTTTACTTACTCTATACGTTATATTTACTGTCATTGGCTATATGCTTGGAACAATACAGCTAAGTAAATTTGATTTCATTGTAAGGATGTTCAAGATAGCATTTATAGCTTTTGCCTTTAGCGATAGAAGCTGGGAACTCTTTGGTACAACTTTATCCAGACTTTTTGTAGATGGTAGCACTTATTTAGTTGATAGCTTTTCTGGCTATATAGGGGAAGGGGGGAGAAAATTTGCATTCTTAGACTTGACAGCAGGAGTATTATTCACAACAGAAACTTGGCTAAAGTTTTTATCGTTGATGCTCTCTGGTCCTTTTGGCTTTATTGCATTTTTGGCAATACTCTATGCTACTTTTATGTTCTTAAAATGCATTATTAGCGCTACGTTTAAATATGTAATATCTACTGTTCTAGTGGCGTTTTTACTGTCATTAACACCTTTATTTATCGTATTTATTCTATTTCAAAAGACTAAACCCTTGTTTGATAATTGGATAAAAACGTTGGCTCATGTTTCATTAGAACCAGTCATTTTATTTTCATTTTTATCTCTTTTAAATCAGTTGATGTATTCAGTTTTATATAACCTCACAAATTTTTCTGCATGCTATCAATGTTTAATTAGCGTAAATTTCTTATCGTATGATCTGTGCTTGATGAAATCAATACTGCCTCTTGGATACAGTCCTGGCACTAGCGTTGATGTTGCACTCAGTACCGGAGAAAGGGCTGGTGGACACTTTGCAGCATTACCTATAGACCTAATCCAGGCGTTTATATACCTCATTATTGCCGGTGCAATGGAAACTTTTGTTTCTATATCGGAAACTATGGTACAAACACTATTTAGCTCTGGTTATGGAGTTACTGGCGGTGTTGGTACAGTTGCTAAGAGCGCATCGCAAGCTATGCTGTCAACCGTTGGCCTTGATGATAAGACCCAAAGTATGATACAGAGTATCAAGCAGAAAATGAGTAAAGATCGGGGAAAAATTGAGGCTAAATTACCTAACACACCAAAGCAACCAGACAAAAAAGAAGATTCTAAAGGAAGTTCTGATAAAACAACGAGTGATAGACCTAAAACATTAAAACAATCAGATCAGCAAAAAAATTCTGATGAAACAATAAGAAGTGATCCTAGTGCTAAAGCTAAAAACAAGGAAGAAAATGGAGAGGAGTAAGATATAAATGATATTATGGAGTAACTAATTAAAAAGATATTTTAAGTAAAGTTTTAGAAATTTATTCTGTATTTGGAAAAAGTTTAGATATGCAATCACGTTTAGGCAAATGTTGGTTTAGGGTATTACTTCTTGCAGCTTATGTGCTGATCACAGGTTGTAGTAAAAACGATATGCCTTTTCCAAGGTGTATATCTGCTGACTATTTTGGTCCTAAACCTATTGCAGTAAGCGCTCATTTTTCAAGCGACCACGATGCGTTTATTCCAGGAGATGGAGAAGTTATTGATCCTGAAACTGGCGAAATTAATTATGGTTTTCACCATAACCAAGTGGTGAAGTGGGAGGATACCGGACTCGAAACCAATGGAGATAGTTTAAAAGTGCGAGTTAATGGTGCATGGACATCTTGGAGTAATAATAACAAGAAGGAATCTAAAAAAGGCAGTTATACCTTACAAAGCTTGGAGCAGTTAAAATATGCAACTAAATTTGAAGGTAAACAAAGTGATAATAGTTTACCTAATTTTCACTTAGTTTGTAATGATTATAAACCTAGCATACAAAAATTTTCAAGTAAGTCTGATACAAGTTGCACTGTAAATTGCAAGTGCATTAATGAAGATGATAGCGCAAATACAGTATCACGTGGTGCTCCATGTTGGTTTACCAATGGTCATGGTGCTTATCTTTTGTTTCAAACGGGGAAAGATGATCCTAACGAAAATCTAAAGTTAATGCGCGATCCTCAATATCCTACTGTACATCTAGGTTATAACTCCACAGCAGAGGGCGACAATGGATTTTTTACTTTAGACAGAGATAACACTAAATTAAAGGACAGAAATTGTAATGAGTTGAAGTTAAAAAAGGGATGGAAAATATATGTAAAAATATTAGATAGATATTACTTAGATAATGTAGGTGGCTACTCTTTTGAGTTCTTAAGTGGAGTGCAGCAGCCAAGTAGTTTTGGGTTTTTTGATTACATTTATAACTATCTAAAATGTGTATTATTGATTAACGAAAATTGCAAAGAACATTTTAATAGCAATGATCCTGCAGTTGCACAAGCTATGTTCGAAAATATAGCTGAAAAAAGTACGAGCTTTCACAATTTTGTTCTTTCCTTGCTTGTTCTATTTGTAATGATTTCATCGCTTCTTTATCTTTTTGGCATGATACAAGAAACTAAGCATGATATGCTCATCAGAATGATGAAAATCACTCTAGTAATAGTGCTTATATCTCCTGGAAGTTTTAGATTTTTCTATGATCATTTTCTTGTTTTATTCGTTAAAGGTCTTGAACAATTGATAAGTATAATTACTAATTTTGCTCCCAACATGAACACCGGAAGTATTGCTCAAGGAGATGAAGCTAAGTTGTTTAGCTTCATGGAGGACATGTTCAATAAGTTTTTTGCTTATTCTGTTTGGAAAAAGTTTGCAGCGTTTTTACATTACCAAATGTGGGCAAGCCTTCTTATGATACCGGCAATTTTCATAGGGATTGTGCTATACTTCTTGCTGTGCTTATATGCTTACATAATATTTCTCTCTGGTTTTATGGGTATAGCTTTTCTTATAGCCATTATGCCACTGTTTCTAATTTCTATTTTATTTTCACCGCTGAAAAGTCTATTTGAAGGTTGGATAAAATTCTGCATCAGCTTTTGTTTACAGTCGATTATGATATTTGCTCTCTTGTCATTACTGGCTTCCATTATAATGAATACCTTTTATAGGCAGTTAGGTTTTACTGTATGCTACAATAAATGGTTTGAGGTAAGGTTATGTGCTCCAAAATGGGTGTTTGGTGGTTTTTGTATCGTTGATAAGCAGTACTTTGGTTGGACCCCAGGGCAAATTTTCGTACCTTACACTCTTGGAGAAGCTTCTCCGCTGAACGTAGATAAGAACATAGAAGGTATAGAAAAGATAAGCAGAGAAGGTGGTACAATAAAATTTACTGGCGGTGCTGGGTATATCCCTCTTCCACCGGATTACATTGAAAAAGGGTTTCGTTATATAGATTATCCTTTCTTTAACCCAATTCCTGGTACTAAAGAGAATCCAGCAGACCATTATATTGCAGAAAGTGATATGGTAGTTAGTAATGGCTGTAGTGAAAAGGATCTAGTGCGCTTAACAAATAGTTTATCTCATGCATCAGAGAGGGCTGACATTATATTACTGATCAACAATATAGAGAAAAGGATAGGTGATGTTAGTGAAATAATAAAACGCTACTGTCAAGATATAAATAAATGCAATAGTTATAGGGAAATAATTAATGAAATAAGATCTTTAGTGCGGAGTGCGGTAGAAAAACAAGGTTGTAGAATACTGAAACTTCATGATTTATATAAGGATCCCAACAGTGAATACTGTCAGAAATGTAAAGATTGTGAGGATTGCAAAAATTATCAAGAAAATAGCGATTACCAAAGGGTGCAAGACATACAGAGAGGTTATTTAATCAATGCAGGGGAAATCTTTATACTATTCTTGCTTTCATTTTTAATGTTCTCCTTACGCACGTTCGTACAACAAATGGGCTCAAGTATCGCTGGTGGTGGATTCAGCGTTTACAATATATCTAGTATGTATCAGGCATCGCCTTTGACTGGCATAATGGAAGGATTCAAACAGCAGTGGCAAAATTTTGCTGGTAGAGGACTTGAGTCTTTAGGCAGTTGGGCTACTCATTTACCGGATAGATTAGCCGGAGGTGCAGCTAATCTGCTGGGGAGAGTACCAAGAGTTGGAGGAGTGCTGAAATACGCTATTGATGTGCCACGTAAATTTGTAGGTGCTACTATTGAAGCAACGAAGTTTGCAACATCGCCTGAAAATGATGTTGATAAGCTCGAGGAAAAAATTTACAGGGCATTTGGAGTTGATAAGGAAGATATTACACACAGAAGGATCGGTAAATATTTAGATTATTATAAAGGATACGTAGGATCACATTTGGGCTATACAATAGAAGATGCTATGAAGTTTACTTGGGAGCATGGTCTTGACTCTATAGGAAAGCATGGCTATGATCATAACCTACTCTATAGAGCAAAAGAATATAGGCGAGATTTCTTAGAGAAGCTTCATGATTATACTATCGGCCGTAAGAGAGAACCAGAAAAAGACAATCCTGATCAATCAAATAAGGTAGAACGAGAGTTAGGCACGGAACTAGTAAGAGATAACCATGATCAGCCACTAGAAGAAGGCGACCCTCTTCGACTACGAGGGGGAGGTCAGCCAGATAAGGTAGTACGAGAACTAAGCACAGAACAAGAAGACAAGCCTAATCAACTACAGCATGATCAGCCAACAGAAGAAGATAAGCCTGATCAATCAAATGAAGTGACACGAAATTTAGGCACGGAACCAAAAGGTTCAGATGAAATTGATGATTTTGGATCTGCTTTTGAAGGTATGGAAAAACGTGCTGAAAGAGAAGGCAGAAGAAATCAAGATAAAGTTTACAACCTCTCACCACTTTTTGAAATGAACACTCCAGAAGCTGTAGAAAAACGTGCTGAAAGAGCTAGAAGAAAAGAAGAAAGAGATCGAAAAGACGAAGTTTATAATCTTAAGCCTTTATTTAAAGAACCAAAAAATCCAGAAGAGTACGTTAAGGCACTTTTTGAAATGAATACCCAGGAAGCTATAAAAAAACGTGCTGAAAGAGAGGAAAAAAGAAATCGAGAAGACAGTAAAAGGAAATTACCGGAACCAATGAGGAAACCAGATGCAAAAGGAGATGAGAAGAGGATTGAAGATGAAGACTAATAAAAATTTCAAAGGCCTTGATTATTATAAATTGCAGCAAGACAAAGATGGCAACATAAAGTTAAATGACTACGACGACATTTTAAATGCGCGTAGGGCAAGGGTAGACTTGTTGCGGGATAACACATCACTTGACAAGGATGTCAATTTTGCTAAATTGAATAAAGCTTTGAGTGAGAAATTTGTAGATAATCATAGTTTATTGTCTGAATTTGATAAGGAAGACAAAGAGATTGTACAAGAAAGGATTAAGGTGTTTAGTATTTTAGAAAGTCTTGAAGACCTTAAAAGCGTGAAAAGTGAAGATCTGTTAGAGGTTAGCTTACTGCTGTCAGATCTTAGCTTCATAGAGAGAAATGTTGTACTAAATACCGATCAGAATTCTGATCTAGCAGGATTTAAAAACCTATTTATTGAAAAAAAAGCATCTGGTGAAGAGTATAGTGAAGAAGAATGTAGAGGCTTTCTTGATAATATAGATAAAATCAATACTATAATTAAGTTAGAGTTAGAAAGCAGAATTGAAGGGCTAAATCATGATGAAAAAAATGATTATGATGATTTACAAGATGAGATTGGTCAAGCAATTAATGCAGCAGGCAAATCAGAAAAAGATAACTGATGAGTCTTGTGTTTGTGTTTTTCTTACAAGCGACTCGATAGCTTCTCTCTATTAAACTGCTAAAGCCATATTGACATTAATCATATAGTATAAATAATTAATTATTTTGGAGCTTATTTAATATGCTACGCATCATTGCAGGCAAATATCGCGGAAGAAAAATAACTACAGGTAAGCATTTAGCTGCACGACCAACTATGAGTATTGTTCGAGAAGCAATATTTAGTATACTTTCCTCAAGAAAACCTATTTATAACTTGAATGTACTTGATTTGTTCTGCGGAAGTGGCTCTTTTTCATTTGAAGCGCTTTCTCGCGGCGCTAAACATGCATTCATGGTGGATTCAGATTATTACAATTTGCAACTGCCTAAAAAAACAGCAGAAGATTTTGGAATTACGGACAATGTTACGCTAATTTGCTGCAGTGCTAACTGCTTACCAAAACCTATTTCAAAATGCGACATAGTTTTTATAGACCCACCTTACAATAGCAATCTAGTTGAATCAACGTTGAATGGACTAGCTAACTCAGGCTGGTTAAGTGATGATGCATTGATAATTCTAGAGATTAGGAAAAACGAAGGTTTTGAGTGCAATAAAGACTTTAGTATAATCTTGGAACGTATTTACGGTATAGCAAGAATAATTTTTCTTTCTCTATCAACTTAAACTTGCATATACTTTTCATTGATGAGTTCCAGTTCTATTTTCGTCAAGTTTCCGGAGAAATTACTTATTCTGTACTGCCCTAGATCAAAATTTTTATTAAATTCAGAGTCTATTAAATATTCATGTGCTTCTTCAATAAATTTATTTTCTTTTTCTTCGTAACTGGTGTATTTTGTTGTACCATTATTATCCTCACAATAAACTAAATGTTCTTTATGATCAGCATGAATATTTTTATTTTCACAAACCTTTTCAGGATCGTGCTCAAGTACTTTTCTACCAACAATCAATAGCTTATGAGAAATTTCCTATGATTCCTTTTAAGCGAGTTTTGAATTTTTGAAATGTCATGACATTGTTGATACGGTTATCAAGAAACGATAAAATATCCACAAAATCTTCTGAATAATCATTGATAAAAAAAAGTATCGTACTTAAGTACACTCCAGCTAATATTGCTCTTTTTGTATAGTAGTTAAAATCTGTTGATTGGTCATGAATGCCATACCAAATCGCACTAATAGTTCTGTATAAAAGTTTACTAGAAAAATATGTATTTTTTGGTGATACGGAGAATGATAAAACATTTTTTAAAAGTTCTCTATAATTCGGTAGCTTAGCATAGTTTGAAAGGTGTATTTGAATAGCTAACTTTACTCGCTCTCGCACTTTCATATCTTCTAAATTAGAATTTCTTAATTCAGCTTCCATTGAGCTATTTAAGTCCTCTGCTATGTGCTCCAAAGCGCTATATATTCCATTCTGAAATTTGCAAAAGCTATTAGCTAGATTAAGGTCAGTGCACACCTTTAATAGGGTTTCATCGCTTATCCCTTCAAATGGAATAACCCTAATTAGCTTATCTATTATTAACTTTTGTTCCACGCAACATCATACTAAACAGCATGTGTGATTGTACCTGAGATTTTCAAACATTCTACAAAATGCTTCACCACGTTCCTCGAAATTTTTCCATTGATCAAAAGAAGCACACGCGGGAGAAAGTAATATTGTTACTTCTTCTGCGCTATTTAAGGCCTCTTCAAAAGCCAATCTGAATGCATCTTCTAGATTGCAACATTTAACATAATCTACTTTATTCTCCATAACATTTGCAAAAGCTTCGGTTGATTCTCCAATAAGAAAAGCTTTTCTAACCCTTGTAAAATGCTTGCTTAATGATTCTATTCCACCTTTTTTGCTTCTTCCACCAGCGATCCAATTTATGTTTTCATAAGATAAGATCGCCTTTTCGCTCGATTTTGCATTAGTTGCTTTGCTATCGTTCACGAAAAACACATTTCTTATTTTGCCAAGCAGTTCATTCCTATGCCTCAGTCCTGAAAAGGACTTGATTCCATTGATAATAGTGTTGCTATCTACTCCAAGTACCTTACATACGGCATATGTGGCTGCTATGTTTTCTGCGTTGGATATTAGGTTTATTTTCACGTCGCTTACTGATAAGCTATGATTCTCTAGTTTTAACGAGATCTTCTGGATCCCAGTGCCCCTTTTGTCATCCAAGTAGCTGACACTGGGATCCAGATAATTTCGATCTATACCAGTAATCTGTTCACTATAATCAAGCAAATTGTTACCTGCCAATGATATTAGATCTCTTGCACCACCCTCTGTCATCTGAGTAGTTGGCAATGGTTTTTCTTTTCTGGATTCCAGCGTCACGCGCTGGAATGACATCGGGGAATATGTTACTGAGATTGGAATTTTGTCTCCAGTGAATTTGTTGAATATATCAGCAGTAATCTCATTGTCACATCCTATTACGGCAACCTCACTACCGTTTATCAGTTTTAATTTAGTTGCTATGTAGTTCTCCATACTTCCATGCCTATCTATGTGATCTGGTGTAATATTGAGCAGTGCTGAAATGTCCACGTTAATTTCATTCATCAACTCCAATTGAAAAGAGGAGAGTTCGATTACATAAATTTCTGCATCTCTTTCTAGATCCAAAACAGGAACGCCTAAATTTCCACCAATAGCTACTTTTTTCCCTGCAGATTTTAATATGTGCCCTATTAGTGATGTAGTGGTTGATTTACCATTTGTTCCTGTGACGCCTATTACCTTCTGGTTCGTAGTTTTAGCTTCAAGAAATAGCTCAATGTCTGATTTTATTTTGCAATCAAATCTCCTTGCAAGTTTTACTATCCAATGTGGCTCTGTTGGCACTCCAGGGCTTAAAACCAATGCACTGATCTCATGCCAATTGTATTCCTTGGGATGAATAAAATTACATTTTTTATACATCATTTTTGCATTTGCTATTTGCTCTTCATGATCATCCCATGCATATATTCTTGCACCACTCTTTGTTAGAGCGTTAATGGCGGATAAACCAGTTTTACCAAGACCAAAAACCGCGACGTTTTGATTTTTGTATTTGTTTAGTTGCACTGCTAGATAACTTATGCGAACCATTTTATAAAGATATCGTACAAATTACAACAGACTTCTTTCGTAGGTTACAACTGTCATTCAATAGAAACAAAAAACTTACTTGACAAACTCCGCCAGCCCCCTTATCATGAAACTGAAGCTATTTATTTATCTTCTCTGTACAGATTAAATGACAAAAAAACTCACGTATCTGGCGTCCCATGTTTAATTTTTTGCACTATGTGCACCTTATGTCTTTATAAAATTTCTAGGTTTTTACCTAATATAAGCTGAAATGCGCTTATAAAGCATTTAAAACATCAAAAAACGCCGATTTAAAAAATGGATAGTGAATAACTAGCTACCCTAGGGTTTCTTTTGCCTTTTTTTCTGTTTAGTAAATTTCTTAATGTTTATAATTTAGATTAGTTGCGGCTTAAAAGCAACTAAATCGCGGTTATTAAGCGTTTAGAATAAAAAAACGCCATACTTGAAAGTATAATGTAAGTAATTAGCCAACCACGGGGCTTCTTTTGCCTTTTTTTTCGCTTAGTAAATTTCTTAACGTTTGTAGCTAAACAACAACCGTCATCCCGCTACGTGTTAGCGGGATCTAGAGATACCGCGGCGGTATGACGTAGAGCTCGCGTTAGCTATACTTTTATGCTTACTAACTTAATAAAATTCCTGGATCCCAGTGTCTGGGCACTGGGATGACAAGAAGAAGGCACTAGGATGACAAGAAGAGGGCACTGCCGTCTTGGATGGAAACCAGTGTCAGCTACTTGGATAACAAAAAATAGGCACTGGAATTGTAAAGAGTTTGCAAATATTAGTTATTACCTGTAGGATATAGAGAAATTAGTAAGGATTTTAATAGGAATAATATGCCATCTGTTACTTTTATTTTACCTGATGGGAGTAAGAAAAGCTATGAAGCTGCAGAGGGAGAAACTCTGCTCAATTTAGCCCATAGAAGTGATCCAGATCTGCTTGAAGGTGCATGTGAAGGCTCTCTTGCTTGTTCTACATGCCACGTGATTGTTGATCCAAAATCTTATGATGCTGTAGAAACGCATAATCCCATATCTGATGAGGAAAATGATATGTTAGACCTAGCTTTCGGCTTAACAGAGACATCAAGACTTGGGTGCCAAATAAAAATCACAAAAGATATCGACGGCTTGTGTGTAACCATACCAAGGGGTACAAGAAATATATCATTGGATAAACAGGGGAGTGATTAGCTATGCGTAAGATTTTTATCTATATTATCATCTCTTTACTTTTGTTTATTCCTGTAGCGTATAGTGGTTTTTGGTATTTTTCTGCATGTAAGGTAAAAAATCTTTTAGCTGAAACAATACTATACATTAACGACGAAAAATTTGATATTTCACATGATTTTAGTGGATTTCCTTCTAACCTAATTTTTCGTGTGACAAACCCAAAATTTTCCAATGAGCAATTAACCATCTCATCTGATGCTTTATTGATAAAAAATAGATTATTTGATAAATCAGTATATATTTATACACCAAGTAATGAAGTTGATATTACTGTTCATGGTGATGAGAAAAAGAATATAAAATGCCACACAAACGATAGCAGCCACTTTGTTGTTAGACTAAATGATTTACCATCTTCGCTAAGGTTTGATAGAAATAGTACAATAATAGACTATATAGATACACTTCGTTACGAAGATTATGGATTACAATGTGATGTTTCAGAAAATCAGCAAAGTGTTATAACCGAGGTGAATGATAAAAGTAATTACATTCAATTTCATCTCAATAAAGAACTGAATGGAAATATTAAGCTAGGATTTGATTTTTATACTTATCGGTATAAAAGTACTGCAAGTCCTGAAAGTTGTATCAACACTAAATTTGATTTTGAATTTGTAAACCACATCTCAGCTTCCAGAATTAATTTCAATATAGAAAAATTTTTAATTCAAAGTAATAATTTTTCTCTTGCTGCAGATGGTGGAGTGCAAAATTACAATTTGGTTACGTCTTCATTTCAAGACAAGATTAACGTGGCCATATCAAATTATAAAGAATTAATCTCGGTTATGACTGATGACTCAAAAATTTCAGATGCGTTCGAAAAATTAATATCTTCCTTATCGGAAAAAACAACTGATGACAGCGTTCAATTTTCAATAAAGTACGATGATGATGTAGGGTCAAGCTTTATTGGAAAGTTATCCATCACTGATTTTATGAACCAACTCAACCCAATTAACCAAGGATGAGAGCAGTAGTTAGTTTACTTTTCATATTGATATTTCACTCAGGCGTAAATGCTTTTACTCTGGATAATAAACTCAGAGATAAAAGCATGGAAAAACGAGCAACAAGTTTATTTGAAATAATAAGGTGTCCAATATGTTCTGGCGAATCATTGTCTGAATCTGGATCTCAGATCGCGTATGATATGCGAGAAGCAATTCGTAAAAAAATCAATGATGGATACACAGATGAAGAGATAATCTCAGAGTTAAAAAATTCTTACGGCAATTCAATTATAATCGTACCGCCTATAAAATCTAGCACTTACATTTTGTGGTTTATTCCACTTACAACTCTGCTTATTGGGTGTTTTTTAATACAAAGATACATCAATACAACCACTTAAACCTTTTATATATAGCTAAAGTGACTTAGGTTCTCTAATTGCACATAAGTCAACAATAATTTTCACACAAATCAAAACAGCATATCTTCTCCATAATCCTTGGTAATTTTACATAAGTTAAAAGTAGCATATGGTTCTCTCCGCGGTCTGAGATGACAATAAATTTGTCAAGCCGCATTATACTTGTTAGGCGGAAGTGGACGGCAACATGTTTACCACGAAGTCTAACTAAGTTCTTGCTTGTCCCTTCCATCGGCATTGCTATCTTTATTTTCAATAAAATTATTGTCCTATGCTCTTTTGATGTTTATTGATAATAAAATTCTGTTTTATCAACCAACATCCTATGCATAATTACAGCTAATTTTCTTGCTACTGCTACAATTGCTTTTTTCATTCCTTTTTTCTTCGCAACCACAGTTTTTTAATTTAAATGTCCTCTTGGTAACTGTAAGCATTGTTTGTGCAGCTTCATATAACATACTTCTACATTCCGCTGGTCCCATCTTTGATATGCTGCCATGCCGATCAACTTCTCCAGAAGAATATTGCCTTGGTGTCAACCCTATATACCCCAGTTGCGGATTAGCCAACGAAGTAAAGCTTAGAAATGCAGCGGCTGCATGGAATATGAAACAAGCGTAGAAAAAATGTGTACCAAAAAATTTATCGGTGATCTGTGGCGAGTATGCTCAATCTCAAATTTGTTTTTCAGAGAGCCAAAAACTGTCTCAATAATCGATCTTTTTCTTAACAAAATCTTCTCATTTAGCGCCATTAATGAGTTTTTCATACCCTTTTTTATACTGGTTACAAGCTTTAACCCTCTATCGAATAATTCGTGAAAAAGATCTTTTTTGATATATCCTTTATCTCCAAACAATAATCCAGTCAATTTCTTAGTTAAATTTGGCACAGGTATCAACGTTGCCTTTTATCACCGTAACCCCTTGAATTTCGCCAGTTTCATTGATTACTAGATGTACCGAAAAACCACCCATAAGTAGTCTTTCCAATCTTTGCCAACCCTTTGAAAACTTTGTTTCTCGAGGTCCTTTTTGGATGGCAAACAGCGATAGATTATGTACGAAATCCCTGTCACTTTTGACTGTTCGCAAAACCATTGCATTAAGAGCGCTAAATACCATAAAACCCGCGATTTTAGCCTGATAAACCTACTATAGGATGGCAATTTTGGAAACGCTGATTCGTATAATAATTTCAAATAATGCACATAGAAAATTTTAAAATTGTCGCACTTGATATAGCAATATTATGGTAAAAATCTCTGAATGCGTAATCTCTGGCGTCCTGGTTGGTTTTTTACCACTTGGTAGAAGTTTTTCTGCAAAATTTTCATCGACTGTATTGCAAAAATCATCGACTATACAAAAGATTTCTGTTACTTTCTCTTTCATTGGTAACCTCCTATTTTAGGAATGAATATCAAATACCTCGGAGTTTACCCTATTTCCTTACCTTTTCTATTTTTTCTAATTTACAACTGGGGTTAGCAGTGCTGTGAGAATGGTTGAAAGCGCAAAAGAAAACCTCTCGGAAGTTAAAAATATACTGGTTGATGCAGGTTATACAGGAGAAAATTTTGCAACTCAAATAAAAACGATTATTGGAGCAACTGTAGAAGTAATAAAACGAAGTGAATTACATTCCTTTGCTGTATTGCCACAAAGATGGGTTGTAGAGCGATCTTTCGCTTGGTTAGAAAAATGCAGACGATTGTGGAAAAATTGCGAGCGAAAACTTAACACTAGCCTACAAATGGTCGTTCTTTCCTTCATTTCTCTTCTATTGAGAAGATTTTAAACAGGTTCTAAATCTTTATTTTAAAAATGTCATATTGACCACCGGTACCTGAAAATACTATTCCAATTGATCAGAGCTATCCATTTCCTTAATTTTTGTAACGTTGTCATAGGAGTACTATAACTTTAGTATCAACTATGTTTTATTGTTTTTGCATCTAAAAAAATTTAGCTTATTCAAGCAGCATTTTGCCTTTTTTTGGATGTAGGGATTTTTTAGGAATTGTCTTCTTGAATTCTATGGTATTTTGTTTAACATTGAAACAAGATTCCAGTGTCAGCTACTTGCATGACATTGTTGGTTAATATTTTATGGCTTTACGATAGCTATACAACTTATCTTAAAAGCAATATAGTGTTTACTATACAATGAATCAAAGATAGTAAGTAAAGTCTATGGAATTTCAAATCGCTACACATTTTCAACCGGCTGGGGATCAACCACAGGCAATCGATAGCTTAATTGCAGGGCTAAATAGCAATAAAAGAGATCAGGTTTTGCTTGGAGTTACTGGTTCTGGGAAAACTTTTACTATGGCAAATGTTATTGCAAGGACAAACAGGCCTGCATTAATTATGGCACACAATAAAACTTTAGCAGCACAGCTTTATGAGGAAATGAAAGGATTGTTTCCCCATAATGCTGTTGAATACTTCATTTCTTATTATGATTATTATCAACCTGAAGCCTATTTACCACAAACTGATACTTATATCGAAAAAGATTCTGCAATTAACAAAAGAATTGAGATGCTGCGTTATTCCACCGTCTGCTCCCTTTTGGAGCGCAGGGATACGATCGTAGTTGCCAGTGTTTCCTGCATATACGGTCTTGGTTCGCCTGAGAGCTACCGCAGCATGATCATACCGCTTAGTGTTGGAAATAAAATTCGTATTAATGATTTCCTGAGCAACTTAACTGATCTTCAATACAAGCGCTCTGATGCCAGGTTTGAGAGAGGATATTTCAGAGTGCGCGGCGATATTGTTGATATATTTCCTTCCCATTATGAAAATAAAGCTTGGCGTTTATCGTTATTTGGCGATGAAATAGAAGAAATTTCTGAAGTTGATGCTATAACGGGCAATGTTACCAAAGGCGTAAATAAAATCACCATTTTTCCAAATAGCTATTACATAACCCCGCGTGAGGCTTTGTTGCAGGCAATTGAACTAGTCAAAAAAGAGCTGCATGAACGCTTGGATTATTACTATTCACAGAAAAAAATTGTTGAAGCAAAGCGCCTCGAGCAACGCACTAATTTTGATATCGAAATGATGAGAACAACAGGAATATGTAAAGGTATTGAAAATTATTCGCGTTATCTCTATGGAATGGAAGCTGGGGATCCACCGCCTACTTTGTTTGAATATTTACCCAAAGACGTAATTTTATTTGTTGATGAGAGTCATGTCACCGTTCCTCAGGTTGGTGAGATGTATAGTGGTAATGAGGCGCGTAAAAAGAAATTGATCGACTATGGCTTCAGGCTCCCTTCCGCTTTTGATAATCGTCCATTAAAATTTGAAGAGTGGGAGGGAGTTAGGCCGCAGACTGTTTACATTTCAGCCACTCCCGGAAAGTATGAGTTGGCAAAGACCAGTAATGTATTTATAGAGCAAGTTATCCGTCCAACAGGGCTTATAGACCCAATCTGCATTGTAAAACCAATAGAGAGTCAAATTGATGATGTAATTCATGAGGCACAAGTGACAATAGGGAAGGGATTTTGTGTTTTAATCACTACATTGACGAAAAAAATGGCTGAAAATTTAGCTGAATATATGAGTGAATTGAATATGAGAGTGAGTTATTTGCATTCTGATATTGCTGCGCTGGAGAGAATAGAAATTATATACAAATTGAGATCTAAAGAAATCGATGTTTTAGTAGGTGTTAACTTGCTGAGGGAAGGTCTTGATATTCCAGAGTGTGGGTTGGTTGCAATTTTGGATGCTGATAAAGAAGGATTTTTGCGATCGGAAACTTCATTAATTCAAACGATCGGTCGTGCTGCGCGTAATGCTGAAGGTAGAGTAATTTTGTATGCAGATAAAATCACTGGTTCTCTGGACCGTGCATTAAGAGAGACCGAAAGAAGAAGAAAAAAACAAGAAGAACATAATATATTGCACAATATTATCCCGAAGACTATAATAAAACCTATATCAAACACCTTACAAGAGAGGGCAATAGCAGAACCGAAAGTAAATACTAATAAGGATGATTTGAGAAAGCAAATGATAGAGCATGCTAAAAATTTGGAGTTTGAAGAAGCAGCAAGAATAAAAAAATTATTGTAAGGTTAAGTAATATATGATGCTATGGGCATAGCATGAAAGTGTAAATAATTTTATTGATATCTTTATATTAATACTTTTTAAACATTTAGTACCGCGCAATATCTGCAATGGATGAGAAAAACTAACACCAGTGCTTTCAGGGTCAGGGACTTTGGCCCCAACCCTAATAAACCATTTAGATGGTTAAGATATATCTAAAAACCTAAATTTATTTCCTCAAAGCTTCTGATATATTCTTTACCTGTTGCAGATGTTTAAGCTCTGAAGAGACACTTCCCTTATGTTGCGCAGCAGGAGAACCCGTAGAACAAAAACCACTATCTCTATCAACTGCTGTTTTAGAACTAGAGTTATCAGATCTATGCTCTACAGGTAGTACCTCCCCTTTCCCCGAAATAGTACCTTGTGACGGGCCTGGATCACCATCTAGAGAACTTACAAGAGAAGTCTCTTTTGAGGGTGAATTATTTTCTGCTCTTACTATATCTGACAATGAAGAAAATAATCTAGACACAGGTAATTTTTTAGTTACAGAAGTTTCAGGAGTACTTCGCATTGTACCACGCCCTTCATCATGTTGCTTAAGGTTTACGTCATATTGCTTACTAAAAGTTGAAGAGAGCCATTTTTTCATTTTTTGAACACCACCCCCATGTTGCTTCGAAGATTCATTCTTTTGTGGCTTCGCTTTAAAACACTCATTACTACTTTTTCGATCACTTTTATCAGTAACTTGCTGTTTTTCAGATTCCTCATTAGAAACCTCAAGATTTAAGAATGTTGAATTATCCCATGCTGTAGGAAAAGGAGTCAATGATGGCCTATAGCTCACTTGCTGACCCTGAATCTTTATTAGCATACTTTCATCATCTGCCTGATCACCTTCCAATGCTCTCACACCCACCTGTGAGCAAGCCCCTTGCTCGCTTTTATCATGTTCTTCAGATTTCATACCCAAAATGTTCACATCTTTCAAACATGGAGAACGTGCAGAAAACTCAAGACTTGAGGACTTTTGATCATTCTTTGTCGTAAGTAGAATTGGTTTCGTCGATATTGTGTAATGAACTGGAGGAGTTATAACACGTGGAAAAGAAGTTAACGTTGATGGCAAAAAGTACGAATCCTCTGGCATACTTTCATCTCGTTTATCTATGTACGTGTATGAACTGGATGGCATGTCCGTTTGCTGAGAAGAAGTACTAGCCTGACCTATCTCTTCCCCCAGCACCCCCCGAAAAGGCTCTGTTTCTTTCTCTCTTTCTGATCCTTGCCTGGGAGAATCCTTTACTCCACCCTGACTCCGCGTGGGAGACTCCCATTTCATATCTGACAGTTCAGTCGATGGTGATCGCGACAATGCTCGAAAACGAAGCTCAGGGTCAATGGCCAGTTCATGGTCTTTGTTGATTACAGAGTTTTTTATTATTTTGGTTATCACACAGTGAGAAATGTACGGATTGGAAAAGTCTATGCCATATATTCCACTGCTTCCATTCACTGATAATTTTGCTTGAGTTCTACCACTAATATCATCAAGTACAGCATGATTAAATGCACGATTTATAGCACGTACCTCTTCTTTTGTTAACAATTTAATCCCCTTACCATTTTGTGTAATAGGTGTAAGAATTGAAACTACTCTCCCATTTAAAGGAGGAGCAAGTATAAAACCATCTACCATCACTTTTGTCACCGAATAAATAGATCTTATTATCATATTTTTAAATGACTTCACACTATGATCAACATCATTGCCAACTCCAAGGTCCATACCTGTAAGCCATGCCTTATACCGTGTTACACTATCAATAAAACGAGCGTCATCAAAAACATCTTTGATATATACATCATTACCTTCAACCTTCAGAGGGCTCTTAGGAACATTTTTATATCTTTCTCTCATCCTTGATAAAAACTTACTCTTAAATTGCTGACTTAATTCTTCATTATCAAATTCACCGCACCATAAATATTTTTTCTTGTCAAATGCATTAGTGAATATGCTACAAGTTGGCATACCTTCTAGAACATCTTTTTTAAGTGAAGAAGCTAAGTGAGACTTTAGATTAAAAATTACACCTTTATCTACAGGTGTTACAAACTTAAACCCATGCTGTTCATCCCAAGACCAGTCTCTATCATTGATATCAAACGGAAAAGAATTAACATCAAAAATTAGCTTAGCTGTATCCAATATTTCTGCATCATTACTTTCCTCAATGCCGTAGAATTCATGTATTATCTTCCTTTTTATACTGTCCAGATATCTTCTACACTGATACGTATCCATACTCTTATCAAATGAGACTACGATATAGTTCTTCTTGCCCTCCCTTTGCAGCTTAAAATTAGTTTTAACTGTATTAGAAAAATAATTATGTACATTAAAAGCGTTAATCAACGCCCTTACTGTTTCTATATTAGGCATACCAACCTCCCCATTTTTAAATTACAACAACTATTTTTTATTACTACCTTTTATTACCGCTACCAACTCTACTAGAGCTTGACCCGCTCATAGAACTGCTAGGCTGACGTAGCTTCTCTCGCACGTCCTTAAGTGCATCACGATGATCATCAATCCTTGCTCCTTTAACATGCGTCACTATTCCACCACCTAGCCCCTTGTTCCGGAGATCCCACTCTTTTTCTCCCTTAAAACTTTCCTTACCATTATCATTCGGCATATTACCCTCCAGTAAAAATATTATGTAATTAATATACTAAAAATAAAATTAAGTGCAAGCACTTTTTTATATTTTTTTTCAAAAAATTTTATTCACTCTTTTTCATAAAACACAAATTTCAAGATTCCAGCGTCACGCGCTGGAATGACAAGTCATTGGCAACCCTAAGTTCCCTACGTCATACCGCGATTCATTCGCGGTATCTCAAGCATAGATTCCGCTAACACGTAGCGGAATGACGAACTGTCGACATCTATCTATATGCCCCTGGATTCCAGTACTGGAATGACACCCTTTTTTGTCATCTAAGTATTAGCTATCCCCACTATGGTGTCTTTCCTACTGACTGACCTTCTGCACATTTCTCAACTTTTACATCATTAGTCAATTCTTTTGGTGGTTGAGCATTACTCACAGAACCTTCATTCTCAGGACCATTCCAAAAACCAACTGTAAGATCATATTCACAATCAGCAACAGGATTTTTAACAAATTGCTCTGAAGCCTTTCTGTCAGACATAGATTTTGGGATAGGTTGGTTCGAAGCTTTTCCGTTAGGAACAGAGCCTTGAGTAGGTTGGTTTGGAGCTTGCTTATTATTATTTTCATCGTGGTTTTTCTTTCTTTCCTTACTACTATTGCATCCTTGAACATCCTGTCTCCTCTGCCCCGTCCCCGTCGTATTCGTTGCAGTTTTTGGAGCAGGTGGACACACCTCTTTCTTCGGTTCCTCCTGCTTCGCTTTTTTCTCTTCTTCCACTTTTGGTTTTTGTGAATTTTCATGATATTTTCTTTCAAGCTCAGTAAGACGCAATAGATGTTTCAAAGGATCTGACGCAATTTCAAGTTCTGGTTTGCTCAGAACAACCGGTCTTACAAATCCTGGTGAAACTTCAAAAAGGAAAACTGGCACTTTAGGTTTTTCTCTTTCATCTACCTTGATTTCTACGTCTTTATGAACTTCTTTAATTGCTTCTAATGATGTTTTTTCTGCTTTTTTATCTTCTTTTTCTGTAGATGCCTCTACCGCAGCCGCCAACTCAACTCCAAACATCTCTGCGAACATTGTAACAATCCATCCGACAACGGCCATGTGTAACCTGAGTTTCAGATCTTGCAATGCAGTTAATCTTTCTAACGCCCTTGCAAACTCTTCTTCTGATAACTCACCACTGCCTAATTTTTCCTGCAATTCTTTTATCTCTTTGTCCAACCTCTGATTGAAACTTAAATCGCGTGCAAAAATCTTCTTGATTAACTCCTTAAGCTTGTCACACATAAATTTAATCATCGAAAGAAGCCAATTTTTTTCTTTCTTCTCTTTGAGCATTTGGTAGATTTTCGGATCATCTACATCTACTTCAAAAAGGTTGAAGAGAGATTCAAAGAAATTCCAGAAATCTCCGAGTACTCTTCTTTCACCAGTGAAGTAATCCTTATCATCACCTTCTCCGATATGTAGCTCTGCTTGAGATGACATTTCATCGATACAACTAGAAGCCTGACGCTCACACTCGAGCCTCCTGAGCAAATCTTGTCTGGTGAGCTCCTCTATGGCTGCTTTTAGTTCATTTAGCTTCTGCTCTGCAGAGAAATCTTGCTCCCTGATTTTTCCTTGGAAGATCGAGCTACCGTTTTCGTTATTATCTGAAAAATTTTCCATTATTTTTGCTCCCTCAATAAAATTACTATCTCTATTATTATCTGAAAAGCTTTCCACCATTTTTACTTCCTTCATAAAACTTAATAATTTAATTCTACAGTACTAAATATTTAAGAACTATTAATGTAAAGATGTCAATAAAATTATTTACATTTTTACACTATATATATATATTGTATCATGTGCTATTTAACCTTTCAATAATATTTTTTATTTTTACTGCTTCTTCAAACTCTAGCATGCGCTTTTCTTAAATTATCCTTATTAATATTTGCTTTTGCCTCTATCCCACTTTTTCTTGTAAAGTATTTGATATAGATTTTATTATACTCTTTGGCATAACATTTGCAACATACTTTATCTATAAATGGAAATTATTATACTTGCAGCTAGACACAATTTGAAATAATTTACACTATAAAGTTAAGGAACGAGATCCCAGATACAAGTGTCTGGGCACTGGGATGACAGGAGGGGGGGGTGGAATGACACCAGTATGGTTATTAATTGAATAAATAACCTCCTTATTTTCAGAAATCATTGGCAAACAAATGTGATGCCATATGTTTTTTGGCTTAGATAAGAGGTGCCCAGTTAAGTCTTCCAGGTGGAGCCTATGCATCACAAGCACAATTACTCCTTTTTTTCTATCGTTGAGTCTCGTTACTAAAGTCTGATCGAACCAGTTTGTGGCACGTTTTCTAAATGTTTCACTCAAAGCTTGAGCAGGGTTAAGCGGATCATCCACAATAATAGAGTCACCACCTTCACCGGTTAATGTTCCTCCAACTGATGTTGCGATTCTGTATCCTCTCTGCACTGTTTGGAATTTATATTTAGTGTTCTGGTCTTTGGATAGTTCTACCTCTGGAAATAGTTCTTTATACCAATCAGATTGCATTATGCACCTGGTATCAAGCGAATGTTTTTCACTAAGCAACTTAGAATAACTTGCAACTATTATTCTTGCAGTTGGCTGATTTCCCAGTATCCATGCGGGCCACGCAACACTCATACATATGGACTTCATTGAACGCGGAGGCATATTGAATATTATGCGCCTTACTTCGCCAGCATTCGCTGCTTCCAGCCTGTCTGCTATGACTTTTATGTACTGATAATCATTATACTCACATCCCGGCACCACTGTTTGAAAGCACAGTTCAATGAATTTTAGAAAATTTATATTATCCATATGTGTATTTTAGTGAATGGAATGTAGACTTTAATAGTTTTGATTTGTCTTGTAAGATTGAGGTGTTACAGTGACAGGCTTACAATGCTGCTAATTTAGTAAATAACCTACGAGTGCTATTTCTTCAACTTTATCGAAGTAAAGAATTGATTTCCATTGCGGTAAATGAGCAACATTATTGAATCTTTACCGTTTTTCTTTACTGCTGAATCAACTTGTTTTTGAAAATCATTAGTATTTTCTATATCGGTTCCATCTAATTGGATAATAATGTCTCCTTTTTTAATACCACGCAACGTGGCATTACTGTTACTATCTACATTGGTAACTATCACACCTTTTGTAGGTACATTATTTTTACTTTCTTTTGATTCTTTTGGCAGATTTGAAACAGTTAAACCGGTTACATAATCAGATGTTGATTTATTTTCTTCTTGATTGTTATCTTGGCCATCATTTGTAGATTCTCCGATCACAACTTTAATATTAACCTCTTTGCTCTTTCTAAGTAACTTAACTTGCACTTTTTTCTCAGGTCCAGCTCTTGAAACCATTTGAGGTAATTGTGTCATTCTATCGATTTTTTTACCGTCAAATTCTAATAATATATCACCTACTTTAATCCCACCTTTTTCTGCAGGACTATCCTTTACTATACTTGCAACCAATGCGCCTTTTATATCTTTTAAACCCAAGGACTCAGCAAATTCTTTCGTTATAGGCTGAACTTGCACACCAAGCCAACCATGTTTTATTTTTTTGCCACTTTTTAATGTGTCAATAATTGACATAGCTAAATTAGATGGTATGGCAAAACCTATACCCACGTTGCCGCCAGACTCAGATGGAGAATAGATAGCAGTATTAATACCTATAACTTTTCCATTTAAATCAAATAACGGTCCTCCAGAATTACCCCTATTAATTGCAGCATCAGTTTGAATAAATTCATTCATAGTGCCAATACTAATGTTCCTGGACCTTGCAGATATAATTCCTGTGCTTACAGAGCCACCCAAACCAAATGGGTTACCTATTGCCATAACCGTATCACCAACCCTTGCTTTATCAGAATCACCAAATGCAACAGAAGAAAGATCTTTATCAGAATTAATCTTAAGCACAGCAAGATCAGTTCTTGCATCATAGCCTAAAACTTCTGCTTTGAAATAAGTATTATCGTTCATAGTAACTGTGATATCTTTGGCGTTTTTAATAACGTGATAATTGGTTACTATAGTTCCACCTTTATCTATAATAAACCCAGAACCAAGCAACACCACCTCTTTGTTAACACTAGGGCCCCTATCCATAAAAAACTGATCAAAATGCTCAAAAAACTCTCTAAAATCATCAAAAAAATTATTTCCTGGCATAGATGGAACTCTAGTTCTGCTGTTATTTTCTTGTTTGATGATTTGTTCGCTTGAAATATTTACAACCGCAGGAATGAGTTCTTCCACTAAATCGGCAAGTCCTTGATTACAGTTGCATGCAGTAGTGCTAGCATCAACGACCTTTTTTGCATTCCAATCAAACATATTAGCATACGAAGAAAACGCAATTAGAAAATATGCAAATATAGATAAAATAAATGCCTTACTTTTCATAGACTATTTCCACCCCTTATTTAAAATATCTAAAAAGTTATTGTTTGGTGAAAGTACAAATTTAGTATTATTTTCGACAAATGATTTACTGTAAGCGCTCATAGAGCGATAAAAGTTAAAGAACTCTTCATCGACCTTAAATGCCTCATTATAAATTCTAGTTGCTTCAGCATAACCACGGCCCCTTATTTCGTACGATTCTTTTACTGCACTAGAGATAATTTCCCTTTTTAATTTATCAGCTTTTGATCTAACTTCCTGCCCAGCTTGCTCTCCTTCTGCTCTAATTTCTTTTGCTTCTTTTTCCCTTTCAGTTTGCATACGGCGAAATATTGCAGAACTATTTTCTTCTGGTAAGTCTGCTCTCTTAATTCTTACATCTATTATTTCTATGCCAAATTTTTCAGCTTCAGAATAAACTCCACGCTGAATCAATTGCATAACCTCTGATCTTTTTTCATTCAACAAGCTAATCAACGAAAATCTGCCTATATTTTCTCTTATGTGTGCTTCTATAACCGGATATAATCTTCTAACCAGCCCTGATTCATTCCTCACAGCCTGGTAAAAAATAACAGGATTTGTTATTTTATATTTTGCATATGCATCTACTATAATACGTTTTTGATCCGCTGTTATCACTTCCCTTGGGATCTTATCAGGACTTAAATCTAAAACTCTTTTATCAAGAAACTCTACACTATTTATGAATGGCAACTTAAAATATAAGCCACTTTCCCTAACATCCCTTACAACTTTACCGAGTTGTATAACTATCGCTTGCTTTGTTTCTTGCACAACAAATATTGAATTAAATAAAACAATCAATAAAACAACAAATACAGAAACAAAAACAATTTTAATATTACTACTCATGGTTATTTTCCTAAATTTGTAAGAGGTAAATAAGAAAACATACCTTTCAGATCATCAGTTACAACAACTTTGTCTACCTTACTGAAAATATTTTCCATAGTTTCAAGATAAATACGATTCTTAACGAGAGAAGGATTCTGTCTATATTCCTCATAAAGAGATAAAAAGCGATTTGCATTACCTTTTGCTTCATTTATTATTTCATTTTCATATGCTTGTGCATCTAATTTTATCTTTATCGCTTCACCCTTTGCTCGAGGTATAATATCATTATTATAAGCATATGCTTCGTTTATAGTACGCTCTTTGTCTGCACGAGCACTTTGTACATCTCTAAACGAACTGATTACTTTTTCTGGTGGATCAATTTTTTTCATTTGAACAGATAAAATTTCTATACCCATTTGGTATCCATCAAGAATCTGCTGCAATAGAATTCTAGTATCTCTAGAAATTTCTGGTCTGCCTTGACCAAGTGCAAAAGAGATCGTATTTTTACCTATTATTTCTCTCATGGCACTTTCAGCAGCATTTTTAACACTGAAACCGGGTTTGTAATCCCGCACTTTGAATAAATAGTCCTTAGCATCTCTAACGCGCCACTGAACCTCGAAGTTAACGTTGACTATATTTTCATCTCCAGTTAGCATCACGCCTTCACCGCGATCTGTATCTCGCCCATAAGAACTACTTACCCCAATTTCTTCACGATTTACTTCCTTAACGTTCACTTTAAAAACCTTGCCAATAGGGTAGGGGAAGTGATAACGCAAACCAGGTGTTTCTGTATTAGAATATTTACCAAAGGTAAGTTCTATACTTTCTTCACTAGGATGGACAATATAAAAGCCAGTGCAAGCATAGAACAGCAAAATAATGAAAATGATGAAATAAGGTTTTTTGCCCCTGTTTCTGGTTAATCCATTAAGAAAGAACCTTATATCAGATACAGCTTTACTTAAAATATCTTCATTATTAGGAGTTTTGTTCCCTACCGGTTTCTTTCCCAGATTCCAAGGATTATTATCATCAAACATAATGATTGGTTCTATAATTAATACGCTAATATTACTTCTTTAATAAGAAAATGCAAACATAAATTGCTATTTTATTTACAAATTAATCATCAGGATGGAAAACATGATCGTACACTTCCTTTTCTCTATGTAATATGGTCGACTCTATGGAATTTTCTGGCTTTTTTTTGAATTCTTTGTTGTCACTCTTTAAGTGCACTACGTCTTTGTGAAAATGGGAATTATATCTAAATAGTAAAGCTATTATTATTAAAGTTATAACAGCCAAAAAGATGAGTGTTCTTTTTCTATACTTCATAAATGCTGCAGCTTCTTGACCTAATTTTCTATGTTACCACAAAACACGTCAAGCGAAATTATTTGAAGACAAATAAATACTGGCAATCAATTTAACACTAACTTAAGAATCGAGGGTGTACAATATAATATATTTAATTAATAGTGAGGTTTAAAATGTTACATAATGAAAAAAAATCAAATTCTGTTGGAACTCAACAAAACCAACCAGAAGATAGTTTTGATTTGAATAAAACGATGCAAAATCTACCAAATTCAGATATTGCTAATGATCACAAGAAGCTAAAAGAAAGAATGACTGACCTGTTAAAAGGAGATACAGAATTCTCTAAGATGAAACAAGGAGATAAGATTCTTGTAGTAAGTACAGCAAGTGGGTTATTTACGGCAGTACTACCACTTTTGGCAGTTGGTGCAACACTTGCTATACCGGGTGCTATAGTTGGTCTTGCTTTATATTTCGCTGTAAAAGTCGCTGTAAAAGCAGTTCAATCTGGATATAAAGGGCTCAAGTGGTCAGCAGAAAAAACAGTTGATGGGGCGAAATATACTGCTGGGAAAGTTAAGGACGCATCAACATACGCTGCCGGAAAAGTTAGAGATGGTGCTATGCATGTTAAAGATAAGGTGAAAGAAGGTTATGAACATTCAGTAGATTCACTGAAAAAAGGCGCTAGTTTTGTAGGCGAAGGAGTGGCAAATAAGTTCCATAAGGCATCTGGTGAGACGGACTATTTAGATAAGGTAAAAAGGTTTACTCCAGATGCAATTAAGAAATCTGACGAAATAAGAAATGATATGAAAGCAATTTTTGCTGATAAAGGAAATAATTCTTGGTTAGTGAAAAATATACTTTCTGGAATATCGTCAGAAATTGATTTAAAAATGGCAGAGAAGGCAAAATCAGGGGAGATTGAACATACTTCTGGATGGCAAGTACAGAAAGAATTCATTAATAATTTAAATGAAAAAAGCTTGCATAACTTGTTAACACAAAGGTCATTACCTAAAGGTAGTTATTTCATCGACAGTGTTTTCTCTGAACATCACGATGAAATTAAGAAGGTTATTAAAGAATGTAGAGAAAATCATTTGTACTCAAGCGTAAGCAATATGTTTGACAGAGCAGAGAAAAAAGCTAACAGGCCTTCTGTCAAAAGTTTAACTAGGTCTGTGTCATCATCATTCTCTTCACTGGGAAGAAAAGGCTCTGAACAATCTAACAGCTTGTCAAAAAGCAATTCACTAAATTCTATAGGAACTGAAAGTACTGCTACTGTCTCTGATTCAGATTCTCAGAACTTTGCAACAGTCCGTAGAAGCAATTCATCTAGTAGCTTAACTCCTAAGCTTACTCCAGTTGCTCCACCAGAACTACCTAGAAGCGCCTCATTGACTAACTTAAATGGACAAAGTTCTTTCAGTGAAGATGTTCTCAGTGATCCTATTGTGAAGCAAAACCTGGATAGTTTGAGTAACAGAACTCTCACTCACAGTAATTCTACTGATAGTGGAATGGGTTCTGGTTCTTCTACGCTAACAAGAAAACAAGTTCTTCCTTTAAAAGAAGAATTTGATAGAGAACTCGAAGAAAAGTTGGCAAAACGACGCGCATCTCTAGATCAACCTAGTGCAGAACCTGTCAACTCAAGAGCTACAGCAACTCCAGGAACAGTGTAATAAGTAAAACTTCTACCTTCTCCAAAAGGATGTTACTCAATGAGTAACGTCCTTTTTTTGTTTTTAAACTATAGAAAAATCCTAGATCCCAGCGGTATGCGTACAACCGTATGAACATTGTGATTTCTCTGCTAGGAAAGGTGTCATCCGAGTAGCTGACACTGGGATGGCTTTGTTGCATCGCTACTTATGAAAGGCTAACTATAGTTAGGATTATAAGCAACCTATTGAAAATCTTGTTTTTTTGCAATCAATCTGATCAAATTTAAGAATAGTAATTTGTTATTTATATTAATAAATTTAATTCTATTGAAAATAGCTAAAGCATTGAAATTCTTGAATTTTAGCCGGATTGGTAAATGGTAGTGAAATTTCTTTTACTCAAATTTAGGTATTCATTGACCGTTCTTGTTATAAATACCAGAATAATAAGCTACTGATATTCGCTATCTTTTTTATCTTTATCCATCATAGCTAGCGATGCAACAAAGCCCACTGGGATCCAGGAAAGTTTGCTTGTTTACAAGCAAACTAGCATAGAAAGTGGTTACAACGTTTTCGATGAGATTATATGGAAAACTGGATTCCAGTGTCAAGCACTGGAATGACATCACAGGGGCACTGGGATGACACCTTTACGTTTGAGGCAAACTAGCTATAACACTTAACATACTACCTTTGCAAACAAATGTTCATACAGTACGCGCTGGCGTTATTTTCTCTTGATGAATAAATCTCGGTAGAGTATAGTAGCAATGCATTTATGTAGCTACTAATGAATAATTTAGTTTTGGTTTATACAACTTTTTCAAATTTTGAGGAGGCTAAAACTGTTTCTGAAGAATTGTTAAACGAGAAATTAATTGTATGTGTAAATATATTTCCCGAAGTGAATTCTCTGTATTTATGGGAAGGTAAAATTAGTAATAGTTGTGAAGTAGTGGCAATTATGAAGAGCAGGAATGATCAAGTTGATAAAATTGTAGAAAAAATCGAAGCAATGCATTCTTATGATCAGCCAGCTATTGCTGTGATGCCCATAGAAAAAGCAAATAAATCTTTTACTAATTGGGCTAATAGTGTTATTGATGTAAGTAGTATTGGGGTGTAGCCAAGTGGTAAGGCAGCGGTTTTTGATACCGCCACGCGAAGGTTCGAATCCTTCCACCCCAGCCATATTGAAGTGGGTGTGAAATGATATCACTTTTCTATAAATTAAGATTATTGAATTATATATTAGGTAGTCTCAAAGATATAATTGTGAAACTGTTTCTCTTCACAATGTATCTTTACACATTCAGCATTGTGCTCATGTTTCTCAGCAATGGTTTTTGGTATGCTGTAGAATTTTGCTCTTTCAAAAATGCGTTTTACCGTTTGTTTCAATATTGCAAGTGGTATTATGAAAATAGGGAAGATCTCGGTTACGGAATTTCTATTCGAATATTAGTGGCGTTTCTTACTCCGCATTTTCTCTATAAATTATTACTTGGCACAGGCTGGAAGTCCTTTTTAAAGGAAAAGATAATACAGATACTCAACACAAGAAGAAAAAAGGGTAGTGAGTTCAGTAACAGTAGCAAACCAAGTGGCAGTAGTTATAGTGATAAGAATAATTACAGCAATAACAGTGGTAACAATGAGCGTCAAGCTCAAGATGCAAAGCGAAAAGTGAACATGATAAAGCAGCTATTAATCAAAGATATAGAGGCAACTATAGATAGGAGATTGAATTATATTTTTTTCGGTAAAAGGAGTAAACCTCATTAAGTATATAAAAAGGCTTTATCTAGTAAGGCTTTTTAAGGTTGGCTGTATTTTATTTTTTACGTATACCGGATCACAATCAGCCAATATACATGTGTGCACAAAATCTTGACTAAAGTCTGATAACCAAGAAATTGCCTTACGTTTTTCTACCAAGCTTTCTGTTTTTTTGCAGTGACTTGCTGCATCAATCATTGCCTGCGCTATTACTGATTTCCACAGCAAATAATACCTTTGTATATCATCTGACGTACTATTTGTTTCATAGTGGTTAAAAAATTCTTTAAAATTGAAGTTGTTTGACATAATGATACCTCTTTGGATTGAAATTTGAAATGATTTGAGTTTATGTCGCCACAGCAGATTCCGCTAACAAGCAGCGGGATGACGGTTGTCAGGCCAGCGCCCCTATGATGTCATTCAAGTAGCTGACACTGGTTCCTTTATGACGGCAGTGCCCCTATGGTGTCATCCCAGTGCTTGACACTGGGATGACACCATAGGAGGCTGCTTGGATGACAAAAAAAGGAGCACTGGAATGACAGCAATCTACGTCATACCGCGATTCATTCGCGGTATCTCAGCCGCTAACAAGAGATCCCGCTAACAAGCAGCGGGATGACGGTTGTCGTTTAGCCATAAACATTAAGAAATTTACCAAATGAAAAAAAAGGCAAAAGAAGCCCCGTGGTTATTATCCGCTTTAAAATATTGGCGTTTTTTATGTTTTAAACGCTTGACAAGCGAGATTCAGCCGCTTTTAATTGCAACTAACTTACGCTGCAAATGTTTAAGAAATTTACTAAGCAGAAAAAAAGACAAAGAATCCCCGAGTTAGCTAGTCTTTTACTATCTCTGTCGAGTATTGGCATTTTTTGATGTCTTGTAACGCTTTATAAGCGCGTTCAGCTTATTTAGATAAAAATCTAGATGTAAATGAAGTTTTGTAAAGACATACAGTATCTATATACTGCAAAAAATTGAACATAAGACGCCGATACATTAAGTAATCCTTACCTTTTAATCTGCAGATTGGCGAAAGCAAATACAATAGCTTCAGTTTCATGATAAGGGGGTTGGCGAAGGGTGTCAAGTAAGTTTTTTTGTTTCTGCGGGCTACCTGGTTTTTCTACTGAAATTTTGAAAAATGTAATCTACTCCTATATTCAAATATATCAAGCAGTAATTCAAAATCAGCCATTGCGCCTTTTGCGTTATTATACGCGAGATTGAGCAGCTCTTTGTCCTGATATAAATCAGCAAATTTAAATTCCATACATCCTGATTGTTTTGTGCCTAAAATATCTCCACTGCCTCTTAGCATCATATCCCTTTCAGCAATGTAAAATCCATCTTGTGACTCACACATGATCTTTAACTTTGAAGATGAGCTTTTACTTAAATTATCGTATAATAATACACAAAAAGATGGCTTGTTTCCTCGCCCTACTCTGCCTCTTAACTGATGCAATTGTGATAACCCAAATTGCTCTGCATTTTCTATAATCATGATGGTTGCATCTGGCACATCTATACCAACTTCTATCACAGTGGTTGCAACAAGCAGAGAAAATTCATTCCTTTTGAAGGAAAACATAACTTGATCTTTCTGCTCCTGAGTCAATTTTCCGTGTATTATCCCGACTTTATCAAGAAATGTTTTTTGTAATTCCTGAAAACGCATCTCTGCTGCAGCAATATTGGTCTCTTCGTTTTCTTCTATATATGGACAAATCCAATATGCTTTTTCGCCCCTGTTTATAGCACCTTTTAGCTTTTCAATAACATCTGGCACCCTACTAATGTTCATAGTTACAGTTTTTATTGGCAATCTGGATTTTGGTTTTTCTTTCAAAATTGAACATTCAACATCACCATACATAGCTTGCTGCAAGGTTCTTGGAATGGGAGTTGCAGTAACGAAAAGTATATCGGCATTTTCTCCTTTTCCTACCAAGCGATTTCTCTGCATCACTCCAAATCGCTGTTGCTCGTCTATGACTGCAAGCCCTAAATTTTTAAATGTAACGTTAGCTTGAAATAGTGCATGAGTGCCAATCACTATATTTAAAACACCACTTGCAAGTTCGTTCATGATAATCTTTCTTTCCTTGCGCGAAGTTTTACCAGTAAGCAGCGCAACTTTTATATCGGTACAGGATAAAACTTCCTCAATCCAATTATAATGTTGCTCCGCCAAGATAGTAGTCGGTGCCATTAGAGCTGCCTGCATGTTGTTTTCTACCACATTTATCATTGCAAAAAGTGCAACTACGGTTTTGCCACTACCAACATCACCTTGCAGCAAGCTTATCATGCGATACTTGGATTTTTGTCTCTCTGAGATCTCATCTATTGCACGAGTTTGATCATTTGTTAATTGAAACGACAATTCATTTAAAACTTGCTCTTTGTATTTACTTAATATTATAAATTCTCTTCCCCTTTCTTTCACATGATTTTTTCTTGCAAGTTTCAGCGCTAGCTGATACGCAAACAATTCATCATAAGCAAGCCTTTTTCTACAAACCTCAGCTTCCGCCAATGAGCTTGGTCTGTGCAACTTTATGATGCTTTCCCTCCAACTTAACCATTTTTTTTGCTTGATTAATGTATCATCTATCCACTCTGGTAAATCAGGCAATTCCTTTAGATTAGAGCTTATTATGTTCCCAATGCGCTTATTGGTAATGCCACGGCATAATTGGTAAACTGGCTCTATGCAAGCTATTTCTTTAAATTGGTTGATGTCAAGCGACACGTAATCTGGATGAGTAATTTGCCAATGTTCAGCAAATTTTTCGAGTTTGCCACTGATGATCACATTCGCTCCAATTGGAAATAGTTTATATAAATACTTAACTGAGTAATTAAAAAAGACTATGAATATATACTGACTCTCACTTTCAACGACTATTTTATATGGTCTACCTCTAAAAGTGGGCGACTGATGTTCATAAACTTTTGCAATGAAAGTTGTAAATTCTCCAACTCGAGCATCAGATAGTAACTTGCTTCTATCCACATAACTAAGTGGCTTATAAAACAGCAGATCCACCACCTTGTCCCCACCACAAAGTTTAGGTAATATTGCGGAATGAAATTTAGGTATATTCTCCAGCCTGCTATTTAGAAAAATCTGATTGCTCATTGAGATTCATACATGTGTAAAACTGTTATAGAGCCTTTTTAAAATCTTGTCACCTTATGGTCAGGTATGCACTATAGCTAGCACAGCTCTCTAACGTTATACCGCGATTCATTCGCGGTATCTTAGCCGCTAACACGTAACGGAATGACGAATTTGTTGTTTTTAAAATCGTCGGTAAGCCTAAGTTATCCCTAACTATATTTGCTATCATAGGGCTTATAGTAGGTATTTTATTAACTTATTAATCATTTTTATGTATTATTATACCATTAGCAGTCTATATCAAGGTATTAATGATGAACAGCTCTACACCAAAAGAAAAGGAAAATCCAATAGTTACACTAAGAGCTCAAGCAGAAAAGTTTGGTTTTAGCAGGTTGAGGGCTGGTAAAGATAATGCTGAAGCGAATTCTGGTGCAACTATGTACGTAGATCTTCCAAGAATGAAACTTGTTATTCAGAACAAAGTTATAACAAAAGAGCTTGTTGATGAATTATATAATAAACATACCAACCTCATTTCAAATGACAAAAATAAGTACCGCCAATTTGTAAAACAAGTTTTTACAGAGCTATTTGAATATGCTGAAGCAGAAGTTCCAAATGATTCTATTCTAGAAGAACTAATCACTAATTGTAACCAGGCTGCTTATGTGGGTGCATTGTATGGTAAAGGAGGACCTATCCTTCATTTAGCTGAAACATATGGGTTATTGTTTCAGTCTAATCATGTAACACATATTAATTGTAGTGATCCAAGTCATGCGGCAATCAGAATTGAAGAAAAAATTGCAGTTCGCACTTTTGCAGAACTGGAAGAAGAATTATGTAAATTGGATAGCTCGCTAGAATTCACACTTAAGTCTCAAGGTGACAAAGATGTAACATATGAAGATGGTAAATTGTCGCTCACTGTTCCTCGAAAATTGAGAGATTACAAAATTGATGGCAGAAATTTATTTGATGTCATTAAGGAGTATTTTTACGAATTCTGCGAGAAGCTAGGATTTAAGTTGAAAATAGAGCATGACTTGGATAAGCAACTGAAAGTGAACAGTGTAGAGTCACTTACCCACGATAAGGGTAGGACTTAGCCTTGATAATGATTAAGATATCTCAATCTCTGTAAGCTTATTTGCACAATCAATTACTTTAGAACTCGGAAATTGATTTTTAAACCAAGTATACTGACGTTTCGCGTAGTGTCTTGTATTGGTTTGAGCAATCTGTATCGCTTCGTCTAAAGTAATCTCACCTTTCAAGTACTTTATAATTTCTGGCACTCCGTGTGCTTTCATAGCTGGCAAATATGGGGCTAGGTTCATGTTAAGTAGCTTTTTTACTTCATCAATTGCTCCATTTTCAATCATTTTGATAAAACGAGAATTTATTTTTTGGTATACATCCTCACGTTTAGGCAAAATTGTATATATCTTAAAATTATTGAATAAAGGAGGCTGTCGATTTTTCTGCCATACGAAAATCGACTTGCCAGTTTCAGTGATAACTTCAAGTGCCCTTGAAAGGCGGTGCGAGTCATTCATGAATACTTTACCTTGAATCCTTGGATCTTTGCTTAGCACTAATTTGTAAAACTCCTCTTTACTTAAATTTTTCCTTAATTCGCTTACATTTTTCCTTACTTTCTGACTTATTTGTGGCATTGATGATAAGCCTTTGATTAAACTGCTGATGTAAAGCCCGCTTCCTCCAGTGATGATAGGTATTTGAGCATTTTCTAATGCGTGATTAACTTCTTTTTCTAAATCCTCTAACCATAGACCCACGGAATAATTTTCTTTTGCTGAAACATAACCATATAATTTATAAAATTCTTCTTGCTTTAGTGGTTGAGCAGTAATTATGGGAATTTCTTTGTATACCTGCTTTGAATCACAATTTATTATACTAATATTTCCATATTTTTCTCTCAGGTTATCGCATAATTCTGATTTACCTGAGGCCGTAATTCCTGTAATAATTACTATATTATTTTTCATTTATATTAATTTAATTAACATATGATAAAGTGTAGTAAAAGTTTGGATTCTACAATCTAAAGTTTGGAGATTTTTATGGCAGAAAACAACGACAATAATTCATTTACTAAGCGTTTCACAAACAGGACTCCTGGCGGTACAGGGGAAGGTTTTTCCAGTAAGTATTCGTCTCAAAACACCAAAGAACGGGCATTAGGGGAAAAAGGAAAAATTTCTGAATTAGCAGGCAAAAAAACCGAATCCAAGGAAGCTTTTTCTGAAAGTGGCGGCATAAAAAGTAAAAGCAGAACTGTCAATGAAAGATCTTTTGCTGATGCAACAAAAAGAAGTAGGTCAGATCTTATATACTTAGTCCGTGGTAAAGATCGTGGAAAATCAGCGTGGCATTATGTATTAGTTGATAAAGAGAAAAGAGAAATGTTTCTAGCAAAAAGCAGAACTGGCTCTATAGATGTTGCAGACTATGGAGAGATTTTGTATTCAGGATGGGGAGAGGATCCACCACAGGCAATAATTGATAAAGTCAATGAAGAGTTTGGGTTGTAGCAAATCTGCATAACAAATGGTAAGCTGCGTTGCATTACGTTTACAAAAACTAGCAGTTACTATATAAGATACAGTGCAACAAAACTGATCTAGTTGTTATGAATAAGTTTTTAGCTATATGGTATCTAAAATAATAAATGCAATACAGAACAATTTATTAGTGTGTTTTCCAACAGAAACAGTGTATGCTCTTGCTTGTAATGCACTAGATAATGAATCTATAGGAAAAATATATCAGATAAAGAAACGCTCTCAAAATAAACCACTGTCTATATTTGTTAGTGATATTTACAATTTGACAAAAATAGCAAAGGTAAAGGAAAGATATATTGATTTAATAAACCACTTTTCTCCTGGACCAATTACCTATATTTTACCACTTAAAAACAACAACATATTGCCAAACGAATTCTTTAAAGATAGTATAGGTATCAGAATTCCTGAGCATCCTATTGCAATTTCAATACTAAACAAACTGAAAGTTCCAATAGTTGCAACTAGTACAAATATTTCAGGAAAAGAAAGTGTATGTAAGGCAAACGATATACCACAATCCATTAAGCAACATTTATCTGTAGTGATTGAAGATGACGAACTAGTTTCTGGTATAGAATCTACTATTATTGACTTAACCGAAGATAAGATTAAGGTTTTAAGGGAAGGTGCAATTTCATTACAAACAGTAAACAACGCATTTTCAAACTAAAATCTATAGGAGAAAGAATGAAAAAAGTAATAGGCCACAACCAAGCCAAAAAAAAAATAATGAACAACTTATCTGTTCAGTCTTGGCTGATCTGTGGTAAAAAAGGTATAGGAAAAGCAACACTTGCAAAATCCTTCTCCAATTGGTTACTCATAAAAAACTATAATGAAGTAGCATTGGACTTACACATTGTTGAAGGTGATACTATCGGAATAGAAAAAGTCAGAGAAATGAAAAACTTTCTACACTTAAGTCCCATTCAATCAGAACACAAAATAGCTATAATAGATAGCTTAGAGGCAATGACTAATAACGCTAAAAACGCAATATTGAAAATATTAGAAGAGCCGCCAAAAAATTCTAAGATATTTATAATTAGCCATAAGCCATATGATATACAAACCACTATCCGGTGTAGGTGCTTTCAGCTAAATTTACTCCCATTAACTTATGATGAAACAAAGCAAGTTGCTTCATCTCAATGTAAATTTGATAATCAAACGTTTGACGAAATGATTACTTTATTTCCTGGAATGCCAGGAATGATAATAAATACAATAAGTAGTGATGCTTATGAAGCATACAAATGCTTTTATAAATTTCTTCATGATTTAAAGAATCCCAATATGATTAATAAAGTAATTAATAGCGAAATCGAACTAGAACTAGCATCATATATAATTCAGGCCTTCATTTTAGAAAGCATAAAGAGAGAGGTAAATGGTGTTGAAATTCTGCTAAGTCAGTGGAAAAAAATAGATGAACTTTTCGTTGCCGCAAAGCAACTCCACTTAGATAAAAAGCATGTTTTAGCTAATGTAGTTAATATCATGACATAAGTTTACAAAGTATAATACTTTTAACATAAATTCATGATAAAATTCTGTTAATTTAATACTCGAAGTATATAATTTGACTGATAATAAATTAACTGTATGGCAATCAATAGAAGTTTTGACGAAAGCCATATTGAACATGCAGAAAAAATTAAGCTTAATTAAGAATATAGCTTCAGATCAAGACATAACCCTAGAAAAAGGAAAGGAGTTGTTAAGTGGCATTTATGAAGCAAATTTTAAGCTAAACAAGACAATCAATATAGCTACTTTGCCAAAAATTGGCTATCATATGCTAAATGGTGAGCTTGTTGTACGTAATCATATTACGGAAGAGGAAGTAAAGATTCCTGGAGATTTTCATTACCTTAAAGTCGTAAAATCCGATCATGATAATTATAAATTAACGTTTTGTAATTTTTTAGGTAATGAGTTTTTTGAATATAAAAAGTATGATCCACAATATTCTGGTATTTCAGATGAATATAAATTTGTGGATTTTGGTAGTGTAAAAAAGACTCATAATCTAAAATTTAAGGAATACATTGGTCATGCACCTAAATTTTTTGCTGCAGAAGGGCCTATTGAGCCTGGATCCCAAAACCATGTAATTGATCTATTTGAGCTAGTCAAAAGTGGTAAAGGTAGAAAAGTGGGAACCTTTGCTGATGAATTTGGTTATTTTGATGATCAAAATAAATTACATTATTATAATTATCACAAAAGTGTAGAAAGTAATACTTATGATCCTGAAAATTTCAGTGTAAAAATGATAAATATAGATGTGAGCAAAATCGATAAATTCTACCTCATTGCAGAACAAGGTGATATAATCATTCATCCTATTTGGGAAAATTTAGACATATTTTAAAGTTTTTTTTAGAGTATCTAAGCTTATTGTTATTATAATGATCCGATTAGGTCTGGTAGTATTGTGTTATGGAAGATAAATTGCTTGAATCAGTAAAAAACAAAAGTTATTTCAGTAAAGCAGTCGAATGGTACTGCCATAGGTATCTGTTTTGTGTAGCAGAAAGATCTTGGATGGCATTAATAGTATCGCTTCTCCTAGTATGCTTATGTTTATTAACATTAAACATATACCTGTTATTTCCTATTAAAAAAGATTTAAATTTTGTGAAGTATATGAACCACACAGAAGATGAGTTCTCTGCAATGCATAAGCTTAGTTTCAGTAAAAAGGAAGATGAATACACTTCCACAGCGAGGTACTTAATAAGTAAATACATTGAAATATACGAGTCCATTAAGATCGTTGAACCGAAGTACCAAGAAAATTTTATAAGAAACAATTCTATACATAAAATCTATCAAGGCTTTCAGGAAAAAACGAATAATGAAGCTGGTAATTTGTCTTTATCTAAAAGAAAAATCGCCAACATAAATGTAATAACATTATCTATTGATCGATCGACCAAGGACTTAGTTACATTTGCTGGAAATGCTACTGTAGTTTTTACAACCGAGCAAAATAAGGAGGATACTGTGGAGATTAGCTTCACTTTGTCGAATATAAAAGCAACTCTGGCTGG
Source organism: Wolbachia endosymbiont (group A) of Tromatobia lineatoria (assembly GCF_964028565.1). Classification (NCBI taxonomy): domain Bacteria; kingdom Pseudomonadati; phylum Pseudomonadota; class Alphaproteobacteria; order Rickettsiales; family Anaplasmataceae; genus Wolbachia; species Wolbachia endosymbiont (group A) of Tromatobia lineatoria. Next base: position 224,166 of record NZ_OZ034791.1, read on the forward strand.
TATAATACCATTTAAATTTATTGTTAATGGTTATAAATACAGATTTTAAAATATTACTTGGTAGCTAAAAAAAATAACCAAAGTGCACATAGCAGTAATAACTGGAGGTAAAACTAGAAGAATTGGTGTTTTTTTAATAAAGTAATTCTGAGAAGGTTTTAAGAAAAAGGCGTTGTAAATTATCGGTAAAAAGTACAGAGCGTTGAGTATAGTACTAACAATTAACACTAGAGTTACAAACACAGAAAGTATTACATTGCCAGAGTTGAAAACAGCTTGAAAAATGAGAAATTTACCCCAAAAAGTCGGAGCAGGCGGCACCCCTATCATAGACAATGCACCTATAGCAAATGCTGTCATGCTAATTGGCATACTGCGTCCTATACCGTAAATCTTATCTATATATTTCTCACCTGCTCTCGTTATTATTGCTCCGGCAACGAAAAACAAAGTGATTTTTGCAAATGCGTGGCAAACTAATTGAAAAATTGCAACCCTCATGCTGAGATCACTAAAAATTGAAGCGAATAATATAATATACGACAATTGAGAGATGGTAGAGTAAGCAAGCAATTTCTTTAATTCTTTTTGCTTTAGTGCAATCAATGATGCAGTAATAATAGTAAATCCAGCAGCGTACGGAAGCCACCCTCCAGCAAACCAATTTTGCTGCACAAAACGTTGCATATTATCGACGCCGAAAGTGTATAATATAACTTTTATGATGATGAAAACTCCGGATTTCACAACAGCAACAGCGTGCAGTAGTGCACTCACAGGAGTTGGTGCAACCATTGCTTTTGGTAACCAAAAATGCATTGGCATTAATGCAGCTTTTCCTATTCCGTAAATCAGCATAGCAAAACACACTGCAATGAAAGTGATGAGTGAAGTATCAAATTTGAATATTCCACCGCTTACAAAGTCTAAAGTATGAAATTCATGATATAAAAGGCCTATTGCAGGAAAAAATAATACCAAAGAAGAGAAAAATAGCACGCCAAAGTAATAGCGTCCTGCAATCATTGATTCATTTGTTGAGTTGTAAGTAACCAGAGGGTATGTACTAATAGTTAGAAGCTCATAAAAGACAAATGTAGTGAGCAAGTCTCCAGAAAAAGCAATAAACATTGCACAGCCAATCGATATTGAAAAAAAGCATAGAAAACTTGAGTGATTGCTATCAGCATAGTTATTCTGCATATAACATATTGCATATATACTGGTCAGCACCCATAAAAACGATATTAATAAACTGAATATTACTCCGGTAGACTCTAGCTTTAAACTAATGTGCAAATTATTACCAAAATCCATGAGAATAAATTGAGAATGATCACCATATACCCAATATAAAGTGCACAGACACGTATACGTAAACAGAAGTACAGAAGAAGTGACAGTAATACTATTGTTCACTCCGGGCCATTTACCAGTAAAAAAAATAACTAACGCACTTAAAAGTGGAATCAACGCAGTAATTAATAAATAATTCTCAGTAATTGAAAATGGTAAGGAAAGAGACGTTAAAACACAGTCCATTAAATAATTCATCTTTTTGTTTAGGTAAAGCTAGAATTATACTAAAATCATAGAAAAACCGCTATGTTTTTTTGGCAAACTAGTCGTTTGTGTATGCTATAGCTATACTGCGATTCATTCCACAACTGTACGAACATTTGTTTTTGTTAAACACAACAAAGATGTCATCCCAGTGCCCTGACTACTTGGATCCAGGAAAGTTTGCTTGTGAGCAAGCAAACTAGCATAGAAAAACGTTTTCGATGAGATTGCAGAAAACCAGTGTCTGGGCACTGGGATGACAAAGGAGGACAGTGTCAAGCACTGACCATTTGCTGTGCAGTTTACCTTTAAAAATGAATGTTCATACAGTAAGCCATAAGATGACAAAAGAGTAAACTTTATCTGTGTGAGCTATAGACGCAAATTACAACAAATGCAGTAGCGTAATCTCCATCGTCACTTAAAGAAAGATGAATTTTGGAGATAAAATCCTTGCTAACGGTAAGATATGGCTTGCCTCTTACATCATTGTATATTTCTATATCTTTCATTGTAATACCCTGACCACTACCTCGTGCTTTAACAAAAGCTTCTTTTGCTGCAAAGCGTTTAGCAAAATACCTTGCTCGCATTTCTTGACTATTATACTTTCTACTTAGCTCTATTTCCTTTTCAGTGTAGATTCTATTGAGAAATTTTTCCCCGTATTTTTGTAATATTCTCAATATTCTTGGTATATATACTATGTCAGTGCCGATACCGTGTATCATTTTGCGCTAAAGTGATTTATTGCTTCCTCAATCTGCATTTCCTTTACCTCTCCAGTTGCTCTATTTTTTACTTCAACTATATTTTCACTTACTGCTTTCTTTCCGACAATTATTTGCCACGGCAAGCCTATCAGATCCATTCTAGAAAATTTTACTCCTACACTTCCTTCCGTATCATCGTAAAGCACTTCATCGCTCTTCAAAGCTTTGTATATTTTATCTGCAGCCTCCGTTACTTTCGTTTGTAAATTGATTAAACCAATTCTGAAAGGAGCTACCTCCTCCGGCCAGATAATTCCCTTATCATCATGAAAAGCTTCTATTATCGCACCAACAAGTCTTGAAACCCCAATGCCATACGAACCCATATGTATATTGACATTTTTTCCATCTTGAGAAGTAACACTTGCCTTCATAGGCTTTGAATATTTGTCGCCAAAATAAAAAATATGCCCTATTTCAATACCTTTACTAACATTTAACTGCTCTTGTGATATAGGGCAAGTCTCAGGATCATGCATATCATCTGCAACTGCGTATATACTCTTTAAACTTTCAATATCTTCACTCTCTAGTAGTTCAGAAAATTTATTGTCATAATATAAAGTGCTCTCACCAGTGTTTGCCAATATATGAAACTCGTGGCTCAAATTTCCTCCAATTGGCCCCGTATCAGCTCGAACTCCAATTGGAGTAAATCCCATGCGTTTGAAGATTTTTATGTAAGTTTTGTACATCAAATTATATGAATTCAGTGCACCTTCGTAATCTACATCAAAACTGTATGCATCCTTCATCAAAAATTCCCTGCCCCTCATAACACCATAACGTGGTCTTACCTCATCACGGAATTTCCATTGAATTTGGTATAAACAAAGTGGCAAATCTTTGTAACTTTTTACCACATCTCTAATTAAATCAGTTGCTATCTCCTCATGCGTTGGACCAAAAAGCATATCTTCCTCATGCCTATCCTTTATGCGTAGCATTTCCTTACCGTAATCATCGTAACGCCCTGATTCTCGCCAAAGACTTGCTGGTTGCACACAAGGCATTAATGCTTCAATAGCACCGGATTTGTTCATTTCATCTCTGATAATATCTTCAATATTCTTAAGCACTAAGAGACCAAGTGGTAACCACGTATAGATGCCAGATGCTATCTGCTTTATTAAACCTGCACGCAAAGAATATTGATGGGAGATAATTTTAGCATGGGCAGGCTTTTCCTTTAGAGTTGGCAGGTAATATTTGGATAAGCGCATATAATAGATCTGATTGTATTAAGTAATCTTAATACAATCAGACCTGTAGGTAAACTTATTTTGAAAAGGAAGGGAAGTGCATGGCTGACCATTTCATAGTTATCATAGTCCTTGTACAACATTTTCCTTTTGGCATCGCAACGCTTTTCCACCAAACTGTGCTATGCGATCCTCAACAGAAAGAGGAGGTGAATCTTGCACCTCATTATCCACTGAGTCAACATTATTTACTTGTGGTGAATCAACACACGAACTTGGCGGTACCGGTGACTCCTCTTCACTATCTGAGAATTGCATGACTGCTGCTCTCTCCTTAAGTCTCTTTGTCCAATCTGAATCATTATCATCCGACTTCTTTCTCTCTGCTTGCTCCCTATCTATTCTTGCAGCAAACTCTTCTGGTGTTTCTTTTTTGTCAGTGCCCCCACTACTTTCTAATTTTGCTTTCAATTCATTTGTAAAATTTTGTTGCTGCCCACTCTTTTTAACGTAGTACCTCCTCTTATCTGTTCAAACAGAGTAGAATGATTATTATTCTCAGGTTCACCAGCCTTCTTCGGTGCATCATTCTTAGGTTGCTCCGTACGCTTGGAAGCTGTAAAAAAATGCGGAGGCGGAGGTGGTAGTGCAGCATCTTGTGGCAATGGAGGAGGTGGCGGCGGTGGTACACTGACACTTGGATTTGGTTGTGTTCCAAACGTTACTGGAGGTGATTGAGGAGTAGGTACATTTGATTTATTCTCCAGATTAGTACAATTTTTACACACAAATTTTTGTGGTTCTTGAGATGGAGTATGGCCGAATTTCTGTCCATTAAGACCTACTTCTTTCTTATTATCATCTCTAGAAATAGCCAGTTTAACAAGATATGTCACTGAAATAAGTGCAACAACCGTAGAAACAGCAAAAATTGCTAAAGGAACTGCTGCAATAGGACCAGAACCAGAAACTGCTATAATAACATAAGGAAGATATTGACCAGATATGAAACTAAATATAGATAATAATGAAACAGCAATTAAAGGTTTCCATATAGTCTGCTTAGTTTTAGTAAGCTCCTGACTATCTTTTAGCAATGAAGAATTATTGGATATCATCATTTCTTTGCCTCACTTGTTAACGATAATTTAATAATAACCCAATTAATAATTTCTGTCAATAATTAATTATGAAAAACAAAGTTGCAATTTGAATAGATAAGCTATAAGTAATATACGACCAGCAATAGCCATACAATAGACTTCTTGTATAACCCACACTAAGTAGAAAAAAGGTGTCATCCAAGTAGCTGACACTGCTCTCCTTTGTCATTCCAGTGCTTGACACTGGAATGACACCGAAGGGGCTACTGCCGTCTTGGATGGAAACCAGTGTCAGAACTAGTTAACCATGGGGCTTCTTTTGCCTTTTTTTCCATTTGGTAAATTTCTTAAATATTTATGGCTAACATGAAGCTAAGTACGAACTTTGTTAAACATAACAAATGGTGCCATTCCAGTGCTCCTTTTTTTGTCATCCCAGTGCTTGACACTGGGATCCAGTTTTCCATATAATCTCATCGAAAATGTTGTAACCACTTTCTGTGCTAGTTTGCTTGCTTACAAGCAAACTTTCCTGGATCCCAGTGTCTGGGCACTGGGATGACATCATAGGGACACTGGGATTACACCCTGACAATCGTCATCCAGCTACTTGTTAGCGGCTAAGAGATACCGCGAATGAATCGCGGTATGACGGTTCGTGGCGGCATGACGATAACCTCGTCTCACTGCCATTAAGTTAAGGAAAAAAGATAGATTTTATGGGATAATGATTTATACCAATAAGTTTAAAGGTAGTATGAGTAAAAAAGGCAGTAATAAAATTTATTCAAAATGAATTGGCAAGTCTAGAATTTATAGAATCCCATAAATCATCTTCAAAAGATTTTATGAGAAAGAGGAAGTTATCTTTTATTGACATATTTATCTTAATTTTAAGAAAAAGTGTAAAGTCGCTGCAAGTAATACTAAACGAATTTATTTTATATAGGAAAAAAGACTATACCGTTACTGCTAGTGCTTTTAGTCAAGCAAGAAAAAAAATGAAACACAGTGCATTTTCAGAAATTAACGAAGGTGTGGTTTCCTTGTACTACCAAGACCAAAAATTTAAAACTTGTTTTGGCTTTAGAGTGTTAGCTCTTGATGCCTCCAAAATCATTTTACCAACAAGCGTTGAAATAAAAAATGAATTTGGCTCAAGAAAAATACGTAACCAAAAACCAAAAGATTTAGGTGATTATGCAAGTGCAACCTTTGCGGTTTGTTAAGATGTGCTAAATAATGTTGCCATAAGGTCAGTGTTAGATAGAGGTAACACTCATGAAATTAACTTAGCAGATGAAATGCTTAAAGTTGTAAATACTAATGACTTACTGATTTGTATATTTATCTTATAAATTTCTTTCTAGCCTTACAAAAAGAAAAATTGCTTATGTCATTCGATGTCCCAGATCATCTTCTAAGAAACTCCTAAGAACCTTCTTCATCTATCGGCTCCTCTTTCATTAGTATATAACCAAATTCCTTTGCTTTTTTAGTCAAATTTTTGACTACTCTCTCTTTGTAGAGTGTTTCATAATAGTTCATTCCTTTTTCTACATATTCTTGTCCATATTTTAGCATATTATAAAAAATACATGCTAATTTCCTTGCTGTAGCAGTGATCGCTTTTGGTATCCCTAGTCGCTTCTTTAACCTCCTGCAGTATGCACCAAGTGCAGTGTTGCTTCTTGATACACAATGAGCAGCAAGTCGCAAGGCAGTTGCAGCACGATTAACAACTTTACGAGTTCTTGTTCCAATAATTTTCCCTCCTGTAATTTTATTAGCAGGACTTAATCCGAGCCAGGAAGAAAAATGCTTTTCTGTCCTCCATTTATTGTGATTTATACCTGTTTCTGAAATGATAGCCTGTATACTTAATACATCAAGTCCTGGAACTCTAGTAAAATCCATCCCCGTTATTCGATATAAATCTTCATCTACGGCAAAATCTGGACTATTCTTCTGTTTTCTCTTTCGTGTCTTATTCAATGCCCTGTTCTCATTCGACTTTGTTTCAAATGTTTTATAGTAATTTTCTATACTTTTATCACATCCCGTTATTTGCTCTTGAAAAAAAGTATATGCTGCATATTCTTGTTTTAGCACAAACAAGTGTTCCTCTCTATAATCACCAGCTAACGCTTTTGCTATAGTAGACTGATCATTTTTTATTCGTGCATCCCTGAATTTAGCCAATTTCTCAGGATCTCTTTCGCCTTCAATTATAGCTTCAATGATTTTCATACCAGTTATCCCAGTAATATGACTAATAACCTTGTGTAATTGAATATTCATTTGAATTAGCGCTTTTTGCATACGTTGAGTATGTTTAGCTGCATTTTCAATTAGATTAGCACGTTGTCTAACGTAACTACGCAGTACACACATTTGATTATCCGGTCTAAATGATCCTTGAAGCAGTCCATAGCTGTGCAATTGTTGCAGCCATTGATAATCTTGAACATCAGACTTTCTACCAGGCACATTTTTGACATGTCGCGCATTTACTAATTTTACTTCAAATTTATGTGATTCTAATATTTGAAATAAGGGAATCCAATATACTCCAGTTGACTCCATGGCTACAGTTCTAACCTGACACTTTTTTAACCACTTTGCTAAGTTGTGTAGATCTACTGTAAAGCACCCAAATTTTTGGATACGTTGTTCATCTCTTCCTTCAGGTACACATACATAATGTACAGTCGAGCCAATATCAATCCCTGCTGCATCAAGGTTTATTGTTTTTAATTTACTTTTTGCTTCTGCCATATAAAATCCCTCCTATATTATTATGATAAGAAGCACTTCAGCTTGGGACGGTTAGGTTATACAATCTTCTAAACGAGGTAGCCCAAAAAGAACTCCATCAATGGTTTTACCATTTCCCCCAAAACCATGCTTTCAAACGGGCATTTATAGCACCATTGATTGTTTCGGTTATAGCTGCAGAAGCGCTTCTTCATAACACTATACCCAAAGAACATAAAGTAAAGAGGGAGTTTCTTTTTGGTTTTACAGATTTTATCTGTTCTGGGCTTTTAATGAAGTGAATGCTATGTTTGAAGAAAAAAGCCCATCTAGTGTTGAGGTTACCATATGTGCTCAGCGTAAGATAAAACAAGAAAATAGTGGAATAACGCTTCAAAGTGGTACTGCCATCTGGTGAAATTGAAGTGTTAGCTACATCATTAATGGATGAACAAAAGTTTCAAACTGGAGGATTTAAGGAGTTATATTTTTTACGCTGGGGAGTTGAGACATTTTTTGCAAAACTCAAAGGAAGACTAAGTCTAGAAAATTTTACAGGAAAAAGTGTTGAGTCTGTTAAACAGGATTTTTGGTCAGCTATCTTTATTAGCAACCTAGAAAGTGTTATGACAGAAGATGTAGAAGAAGCGTTGAATATGGACTTAACCGATGATAAGCTTAAGAGGAGCATTAACAAATCTGTCTCATTTAACGCGATCAAAAACTTGGCTTTCGACATTTTTGCTACGGAATCAGATACTGACTGCATTATGGATCAATTATCAAAGCTATTTTTGATGAACACTTTGGCGGTAAGAAAGGGAAGGAAAGTTGATCGTCATAAGGTACCTTATCTTCGTTCGTTCAATTACCAAAAAAGGGTTAGAAAACACATATTTTGACTAGAGGTAGTATTCATATCTTCTGATAATAACTGGGTAGCTTATTGCCATAGCTCCTGTAAAATGACTTCTAAACAAACTATTTCTTAAGTAATTTACACTTCAGAGTTTATCTGCTTTAAAGTTTACTCTATTCTGTTTCAGTATTTGTCATAAATCCTTAATTATTTCTGACTTTTTAGTTCAGTTTTTAACCATTCTTTCCTTAACTTAATGGCAGTGAACCTCGTCATCCCGCTACTTGTTAGCGGGATCTCTTGTTAGCGGCTGAGATACCGCGAATGAATCGCGGTATGACGGTTCGCGGCGGTATGGACGTAGGAAAACCTTTCTTGGGTCAGCTATAGAGACTCTCATCTTTAGCGAGCTTCAAGGTAATTGGTTGCTATTTGCGAAAATATTCGCATAATTTAAGTAACATTACTTAATAAAAATTAACTATGGAGCTTAATAAGATTGCAGCATCGATTTTACTTTCTGGGCTAATCATTATGATAGTTAGTAATGTAGTTGATATGCTTTACAGTCCAGAAGAATATAAGATTGAACACCAAACGATAGTAGCTGCTGGCAGCAATGAGTTCCAGCAAAAAATCGAGCAAGTGGCGCTTGATATTGGAGCGCTCATGCAGAATGCTAGCTTTGAGAAAGGTAAATCAGCAGCAAAAAAATGTATAGCCTGCCATAGTTTTGAGAAAGGTGGAATGAATAAAGTAGGACCAAACTTATGGAACATAGTTGGAAATAAAAAGGCCCATCTTGGTAACTCATTCAATTACTCAAAAGCAGTGCTTGAAAGAGGTGGAAAATGGGGGTATGAGGAGCTATTTGCCTTTTTAAAGAACCCAAAAGCCTATATAAAAGGTACACGTATGGCATTTGCAGGTATTTCCAATCCACAAGAAATTGCAGATCTAGTTAGTTATTTGCATCAATTGAGTGATAGCCCGGTTGCTTTGCCAAAGTAGTATGGATTATTGTAAATTGTTTGATGGAAATAATGGTCACATAGCATATCGAAAGCTACAAGGAAAGAAAGCTTCTGTAGTTTTTTTCGGTGGATTTGCATCCAATATGGATGGAACTAAAGCAACTGCTATTTACAAATTTTGCCAAGAAAATGACGTAGCACTTGTGCTATTTGATTATTTTGGTCACGGTCATTCAAGTGGTAATTTTATTGATTACACGATAAGTGATTGGCAAAAAAATTGTGCTAAAGTAATGAGTGAATTAACTAGCGATAAACAAATAATTATAGGTTCAAGTATGGGAGGATGGCTGATGTTGCTCACTGCCCTTCAATTTCCAGAAAAAATTGCAGCACTAATTGGTATATCGTCTGCTCCCGATTTTACTGAAGATTTGATATTCAAGCAATTGTCAGGCAAGCAAAAAGAAGAACTAGATTCTAAAGGTGTAATAGATTTTACTTCAGAGCATTGTACATACAAAATAACTAAAAATTTGATCGAAGATGGCAGAAAGAACCTTCTTTTAAACAAAAAGACAATAGATATAAACTGTCCTGTGCGCTTGCTGCATAGCATTAATGATAAAGATGTTCCTTATCAAACTTCATTGAATTTAGCTGAAAAAATTAAGTCAACCGATGTTGAAGTACACTTAATAAAATCAGCAGAGCACAATATGTCTGACAATCATTCACTGGAAGTTTTATTTAAGACCATTAGAGAATTTTGTAACCAGACTGCATTCTGTGATTTTTAGCAAAACACGATTTTTCATTTGAGCTTTCTTCAACTTAAAATAAATACAGAAAATTGCTGCCTATAGCTAAACTGACTTAGATTTACCGACAATTTGAAAAACCGTCATCCCGCTACGTGTTAGCGGCTGAGATACCGCGGCGGTATGACGATTCGCACCATCACACTTTGGAACCTTACAGATATTGAGCAAATCCAATAATATCCTTGATTTCTTTTATATTATGGGTTGCAATTTCTGCTGCTTTCTTTGTGCCTTTTTTTAATATTTCATGTAAATGGAATTGGTCTTTTAAAAGATCATTCATTTTCTCACGTATGGGTGATATAACACTGATAATTAAATCAGCTAACTCTTTTTTGAAGTGCTTCATGTCATGTTTGTTCACTTCTTCACATACTTTTTCTGCATTTACATTACTAAGCACTGAATAAATGTTTATCAAATTGCTTATTTCTGGTCGGCACTTTAAAGTAGCAAAGCCTAGAATTGAATCTGTTTTTGCTTTTTCTATTTTTTTGACAATTAAGTCATCCGTATCATCAAGGTTAATGCACGAATGTTCTGAAGGATCAGATTTACTCATCTTGCTTGTGCCATCCCTTAAGCTCATTATCCTTGATGTGCAATCCAAAGTTAAGATTTCAGGTACGATGAAATAATCCAGCTTATAATGATTGTTAAAAGCTGATGCAATATCACGTGCAAGCTCCAAATGCTGTTTTTGATCATCACCAACAGGAACGTATTTAGTTTGATACAACAATATATCTGCAGCCATAAGTACTGGATAACTATATAATCCAAGAGAGGCTTTTTGTTTATCGCTGCCAGCTTTATCTTTAAATTGAGTCATGCGATTAAGCCAACCAATTGGTGTATAGCATCCAAGCAGCCAGCCCAGTTCTGCATGACCACTAACTGTGGACTGACTAAAAATAATGGACTTTTCTGTATCTATTCCGCATGCAATATAAGCTGCTGCTGTTTTGAAAATATTACTTTTTAATTCACTTGCGGGAAGCTTATTTGCTGTGATTGCGTGTAGGTCGACAATACAAAAAAGAGATTTGTATTTATCCTGTAAGTCTACCCACTGTTTGATTGCACCAAGATAATTACCTAAATGTAGTACGCCACTTGGCTGGATACCTGAAAAGACAATACTTGTCATTATACATTTACCTCATGCTAATCGCTTCCACAATCAGCAGATTTCTTAGAAAGAATAACCATTGCAGGACGGAGCAACCTATTTTTGATAGTATAACCAGTTTGTAGTACTTCTACAATGGTGCCAGGCTTTTTTTCATTGTCTTCTCTTTCCACAACAGCTTGGTGTAAATTACTATCAAAAAGCTCACCAAGTGGATCTACTTCCTCTATTCCATGTTTTTTTAGATCATTTATAATTTTTTGATAAGCTACTTTAATCCCCTCATGAACAGGATCACCGTCTTTCAAAATTTCCATTACTCTTTTTAAATTGTCGCACGAGTCGATCATATCACGTGCAAGTTTTGTGACTGCGTAGTCACTTGCATCGCTAATTTGCTTTTGCATTATACGTTTGACGTTTTCATTATCTGCAACAGCACGGCGTAAATGATCTTCAAGCTGAACTGCACGTTCTTTTAATGTATTGAGATCTTCATTTAAATCATCAGTTTGCTTATGGTTATCACTTTGTTGGTCGTCACCTTTCTGCCTACTTACCATATCAGCAAACTTCTTCTTTTTCTCCTTACTGCTATCTGACATATCATTACCCTTAAGAATCTAATAAATATATAACAATTAATCTGAAAATATCAAGCGCCAGCTACATTCGTCTTTCTATGCTCGCATTTAAAAAGTTAATTAAAGTAGTTTTATAAAAAGAATCAGAAAAAGTACTAATATCATTTTGTGCCATATTAATGTAGTGTCTAGCTTTTTCCATAGAAAGCTGAATGGCATTATGGTGATTAATATAGTGTAATGCTTGGTCAAAATTGTGTCTAGCTGAAGAAAAGCATTTTTCCCAGAATTTTTGCTCTGCTGGACTGCCCTTTTCGTATGCTATAATAGCAGGTAAGGTGACTTTACCTTCGAAAAAGTCTTTTCCGACTTGCTTTCCAGAAGTGCCTTGATTAGCAGTATAATCGAGCATATCATCAACTATTTGAAATGCCATACCAAAATTAAAACCAAAATTCTTTAGCCTCTCTGTTTCGTCATTTGTTGCACCAGATACTGTTGATGCAGCTTCACAGCATGCAGAAAATAAAGATGCTGTCTTTTCTCCAATGATATCAAAATAATTTTCCCTGCCTGTGTGGGGGTCAAAGCGTGCTGTCATCTGCTTTATTTCACCCTTCACAAGTAAATGCGATGCTTTAGATAAAATAGAGAGAATATTTAAATTTCCACACTCTATAAGCCATCTAAATGCTAGAGTCAACAATAGATCACCAACTAAAATGCTTGATTTATTTCCCCAAATCTTATTCGCTGTTTTAACTCCATGGCGTGCCTCACTTTCATCGAGCACATCATCATGAAGTAAAGTAGCATTGTGTATAAACTCTACCGATGCAGCAACGTTGATCCTATTCTCCCCAGAATAGTTTAGCATTTTACATATAATAAAAACTAGTTTAGGCCTTATTTTTTTTCCACCTGACCTAACAAGATGAGATATAATATCAGTAGCAAGCTTAGCATCTTCATCATTGACATTTTTGAAGACAAAGTCATTCATAGCTGACAAATCAGAAGATACAATATCGTCTAATTTATCGCTGTTTGTTAAATCAGTATTTAGCATTTTAAGAGACTTATGCCTCTTGCCCTTGTGCTTTCTCGTTCTCTACTTTCTTCTTTTCTGTTTTCTTTGGTTCTGTTTCTAAAGTTACTATGCCTTTTTTGATAAACCACAGTACTCTTTCAGTTGCCTGCGCGCCTACACTTAGCCAATGTTTTAATCTATCAGCTTTCACCACAACACGATTTTTATTGTCTTTTGGTAACATTGGATCATATTGTCCTATTTTCTCAATAAAACGCCCATCTCTTGGTGCTCGTGAATCCGCTACAACTATCCTATAAAAAGGGCGTTTCTTTGCGCCAAACCTCGCCAACCTTATTTTAACTGCCATGTTAACCTTTATTCATATATTAGCCACAATTTTATACAATGAGCCGTTTTAAGTCAAATGAATTATACAGCTTTTGCACCTTATAATATAATTACCAATAATGTAGGGCAGTGCCGGGCGCACAGCTATACGAACATTCATTTTTGAAGGTAAATTGCACAGCAAATGGTGTCATTCCAGTGCTTGACACTGGAATCCAGCCTTTTTTTAATCATTAAAATGTTGTATTTTAACATAAAACGGCTACTTTTATGCTTACCAACTTAATAAAATTCCTGGATCCCAGTGTCTGGGCACTGGGATGACATCCTTTCTAGTGAAGATTGCTCTCAAATCGCAATGTTCGTACAGTTGTGTGTCTGGGCACTGGATGCGTTTGAAGCAGCTTATAAGATTTTTGATTATATATCATCAAGTATAGCGTGATTAACTTCGACTTTATACTTTGATTCCAGATAGCTAATTAATTGCTCTTTTAGCGATATCATCACACGTTTTCCGGTGTCAAGCGTGTTTAATTTGCCATTTGATGAATGCATTTCTTTTAGAACACCTATTATAATTTCATTATTGTATTGAATAGGATCTGTCACTGAACCAGTTGTTTTCATATTGAAAATCTCTTCTACAAAAGAAAAGGGGTAGTTTTGTTGATCCACTTTATTGCGGTGCATCTGCTGACCTTTAACTAATTCCACACCTTGAATTTCTTCCAAATCTGTTTTTTCTCTTAGTTGAACTGCAACCTCTTGCCCGAATTTAAACATTCTTTCTTTTATAAGCTCACTACGCCAAAGCTCTACCGCTAATGCCTTGCCTTCTTCAAAACTTTGCAATTTGGGTGGAAAGATATCGACGATTTTTACACTAACAACGGCGTCCCCAACGCCCTTAAAATAACCTTTCTGATCCTTTTCTCGCGAAAAAATGAAAGAAATCAAATCACCAGAATCTCCTACGTTATTACCGCTTTGATCTTTTCCACTCGCATCTACTGGACCAATAGTTTGTATAGGTAAATTATATTCACTCAATATTTCTTCAATTTCTGAACCATTGTATATCTTATAGTTCACTTGGTTTATGAAATCATTGACTCTTTCAAAAGACTTTTGGTTAGTTAGAACTGACTTTATGTCTTTTTTTAAATCAACTAAGTCTTCATCAGAGATTTGATGCGCACTTTCCACTTTTACTATGTGCCAACCAAAACTGCTTGCTAAAACTTCACTTACTTCACCTACTTTAAGAGCAAATACCTTCTCTCTCACGTCTTCTGGTAAAAAATCCTTAGTTATATTATTTACTCTAGTTTCCTCAAGTTTTGCTTTGCCAAACTCTTCTACTATCTGTTCAAAGCTTGTTTTACCCTCCTCAAATGCTCTTCTTGCTGTCTCAGCTTCTTCTTTGGTAGAAAATATTGCATTGAATATATCTCTTTGATTTTTAAGTTCTTGTTGTTCTATTATACCATCAACTTCTTCATCTGAGATCTTGATTTGATCTTCAAAATACTTTTGGCCTAGGGAAATATATTGCGCAGTTCGATACTCAGGATAATAAAAATGGGATTTATTTCTTTCGTACAAATCAAGTAAGGCTTGATCATCTGGTTCAGGAATGTTTGTAACTGCATCTTCAGTTATTTTAACAATATCAACTACTCTAGTTTGGTAGCGACTTTTGTATATCTGCTCATCAATTTTCTCGCCAAAAGTTACTGGATAATTATCTTTAAATAATGAAGTCATGAACATCATTGCAGGCAGGACTTTCTCTAGCTTTGCTATATACTCTTTCTCTGTCATATGCAGGTCATTTAGCGTTTCATAGAATTTATTTTTGTCAAATTCACCTTTATCATTTTGAAAGTATTTGGTGTTTTTAATATGGTTTTTTATAGATTCTTCTCCAACTGTCAACCCCAGCTCACTAGTTAGGTTAAACAATAGTTTTTGCTCTATAAGTGCGTTAAGCAAATCATATTTCAGCTTTTTTACTTGTTCTCTACTCGCATCAGATCCAGAAATTTGTTTTCCATAATTTTGATATAGCGACTTATACTCATCTGACGTTATAACTTCTTTTCCAACCCTAGCTACCTCTTCTTTTTCATCATCACCTGATAAAAGGTTGCCAATTCCCATGAAGATTAACAAGCAAGCTAAAAGGACAACGGTTACTTTAGTGAAAAAATTTTTAATATTCATTTTAAACCCAGTTAATTAATGATTAATTATAGAATAGTGATAATTTAATGCTTGTAAACCTGTTGCTTTATTAGCTAATATATATAATATTACAATATATTAACTTAAAATTTAACTCTCTAATCTTAAATAGGAACATATGTTTAACTGAGTTATACTATACCTTAGGAAGGGGAAATATTTTGTTTGAAATATGCTTAAAGGTAAGCGCATTTAATTAACTTAAGAGGTGGGAAGTGACAAACAAAAAGTTATTGAATGACAAAATTAATGCTTTTTTAGTTTTAATAGTTTATATTTTAGCTCTGTATAACAGTAAGGGATACTTTAAATGGGAGATGCTTTTTTGATGTCAATGGAATCTTCTAAGGGCAATAACGATAGAAATAAACAGTTTCTAGTGCAAATAGCTGCTTGGTTAGTAGACAACACTGGTTTAACTTTTAATCAAATAGCACAATGTTGCAGATTGGCCCTTGAAGAAGTACAAGACATAGCTGATGAGGAAATAGAAGTAGAAAAATATAACCCTATTATTTCTGGAATAATTACTGAAAAAGAAATCGATGATTGCAAAAAAAATCCAAATCGTGTACCAAATTTGATTATAAAAAATATAAAAAAAAGGAGTAAAGCGATTGGTAGCATTCTTGGCTTTGCCTCTACGGCAAGACGTAGAGATAAACCTGATGCGATTTATTATTTAGTAAAAAAATTTCCTATCTTGGACAATAACGTTATAGCTAAATTAATTAGTACAACAAATTACACAGTTGAGCAGGTAAGAGATGGATCTCATCATAACATGCAAAATATAAAACCCCAAGATCCTGTACTACTCGGCTTATGTAGTCAAGAAAATTTAGAAGCAGAAGTGGAAAAAGCAAAAGTAGAAGAGGAGAAGCAAGAAAGGTTAAAAAAATATAAAGAATAGCTATTGAAAATCCTCAAATTTTTGTGTTTTGTTAACATTAAATTAACTTGACTTGCTAGTGTTTATTAGTATAATGTAAGTAAAGTACGGGGTTTAATGATAATTAAGCTTAATACGCACTGAAACTAATTCAGCCTAATTTATTATCTTATAGTCACATTTTAGGTTAGTAAGCATCAATTAAAATTTTTGGAGGATTATGACAACAATCAATGAAGATGTTTTGGCAAAAGGAAAGGTTACAGCTCAACCTGAAAAAAGTGAGCAAATTTACAATAACGATACAGTAAAACAGATGGTCAATGAAGGTACTGAGAAAAACAGAAAAACATTAGATCTGAGCGAATTAAAAGAGAAAACAGCAGAAGAATTGTTAGAGTTAGCTGAAGAAAGAAAAATTTCAACTAACGGTAAAAGCAATGGTAGAATGCTAAAGCAGGAAATAATATTCAGCTTAATGAAAAAAATGAGTGAAGAAGGAGGCATAACCACAGGGAGTGGAATAGTGGAAATATTGCCTGATGGTTTTGGTTTCTTACGTTCAGCAAGTGCAAATTATGCCCCAAGTACCGATGATGTTTATATTTCTAACGGGCAAATAAAGAAGTTTAATTTACGTACAGGAGATATGGCATATGGAGAAATAAGGCCACCTGGTGATAAAGAGAGATATTTTACTTTAACTAAGGTTCAAAGTATAAACTCTACTGAAGTAAGTGAATTAAGAAAGTACGTCCATTTTGATAATTTGCTTCCTCTTTATCCTGAGGAAAGCATAGTACTTGAGTGTAATAATGGTGATGATAAAAAAGGCTTAAGCATGCGTGCTATAGATATAGTAGCTCCTCTTGGAAAAGGGCAAAGAGCGTTAGTAGTTGCTCCACCTCGCACAGGAAAAACTGTATTGCTTCAGCAAATGGCTAACTCTATAGCTATAAATCACCCTGAAGTAGAATTAATAGTGTTACTTATAGATGAAAGACCTGAAGAAGTAACAGATATGATACGTTCTGTAAAAGGTGAGGTAGTAAGTTCTACATTCGATGAGCCTGCTTACCGTCACGTACAGCTTGCTGAAATAGTAATAGAAAAAGCTAAAAGAATGGTTGAGCATAAAAAAGATGTGGTAATTCTACTTGACAATATTACTAGACTTGCACGTGCTTATAATGCGGTTATTCCTTCGTCTGGGAAAGTTCTAACTGGTGGTGTAGATTCAAACGCACTGCAGAGACCAAAACGCTTTTTTGGAGCAGCTCGTAATATTGAGAATGGGGGTTCTTTAACTATAATCGCCACAGCTCTTATAGAGACTGGTTCAAAAATGGATGAAGTTATTTTTGAAGAGTTTAAAGGTACAGGAAATGCTGAGATCATACTTGATAGAAAACTTTCTGATAAACGTATATTTCCAGCTATTGATATTACAAAATCCGGAACAAGGAAGGAAGAGCTATTAGTTGATAAGGCTATACTAAATAAAATATGGGTGGTGCGTAGGATACTCAATCCTATGGGACCCGTTGAAGCAATGGAATTTTTACGTGACAAACTACTTTTAACAAAGAGCAATGCTGACTTTTTTAACTCCATGAATCACTAAAAGTAAGCCAGTTATGATGGATATGCTGAGCAAAAAGTAAAACGCTCTTATAGCTAAAATAATTTGGATTTACCAAAATATATTTATAGTTAAGTTGGCAATTTACCTTGAGTTAGCGCGTGACACTGGAATGACACCCTTGGTGGCAGACAGCTAAAGGAAAATATCAACTAGGTTTATAATCTATCACTACCGTGTTTGCAATTTTGTCGTGAAAAGCTTGTTTATGTTCATCACCTACTGCACATACTAAAACTAAGATTAGTATAGCTAAGAATAAAATGGGATTACAAAGTGATATGCAATAAATTATAAAAAGAGCTATAGTCCTTTTCATTGCTTGCATTGTAGTGATTGACTCAAATGTATCTTTATCTTTTACACCGCATGCTAAATAACAAGTGTCCTGGAGTGCCGCCAAATTTTACTAGCATGAATATATGAAATATACATGGTATCATTAAAAATAAAGAAAATACAATCGTGGTGATTACAATTATTGCACCCATGATCCCTTGTATTGCGTGTGTAAGTGAGAAATCCACCGCCATTAAACCAAATGGTATTGCGATAAATAAAATACAATCAACTATAAATGCTAGAGTACGTCTTGTCATCGTTGAGTAGTTTACTTTTTTATCCATGTACTACCTATAAAGAAAAATATCAACTAGATTTATAGTCTATCACTACTGTTTTTGCAATTTTATCGTAAAAAGTCTGTTTGCGTTGATCAAATACTGCAAACAAAAATAAAATTAGCACAATTAAAAGATATAGAAAAGTATAACCATGATAATGCAGATGAAGGAAAAAGCGAAAAATAATCCAGATGCTTCCCTTAGAAATACATCTTATTGTTGCTTGCATAAGGGTAACATTTGTAAATGCATTAGCATCTTTAATATGCATACCACACAATAGTTTTCCTGGGGTACCACCAAGTTTTGTTACCATTAATATTTTGGATATTGTTAGTACTAATGTTGCGACCACTGTAGAAACTATAAATGGTATTTCTGTTGCTAGTTGTGCAAGTTCCTGAAAAGAGTCTTTATCTTTATCTTGATCTTGTAATGATACGATGAATACACCATAGATAAAACCGAAGATAAAATGAGGGGAAAATATGATGAGGTCAAGTATTTCTGCTACAATACGCCTTGTAAATCCTACATAATTTACTTTAACATTTATTTCAGTATTCATAACCCCACCTATATTTCATAATATCATCATATGATATAAAAATACGTTATTAAATAACCGTAAATATACTAACTTGGGTAATATTAGCTACTTGTGCCACTCTATTATTTAAATTAATATTAAATCATTTATAACTAGGGAAGTTATGTCAACACTAATCACAGTTGCATATGGCGACGGTATCGGACCAGAAATCATGGAAGCGGTGCTGTCGATATTGCGCGAAGCAGAAGCGGAAATCTCAATAGATATTATTGAAATAGGGGAGCGTGTTTACAGTAAAGAATGGTCTCACGGAATTTCTCCAAGTGGTTGGGAATCAATTGAAAGGACAAAAATATTATTAAAATCTCCAACAACAACTCCTCAAGGTAAAGGGCACAAAAGCTTAAACGTTGCACTCAGAAAAAATCTAGGGTTGTATGCAAATATCAGACCATGCATTTCATATCATCCTGTTATAGAAAATAAATTCGATAAGTTTGATATCGTAGTGATACGTGAAAATGAAGAGGACGTTTACACCGGAATAGAGCATAGGCTCACTGGTGACTCTTACCAATGCACTAAAATTATTACTAGATCTGGCTCAGAGAAGATATGCAGGTACGCTTTTGAATATGCAAAAAAACACAACAGAAAAAAAGTAACTTGCCTGACTAAAGATAACATCATGAAAATGACTGACGGAACTTTCCATGCCGCGTTTGATCGCATTGCAAAGGAATACCCAGATATAAAGGCAGAACATTATATAGTTGATATTGGAATGGCGCGTGTTGCAACAGAACCGGAGAATTTTGATGTTATAGTAACCGAGAACTTATATGGCGACATATTATCAGATATAGTCGCACAAACCTCTGGATCTGTGGGGCTTGCCGGAAGTAGCAACATCGGGAATGAATACGCAATGTTTGAAGCAGTGCACGGTTCTGCCCCTGATATTGCAGGAAAAAACATAGCCAATCCTTCTGGTCTTTTAAATGCTGCAGTGCATATGCTAATTTACATAGGTCAAGTGGGTACTGCAAAACTAATCTACGATGCATGGCTCAAGACTTTGGAGGATGGAATACACACTGCCGATTTATATAAGGAGAAAAGAAGTAAACAGAAAGTTGGTACAAAAGAATTTGCAGAAGCTGTTATAGACAATCTAGGAAAAAAACCGAAAACATTATCTGAGCTTATAATTGGCAGTGATCCAAATAGTAAAGTGGATAAAATACAGGATAATTATGAACAGGATTATAAGATTAAAAAACTAGTGGGTAGCGATATAACGCTTGCCTGGAGTAAGCCGGCTGACTTTGACCAAATAGTGAAGTTGTTTGAAACAAGTAATCCGCAGATTATAGCAATATATTCAAAAGGCCTTGCGATTTGGCCAGGAAGTTCAAAGTCTTCAAGTGACCAAATAACCTGCAGGTTCATTGCAAATAATGAAATTACAAATAGTGATGTGAATAACTTGCTAATCAAATTTGAGGAACATAATTTTGATGTGGTGAGAATGGATAAGTTGTATTTGTATGATGGGAAAGAGGGTTTCTTCTTTTAGTGGTTGCTTGATATTTTTATGCTTGTGTGAAACATTAAATATATTATACTAATAGTATCGTGTATTTATGTGAGGTGTAGTAATGAGTCAACATTTTAAGTTAACTGGTCAGGAGTTTTATGATAATAATGATCTGTTTAACGTACTAGAGATAAAAGCTGAACAAATTGTAGGTAAGGATTATCAAGCTCTTAGCAAGTTTCTGAAAAAACAATATAATAAATTGATACTTGTAAACCATCCTGACAAAGGTGGAGACAAAAATAGATTTGATCAGATTTATAAAGCTTATCAAGAGCTAAAAAAGTACATTGAACCTTTAGAGTCAGGAAATCCTTGTGTTAAAGTCAGTGTTGGTGCTGAAAGTAATGGACGTTTAACAGCACGTGAATTTCATTATAGAAAGAAGCTGTTCGATACACTAGGGATTGGTGAAGAAGCTATAGGTAAAGATTTTGATGAATTGACTTCTATATTAAAAAAGAATGATAGTGCGTTTGAAGAGGATGTGGAATACTGTTTTTCAGGAGATATTTATGGCAGTTTTTTTAGGCCGTCAGACCCTGGCGAGCTTAATAAACGCTTATCAAAACCTAGTATACGGCTATTTCTTTATATTTCTCCTCTAAAGGAAAAAAAGAACCTAGTAGATGAGGATAAAAAAGAATTAGCGTTAAGATTTATAGAACGTAAAAATGCCTTACTATTTATTCGGACTCTTAGTGTTCTACCCTTAGGCCTGTTAACTACAGTTACTATAGGTTGCTATTTTTCATGGTGGATCATAGCATTTAACATCGCTATTAGTAGAGCCTTTGGTTTATTAGTGAATTATTATATGGAAAAGTATAAAAATTCAGAAATTTCCACTGATGAATTCATAAGTAAAATGAACTATATCGCGCTAGGCAGTAAGCTTCTTATCAACTATCCTTTAGCTGCTTTTTCTGTTTATCTACTTACAACAAATTTCATTGCTAATAGATTAACTGTTGGTGGAACCATACTTGGTTCACTATTGTTATTGGCAGTATTAATTGAAATGTTAGCTCCTGTTTTCTCAAAAGGCTGTGAAATATATGCTGAAAAGCACACAAAAGATTTACTAGAAGAGGATCCAAGAGATAGGGTACAAAAGGAAACTGACCTGTTAGGATGGTATGATCCACGAAAACTGTTAATGCCAATTGTTATGCCTCTTATTAAAAAGTGTTTTGCGGAAGTGGCAAGCGAATTTGCTGAGAGGAATTTTGATGAGGTAAAAACTGATATGTCTGATGTTAATGCTGAAGGACTATCTAAGCCTAAAGGAATTGAATTTGCACAGCAACCAGTGTAGTATAAGCTTTTAGCTCTATGCATGGACTCAAAAAAAGTAGAACTGATATTTGAAAAATTCAAGCAATCAAATCCTGCACCAAAAATAGAGCTGAATTATACCAATGATTTTACGTTATTAGTTGCGATAGTTCTATCAGCGCGAACAACTGATATAAGCGTTAATAAAATTACAAAGGAGCTATTTAGTATCACTGATACGCCAGAAAAAATGCTGAGTTTTGGGCAGAGTGAGCTAAGAAAATGCATAAGCAGTATTGGTTTATATAATTCCAAAGCAAAAAACATAATCGGGCTCAGCAAAATATTGATTGAGAGGTACAATAGCAAAGTGCCTACTGATTTCGATGATTTGGTGTCTTTGCCGGGAGTGGGAAGAAAGAGCGCTAATGTGTTCTTAAATTCGGGGCTTGGCATTCCAACATTGGCAGTTGATACTCACGTTTTTAGAGTGAGCAATAGAATCGGGCTTGTGAAAGAAAAAGATGTGTTTAAAACAGAACAATCTCTTTTAAATGTGGTTCCCAAAAAATACCTGCTTTATGCTCATCATTGGCTAGTTTTGCATGGTAGATATGTTTGCAAAGCACAGAAACCTTCGTGTGAAACGTGCATAATTCATGATTTATGTGAATTTGAGTGCAAAAGGTATAAAGTCTAGTATTTCTTTTTTTGTCATCCAAGTAGCTATAGAAACGAAAAAACTTACTTGACACATTTTGCTGGAATGATACAAGTTATTATTCAAACAACAGTTATGCAAGAGATCTGATTACATCTAAGCTAACAATGGACCACTAGATATATTACTAACTACGTTGACCTGATTCAATATTTTATTAGTGGGATTGAAATAATTTTCTATAAATTCCTTATATATAGCTGTTAACTTGTGTATATCGTTTACTGATACGCATTCGTTTATCTGATGTGCAGTTTTGTTGATTATACCAAATTCAATCACTGGACAAACATCTTTGATAAACGCAGCGTCAGATGTGCCACCACTTGTGCTAAGTATAGCATCAATGTTGGTAACCTTACTTATTGCATCAAGCATAATATCAGTATTTCTATCGGGAGTAGAGAGGAAAACGTCCCTGCTGCTATGCATAGAAAGTTTATAATCGTTAGTTACACTGGAGCATATTTCATCAATCAGCTTATATAAGCCACCCGGTGTTTGTTCATTGTTATATCGAATGTTAAAACGTGTAGTTGCTGAGCCAGGTATTAGATTGCTAGTATTATTTCCAACATCGATAGTAGTAACTTCGCAATGTGAAGGCTGAAAATATTTATTACCATGATCAAAAGTAGTATTTTTTACCTTACTCAATATCGATATTACCTTATATATTGGATTGTCTGCTAGGTCTGGGTAGGCAACGTGCCCTTGTTTTCCATGGCAAATTAATTCAAATGTTACAGAACCTCTTCTGCCTATTTTTATGGTATCACCTAATTTCTCACTACTGGTTGGTTCGCCAACCACACAAAAATCTATCTTTTTCTGCTTATTTTTCATCCATTCCAAAACTGCCTTTGTTCCATATTCTTCCATGCTTTCTTCAGCACTGGTAATCAATGCACTTATTGAACCATTGAACTGAAACTTCTCTGCAATCAAATTTACCATAGCAGCAATAAATGCAGCTACTCCGCTTTTCATATCAGCGGCCCCTCTTCCATATAGCATTCCATCCCTCACTTCTGGTTTAAATGGACCAAATGCCCAATCTTTTAACTGACCCGGTGGTACAACATCAACGTGCCCAGCAAAGCACAAATTTGGTACTCCATTTATATATTTCGCATAAAGATTTTTAACTTTATCACCAAATTCTAAAATCTCACAATCAAAGCCGCTCTTCTTGAAGATTGTTGCTATATACTCTATTGCCCCGCTGTCTTCTGGTGTTATACTCTCAAAAGAGATCAATTTCCTAGTTAGCTCTACAGGGTCAATTTTCATGTCAATCTTAAAATACTTATACTGCTATATTGTAAACACTCTATGCACTATTTAAAACAAATATTACATCAAACCGAACAAACTTTTCTAAGGGAAGTAATAACAGATTACCACCTTGCTGATGATATCTATGAAATATGCACACAACACGGAAATGACATCTTTCTAGTTGCAGATGAAAATACAGCAAAACTTTTAAACAAAAACGTATTTAATAAAATTTCTCATTTAATTATTCCAACCCCACCTGCCATTCCAGTGTCACGCGCTGGGATGACATCAAGTAGAGAAATGACACCAAGCAGAGCTGCCTCTCTTGAAACCGTAAATCTAGTGAGAAACAAAGTAAAAGACAGTGACTTAATAGTTGCATTTGGTAGCGGCACCGTTAACGATATCTGCAAATATGCAAGCTACCTCGAGAAAAAAGATTATATATCCTTTCCAACAGCCGCTTCTATGAATGGATATACATCCGCAAATGCTTCAATATTAGTAAATGGATATAAAAAATCGTTCAAAGCACATCTTCCAAGAGCAATATATATAGATATAGACATACTTGCCAATGCGCCACTGCGCCTCACATTAAGCGGATTTGCAGATTTCATTTGTCGTTCAACAGTTCAGGCTGACTGGCTACTATCTCATTTGTTGCTTAGCACAGAATACAATGAATTACCTTTTACACTTGTTCACGATTTGGAGCAAATTTTGCTAAGAGAATATACGGCGCTTACTAAAAGAAGTGGAAAAGAGGTCCTATTACTTATGGAAGTTCTACTAATTTCAGGACTTGGAATGGTGATGTCAAAAGGCAGCTATTCTGCAAGCCAAGGAGAGCATATGATAGCTCACGCAATGGAAATGGTAACAAAAGATTATTCCTCACTACATGGTGAAAAAATTGCTGTCACAACGATTACTATGGCTAATTTACAGGAAAAGATATTATCAATACAAAACCCGATTATCAAACCGACCACTTTAGATGTAAAACATATAACTCAGTACTTTGATAATATCGAATTTGTAAGAACTTTTGAACAGAAGCAAATTATGCAGCAAAAAATCCAAGAGATTATTTGTAAAGAATGGCATAATATTTCCAGTTTAATTAAGCAAAATTTACTACCTGCAAAACACCTGCAAAAAATATTTGAAGATCTATCAATTCCACACTTACCAGAGCACCTCAGTTGGAATAAAGAACAATATTGTAAAGTGGTCGATCTTGCGTTTACAACAAGAGATAGATTCACCTTTCTTGACTTAGCTAACTGCATAGAAGAAAGTTAAGTTTTGTAGTGAAATTCTGTCATTTAAAGAGATCATAGGCCAAAAGCTAAACCCTTTTCACAATCTCTTATCCATTGTCTCCTCACCTGAGTGGATATACAACTCATTCCAAGTAACTGACACTGGGTTTCACCAATAGCACTGCTTTGCTAAACATAGTTTAGTTCGAGTGGCTGAGGAGGGACTTGAACCCCCGACCAAGAGATTATGATCCTCCTGCTCTACCAACTGAGCTACTCAGCCTAATTAAAAACCTTATTATACACACGATCTATATGTTTCGTATAATACTTCAAATCAAACAAAGATTCAAGTTTTTCCGAGTTAATAACCTTAAGTAAGGGTTTATCTTGTTTCAATTCGGCCAGAAAATCACTGTTGTTTTGTTTCACTTTCATTGCATTGCTCTGAACAATTTTATACGCCTCTTCCCTCGCCAAACCACTATTTACTAACTCAAGCAATACACGCTGTGAGAAAACTAAACCTTTTGAAGAATTTAAGTTCTTTTCAATGTTTTCCTTATTGATCACCAATTTATCTATCAAATCTGTTAATCGCACTAAAGCAAAATCCATTGTTATACAAGCATCAGGAGCAATGCATCTTTCCACAGACGAGTGTGATATATCACGTTCGTGCCACAATGCAACATTTTCTAACGCAGGAAAAACATAACTGCGTATTAAACGTGAGAGTCCAGTCAGATTTTCACTTAAAATAGGATTACATTTGTGTGGCATAGCAGAGCTTCCCTTCTGCCCAGTGGAAAAATGCTCAGAAATTTCGCCGATTTCAGTTCTTTGCAAATGACGAATTTCAACAGCAACATTTTCTATTGAACTTGCAATTACTCCCAAAACTGAAAAGAACATGGCATGTCTATCACGAGGAATGATTTGAGATGATATGGTTTCAGGTATGAGTCCCATTTCTTTCGCTACATATTCTTCAACAAACGGATCAACATTTGCAAAATTGCCTACTGCACCTGATATTTTACAAATTGAGATCTCTTTTTGCGCGCTAATTAATCTCTGATAATTGCGTTTAAATTCAGCATAAAATCTGGCAAATTTTATTCCAAGAGTTGTTGGTTCTGCATGCATTCCGTGACTGCGTCCAACACAAACAATATCTTTATAGTCCTCAGCTTTTTTTTTCAATGCTGCAAGTAAATTTTTTAGATTCTCGAGCAAAATATCACAGGACTCTTTCAGTTGCACCGCAAGGCATGTATCCAAAACATCAGAACTTGTCATTCCATAATGAAGATAACGAACATCAACTCCCGCTTTTTTAGCAATATATGTCAGAAAAGCTATAACATCATGTTTTACAATGGATTCAATTTCGTTGATACATTCAACATCAAATTCAATAGCACCAGAGAGGTTCTCAGCAATATTATTCGGAATCACTCCTAACTTTGCTTGAGCTTCACACGCTAATTTTTCTATTTTAAGCCATATATTAAATTTATTATTTTCCTCCCAAATGGAAGACATTTCTTTTCTGCTATAGCGGGGAATCATTTTTGATTTATTCCAATAATGGTGTCATTCCAGTGCGTGACACTGGAATCCAGATATAAAAGTATTTGCAAATTATTCAATGGACAACGGATTCTAGAAGCATAAAATAATGTCCATGATGAAATAAACTGGATCCCAGTGTCACGCACTGGGATGACATGAGGGAAGCACTGGGATGACACCAGCTTAGCCATGGCAGACATTTCTTTACGACTATAACAAGGGATCATCTTTGATCAGCTATCATCACCATCAGTAGCTTCTTTATTCGCATCTTGCTCTGCCTCTTGTTGCTCAGACTTCTGATTTTGCAATTTTACTTGCCTTAGCTCATTTGCATCTGTTTCGGATTTCACGACGTATATAGTAATTGGTACTACTACTTCACTATGTAATTCTACGTTTACTTGGTATTCACCCAAGTTTTTGATGCTTACTCCACCAAAAGATAAACTACGGTGATCTATCACATGTCCTTCTTGTAGTAAAATTTTCGCAATTTCACGTGTTGTTACAGAACCAAAAATTTTACCATCCTCTGAAGCTTGCTTTATTAATACCACAAACTTATCATGTAGTGACAACGCAAGCTCTTTTGCTACATTTAATCTTTTTATATTCTCTTCTTCCAGTAATAAACGTTGCTCCTCTAGCTTTGTTAAATTTTCCTTGGTAGCTTTCACCGCTTTTCTTTGTGGAAAAAGAAAATTACGTGCATAACCTGGTTTAACTTTGACAACTTCACCAAGCTTACCTAAAGTCCTTATATTTTCCTTTAAAATTATCAACATAAATTACCTAAACTTTTTTAGTACAGTAAGGAATAAGAGCTAAAAAACGTGCCCTTATGATCGCTAAGCGTAACTTCCTTTGTTTTTTTGCACATACGCCTGTTAATCTTCTAGGTAATATCCTACCATAGTCAGAGGTAAACTTGGATAATAAATCTATATTCTTATAATCTATGTCTTCATCTTTAGACGCAGCAAGAGGGCAAACTTTAGAACGCCTAAAGCCAGTCCTATTATTTACAGATACGTAAGAATTATTAAAACTATTTCGTCTTTTCATCATTATGCGCTTTGCTCCTCAATTTGTTTATTCATCATATGAGATTTACCTTCAAAAATTTTATCAACCTGCACAGGAAAGTGGCGAATAACGTTCTCATTAAGTTTCATTCTACGCATAAATTCATCCAGAATGCTTGCAGTAGAACTTATGCACATTATACAATAATGACCGCTCTTCATTTTATTTTTGTGATATGCAAAATCCAAAAGACCCCAATGTTCATACTTGATTAATCCTGATGCTTCAATGTTTTTCAAAAGCATTTCCAACGCTTTGCTCGATTGAGTTGGACCGTTTATTCTAAAATCTTTCAAAATATCTTGAAAAATCTTTATTAGATGTTCTGAAATATTTCTCTTCAAAGCATTTACTGCGTTATGGATAAACGCACTTTTAGTACTGCCTCCTAGAAATTTTGTAAAATCTTGCGTTATTCCTAAATCTTTTAGGTCATCTTTCAACTCTTTATCGATTTTTGACTTCACTTCTTTCAAATTTGAAAGATCTTCTTCTAATTCAACCCATAAAATTTTTGTAAGATCTTCCAAGAAATCAGAGTAAGCAACTAGACTTTCTTTAATGTCCTCAGCACGCACTTCTAACTCTTGTTTTGTAAGCTTGTCATTTCCTTTTTTCAGAATATCCCTGATTTGCTGGAACATAATATCTGCTTTAATATTTTTCAATGAAACAGCTAGCTCTTGGACCATCTCCTCTACTTCTTGCTGTAACAATCCTTGTTGTGCTATAAAAGTAAATTCATAAAGATTCACTATATCTTCCTTTAATACCGATTAAATATTTCATTATATAAAGCTTTTTTATATAAGCAAGTTATTTGTATTAATTTCTACGCCTTTAATCCAGCTTAAATTAGATATTTCATAAATTACTTGAGGAGCAATTGAGTATGCACCTGGTAATAAGATGCTCACTTTATGTTTTTCGAGAAGAAGTTTTAGCATTATTTTGGTTCTGCCTTCATCTTTCAATATTGTGTTTAATTCCATAGCGGCTTTTTGCGAATCCGTGCACTCAGTGGTGAGAACTAATTCTTTTATTGTAGAAGTGACTCTTTTTGTAAACTCAGATATATCCTTGCCTGCTAATCTTGTTGTATTTTCCGAAGCTTCAAGATCAATTATCACAAATGTTCCTGGTGAAAATAAATCTCTTTTTTCTTCTATTATTTCATTATTATAGAATGCTATTTCAGAAACGCTATGGGGATCAGAAAGTGTGAGGATAACAAACCTTCCACGCTCTGAAGTTCTCATACGTGCATTTAATATTACCCCAGCAGTTTTTGCTGTTCTATTTTCTCCGATAAACCCAATATTTAACTTTTCCAGAAGAGTTCTAAATTTTTCAAGCGGATGATTAGTTAAATAAAATCCTAGTGAAAATAACTCATGTTCTAATTTTTCCTCTTCATCAAAATCTTCCACATTCTCAAGTTTCGGTTTGAGGACATCAAGACTACCAAACAAAGCAGCTTGACTTGATTCTCTATCCTGTTTGTTTTTATTTGCAAAGTAAATCAGCGTGTCCATTGACTCATATAGCTGCTTTCTGTTCTTATGCACGCTATCGAATGCTCCGGATTTAATCAGGCTTTCTAGCACTCTCTTATTTATTATATGACCTGAATTTTGAATGAATTCCCATATGTCCTTACAAGAGCTTGAACGTACGTTCACTATTCCTTCCGCTATAGAAAAACCAACATTCCTCAAGGCAGCAATACCATAACGTATGCGTTCATCCTCTATTGAGAATTCAGCTTGAGACTTGTTTATATCAGGTGAAAGAACGGTAACGCCACTAAACTTTGCTGCATGATAAAATAAATTCAGTTTATCTCTATCATCAATATTCAGATTCATTAGTGCTGTAAAAAATTCTAATGGATAATTAGCTTTAAGGTAAGCCGTTTGATAAGATATCACCGCATATGCTGCAGCATGAGATTTATTGAACCCATAACCAGCAAATTTTGCAACAAGGTCAAAGATATAACTTGCCCTGTCGTAATCAACGCCATTCTTCGTTGCCCCTTGGATGAAAAGTTCACGTTGTTTATCCATCTCTTCCTTGATTTTCTTACCCATAGCACGTCTCAGCAAATCTGCTTCCGCTAAGCTATACCCGGAAAGAATACGGGCTATTTCCATCACTTGTTCTTGGTAAATTATTACCCCAAATGTCTCTTTTAATACTTCCTCAAGTAACGGATGAATATAATCTGGCTTTTCAAGTCCATGTTTTCTTGCAACATAAGTTGGAATGTTATCCATAGGTCCTGGACGATAAAGGGAAATTAAAGCGATAATATCTTCAATGCAGTCCGGTTTTAGTTTAATTAAAGCTTCTCTCATTCCCGAACTTTCAAGCTGAAACACTCCAATTGAATCACCGCTTGAGAGTATCTCATAGGTTTTTTGATCATTCAAAGAAACTGAAGAAATATCAATCTTTTTTCCATCACGATTAATTAAACGACATACATGATCTATTAGCGTTAGCGTGCCAAGTCCAAGAAAATCAAATTTTATTAGCCCAGCTTTCTCCACATATTTCATGCTGTATTGAGTGATTGGCAAAGCTGAATTTGGATCATAATACACAGGAACAAAATTTTCCAACTTTTGATCACATATTACAATTCCAGCAGCATGGGTTGAAACGTGACGATATATTCCTTCAAGCTTAAGAGATATATCAAGAAGCTTTGCAATTACCTCATCACTATCTCGTTCTTTCTGCAGGTTTTGATCAAACTCTATCGCTTGTGATAAAGTTACAGGATTTACTGGATTAAATGGAACCATTTTAGATATTTTATCCACTTGAGAGTAAGGCATTTGCAATACTCTACCAACATCACGCAATACTGCCCTTGCTTGCAATTTTCCAAAAGTGATTATTTGAGCAACATAACCGTACTTTTTCTGAACATAATCAATAACCAGGTCCCTTTTCTCTTGGCAGAAATCGATATCAAAGTCAGGCATCGATA
Organism: Wolbachia endosymbiont (group A) of Tromatobia lineatoria; assembly: GCF_964028565.1. Lineage (NCBI taxonomy): Bacteria > Pseudomonadati > Pseudomonadota > Alphaproteobacteria > Rickettsiales > Anaplasmataceae > Wolbachia > Wolbachia endosymbiont (group A) of Tromatobia lineatoria. Next base: position 255,097 of record NZ_OZ034791.1, read on the forward strand.
CACGATCAGGATTCAAAAATCTTTCAAATATTAGGCCAAACTTTATTGGATCAAGGTCTGTAATCTGCAAGCCCCAAGCAACAATTGATCCAGCACCAGAGCCTCTTCCTGGACCAACTGGAATGCCATTTGCTTTGCTCCAACGAATGAAATCAGAAACTATCAAAAAGTAGCCAGCGTAGTTCATCGAAGTTATCACACTCAGTTCGTAATTCAGCCGATCGTAGTATTGTTTAAGGTCTATGTCTGTCTCATTCGCAATACGGAATTCTAATCCTGCAACTGCCTGCTCCCTCAGTTCTTCATTCTCAGTTTTATTTTCTCGACAAGGAAATTTAGGCAAAATAGGCTGCCTGCTTCTTGGCATGTAAGAGCACCGCTTAGCTATCACTAAAGTGTTATGAATTGCTTCGGGAATGTCGCTGAACAGCTCCTCCATTTCTGCCACAGACTTGAAGTAATGCTCGGTAGTTAACTTCTTTCTGTTATTCTCCAGGGCATAACTCCCCTCCGATATACACGTTAATATATCATAAGCCTCATAGTCAGACCTATTTGGAAAAAACACATCGTTCGTTGCAACTAGTGGTATATTGCGCTGATAAGCAAAGTCTATCAAAGCTTCTTCAAGCTCTAGCTCTTTATTCAACCCATGACGCTGCAATTCAACATATAAATGACCATTGAATGCTGAAAGCAGTTTTTCAACCGTTTCTTTATCTTGCCTCAACAATAGTTGAGCCAAACATCCACCGGTTAAAGCGATCAGACCCGTACTTAAATTCAATAGCTCATCAAAATCAACGTAAGGAATATCGCTGTTATTCTTGCGCTTTCTAAAAGACTCACTCACCAAAGTGACTAAATTAGTGTACCCTTGCTCATTTTTTGCAAGCAATAATATAGGTAAATTTTGTTCTGAATGTTTAACTATAATATTGCATCCTATTATTAGCTGTATTCCCCTACTTGCCGCATATTCTGCAAATTCAAGTGAGCCAAACAAGTTACCTGAATCAGTAATTGCAACCGCTGGCATTTTATTTCGCAAACAAAGGCCGATCAGCTCCTCAATTTTAACCGAGCTTTCAAGCAGCGAATAAACACTATGAACACGCAAGTGTATGAACATAAAAAACTTTAGATCAACAAAAAAGGATAACATTAATTTACTCATGAGAACATAATTTTCATAAGAACAAAAGCCTATAAAATTCTAAAATTAAAATACAAAAACTTACTTGACAAACTCCGCCAGCTCCCTTATCATGATAGTGAAGCTATTGTATTTGCTTTCGCCAATCTGCAGATTAAAAGGTAAGGATTACTTAATGTATCGGCGTCTTATGTTCAATTTTTTGCAGTGTATAGATACTGTATGTCTTTACAAAACTTCATCTACATCTAGATTTTTATCTAAATAAGCTGAACGCGCTTATAAAGCGTTACAAGACATCAAAAAATGCCAATACTCGACAGAGATAGTAAAAGACTAGCTAACTCGGGGATTCTTTGTCTTTTTTTCTGCTTAGTAAATTTCTTAAACATTTGCAGCGTAAGTTAGTTGCAATTAAAAGCGGCTGAATCTCGCTTGTCAAGCGTTTAAAACATAAAAAACGCCAATATTTTAAAGCGGATAATAACCACGGGGCTTCTTTTGCCTTTTTTTTTATTTGGTAAATTTCTTAATGTTTATGGCTAAACGACAACCGTCATCCCGCTACTTGTTAGCGGGATCTCTTGTTAGCGGCTAAGGGATACCGCGAATGAATCGCGGTATGACGTAGGGATTGCATTAGCTATAATTCTTTAGTTTTCACTTTTCTTTTAACCTTGCAATGATATTTTCTTTGCCGATAAAAATTAATAGTTTAGCGAGCTCTGGTCCTGTTTCTGTTCTTGTTAAAGCTGAACGCAACTGCGTAAATAGGTTTTTTGCCTTTATATCCACTGTTTGTCGAATAGTTTTGACCCATTCTGACAACGTGTTTTCATTACAATCACCTTGGGGCAATGCATTGAACGCAATTTTTATAAGCTCCTTATCAAGAATCACAGGCTCTATATCGGATTTGCATATTTTCCACCACTTGGCCACCTCAGAAAACCTTTCTATATTGTTCTTTATAAAATACCAAAACTCTGAGGAGTCCACTCCAATTTGATTTAAACGTTCTTGTATAATTTCAAATGGCATTTGTTGCAGCACTTTGCTATTTAGCTTGTATGCTTCACTCAAGCTAAATTGCGTACATGCTGAGCTAAATTTTTTAATGTCAAATGAATCAATCAAAGATTGCATACAGGCGCAAGCTTCAATTGGATTGGATGTTCCAAGCTTCACTAAATAACTAACTAGTGCCATCGGTTCAATTTCATCTTCTTTTATAGATTTAATGTCCAGCACGCCGGTTCGCTTGGATATCTTGCTATCATCAAAATGTAGCAGAGAAAGGTGAGCAAATGTAGGGATTTTCGCTTTTAATGCTTTAATCATTTGGAGCTGAACTGCGGTATTAGTTACATGATCTTCCCCGCGTACAACATGGGTTACATTAAAGTCAACATCATCAATAACAGAAGGTAACATGTATGTGTAAATTCCATCTTCTCTTTTTACCACAGGGTCACTTATGCTACTGGTTGCAATATTTATTTCACCTTTAACTTCATCATTCCATTTAACAACCTCATTTCTATTCAACTTAAATCTAAAATGTGGTCTTCTTCCTTCTTGCTCATAACTAATTTTCTCTTGCTCAGTTAGAAGTAACGCGCTTCTGTCATATACAGGGGGAAGTCCTTGTTTTAACTGCAATTTTCGTTTAATGTCTAACTCTTCTCTTGTTTCATAGCATGCATAAATATGCCCTTCTTTTATTAACTGCAAAAACACCTCATTGTAACGCTCAAAGCGCTCTGATTGCTTGAAACTTGCATCCCAATTGATACCAATCCATTTCAAATCTTGTATGATATCATTTATATATTTGACATCTGAACGCTGAAGGTCAGTATCATCAAAACGGAGTAAAAATTTTCCATTTTGATTGCGTGTGTACATCCAACAAACCAAGGCAGTTCGTACGTTTCCTACGTGGAGGTAGCCAGTTGGGCTTGGAGCGAATCTTGTTAGCATTTAAACAGCAATATTGTTTACTCTAATTTATTTTAATTTTATATAAATATATGGCTAAAGCAAGTGAGATCTGCTAATACAATTGAGCGAGAGAAGAATAAGTATGGCTATAGCATTGTGGCACCTATATATTTGACATCTGAACGCTGAAGGTCAGTATCATCAAAACGGAGTAAAAATTTTCCATTTTGATTGCGTGTGTACATCCAACAAACCAAGGCAGTTCGTACGTTTCCTACGTGGAGGTAGCCAGTTGGGCTTGGAGCGAATCTTGTTAGCATTTAAACAGCAATATTGTTTACTCTAATTTATTTTAATTTTATATAAATATATGGCTAAAGCAAGTGAGATCTGCTAATACAATTGAGCGAGAGAAGAATAAGTATGGCTATAGCATTGTGGCACCTTTGATATTTGATGGATTAAGACCATATGATAAATTCAAGAAAATTCACAGCTTGACGACAAAGGCTAATGTAGCATTATATTGGTATCATGACTAACTTAGAAAAGATGAGAGAAAAACTGCAAGATCAAATAAATTATCATAATGTTTTGTATCACCAAAAAAATAAGCCAGAAATAAGTGATGCTGAATATGATGAACTGAAGAAAAAGTTAGCTGAAATAGAGCCAGAAATTTATGCAACACAAGATAGTGTTGGTGCTCCACCTGATGAGAGGTTTTCTAAGGTGGAACATCAAGAACCTATGCTTTCCCTTGAGAATGCTTATGATGAACAAGGTGTAGAGAAATTTTTGTCTAAAATAAAGAGGTTTTTAATTGAGGACAAAATAGAGATATTATGTGAACCAAAAATTGATGGGTTGTCGTTTTCTGCAATTTATGAGGATGGAAGATTTGTTAAAGCTGCAACTCGAGGTGATGGTTTTGTAGGGGAAGATGTCACTCACAATGTTGCAACAATAAAAGGCTTTCCTAAGTTTTTGCAAGGTGTGCAAGGAAGACTAGAAGTAAGAGGTGAAATATACATCAGTAACAGCGACTTTTTAAAGTTAAATGAAAACGATGAATTTGCCAATCCTCGAAATGCAGCCGCTGGTTCTCTAAAGCAATTGGATGCAAACATTACAGCAAGCAGACCTCTTAGATATTTTGCTTATTCTTTGATTGGTGGAGCAGAGAAAAGTCAAAGTGAGGTACTAAATAAGCTTGAGGCACTTGGTTTTTGCGTAAATGAGCATCAGTCCTTAACGAGTAGTTTAGATGGAATGCTGAAGTTCTATAATGAAGTCTATAACTGTCGCTATAACTTGGATTATGATATTGATGGAATAGTCTATAAAGTAAATGATTTGGTACTACAAAATCGTCTAGGGAATACTCACAAAGCACCGCGCTCAGCACTTGCATACAAGTTTTCTGCGGTTTATGCAAAAACAAAGTTAAACAAGATATTTATACAGGTGGGCAGAACAGGGGTTTTAACTCCAGTTGCAGATTTAGTGCCAGTCAATGTTGGTGGGGTGCTAGTTAGTAGAGCAAGTCTGCATAACCAAGATGAGATAAAACGTAAAGACATAAGAGAGGGAGATATTGTAACAATCAAAAGGGCAGGGGATGTAATTCCCCAGATCGTTGAAGTAAGCAGAGATTCTCGTCTTCCAAATACACCTGAATTTGTGTTTCCTGAAGTATGCCCTGAATGTGGTAGTAAAGTACGTCAGGTTGAGGGAGAGGCTGCAGTAAGATGTCCTGAGGAATTTGCCTGTAAAGCTCAAATAATAGAAAAACTAAAGCATTTTGTATCGAAAGATGCATTTGACATTGTTGGCCTTGGTGATAAGCAGATAGAGTTTTTTTACGACCTTGGTCTGATAAAACAAATTCCCGATATTTTTACTTTAGAAGAAAGATTGGATGAATTTAATCTGGAAGAACAGTCTGGTTGGGGCAAGAAATCAATAGCTCATTTATTAAATGCTATACAAAGCAGAAGGGTAATAACTCTAGATAGGTTTATATTTTCTTTAGGTATTAGATTTATTGGCCAAGTTGCAGCAGAATTGCTTGCAGATTATTATGTTTCTTATTATAATTGGTATAATTCGATGATTGAACTGTCATCAGATAATACTGAGCTAGTAGGTATAGACGGCATAGGAAAAAAAGTAGCTGAATCTTTGGAATCATTTTTTTCTAAGGAACATAACATCAAAATGTTAAATGATCTTACTGCTTGTCTTCAAATTCTTCCTGTGAGCTCCAACTCTAGTAACTCTGTTTTAAATAATAAAATTATAGTGTTTACTGGTAAGCTACTTGCTATGAGTAGAGGAGAGGCAAAAGTAAGAGCCAAAACTCTAGGAGCAAAGGTCAGCTCACATCTTTCTGCTAAAACTGACTACCTAATTGCAGGAGAAAAACCAGGATCCAAATATAAAAAGGCAGTGGAATTAGGTGTAGAAATTTTAGATGAAGACCAGTGGCATAAAGTGATAAGTTTGGGAGTGTTCAAATGAAACTTGGATTGTATATTAAATCAAAGTTGCAAGACTATTTAGAGAGTAGCCAATTCTTTCCATCCAAGAATCATTTTATTGACTTGCCTCAATTTTTCAACAGAAGGCAAGTCTTCTGTGCTGAGCGGTAGGCGGACAGTTTGATGTTCTATGAGCCCAATATCATGCAAAAGTGCTTTAGTGGGTATTGGGTTGCTGGCAATAAATAGGGCTTTGCAGGCTTGTTGCCAGATATCTGTTGAACTTTTCATGTCATTTTCTGTCATTTGAACAGGTTTCCTTCTGGATTCCAGCGTCACGCGCTGGAATGACAGTGAAGAAAGTTCGTCGTTCAGACACTGCTTAACGTATTCATGTGCTACGCGCGGCCAAACATTGGCAGCAACGGAAACCAGGCCAGCCGCACCATAAGCGGCCATATCGGATATCATATTATCATCTCCACAAAAGACCTCAATATTTGGTGCAACTTTCTTATACTGAGCTAAAGTATCAACAGTGCCACTTGAATCTTTGATAGCCCAAAATTTTTCGTGGCTGGATAAGTTGCGTACAGTTTCAGCGTGAAGATTTATTCCTGCTCTTGATGGAATATTGTAAAACATAACCGGCACATGTGCTTTCTCAAGCAGCTTTTCAAACCATAAAGTCTGCCCCATAATTCCGGGCTTTGCATAAATGGGAGTTGTCATTAGATAGCCATGAATAGGCATACCCTTGCAAAAATCAAGCCATTCAAGAGTCTGATATAGATTCACTCCTGGTACGCCAATTATAATTTTTGTATTTAATTTTAGCTCACATACAAATTCAACTAACTCGCGTTTTTCAGAATCAGTAAGCGATAGGCCTTCACCTGTGCTACCCAGCAACACTACGCCATTTTCAGCTTTAACTTGCATTGTCAGTAAACGCTGCAAACTGCTATAATCTATACTATCTGCATTGCAATTAAAAGGAGTAACACAAGCAGTCCATAAAAATGTAGATTTCAATTTAAATTGTTAAAATGGTATTTCATCGTCGAGTAGTTCATCTTTTATATCGTTGTCAAAACTTTCGTGTTTATCTTTTTGTTCTGTTTCACCTTGTTTGTATTCACTTGGCTTGTAATCAGAATTTGGCGCACTATTTCGTGAATCCAAGAGAGTAAGAGCGCTATTAAAATTATATAGAACCACCTCTGTTGTGTATCTTTCACCACCGTTTTGGTCAGTCCATTTTCTAGTTCTCAAAGAACCTTCAACATAAACTTTACTGCCTTTACGTGCAAAATCTTTGACGATTTTTACTAATCCTTCACTAAAAATTACGATATTATGCCACTCTGTCTTTTCAGAGCGCATACCGGAAAGTTTGTCAGTCCAACTTTCAGACGTGGCTATTGAAAAACTTGCCATTTCTTTTCCATTTTGTGTAGTCCTAATTTCAGGATCTTTTCCTAAATTACCAACTAGTATGACTTTGTTTATGGTACCACCAGACATAATTATGCTCTAAATAAATCCTTTTATTATCTTATGTGAAAATACTATTGTCAAATTTAATTAAAAGTGCGCTTGGAGGGATTCGAACCCACGGCCTTTGCCTCCGGAGGGCAACGCTCTATCCAACTGAGCTACAAGCGCATATATATTTAAGTTATTTAATAGATAAGCCATCCAAGTCAAATTTTTGTTTTGGATAAAGCGTAAACATAATACTCCCATATCCAAAATATACATTTTGAGAATCATTCGCATGCTTTTTTATTGCTTTTTGATCTAAGGTCCATACAAAAGTTACATAATTTTCAGTGACTGAGTGCACTTTTAAATCCTTAGTATTTATAAACAGTTTTCCATTTACCCATATTTTCCATGTATCGGGAGAAAGATATAAAATTGAGTCTAAACTCACTACCTTACCGTTGAAATTATCTGATACCTCCTCTTTTGCAGCTCTTGAAGATTGTAAATTGAACTTTTCCATTTCATTGACCATTCTATTAACTGGCTCTTCATCAAAAAAAATGCTTTTTACGTTACTATATTCTGACAAAACGTCAAAGTCACTTTCCACTGCTTCTCTTATTATATCGTCCCGATCTGTATAGCTTAGTTTTTGATTGTTGATAAAGAAACACTCTTTTGCACGCAAATTTGCTATATCAATAAAATCGTCGATTTCTTGATTGCCAACTTTAAGAATACTTTCAAAATATCTTTTTTCTATCATCATTCCATACTGAGAATGATGACAAACCATTTCATCATTACCTTGTTTTTCTATATATACGCATAAATTTCCACTATTTAATCCTAATATTTTATGCTCAATAAAATCTTCATTGCCAATATATTGTCGGCAAGAATACTCCTTACAAATTTCTATGCTTTCTATGATATCTTCACAACTGCAATATGCATTAACATTGGAAATGAGTAGCGTAAAAATAAAAAACAGCTTTATGTTCATCACCTTATCTACTTAATATAGTATACCAATCAAAGACTATATTAGCTCTCACTATCTCTATCATATTACCATTCAAAATCTGATTCATAGTTGCAGCATCAATATTTCTCTGCTTATTTAAAATAAGAGATTTGATCATAACATAACCGGGCAGATTTGGAATAGACTGTAGAAATAAAAAAATATGCTTATCGCTGATTGAGCTTAAATTTAGGACCACTTCACTTTTTATTACTTTTGTGCGTTCACTTTTGTTGTGGAGCTCAACTTCTTCGGGTATAGAAATTGATATTTCAGGTTCTAATATATAGTACTTTTTATATAACTTGCTAAGCTCGAAATTTAAATTTGCAATGTATCTGCTACTATGTAAATTTGAAGAAGAAATTTTTTTCCATAAATCTAGGTTTTTATTTAGAACAACTTCCTTTTTTTGAATTCCAGTAATCTGTAAATTAATAGAACGTATTTTATCAATCGCAATTTGGTTTTTATTATAAATCTTTTCGTTATAGATAACAACATATGTTAATAACCCTATTAATCCAACAGATAATAACAAATACGATATAAACTGAATTGTAGCTTTTCTTTTTAATTGAGAGATAGTCATTAATCTACATTGCCTCTCCTATTTCAACATCAATAGATAGATTTTGCTCTTTAGCAGCAGGTAAGCTAGAAATATTAATGTCATAGGTACGAAAATTATCGTTTAAATTTTTTCGTAGTTTCTCGTATTGATGAGAAATATTTTTACCGGATTGAAAATTAAACTTTAAAGTTGTGGTAATATAACTTTTTGCCTCATTATAATTCCATTCAAATGATCGAAGCTCTATACCTGGTATTTTTAACTTTTCTACATACTTAACTTGTGTAAGAGGAGAGTATTCTATTTTTGATAAAATATTATTGATATTAATAAAATCATAAATTTCATCTATTTTTTTTACATTATAGCTTTGGCTAAGTTTTGTTAATTGGTTATTTAAGGTGTTCTGCTTTGCTGATAAATTATCAGCGACATTGAAATTTGAATACAAATTTAGCAAACAAAGGGTGTTTGTTATAACTAAAACCAGGGCGAAGTATAGAAAAATTCGAGGAGAGTTTAAATAAAGGTAATTGAATAGATAAAATTCTTTAGTTTCCTTTGTATTAAAAATAGCTGCTAATTTATTCTTAAAGCTATGAAACAAAATTATGGTATCGCAAAAGTTATCTTTTTCACTTATAGCTAGTTCTGCTCCTAATAGTTTGCCTAACTCATATGGAGTTAATATGTTCACACTGTTCTCTGAAAAATTTATGACTGATAAACTAGCTTTGATATCTTCTGACACTATGATACAAAGGTCGATAGGGTTATTTTTTTCAAACCCAAACTTAGTTAAGGATCGAATAGTATCTTGCACTTCCTGATATATTCCACCAGCGATAATTCCTGGTAAATTATCATTAGTAAATGATGTTAAGCGCGTAAATACCATTTTATTCTCTTTAAGAACCACTTGTCTATAGCCTCCCGTTTTAGTTGCAGCAACTATAATTTTCCAATTATTAGGATCTTTATGTAGAATCTTTTTTGTTATATTACTTATTTCTATAGGAAACATTAATATTCCCTTAAAGTTGGAGCCTATCTCAATAAACACATTCAACCAATATTCTACTAAATGCTTTGCTTTTGATGAAACAAGAAGATAGCACCAGTTTTGATTGAATTTGTTTGGCTTCTCAACCAAAAAAACTGAACTTATGTCATTATTACGAGAAAAATGCTCCATCTTTGTTTTTGCTGATAGATAGGCACTAATCTTGTTTGCCCTTGTAATAAACTGTAGCGAGTAATTTTGATCTGCATGATTAAGCACCAGGTATAAAGGTGCTTTTTTATCTGACGAAAGACATGAAATTAAATCGGAAACTGCTTTATCGTTTTTGCCCTTAACAAAATACCTTTTATTTAAAGTATTATTTTTAAAATATAGTAACATTATGCCTTCTTCTCCAATAGAAAGCATAAACTTACTTTTGGATTTTGAACTAAACATATTAACAAAGCATATACTTATCTAGAATTAAAAAGGCAATTTATTGAAATTCATTAAACGTTAGAGGGAAATATTGTTATAAATTTTCGCAGCAACATTATTTATATTATAATTTTTTTATAAAATTACTACTAATATTAAGTTATTTAGATAACAAATTAAGAAAATTCATTAAGACGAATTTGTTGTTTTTCAAATTGTAGGTAAACCTAAGCCACTTTAGCTATATCTGCCGATTGACTTTAATTAATAAGAGTTATTAATCTATTTACTATTCTTGTAATATTATTTCTAATGGTAAAGAAATATATATTTTTCTGGAACAGTTGTTATTTCAGATACAGAATTTATTGTAAGTAAACTAACCATTTGCTGAAGAGCGCTCATCTTCTGTGGTACTTGATGATGGAGCAACTAATTTGCTCAAAATCTCATCTTTTGGTCCCATAGCGTAAATGACACCATCTGACATGAGGATCACCTTATCAACTACGGACAATAACGGTAGCTTGTGAGTGATGATAACAGTAGTAGTATTTTGTTTTCTTGCAATGCCAATTGCATTAATTAAGCATGCCTCTCCATTGCTATCTAAGTTAGCGTTTGGTTCATCAAGTACTAAAAGTTTTGTGTGACCATAAAAAGCTCTGGCAAGTCCAAGAAGCTGTTTTTGGCCGCCAGAGAGCGTTACTCCTCCAGGACCTCCTATTGTTGTATCATATCCATTTGGTAAGCTTAGTATTAGTTCATGTATTCCTGCAATTTTTGCTGCTTTGATTATTTCTTCAGGATTTGGATCTGGCCTCATGCGAGCAATATTAGCTTTGACACTAGTGTTAAATAACTCAATATCCTGAGGTAAGTAGCCAACATAATTACCAAAATTTTCTCGATTCCAAGTATATACATCAGCGCCATCTAGTCTGACTACACCAGATATTGGCTTCCATACACCAACAGTTAATTTTGCGATAGTGGATTTACCAGAAGCACTTGCACCAATAACACCAACTACATCTCCAGGATCTATAATGAATGATATTCCTTTTACTGTCGGCTTATTGCTTCCATAAGGAGTAAAAAATACTCTATCAAATTCCAATTTTCCTTCAGGTTCTGGTAGAGCCATCGTTTGCTCTCTTTTTGGCGATGTTAATATAAGTCTTTGTAGCCTTCCATATGACATTCTAGCCTGATTTAAAAACTTCCAAGTATGAACCGCAGCGTCAAATGGTGCTAATACTCTACCCATTAAAATTGAAGCAGCGATGATGCTACCGGCAGTCTTATGAGCTGTGATTGCAAGTAATGCACCTGTTCCAATTACTGATATTTGCAGAGTTGAGCGCAAAAATTTAGTGATTCCAGTAATTACATTAGAGCGATTTTGTGCTTTAATTTGCATTGCTCGGTTCTGATCATTTCGTTTACACCAATCAGAGACTATGAATTCTGACATGCCCATAGCTTCAACCACTTCTGCATTTCTTGTTGCAACATCTATAGCATTGATATTCCGTATAGTTTCTTCGTTGGTTTCTTGTAATATTCGTTTAGTGGCAAGTTCATTCCATATTGCCATAGAGACTAATATAATAATTCCAGTAATAGCTATAAACCCCGTGGAGGTATGTATCATGAAAATCACAACAAGGTAAATTAACGACCATGGAGTATCAAACAGTGAGAATATACCATTTCCTGTAATGAAATTTTTTATCACTCCGAGATCTCGTATTGCTTCACCACTTGAAGTTGAGCTCTGCACTGACGTTAGCCTGATTGACCTTACTATCAGATCTGGTGTTGCAGTTTTATCGATCCAATCACCTATTTTTGCCATGGCTAAATATCGACAAGTTTCAAGCATTGCAGAACATGCAAATGCAGATAAAGTGATAATTGTCAGCATAGTTAGTGTTGATACACTTTCGCTCGATATCACCCGATCAAGCACTTGAGAGGTATAAAGTGGTAGGAATAACATTAATAAATTGATTCCCGCACTAAACCAAAAGATAAACCAAAATGCACTTTTGCATTTTTCTAGGCAAACATATAGAGTACTTTGCTTCAATTCTTTTTTTATTGATGGCGTAATTTCCACAATCTTCCTCTTAATTTGATTACATGCACCATATACAATTTTTATTACAAAAATATTAATAACGGTAGTTAGCTTACTTTAAGTGAGTAAAATATTAATATATGTGAATAGGAAATATAAACAATGGTAAAAAGAAGTATAGTTAATATTTCCTTCATTGCCTATAGCGAAGCTACGTCATACCGCGATTCATTCCATAGCTGTACGAACATTCATTTTTGAAGGTAAACTGCACAGCAAATGGTGTCATGAAAGTAGCTGACACTGGGATGGCTTTGTTGCATCGCTACTTATGAAAGGCTAACTATAATTAGGATTATAAGCAACCTATTGAAAATCTTGTTTTTTTGCAATCAATCTGATCAAATTTAAGAATAGTAATTTATTATTTATATTAATAAATTTAATTCTATTGAAAATAGCTAAAGCATTGAAATTCTTGAATTTTAGCCGGATTAGTGAGTGGTAGTGAAATTTCTTTTACTCAAATTTAGGTATTCACTGACCGTTCTTGTTATAAATACCAGAATAATAAGCTACTGATATTCTCCACCTTTTTTATCTTTAATCCATCATAGCTAGCGATGCAACAAAGCCCACCGATTCATTCTACTGCAACGCAGAAAATTCGTACAATTGTGCATAATGTGGGGCTTCTGGCTACATTTTTCTATTGAACTCACCTTTTCTCTATGTGACAGATTTCGTATTAAATTTTAAATTTAATGCGCCTAGATATACAAGCATTCCTAGCAAAACCATAGGTATAGAAAGCAACTGCCCCATAGTTAAATCAAGCCACAAATAGCCAATTTGATAGTCTGGTTCGCGAAAAAACTCAACGAAAAAACGTGCTATTCCATACCACATAACTGCAATACCAGTTAACGCACCGTGATACAGTCTTATTCTAGTTAAGAAAAACAGTGAATTTGCAACTGCAAAAAGTAGCAGTCCTTCAAAAAGTGCCTCATAAAGCTGGCTTGGATGATGCAGCAAATTATCACCACTCTCTGGAAATACCATACCCCATGGCATAGTTGTAACTCTGCCAAATAACTCTCCGTTTATAAAATTGCCTATGCGACCTAAAAATAAACCTATGGGAACTCCGCAAGAAACTAGGTCCAGTGCATAAAATGTAGGGATATTATGTCTTTTACACGAAATTATTACTGCAAGCAAAACTCCTATAGCACCACCATGAAATGACATCCCTCCTTCCCAGGTCTTCAATATCTCAATAGGGTTGCTTATATAAAGAACTGGATCATATATCAATACGTAGCCAAGTCTACCTCCAAGGATAATACCTACAATAGTGGCTGTTAATAACGAATCGTAAAAATTCTTAGTAAATATTTTTTGGTCATCTAGCTTATGTAAATACCAATATGCAAACACTATACCCAAAACGTAGGCTAAGGAATACCAATATATAGAAACAGGACCGATGCTGAAAATTACTGGATTTAAAGACATATTTTGCTATAAATTATTCTTAGACAATCTACTTTTTTCACGATCCCACTCTCTCTGTTTTATGGTTGCTCTCTTATCGTAGAGTTTTTTTCCTTTTACAATGGCAATTTTAGTTTTTGCAAATCCTTTATCGTTAAAATAGACCGAAAGCGGCACAACAGTTATCCCAGCAGTCTTGATTTGACCAATTAGTTTATTTATCTCCTTTTTATGCAAGAGTAATTTACGTTCCCTTTTTGGTTTATGATTTTTTCGGTTCGCAGCTTTATATTCTGCAATATGCATATTGTGCAGCCATACTTCGCTATTCTTTTCAACAACGTAGGCGTCGGAAATATTTACTTTTCTTTCTCTTAGCGATTTAACTTCACTGCTTAATAAGACCATACCCGCTTCAAATTCTTCTAAGATGAAATATTCAAACCTTGCTTTCCTATTTTCTGCAATAACTTCCATATCTAAAGATATCTTTAAGCTTCAATATATTACAGAGTTTTTGACTTAATTCATAATAAAACAGTTATCCCAATAAATATAAGGTGCCAGGCTAGTCTGATAGCAACAGGATAACAAAAATCAAGTAAGTGCTTTTTCTGTCTCTCTAGGCACAAGTTCCTTTACTTCTTTCATTTCAGTTTTAGGCTTTGACATTATATATTGACCAGCACCAACTATGAGCGCAGATCCTGCAGCTAGCCCAATTATTGCTGGTACAGATAGGGCAGTAGCAAATGCAAGTGCAACACCAACTATCACTGCAGTTACAAAACACACAACAACACCTTTTACAATTGCATTTTTTGCAGACTGTTCTTTTTCTTTCATAATTGCATTTTTTCCAATTTGTTTTTCTTCCTTTTTCTCTGGAAGCTGCATTACATCTTTATTTTCAGTAAGATCCTTTGGCGTTTTTTTATTCTCATTTTTTAACGTTTGCTTTTTTTCCGCTTCCTCTAAAAGCTGAATTATACCTTGATCTTTAGTGAGGTCTCTTGGCGTTTTTCCATCAACATCTTTTAATGAAGGGTCTGCTCCAGCTTCTAGCAGAACTTTTACTATACCTTCGTGGCCATTTTTAGCAGCAAGATGTAAAGGAGTACGTCTATCACCATTTTTTGCCTTAACCTTTGCTCCTTTTGCGATTAGAGTTTTTACTATATCTTCGTGGCCATTTTCAGCAGCAAGATGCAAAGGAGTCGATCTATCAGCATCCTTTATATTAACATCTGCTTTCTCAACTAGAATTTTTACTACCTCTATGTGGTTATTTTCAGCAGCAAGATGTAAAGCAGTACATCTATCATCATTTTCTGCATTAACCTTTGCTCCTTTTTTGATTAGAATGTCTACTACATCTTTATGGCCCTCTCTGGCTGCAAGATGTAAAGGAGTCCACCCATCACTATTTTTTACATCAACGTTGATTCCTTCTGCTTTTGATAGAACTTGTACTATCTCTTTGTGGCCATTTGTAATAGCAAGATGTAAAGGAGCCCATCCTTTATCATTTTCTGCATTAACATTTGCTCCTTTTCCAATTAGAGTGTTTACTACATTTTCGTGGTTCTTTTCAACAGCAAAATGTAAAGAAGTCCATCCATCACCATTTTTTGCATCAACAATTGCTCCTTTTCCAGTTAGAATGGTTACTACATCTTCGTGGCCATAGTGAGCAGCAATATGTAAAGGAGTAATTTTATTATCATGTTCTGCATTAATATCTGCCCCGTTTTCAATCAGAGCTTTTGCTACATTTGCACAGTTCCAATAAGAAGCAAGATGTAACAATTTGACTTCCTTAGAATTTTGACCACGAGATATAGTAAATATGTAATTTATGCCAGATCCACTATCGTTGTCAGGTTTACTCTTTTCCCACTCTTGACATAAATCTGGATCTTCTTCTTGTAACTTAGCTTTTATTTTTTCAACTATATTGTCCTTGCTCAAATCTGAAAGGTCATTTATTTTTTTTAATATTTCCATAAATTTGTCATATTTCATAACTTCCTCACTTAAAATACATAACTTAGTTGTTATATCTTTTAACATAGAAGTCAAGAACCTAAATATTCGTTATTATCTTTCCTTAAAGAGTCATTTAAGTTATATTACAGACTATGAAAACCCTCAACTTTAGGAAGGAAATCAAGTTTTTTTCTCTGTCATTTATAATTTTATTTGTTCTATGGACTGTATTGTCTGGTTATTTTGAGCCGTTTTTTATTTTTTGTGGAGTGTTTTCCTCTATATTCACATCGTTTATCTTTAGAAGGTTGATAAACGCTGAAAGAGCTCTTAGCCAGATTTTAAATAGTACGAGTAGACTGTCGTTTTATAAGTTAGTAAGTTATATACCATGGTTAATGTACCAAATCATTTTATCAAGTGTTTATGTAACAAAAAAGGTGCTACAACTCAAATCTAAGCTTGAGCCAATCATTATTCTAAGAAAATGCAAAGGGCATAATGATGAAAGCATTGCGTTATTTGCCAATTCAGTCACAATCACTCCCGGAACTTTAACTATCAATGTTGAAAGTAAGCAGAAAACATATTTCTCTACCATGTATTTGATAGATAAAGATCTTGAAAGCGGCATTTCTGAAATAGAAAATAAAATCTTAAAAATACTACGTTCAGTTAAGTAATTGCTTTAAATAAGTTAACAGCATCCTTATATTCCCTTACAAGACTTTCAAGCATTTCTTTTGGAAGGCTATTGTTAACAATAGAACATAAATAATTATACAAATCTTCTAACCTTAATACGTTATTTCTCTTCTTGCTGTTGAATTTATACGGAAAAATACCTTCCATAACTTCAATAGTAGTAGCCTTGTTTAAAAATACATTTTCACTTGTCACGCTTATTCTTGCTAAAACAGTGTTAATTTCAGGTTCGTCACTCGTATAAAAATCTGATAGCTGAGTTATTCTAATAACGTACAAAGTTACTATTTTTGACAAGCAATTATCAGCATATTCACAATTTTTTATTACCTCCCACTGAGTAACCTGAGATTTACCTATTTTTGCATTGTTCGGTAATTTACTCATTGAACTTTCTCCATTTAATCCAGTGTAATAAATTATACTAATACTTTGTTAAATAAATAATAACGCGATTACAAAAATATATACTTATAGTAGTATATTATACAAAAATAGCACAATATCTAAGCATTAAAACTAGTTTTAGCTGGGTACATGGGGCTATTCGTTATTTTGTGTTGTCCAGTGAGGTCCAAAATTAGAGGTCCACTTATATAAAGAGTTTAGTCTGCCTTCTTTGCTATAAAATAAGTTTTCCTTTTGAGCTGTTTTGTTAGTATTAACTAAATTCTAAACTAACTGTGCTATAATGAAAAAGATAAAACTCGGAATACTAATTTCAGGTAGGGGGTCGAATATGCAGGCCTTAATAGAAGCATGTCAAGATCAGAATTTTTCCGCAGAAGTTGCATGTGTTATCACAAATAATAGCGAAGCTGCTGGTCTGAAAATAGCAGAGCAAGCAGGAATCTCAGCGTTTATTGTTAAAGATAAACCGCTTGATGCTGGTAAAATTCACGAAATACTTGTTCAACATAAGGTTGATTTAATTTGCCTTGCAGGGTTTATGAGAATTCTCAAAGCTGATTTTCTGAGTAAATGGCATAACAAGGTGATAAATATTCATCCCTCTTTACTTCCGTCTTTTAAAGGCCTAAACGCTCAAGAGCAAGCTCTAAAAGCAGGTGTAAAAATTACAGGTTGTACTGTACATTATGTCACTCCTGAAGTTGATGCTGGAGCCATAATTGCTCAAGTTGTTGTACCAGTGTTACCAGCTGATGATATTCAAAGCCTCTCAGAACGCATTCTAGCTGAGGAGCATAAGTGTTATGTAGAAGCAGTAAGGTCAATAGCAGAAGATATATGACTGTAATAATTATTGACCTTGAGCGTTTTTTCCAACTTCAACAAAAAATAAATTTTCAGGTTCCAGTAAAGAACTTGCCAGTTCGTTTACTTCCTCTAATTTAACATCATTAATGATATTCGCATAATTATTTATACGGTTAACATCACGATCATTTATCTGCATATTATCTAGCAGCGTTGCTGTATTTGTGTTATTGGACAGGAAAAGGACAAGATTATTTACCAAGCCAATTTTTGCATCCTTGAACAATTGTTCGTCAATTCCTTGCTTTTTTATTCTGCTAAATGTATCTTTTACTGCTGATATAGCTTTGCCAGCAGTAGAACTATCAGTACTTATAAATCCAGATATAATATTTCCATGTTTATTGGAAATATTACTTGCATAAACACCATAAGTAATACCCAAGTTTTGCCTCAGTTCTGTCATTAATATTGAATTCAGCCTCATGCCACCAAGTGCATCAATTAAGACACCAGCGTTATAATAATTAGGATCTTCATAAGCTATACCTTTTTGAGCAAAAAGTATCACACTCTGTGGTATATCCATAAAAATATTCTTACTTTCTGCAGAACCAAAATTATTTTTTACAGGTATTTTTCTAACTTTTGATCTTTTTGACGGCAATTTAGATAAATATTTATCTAATAGCGTAATAATTTCTTCTTTTTTTGTACAACCAGCAACACTGATAACTATGTTATCTTTAGCAAAATTACGCTTTATGTATGTTAAAACATCGTCTCTAGTAATGCTCATTATAGTATCAAGAGTACCGTACACACTTTTTGAGTAAGGATGTTTTTTAAACAATAACGTATCTAATTCTTTTTCAGCAACAAAATAAGGATTTTTTTCAAGATTATTAAAATCAACTTTGGCTTTCTCGAAAACTCTATTCAACCCTTCAGGGTCAATTTTAGGACGCATTATAGTATCGCTCAGTAATGAAATTGCTTCCTCTAGATTGTCAGACAAAGTATTTAATGAAACCCTAAATGCTTCTAAATCAGCAATAAAATTTAAACTAATCCCTTTATCTTCAAGCTTTTTCGCAAAATCTTTGGCATCATTTTTTCCTGCCCCTTCTTGGATTACAAGAGAAGTAAACCAAGCAAGCCCCTGTTTTTCCTTATTCTCATACACATAACCTGCATCCTTGAACGATATATTTAGTGAAACTTTTGGCAAATCATGATTTTCTACAAATAAAAACTTAAATCCTTTACGGGTAGTGACCTCCTCTATATTTAGGTTACCACTTGCTTGTAAATTAAAGCCTAGACAGAAAAAAAATAGAAATATAATTTTACTTATTCTCATTATTATCTCCTTTTGGTAATAAACGACCAATTAACTTATTAGCAGAAAAAATAGCACGGATTTTATTATTTACATCCTCTAGATTGACATCATTAATCTTGCTATATGAAATATCTATTTCATCAAGTGGAATACCAAGTGCAAGGTGTGACACATAGAACATCGCTATATGAGTTAAGTCAGATAGATTATCAAACTGTGCTGCCTTATACCTATATTTTGAGCTTTGTAATTCCTCGCTCGTCACCCCTTTAGATACGAAGCCATTAATAGTATTATCTAACTCTCTTTCAACAATATCTAAATTAGCGCCACTTTTTGGAATTATCATAATATCAATGTAGCCATCACTAAAAGCTGGGCTATTATAATAAGCAAACACTGATACTGCCACATCTTTATCTAAAACCAAATCTTTATACAGTTTGCTGGATTTGCCGCCACCTAAAATGTCAACCGCTAAATGAGCAGCGGAAGCTTCGTTTATATGCTCAAATAAGGGTACACGATAACGAAAATATAAAACTGGTTCTTTTACTTCAGTGCTTTCTAAGGTCACCGATAGACCTGCGTTATGTACTGGGTCCTGATTAGGGTAATGCCTAATTATAGGCTTAGCTTTAATTTCGCCATACTTTTCTTCTGCTAATTTCACTACTTCATCAAGTTCCACATCACCCACAATCAGTAATATTGCATTGCCGGGGTGATAATAGTTATCATGAAACCTCGTTATGTCATCCTGATTGTAAGTTTTGATATCGCTCTCCCAGCCAATAACAGATCTACCATAGCCAGTACGATAAAATGCACTATCCATTTCTTCCCATAACAAGTTATGAGGTTGGTTATCAAATCTCATTTTTCTTTCTTCCAGTACAATGTTTTTTTCTCTATCTATTTTGTCTTGAGTAACATTAAAGTTTCCCATTCTATCTGCTTCAACTTCCATTGCCAGTGGTAAATCTTTTTTGGGGACCAACTCATAATAACAGGTATATTCTTTAGTGGTAAACGCGTTAAATTGAGCCCCAATGCTACTCATAGTGGCTTCTATATCTGTGAACTTTCCTGTAGTTTCAAACATTAAATGTTCAAAGTAGTGAGCCAATCCTGCTTTGCCGATTGGATCATCCATTCCCCCAACTTTGTATATTACTGCATGTAAAACGGCTGGAATCCGATGATTAGAAACAACATAAACATCTAGTCCGTTATTGAGTTTAGTATATTTTATGTTGTGCTCTATGTTTAAAGCATTCGAAGAAATTGGGTAAGTAAAAAAAAGTACAGGTAGTATAAGAAAACTAAAAAACTTATGAAGCATTATTTCGACCTAATATAAAAACAATTATTTTATTCCTCATTTTGTTTAGAAATAAGCATATCGTATATATACCACTTATATAACAATGTAAACATTCCACAAACTATAGATAAATCTGCTAAATTAAAGGCTGGCCAATACCAATCATCAATATGAAAATATATGAAATCATATACAGCTCCCCAATAGATCCTATCAACTACGTTTCCGATTGCTCCACCAATCATCAGAGAAAAACCAAGGTAAGTTGACTGATCGTCAGACTTGTATATCAAATATGCAAGTATACCAATTATTAGTATTGAAAATGCTGAAAAAAAGAAACCGCCATGTGGTAAAGCGCTACACATTCCAAAACTAATACCTGAATTCCAAACTTCAACTAGTTTTATAAAACTAGCGATCTCAATTGATTCTCCTTCATCAATCAATGAGTTTATGTACAATTTGCTCGTTTGGTCAATCAATACTATAATTAATATAACAACTAAGCATAACTTTTTCATAAATTTGCCTTTAACCTATAAACTTTAAGTATATCATAATTTATCTGTTTTGTTAACTCCTCAATACTATGGAATTTTTTTTCTGACCTTATGAATTTTAAAAGTTGTATATTGACTTTATGACTATATACGTCTTCATCAAAATCGAATATGTGCATTTCTATTATAGGCTTTTTCAGATCCTTAAAAGTAGGTCTCATACCAATATTGACTACTCCATATAACCAATTTGGATTACTATCAGGAAAAGTCACTCTAGCGTAATATGTGCCAAACTTAGGTTTTATCATGCAATCTTCTATAGGAATATTTATGGTTGGAAATCCTATTTCTCTACCTCTACATGCACCTTTTGTCACAACACCAGAAACTTGATAAGGCCTGCCGAGCAATTTATTAGCAATTTCTATTTCGCCCCTTTGTACATACTCCCTTATTGAAGAAGAAGAGCAAATTTTGCCGTCAATTGTTAATGGCTCTAATTTAGTCAAAGAGTATCCATATATTTCAGAATATTTCTCTAGAGTTAATATATTACCCAATCGTTTATGACCAAAAGTGCAATTTTCTCCGACAATTATGTATTTAGCGCCATATTTATCTATTAAAATCTCACTGATAAAGTCATCGCAGCTAACCTCAGAAAAACCTCTATTAAAATTAATAATATATAAGTAATCTATACCATAGCTGCTGATTAGTTCCTTTTTTTGTTCTTGGTCTATTAACCTAAAATTGTTTCTACCAAATAAAACAGTTGATGGGTGAGGCTCAAAAGTTAAAACTGCAGAGGGTAATCCTCTTTCTTGTGCTACCTTCTTTAGAGTAGAAATTGCAAACTCGTGTCCTAAATGAATGCCATCGAAATTTCCGAAGGTTAGTGCTATATTATTTTCTATTCCTTGCTCACAATTATAAATAATTTTCATACAATTTGATGTTTTTACATGTTTCTTATATATAATAACTATATTTTAGTAAGCTACGGAGATAAATTGTGAAAAATGTTGTGATATATGTAAAGAAGGGCTGTCCATACTGCATAAGGGCAAAGGATTTACTAGATAAAAAAGGTGTGAAGTATGAAGAAATTGATGTGCTCAAAAACTCAGATCTATTTAACGACATAAAATCAAAGTATAACGTTAGAACAGTTCCACAGATTTTTATCAACGATAAGCACATGGGGGGGTGTGACAAATTGATGGATCTTGAAAAAGAAGGAAAGTTGGATGATATGCTAAATAATAATGACAATCACACTGATGTCACAACCTACACAAACAGCAATGATGAATGTGGAGAGTGTGTTATACCACATGATGATTTTATGTAACTTTTTATCTTGTTTTGTCGTGTAATACGTAAATGAAAACTAGTATGCTCACTTTAAACAATTCTTAATGAATTAAAAATACAATTCATTCAGTGAGTTTTTTTAGTGGGAAAAAATGACAAAAAATATTTCAATTATTAGCAGAAACTTAATTAGTATCGAATTAGTTAACAAACAAGATTTAGAGAATTTCATCAAGATTTTCACAGTGCTTGATAAACATATAGCAGCTAAAACACTTTTTACAGAAGAAGTGAAAATAGAGTACAAGCAGCACAACGGCAAAGAAGTTGTTGAATTGCTAAAAGATACAGGCTTTACATATCATGATATTGAAAATGTATTGAATCACCTGAGTAAACACGGAATGGAAGTGCCCAGCAGCATCATAGCACATACCCTTTTTTCTGCATGCAATCACGCACTTGAATCTAAGGATGTAGCATTTTCCTTTTCTGAAGGATTTCCACAATTTAACATCAGAGTAAATAAGAACACCTTCATAATAACTCCTATGAGTGAAGAGAATTTGGAATTGAATTCACAAAATAGCAGAACGCTTATAGAGTCACTAAAGAGCGAAAAAAGTATTTATGATTGTATAGCAGAAGAAAATACCATTAAAGTTATAGTGCATTCTGAAATGCATCAAGCTATAAATTTGATTATAAAATCACTGATAAAGTCTCGCCTTTTAGCAAAAGAGGAAGAAGGAAAATTCAAAGAGAAATTGAGACAACTTGCTTTTAAGGATCAAGCTTTTGTTGAGTATTCTAGCATCAGAACCATCAATAGGTATCCACATAATCATCCTCTGAGGAAGCATGAAAGTGTTACTAAGGATATAGAAAATATTTTATGTGATTTCATAACAAATGAGAACAGCGAGTTTGCTATAGAGCGACTAAATAGGCTGAGCTCAGCAGTTTCTCCGGATACTCCAAGAATCATCACTAAAACTATAGATAAACTTGTTAAGTTTCACTAAGGTATACGAGAGCCAATAGACTTCTTATATTACCTTCTGTCATCCAAGTAGCTTGGCTACTTGGTTCTTTTTTTGGGTTCCAGCTATGTACATAGCTGTATGAACATTGTAGCCGTTATTCAAGTAGCCCGCAGAAGCGAAAAACTTACTTGACAAACTCCGCCAACTCCCTTATCATGAAACTGAAGCTATTTATTTATCTTCTCTGTACAGATTAAATGACAAAAAAACTCACGTATCTGGCGTCTCATGTTTAATTTTTTGCACTATGTGCACCTTATGTCTTTATAAAACTTCTAGGTTTTTACCTAATATAAGCTAAAATGCGCTTATAAAGCATTTAAAACATAAAAAAACGCCAACTTAAAAAATGGATAGTGAATAACTAGCTACCCTAGGGTTTCTTTTGCCTTTTTTTCTGTTTAGTAAATTTCTTAATGTTTATAATTTAGATTAGTTGCGGCTTAAAAGCAACTGAATCGCGGTTATTAAACGTTTAGAATAAAAAAACGCCATACTTGAAAGTATAATGTAAGTAATTAGCCAACCACGGGGCTTCTTTTGCCTTTTTTTTGTTTGGTAAATTTTTTAACATTTATAGCTAAACGACAACCGTCATCCCACTACTTGTTAGCGGGATCTAGAGATACCGCGAATGAATCGCGGTATGACGGTTCGTGGCGGTATGACGGTTCGCGGTGGCATGACGTAGAATTTTATACTCACCAACTCAGTATTCCAACCTGGATTGTATCTTATCGGTAAAAAAGAAGAGCTATTTTAGGAAGTTTTTATAGGACTAAAACCAAAGAAAACTTGCATATAAGTTTATCAAGATGTAAAATTAAAGTTATTTTAAAAGAATAGGTTAATTATGAATCTTGTAACAAAATCTGCTATCGATTTTACTGCTTCATCTGTTCTCTCTGACGGAGAAATTGTTGATGATTTCTGTCTGAGTAAGCGCATAAAAAATAAGTATGCTGTCCTTTTTTTCTATCCACTTGATTTTACTTTTGTTTGCCCAACTGAATTGATATCGCTCAATAATAGAATAAATGAGTTTGCAAAGCGTGGTGTTGAAGTGATAGGAATAAGTGTAGATTCAAAATTTTCACATTATAAATGGCGAAACACTCCAGTTAATGATGGTGGTATTGGAGAGATTAGCTACACTTTAGTGTCTGATATCAAAAAGTCTATATCAAGAGACTATGGTGTCTTATATGATGACTCAATTGCGCTGAGAGCAACTTTCGTTATTGATGATAAATTTATTGTACGTCATCAATCGATAAATGATTTGCCTTTAGGGCGTAATATCGATGAATTCGTTAGAATCGTTGATGCAATTAAACATAATGAAGAGCATGGTGAGGTGTGTCCAGCAGGGTGGAAAAAAGGTAAGCCAGCAATGCAGGCAAGCGATGAAGGAGTAGCTGATTATCTAAACTCATATAGTGAAGAATTATAAGTTTAGTACAAAAGTTCTTATTATTGGATCCGGGGCAGCGGGTTATGCTGCTGCTATATATGCAGCACGTGCAAACTTAGAGCCAATTGTAGTAACGGGAATGCAGCCTGGTGGTCAGCTTACAATTACTACAGATGTTGAAAATTATCCTGGTTTTGTTTCAGTACAGGGTCCAGAACTAATGGAGCAAATGAGGTTGCATGCAGAAAAGGTTGGAGCAAAAATAATAGATGATGAGATAAAAAGCGTTGAACAACTTGAGGACTTTAATGAGTATAGATTTAGATCTTCTGGTAATATCAATGACTACTATTCAGATGCAATTATCATTGCATCTGGTGCGCAAGCGAAGTGGCTTGGTTTAGAAAGTGAAAAGAAATTTCAGGGTTATGGGGTTTCAGCTTGTGCGACTTGCGATGGTGCATTTTTTAGGAATAAAGTTGTAGCTGTGATTGGTGGTGGAAACACTGCTGTTGAAGAAGCAATATTTTTAACTCGATTTGCCAAAGAAGTGATATTAATACACAGGCGTGATAAATTAAGAGCGGAAAAAGTAATGCAAGGTAGGCTCTTTAAAAATGATAAAATAAAAGTAATGTGGAACCATACCGTAGAGCAGATTCTTGGAGAAGAAAATCCAAAAAGGGTTGCTGGTATTGCGATTAAATCAGCAGAGATCGATAAAACCCAAGAATTAAAAGTGGATGGAGTGTTCATTGCAATCGGGCATGCACCAAATACGGGTATTTTTAAAGGCTTTGTTGAAATGGATGAGCAGGGTTACATCATTACAAAACCTGGAACAACTTTAACTAGTAGGGCAGGAGTGTTTGCTGCAGGTGATGTTCAAGATAAGGTATATCGTCAAGCAGTAGTTGCAGCAGGAACAGGATGCATGGCTGCGCTTGATGCAGAAAAGTTTTTGGAGTCGTAGTTAATTCTAGGATTTTAGATAAATTGCTTGCAATTTTCCTTTTCTTTTTCATAATTATATTAGTAAATCATTAATAAAGAGGGTTTAGTATGCCTTATAGAAACGGTGTAGCATATTATGGAGCTTATGGAGGTGGCGATAACACGGCATCGCAAGCTCGAAATCCGACAACTTCAAGACAGCTAAGTGAATCAACAAAACAGCTATTTAAGGCTATTGATGATGGAAACCTAGAAGATTTTAAAGAAGCTCTGGCAGAGGGTGCGGATGTTAATGCGTTTGATAAAGAAGGCATGACACCTTTGATGTCCATAGTTACTAATTTGTCTGCAGGCTCTGAAACAGAAAAAGAATATCAGAATATGATTAGGTTGCTCCTACTGCACCGGAGCATAGATGTTAATATTTCTGAACAAAATAATAACAATACAGTTTTGCATCTAGCAATGTGCTTTCAACAAAAGAAAACTTTACGACTCTTACTAAGTCATCCAAACATAAACACTTATCTAACCAATAAAAACCATCAAAATCCTGAGGGATGTGCTAGACAAAATCGTGCTGGGCATTTGATAATAGAAATACAAAAAGCACAGAAAGGAAAAGAATTATTAGCTGCTCTTTCTAGCGGAAATATTTGCCAAGCGAAAACACTATTGAATCAAGAGCTTCATCCTAATTGCTGGAGAAGAACCAAAGATGGAAGAATAAAAACACCACTTAGCTTAATTATTCGATTATGTTTACGAACGATAACAGAAGATGAAAAAGAAGTATTGACAAAACTTTTAAAACATAAAGACCTAGATTTTAGTTACGAGCAGTATGCACAATTAAAGCAAACAATTGAACAAGCTATTCAGAGCCGATTAACTGATACTATTAATAGAAAAGATTTAGATGATGTGAAAAAATTAGTAGAAGATAATTGTTTTATAAATCGTGCAGTTGTTACTGCTGCATTGGGGGGTGTTGATAATCCAGTTAACTCTATTAAAGATTATTTAAATGAAAAATTTCCTGCAAATACGAATAATATACCAGAAGATTTTGAGAAGTTTTTACAAGGGCTTGAAAGAACAAAAGCTCAACTTGTAGAGAAAGAGCAAGAGCTAACGAATAAAACTGGCAAAATTTCACAATTAGAAAAAGATTTAGTACAAGTAAGGCAGGAAAAATCGGCTCAACAAAGTGAATTGATTGAATTTAAAAGAATTGTGTGTGGAAGAGCAAGCGACACTGTCGAAATTTCACGATTAAAAAGAGATTTGGAACAAGTAAGGGAAGAAAGAGATAGGCTTTCATCAGAAAATAGACTGCTCCGTAGTAATAAAAACGAAAAATCCTCGCAAGCAATTTCTTCTGGTAGAAAACTAAGCAACTACGCTTCTGCATGTTTTATATTGCTCGGAGTATATACTGTTGTTGCATGTTTAGTAATAGAAGATTATCCAGGGATAATAAGTGCTTTCTTTACAGCAGTTGCACTGGCTTTTTTTTTATTAGGATGTTGTAGTTTATATAAAGCAAACACAATACTTAGTGATGTTTAAAGCACTCAGCTTGGTGGTTTAGAACGAAGTTAAAGTTTTGATTTCTTCTCCAGGCCCTGCTGAAAATTTTTGTACATGTTAAAAACATCTTGATAATTGAGGTGAGTGTAAATTTGAGTAGTTTCCAGGCTTGAGTGACCAAGCAGTTGTTGTATTGATCTTATGTCAATATCTTCCTGAAGCAAATGAGTAGCAAAACTATGGCGAAATGCATGTGGAGATAAAATTTCTGGTAAATTTAACATTCTCCTTATTTTTTGCAAACGATTGGCCACATAAGTTCTTCCCAATTTTTTTCCTCTTACTCCCACAAAAAGATGTTGTGCTTCATCAAGGTAAGGACAGGCTTTTACATATTCTTGTATACATTTTTTTACTACTGGGAGAATGAATACCTGCCTTTGTTTATCTCCCTTACCTGTTACTATTAAACTTTCATTGTTAATATCACTAACCCTAAGGTTCAACGCTTCACTGATTCTTAAGCCTGTACTATATAGCAGGACGATAATCGCAATTTCTCTTTTTACCACCCAAGATTCGCCCAGATCGGATAGTTTCATTTCTTCCAATAAAGTTTTTATATCAGGTATTGATAATGCTTTGGGCAAAGTTCTTCTCTGAATTGGCCTTGATAAGGAAAATACAGCTTCATTGTCTATATTGTGGTTATTTTTTATGTACTTGAAGAAATTTCTGATTACTGAGAGTGCTCGAGTGTTGGATCTTGCGTTTACACCTCTTGCGTAACGAGAGGTAAGCCAACTTCTTAACTCAGGTACGCTCAATTTTTCCAAAGTGCCGACATTTACTTCTCCACCAATGTGAGTATTTAGGAAACTTATAAGATCCTTCAAGTCCCTCATGTATGACTCTAAAGTGTTTGGTGAATAAGATCTGTTGCACCTCAGCCACTCATACCATTTTTCAATGATTGAACCGAGGTCCACAATTATTTTTTAAAGAAAGCATCGATGCACGCATCTCGAAAGGCTTCATTTATATCAGGATGAGAGTGACAAATTCTGTATATATCCTCTGCTGCTGCGCCATATGCCATTGCAACTGCTGCTTCGTTGATTAGCGTATCAGCGTATGCTCCTATGATATGCACACCTAGTATTGTATCTGCTCTGCTACAAGTCAGCACTTTCACGAATCCTTCAGCATCATCAGTGATTTTTGCTCTGCCGTTTGCAGCAAATTGACATTTACCAACTTTGTACTTACGGCCAGCATTTTTGAGTTCCTCTTCGGTTTTACCAATCGAAGAAACCGCAGGGTGAGTGTAAATGACAGATGGTATGATTCCATAATCAACGTGAGGTGACTGTCCTGCTATTATCTCTGCAACTGCCACTCCTTCTTCCTCTGCTTTATGAGCAAGCATTGCTCCACCAATCACATCACCAATAGCAAATATTTCTTTCACATTAGTTTCATATCTGTTGTTAACTTGAACGAAACCGCGATTATCTTTTTCTATTTTTTCATCAATACCAAGATTCTCAGTGCATGGTTTGCGTCCTGCTGCCACCAATACCTTATCCGCCTCTATAGTGTTTGTTTGATTATCTTTTACAGAGCAAACTTTCATACTCAAAGAATTACTACTTTGTTTTATCTCCTCAACTTTAGTGCTAAGTAAAAATTTTATTCCTTGTTTTTGTAGACTAGAAAGTAGAGACTTACTTAATTCTCCATCCATTGCTGCAGCGATTCTGTCAAAAAATTCTACTACAGTGACTTCAGACCCTAGCCTCCTCCATACAGAAGACATTTCAAGCCCTATTGCCCCAGCTCCGATTACGACAAGTTTTTTTGGTACTTCAGTTAAAGATAATGCACCAGTTGATGAAATAATACTTTTCTCATCGATATTAATTCCTGGCAAAGAAATAACATCAGAACCGGTTGCAATTACTATATTTTTTGTCTTCAGCACCTTACCTTCAACTGAAACTTCAAGATTACCTTGGTCAAAAGAAGTAATTTTCCCAAGCCCATTGATTTTAGTGATTTTGTGAAGGTTAAACAGATATTCTATACCTTTTCCAAGTTCCTGAACTCTGGCGTCCTTATAGCCTAGCATTTCTTTTAAATCGAAACTTGCGTCCTTAATTTTTATGCCAAGCTTCGACAGATCATTTTTCGTGTGAGCATACTGATAGGAAGAATGGAGCAATGCTTTGGAGGGTATGCACCCAACCCGCAGGCACGTACCACCAAAAATGCTATTTTTATCTATGCAGGCAACTTTCAATCCAAGTTTTGCAGCAGCGATAGCACACTTATAGCCTCCTGGGCCACCACCTATAACAATTAAATCATAATCAGTCATAAAAAACAAACCTATTTTCTAAAGAATAAACACCTTTTCCCTCAGTTGTTACATATATCTTATTGCGAGTAAACACTGGAGTGTGAAACACATTACCAGGTACTTTGACTACCTTTCCTGCACTTTCAGATCCCGGAAAAGCAAACATTGAACCTTTATTGCTTGTCACCCACAGTGTATGGGCATGCATAATTGGAGCAAACAATTGCGTATTTTCTATTAAATCAGATGCCCAGACTGTTTCTCCATTTTTTATATCCAGGCCAATTATTTTATCGTCTTTAGTAACTATAAAAATTCTTCCGCCTTCTTTTTGTTTCTTTACAGGAATGAGAGGACTGTAATATGATTCAATGTCTGATACACTTTTTACTTGCAGTGACTTTGACCATAAAATATTTCCTGATTTCACGTCAATGCTATAGATATAAGAATTATTTGTAGCTATTAAAGTATCGCCAAGCACTCTTGGTGTAGTAGTTACATCTGTGAGCTGTGTATCCAAAAGGTTTGTAGCCAATTTTTGGCTCCACAATTTTTTACCGTCTTCATTAAAAGCTATTAACTCACCATTTGAAAATGGCGCTATTATTTTATCGTTAGAAATTGCTGGCGATATGGAATACCAACCTCGAACCTCATTGATACCGTTTTGATAAGTCCAAACGGAGCTGCCATCTTTTATATCAAACACGTACAGATAATTATCAATAGTCAATACTACCAATTTATTATTTATTACTGCTGCTTTCCCTCTTACTGGAGCTCTCAATTCTTTTTCCCACTGAATCTCGCCGGTTTTTGCATCTATTGTGTGTAGAACGTTATCCACTATAAAGAAAACGTTTCCTCTGTGACGCAATAGGCTCATGTTACTAATTTTTTTCCTATGTGAGAGGTGTAATTTCCAATTCATAGCCTTTGAGTTATCAATATCAAAGGAATATAAAGCGCCGTGCTTGTCTGATAAAATAACGCTATCTTCTGTAAGCACTGGAGCTACATATCCTTGAGATAGTTTTTTATCCACTAGAATTATTCGCTCGCTTGCCATTGTGTAACTGCTACACAATAACATTATCATGACAATTATTACTTTCATTATTTATTGAAAACAAGATTCATTAATATACATCTTAAGAACCTTAATTACAACGGAAATGTTCTTGCTGCATGTTAAAAACGTTGATTTATGAACGAAATATTATATTATTATGTGAGATAATGTATACTCTTAGAGGTAGTACACCTCATCCACTATGCGGCAACGTGCATAGCTGTACGAACATTGAGATATAAAAGTAATTTATACCAAGAAGAAAGATGTCATCCAAATAGCCTCTTTTCCTGTCATCCCAGTGCTTGACACTGGGATGGCTCTGTTGCATCGCAACTGAAAAAATCTGGTGGCTACTGACAAAATTCATTATAAAATAGCCATTTAACCGCTTAAGGAAAAATATGCCACAAAAAATGAGAGTTAGTAACTGCCATGAATATAACAAATTTCTAGAAAAAAGAGGAAATATTTTTCGTTACATCGATAAAGCTATCGAAAATTGGTATGAAAATAGTCCAAAAATGCAGGGCGGCAACTATATTTATAGTGATAAAGTTGTGATTTTAGTGCATATAATCGTTAATCTTTTTAGAATTGGCTTAAGACAAACAGTCGGGTTTATAAAAGGATATTTGCAACAAATAGGAAGAGATTTGGCAGTTATCAGCTATTCGCAAGCTTCAAAAAAAACTTAATATTAAGATCAATGATTGCAGAATTGATAAAAATAATATGGAAGATATCGAAATTGCCATAGATAGCACAAGCATCAGCATTTATAACAACACACAGCAAGGAAAATAGCGCTGACAGAAAATATCGTGGTTATGAACAGACAAGAAAATTGCATGTAATGTTGAATATAAACAGCAAAAAAGCCATAGCTGCAAAATACAGTAACGGTCTGATCACTATGGAGCTTGCGATTTACTTAAAGGAGTTAATTTTCAGCATGCCATAAAAGCACTATATGCAGACAGAGCATATGACAGACATAAACTCTATAAATTGTGTGATGAATGCGGCATAAAGACAAAAATTCCTCCAAAAAAACAATGCAGCAGAGCATCCAAAGTATGGCAGAGAGAAATGCTGCAATTAGACTAATAAAGTCATACAGCGAAGATGGAATGAAGAGGTGGAAAAGGCAAACAAACTACGGAAAAAGATCTTATGTAGAAAGTTTTTTCTCGCGACTGAAACAAACATTCGGGTTTAATTTTCGGAACAAATCTGAAATTAATCGTGGGAAGGAACTGCTACTCAAGTGTTATTTGCTTAATCAATTTACTGACATTGGTATGGCTAAATTTGAAATGGCTACATGAATTTATCGTAAATTACCACCGCATAGTTGTAACATTGTACCATATTACAATGTTCGTACAGTTGTGTGCGCGACCGGGGGTTTTATACTATTCTAGAAGTAACATACGGAAAAGGGGGGATTCGAACCCCCGACATATTTTCATATGTGCACGCTTTCCAAGCGTGTGCTTTAGACCACTCAGCCACCTTTCCATGCTTATTCATAATATTGAAAATTGTACTGCTAAACAATATAAAAACCTGGTATATAGGGTTCACCACGAAAATTCACAGTATTGTTAAACTTGCTTCTGCAAGTTGGAAATGTTTTATCGCAACCTGCGAGTATTGAATATTTATCTCCAGCAAAAATTTGGTATGGAGGCGAAGTAAACAACGTAACTACTTTATTTTTATATTCTTTTACTACACCTTCAAACGCTATTGAGCCAAAGAATTTTACTACTCCGTGCTTATAATATTCATCACTCTCAGTTAAATTCGTGTCTTCAAATCTTCTTTCGTCTATTACTTTAGTGATTGTACTTATTTTACTAAATTTTTTAGTATCGGCTTTACATTTATCATCGCAAAATTGTGCTCTGCATGCAGGAGAGTATAATTCTGCTATGCTTCTCTCAAGCTTTGCTGAAAGCCCTCTAATTTCAACAATAAATCTTCCACTACTTAATGTCACTTTACCAAAAATTCCTGAATGTAGATTCATTGTTCCCTGGGTCAAGTCTTTATAATTCACAAGAAATATTTCAATATTTGCAAAGTCGTACTTTCCTGATAAAACATCTTCTTCTTTAATATCAGCACTATTTAATATCCCTTCAATTTCTAGATTATCAGTTTTCAAATCGCTGTTTAATATTATACTACTGGCTGTAAATCCACTTGAAGATTTATAGAGTATATTATCAATATTTAAATCTTCATCATAGTCAGTGAATCCCATTACTTCTCCACCTGCGAGCTTTAATTTCCAGCACGTAGCGGTGGTAAGTAATTCTCCAGCTAAATGATTTTTTAGTGTGGTTTGCATAGGGGCCTCCTGCTTAATTGATTAAATTTGAAAGTAGCTATACGGCCAGTAGAATAAGGGCAGTGTGTTCTTTTCTCATCATCTAAGTAGCCATAAAGCGTCATTCCGGTGACCATAGGGTGTCATTCCAGTGCTTGACACTGGAATGGCTTTGTTGCATCGCTAGCTATGATGGATTAAAGATAAAAAAGATGGAGAATATCAGTAGCTTATTATTCTGGTATTTATAACAAGAACGGTCAGTGAATACCTAAATTTGAGTAAAAGAAATTTCACTACCACTCACTAATCCGGCTAAAATTCAAGAATTTCAATGCTTTAGCTATTTTCAATAGAATTAAATTTATTAATGTAAATAATAAATTACTATTCTTAAATTTGATCAGATTGATTGCAAAAAAACAAGATTTTCAATAGGTTACTTATAATCCTAACTATAGTTAGCCTTTCATAAGTAGCGATGCAACAAAGCCCACTGGAATCCAGGAAATTTTGCTTGTAAGTAAGCAAACTGATTTGGTGAGCATAAAAAGTGGCTGATCTTATGCTGAATAAACGCTTTTGATGAAGTTGCATGGAAAGCTGGATCCCAGTGTCTGGGCACTGGGATGACATCCTTCTTGGTGGAGTGTCCTCAAATCACAATGTTCGTACAGTTGTGTGTCACGCACTGGGATGACAGGAGAGAGGACACCATATGTTTATTTGATCGACAAATAAACACTAACAGACAAGAATACACCACAGTTAACTGTGGTGTGTACTGGCTGGTTAGAAAGAAAACTTCACACCAGTAAGAAGGAGAATTCCTTGGTTAGAAAGTACATCAGCATCAGACTCATCTTTCAGCTTACCTGTTTCGTTAGTCATAAAATAATGGAGAGCTGCGTAAGGAACAAATTTGCTCTTACTGCATGCAGGAGACAGATCATATTGAACGCCAAGTGCACCATCATGAAGCATATCTTTGTCATTCATTCTGCTGCCAAAATACGTCAAACTTGTGTAGATATTCTCATGTTGATACCCAGCTCCTACAGTCCAATACATGGTATCTATACTATCTTTACCAAATTGAGCTTTCAGCCCTTCCACTCTTTTGCCATCAGTAGCATCTTTACTATCAATTTCCGTATAGGTATCACCAATTAATTTTTTAATACCCTTCGGTTGACCAGATTTGCCCAAGTATGCAAAAGAGGCAGCAAACTTTACGCCTTGATCTTCATTAATCTTATAATCAGCGCTTACACCAAAATTAACACCCATCAGGTCATTATACTCCACAAATTCCTTATAAAGATGCTTATCTTTACTTGGTTGCTTTGGAAAGCCATATTCACCAACTGCAGAAGTTTTAACTTTTATGTTATGTTTATCAAAGTCATATTCATATGATGCACCAGCACTTACTATGTGCTCATAGTCTG
This sequence comes from Wolbachia endosymbiont (group A) of Tromatobia lineatoria, assembly GCF_964028565.1. Taxonomy (NCBI): domain Bacteria; kingdom Pseudomonadati; phylum Pseudomonadota; class Alphaproteobacteria; order Rickettsiales; family Anaplasmataceae; genus Wolbachia; species Wolbachia endosymbiont (group A) of Tromatobia lineatoria. The sequence continues at coordinate 289,385 of NZ_OZ034791.1, forward strand.
GGCCGACATGCTTTATCGTTTCCTTATGTTCTATCTTACCGCCTTTATCTTCTGAAACTGTTTCTTTTACAGTAAACAAACCACTATCATAACGAGGTGAGTAGCTGATACCAAATCTTGCGCCCATATAATTTGGTGAGTAGTAAGCAACTCTAAATGGCAGTGTAGTCATAACGCCTTTGTTATATTTCCCTGCCATGCGGAAAGAGAATTTTTCACTTTCACTCGAAAAACTTTCAGTGTAAAGACGTGGTGTTACATAAAATGGAAAGCTAGCAGCGCTTCCTTCTAAGTTCACTTTTCTGAACCAGTCACTATCTGCAGCTCCGTCAACAGTCGCAATTCTTGTTGCATCAAGCCTCATCAGAGCCTCAGGACCAAATTGGTAACCAAGCTTCACGTCACCATATTTTGAGTTAACAAACACATGCGCACTTCTGCCTTTTGCAGCATAAACACCCTGTGAAGCTCCCTTACCTTCGGTCACTGGAACATGAAACTGCACGTCAGCACCATAAAGAAGACCTAAATCTTCATTCTTATTTTCTGCTCTGAGGTGCAATATCGCGTCAGCAATCATACCCATATCGTTGCTGTAATCACCAATATTTCCTATTCCTTCATAGAATATTGGATTTGCTCCTCTTGTTATATCTGGAGTGGCATTATAATACTCTGTAGATCTGTTTGGCATAACGTTATAACGTTTATAATCTGCGCCACTTGGTCCAGCTTTGCCATAACCTTGAGCATCAACAACACCACCAAAAGTTATTCTTAAATTACTTTGCCCTTGATTGGTATCGATAATATCAACTCCACCAACTGAAACAACAGGACTTGCCTTACCTTTTTCCTCTGTATTTTTGTTAACAACTTTTATATCCTTCTTTACATCTTTAGCTTCAACTTTAGCATTCTTAGTTTTAGAACGCTTAGTTTTTGAAACTTTACCTTTTTCTATATTAGAATTCTTAGCGTTTAGAGCTTTCGCTTTTGAATCCTCTATAAGCTTTGCTTTTTTCTCATTTGCTAGCCTGATCTCCTCTTTTTTCTTCTGCTCGGCTGCTAATCTTAGCTCCTCTTTTTTCTTAAGCTCTTCAGCTTTTTTTCTTGGATCAGCATTACATATTCTGTCCATCTTTTCTTTCAGTTTTTTATTTGATGTTTTCATAACTTCCACTTTTCCAGAAGTTTTTGTGCTCTCTTGCTTTTTTATTTCCTTCATACTCTCATCAGGAAAGTCAGCTGCAAAACTGCTGAAAGAACATAAAGTTAATAAAGAAACTAGAGCAGTTCTAGTATACATAGACTTTTTCATGAAGTGCCCCCAAAAAATTTCGAAATCATATCTTAAATGTAAATAGTATAAAAATGTTGAAAATTCAACTTAAAGCAACCTTATAACGAAAATAAAAGTAAAATGCAATACCTTAAAAGCAACTTTCTTAATATGCTCAACGTGTATATTAACCAAAATTTAGTACAGAGGTTCGCTTGTTAGTGCATTATAACTCGACTATTTATTCTATGGAAGTAAAATTTTTCCACCACAAGTTATTTGCCATTCTTCTTTAAATTTCTTTAGGTATTCTTTTTTTTCGCACTCTAAAAGTAGCTCTTCCACACTTTTGTTGTAGCTTTCAGTAGTAATCCTTCCCTGATGATGCATGAACCTTAAGTAAATCAAATAAGTGTTAATTACATCTGTTTCACAATAATCTCGAATCTCTTGTATCTTGCCGCTATCGTATAAGTCCATAACTTGTGACCCATCAACTCCAATCTTACCAGGAAGATTAAATGCTGCACAAACTTCGTTCATTTTTACTCTCGCAGAAGCTCCAAAATCAGAGAGGGATTCAAGCAAATCACAATGCCAATCACTGCTATATCTCTGATTGTAACTATTCCACTTATCGCCAGCTTTATGAAAATATTCTGCTTGAATGCCATGGATCATAGCACGATACTTCAGCACTGGTATATCAAAAGTGCGTCCGTTGAACGAAACTAATCTTGGCTTTTTCTCTGATATGTAGTTAAAAAATCCTTTCACTAGCTCCTTTTCACTGGAATTTAGTGTGCCTCCAGATCTTATTTCTTGCAGTGTGAACACCTCATAACCACTCTGGTAGCTTATATTGCAAAGTAAAAAACTAATAACTACAACAAGGTGAAAAGGCTGACGCAGAAAAGAGTTTTGCCCGTTTGTTATTTCAAGATGATATTTTGTTAATGCATCCCTCTTCTCTTCTACACTACTATCATCACTAATATTGAGTAAATTTTTGCAGGAATTTACATCTGGTATAGTTTCAATATCAAATACCAATAAAGAATTAAGCATTGCCTATATACTCCTCCGGACGGTCGATCCAAGGTCGCACTTTCACAAATAAAAAGAGGTGTACCTTGCACTCAAATAATTTTTCTAGTTCAGCACGCGCTTCGATATTAATTTTTTTAATATTACTGCCATCTTTTCCTAGTACTATTTTTTTATGACTATCTTTCAACACAAATATGATCTGTTTGATGACTAAACTCTTATCTTTTTTTTCCTCAAATTGTTCAGTTATAACAGCTGTAGAGTATGGCAATTCTTCACGCAAGTTCAAGAATAATTTTTCTCTCGTAATTTCTGCTGATAAAAAATTTGTCGAGGAATCGGTTATTTGATCTTCTTCATAAAACCAGGGGCTCACCGATGCAACTTCAGACAAGTAATTCATCAAATCAGAAAGTCCATCATTCTTTAATGCTGATATCATAAAAACCTTTTCAAATTTATAAAGCAAATTCAGATGCTCATGCGCCATCTTTAATTCAGGCCTTTTTACCAAATCAGTTTTATTGATAACCAAAATGCATCTGCCTTTTGTGCGCTGCAGCCGCATAAATATAGTCTTAATTCTTTCTATATTTTTCAAATAATTGCTTACATCAACAAGCAACAAAGTGATGTCACTATCCTTAACTGCCGACCATGCAGATTTGACTAAAGCTTTTTCAAGTTTTGTTTCTGCTGAGAAAATTCCTGGGGAGTCAGTAAAGACAATTTGTGTGTTGTTGCATGTTGCAACACCCCTTATTTGCGTCCTTGTTGTTTGCACTTTAGGGGTGACAATTGCAATTTTCTTGCCTATGATGCTGTTAATTAATGTAGACTTCCCAGCATTTGGTAAGCCAGCTATGGTTACAAATAAGCATTTTTGTTCTTTCACAAAGAAAATTATAAAGAAAACTGAATGCCCGCGTCAAGCTACTTATATGACAAGAAGGATGACAGAACCCTTTTTGGTTAGCATGCAAAAAGGAAAAAAACTTATTCTACAAATTAAAAATACAATATACTCAAAAACTTTTCAGAAAATCCATAGGAGGGTTTGCTAATGAAGGTTCTTGAGTTGACGCCATTGCCTGAACGACTGCTTGATTTAAGGGTAACGTTTTAACCATAAGGTCACTAACTCCTTAATATGTGTGTTCATAATTTGATTTTCCACGAAAGACATAATAGCAATAACCAGTGTAAGTTAAAATGATTGGTAAAAGCGGTATTATAACAATGAGCATTAAAGATAAACTTGGCCCAGAAGCGGCTGCATCCAGAATGGTATATTGAAAAGGTATAATCCATGGGTAGATACTAATTCCTAAACCTAAATATCCCATAAAAAAAATAGCAATACTGAGAAAGAATGGACGGTACTCCCGTTTAGTATTCTGAAGATCAAACCACAGCATGAAAAATAGCCAAGATGTGAGTAATGGAATAGAAAATAAATAATAAAAATTTGGCATGCTAAACCAAAAGTTTTTAATACGTTCATTTAAAAATGGTGTCACTACACTCACTAGTCCCATGAAAATACCTACAAAACCAAGCGTATAAGAAGCAACCTTGCGTGCCCATTCTTGTGTTATATTTTCTGTCTTCATTATTAGCCATGTAGAACCTAAAAGTGCATATCCAAATATCACAGCAATGCCTGTCATTACACTAAAAGCACTTGCCCAATCAAATTGGCCACCAGAAAAGTTGCGTCCGTTTACTTCTACACCATGTATAAATGCACCTAAAATCATGCCTTGGCAAAATGCAGCACCAAGTGACCCAAAATGAAAGGCATAATCCCATAATCGCCTGTATTTTCCTTCTGCCTTAAAACGAAACTCAAAGGATACTCCGCGCACTATAAGGCCAAGCAGCATAATAATGATTGGAATATAAAAAGCAGGCATTAATATTGAATATGCAAGAGGAAAAGCAGCAAACAACCCTCCACCAGCCAATACCAACCATGTTTCGTTTCCATCCCAAAATGGTGCAATTGAGCTTATCATGTGATCACGGCATTTATCTGACGGTGCAAAAGGAAGTAAAATACCAATACCTAAATCAAACCCATCCATTAAAATATACAGTAAAACAGCTATGGCAATTAGTAATCCCCAGATTAGGGGTAAATTAATTAAGGAAGAAAAATCAAACATGATTGTTGTCCTTTCCAGATGTACCAGCATCAATCACTGAAGCTCCAATACCGTGTTTATAAAATTGCTCTTCTTCTTTAATGACAGGAATTCCTTTGTATATAAGTTTCAGAATATAGTAACTACCTGCTCCAAATATAAGGGTATACATAACGATAAATGCAATCAAAGACCATGCAACCTGAGGACCGGTAATCGCAGATGAAAATGATTCAATTGTGCGCATAATTCCATATACAGTGTAAGGTTGACGGCCAATTTCAGTAGTAAACCAACCTGCAAGTAACGCTATGAACCCAGACGGCATCATTGATATCCACCATCCATGTAAGAAACAACTTTGGAATAATTTGCCACGAAGATACTGTATAACACTTACTGACCCAATTATGATCATTAAAATTCCAACTCCAACCATTATACGGAAGGACCAGAATACCCATACTACAGGTGGTCTATCTTCTTTTTTCCATTCCTTTAATCCTTTTACTTCTCCTAAAAAATCATGTGTTAAGATCAAGCTGGCAAGATTAGGAATTTTTATCTCGTAGTGATTAATTTCATTTTGCTGATCCGGATAAGCAAATAAAAGTAAGCCAGCCCCTTTTTCGGTTTCCCATATACCTTCCATTGCAGCAATCTTAGCAGGTTGATGCTTTAGTGTATTTAATCCATGCCTATCTCCCATGAACAGCTGAAATGGTGCAGCTAAAGCTACCATAATGGTTGCCATACCAAGCATAATTCTTGCTTGAGGAGCATGTCGTTTTCTCCAAAGATAAAATGCTCCTACACCACCAACCACAAAAGCTGTTGTAAGATAGGCTGCTGTTACCATATGAATAAAGCGATAAGGGAAAGAAGGATTAAAAATAATCTCTAACCAATTGGTTGGATATAGGAGACCATTCTCACCAATCGTGAATCCAGCGGGTGTTTGCATCCAACTGTTGGCCGCAATAATCCAAAAAGCTGAAATAAGCGTTCCCACTGCAACAATACAAGTAGAAGCAAAGTGCATACGAGAACTTACTCTATTCCATCCAAATAGCATAATACTCAAAAAAGATGCCTCCAGAAAAAAGGCTGTTAAAACCTCAAAGGAAAATAGAGGGCCGAGAACATTGGCTATGCGGTCAGAAAAAATCGACCAATTGGTACCAAGTTGATATGACATTACAACTCCAGATACCACTCCCATGCCAAAAGCAACGGCAAAAATCTTGATCCAGAATTTATAAACATCACGGAAACGTGTATCACCAGTCTTAAGCCAACACCATTCCAAAAAGGCTAGAAAACTTGCAAGCCCGATCGTGAAAGCAGGAAATATAATGTGAAAGCCTATTGTGAAGGCAAACTGAATTCGAGCTAATAATAAAGGATCAAATTTAAACATTTTACCTAATACCCATGTATTACAAATAATAGCCAAATCTGCCTATAATTCAATCCATTTTTTCACAAAATTGACCTTACCCAGAAAAAGTAGAGAGAAAGTTAAGACGTTTTTGTCATGAGAATAAATTGTGCAGGAATACAACTGTTCTCCCTTGTCATACCGTCACGGTATCTCTAGATCCCGCTAACACGTAGCGGAATGACGATTGTCAGGCCAGCGCCCCTATGATGTCATCCCAGTGTCAGCTACTCGGATGACATCATCCTTTTTTTGGGATTCCAGCGTCACGCGCTGGAATGACACCTTCCGTATAAACATTAAGAAATTTACCAAGCGGAGAAAAAGGCAAAAGAAGCCCCGTGGTTGGCTAATTACTTACATTATACTTTCAAGTATGGCGTTTTTTTATTCTAAACGTTTAATAACCGCGATTCAGCTACTTTTAAACCGCAACTAATCTAAATTATAAACGTTAAGAAATTTACTAAACAGAAAAAAAAGGCAAAAGAAACCCTAGGGTAGCTAGTTATTCACTATCCATTTTTTAAGTTGGCGTTTTTTTATGTTTTAAACGCTTTATAAGCGCGTTTCAGCTTATGTGGGTAGAAATTTTATAAGACATAAGGTGCACATAGTGCAAAAAATTAAACATGAGACGCCAGATACGTGAGTTTTTTTGTCATTTAATCTGTACAGAGAAGATAAATAAATAGCTTCAGTTTCATGATAAGGGGGTTGGCGAAGGGTGTCAAGTAACTTTTGCATTTAATCCATTTCTATGGCTTATATAATAATCGTTATTGTAGTATAATTTAGAATAATGCAATAGATACCTAAATGTTTTAGCTATTAATTATATGTTGCACAAAAGCATATATTGCCCTACCATCCAAGTAGGTTAGAAATAAAGAGGTTTTTATGAGTTTTACTTTACCTGAATTACCATACGATAAAACAGCTTTGGAGCCTTATATATCTGCAAAAACCTTAGATTTTCATTATGATAAGCACCATAAAGGATATTTAAATAAACTCAATGAGCTAGTTGAAAATACGGATTATCAACATGTAAAAATTGAGGAATTAATAACAAAAGTGCATGGTAATAGCGGCAACTTGCCTATATTTAATAATGCAGCACAAGTTTGGAACCATACTTTTTATTGGAATTCAATGAAAAAAAATGGTGGTGGTAAGCCTAAAGATGGTAGTCTTCTAGCAAAAAAAATTCAAGACGATATCGGTGGCTTTGATAAATTTTATGAAGAATTTTCGAGTCATGGAGTAAGCCAGTTTGGCAGTGGATGGGTATGGTTAGTGCTCGAAAAAGGTAGGTTAGGAAAGCTCAAAATCACCAAGACTCCAAATGCAGATTTGCCAATAATTTATGGCCAAGTGCCACTACTCACTATGGATGTGTGGGAGCACGCCTATTATTTAGATTGTCAAAACCGTAGAATTGACTACATAAAAGTTTTCCTTGATCATTTGATTAATTGGGATTTTGCAGAAGAGAACTTAGAAGAATATATGAGATGAATATACCCCGGGTAACAAAATTAGATAATGGTCTGCGCATAATAACTGAGCAGGTGCGTGGTATTGATTCCGTAGCTTTAAGCATACGAGTTGGTGTTGGCAGTAGAGCAGAAAGTGCAAAGCAAAATGGAATATCCCATTTTTTAGAACACATGGCTTTCAAAGGGACGAAGACAAGAACTGCCTTTGAAATTGCAAAAGCTTTTGATGACATAGGTGGAGTTTTCAACGCTAGCACCGGTAGGGAAAGCAACACCTATTATGCAAAAGTCCTCAAGAAAGACATAAAAACTGGTATTGATATATTAATAGATATATTGATGAATTCCACGTTTCCAGAAGATGAATTGGAACGTGAGAAGGGTGTTGTAATACAAGAGATTTTTCAAACTAATGATTCACCAAGTGACATTATTTTCGACAAATATTTTGAGGCAGCTTATAAAGACCAACTATTTGGTAGGTCAATCTTAGGCACGCAAAATACTGTAAAATCTTTTACTCGAGGAGATCTAGATAATTACATAAATGAGCATTACTTTGGTGAGAATATGCTATTTGCCGTTGCAGGAAATGTTGAACATGAAGAAGTTGTTGCATTAACCAAAGATTTTCTCTCAAAGATTCATTCTAAAAAGCTGAAAAAAAGCCAAAATGCGAGCTGTACTGGTGGTGAGTATTTAGAACATCGTAAATTAGATCAGGTACACTTGCTAATTGGTCTACCTAGTGTTTCTCGCCATGACGATAAATATCACACGTTTCAAGTGCTTGATTCTATATTAGGGAGCGGAATGTCATCACGTTTATTTCAGGAAGTAAGGGAAAAGCAGGGATTAGCTTACTCTGTTTATTCATTTAATTCCAGCTATACTAATACAGGAATGTTTTCCATTTTTGCTGGTACAGACAGTAGTAACTTAGATAAGCTTTTAAAATCTATAACGACAGAGTTGAAGAAGTTGTCTACAGATGATCTGAAGGAAGAAGAAGTAAATAGAGTGAAAGAGCGAGTAAAATCCCAAATTTTAATGTCACGCGAAAGTGTTAGCTCACGTGCTGAAACATTGGGACACTACTACGGTAACTATAATAGGTACATCAGTAAAAATGAATTAATAGAAAAAATTAGTGCAGTTACCACTGCTAACGTAAAAAAAGCAGCAGAAGAATTGTTATCTCAGCATGAAAAAACCACTCTAGCTGCAATTGGAGAAATTGAATCATTGCCAAGTTACGATAAAGTGGTTTCTATGCTTAAAGCTTAGTGTACTTTAATTATGTTGCTTAAGCTCACTAAAAAGTTCAATGAACGGTTGCAAAATCCTTTCTATAAAAAGTTTGCTTTCTGGTTCATCGCGTATATTACTTATCAGTTTATTCAAAGTTTTCTCGCTGTTTCGTAAAAATAAATAGCTTTCTACTGCTTGCACACCAGACAAGACAGTCAAAATTCCTCCTATCACTAGACAAGCAGCTATAGCAGGTACGGTACCCACTGCAATTGCAGTTGCGATTAATGATAACCCAGCTAAGAATGTAACGGCTGAAACGCAAAACGCTATTTGATGTTTTTCTTTATTGTTAACCATAAATACCTCACAAAAACTATATTTTTAACATAACAGTGTTGTCATGTATTGTCAAGTTTTTAAAGAAGATTAAAAAATGCAACGCACATGTGCAAAAAACGCTAACTATGGATTAGCCAAGGAAGAAAGAGTAGGAAGAGGAAGGCTTTTTCTGTTTTAGGGAATATAAAATAAGCGTAGAAAAATATGAACTAGGTGTATAATTCACAGTGTAGTGGTGTCTCACTAATCCAATTATTTTTCTCCCGATCTAGCCTATCATCTAATATAGCCTGCCTTATTGATGCCATTAACTTATTCATAAAGAAAATATTATGAATGGTAACGAGCGTGTAAGCCAGGAGCTCTTTAGCTTTCAGTAAATGGTGTATATAAGCTCTTGAATGTTTTCTGCAGGTAAAGCATAAACAGTCACTTTCAATTGGGTTGTTGTCCAGCTCAAATCGTTGATTCCGCAAATTAATATGCTCTTTGCACTTTGAAGAAATAGAATTTCTGTTTTTTACTTTAACAAGTGCGCCACCATGCCTTGCTAAGCGGGTTGGATGCACGCAATCAAACGTGTCAATTCCAAGCTCTACTCCGCGAAAGATGTCCACAATTCCACCAATACCAAGCAAATGAGTAGGCCTGTCTTTTTTCAGGTGGTCCATAGTGAAAGAAACTACATCATGCATCTGCTCTTTACTTTGACCAAGTGATCCACCTATTGCTTGACCAAAAAATGGCAAATCGTTGATAAAATCACAACTTTCTCTACGTAAATCTTGATACACTCCGCCTTGACTAATTCCATACAGTGCCTGCTTGCCATTATTGTTTTTTTCAAATTCATTTAAAGAACGTTCAGCCCATCTGTGGCTCATGAGCATTGATTTTGCTGTGTATTCTTTGCTTACGTGAAATGGAGTGCATTCATCTAAAACTAGGATTAAATCTGCACCTAATTTCTGTTGAATTTGTACAGATTTTTCAGGAGTTAAGCAATAAATTTTACCATTAATGTAAGAACGAAAAATTGCCCCATCCTCATTAATTTTGATCAAAGTTTTTTGTTTTTTTCTTATTCCTTTTATCTCTTCCGAAACTGATCCGTGGCCTAAGCTAAATATCTGATATCCACCTGAGTCAGTTAGCATTGGCCCATTCCATCCTATCATCTTGCGCAAACCACCAAGTTTTGCAACAGTATTCTCTCCTGGTTGAAGCATTAGGTGATAGGTGTTGGAAAGTATGATTTGGGTACCAGCTTCACTTATTCTTTCAATATCTGCAGCTTTAATTGCAGCTTTTGTTGCGCAGAATATAAAAGCGGGGGTTTCTACGCTTCCATTTGGAGTTTTAATTGTTCCAACTCTTGCAGAACCTGATTGCTTGATTCTCTTGAATGAAAATTCTTCTTTCATCTATTTGCCTGAAAGTTCTGTTATGATGTTTTCTACTTTCTCAGGAGTAAGATTTTCATAGAAGTCATTATTGATCTGCACAACGGGAGCATTAACGCATGCACCTAGGCATTCAACTTCTTTTAAAGTGAACAAATTATCTTTAGTAGTCTCACCGATATTGATTCCAAGTTTTTTTTTTAAGGTATTTAAAACTTCTTCACTATTGCACAACCAGCAAGGAGTTGTTCTACAAATTTGTATTAGATATTTGCCTACTGGTTTTAAATTATACATGGTGTAAAAATTTGCCACTTCATATACACGAATATGTGGAATATGCAGCATATCAGCAACATAACGCATAGCAGATTCAGAAACCCATCCGCATTGCTCTTGAACCAGATATAGTAAAGGCATAACAGCACTACCTTCTCTACCTTTGGGATACATCTCTATAAACTTTCCCGCTTTCTTGAGGTTTTCTGATGTAAAACTAAACTGCTCTTCTTTTTCTATCATTCATGAGACTCGTGTAAACTTTAACAGATTATACCTGTAGAACCAATGATTGCAATTGTTGGTTTTTTGAGAAATAGCATAAAGCTTCTTAGCCCTCTTCAAGCTTATATTTACCTTTTAGTATAAAATATTATATTAATTTTTTAATTTTAGTTAAAATTTTCATTGACATTAACACACAGGAGTAATCATAATAGCATTTTATTAATATTTTAAATAAAATTATGTCTATATTAAGAAGATTGCTCGGGATCAACTCAAATACACCGGAAATTAAAGAAGCGATAGGTTTTAATCCAACAAACGTAGAATTAATTGAGGGGAATGGAGTTGCTTACGGACTCAGCTATCAAGATAATGGTAATGGGAGCAGTAAAGTAAAATTACTTATTAGTCCATTATATCAATCAAAAACATACGAATGTGGTACAAATATCAGCGTAGCAAATGAATTCAAAGATCAATTATCTCTCACATTAATAGAAGATTCAGCTGAAATAGATAAAGTTGGAGTTATCTTTCCTGAAGAAGGAATTAGCGAAGAAGGAGAAAAATGCGTTAAAGGCTTATCTTTTAACACTTACGGAATTAAACAATCAGTTAATACTCCTTCAGTTGAACATTTAGATAAAAGAAAATTACAAAAGAATATTGATAATAATAGTCTTGCAAATGTGGGCAATAGTTACTTTCAACCAAGAGCAGTGAAAGTTGGTAATGGTGACGTAATTGTAATCGCCCATAACTTAAAGGATCAAACTTTAGTTTCTTGGTACTTAAAGTCAAGCGAGAGCGGAAAATTTAAGGTATTGACTGGAGAAAAAGGTGTTACAGAAAGAAAATTGTTCAATTTTGATAATCAGGGGCAATTGGCATTAAATGGAAACACGATGCTTTATTCGCAAGTGAGCAAAAGGATTACTAAGGAAAATCAAGAGGTGAGAAAAACACGTATTTTTAAATTTGATATGGCTAAAGTGATTCAGGGTCTGAAGGATGGAGTTAATGGCTTTTTACTTGGTAATCGAAAAGGTCAAATAGATAATAAAGCACTATCTCTTTCTAGAGAACATGAAATAAGCTTTTTGCAGTATGTTGAACAAACGGAAGGAAATGATCTAGTTGCTTTTCTTGAAAATGACCAATCAGCTAATGATCAGAGGTTACATATAGCAACTCTACTTAAAAATGGATCAGTGTCAGATTTTCCTATCTATCAATTTACAGATCCTATAGAGCAATTATATATTAAAGGCAACGGTCAGGGTGGTTTTATCGTAACTGCGGTAAGTGGAGAAAATATTGTAACTTTTAATCAAAACGGCTCTGGAAAATCTTCTGAAGCAACAATAATACCGGCAAATAGCATCAAAACTCTCAGTGATTTTGTTAATATCATTAACGGTCGATTAACGCCAGATATTATTTCTAGTAGTACCGTGGCTCCTATAACTGTTGCAGAAACGGTTGTGACTTCTAAGAAGACGCCGACTGCTGCAATTACTAGCACAGCAGAAACCGACGCTGTGAAGACTACTAAATTGACAACGGGAGCCGTTGCACCTACTTCTACAATAAGTAAACCTTCAACGGAGTCAACGACAGTAGCAAAAACAACTACTACTTCACAAGCGACCACGGTTGCTACAACGTCAACTAGTGTGCCGATAGTAACTTCAGGGACTGAGACAAGTACTGTAAAACCTACAGCAGCGACTGGTGCGTCGACTTCTACGATGAGTAAACCTTCAACAGAGTCAACGACTCAAACAAGTACAGTAACAGTGAAGCCAACAACAGAAGCCGTTGCACCTACTTCTACAACGAATAAACCTTCAACAGAGTCAACGACTCAAACAAGCACAGTAACAGTGGAACCAACTGTGCCAACAACAAGCTCAGAGAAAACTACACAAACAGTATTTAGTATACCAAGTACTAGAACAAAAGAGTCAACAACTCCTATATTCACCACGACTTTACTTCCTCAGTCTACTTCTTCACCACAACCTACTCAACTTGCTATAGGGTCTAATAAGGCAGGAATGATAGGGGGATCTTTGGTTGGAGCAATAGGTATTGTTGGAATTATAGGATTCATAGCATATAGATATGTTAAGGGTCGTAATGCTGCTCCTGTATTAGAACTAACTGATTTGGGTTATAGAAGGCGATCATCTTCAAGTAGCGATGAAGAAATTTTTACCACTGGTAACAGAATGCGAACTATATATCAATCTGAAACAGTGCTAAATAGTATATCAGTAGAAAGTAGTAGTCGATCAAGAAGTAGCTCATCGTCTTCAAGCGGTGGACCAGGCTCTTGACTAACTGAAGCGGAGTCTAAAAGTGAAAAAAGCTTATCTTGGGATAGTGATGATGTGCCGGAATATCACCTTTAGCTATTTGTCTAAATGTTTTTAATATGTAGACTGTTAGGAAATTGTCTTTTGCTTTTGTGATTTTCATGTTAAAGTATAATTCCTAGGTGAAATAAGTAGCTGCTGTTGTGTGATAAACATAGCAGAGGAAAGTCCGGGCTCCAAGGAAAAATAGTGACGGGTAATGCCCGCCGGAGGTAACTCCAGTTATAGGGCTACAGAAAATTACCGCCTAAAATATTTTTAGGTAAGGGTGAAAAGGTGTGGTAAGAGCACACCATGGCAATGGCAACATTGGTAGTCGAGTAACCAACACTAGGAGCAAGATTAAATAGAAGTAGATTTTATGTTTTCCTCATATCTACTCGGGTAAATCGCATGCGGTAAATGGTAACATTTACTCCAGATAAATAGCTACATAAACAGAACTCGGCTTATATTTCACCTAGGCGTTCACATGATACGTACGATATAAGCCATGCTATATTTAAATGTGTAGGCATTTCATGCGTTGTCCTTCACTTGTTCTGCTTGATAGCCATCACTACTTTCGCCTACATTAACATTAGAATATTCATCATCATCAATATACTCTTTCAGAACATACCCTCTGCCCCAAACGGTTTCTATGTGGCTTTTTCCATCATTTGCACTTTCAAGTTTCTTACGTAATTTGCACATAAAAACATCAACTATCTTGTTATCTGAAGGTTCATCCAAGCCATTGTAAAGATGATTTAAGAACATTTCTTTTGTTAGTACTGTTCCTTTACGCAGTGCTAGCAATTCTATCATAGAATACTCTTTATTAGTAAGGTGAACCGTTTTACCTTTCACCTCAACAACCCTGTGATCAAAATTGATATTTATATTACCAATCTTTATCACCGATTCAGGATGGCCTTTAGTACGACGCACTATGGCCTTAATTCGAGCTAATAACTCGCTTTTATGAAATGGCTTGGTTAAGTAATCATCGGCACCATACCCGAGTCCTTTAGCTTTGTGATTGACAGCGGATATGCATGAAAGTATTAAGACAGGAACTTTGATTTTTGCACTTCTTAGTCTTAACAATATATCATATCCGTCAATATCACCAGGTAAGTGTATATCTAAAATAACTAGGTCATAGTAATCTCCGTTTGAGGAAACCATATTATTGTTATAATCTTGTGCAGAAGTAACAACGTCACAGAAGTGTCCATCAGAAGTTAAGGCGTTAACTACAGTCTTTGCACTTACTTGATCATCTTCAATTAATAATATACGCATATTTTACACCCCATAAATAATTTATAATTTTAGTAATATATATAACTAAGGAAAGTAATAAATCAAATTTTTATTAACAAATGATCAAAATTACACTTATTAATTAATAGTAAATATATTGTTCCAAAGTTATATAAATAGATCTAAAATATAATAGACATACCATGATAGTAATAATATTTTTAGTAAATATTGAATTAAAGTTACTATTATTAAAAGAATACTTCGGTTAATAAATATTTAACTATTCTATATGTCTGTGTTATATTTTTAATTTACTTATCCTACTATTTTAAAGTATAAGTAATATTTTCAGGAATATTGTGTGGCAATATCAATTTTAGGTGCTGGTGCATGGGGTACAGCAATCGCAATTTCATTAGGTAGTAAGAAAGATGTGATTTTGTGGACTCACAATGAAACTACATTTGAATCAATCAACGGGAAAAGAGAAAGTGACAAGCTACCCGGTTGTCGAATTTCTGATAATGTGTCAGTAAAATTGGCTATTGAAGACATAATTAATGCTTCAGTAACAATCCTCGCTGTTCCCACTCAGTCTCTGAGGAAGGTATGTCAGCAATTGCATAATTGTAATCTGAAAAAAGATGTAGCAATAATTTTAGCTTGTAAGGGAATAGAAAAGTCTACATTAAAATTACCTAGTGAAATAGTAAATGAAATTTTACCTAACAATCCTATTGCTATTTTTTCAGGTCCTAGCTTTGCTGTAGAAGTTGCAAGAAAATTACCCTATTCAATGGTTCTTGCATGCCAAAATAACACATTAGGTTCAAAGCTAGTATCAGAGCTGCAACAAGAAAATGTTAAATTGGAGTTTAGTAACGACATTATAGGAGTACAGATTTGTGCAGCGTTAAAGAACGTTTTTGCTATAGCGTGTGGGATTGTTCTAGGTAGTAAACTTGGGTTTAATGCTCATGCAGCATTGATTACGAAAAGTATGAGCGAAATTAAGGCTTTATACTCAGCAAAAATTGGTGACGGTAGTGTGGATATAAATACACTACTTGGGCCAGCATGTCTGGGTGACCTAATTATGACATGCACATCCTTGAATTCAAGAAACTTATCTTTTGGGTTTAAAATAGGTAATAGTGACAATGGCTTTAATGTTCAGCAGATTTTGTCAGAAGGCAAGTCAGTGATTGAAGGTTTTAGCACTGCTGAGTCCATATTTAATTTAGCAGGAAAGCTAAAGATAAAAATGCCTATATGTGAAGCGGTCTATAGATTATTGTATGAAAGCGCCTCTATAGAGGATACTCTTTCTGTTCTTATAAGTTAATTTTGTATTTGGATATATTGTGAAATTTTTATATAAATTAATATCAACGTGGTGGCTGTCTGGAACAGTAAAAAAAATGCCAGGTACTGTGGGTAGTTTGGCTTCTTTTCCGCTTGTTCCTGTAATCCTGAGCAACAAAATTTTAGGTGCAGCAATTATTTCTTTTTTATTCTTAATTGGATTATGGTCTACAGGTAATTATATAAAACATTACAAGACTTCATGTGATCCAAAAGAGGTAGTAATTGACGAAGTGGTTGGTCAATTGCTGACGATACTTTTAGTTTCGATATTGTTAAGCCAAGAGATGAATTGTTCTTCATTGTTGTTGTGCTTTTTTTCTTTTAGGTTTTTTGATATAATAAAAACGTGGCCTATAAATTTAATCGATAAAAATACCAAAGGTCCTTTAGGTATTATGCTAGATGACGTTATAGCTGCAATTTTAGCCTGTGTTCTTATAGGAGCCTTTTATTGTTTATTGTTGGTGTATGCAGGATAAAAAAATTTATTATTCAAGCTTAATTGTTCAAAATCTAAAGGATTATATACTGTACACAGCGAATTTATCTGAGTGGGAAGTACACGATGAATTTGATAACATCATATTTACAATAAATGGTACCAGGGAGTCATTATTTAATTTTGTGTTCTGTGGAGATCAATGTACCGAGCTTTCTATACAAAAAACTCTAGATTATCTCAGAACAAGAGATATAGAAGCAACATGGGTAATAAATTCACATATGAAAATAAGAGATATTTTAGAAAAGTGTGAAATAAAACACGTTAGCACACCAAAAAAAGCTTTACTTAATATGAAAAATTACTTTTTACCTGCTGATGTTATTCCAAACTTGAGGTTAAATGCTGTGAATGGTAGCAACCTCTTAGAACAGTTAGATCTACACACTTCTAAAATTTTTTATCATGGCGTTGGAATTGTCAGCACATTTTTTCGCGGATTATCAAATTATGATGATAAGAACTCAAGATTAAGATTTTTTCTTGTAACACTAAATAATGAAATTATTGGGACATGCGGTCTTTATGTTCAAGATAGCGTAGCTGGTTTTTATAGTGATGGAGTTTTACCAATTTACAGGAATCGTGGAATAGGTACCCAAATGGTTTTAGAAAGAATAAAGATAGCTAAACAGCTTGAATGCAAATATATAGTAGCACATTGTATGAAATCTTCTGTGAACCTTTATAAGAGATTGGGCTTTCAAATGTTAGGCAATCTTTACTTATATAACTCTTCAGCATAATTCTGAGCGGTTACAAATTTTTACATTTGTTTTAAAAGTGCTATGTTTTTTTTGTATGAAGTGGTTTTAATATTGATTCTAATATTATTCTTTCTCTCTTATTCTAAATTAAAAATTAGTAATAAGATTAAGAACTTACAGCATCAAAATGTTATCATAAATAATTTAATTGATACTGTGAATGATGGGTTTTATATTTGGGATGCAAAAAAACGTATAGAAAAGTTCTCTCCCAATTTACTAATTTTGCTTAATACTGTTTTTTACTCATTTAATGAGTTTGTGAATTTTTTTGAGCAATCAGAAAGCTTAATCAAAAATTTTGTTGAGGCAAAGGAAATAAATAAATCTTTTACTCTAGATTTAAAGTCAAAAGACAGTGAGGTTTATTGCATATGTTACGGTAGAAGCATAATAGATGATTCTAACAATGTGATAGGTGTGCTGTTATGGATAAGGAATGTCTCAGACTGTAAGATAAAGGCTAACGGACTTGAGTTAGAAAATAGTAAGCTTACACAGGAAGTGGAGAGCTATAAAAACGTTTTCAACTCTTTACCATTTCCAATACTAAGATATAACAAGAGTAGAAAGGTGGAATTTTATAACTTGTTTTATGATAAATATGTAGATGGTTCTAAGAAATTTGCTATTACCGGTAGCGCTCATAGCACAAAACCAGGAAGACATGTCATAACTTATAAGAACGAACCTAAGGTTTTCGATTTTGTTAAAATTCCAATACAAGGTTCTGGTAGCATAGTAATGTATGGGAAAGATGTTAGTGATGCAGAGAAATTATATACTGAATTAAACAGTTATTTAGCTACACAGAAAAATTTGCTTGAGAGGTTACCGGTTGCTATAGTAATATATAGTAAGAATCAAAAGCTAAAATTTTATAATAATGCTTTTATAAAAACCTTTCAATTTGACCCAAAATTTTTGGCATCTTACCCAACTTATCACGAAGTTATGCTTTACCTCTTCGAATCTAAAAAGCTTTTAGAAAAAGAGGATTTTCAAACTATTAGTAACCAAAGACATGAGTTGTTCAAAAAATTATTTGAATCGTACGATGATACGATGCACTTCACAAACGGAAAAGCGTTCAGGGTATTAACAATACCCTACGCTTCGGAAGGTTTGCTGTTCTCTTACGAAGAATGCAAAAGATAATACTTAAACTCCTTCTCTCTCTACCATGAGCTGTTTTACTTTCGCTATTGCTCTTGCTGGATTAAGTCCTTTAGGACAAGTTTTTGTGCAATTCATTATTGTATGACAACTATACAACTTGAATGGGTCGTTTAAAACATCAAGTCTTTCACCTGTCTTATTATCACGGCTGTCAGCAATCCATCTGTAAGCTTGTAATAGTATTGCTGGTCCTAAAAATTTATCACTATTCCACCAGTAGCTTGGGCAACCAGTCGAACAGCAAGCACATAATATACAGTCGGACAAGCCATCTAATTTTTTTCTATCTTCAGAAGATTGAGAGTATTCTTTATTTGGTAGGGCAGGCTTATCTGCTTGTAACCAAGGTTTAATTGATTTGTATTGCTCATAAAATTGGCTCAAATCCGAGACTAGGTCCTTTATTACATACATGTGAGGTAATGGATATATTTTTACGTCACCTTTTATATCATGTATAGATCTAGTACATGCAAGAGTATTGGTTCCGTCAATATTCATGGCACAAGATCCACATATGCCTTCTCTACAAGAACGTCTGAAAGTTAAAGTCGAATCTATTTCATCCTTTATTTTTATTAATGCATCAAGTACCATAGGGCCACAACTATCCATATCAATAAAAAATGTGTCTATTCTAGGGTTTTTCTCGTCATCAGCAGACCAACGGTAAATTTTAAATCTTCTGATGTTTTTTGCTCTAGCAGGAATAGGATAAATTTTGCCCTTTTGATTAATTTTAGAATTCTTTGGCAAAGAAAACTGAACCATATCACTTACCTTTTATTGTTTATAGCTAAAACCCTTTGTAGATAACATATTTTATTATCATCTACTATATTTTTATTAAATTCCTTTTAAATCGCACACATATTGTAGCCAAGCGAAGCTAAAATCTCTCTTTCTAGATTTTTCATTATAATTTCTTCATCTTTTTTTTGGTGATCATAACCAAGTAAATGCAGTAATCCATGCACTAACATGTGTGCAATGTGAGCAAGAATGGGTATATAATACTCATGCGATTCTCTTTTTATTGTGTCTATTGAAATTGCTATGTCTCCTAAATCGCACTCATTAGACAATTGTTCATACGGAAATGATAGTACGTTAGTTGGCTTATCCATTTCTCTAAATTTTAAATTAAGTTGATGTAGCAAGTCATCATCAGCCAGAGCTATTGATATATTTGGTTTATAGTGGTCTATTTTTAATTCTTTTAGAGAAGCATTGATGACACCTAATACAAAATTTTTAGGATTTTCTATAATGCTGCACCATTTCTTGTCAAGAATATTTACTTCTAACATGAGTGACACATCAGTAAGGGTGTCATGCAAATAGCTGACACTGGAATCCAAAAAAGAAGAGTTATAGACCCTTGTGTCATGTACACAACTGTACGAATATTGTACACTAGAAGGATGTCATCCCAGTGTCTAGGCACTGGGATCCAGGAATTTTGATTAGACATCAAGTTAGTGAATATAAAAGTAGCTAATCTTATATTAAAACACAACGGCTTTAATGTGGTTGCATTAAGGCTGGATTCCAGTGTCAAGCACTGGAATGACACCTTTGTGTTTGATACAAAATCGGCTATAACGTTTAATGCACTGCCTTCGAGACAAATATTCATACAGCTGTGCGTTGTGTGCTGAGATGACATCATTTAGGAACTGAAATGACAGGTATTACACATCACTCATCCTTATTATTTCATTCCATTCAATTTCCGAAACTGGGGCAATTGATAAACGTGGTTGTTTTAATATAGTCATATTTTTCAAAAGTGGGTTTTGTTTTATATTATTTAACGTTACTTGGTTATTTAAAGGTTTCAAAAACTTTACATTCACTAATCCGAACTTGGGATCATTAACATGATAATACTCTTTAAATACTTCAACGATTCCAAGTATTGCTTTCTCTTTACCTGTATGATAAAAAAACGCAAGATCGCTTGCTTTCATAATTTTCATGTAATTTTGAGCTTGATAATTGCGCACACCATCCCACTCAACTACCTGCTCCTTTTCCATTTTTTGCCATGAGTATTCACTTGGCTCTGACTTAAGTAGCCAAAATTGCATTATTTTTTTCTTCTTAAGTAAGCTGGTATATCATAGATATTGCTGCCCCACTTAGCTCCTTCGCTTACCTGTTTAGCTGGTTTTGTTTCCAGTGTTTTGTCTTGTGTACTTTCACTTTGACTATATGGCCACTTAAATTTCTCTTTCTCTGAGTCTTCGCTCTGACTTATAGGTGAAGTTTCTGATTTATTATTGCGACCATCAATGCCAGTTGCAAGAACAGAAACTCTAACTCTTCCCTCCATCGCTTGATCAAAAGTAGCACCAAATATTATATTTGCATTTTCATCTACTTCTTCACGCACTCTATTGGCTGCAGCATCAACTTCAAACAGAGTCATATCTCCGCCACCAGTAATGTTAATTAATATTCCTTGCGCACCTTTCATTGATACATTATCAAGCAATGGATTAGATATTGCAGCCTCTGCAGCACTAATTGCTCTATCTTCTCCTTCTGCCTCTCCGGTGCCGATCATCGCTTTGCCCATCTCGCTCATTACTGTTTCTATATCAGCGAAGTCAAGATTGATAAGCCCTGGCATGACCATCAAGTCAGTTACTCCTCTGATGCCAATGTGCAGAACATTATCAGCAAGTTTAAATGCATCAGAAAATGTAGTTTTTTCATTTGCAATTCTAAATAAATTCTGATTTGGAATGACAATAAGTGTATCCACGTATTTTTGCAGTTCTTCAAGTCCAAGCTCTGCAATGCGCATACGGCGCACACCTTCAAAACCGAACGGTTTAGTTACAACTCCAACAGTCAATATCTTTTTTTCTTTTGGCGCTCTATCCTTAACTGCGGCTCTTGCTTCTCTGGCTGCTTTTGCAATTACCGGTGCTGCACCGGTTCCAGTACCACCGCCCATTCCTGCTGTGATGAAAAGCATATGACTATCTTTTATATGCTCCATAATCTCATCAATTGACTCTTCTGCTGCACCTTTGCCAACATCAGGCAAAGCACCAGCACCAAGCCCCTTAGTTAAATTAATGCCAAGCTGAATTTTTTTATCACATAACGACTTTTCTAGTGCTTGAGCATCGGTATTTGCGACAACAAAATTCACTCCTTGCAAATTAGATTGGATCATGTTATTCACAGCATTTCCACCAGCACCACCCACTCCCACAACGGTAATCCTTGGGTGTAATATAGGCAACTCCGGCAGACTAAGATCAATAGACATTTAAATTACTCAAATTTAGCGAATTCACTTGATAATAAGTTACCGCTTTTTTAATAATATGCAAATACTTTTCACTTCTATAGGCGTAAATAGTAAACGGGATTTACTTATTCTTAACATTTATACTAATAAGTGCCGTTAATTATAATAACTAGATTCTTAGATGACATCACTTAACCGATGCAAAAAATAGAAAACGTTTATAAAAAGGGACAGAAACCTATCCCTTTTTATTTTGTTGAAGATTATTATATTGTCTGATCTTTCCCTTCTTTCCCTTCTTTCCCTTTCAATGCTTCAACTGCAACATCTTTTAATTTTGAGGCAACTTGATATGTTCCATAAACAGCAGCAACTGCAGCAATTGCCATTATGGCACCCGCAACTATCTGACCAGCAACACCTGTTCCGATAAATCCAGGTAATGAAGCAGCTATTGCTTGATTTGTTCCAACAAAGTAACTGGCAGTCTTAGCAAGAAACCCAGAAGCTTCTGCTGCACTAACAAAGCCTGCTTTCATATGCATTGCTGTAAAGACAACACTTGCAACTGCAAGCGGAAATAATGCTGTTCTCCCTTTATTATGCATAGCGTACTGACCAGCTCCACCAGCAGCACCAGGAATTCCCCAGTATTTTTCAGCTTGTATATATCCTTCTGAAATAGCATGAAAAATGCCATCCTCTTTTCTATACTCATAATTTGTTAATGCCATAACTCTACTCCTTAAATAGAATGTTAAAATTTCATTAAGGAAGCATATAGTAAAAAAAATTGCCTGTCAAGTAAACTAATTTTTTAATATACCTTTATTCTGTAATTGAGCGCTTCAGCAATGTGTGCTCTTTTTACTTCTTCACTTTTTGCAAGATCTGCAATAGTTCTTGCAACTTTTAATACGCGTGTGTAGCCTCGATTGGAAATGTAATTTTCTTTCAGTACGTATTTTAGCAATTCTAACCCTGCCTGATCTGGTTCAGTAAATTTATTAAATGCTTCACCGCTTACTTCTGAATTGCAACGAATATTTAATTCACTATAGCGCTCAGTTTGAACTTTTCTTGCTGCTATCACTCTTTCTCTTATAATTTTAGTACTTTCTCCCTCCACAGAGATTTCAGGAGAGAGTATGCTAACGTTTGGCATTTCAATGCATATGTCTATTCTATCAAGCAATGGGCCTGATATTTTGTTTTTGTAATCTGTGCCACACTTTGGAGCTTTGTTGCACGATCTGCTTGCATCACCTAAATAACCGCACCTGCAAGGGTTCATTGCAGCTATCAGTTGAAAATTGGCAGGGTAGGTTATGTGAGCATTTGCCCTTGCAACGGTAACTTTTCTATCTTCAAGTGGTTGGCGCAGAGAATCAAGCACGAGTCTTGGAAATTCAGGTAGCTCATCAAGAAATAACACGCCATTGTGAGCCATGGTAATTTCTCCGGGTTTTGCATTCTTTCCTCCTCCTATCATTGCTGGCATGGAACATGAGTGATGAGGTTCACGAAAGGGGCGAGTTACTTTGAATATTTCATTACCAGTTTTTGTTATGCTGGAAATAATATTAACATCAATCATCTCCTGTTCGGTTAAATCAGGCAGCAATCCTATAAAGCGCTTAGCAAGCATTGATTTTCCAGTACCAGGAGGGCCAACAAGAAGAATATTATGCCCACCTGCTGCTGCAATTTCAGCTGCTCTTTTTGCAACAACTTGGCCTTTAATATCCTTCATATCGGGAACCAATCTTTTTTCTTTGGGTGCATCACTATATTTAAAAATTACTGGCTGAATTAATTGCTCACCCTTAAAGTGTCTGATAATATCAGTTAATTTCTCTATAGCTAGAATTGAAACATTCTTTACCCATGAAGCCTCTACTCCATTTCCCCTTGGGCAAATTACTCCTTTATTTGCCTGTTTTGCATTGATCGCTGTTGGCAGCACTCCTGAAACTGGAATAACTCTGCCATCAAGGGCAAGCTCACCCATAATGATATAAGACTGAACTTTTTCAACTGGTATCACATTCATTACAACAAGTAGTCCAATAGCAATAGCCAAGTCATAATGACTACCTTCTTTCAGTAAATCCGCAGGGGAGAGATTAACTGTAATTCTTTTTGGAGGTAGTAGTAGATTGATTGAATTTAACGCTGCTCTGATGCGTTCTTTGGATTCCGCAACAGTTTTATCTGGCAATCCAACAATATTAAAAGCTGGAATACCATTTGCCATATGAATTTGTGCATTGACATTTACTGTGCTAATTCCCTGAAGCGCAACGGTATTTATATTTGCAATCATAATATATTATATAAAATTGTTAATACAATATATTAAAGAAGCGATGAAGTAAAGGCTACAGCAATTAAAGATGGCTTAACTTAGCAAAAAAGTGTAGTATTCTATCACTTTGCTGATTACAAATGTTTATAAGGATAATCACTTTTTTCTTACTATATTCAAGTACGGCTTTTTGTAGTGATTGTAATTTTAATTTACCATACTGTGGGCTCAGTTGTAATCTAGATCTATCATATAGAAATTTAAGTAATATAAAAAAATTATTGAATAACGACGATAAGTTTGTTGCGCTTACGTTTGATGATGGACCGTCTAACAATAGAGTAAACGATATTATTAATGTTCTGGAAAGCTATGAAGCAAAAGCAACATTTTTTGTGCTTGGTGAACGTATAAATGAAAAAACGTCTGAAATAGTAAAGAAAATTCATGAATCAGGTCATGAGTTAGGCAATCACTCTTGGTCGCATAGGAAGTTGACATCACTTTCAAGTGAGGAACAATTGCAATAATTGGAAAAGACAAATACAGCAATTAAAAATGCAATAAAACAAGATGTAAAATGGTTTCGTCCGCCATATGGATGTTATGACGATAATCTGATTGAAAATACTGATCAATTAAATATGTATTCAATATTATGGACAGTTGATTCGCTAGATTGGCAAGGTGATAAGCCAGAAACTTTAGTTGAAAGAGTTTTAAGTAATGTACATAATGGAGCAGTTATACTGTTTCATGATCACAATAACAGGTCAAACACAATTGAAGCTTTACCTCATATTATTAAAATACTAAAAAAATCAGGTTATAAGTTTGTGACCTTAAGTGAGTGGGAAAAAAGGGTTTGTAATACGGTAAAAGCCAGAAGTGTAACAATAAAAGAGGGGAAAAAAGTGCGTTTTGAAGGAATGTTATGTGGACAAAAAACAAAGTCTTTAACCGCAGAGCATTCATATTAGGTGGTATTCAGCTTACCATTTCTGCGGTTTTTAGTTGCAGGTTATATAATTTACAAATACGAAACAGACAAAAGTACGAAGCACTATCTAATAGTAATAGAATAAGAGTTGCTACTATTATGCCTAAGCGGGGCAAAATTTTAGATAGGAATAGCATTGAACTTGCGATGAACAAAATTTCGTATGTTGTTTTGTTTGATGGTTCTGGTAAGGAAGTTGATTTGCAGACATTATCAGAAGTCGAGTCTAAAATAGCAAAATCGTCAGAAAAAATAACTGCTCTTTATAAACGTTATTACCCGTTTGGTTCAATGTGTTCTCATGTAATCGGATATACAAAAAGACAGCAAGGCATAAGCGAAGTAGGAATCAGCGGTATTGAATATACATATGATCATATATTGAAAGGCAAGTCAGGAAAATCTGAGCAGGAAATAAATTCTAAAAAACGCGTCATAAAAGAATTATCAAGCATACCACAACAAGACGGACAAGATGTACAACTGACAATTGATATTAATCTGCAAGAGAAAACCGCAGAGGTATTTAAAGATCACCAAGGCTCCGCAGTGGTAATTGATGTAAATAATGGAGAAATTTTAGCATTATATAATTCACCTTCTTACGATAATAATCTTTTTGCTAGCAGGCTATCAAATGAGACTTGGGAGAGCTTGAATGCTCCTTCATTACTGCTTGTGAATCGTGCGTTATCATATCAAATTCCACCTGGTTCAATATTTAAAGTAATAGTTGCGCTTGCGGGTTTAAAAGACGGGATAATAACACCAGAAGAGAAATTCTCGTGCAAGGGCTATATGAAAATAGGTGAGCGGAAATTTCGTTGTCTGAAAAGCAAAGTCCATGGGTATGTATCTTTAAATGAGGCAATGGCATTATCATGCAACACTTACTTTTATAATATAGGGAAAAAAATAAGTGTAGACTCTCTGGTAGAAATGGCCAGAAAATTTGGTATTGGAAGTGGGCCACTGATTGGAACGTTTAAAGAAGAAGCTCCAGGGTTGTTGCCAGATAGAGATTGGCGTACACGAAAGCTATATTCGCAGTGGTATTTAGGTGACACTATCAACTTAGTTATAGGACAAGGGTATATGCTTACAACACCACTACAGCTTGCAGTTCTTGCAGCGAGGATTGCAACAGGAAAAGAGGTAATTCCCCGCATTAAGATGAATGAAACGATACAAGATTTTCCCGATATTGATGTGGATTGTGAGCATCTTAGCATAGTTCGAAAAGCTATGTTTGATGTGGTGAATTCTAAAACTGGAACCTATAAGAAAGGGCTAAGCGGTATACAAATTGCTGGCAAAACCGGTACACCAGAAATAAACTCTAAGGGCGAAAGTCATAAGTTATTTATCGCCTATGGCCCTTACCATAACCCGCGCTATGCAATCTCTGTGTTTATAGAACACGGCAAAGCCCCACGCCAAGATGTTGCTATAGCTAATGAAATATTTCAGTATATGCTTGAAACTATGAGTATTAAACTTCTTGCATAACCATATAACAAACTTTTATTGGGAATAGAAACGAAAAAACTTACTTGACACCCTTCGCCAGCGCCCTTATCATGATAGTGAAGCTATTGTATTTGCTTTCGCCAATCTGCAGATTAAAAGGTAAGGATTACTTAATGTATCGGCGTCTTATGTTCAATTTTTTGCAGTATATAGATACTGTATGTCTTTACAAAACTTCATCTACATCTAGATTTTTATCTAAATAAGCTGAACGCGCTTATAAAGCGTTACAAGACATCAAAAAATGCCAATACTCGACAGAGATAGTAAAAGACTAGCTAACTCGGGGATTCTTTGTCTTTTTTTCTGCTTAGTAAATTTCTTAAACATTTGCAGCGTAAGTTAGTTGCAATTAAAAGCGGCTGAATCTCGCTTGTCAAGCGTTTAAAACATAAAAAACGCCAATATTTTAAAGCGGATAATAACCCCAGGGTTTCTTTTGCCTTTTTTTTCATTTGGTAAATTTCTTAATATTTATAGCTAAACAACAACCGTCATCCCGCTACGTGTTAGCGGGATCTATGCTTTGAGATACCGCGAATGAATCGCGGTATGACGGTGTAGATGATGGTTAAGTAATTCGTCATCCCGCTGCTTGTTAGCGGGATCTATGTTAAGAGATACCGCGAATGAATCGCGGTATGACGGTTAAGTAGGGTGTCATTCCAGTGCTCCTTTTTTTGTCATCCCAGCGTCACGCGTTGGTTTCAACATTATATCATGAACTTTCTAAAATTCATTGAACTGTGCTTTCAAACGGTAGTGCCGGGGTGTGAGTATAACGATTATCAGTATATAAAAGTCATAGCAGATAGGCTGGAAGCAGCGAGCGCTGGTGAAGTGAAACGAATAATATTCAATATGCCTCCGCGCTCGATGAAGTCCATGTGCATAAGCGTTGCGTGGCCCGCATGGATACTGGGAAACCAACCAACTGCGAGAATAATAGTTGCAAGTTATTCTCAGCGGCTCAGCGAAAAGCACTCGCTCGACACCAGGTGCGTGATGCAGTCTAGTTGGTATAGAGCGCTATTTCCAGAGATAGAACTATCCAAAGACCAGAATACCAAATATAAATTTCAAACAGTGCAGAGAGGATACAGAATCGCAACATCAGTTGGTGGAACACTAACTGGTGAAGGTGGTGATTTTATCATTGTGGACGATCCGCTCAGTTCTGCTCAAGCTTTGAGTGAAACGCTTAGAAAGCGTGCCACAAACTGGTTTGATCAGACTTTAGTAACCAGGCTGAACGATAGAAAAAAAGGAGTCATCGTTCTTGTAATGCACAGGCTACACCAGGAGGACTTAACTGGACACCTTCTCTCCAAGCCAAAAAACATATGGCATCATATTTGTTTGCCAATGATTTCTGAAAATAAGCAGGTTATTTATTCAATCAAAAAGCCAATACCTCCCGTTCCTATCATCCGAGTAGCTCAGCACTGTGCGACCAGGCGATTATATAATAAACCAGCGTCACCTGTAAGGATATTATATTCAAGAGAAGAAGGTCAGTTGCTATATCCCCTCGATGGAGGAAAAGAAGAAGTTGAGATAATAAAAGCTGAACTTGGGAGTTACGCTTTTGCTGCGCAATATCAACAAAACCCTCTGCCGCTTTCAAGTGGTATAATTAAACCAGAGTGGTTAAGAGGTTGTCCGGAAACAAGTAAAAGGCTATAATATCTGAAATTTTAGTACGGGGTAAAGATGAGAAAAAAGTATCCAACAGATCTAAGCGAAAGGGAATGGGCAAGAATAGAAAAACACTTCAGAGTATCATACAAGAAAGGAGGAAGGCCGCCAAAGTATAGCAAAAAAGAAATATTAGAAGCAATTTTCTATGTATTGCGTACAGGGTGTCAATGGCGGTATTTACCAAATGATTTTCCGCTATGGAAGACTGTGTATGAGCAGTTCAGGCAATGGAAGAAGCAGGGAATTTTTGAGAAAATGAATTATGAAATTACAAAATATAGTAGAAGAAAAATAGGAAGGAATGAGCAGCCGAGTGCCTGTATAGTAGATAGTCAATCTGTAAAGACTACAGAAAAGGGGGGATCAAAGGCTATGATGGAAGTAAAAAAGTAAAGGGTAGAAAAAGGCATATAATTACAGACACTCAGGGTTTTATACTAGGTTGTTACGTAGGCGCTGCTAACGAAAATGATAGAGATGGTATTAAAATAGCATTAAACAATATGAGAACAAAATATACTAAAGTTAAAAAAATGTGGGCTGACATGGGATACCAAGGAAGAAATTTAAAGAATCACATAAAGGAAGAATATGACATAGATATTGAAATTGTTAAAAGGCCTCCATGTAGATTTTGGGTGCACAAAGATACGCCACCTGAGCTACTACCAACAAGAGAACAAGGGTTTAAAGTACAGCCAAGAAGATGGGTTGTAGAAAGGACTTTTGCTTGGGTTAATAGGAATAGAAGGCTATCGAAGGAGTATGATTTACTCACAACATCCACTGAGAATTTCATATACCTAGCTATGAGTAGGGTTATGTTAAAGAGGGAATATGCTTGAATTTACTAGTTTCCGGACAACCTCTGAAACGCTATAAAAAATTTCCTGATAATCTCTCGCATATAACACAAAGTTGGGATACTGCGGTTTCAACAAGTAACATGAGCAACTTTAGTGTCTGCACCACCTGGGCAAAAATAGATAATAAATTCTATTTACTCGACGTATATCGCGCAAAGCTTGAGTATCCAAAGCTTAAAGAACAGGTTTTGTCACTAGCTGCAAGATGGTCACCACACGCAATTTTGATTGAAGCAAAAACGAGTGGTCAGCAATTGGTGCAAGAGCTAAAGACAAACAGTGATTTACCGATTATTGAAATAGTGCCACATGATGACAAGCTCACTCGATTTCATCAAATTGTTCCGATTATAGAGTCTGGCAAGGTTTTTCTGCCACATCAAGCAGTATGGCTGAACGATTTTGAGTATGAGATTTTAATGTTTCCTGAAACGCGCCACGACGACCAAGTGGACAGTACCGTGCAATATTTGCAGTGGGTGAGAAACAGTACCTCCAGGGTTGCAGCTATACGAGCATTGTGATTTGAGTCTACCAGTACTGGGATGACAGCTAGGAGACAACCGTCATCCCGCTGCTTGTTAGCGGGATCTCTTGTTAGCGCCGCGGCGGTATGACGTAGGATTGTTGTCATTCCGCTACTTGTTAGCGGCTGAGATACCGCGGCGGTATGACGGTTCGCGGCGGCATGACAATAAGCTCGTCATTCCGCTACTCGTTAGCGGAATCTATGCTGAGATATCGCGGCGGTATGATGTAGGGAAACCTTTCTTGGGTTAGCTATATCAATAGCATTGCTTTAAAAAGAGTGCCCATATTTTCAGTCAACCTTAAGAATTCACTAAAGATCCTATTCTTTTGTTCATCACTTGCGCTTTTCATTAAAGCCTGGGTTCTTTCTTTTATGCCAAAAAGATATAAAAATTCCCTTTGAGTTAAAATCTCACAATCTACATGCTTTAATGGATCTCTTAACGCTTGAAAGTTCACAAGTGCGGTAATATCACTATTACCAACATTCTCAAGAAAATTAGCATACTTATGTTGTTTTATCGATTGCAAAGTGCTCTTATATGCGGGGTATACATAACCGTAATCTACAATCAAAGCAGCTCCTTTATTATTATATATCTTCTTCTCAAGTTTTTTTAATATTTCAACCCCAACTGAACATATTTCCACCACTGCACCATTAAAAAATTTTCCATTTGTCATCTGAGTAGCTGACACTGGAATCCATGATTCTTTTTTTCTGGATTCCAGTGTCACGCACTGGCATGACACCAAGAGACTGCCATCATCTTGTTTTGTCACCATATTTTCATACCACCCCTCATCATGATATACAAACTGATCTATCGGAAGAGCGTCAAAGAACTCATTTGCTAAAAAAATGGTTGGTTGTTCTGGTAGGTTGTCAATATTTTTGTGCCAATTAATACCTAAACCCTTTAATTTTTCCTTTTGTATCTTCTGTAAAGTAGGGCTTATTTCAACTAAGTGGATCAACATTGAATTAAAAAAGCTGCTGTATTTTTTAGTGACTCTTATTATATCGTGAATGAGTGTTCCTTTGCCTGGCCCAAGTTCAACTAGAGAAAATTTTGATGGCTTTCCTAATTTTTCCCATGTATGCATTATCCAAACTGCAATTACTTCACCAAATAATTGGCTGATCTCAGGTGCGGTAGTAAAATCACCATCCTTACCAAGCGGTAATTTACTTGTATAATAGCCGTATTTTTCATGGTACAAAACGGCATTCATGAAATCACTGATGGATATTGATCCTTGACTTTTGTCAATTAATTCGTGTATATAAGTGAGCATGTTATTAATAAATGTTTAACTATAGCGTGCCATAATATAAAATAGTAGAGTATTTATATATATAGTATAAACTTAAGTTTGTGAGTAATAGTGCTTCAGTTATGGACGACAAAAACACCGATTATGTTGCCCTTATACCTCAAGATGATAGTATTGAATACAAATTTGAAGAAGCTGTCAATTTTATAGAAAACAAGGTTATAAATGCTGATGGGCTAACTTTAGCGGAAGTGTTTCAAGTGCTAGTTCAAATGCTAAATGGTGATCTAGAATTGGTAAAAAAAGTACTAGCATGTGCTAATATTATGGCAAAGCATGGAATGAAGGTAGCAAAAGAGTCGCAATTAAGCAGAGCTGATGTTCGCCGAGCTTTGGAAGGTAGAGAAAGTGTTGTCAATAGACAAGATTTTATAAAGAAACCACCTCTTCCACCTGCTATAAAATCGACCAAAAAGAAAAGTAGAGGTCTTTAGATGGCTGAATCTATAAAAAAATTTACTGTACAATGTGACTTCAAAGGACAAAGTTCACCTTTTGCAATATACATAGGAAATCCAAAAAGTGATGCTCATCCAATTCATCATCAAGATTCCTGGCTTGTAAAAGAACGTGGAGGGAATATTCCTAATAAAGTAAAAGAAAGTCTACAAAAATTATATAAACTATCTCAAGAAAATGGAGTCTCTTTCTCAGAGTTATGCGCGTATGCCATTACTGTGGTTAGTAATAATGATAAAAAAAGTGACGACAAGGAGTAAGATAGTTTAATCCCTCAATATTTCATTTATAGAGATTTTCGATCTCGTCTTTTCATCCACTTTTTTTACTATGACTGCACAATAGATTGAAATATTATTTTTAGATGGAATAGACCCTGGTACCACTACAGAATAAGGTGGCACTTCGCCGTAAAATACCTTGCTAGTTTCTCTATCAATAATCTTTGTTGATGCCCCAATAAACACGCCTATGCCAAGGACTGATCCTTCTCTCACTACCACACCCTCGGCCACTTCGCTACGTGCTCCAATAAAGCAATTATCTTCTATAATGACAGGTGAAGCTTGAATAGGCTCAAGAACTCCACCTATTCCCACTCCACCGGAAATATGACAGTTTTTTCCTATTTGCGCACAGCTACCAATCGTTGACCAGGTATCTATCATTGTTCCTGAATCAACATATGCACCAACGTTGATAAAACTTGGCATTAGAACAACATTTGTACCTATATAAGCAGATCGGCGAACAAAACACCCAGGAACTGCTCTAATTTTTAACCGGCGAAATTTCTCCTCATTCCATTCACTAAACTTGTTACCGATCTTATCAAACCAGCAATTGGTATTATCTATTATTTTATTTTCTTCGGTGAGAAAATGTAATAATATTGCTTGCTTTATCCACTTATGTACTACCCATTCTTCACTTGATAGCTTTTCTGCTACTCTAATTTTGCCACTATCAAGGAGCTCAATTACCTCTTTAATTGCTATTCTTGCTGTTTTCTTTAGATTACAGTCATTAAATTTTTCTCTATTTTTCCAAATATTTTCTATCTCACTCTGTGTTTTTTTTAGTTGCAAACCTTCCATTTGTTATATATATATTGATATTAAATTTGTAGCTCTGTATCATTTGAGCTTGTTACTACTTTATATGTAAGTGCTATGAAAATACAATGTAATAGTTGTACTAAAACTTACTTAGTATCTCCTAAGCAAATTGGCGCGTCTGGAAGAAAGGTAAAATGTACGAACTGCAATCACATATGGCATGAATATCTAGAAGAAGTGTCAAACAAATCGCACTCTGCTAATATACAGGAAAAAAAAGTTAGTGGAAGGAATTTTTTACAAAATCTAGCATTTACCACTCTAGCTTTTGCAACAGCTACAGGGTTATGCGTCGTAATTGCTAACGGCATCTTTCCTAGAGAGATGAACAAAGCATACAAAACGATCAGTTTATACAAGGATTCAATAAGCTATAAATTAGGGTGCAAAAAAGAACAAACAGAAAGTCCAAATGTAAAAAAACTTGCTGTAAATAAGTTTTATCAAGACTACCTTTTTTTATCTAATTTAAGATCTAGTTAAATAGGCATACCGATATCGGTCTCTAGCTACTCAGATGGTGCTTAGGGTGACAGAGTTTTGAAAATAAGTTATTTTTTAGCAAAAAAGGCAGCTCATGAGTATTAAAATTGCACCTTCTATACTTTCAGCAGATTTTGCAAAATTAGGGGAAGAAGTAAGAAAAATTAGCGATTTAGGTGTGGATTACATACACATAGACGTTATGGATGGGAATTTCGTTCCAAATATTACAATTGGTCCTAGCGTTGTTTCTGCAATACGTAAATATAGCAATCTTCCTTTTGATGTGCATTTAATGGTCAAATCTCCTGGTAACCACATTGAAAGCTTTATAAATGCTGGTGCTGATATTATCACTGTACATGCAGAAGCAGAGATACACCTTGAGAGGTTGATAAGAAAGATAAAGTCATACAAAAATGTAAACGACGAAAAAAAACCGATTCAAGTTGGAGTTTCAATTGTTCCTTCAACTTCTCCAAGTGTGCTTGAATACATAATACATGAGCTAGATATTGTGCTGATTATGACAGTCAACCCTGGCTTTGGAGGGCAGGAATTCATTCATTCACAGTTGAACAAGATATCTACTATAAAAAAAATGATACAAGAGCGTAACCTTAAAACACAAATTTCAGTAGATGGTGGAATTAACTTTTCTAACGCAGCTGATATAATAAAAGCAGGTGCAGATATTTTAGTTGCGGGATCGGCGATATTCAAGGCTGAAGATATTAAGAAGGCCATAAACTATCTTAAAAATCCATTGTTGTGACCCTATATAGCTAAAGTGGCTTAGGTTTACCTACAATTTGAAAAACAACAAATTCGTCATTCCGCTACTCGTTAGCGGAATCTATACCGCGAATGAATTGCGGTATGACGTAGGGAAACCTTTCTTGGGTTGTATCAGTTCAGGAGAGTGGTTTAAGAAACAATAGATAGAAGGTTTTGGAAAGCCCATTTGTTTCCATGTTAAGTATAACGAAATTATCCGTTCAAGTTCCCCACTTCGATTGGGTAAAATATGAATTTTTGCGATAAACGACATAATGCCGTATCTGCTGTTCAGCATGGTTGTTTGTCAGCGGAATGTTTTCTGGGTCATCTAAAAAATTCCACATTATTCTTTCAGATTTCAAAATATTTTTTGCAACTCGAGAAGCTCCAATTGCTTCAGGTAAGCGGCTTCAAGTAATACCTTGTACGTTTTCGCAACTTTCTGGCACGTCTGGTAAATCTAAAAACATCTATCTCATTTTTTAGCAAGGCCTTTTTTAGTGCAAATAATTCAGTGGCTACGTTTCTTAAGTAACAGCCCAGAACTTTAACTTCAACTATGTGCTAATCTTTCAAAATCTCTTGATAAATGTGCCCAACAGATTTGCCTGTTCTTATCGGCAAAGTAGTTGTATGCTGCGTACCTGTCGTAAGCTATTGCGATTGCAGAACTTACTATTTTGTAAAACCTTCATTCCTCTTGACTCTGTCAATTTTATAAAACTTGCTGTATTACTGGCAAACATCCAGCACCAACCAAGTTTACCTTTGTTATAATGGCTCGTTTCATCGATATGCAGAACTTCACTTTTACTTACTTCTTGCTCGATTTGCTCATATGCTTCTTGGCATTTTTCTGCAACTCTAGCCTCGCTATTTGACACGCTACCAACACTGATGTCCAGGTTGAAAATATTTTTTATAATATTTGCTACTTCTCTTTTCGAGTTCTTGTAAAATCCGCTCAGCGCCGCGATTGTTGACTTAACTTTTGGACCAAATGTATCCGCAGTAACACCTTCTGGTAGCCTGCTACTTTTTCTTTTTCCACACTTGCAACAGCGGCCATTGGTATTCCACAACATAAGGCTTAATTTCTGGCAAATCAACTTTTTGATGAATGTATGGCTCTTTCGATATCGCAATTTCTCCTCCGCACTCGCAAGAACTCTATTTTCACCACTTCATCTGCCTCCATTTTAGGGCGATACTTTCCTTCATGCCCAATCTGTGCCCCTATTTTCCTGTCACTTTTTTTCTTTTTCTTCTTTAGCTTGTATAACTCTTTTGAGCTCGGTATCGATGAATTTTGTGAATTCAGACCTAGTCTTTCTTTCAATTCAGCATTTTCGATTCTTAGCGCCTTATTCTCAGATCTAAAATTTTCGTTTTCTATCTCTAACCTCTTTATCTCTGCTTTTAGTTGCTCTATCTCTATTTTAAAGCTTTCACAGAGCTTGAGAAGACTAGCTAGTAGATCAGACATATTTACCACACATACTACTTGTGATATTATGTTTTTAGCACTCCTTGTCTACTTTTTATTTTACCGCTCCGCTGAACGGATACCTTTTTTTACTGTTTGAGTATGTAAGGATTATGACGACCTATCCCAAACCTCAACTATATCCTCACTAAACTCTATTATCTTTGTTTTTTTAAACTGATAACAGTTGTTAATGAATTGAATCCCTAAATCTCCTACAAAAGGAGTGGCATCATTGCCTAAAATTTTACCACTGCGGCATATTATCAACCTGTCGATTAAATTACACTTTAATAGTTCTGTGATTAACACTCCTCCACCTTCAACTAATAATCTTGTTATACCAATTTCTGAAACAAGTTTTGATGCCATGTCCTTTAGGTAGGCTTTGCCTGCATCGTTTGAATTGACTTTCAAGTAGTTAATGTTTTTTATTTTTTTCTCTACTTCTTTATTTGTGATGACCCAAGTTATTACTTTGTCTGCAGTCTTTGCAATGTTATGCTCTTCCTTTAATCTCCCTTGACTATCTATAATTAGCCTTATTGGCGATCTACTTCCGAGTCCTGGTAATCTGCAAGTTAAGAGTGGATCATCATTAATAAGAGTATTGCTGCCGATCATAATTGCATCATATTTCGTTCTGAGCTCATGCACCCAGTTTCTCGTATTTTCACTTGTTATCCATTTGCTATCGCCTGTAAATGTTGCGATTTTTCCGTCAAGAGTTGTTGCGACTTTGCAAGCTATAAATGGTCTATGTAATTCTTTAGTGGTGAAAAAACCGACATTCAGTTCTTTTGCCTCTTTTTGCATAATACCTTGCTCAACTTCAATTCCTGCTTCTTTCAGAGCTTTCATGCCTCTGCCTGAAACTCTACTATCTGGGTCAATAGTTGCAATTACTACTCTTTTTATGCCAGCTTTTATGATTTTTGCAGTGCAAGGCCCCGTGACTCCGTGATGACAACATGGCTCAAGAGTGATATATATAGTTGCGCCATGAGTTGAATCTTTAGCGTTTTGCAAAGCGACTACCTCCGCATGCGGACGCCCACCAATCCCTGTATATCCCTCACTAACAATTGTACCATCTTTTACAATAACACACCCGACAGCAGGATTTGGTGCAACATTTCCAAGATTTTTTTCTGCAAGCCTTAATGCAATTGACATGAAATGATCATCAGTCATTAGAAAGAAGTCATTTCGTATGAGGTATCAAAAATTCTTCTGTGCTCGTGTATAGCAAATCTATCTGTCATACCTGAGATATAGTCACATATTATTACTGAACGCTGAGATTCACAAGCGAGTTTGCTCCACTCTGTGGGAAGTAATCCTGGGTTTTCATAAAAACATTGAAAGAGTTCCTGTATTATGCGTTTTGCTTTGTTCATCGTTCTACTCAGTTTATAGCTTCTGTATATTTTCTCCATGTTGAATCTTTTCATTTCTTTTGTAGCATTCGCAACTTCTGGTGAAAATGTGACTAGCATTTTATTTAGACTTCTTACGTCTTCTACGCTTTTTATTTTGTGATCTTCAATATTTCTTTCAGTCTGAGAAACAACATCACTTATCATAGTTCCTATAGTTCCACTCAGTGATTCATGTATGAGTTTGCTC
This sequence comes from Wolbachia endosymbiont (group A) of Tromatobia lineatoria, assembly GCF_964028565.1. Lineage (NCBI taxonomy): Bacteria > Pseudomonadati > Pseudomonadota > Alphaproteobacteria > Rickettsiales > Anaplasmataceae > Wolbachia > Wolbachia endosymbiont (group A) of Tromatobia lineatoria. Next base: position 326,261 of record NZ_OZ034791.1, read on the forward strand.
TGAGGCAATTCTGAATATCTGCTCCTTATGTCTTTAAACATTTTTTCAATTAAAGGAACATTCAGCAAATCTTCGATGGTTACTAAATTCGCCCTGAGTGCATCATCAAGATCGTGAACACTGTAAGCAATATCATCGGCAATTGAAGCAACTTGCGCTTCAATGCTTGAAAATTCTTCAAGCTTTAGATCATATTTTTTGTTGTATTCTAATAACAGCTGATTATTTGTAGAAGACTCCGCGTTTTGACCAAGCAAGGGACCGTTATGTTTTGCAACTCCTTCAATCACCTCCCAACTTAGATTCATACCATCAAAATCAGCATGTTTTTGTTCGAGGTAAGTTAAAATCCTTATAGCTTGAACATTATGATCAAACTCATACTTCTCGTTATCAAGATTCAAATCTTGAACTGATTTCTTTAGAGCATCTTCACCTGCATGACCAAATGGAGGATGACCAAGATCATGTGCGAGCGCTATGCATTCAGTGATATCCTCATTTAAGCCAAGTCTACGCGCAATGGACCTTGCAATTTGTGCAACTTCAAGGCTATGAGTAAGCCGAGTGCGATAGTAGTCGTGCTCATAATTGATAAAAACTTGTGTTTTGTACTCCAATTTTCTAAACGCATTAGAGTGAATGATACGGTCCCTATCACGCTGAAAGCAGCTGCGATTCTCATCTTCTGGCTCTTTGAAGTATCTCCCTTTTGTTTTGCTTGGAAAACATGCATAATTTAATAGAAAATTATTGCTTGACATGTAAAATTTCTACTATAATAAGTTATCAATAATAAACGGTGGTTACTATGTCAACAAATTACAACATCAACTTAACTGATAATGCACTAAAAAAAATCCACTCTCTTGCAGAGCAGGAAGGGGATAAGAGTTCCATTTTACGGGTTGCAGTTTCAGGTGGTGGATGTTCTGGCTTCAAATACAATTTTCTTATGGATCAAATGAATAAAAATCTATCTTTGGATGATGAAGACGATGATTACGATGATGAGTTTGATGACGAAGACGAAGATGATGACTATGAAGAAAGTGAGGACTATAGAAGCCACTCCAGTTTTAGCGAAAAAGGTAAAGATATAGTAATTAATGATGAAAATGGAAACCCTGTATTAATGGTTGATAATTGTTCAGCAAAATTTTTAAATAACTCAGTTATAGATTATACTGAGGATCTCAGTGGTTCTGGTTTTCAAATAAAGAATGCCTTTGCTAAGTCTCAATGTGGTTGTGGTAACAGTTTTTCGGTTTAATTATTACTAAAACTTAGATGCCTTCTGGATCTTTTAAACATGGGTGGTAATGTAGCACTAGAACTAACTTCCGTAGATAAAAGCTTCAAGAACAATTCTGCTGTTGTAAAGGATATCAACTTAAGTGTCACAAGAGGGCAAGTAGTAGCGCTGATTGGCGATTCAGGTGCAGGGAAAACAACTATATTGCAAATCGCAGGCTTGTTGGACAAGCCAACTTCAGGTATAGTTACGATAGATGGAATAAATTGCACACAAGCCAGTAATAAGCATAAAACTCATGTAAGAAGAAATTTTCTTAGTTTTGTTTATCAATTTCACTATTTGTTACAAGAGTTATCGGTGTTGGAAAATATTATGCTTCCTCAACTCATTGCAGGAAAAAGCAAAGCTGAAGCAAAAAAAAATTCGCAAGCAATGTTGGAAAAATTTGGTCTGGAAAACAAAGCAAGTAGCATGGTATCTGAAGTTTCGGGTGGGGAAAGGCAGAGAGTTGCAATTGCAAGAAGCATTGTAAATTCTCCAAAGCTTTTACTTGCAGATGAGCCAACAGGAAATTTAGATCCAACAAATTCTTTTAAGGTGTTTTTACTGCTACATTCATACGTAAAGGAAAATAACAGCTCTATGCTTATAGTAACACACAATCATCTCCTTGCAGAAAAGGCAGACTGCATTTTCCAATTGAGAGATCGATCATTAGTGAAGTTGTGAATAGGAAAAATAGCACAATTTCTATGCCCTATACTTATCTAACCAATGATCATTAACAGAGTATAACTCGCATGAAATGCTTTCATTGCTTTTTATACACGGACTTTTTAACTTACGCTGTTTACTTAGGGAACACCCCGATAACATAAACACAGCTAAAACAAAAAATAATAGCTTTTTAAACATAACAAAACCTTTTCATTTATATTACTACACTCATTTCTCTTGTTTGTAAAGATTAGGCATATTCTTTTACCCTTACCTCTTTTTTGACCTTTTGAGAAGAAATAGTTGCACTATTCAAGCGCAGTTTTATATAATTGTCCACGATTTGAGTCACTTCCTCTTCTTTATCCTTTAGAAAGTGATTAGTATCATCTATTATATAGTATTTCATGTGATCACTTCTTACTGAATTTATCAACCTTTTTGCTAATTCTGTTACATCGCTTTCTTCTGAGATTGTATCATTACTGCTTTGCATTATAAGCCCAGAAACTGGACAGGGAGAAAGAAAAGAAAAATCGTACTTAGTTACCGGAAGAGAAAGAGCAATAAAACCCACTATCTCAGGGCGGCGCATTGTTAGCTGCATAGCCACCCATGCTCCAAAAGAAAAACCAGCGATCCAAATTGGAACATTGCTAGGATTATGTTCCTGAAGCCAATCAATGGCTACCGCAGCGTCAGTTAATTCTCCTATACCCTTATCAAAAGTTCCGGTAGATTTTCCCACACCACGAAAGTTAATTTTCAATGCAGAAAAATTGTTATCGATAAAAGACGTATATGTACTATGTACAATTTTACTATCCATATTACCACCATATTGAGGATGATGATGTAAAACCAGCACAACCGGCGCGTTGGCATCTTTGCTTTGGTGGTATTCACCTTCTATCTTTCTTGTTGCATTATTCAAAAAAACTTCAACCATGGTAACCCCTAATAAGAACCCGCTTGACAGGTATTAATGACGTGAGTTATTAATTATGTATTAATTTCGCTGTTTTTGCAATAAATTTTTTATCGTGTTAAAGCTAACGTACATAGTTATGGCTATAGTTGATGGTAAACTTATTTAAGTGACAGATGAGTCCATTCTCTTTAGAAAATAGTGGTTACGTATATGCTGATTACAATGCAACTGCTCCAATTAGTGAAAATGTAAAAAAAAGTATATTTGAGGTCTTGTTAAAACAAACGCTCAATCCATCATCACTACATAAAAGAGGACAAGAAGCGAGGAAGATTCTTCAGGATGCAAGAGATAACGTACGTGGTGCTATTGGCGTTTCAAGTGATAAAGAAATAGTTTTTACGTCTGGTGCAACTGAAGCGAATAACCTTGTTATGAGAGGAATAGCAGGCTACCTGCATATAATTTCAGCTATAGAGCATCCTTCAATTCTTAATTCTGCATGTAATCCATATATAATACCTGTTAATCAGGAGGGCATTGTTGACTTTTTAGAGCTAGAAAAAATTCTAAGCGAACTTAAAGGAAACAAAGCAATAGTTTCAGTTATGATGGCAAATAACGAAACCGGAGTTATTCAACCTATTGAGGAAATGGCTAAAATAGTACACAAGTTTGGAGCAATTTGCCACACTGACACTGCTCAAAGTGTTGGGAAAATTAAAGTTAATATGGAAGATTTAGGAGTGGATTTACTCACTTTATCCGCCCATAAATTTGGCGGTGTAGCAGGCAGTGGAGTTTTAATATTCAATAAAGAACTTGCGATAGAACCTATTATAATAGGTGGTGGACAAGAGAAGGGATTTCGTGGTGGTACGGAAAATATTGTTGCGATTGCAGGCCTTTCTGCTGCACTGCAAAATATTCCAGACCTTCTATCAAAAATGGATGAAGTAAAGGAGCTACGTGATCAATTAGAGTGTGAATTATTAAATCTTGCCAGTGACATAAGAATCTTCGGTAAAAACTCTAAGAGGCTGCCAAACACAAGTTTTATTTATATGCCAGGAGTAAAGAGTGATGTGCAGCTTATGCATTTTGACTTGAATCATATTGCAGTTAGTAATGGCTCCGCATGTTCTTCTGGAAAAGTTGAGCCTTCCCATGTTTTGCTTGCAATGGGGGCAACAAAAGAGCAAGCAGAGTGTTCAATTAGAATCAGTATAGGTCCAGAAACTAAACCACAAGACATAAAAAAAATAGTGGATTGTTGGTATAATATCTACAAGCAGAACACCTTGGTATAGATAATACGTGGTATCATGCAGGCACTGGCCGAGCATTAGATGTAAAAAATTACTTTACAACCCCGCGGTATCTCTAGATCCCGCTAACAAGCAGCGGGATGACGGTTGTTAGGCTAGCTGTCATCCAAGTAGCTGACACTGGTTCCTTTATGACGGCAGTGCCCCTATGGTGTCATTCCAGTGTCCTGACTACTTGGATCTAGCAAGCTTTGCTTGCAAATAAGTCTAATACGTGTCGCGTTTTATGCCAAAACACAATTGGAGTTACATGCAAAATAGATCCCAGACTGGGATGACAAAAAAAGAGCACTGGAATGACACCATTTGCTGTGCAATTTACCTTCAAAAATGAATGTTCGTACAGCTATGGATTCATTCGCGGTATCTCACCATAGATCCCGCTGACAAGCAGCGGTATGACGGTTATCAGTAAACATGAATTACTTTAGCTATGCAATCAGGCTTCCTAAAAACACTTTGTAGCCAATCAATTCTTGAGTATAAAAAGAATTCCTTTAATAATAAGGTATGCTAATCAGGAATTTAATAAAACAAGCAACTCAAGTAGGAAGCAGTGAAAATGCAATACGGTATGTCGAATATCTCTATCAATTTGAGAAGTTTAGAAACACATTAAACCTCACTTTATCACTAATAAAGCAAAACAGGCTCTCATTTGAAATATACCAAGAGGGATTAGTGGATATGGAAGAGGGAGTGTGTAAGACAATCAGGTCTTCCAGTGTAAATAGATATGTTATTGTACTGAGGAAGTCAAACCCATACATTATAGTGCATGAACTTTCACACATGGTTGAAAATGAACTGAACTTAAGTTTGGAACAGGAATTTCTCCATAAAGTTTACCAGGATATTGAGCAGAACCTAAAGCAAGCAAATATTCTTGTGCAGAAAATTATCGGCCAAGTTATATTTAAGGAGATACAGGCTTATCAAACTGCAAAATCACGCGCATCTGAATTATTTGCACGCTATTTTGAGCTATTTGCTTGGGCGCAGGAGGTTTACCCTAAAGATAAAGAATACTTAATCCGCACTCAAGACTTAAACAAAGTGTTCCTTGCTACTGACCAATGGAAAAAGAGCTACCTGGATCCACAAATAATGGAGAGAGTAGATAAAGAAATCAAGGAATACAGCAATAAAACTGTCTTTAAAGATGTAACCAAAGTGCAAAGCAGTTGGACTAATAAATTTTCTCCTGGGGGCAAAAAAATTAGCTCTATATTTGGAGATGATGATTAGCTTATAGTGCAGGTTTTCCTACGTCATGCCGCCGCGAACCGTCATACCGCGATTCATTCTTTTGGTGTACGAACATTGCAATTTGCAGGTAATTTTAGTAGTAGATGGTGTCATTCCAGTGCTTGACACTGGAATCCAGGAATTTGGATTGGGCACTAAGTTGGTGAGCATAAAAGTGGCTGATCTTATGTTAAAACACAACGTTCTTGATGAGATTACGGCAAGGCTGGATTCCAGTGTCAAGCACTGGAATGACACCATTTGCTGTGCAGTTTACCTTTAAGAATGAATGTTCGTACAGTTGTGCGCGGTATCTCATCAGCTAACACGTAGCGGAATGACGGTTGTCGGTAAATCTTTTAGCTATAGAAGTTAACTTTGCAGTTAACTTCTACAGCGTTTCAAAGTATAGTTTTGGTAATACAGTAACTAAATATACATGAAAACCATTTTAGCTGTTGAAACAAGCTGCGACGAAACTGCAGTAGCGATTGTAAATAGTGACAAGCAAGTCCTTGCTCACAAGATTCTTTCTCAAGTAGAACACAAAAAACGCGGTGGGGTGATTCCTGAGATAGCTTCACGTGCTCATATGGAACATTTAAGTGGCCTGATAAAAAGCGCTGTAAAAAAATCTAACCTTAACTTTTGTGACCTCAATGCAATTGCAGCAACATCAGGACCAGGACTCATAGGTGGATTAATAGTTGGTACAATGATGGCTAAAGCAATTGCGCATGTAGCACAAAAACCGTTCATTGCAGTGAATCACTTAGAAGCGCATGCATTGGTTATTAGGTTACTGCATGAGGTAAAATTTCCATTTTTAGTCCTATTAATATCAGGTGGTCACTGTCAATTTTTAATTGCACAGGATGTAGGCAAATACGTTAAACTTGGAGAAACGCTTGATGACTCGCTGGGTGAAGCGTTCGATAAAGTTGCTAAGATGCTGGGTTTAAGCTACCCAGGAGGCCCATTAATTGAAAAGTTGGCTAAAAAAGGCAATGGCACAAGATTCAAACTGCCAAGGGCAATGATAAAACGTTCTGGATGTAACTTTTCGTTTTCTGGAATTAAAACAGCAGTAAAAAACTTAGTGCAAGAACTGAAAATGAGCGAGCAAGATGTGTGTGATGTATGTGCTTCGTTTCAAGAGTGTATTAGTGACATACTGCTGGACAGGGTTAGTAATGCGATTATTATAGCCGAATCTTTAAATATCAAAATCAATGACTTTGTGATTACCGGCGGAGTTGCAGCAAATAATTTCTTGAGAGAAAAATTAAAGCAACACATAAACTTAAACATATTTTTTCCTCCCAACAACCTATGTACAGATAATGCAATAATGGTTGGATGGGCAGGAATTGAAATGTTACAGAAAAGCTATATAGATTCTCTCAATTTTGCACCAAGACCTAAGTGGGAGTTAGAGAGTTATTAAAAGCTCTCAATTCTGAATTATAGCTAAAGTGACTTAGGTTCTCTAATTGCACATAAGTCAACAATAATTTTCACACAAATCAAAACAGCATATCTTCTCCATAATCCTTGGTAATTTTACATAAGTTAAAAGTAGCATATGGTTCTCTCCGCGGTCTGAGATGACAATAAATTTGTCAAGCCGCATTATACTTGTTAGGCGGAAGTGGACGGCAACATGTTTACCACGAAGTCTAACTAAGTTCTTGCTTGTCCCTTCCATCGGCATTGCTATCTTTATTTTCAATAAAATTATTGTCCTATGCTCTTTTGATGTTTATTGATAATAAAATTCTGTTTTATCAACCAACATCCTATGCATAATTACAGCTAATTTTCTTGCTACTGCTACAATTGCTTTTTTCATTCCTTTTTTCTTCGCAACCACAGTTTTTTAATTTAAATGTCCTCTTGGTAACTGTAAGCATTGTTTGTGCAGCTTCATATAACATACTTCTACATTCCGCTGGTCCCATCTTTGATATGCTGCCATGCCGATCAACTTCTCCAGAAGAATATTGCCTTGGTGTCAACCCTATATATGCTCCAACTGTATCAGATTTCTCAAACCTATGTGGGTTATCAATTGCAGCTTTATACGTCATTGCTACTATAATCCCCACTCCTGGAACAGTAGTTAACAATTTACAATCATCGTCTTTTTCACCTTGTTCTGAAAGCATTTTGTCAAGCTTTCTTAATGACTTTTCTATTGCTTCCAAACTACAAACTAACGCTTCAATTGAACTCCTACTGATTTCATCCAAATTATTTATTGCCTCTTGTATTCTTAAAGCGAAAGTTTCAAATTTTGATCCTTTACCGACCATGTATCTTCAACAACCCTCTTATTGTTCCAATAACCTGCTGTTTGCTACACATTAGCTGTCTTCTGCTTCCAAGCGCTATTTTAATTTGACAACTGATTTTACTAACACTTCTCATCATCTGCGCTATACCCCTCGCATCGTTTTTATCATTCTTATTGATTCTTGCAGACAACGCTGCTGCCATATGCCTTGCATCTACACAAATTACTGGTAATCCAAAACTCCTTAACTCTTTGCACATTGATATTGACAACTATCCACTTTCTATTCCTATGGGTTCGTATTTTTTGCCTTGGCTAATCTGCTATTGCCTTACTTTCGCTTGCAACAACTTCTTCCTTAACAACTTTTCCTTTCTCATCAACGATACTTATAAAAGTTTCTTTTAATGAGATCGCTATAATATTTCATGACCTACTGTAAAAGTTTAAATTATTTTTGAAGAACCAATTCATTGAATTTGTTACTTCGTGCTAAAATAATGGAGTATGTCTCTCCATCATTCAATAGCAATTAGAGTATGTTTAGCTATAATTTGAAAAACAAAAATTCGTCATTCTGCTACTAGTTAGCGGGATCTAGAGGTACCGCGGCGGCATGACGTAGGATTGCTGTCATCCCGCTGCTTGTTAGTGGCTAAGAGATACTGTGAATAAATCACGGTATGACGGTTAAGTATCCCGCTACGTGTTAGCGGCTGAGATAACGCGAATAAATCGCGGGATGACGTGTTGCTTGGGTCAGCTATAGAAGCAAAACTCATCATTTTGAAAGAGGAGGAGATTTTTCCGGACCCTCAGCGGAGATTGATTTTGGATCTGATAATTCTGTATTTACCTTGATTGGCTCTAATGGAGTTTTCTGCTCTTCCGGTTTATCATCTGGAATTGGAACAGGCCAATCCATAATGTTTTGCGGTATAACTTCTGCTTCTTTAGCTTCTTTTTGACCTGTTGAAGATGATGCATCAACTCCTGCATTTTTGGTAACTTCTTGTTTTAGTTGTTTATTTTCTTCTTGCAGTTGCTTTAAATTTTTCTTTAACTCGTCAATCTCTCTTATTTTTTGTTTTAATTGTTCAGATATAGTTAGTTTGTCTCTAGTCAATTTTTTGTTTTCTTGTCTTAACCCACTAGCTGTTCTGCTTGAGTTGTTGTTTACAGCTTGTATACCTTAGTCTTGCTGCTGCATGCTTGTTCCTCTACTTTCATATTCAACTTCAGTTTGAGTTGATGTAGCTGCCTGACCTTTTTCCTGCTGTAATATGTTCTGCAGTTGCTCTAGACTCTCTTTGACAGATGCCAGCTCTTCCTGTGTACACGTTAACATCCCTTCCTTTTCCTTAAGTTGATATTGAAGTTTTTCTATTTCCCTCTTCGTATTTTCTTCGCTTAGCTCATCTGCAAGTGATCTTCCAGGTTCAAGTTGTCGAATTTTCCTCTCTAAGTCTTCCTTTTCTCTCTGTAATCCATTTAATTCTTTAGACAATTGGTTCGCCGTTTCAGCCAATGTATTGTTTTCCTTTTTTGTTTCCATTAACTGTTCTGCCAACTGCTTTTTATGATCATCGTTTAAACCTTCCACTATTTTCTTCAGGTCATTCTCCAAATTTGCATTCTTTTCCTTTAGTACAGTTAAATTAGCTTCACTTTGCTTCAATTTTCTCTGTAATTCTTTATTTGCCTCATTTGTTTCACCTTCCTTATCTTTCAACTGATCATTTAAGTTCTTTATTACATCATTTTTATCCTGTAGTTCTTCCTCTTGTTCCTTTATTCTTTGACCTCTTTCAAATATCGCTCGCTGTTGTTCATTGACTTTATCTCTCAAGGAGTCACGTTCTAATCTTAGATCCTCAAGCTGCTTTGCCTGCACTGCAAAATATTTAGCAAATGTTTCTTTTTCTTCCTCTAATTCCTCAACTTCATCTTTTAATCCTTCTTGCTCATACTCTTCTTCATCACCAGACATATCATCCTCAAATATTTCATCTTCATCACTAAATTCACTGCTGGTGGATATAGAACTTCTACGTGAAGAAGGTGTGCTAGGAGAGGAATACCCACTGCTGCTTGGTGTAGGTGACTGTGGTGATATATGTAGATCTTTTGTAAATATTTCCTCTGCTGGTACTTGCTGATCGTCTACACTCTTGGATATGCCAGTAAAAGCTTGATACAGAGTTTTTCCGTTGATAAAAACTTCTTTATTTTGTCCAACTAACTTTAATACTTCTTCTGAACTCGTTATTCCTCCAAATTTTGGCTCACCAATAACACTCTGTATACCACCAGAATCCAATTTTACGGTCATGCTACAGTCTATGCTGTTACCTTCAGAATCCTTAGCCTGCCAATTAATGGTCATTTCACATGAGCTTGAACCAGTAAAATCATAGTGCCTTTCGCTGCCTTTTTTGGTTGCAGTTATTTGACTATCTTTCCCTAAAGATATGTTATAAACCTTACCTTCACTGCTGGTCCTTAAAATATTGCTAATTTCTATTGGTTTTTCTTCATTTTCAAATCTAATTTTGAAGTCATTATCCTTTGTTGGATACACTAAGAAATTTTGACCAGGCAGAGACGACTTAAGTTCTTTATGCATTGCGTCTATTGATTGCTCAAATTTTTGGAACTCCTTTTCCCACTTTAAATTTATCTGTCCTGTAATGTCCTCATCTTTGCGTAAAGGACCAATGAAGTACCAGATTAAATTTTCTTCCTCCAGTCTTTTGATAAAATCCTGAAGATCGTTGCAAGATTCAATGACATTTAAAGTATCATTTTTCTTTTGTTCATCTACATCTAAACTTTGACTTTCAGCTATAAATACATTTTCGTTTTCCTGTGGCATAATTTTACATTTTAAAAAATATACTATAATATTAACAGATTTCTTTAAAAAATCAACTAATTGTTGGATAAATAAACTTGAGCATTTGGCCAAAATGTTATATAGTAGTCACTTCAAGAAGTACAGTATGGACAATACCATTATAAGAAAATACGATATTAGAGGTATAGTAGGCAAAGATTTGCAGATTAATGATGGGTACGAGATAGGTAGAAAGTTTGGCCAAACCGTAGCTAGTGTTTGTGTCGGCTACGACAGCAGAATAGATTCACCAGGTATAGAAAGAGAATTAATTAGGGGCTTAACTTTATCCGGTGCAAATGTTATACGCGTTGGACTATGCTCTTCACCTATGCTTTACGCTGCAACACAAATCACACAGGCGGATCTTGGTATCATAATAACTGCCTCTCATAACCCCAGCGAATATAATGGCTTTAAATTTTTTAGTAATAAAAAAGTCTTCTCAGATCAAGAAATGAAGGAAATTATAAGCAGTCCAATTAAAAACAGCACAAGAATTGGAAGCTTAATTAACATAAATATATATAGTGAGTACATTAGCATATTGAAAAGTGCAGTGAAGAATAATACTACACAGAAATTAAAAATAGCCTGGGATTGTGGAAATAGTCCAGCAAGTGGAATTATAAGTTATATTGAAAAGATCTTGCCTGGTCATACGCACATCGTAACCAATAACTCTATAGATGGGGCATTTCCACTGCATGATCCAGATCCCATAGAGGAAAAAAATCTTGCTCAATTAATTGACATTGTGAAGGAATATGGATGTGATCTTGGCATTGCGCTAGATGGCGATAGTGATAGGGTGCGCTTAATTGATAATAAAGGCAACGTTGTTTCCAATGACCATTTATTTATAATTTTTGCACGTGAAGTGTTGGAGGAATATCCAGAAAGCAAAGTTATTGCTAACGTAAAAATGAGTATGAAAGTGCATGATTTTGTTAGCAAGTTAGGAGGGCAAGTTATCACCTGTGCTACTGGACATTCACTAGTTAAGAAGAAGATGGTAGAGGAAGAGGCAAAGTTTGCTGGTGAATTAAGCGGGCACTTCTTCTTTTCTGAGCTAAGTTTTGATGATGGGCTATATTCTGCTGTTAAAGCAGTTGACATTTTGCTTAAGAAAAACCAAAGCCTATCTCAGGTGATTGAGGATTTACCGAAGTTATATATCACTCATGAAGTGAAGATTGTAGTGAAAGATGAGAAAAAGTTTCAAATAATTGAGTCAATAAAGAAAACACTGGAGCAGCAAAATATTGTATTTTCAGATCTTGATGGTGTTAAGGTAACCGATAATAAAGGTTGGTGGCTTCTTAGGGTATCAAATACGCAAAACTGCATTACAGCAAGATGCGAAGGAGAGACTTTAGAGGGTTTTGAACTTACTAAAAAGGTTTTGTTCCATTACATTGATGAAGCAAGGTCTTTAAATTGTAGCTACTCACAGAAATAAATTTGATTTATAAAATTGACATGAAAGTATAAAGATAAATAGGCTAAATGTACTTATCACCTGGTCAGGCTGCAGCATTATTTCGTGTAACCGTTTGCGGGTCCACTTAATTCTGCAATTCTTTGATCTCACTCATGGAGAGGCCAGTAAACTTAACAATAGTGGTGACATCAACATTATTAGCCAGCATTGTTTTTGCAACTTCAATTTTTCCTTCCTTTTTAGCATCATCAAGTTTTTGTTCAAGAACAGCCCGTTCATCACGAATACGTTTTATTTCCTGTTCGTAGGCAATAAATTCTTTCTCTGACCAGTTGAATCTATTTAGTTCTTCATATGCCTTTTTAATTATTACATCACTACCTATTATCTTTTCCAATTCTTCTTCGCTAGTTTCATCTGCATATTTAAAATAATAGATCCATTTTTCAACTATACTCTCCAATTGGTCTTCTTTAGTTTTAGGAAATTTTGGTAACTCAATAAATGTAAAATAAAAATCTTTTAAATCATGTTCATAGCTATCTTTGTCTAACATTACATGATCTGACTTATACTCAGATTTATTAGGAAAGAGAATACAATCAGCAATAGCTATAAAAATGATTTCTTTAAGACCCTGATATTGATCACCTTTATCAGCTTGCCTTGAATAAGCTTTAGCAGCGTAATATTGAGCGCGTTTTTCAAAGCCTTTAGTTTTGGCAACTTGCATTTCGACTATTACTTGCACCCCATTTTCATCCCTGCAAAGAACATCAACGATACTTTGTTTTTTAGAGGCAATTTCAGCATCTTGAATAGTGCTGAGGAATTCTATTTCTTTTATTTCATCTTTGCCAGTGAACCCCAAAATATCATTGAGAAAGTGAATGAGGATGTCTTTATTTTTTTCAGTACCAAAAATACGCCGGAACGCAACATCATTCTTGGGGTCGAGAAATTTAGAAAGAGCCATAAAAAAATTTTTAAATGTATCTTTATATTATATATTCTTATTAATAATAATTCAATAATTTGTCGTCTTTTTTGTTAACTTTACTGATGTTGTTGTAAGGAACGTTGTTGCAAAATTTTGTAAAATTTATTATCCTAAGGTTTCAAGTTCTCACAGGTTTATTGGAGCTATATGTACAATGTGTTTATCAGTGAAAATCCGAAGAAAATGATGGGGGAAAAGTTAATACATTACTTTAGCCAGGGTAAATGCGAAGGCAATGCAGAAATGAAAAATCTGCTGGGAGGAAAGGGGGCAAATTTAGCAGAAATGTGCAATGTTGGCATTCCTGTTCCACCTGGTTTCACAATTTCCACCTCTGCTTGCAAAGTCTATTATCAAGACAATAGATCTTCTGTTATCCAAGTAGCTGACTACTCGGATCCAGAAAAAAATGTGGTCACGCACTGGAATGACATATGTAGTGGAATCAAAAACTACATGGCGATGCTCGAAAATGACATCGGTTGTAAATTTGGGGATTTAAATAATCCTTTATTAGTTTCAATACGCTCTGGTAGTGTTAGTTCAATGCCGGGCATGCTTGATACTATTTTAAATGTTGGTCTAAATGATGAAACCGTTGTTGGGCTTGCAAAGAAAAGTGGCGAACGTTTTGCTTACGATAGCTACTGCCGTTTCATCATGATGTACTCCAATGTTGTACTACAGCTTGATCATCACCTATTTCAAGATGTTGTTGATAATGAGCAGCAAAAGAGTGGAGCAAAAAGCTTAGCTGATCTTGATGTTGATGTTTTAAAGAGAATTGTTAACGATTTTAAAAAGATAGTATATGAAAAAACTGAGAAACATTTCCCGCAGAACGTTGAAGAGCAATTGTTAAACTCAGTTAATGCAGTATTTGCCTCTTGGAAAAATGATAGGGCTGTTTCCTATAGAAGAATACATAATATTCCTGAAAACCTTGGAACAGCGGTCAACGTGCAAGCAATGGTTTTTGGTAATTTAAATGATAATTCTGCAACTGGTGTGATATTTACACGAAATCCTTCAACTGGGAAAAAAAAGCTTTTTGGTGAGTTTTTGGTTAATGCTCAGGGTGAGGATGTGGTTTCTGGTGTTTATACTCCTATGCCAATTGACGGAGAGCAAAAAAACACCATGGAGAAGTTGCTGCCAAGTGTCTACCTGGAATTATGCGCGGTATGTGAAAAACTTGAAAGGCATTATAAAGACATGCAGGATATCGAATTTACTGTGCAGGACGGTAAGTTATGGATTTTGCAGACTAGGTCTGGCAAGCGCACGGCTGAAGCTGCTATTCGCATAATAGTTGATATGGTAAACGAAGGAACGATTACAAAAGAAGAAGGAATATTGAGAATTGATCCAAAAACCTTTGACAATTTATTGCATCCAGTTCTTGACGTTAAGGGTGACCAGAAAGTAATAGGGAAGGGACTGCCGGCTTCTCCAGGGGTTGCTTCTGGATATGTAGTGTTTAGTGCAAGTGATGCTGAAAAAGCTGCAGAGCAGGGTAAAAAAGTGATTTTAGTAAGGTCAGAAACGAGTCCTGAAGATATTAATGGAATGAATGCTGCAAGTGGCATAGTAACAGCACGGGGAGGGATGACCTCGCATGCTGCTGTTGTAACCCGTGGAATGGGTAAGCCATGCATTTGCAGTGTGAGTGGACTTTATATCGATAAAGATGGAACTTTCTTTTCTGTAGGGGATACAAAAGTAAATAAAGGTGAACCAATTACCATCAACGGAGGAACAGGGGAGGTTATGCTTGGCATTCTTCCTACAATTTCACCTGAATTATCGCAAGAATTCAAAACGATAATCAACTGGATAGATGAAATCAAAACGGTCAAAGTGAGAGCGAACGCTGATACTCCAAAAGATGCAAAAATTGCAAAAGAATTCGGTGCAGAAGGTATAGGCTTATGTCGCACAGAACATATGTTTTTCGCTAGTGATAGAATCAAATTCATTCAAAAATTGATAATAGCTGACGATGAAAATGAAAGGGCAAATGCGCTCATTAAACTAGAAGAAATGCAAAAGTCTGATTTCAAAGAAATATTTTCTATTATGGAGGGCAGGGAAGTCACTATACGGTTGCTTGATCCACCTTTGCATGAATTTTTACCCAATGATCAGTCTACTATAGAAAAAATTGTCAAATCACTTAGTAAGTCAGTTGAGTCAGTAAAAAATAAAATAGCACAGTTATCAGAAAAGAACCCAATGCTTGGTCATCGAGGTTGTAGACTTGCTATTTCTCATCCTGAAATATATTGCATGCAGATTAGGGCAATACTTAGTGCTGCAAATGAGCTAAAAAAGGAAAAAAATGTAGAAATCAAGCCTGAGATCATGATCCCTTTTATAATGAATGAGAAAGAATTTATTCTGATATGCGAGCTAGCAAAGAAAGAATCCTCTGTCATCTCAGCTAGGATCAAGAAGCAGATTCCAGCGTCACGCGCTGGAATGACATCAGACAAGGCGTACTCAATTGGAACAATGATAGAGCTACCACGAGCGGCACTGATTGCTGATAAGTTAGCAAAACATGCAGAGTTCTTTAGTTTTGGCACTAATGATTTAACGCAAACAACCATGGGACTTTCAAGAGATGATTCAGTTAATTTCCTCGATTCCTATAAGAAAAACAACATATTTGACAATGATCCATTTGAAGTGCTGGACATCGAAGGGGTAGGGGAGTTAATCAAGATAGCCATTGAAAGAGGCAAAAAAACCCGAAAAGAAATAAAACTGGGTATATGTGGAGAGCATGGAGCAGATCCAAAATCCATAGAGTTTCTCATCGAATCAGGGGTGGATTACGTTTCATGCTCACCCTATAGAGTACCGGTTGCAAAGTTAGTGGCAGCACAGTTTAGTGTTAGATCTAAATTTGCTAGGTAAGTATAGTGGCAGTGTTGGCTACTCATATGGTTTGAGCCCACCAGAGGGTGTCATTCCAGCGCGTGACGCTGGAATCTAGTTTTTATTATGACCTTCTGGATCCCAGTGTCTGGGCACTGGGATGACATCCTGTTACACGTTCAACTTCATTCTCTCTCATCTCCCTATAACTTGGTAATGTAGAATTTTTTACATGCAACCCGGTAGCTATTGCAACCAAAGCAGCTATAACACCACAAATCACTGCACCAGTTACAAATGGAACCATCACAGCAGCAGTAATGAATAATCCTGTAATAACAACTCCAACAACATCTTTTGTTAATGAGGTGTAAAAATTTTCCTTGCTTTTTTTATATTTAGCTTCTTTTTCATTTGGCACAGAAAATTGAGCATCTACAAAGCCGTTAGCTTTATTATCATTATTTGGTGTGGCAGTTTGCTTAGCCTCTGGTATTACAGGCGTTTTATTTTTGTTATTATGATTTGATTGGCCATTAACATTATCACTATTTGGCGTGGTAGTTTGGTTAGTCTCTGTTACTACAGGTATTTCATTGTCGTGATTGCGATTATCACCATTAGTACTAACTGGAGGCACTGTTGCTACAGGTCTACTACCAATGTTTCCATTACTGCTGCTGGGTTCTGCTCTATTTTCTTCATTAAGCTTACCTCTATTCAAGAACGCATTAACAATTTTAGTTTTACCTACCTGTATGGCCACTTGTAAAGCCTCTTTCCTGTTTGCAGGACTCACGTAACCTAAAATTAGCTCAGCTTCTTGGGCATTATCCTGAGTAATAGCAAGACACAGAGCGTTAAATTTTTCTTCTTCATAAAATTTGCCACTATCCAAAAGTACCTTAACAACGTCAGCTTGTTTTGTTATTGTAGCTATGCCCAATATAGTTCTGGAAGCAGTATCTGTAAGATGGATTACAGCATCTAAATCTGTAAACAATTTTACAACATCTAGAAATATGCCACGATCGCCGGTAATATTGGACTCTCTTACAGCATTTGCAAACGAGTCAAAAATTGCCAGATTTGTTTCTTTCCCTTGTATTAGTTGCTCGTAAAGTACTTCAGCAGTCATACCAGGGTTTATGAAGTTACTAGAATCTACTTCATTACTGTCTGCTCTATTCTCTTCCACATTAGGTGCCTCTTCTTCCTTGTTTATTGCTGCGGTTATTTGCTCTTGTTGAAGGGGTTCATACCCATTTTGGAGGAGAAAATCCTTAACGCGTGGGTTGTTATTTTCGGTTGCATGTTTTAGAAGTAGGTTCCCTAATGAATTGCCTCCTTCACATTCATCTTGAAAATTAACTTCTTTCCTTAACCTCTTTTTTAGTTCTTCCAAACTAGTAACTGTGTTATCACGTCCTGTAATTCTATCTATATCTAGATAGAAATTTCTAACATCATCATAACTATATGCCATAACTATAATCCCACTACTATAATGCTTATATTATATCAACTCCCTAATAATCAGTCAAGACATATTGCAGTTTCAAGCAGCATGATATATCATGATACATATTGAATATAGTTCTTAAAGCAAATGATGGAAGATTTAGCCTATAAATTAGTTAAAGTGACCGAAGCTGCAGCACTTGCTGCGTATAAATTGGCAGGCTTTGGTGATGAAAAAAGGGCTGATCAGGTTGCAGTTGATGCAATGCGTACAGTATTAAATTCAATGGAAATAAATGGTACTATCGTAATTGGTGAAGGTGAGAGAGATGAAGCGCCGATGCTATATATTGGCGAGAAGGTTGGCACTGGAAATGGTCCTGAAATCGACATTGCCGTTGACCCACTTGAAGGCACTACGATTTGTGCTCATTACAAATCAGGGGCAATGTCCGTTCTTGCTGCAACGAAAAAAGGTAATTTTTTACATGCACCTGATGTTTATATGGAAAAGATAGCAGTAGGAAAAAATCTTCCAGAGGGTGTAGTCTCACTAAAAAATAGCATTGAAAAGAATCTAGACAATTTAGCCAAGGCAAAAAAATGCAAAGTGAATGATCTCGTGGTAACTGTACTTAAACGTGAAAGGCACAATGAATTAATAGAGAAAATCAGGAAATTAGGAGCAAAAATTAAACTAATAGATGATGGCGATGTTGCAGCCGTAGTTTCACTAGTAAATGGCAATCATGATATGTATATCGGAATAGGAGGGGCACCAGAAGGGGTGCTTGCGGCTGCAGCGCTGAGTTCAATCGGTGGGCAGATGGAGGGAAGATTAATATTTGACACGGATCAATTAAAAGAAAGAGCAAAAAATTTAAATATCCATGACCCAGAAAAAATCTACACCGTAAAAGATATGGCAAGAGGTGAATCAGTGTTTATTGCAACTGGAGTAACAAGCGGAGAACTTGTGGATGGAGTTGATAACATATGTTCAACTAGTTCTTTAATAATTCTACCTAATAAGCTGATAAAGCTGCAAACAATGCAGAACTTATGTTAGCTTTTTTAGTTTCTAATTTTAGCTTTACAACATTTAGCATTAAGATATAATCAAGTTTACTTATAACAATAGAGGTGTGAAATGTTTTCTAGTATTGTAAATCTATTGAGAGGTTGTCCGGAAACAAGTAAAAGGCTATAATATCTGAAATTTTAGTACGGGGTAAAGATGAGAAAAAAGTATCCAACAGATCTAAGCGAAAGGGAATGGGCAAGAATAGAAAAACACTTCAGAGTATCATACAAGAAAGGAGGAAGGCCGCCAAAGTATAGCAAAAAAGAAATATTAGAAGCAATTTTCTATGTATTGCGTACAGGGTGTCAATGGCGGTATTTACCAAATGATTTTCCGCTATGGAAGACTGTGTATGAGCAGTTCAGGCAATGGAAGAAGCAGGGAATTTTTGAGAAAATGAATTATGAAATTACAAAATATAGTAGAAGAAAAATAGGAAGGAATGAGCAGCCGAGTGCCTGTATAGTAGATAGTCAATCTGTAAAGACTACAGAAAAGGGGGGATCAAAGGCTATGATGGAAGTAAAAAAGTAAAGGGTAGAAAAAGGCATATAATTACAGACACTCAGGGTTTTATACTAGGTTGTTACGTAGGCGCTGCTAACGAAAATGATAGAGATGGTATTAAAATAGCATTAAACAATATGAGAACAAAATATACTAAAGTTAAAAAAATGTGGGCTGACATGGGATACCAAGGAAGAAATTTAAAGAATCACATAAAGGAAGAATATGACATAGATATTGAAATTGTTAAAAGGCCTCCATGTAGATTTTGGGTGCACAAAGATACGCCACCTGAGCTACTACCAACAAGAGAACAAGGGTTTAAAGTACAGCCAAGAAGATGGGTTGTAGAAAGGACTTTTGCTTGGGTTAATAGGAATAGAAGGCTATCGAAGGAGTATGATTTACTCACAACATCCACTGAGAATTTCATATACCTAGCTATGAGTAGGGTTATGTTAAAGAGGGAATATGCTTGAATTTACTAGTTTCCGGACAACCTCTTATATTCTCTTCTAACTTGCCTTCATTTGTCATTCGCTCAAACTCACGTTGCCATACCTGATTTCTTTCCAATTTTCTTTTTGAGTTTTGATCTGATTTACCTTGAAGTTCTTTTATCTCCTTTTCCAATTCTTCTATTGCTTCTTTTACAGCACTCTTAAATGCCGGTTGCACTATTGAAATCATGTTATCGTGAGTACAAGAGAACTTGTATCTCGTACCGCCGTATTTAAAAAAAATATCACTAGTGCTTATTACTTCAACTGCAATTTCTATTCCCTTGTTTGGTCCCGAAGTTTTTGCTTTCAACTTTTTTATTGTATTTTGTGTTGCACTTTGAGCTAGATCGAAACCGATATTAGTACAGATAGTAAAGTCCTTTAGGTCACCATCTGCAAAATCTGGATTAATTTTAATCTTTAGATATGAAACAAAATATTTTGGAACGCTAAATTCACCACTTTTATTTTTTGAAAGCAATTTACCTACACCGATTTTTTCGCATTCATTTTGCTTGTGTTTGTTTTGTATAAACCTATGTACTATTTTTTCATTTTTCCTATCCTGAAAAACAATATCATCAAAACCCGTAGCTGATTCCATTTCTGTAGCTAAACGGAAAGAATATCCAACATCTACTGCACGTTTGAGAAGCAGCATTACCCACTTTAGTTGGTAGATATCACCATGAAGAGACCGCTTTCTTCCCCAAGCAGGATAAGTTTCAGGCATCCTCAACCTCACATAATTTTAAAAATAGTACCAACAAATGGTAAAAAAGTTATATGTCATGATATACAGATATCGTAACAAAGACCTTGGAATATCTACGAGATGTGCTGTTATGTAAATAAAAAAATGTGACTAATTACTTAATCTCTCACTCAAAATTGAATTCACCACATCAGGGCTGGCTTTTCCTTTGGTAAGTTTCATAACTTCGCCGACAAAGAATCCGTATAACTTTGTTTTACCGCTTTTGTATTCTTGAACTTTATCTTGGTTGTTATTGACGATTGTGTCGATAACTCCTGATATTTGACCTCTATCGGTTATTTGTTTTAGGTCTTGCTCTTCTATAATTAAAGATGCAGGTTTGCCAGTTTCAAACATACTATCGAATACCTGCTTGCCAAGTTTAGCAGAGATTGTTCCATCAACGATAAAATCTAAGAGTTCGGACAAAGCATTTGCTTTGATTGGGGAGCTCACAATATCAATACCTGCTTTATTCAAACGACCAAAAAGCTCTACGGTTAACCAGGTAACGGCGAGCTTTGAATCATGTTTTTTTATCAATTCCTCAAAATAATCAGCAATTGCTTTATCGGAGGTAATGACGTTTGCATCGTATTCATTGATACCCAATTCCTCAATGTATCGCAGCTTTTTTTGATCTGGCAACTCGGGCAAAGATGATTGAATTAAATCAATTTTATCCTGGCTTACCTCAACAGGTAATAAATCAGGCTCAGGGAAGTATCTATAATCGCTTGCATCCTCTTTGCTTCTCATCACTTTTGTTTTTCCCGAAGCAACGTCAAACAATAAGGTATCTTGACTTATTTCTTCTCCACTTTCTAAAATTTCAATTTGTCTTTGTATTTCATAGTCTATAGCTTGCACAATATAACGTATCGAGTTCAGATTTTTTATTTCACAACGAGTGCCAAATGTACTACTGCCTTTTAGGCGGACAGAAACATTTGCATCACAACGAAGTGATCCCTTTTCCATATCACCATCACATGAACCAATGTAACGCAAAATCTGCCTCAATTTTTTCATGCATTCTGCAGCTTCCGCAGATGAACGGAGATCTGGCTCTGAAACAATTTCCATTAAAGCAACCCCTGCACGATTTAACTCTACATAAGTTCTGCTTTCCTCATGAACGCTCTTTCCTGCATCTTGCTCTAAATGAATTCTCGCAATTCTTATTTCTTTTTCATTGTCGTTGATAAATACTCTACCGTTTTTAACTATTGGCTCAAAAAACTGAGTTATCTGGTAACCTTGTGGTAAATCAGGATAAAAATAATTTTTCCGATCAAAGTAAGAATACTTATTAATTTCTGCAGAAAGTGCAAGACCAGTGCGTATTGCTTGCTCTATGCAGTAATAATTTAGTATTGGCAGCGTACCTGGCATTGCCGCATCAACTAGAGAAACTTGAGTGTTATGCTCAGCACCAAATTCCGTTGATGAGCTAGAAAATAGCTTCGTATTAGAAGAAACTTGAGCATGCACCTCAAGCCCAATTACCGCTTCCCAATCCTCTTTCGTCATGTATTTTATTTAAATGATAATCTTAATATTCTGCAAAATTAGCACAAAAAGTCAAAACAAAACTCATGTTAGCTAAGTGGTATGCAGATTGTTTTACCCATAGAAACGGGTTAAATGCAAAAGATTACTTGACAAGCTTCGCCAGCCCTCTTATCATAAAATTGAAGCTATTTATTTATCTTCTCTGTACAGATTAAATGACAAAAAAACTCACGTATCTGGCGTCTCATGTTTAATTTTTTGCACTATGTGCACCTTATGTCTTTATAAAACTTCTACCTACATAAGCTGAAACGCGCTTATAAAGCGTTTAAAACATAAAAAAACGCCAACTTAAAAAATGGATAGTGAATAACTAGCTACCCTAGGGTTTCTTTTGCCTTTTTTTCTGTTTAGTAAATTTCTTAACGTTTATAATTTAGATTAGTTGCGGTTTAAAAGCAACTGAATCGCGGTTATTAAGTGTTTAGAATAAAAAAACGCCATACTTGAAAGTATAATGTAAGTAATTAGCCAACCACGGGGCTTCTTTTGCCTTTTTTTTCGTTTGGTAAATTTCTTAATGTCTGTAGCTAAACGATAACCGTCATCCCGCTACTTGTTAGCGGCCGAGATACCGCGAATGAATCGCGGTATGACGTAGGATTGCTGTCATTCCAGTGCCAAGCACTGGGATCCAGCCTTTATTATTTGGTTGAAATTAAGTCTTCTGGATCCCAGTGTCAGCTACTTGGATGACACCATTCTTTTTCCTGGATTCCAGTGTCTGGGCACTGGAATGACATCCTCCCTTGTGGAGATTGCTCTCAAATCACAATGTTCGTACAGCTATGCAAACACAAAGGTGTCATTCCAGCGCGTGACGCTGGAATCCAGTTGAGCTATTTCAACAAAAATACTGCATTTTGAGATGAACGTCTATTCTCACCAGACTTATTTACAAGTATAACAATTAAAGTCTGGATTCCAGTGTCAAGCACTGGAATGACATCATAGGGGCACTGCCCTTTTGGATGGAAACCAGTGTCAGCTACTTAGATGATACCTTTTTTCTACTTAGTTTGGGTTATGCAAGAAGTCTATTGCATTCCTGAGCAATTTGATTCATTATTCTTTTTGTAAAAAATTTTCTTAACTTTCTCTCCACTTTTTTGGTAAGGTCACTTTAAAGGAAGTCTAATAGATGCTACATAGAAATCCAGATGAGTTTCTAAAGTCTATTCCAAAAGATAAGCGCATAATGTGCCTTGACATGGGAGAAAAGCAAATAGGCATAGCATTTAGCGATAAAACACAGCTCATAGCCACAGCTCATAGCATATATCACAGAAAAAATATGAGCAAAGATTTAGGTTATCTGCATAGAATATTCAAAGAAAATGAATCTGGATCAATGGTAATAGGACTACCATTAAAAATGGACGAGCAAGAAACTAAATGGTGTAAAACTATAATCCAATTCGCAAATAAAATAATAAAAAAATATAAAGTAAATATATACTTACAAGACGAAAGCTTCTCAACATCTATCGCAACTCATACACTAAAAATTACTGGAGTATCAATCACAAAATCGAAAAAAATAGATGATAAAATCTCCGCATGTATTATTTTGCAACGAACGTTAGACAAGATAAATACAATCAAATAGTTTTTCCAGATCTGGAAATCTTCAAACTGAATCCCATATAAAAGTTACTCAACAAAACAAGAACCTTTCGTATAAGCATGACAAATTGCTACAGCAAGAGCGTCAGCAGCATGGTGGCATTTTATACTCAAATTTTTAACTATTTGCTTCACCATAAATATAATCTGATCCTTATCAGCATGGCCATTTCCGGTAATGCTTTTTTTTACATAGTTTGCATCATATTCATTCATAGTTAGCTTTGTTATTTTTAACGCTAAAATTACAACCCCTCTTGCATATCCCAAAGTTAGTGAAGATTTAGGATTTTTATTAACAAAAATTTTTTCTACCGCAGCTTCATTCGGAGAGTATAGGGAAATTACTTTCTTTAATTGTTCAAAAATTGTATGTAGGCGTTCACCTGTACCCAATTTACCATCAGTTGATATGGTACCGCCGCCCAAAAATTCAATATTATTTTTTTCGTTCAGGCTGATAATGGCCCACCCAGTCTTGCTTATTCCTGGATCTAGACCTATTATTTTAACCACTTAATAAACGCTTAACCAATAGACAAACAAAAATAAAAATATCCAGACTACATCTACAAAGTGCCAATACCAGGAGGCAAACTCAAAGCACAAATGGTCCTGAAGTGTAAATTGGCCTTTCCGTGCTCTAAATAAACACACTGATAAAAATATTATTCCTATTATAACGTGTGCGCAGTGAAAACCGGTAATCATATAAAAATTGGATGTATAAATAAGCTTTTCTCCTGTTTCTTGTAGAGAAAAACTCGCTTCATGATACTCTATTGCTTGCACTATTATAAAAAAAACTCCAAGCAATATAGTTATGGACAGCATTTTAATCATGCTCTTTTTATCATTTTTAAGTAAAGAGTGATTTGCCCAAGTAATTGTTGTACCAGAAAGCAATAATATTAATGTATTCATGAATGGTAGTGACCACGGATCAGGTGGCAAAATTCCCTCAGGGGGCCATTCAACTTTTTTTGCAGGAGAAAACGCCTCAAATAAAAAAACTGGATCAAGCCAGGCTTTAAAGAATGAACAAAAGAACACTATAAAAAATACGACCTCCGAGAGAATAAACAAGTACATTGCAAATTTGAGTCCATGTTTTACAATGGCAGTGTGACATTTGTCATAAATGGCCTCCCTTATTACATCTCTCCACCAATAAAACAGCACCCCTGATACTGCGGAGATTCCCAAAACTAAACAAAACATTCCGACAATTTGTTTATGAAGCGCGCCAACTAATCCAAGTGCAAGAATAAGAATTGCTGCTGATACAGCAATTGGCCAAGGGCTTGGATCCACTAAATGAAAATCATGTTCTTTACTTTTCATAGCATTTTAAAAAATACTTATTAAGGATACAAATTAGCTTAAAATTGTCAATGTTCCTTAGGAAATTGATTGAATCTTGAAAAATTATATGCACCGTTCAAAAAATCTAACACAAATTGTGCAGTTATTCTAAACAACTCAAGCATTCTGCTCTTTTCGTTTTCTCTTGCTCTGCTGCAATATCCATCAACAATATTTTCCAAAATAATGCATCCAGACTTTACTGAATCACTGTAACAAAAATTAAACCAATCCCTATATCTATTATTTTTCTTGAATCTATTTTTCATGCTATCAACGACAGTCTCGTATATAAACATGCAAGAATACAAAACCGTCATAGCCTCATAGGTATTACTATGCGAGATGGATAAAAGAAAATTAGTGAAATTAAAACACTCAAGAGATTTCTTTTCGCGACTTATACCGTACATAGTAAAGTAGTAGTCATATAGCATTCTATTAACAGTCACTACTCTTTGGGCTACTTCAGCAAGCGAGATAATACTACTATAATCTTCCATTTTGGATGCAGTAATTAAGGTGGTACGAATATAATCACCTAAGAACAACGTCTTTTGTTGAGCATAGAATTTGAAGTTCTCTATATTTAGGGTGTTATTCGCTAACTCAACATTAAAAGGATGCTCAATTATATCCTTTAAAAGATTTGACCCGTAACAGCTCCTAATGATGCCACTGAACACTGTAGTTACCGATAAAAGATCAAGTTAACGTAAATAATCCGCTGCTAATATTCTTTGCTAGATATATTAGAGTAATATGCCTCATCCCAAAACATTATTTCTAATTCCAGCCCTTTCTTAAAAAACTCATACATCCTCTTTTTTTCACAGTCACTAGCTTTTTTATATAGCTTATTTGTAATATCAGTAACCTCATCAATTACAGCATTTACTGTTTCGCTACTATAAATGTTGATCCACTCTTTGTATTTGTTATTTTTAACCCCTTTAGTTGTTATCTCATTTACCATATGGCGTATAACGATTTGGTATATGTTAAAGCAAGAATAAGATGCTACTAAAGCTTCATTAACAGAATTGTGATATGCGGCACTCATGAAAAAGTCAGTAAAGGCAGAACAAGCTCTTGACTTTTTGTGATCATCAGATAGATCACAATCTTCAAAATATTTTTTATACTGTTCTCGAACATAAAATGCTCCTTG
Organism: Wolbachia endosymbiont (group A) of Tromatobia lineatoria; assembly: GCF_964028565.1. Taxonomy (NCBI): domain Bacteria; kingdom Pseudomonadati; phylum Pseudomonadota; class Alphaproteobacteria; order Rickettsiales; family Anaplasmataceae; genus Wolbachia; species Wolbachia endosymbiont (group A) of Tromatobia lineatoria. Next base: position 352,311 of record NZ_OZ034791.1, read on the forward strand.
TGCCAAATTGATTAAACTACTCATCATTTCAATATCATCAACTCTAGCTGCAACAATTAAAAAAGCACGAGCGCAATCTATACAATACAGAAAATCCTGCTGAAGGTAGAATTTGAATTTTTCATAATCTAATGTATTATTTATCAATTCAACATTAAAAGGGTGTTCTTTTATTTTATCAATAAGATCAGAAAACTCTTTTAGAGGTTGTCCGGAAACAAGTAAAAGGCTATAATATCTGAAATTTTAGTACGGGGTAAAGATGAGAAAAAAGTATCCAACAGATCTAAGCGAAAGGGAATGGGCAAGAATAGAAAAACACTTCAGAGTATCATACAAGAAAGGAGGAAGGCCGCCAAAGTATAGCAAAAAAGAAATATTAGAAGCAATTTTCTATGTATTGCGTACAGGGTGTCAATGGCGGTATTTACCAAATGATTTTCCGCTATGGAAGACTGTGTATGAGCAGTTCAGGCAATGGAAGAAGCAGGGAATTTTTGAGAAAATGAATTATGAAATTACAAAATATAGTAGAAGAAAAATAGGAAGGAATGAGCAGCCGAGTGCCTGTATAGTAGATAGTCAATCTGTAAAGACTACAGAAAAGGGGGGATCAAAGGCTATGATGGAAGTAAAAAAGTAAAGGGTAGAAAAAGGCATATAATTACAGACACTCAGGGTTTTATACTAGGTTGTTACGTAGGCGCTGCTAACGAAAATGATAGAGATGGTATTAAAATAGCATTAAACAATATGAGAACAAAATATACTAAAGTTAAAAAAATGTGGGCTGACATGGGATACCAAGGAAGAAATTTAAAGAATCACATAAAGGAAGAATATGACATAGATATTGAAATTGTTAAAAGGCCTCCATGTAGATTTTGGGTGCACAAAGATACGCCACCTGAGCTACTACCAACAAGAGAACAAGGGTTTAAAGTACAGCCAAGAAGATGGGTTGTAGAAAGGACTTTTGCTTGGGTTAATAGGAATAGAAGGCTATCGAAGGAGTATGATTTACTCACAACATCCACTGAGAATTTCATATACCTAGCTATGAGTAGGGTTATGTTAAAGAGGGAATATGCTTGAATTTACTAGTTTCCGGACAACCTCTTACAATTACGTTGTACAGTTCTCCTTCTATTTCGTTATACACTTTATAAGCCTCACAATAAAAATTGAATATAAAAATTATTACTAATGTGGTATAATTATTATGAAAAAGCGTGCTATGCTTTAACAATAAGCTAGTATATAAATATGGGGCTGTAAATCAAAAATTTTAGCAATCTAAAGAAATTTTACTATTACCTTCTATATTGAATTCTCTACGAAGATCAGCAGACAAGTTTATGCTTTCCCAAGAAAATCCACCGTCACTTTCTGACTCTTTACCAAAATGTCCATAACAGGCTGTACGTTTATATATAGGATGATTAAGCGATAAATGCTTGATTATGCCTTTTGTTGATAAATCTATATTATTCTCGATAAACTTTTTAATTACTCTTTCCTCTACCTTATTCGCACCAAATGTATCAATATAGAATGAAGTAGGTTTTGATACACCAATTGCATAAGAAAGCTGCACAAGACAACGTTCAGCCAAACCTACAAAGACAATATTTTTAGCAAGATATCTTGCCATATAAGCCGCAGATCTATCAACTTTGGTTGCATCTTTTCCGGAAAACGCTCCTCCACCGTGTGGAATATAACCTCCATAAGTATCAACCATAATTTTTCGTCCGGTTAATCCACAATCACTAACCGGTCCACCAATAACAAATCTACCAGTTGGATTGACTAAGAGATTTTCCTCAGGACACATCCATCCTTCAGGTAAAGATGAAACTATGTAAGGGTAAATTATTTCTTTTACTTTTGATTGATCCAAATCCTCAGGGTGCTGTATTGAGACAATAATACTTTCAGCACGTACCGGGAGGTTATTCTCATATGCCAAAGTGATTTGTGACTTTGCATCTGGACCAAGTTTTGCTTCTTTAACTGCGCTCATGATATTTTTCAGAATCGAGTGTGCATAAAAAATGGGTGCCGGCATAAGGTTTTCTGTCTCTGTTGTTGCATAGCCATACATTATGCCCTGATCTCCAGCACCTTGATCCAACCCTATTGCAATGTCATTTGATTGCTCATGCAGCAATATATTTACTTTCACTTTTCTCCAGTGGAACCCATCGTGCTTGTAACCAATATCTTTTATTGTATTCCGTACAATACTTTCAATCCTGCTATTTTTGATGTTAGGCCCAAACACTTCCCCAGCTATAATAACGTTATCTTTGGTGACTAAAGTCTCTATTGCAGCTCGCGCAAAAGGATCAGTAAAAAGGTACTCATCAAGTATTGCATCTGAAATTTGATCTGCTACTTTATCTGGATGACCAGCCGCCACTGATTCACTGGTTACTAAATTTTTATATAAACTCATGTTTTTGCTTATACAATATCAAAAACGCTATAGAAAACACAGTTAGTAACTACTAAATGGTGGGTCTGGGAAGAGTTGAACCTCCGACCTCACGCTTATCAGGCGTGCGCTCTAACCACCTGAGCTACAGACCCATGATTTATTCAAGCTGAAGCTTTCATATTATCTGTAGGCACGATATCAATAAAAGTCTTTTTATTTGCTGATCTTCTAAAGCTGACCCAGCCTTCTATTTTAGCAAAAATCGTATGATCTTTACCTATACCAACATTCTTCCCAGGATGGAATTTTGTGCCTCTTTGGCGCACAATTATGTTACCAGGAATAACCTTCCCATTCTTCTTTATTCCTAACCTACGACCCGCTGAATCTCTACCATTACAGGAACTACCACCTGATTTTTTAGTTGCCATATCTTACCTCTTACTTTTGAAGACTAATTTCATTTATACGAAGAACAGTTATATACTGCCTATGACCAGTTTTCCTACGGTAATTTTTTCTTCTTTTCTTCTTAAAGATTATAATTTTTTCCCCCCTGCACTGCTCCAACACTTCAGCTTTAACAGTAGCATTAGATGAATAAGATAAGCCATTATTTGAAATACAAATCACCTTATTGATTTCCACCTCTTTTTTTTCTTCAGCTTCTAACTTCTCTACCTTTATTATACTACCTTCTTTTACTAAATATTGCTTTCCACCAGTCTCAATTACTGCAAACATGATAAATATAAATTATTGTTATTAACTTTAATCGTAAACGATGTCATATACGCTGTCAATATAAATAAAAAGCATGACTTAACGTTCTTTTTGAGCTACTAAAATACTTCTATCTGTTTTCATCTTTTATCTACCTTTTCTCAGACAGTAGACTTCTTGCATAACCTAAGCAGAAAAAAGGCAAATAGTTATTATAGCTCTAAGTTTACCGACACCGTCATGCAAGTAGCCCCTTCTCCTGTCATCCGAGTAGCTTGACACTGGTTCCTTTATGACGATGTCATCCAAGTGTCAGCTACTCGGATGACAAAAAAAGGAGCACTAGGATGACATCATCCTTTTTTGGGATTCCAGTGTCACGCACTGGGATGACAGCAGTCCTACGTCATACCGCCGCGAACCGTCATACCGCGATTCATTCGCGGTATCTCAGCAATAGATCCCGCTAACAAGCAGCGGGATGACGATTGTCGTTTAGCCATAAACATTAAGGAATTTACCAAATGAAAAAAAAGGCAAAAGAAACCCTAGTCATTGTCTATTTTCAGTATTGGCGTTTTTTAAGTCTTAAACACTGCAATTTAGCTGCTTTTAATTGCAACTAACCTACGCTGCAAATGTTTAAGAAATTTACTAAGCAGAAAAAAAGACAAAGGACCCCCGAGTTAGCTAGTCTTTTACTATCTCTGTCGAGTATTGGCATTTTTTGATGTCTTGTAACGCTTTATAAGCGCGTTCAGCTTATTTAGATAAAAATCTAGATGTAGATGAAGTTTTGTAAAGACATACAGTATCTATATACTGCAAAAAATTAAACATAAGACGCCGATACATTAAGTAATCCTTACCTTTTAATCTGCAGATTGGCGAAAGCAAATACAATAGCTTCACTGTTATGATAAGGGGGCTGGCGGAGTTTGTCAAGGAAGTTTTTTTGTTTCTATTCCCAATAAAAGTTTGTTATATGGTTATGCAAGAAGTCTAATATTAAAAATGACACAACAACATAATTAAATTAGACTACTTTATTCTCTTAGTTACTTGCTTTTCTCTTGCTATTGCAAGGCTTTTTTCTGGTACATCCTCAACTATAACACTACCTGCTGCAATTACAGATTCATCATGAATATTAAGCGGCGCAATTAGTGAGCTATTGGCGCCAACAAAGCAATTGCTCCCTATATTCGTTTCATGTTTATTTTTCCCATCATAATTACAAACAATAGTGCCTGCTCCTATATTACTCTCCTGCCCTACTTTAGCATTTCCTATATAACTTAAGTGTTTTATTCTAGTGTTTTGACCAACTTCACTTGTTTTCACTTCCACAAAATTTCCTATTTTTGCCTTATTACCAATTGTTGTGTTTCCGCGTATTCTGGTAAATGGACCGACCTCAGCATTACTTTTAATTAAGCAGTTTTCTAAATGCGAAAATGGCAGTATTTTCGCACCAGACTCTATTTTCACTCCAGTACCGAAAAAAACATATGGGTAAATAACTGAATCTCTGGCAATTTGCGTATCAAGAGAAAAGAAAACAGTCTCTGGTGCAACAAGCGTTACTCCGGAGTCGGTAAAAATTTTTCTTTTATTTTCTTGAAAGTAAAACTCAGCTTTTATAAGGTCATTTCTGTTATTTATTCCCGTTGCTTCTTCTCCACCGGTAATAACGTAACCGACATTTAAATTACTCTTCACTGCAATGGAAACTATATCGGTCAAATAATATTCATGAGTTGAGCTATTGCACTCTATTTTCTCCACCAATTCACGTAAATTCTTTGCATATGCAACCATTATTCCAGCATTGGCAAGAAACTCTTCATGATTATTTTTATCACTCTTTGCTTCTACGATTTCTCTTAAGGAACCATTCTCAATGATTAACCTACCATATTCTTTATTGCTTGCCCTAAAACCTAGGCAAACTAGAGCCTTGCCTTCTAAATAACTAATCATTTTAGTTATTGTGCTGCTTTTTATGAGCGGAGTATCCCCATACTGCACAACAACTATGCTTGAATCTGGCAATTCTCTTAGGTTTCTCATCGCAGTTTTGACCGCATCTCCCGTGCCAAGTGTTAATTCTTGTGTAATTAACTGTATATCCTTAAAACACTTTAGTCTTTCAATTAAAGGCTGATCAACTACAACAGCAATATTTTCAGGATTTAACTGTTTTGCATTGTAAATGACATGCTGGAGCATGGAAAAACTGCCTATTTTGTGTAGGACCTTAGGCAAATCTGAATTCATCCGCCTGCCATGCCCTGCAGCAAGTATAACGAACGTATGAGTTTTACTTATCACTTATCTTAAAGATGAAAAATGAAAACCGTAATGATCAAGCCAGCTGATTTTGTTGTCATAAAAGCTCCTCAAGTCGCTAATTTGATATTTTAGCATTGCAAGCCTTTCTATACCAATGCCAAACGCAAAACCGTTGTATTTAGTATGGTCTATTCCAACATTTTGAAATACATTTGGATGCGTCATACCGCATCCCAGTACTTCTATCCATTTACTACCTTTATAACTTATGTCCACTTCCGCAGAAGGCTCGGTAAAAGGGAAAAAACTATTACGAAAACGTATCTTCAGCCCTTTATCGCCAAAGAACTTATTAAGGAAGTGATGAATAGTAAATTTTAACTGGCCCATATTGACATTCTCATCGACATATAACCCCTCTATTTGATGGAACATAGGGGTGTGAGTTGCATCAAAGTCGTTTCTGTATACTCTACCTGCGGCTACTATTTTAATTGGGAATTTTTTTGTTTTTTCCATGGTTCTAATCTGTACAGATGAGGTGTGAGTGCGCAGTACCATTCTTTTATCATCTGTTTTATTCTTTAAGTAGAAGGTATCTTGCTCCTCTCGTGCAGGATGATGACTTGGAGTATTCAGTGCATCAAATACATGAAATTCATCTTCAATGTCAGGGCCATCAACTGCCTTAAAACCCATATGTGCAAAAATAAGCTTTACTTCATTTAGAACCTTACTGAGTGGATGGACCTTGCCAATTTTTTCTGGCCTCGCAGGCAACGTGATATCAACTGCCTCGTTCTGCAATTTAAAGTTAACTTCTTCGGCTTTTAGTATATTCTCCTTATTCATTATAAGCTGATCTAGCTTATTACGTAAAACGTTGATAACTTCGCCTAAATTGCGCTTTTTTCCTGCGTCTTCTATCTCTTTTAAGTTGTCAAAATAAGCTTTAATTACACCCTTTTTTCCCAAATATGATAGCCTAACTTTTTCTAAATCTTGTAAAGAAGAAGCATTCTCAATTTCGGAAACTGCTTTATCTTCAAGTGAAAGTATGTCATCTAATAACTCTTTATTCATCTTAAAAACGCTGGCTTAAACTTTCATTATAGTGAAATTTTAAATATCATCAACAATCCGAAAAATTGCCCTATTCTGATTATTAATTTATTGACTGATTAATCTTTTTTATTTACCTTTGCGTTGATGAATTTGCTGTATCAACTATGCACAACAGTAATACTGAAACTAAGAATAAGTATAAAATAGAGGATTTACCTAAGCTCTTTAAGGAAAAATCCAGAAACATAAGTAAAGCATTTTCTAGCGAAACAATTAAGATCAGTACTATTCGCTCGAGAAGTATTGAAAGTAATATACAAGAATTTTCATTTGAGCTAACAGCAACAGATAAAGACACCTTTAATATAAGATTATTTCGAATAAACTCTTTAATTAATTTTTTCAAAATCTGCCTTTCCCGGGAAAAAAATTTTACAGCCAACATAAAAGTGCCCAAAGAAAGCAGTGAACTATATAATAACTACTGTAAAACTAACAGTTATAAAACTGTAGAAGAATTCGTAAATAGTGCTCCGCCTCAAATCCTTCTGCAGGGCACAACGATAACGCTACAAACAGACGTTGAAAACATTAACCTGGACAACTTGTACCAAATCGAGTTATTTCTAAATGAAAAGCTACAACATGCAGAAAAAACTGAAAATGAAGACAAAAAAGAACAGAGTGAAACTAACCAAAAAAATGCACAAAATAAACAAATCGTACCAGTTACAGGCTCATTTGGCTTCGATGTAACAAATAATGGAAAACAAGTTACACGTGTTTCGATAGTAGTTGCTGCAATGCATGAAAACGTTTTCTGGTTTAGATCTTTTTTCTGTCTACCCAATTTTTTTAATACGTCACAATTCTTTTCCCAACAATTGCCAAAATTTTCTATACAGAGCAACAATATACCATTTGGTGTTATTCCAGCGTTTGACCAGGAAAAAAGAAACATGGATCCAAGTAGTCAAGCTACTCGGATGACAGGGGGTAGTATAGAAAATCCAATACCTCAAGAAGCAGAACAGAATGTAGGTCAAACTACTTCGCACACAGAGTATTTTAAGGCTAACAGAAAAAAGAAGTCAAAAAAGCAGACCAAAGAACTATCAGAGAAAGAAAAACCATTAGCCATAAAACAAGCACAAAATGATGCTAGAGTAGCTATGATAGATAACCAAATTGAGCACAGGGGGAAAAACTCGATAAAATATTTATTGAAGTGATGAGTGGATACAAAAATCAAGATCCAGAAACATTTTGCAATATTTTCAGCTCAGTATTCAATATTGTTTACTTTCAAGATAAACAATTACATGCAATATTAGAGCCAGGCGAGATATCAGAAGTATTACAGATACTCGAAAGGCCACAACCTCTTAGTAACTCACTTTTAGGTAAAGAATATTTACAAAAACAAGTATATAGAAAAAAAGAGCAATTGCTTAAATTAGTTTCAGGTGTTTATATACAACAACCTTCTCCACAACATGAAAATACTCCTCATAAATCTACAAACCCTTTACCAATTAAAGATCTTTCACCAGCAACAAATGAAGCTAAAACTCTACCACCTACTAACATTACACTCAAATCATCATTAAAAACTGTATTTTCCTCAAAAAAGGCTTATTTTTGTCTATTTATAATAGTAGCATCTGCATCAACACTTTGCTTATGGCATTTTCCGTTAGGAAAAGTGTCAATGTTAAAAGGATTAGTGCCACCAGAAAAAAGAGAAAGTATTGGGCTAGCATTGAACATAGGGTTACCAATATTAACTGCATTATGTGTTCTGAGTTTGGCTTATTTCATATATTCTGAATATTCTATAGAATCTATTGAACAAGTAAGTGAAAACGATCCCCTTTCTCGCGCCTATAGCTAGTGCAGGCTCAGTTTTCCTACGTCATACCGTCACGGTATCTCTAGATCCCGCTAACACGTAGCGGGATGACGAATTTGTCGTTTTTTAAATTGTCGGTAAACCAGAATTACTTTAACTATAACAAAATAGAAATAAGTTGTTGTAAAAAATTTTTCATGGTAAAATTATTTATTTTCACCATATGTTTAAAGGAATTATCACGGATATCGGGACTATAACTGATACTACCACTCACTCCAACTCTGATCAAATTTTCCATATCAAGACACAAAATTTATCCTCTATAAATAAAGGAGATTCAATAGCTTGCTCTGGTGTGTGTTTAACTGTTGTTGATATAATGAGCGATACATTTACAGTCCAAGCATCTCAAGAAACTATGAAGGTTGCTAACTTAAATACGTGGAGAATAGGAAAAAAAATAAATCTCGAACAAGCAATGAGATTAAGCGATAAGATCGATGGCCACCTGGTTCAGGGTCATGTTGATGGGATAGTAAAATTTTTAACAATTAATCAAAATTTAGATTCTCATGAAATCAAACTATCGTGCCCACAAGAATTAATTAAATTTGTTGCAAAAAAAAGCTCCGTTACACTAGATGGGGTTTCCCTCACAGTGAATTCAGTTATTAATCAGGAATTTACAGTAAATATCACTCCCTATACATGGGAAAATACAACTTTTCAGTACAACAAAGTAAATGATTATTTGAATTTAGAAATTGACATGATCGCTAGGTATTTAGATCAATTGATGCAGCATAAATACAATTAATTTTACAACCTTGTTATTTACAACTATTATATCTTGAAAACCATATAGATATAAAACATGCTTTTCGATAGCCTAATTATCTTCATTGTTGTTCTATGCGTAATAATCTCGGTAACTAGAGGCTTTATAAAAGAGCTATGCGCACTAATGTTTCTATTTTTATCGGTCTTTCTGACAGCTAATCACTATGATTTTTTCGCTCCAAATTATAGTAAATATTTTGATTCTAAAGTTACACTAAACATACTTTCTACAATCTCTGTATTTATTATACTTAATCTTATATTCATGATAATAAATAACTGGCTAATGTACATATTATCACCCATAAGGTTGGGGTTTATCGATAGAGTTACTGGAATCTTTCTCGGAGTGCTTAAAGGAATATTGCTCTCTTATGTATTATTTTTTGCTGTGCACTTATATTGCTACACAGTATATGACAAAAAAGAGGGAGAGTATAAAATAGAAGCAGAAGACATATTGCCTAATTGGATAATAAATTCACACTCTTATCAGGCTTTATTTGTGACAGCAGAAGAAGTAATTGACATGTATGTACCAGAGTCGTTGATACTAAAAATAAAAGAGATCGGTGGAGAAATGGTTGATCAAGAAAAACCTAAAAACAATAAAAAAGAAGAGTAAATATTTATTTATAAATATTTTCATTGGGAGTATTCAAAAAGCCATATGTGTCAGGTTAAGAGCACAGAATTTTTTACTGGAAATATTAATTTTGTTTTAGCAATAAATCAACTTAAGGTCATAATATCTTGACATTTATTTAATGTTGCTATATAATAGCTATGTACATTTTGTGTACTATAGCAATAAAATTACCTTGTAATAGGTGTATTGGACCCGAGGGCAGTACTCGGCGCCTCCACCATGTTTTTTAATTATACGGGGGCGATTAAGGATCGACATGCATAGTAAAGATGGTAGCTTTGCTCGGTTAGACACCACCGCTAAGAGTTCATAATTTAAATGCAAACGATAATTTTGCTGCTGAAGAATATCGTGTTGCTGCTTAATTTAGCACAACCGGTTTATTACTAAAGCACGGTTTAGGGAACGCCGGGTAACAGAAGTTCCCCAAAATTTACGTATGTGAAAGTTATATGGAGCAAACAGATTACAAAAAACTGCTTAATTCTGCTAAGTTTCAAGTTATCAAAAAGACTTTAGATGTTATATCAGGTAATGGTTTTATCCCTCACTTAGAAATATTATTTTTCACATATTTTAATGGTGTGACCATGCCAGATCGTTTGAAAAAGTCATACCCTACTCAAATGCTTATTATATTACAGCATCAATTCTATGATTTAAAAGTTTCTGAGGATAAATTTAGCGTCAGTTTGAGTTTTCAAGGAAAACAAGAGCGAATTACTATACCGTTTTTTGCTATTAGTGAGTTTCGTGATAAAATTTCAGGAGATGTTTTAATATTTGACAAAATCAGTATCGACTCTGATAAAGAATACAAAAGTGAAAAATGTACTGAAAAACTATCAAACGGTAGTATTATATCCATAGATCAACTGCGTGATGAGTAACTGCTCATCTTTATAAACAAAAAATATTAATAGAAAAAAGTGGTCTAACTTAAGTAATAGAATAGAGGGTAGATAAATATGCTAAATTTTTAATTATTTATTAACGCAGGTGGCAAAATTTTTCTTACGTATCATCAACTTTCTTTATTGAAAAATTAAAAAAAATGTTGTATACTTGTTACAGTAGTAGAGTTCGGTAAAACATATGGCAAATTCAGGCATTAACATAGCTCTTAGCGAAGAAACTTTAAAGCATCTTGCTGAATTATCTGAATTTACTAAACAGCCCGTTCAAGAATTAGCAGGAAAACTATTTAGAGAAGCAGTTGAGCTTGAAATGGAGGATTTTTTAGTATCTAAAATTTCTGATAAGCGTGATGTTGAAGGTGCAGAAACAGTTGATTTTGAAGATATTAAGTGGGATTAGAGCGTTACAAGGTTAAGTCTCTAAAGAGTGTTGTTGAAAAAGATTTACCAAACCTTCCAAAGATAATAAGGCTAAGAGTTCAAAAGGCTATAAAAGAACGTCTTACAGTTGACCCAATAAATTTTGGTGAACCACTACATCATAACTTAAAAGGATGTAGAAGGCTAAGAGTTAGTGACTATCGTGTAATTTACAGAGTAAATCAATTAGATCATATAGTAACTATCACAGAGATAGGACATAGAGATGATATTTATAAGAAATAAATATCAACATTAATATATATTATACACCCCTCCTTCCTTGTCCATTCTCTACTTTAGGTGGCTTTGCGCAGCTCAAAAAATGAAGTTTTTTTTGGTTCAGCAAAAACAACATTTTGAGTTTGAAAAGGCTAAATACTTGTCTTTTATATAACTTTCGTGTAATAGATATGTATGCATCCAATCATATATCTACTCAATACGTTACTTGATCTTTATAGCTTCATTCTAATATGTTGGGTTGTCCTAAACTGGCTGGTTAAACTTAATATGGTGAACATATATAATGAAACTGTCAGTAGCATAATGCACATCTTGAACCAATTGACATATCCACCACTAAAGATTATTAGAAGATATATACCACCGTTCAACGGATTAGATTTATCTATAATGATATTGCTAATAACAGTTCACTTTGTAAAATATACAGTAGCTTACTACTTTAGGTAGATGTTAAAAAAATATCTAAAATCAGCAATATATCTATCCCTTTTAATATATATATATATATCAGTTTTTAGCTATAACTATAAAGATCCTTCCTTAAACACGGCTACAAATGAGGAAGTGACAAATTTAGGTGGAATAGTAGGTTCATATTTAGCTGATATATTGGTTCAATTTCTTGGATTAACTAGTGTTACAATAGCTACAACCATAGTTTACTTGTTGATCTTCAGGTCAGCAAAAATACTGCTGAAAATTCTCTATTTAATATTAATCAATTTAGGGGTATGTGCTATATTACCACAACTTTCGCTAGGCATCACAGCAAGGTACAGACACAGTGGAATAATAGGGAATGCACTCGTTAATAACTGCCCGTTTTATGTATTTGTGATAGTAACATTAATAGGTCTTGTAGGATCTGTTGGTTGGAAGAGAGCAATTTACTCTCTATTCTTCTTATGTAAAAAAATAGCTTGCTTATTTGTAAATGTTCCATTCTTCAGATCACATAAAACTACTGAGTATTCAATTGCACCATTAGTAGTAGAAGAAAAACATAAAACTAAAATCACTACTAAACAACAACCAAAAGAAAGACAGAAAAAAGCCACCAAAGAAATTTTCAGTGAGTTCGAATTTCCAAGCATTCATTTACTTTCCAAAGCAGAGGAGTCTTTGCAGAGAAAACAGCTGAATGAAATGGAGAGCAATAAAAATTTATCTCTGCTGGAACAAGTCCTGAGTGATTTTGGCGTGCAAGGAAAAATTATCAGTGTATGCTATGGGCCGGTTGTGACTTTATACAAACTTGAACCACAAGCTGGTACGAAATCTGCAAGAGTAATTGGCCTTGCAGATGACATTGCACGTTCGATGAGTGCACTCTCTGCACGTATTTCAATAATTCGTGGGCAAAATGCTATGGGAATAGAGTTGCCGAACAAGGAACGGGAAATTGTAATGCTGCGTGATTTGCTTGAATCACCAGAATACCAAAATGCAAACTTAAATCTTCCAATTGCGCTTGGCAAAGAAATAAGTGGAAAACCAGTTATTGCAGATCTAACTAAAATGCCTCACTTGCTCGTTGCTGGAACCACAGGGTCTGGTAAATCAGTTGCGATTAACACTATGATTCTTTCACTCGTTTATCGATTAAGTCCTGACGAATGCAAGATGATAATGATCGACCCCAAAATGCTTGAGCTTTCAATATATGATGCAATACCACATCTAATAACGCCAGTAGTAACAGAGCCAAAAAAGGCTGTAGTCGCTCTTAAGTGGATCGTGAAAGAAATGGAAAACCGCTATCGCATGATGTCGTATTTGAATGTACGCAATGTTATAAACTATAATCAAAAAATCACAGAAGCGATGAATAGTGGAATAGAATTGGAGCGCGTTGTGCAGATTGGCTTTAACTCAACAACAGGCAAACCTCTGTTTGAAAAAATACCAATCAAGATGGAAACATTTCCATATATTGTAGTGATCGTGGATGAAATGGCAGATTTGATGCTTGTTGCCGGCAAAGAAATAGAGTGCTCTATTCAACGCTTAGCTCAGATGGCTCGTGCTGCAGGAATACACATCATAATGGCAACACAACGCCCATCTGTGGATGTGATCACAGGTGTGATAAAGGCGAACTTTCCAACGAGAATCAGTTTTGCTGTTACTTCTAAGATAGATAGCCGTACAATACTTGGCGAACAAGGGGCTGAACAATTGCTCGGCATGGGTGACATGCTCTATATGGCCTCTGGTGGTAAGATCATTCGAGTTCACGGCCCATTTGTAAGTGATAATGAGGTGCAAGATATAGTTGATCATCTGAAAATGCAAGGTGAGCCAAACTACATGGAGGAAATCACTAAAGAAGATGAAAATTCTTCTACAGAGTCACACGATGAAACGGAGGATGAAGAAAATGACCTCTATAACCAAGCAGTGGCCATCATTCAAAGAGATCAAAAAGTTTCAACCAGTTACATTCAAAGGCAGCTTAGAATAGGCTATAACAGAGCAGCAAACATCGTTGAAAGAATGGAAAAGGAAGGTATTGTCAGCGCTCCAAATTACTCAGGGAAAAGAGAGATATTGGTTGAATAACAATCTTGTAATACCTTAATTTAAGTTTCCGCACTTTCAAAAAGCAAGTCAAACAAAATTATTAAAAGGTCAATACATAATGACAGTTAATTTAATAATAATTTAAACATTTGGAATGTAAAATTATAATATATTAATTAGCTAGGAGGTTAAAAATGTCTTTGTGGGAACGTATTATGTATAATTTTAAGGGTCTTGATAAGTTAGCAATAGAAGAATTGCAAAAAAGAGTGGGAGAACTAGAGAAGGTATCAGGGAACTTCGCAGGTTTGGAACAAGAAGTAATCAAACTGTCGGGTGAATTCACGGGAAATTTTAAAGAGCTATTAGGTAAATTCGACGGTTTGAACGATAAATTCGATGGTTTGCAAGAAAAGCTTACAGGCTTGCAAGAAAACTTCACAGGTTTAGAAGAAAAAGTGAAAACACTTACAGAAGCAGTAGCAGATCAAGAAAAAATAATGGCAACTTGTATCATAGTCAGTGCTGTTGCCGCAATAGCGGTCGCTTCTTTTGTTGCATTCTGTATCTATCAGGGAGTTAAGCTTGATAAAGAGAAGAAAAACGACTTATCTAAAGATACGCCAGACGCAAAACTTAGTAATGTAGATACTACCGATGGTACTGAAAAACTACAGAATAACTTAAAAGTTGCAAACATATAGCTGCATAACACTTTTCTTGAAAAGGTGTTACGCAACTTGTAACACCTTACTCTTCTCTTAGTCTGCGTAGGTTTTTTTGATAGCAAACATATCACTTTTTAGAAAAATATTTGTATTGTAAAGTTAGTAAAGATTCTGGTTTACTTAAAGTTTGTTAATTGCTATCTTTTAAAACACGATATTTACTATAGCACCATATGCTTAGGGTTTTTTCTAAAATTTTATTTATATTAATGTTTTTGGTTTCTAGCTTTTTTACTGTGCATAGTGCTGAAGCTAAATCTAAGCTCAGTAAGAGATACATACCTCCTGGTAACCCTGGTGGTGCAAACTTTCATACAGATGAGGATTTTGCTGAGTCATATAAACTGTATGAGAAGCGTAGGGAATTGCTCAAGAAAAAAAAATTACAAGATCGAGCTATAAATAAAGAAGATCTAATCAAAAAATTAAAAGAGAAAAAAATTGCTAGTCTTGATAATGAGCCAAATGACATGGAAGCTTGCATAGTCGACGATGAAGAGAGCACTATGATAAATCAGCATGGTATTAATATCGCACGTTTAAGGGGTGCTGTATTTATAGATCAAGAGTCAGTTTTCCAGTATGAAAATAAGCAGCATGAAAGTGAACAACAAGAAGAGAAGAAAGTTACTTCAACACGAGAAAAGAAAGTTTCTCCTATAAATGTCACTATAAAAGAAACTCCATCAAGAAGAACGTGCTCACATGATTCTATTGCTAATTTGGATAACGTAGATGCTTATAGTTTGAATGGTTCAAGTTCATTTGGCAGTGTAGCTGACACAGTAAAATAGTATCACAATATTGGCCATTAATAATATGCTAGATAAAGACCTGATATTGAATGATAATACATATGAATTATCGCAGATTTCCAGGCACAAAACTCATGTTGTAGAAGTTGGAAAAGTAAAGATAGGCGGAAATAATCCTGTAGTTGTACAATCTATGGCGCTTGGCGTGCATATAGATGCTGATAATATAAAAAGTAGCGCAAAACATTATGCAAAAGAGATAACAGGACTAGCGCGTACAGGTTCAGAATTGGTGCGAATTGCCTTGAACTCAGAGGAGGTAGCAAGAGCAATACCTTATATAGTAGAAGAGATAAATAAAGAAGGTTTTGACGGTAAAATATTGGTAGGCTGCGGTCAATATGAGCTAGATAAATTAGTTCAAGATTATCCAGACAACATCAAAATGCTGGGTAAAATTAGAATCAATCCAGGCAATATAGGCTTTGGCGACAAACGTGATGAGAAGTTTGAAAGGGTGATAGAGTATGCAATAATGCACGATCTTCCGGTTAGAATTGGGGTAAATTGGGGTAGTCTTGATAAATACCTTTTGCAAAAATTGATGGATGAAAACTCTTCGCTTAGTAATTCAAGGCCTTCTGATGTTATACTGCGCAAAGCACTTGTAATGTCTGCTCTTGATAGTGCAAAAAAAGCTGAAGAAATTGGTCTAAATTCAAACAAAATAATCATTTCATGTAAAGTTAGCAAAGTACAAGATTTAATTTTAGTTTATATGGCACTTGCAAAATCTTCCAATTATGCGCTGCATTTGGGTTTAACTGAGGCTGGTATGGGCAATAAAGGTGTGGTAAATACCGCAGCAGGGCTTACTTATTTATTGCAAAATGGCATTGGAGATACAATACGGGCTTCTTTGACTCAACGTCCTGGTGAATCGCGTACTAATGAAGTGGTGGTGTGTCAGGAAATATTGCAGTCTATAGGCTTGCGACACTTTAACCCTCAGGTTAATTCATGTCCTGGTTGTGGGCGCACGAGTAGCGATCGTTTTCGTATATTAACTGAAGAGGTGAATGGCTATATAAAAACTCATATGCCGATGTGGAAGAAAAAAAATCCAGGTGTAGAGCATATGAACATTGCTGTTATGGGATGCATAGTAAATGGTCCTGGAGAAAGCAAACACGCAAATTTGGGAATCAGCTTACCTGGATATGGAGAAAAACCTGTTTCAGCAGTCTACAAAAACGGCAAATATTTCAAAACTTTACAAGGTGATAATGTCTCTGAAGAATTTAAGGCAATTATTGATAATTATGTGAAGAAGCATTACACGTAACCTTTCACGGTTAATTAATAGATAAATCGCAAATAAAAAAGAAAATTAAACCTTGTTTTTCTTTTTTCGTTGGGAATGTTCAAAAAAGTGTGTCAAACCGAAAAAAAAGTAATAAATTGATATAAAAAAAATGGAGGTTTGACTGACCTTACCCAGAAAAAGTGGAGAGAAAGTTTGGAATGTTTTTCACAAAGAGAATGATGAATCAAAATGCTCAGGAATGCAATAGTTAATAGTGACGTTGTTTGTTATAAAAAATTTCTATATATTCAAATATAGCAGTTTTGATATGCTGTTTAGAGTGCCGAGAGGTGTCTATTGGTAACTCCCTTTTTAGAGAACTGAAGAAGCTTTCCACAACAGAATTGTCGTAACAACAACCTTTATAACTCATCTATGTTTTTTATGGATAAGAGATATTGATAACCTTGCGAAGTATATTGTGAACCTTGATCACTATGTAATAGTAGATTTTTGGCAGGTTTACGCTTGTTAACGGCCATTAATAAAGAGTCCATAACCAATTGTTTATTTATTGAACTGCTCATTGACCAGCCAACTACCATGCGTGAATATAGATCGATTATTGTTGCCAAATATAGCCATCCTTCTTTGGTTTTTATATAAGTAATCCCATACTTTATTTGGTTGATCGACAATAAAGTTTTGGTCTAATATATTGGGAGCTACGACTCTACTGTCCGTTTGTTGTTTCTTAATTTTAAATTTTCTTCTCAATATAGCCTGAATACCATTTTTCTGCATAATACTTTGCACTGTTTTTAAGTTGCAACTTTTACCCAAAGCCTTCAATTCAGCATGAATTTTAGGAGCTCCATATCTACATTTAGAAACTTGATATATTTTTTGAATAGCTGCGAGTAGCTCTTTATTTGCTGATTCTCTACTGCTTATTTTTCTTGTGGTCCACTTATAGTAGCCACTAGCAGAAAATCCTACATAATTCCTGTACTTTATAGCAGTTACTATATAAAAAAATATTTTACTCTTTTTGACTGGCCAGGGCTTTTTTTTAAATGTCTCTTTCCCTTGTTACTCTTGCTTTGTAAATCAAACCTCTCTTTGTCGTAAGGAGCCATGTTACCTCTACCTGGAAATGCATCTGCTGCCGACTTTTTTTCGTTGTGTTTCTTTATCCATTTTCCTAATAAACCACCCTTTATTCCTAAATCCTTTGCTATTTTTGTAATTGTTTGACCTGCCTTTCTTTGTTCATTTGCCAGTTTAACAGCTTCCAATTTGAATTCTGCCGTATATTCTCTTGCCATTTCTAATCCTCCAAAATTTTATTTTACCCGAAAAAACTCCTTTCTTTCTCTCCACTTTTTCTGGGTAAGGTCACTTGGCAACAGTTGCTCTACTTTCTCCTTCATCCAATGCTTCCATTGCTTCCATTGCTTTTTTCCTTAAGTCGTAACTATACGCTGCTGGCATACAAACCCCTCTACCATAAATCCATTCTTACCTTATTGGGATTATTATGAGAAGAGCTATAACTCTATGGGAGGGAAGCAAAATCTGGGATTCGGCCTTAATGGCATTAGCGTTGCATCAGCTTCACCCTCCCTGTGAGGTATTTTAGCTCTAATGCCTCACATCATAAAGATACAAGTGTCAAGCTACTTGGATGACAGGGGAGGGAGGCACTGGGATGACAGGAGAAGGTAGTGGGATGACACCCTGACAACCGTCATCCCGCTGCTTGTTAGCGGGATCTAGAGATACCGCGAATGAATCGCGGCATGACGTAGGACTGCTTTCATTCCAGTGCTTGACACTGGAATCCAGCCTTTCTGCAATCTCATCGAAAACGTTGTAACCACTTTCTATGCTAGTTTGCTTGTGAGCAACCTGGATTCCAGTGTCAAGCACTGGAATGACACCGTTATAAAGGAACCAGTGTCAGCTACTTGAATGACACAGTCTTTGCTTAAACCCGTAACGTTCGTACATTTTGCTAAAAGTTCAAATATCAACATCATGCACATTAAGTGCATTGCTATTAATAAAATCACGGCGTGGTTCAACTATATCACCCATTAATATTGAAAATATGGAATCAGCTTCTTCACAATCTTTTATTTCAACCTTTAATAAAGTTCTAGCCTCAGGATTTAACGTAGTATCCCATAGCTGATCAGCATTCATTTCACCAAGACCTTTAAATCTCTGCAGAGTTAAACCTTTTTTACCATAGTCCATTATTATTTTTGCAAGCGTACTTGGAGAAGTGATTCTTATTTCAGTTTCTTGTGACTTTAAAAATGAATCACCATTAAATAAATTACTTATACCATCAAGCAAACTTAATATGTTTTGCATATCTTTGCCTTCAAGCATACTAAGTGCAAATATATATTTGTCTGCCAATCCTTGAAACAATTTAGAGATATGAATTTCTTTTTCTTCATCTTTTATTTCCACTTCCCAAGTGTATTCGCTGTACATTAACTTCAAATACTTTAATATCTCATCAGCCGATGATAGAGCATTCTTTTTACTTAAAATTAGCAATGACTCTAAGAGATTTTGTGGTATTTCTCTATCATAATTTTTGCTAATATTAGAAGTGCTAACGCATTTATTCAAAATAAGGCGCAAGTTGTTAAATTCTGTAGCTGTACCACTTAGTGTTAATCTTTTAACTGCTGAGTTTATTATATACTCTTCAAAAGTTTCGTCATCTTTAATATAAGTGTCTTTGGCATTCTTTGTAACTTTATAGAGGGGTGGCTGTGCTATGTATAAGTAACCTTTTTCAATAACTTCACGCATATGTCTAAAAAAGAAAGTTAGAATCAAAGTTCTTATATGTGAACCATCAACATCTGCATCTGTCATGATGATAATTTTATGATATCTAGCTTTTTCAATATCGAAGTGTTCACTCCCTATTCCAGCACCAATTGCAGTAATTAAAGAGCCTATTTCTGCAGATGAAAAAATACGATCTAAACTTACACGTTCTACGTTTAGAATTTTTCCTCTTAAGGCAAGCACTGCTTGTGTTTTACGATTACGCCCCTGCTTTGCAGTACCACCTGCTGAATTACCCTCTACTATAAATAATTCCGATAACTCAGGAGCTTTTTCCTGACAATCAGCAAGCTTTCCTGGCAGAGTTGCAATATCAATATTGTTTTTGCTTTTAACTAGCTCGCGCGCTTTTCTTGCAGCTTCTCTTCCTTTTGCTGACCTGATTGCTCTTTCTACTATGCTTGCTGCCAATTTGGGATCAGTTTCAAGGATTGTGCTCAATTTATCAGAAACTATACTTTCTACAACTGCACGTGCTTCAGAACTAACTAGTTTATCTTTTGTTTGTGAAGAAAACTTAGGATCAGGCATCTTAAGAGATAAAACACAAGTTAAACCTTCTCTAACGTCCTCTCCAGTTAAATTTACTTTTGCTTTCTTTAAAAACCCTTCATTAGTTGCATAGGTATTGATACATCTAGTTAGTGCAGATCTAAATCCTGCCAAATGCGTACCACCATCTCGTTGCCGTATATTATTAGTGAAACACAACATATTCTCATAGTAGGAATCATTCCATTCCATCGATATTTCCAAGCTGATGCCAAGATCTTCTGCATCTCCTTTCATACTGGCAATTTTAGTTACATGTGTCTTATTCTTATCTAAATACTGCACAAAATTTGCTGTACCAAAATTGTCTTTAGATTGATTGCTCTGATTGAAATGAGATTCTGTATATGGTTCATTGCGCAGATCACGTAAAGTAATGTCGATATTTGAATTTAAAAATGCTAATTCTCTTATACGACTTTCAAGCGTTGAGTAACTGAAATTAATGCCATTAAAAGTCTCTGTTGATGGCATGAACGTGACTTTAGTTCCTCTTTTGTTTGTATTTTCGTTGACTACCTTTAAAGGTTCAATAGACTCACCATCTTCAAAACGCATAAAGTGTTCTTTCTTATTGCGCCAAATAATTAATTCCAACCAGCTTGATAATGCATTCACAACTGAGATTCCAACACCATGTAATCCCCCAGAAACTTTATAGGTATTGCTGTCAAATTTACCACCAGCATGGAGTTGAGTCATTATTACCTCTGCTGCTGATATTCCTTCTTCTTCATGAATGTCAGTTGGAATGCCACGACCATTGTCGGTTACTGATACTGAACCATCTTTATTTATGCTAACTTCAATTTTATCACAATACCCAGCTAAAGATTCATCTATTGCGTTATCAACAACCTCATATACCATGTGGTGCAAGCCAGATCCATCGTCAGTGTCACCAATGTACATACCTGGACGTTTCCTTACAGCATCAAGACCCCTTAAGATTTTTATTGCATCGGCATTATAACTATTTTCCATGGTATTGCTTCGTTTATGAATGTTAATTAATATTACATTCATATATGCTGATTAGCAACATTTTTAAACTGATAACCCATATTAAAAGCACAACTTTACGAATGTTTATTTTTGAAGACAGCAAATAGTGTCATTCCAATGTGTCTTCCATAACTGTACGAACATTCATTTTTGAAGGTAAATTGCACAACAGATGATGTCATTCCAGTGCTTGACACTGGAATGGCTTTGTTGCATCGCTAGCTATGATGGATTAAAGATAAAAAAGATGGAGAATATCAGTAGCTTATTATTCTGGTATTTATAACAAGAACGGTCAGTGAATACCCAAATTTGAGTAAAAGAAATTTCACTACCACTCACTAATCCGGCTAAAATTCAAGAATTTCAATGCTTTAGCTATTTTCAATAGAATTAAATTTATTAATGTAAATAATAAATTACTATTCTTAAATTTGATCAGATTGATTGCAAAAAAACAAGATTTTCAATAGGTTACTTATAATCCTAACTATAGTTAGCCTTTCATAAGTAGCGATGCAACAAAGCCCACTGGAATCCAGAAATTTTGCTTATAACTGAGCTGATGAGCTAAAGGTAGTTGTCTTACGCTAAAACAAACGTTTTTAATTAAGTTGCATAGAAGCTGGATCCCAGTGTCTGGGCACTGGGATGACACCCCACTGGTGGGAATTGCTCCCAAACTACAACGTTCGTACAGTTGTGTGTGTCTTCCCATGGAGATTGCTCTCAAATCATAATGCTCATGCAGTTGCATGCTCGACTAATTAACAGAAAAATCTATAATTCAGTTTACGTATTTTCTTATCTCAGCCAAAATCTTATCAGATTGACTTTCGTCTGAATTTAAATCAGCTGCAAAGTGTGTAACATATTTTCCTCCAGGGCCAATAAGGTACATTATTGAAGAATGGTTGATTTCTTCTTCTCCACCAACTTTGCTAGCATATACTTTATACTTTGCAATTACTTCGTCTATTTTTTCTCTTTCACCAGTTAACATTTGTATTCTGTGGTCAAATTGCTGCTGAAATTCTTTAAGTCTTTCCGTGCTATCGCGCTCAGGATCGACTGTGATGAAGAATGTTTGTAGCTTGTTGTTAGTTTTCTCATCTAACTTTGCAAGTGTTTCTGAAATTATTCCAAGGTTCATAGGGCAAATTCTTTTGCATGAGGAAAACCCAAAGAAAATCATCATGTATTTATCTTTAAAATCACTACTGCGCAAGATCTGTCCGTCCTGATTAATTAAAGAAAAATCTCCGCCTATCTTAACTTCTGCGTTGTGAATCGCTGCTGGGGCAAACATGCCTTTTTTAGTGAAATAACAATAACCTAAAAAAACAACTGCTAATGCTGCTAGCACATTAGATAATAATCTTATAAACCTTACCATTAGAATGCTCTCAGTAAAATTGAATTGTATCTTTATTGGTTAACCTATTCAATATATTTATTCCAAAGTGTATTGTTAATTTTGTCTAACAGTTTCTTATGTTCATCAATTTCTTCACTATTTGGTAAATGTTCTCTGGGAGTTAGATTACGTACTTTATGCTGAACGAATGTAGAGTTACTGTCCTGATTGCATTCATTATCAAACAGAAAGGTTTGTAACCCTCCTGTAAGTTCAACATATACCTTTGCAAGCAATTGAGCATCAACTAGTGCTCCGTGCAATTCTCTATTCTCTAGCGATATATCAAAACGCTTACATAATGCATTCAAAGAAGCAGGTGATCCTGCGAATTTTTTCCTCGCAAGAGGTAATGTATCTAGCACTCTGTCTGAGGAAATTAACCTAGCATTCAGCTTGCTTAACTCCATGTTAAGGAACTTAACATCGAATTCAGCGTTGTGAATTACCAAAATATCATTAGATATAAAGTCAAGAAATTCAAGTGCAACATCTGAAAATAATGGTTTATCTTCTAAAAATTCTTCACTAATACCGTGAATCTTAAACGAGTGATAAGGTATATCTCTTTCTGGGTTAAGGTACCGATGGAATACTTTACCTGTTGGAATGCGGTTAATTAATTCCACACACCCTATTTCAATAATTCGATGACCAGATTCAGTGTCAAGACCTGTCGTTTCAGTGTCAAGTACTATTTCGCGTAGCTTGCTTTCCATTTCAAATAAAACTCATCTTACTTATCATTTGTCTTATCGTTACTTGTCTTTTTATAGTGAATAGAAACAAGCAACCAGCTTGGGTCTGATGAATTAACATTTTTTTTGAATTGCCATACATCCTCAACTTTATTAATAGTGGATGTACTACCTGATATTATATCTCCTTCATTGTTCTTAACGAAGTTAATTTGCTCTGAAAGGAAATATACTGCAATAAACACTGCGTTTTTTACTAGCTTTATTTCTAAAATCTTTTGTGAAACGATAGAAACAATTATAGACTCGTGCACCTCTTTACGATGTTTAATCTTCTCTGCGAAATTATCATATAAGTCTTTATCGAGAAGTGGTTTTAACTGAGACAAATTTCCTTGATTGAAACATTTTATTATTAATTCAAAAGCTATGCTTGAACCTTCTATAAAGTGGGAAATAGAAAAATCTTTGTTTTTTTTTAATATTTGTTTATAAGTAACTTTTATTGAATTTTCATCATTGCTATCAATGTAACCCTCAATGTTTTCTACTACATCTTCTCTACTTCGGCTTACATCCAATACATTAGTTAGCTTTTTTAGGTTGAGGTTGGCTGACCTTCCTAAAGAATTATACAAACGTGAAAAAATGAACGCCGCTAATAAAGCATATATTACAAGCTCTATCATAGTAACTCAACTCCTTGGCATATAAAGTATCCGAACATTATTAATTATTAATGAAAATATGTTTTTCATATCAACTTATAATCAGGTTTGCTATTCGTTTGTAAATGAATATATTATATAAGAAAGTATTAAATATCTCAACTTAATTAAAGGAGACGTAAGAAATGCCACAACAAAAAATGAGAATTCACGGTCAATATGTTAAAGATCTATCATTTGAGAATCCGAATTCGCCATTCCTTTCTTCTAGTAAAGCTCCAGATATTAATGTAATGGTTAATATCAATTCAGCAAAATTAGAAGGGACGAAAAACAAAGAAGAAGTGAATGAAGAAAAATCTTTTCATGAAATTACTTTGCATATAGAAGTCAAAGCAACGGTAAAAGATGAAGGCATAAAAGATGGTGTAGCTTTCATTTGTGAGACGAAATATTGTGGCATTTTTTCAATAGAAAATTTAAAAGAGTTGAGTGAGGAAGAGGTAAGACAAGCTTTGTTTATTGGCGGACCTACTTTTCTTTTCCCTTTTGCAAGAGAAATAATTGCAAGAGTTACAAGTAGTGGTGGATTTCCCCCACTGATGCTAGATACTATAGATTTTGAAACTATGTATGAGCAGCAAGGTCAACAACAAAAAAGTAACGGTAGTAATTCCAATTTTAACTAATATAGTGTGATAGGATGAACAATTCTTTAAATGCAAAAACGACTTTAAACATTGACGGGAAGTCATACAACTATTTTAGCCTAAGTAGTGCTAGTGAATTTTTAGGAATAGATGTGACTAAATTGCCTTGCTCACTTAAGGTTCTGCTTGAAAGTTTATTGCGCAATGAAGATGGAGTAAACGTAAAGCTAGATGACATAAGAGTACTAGCAGACTGCGTTAATAAACACACTAATCACGAAATTAGCTATAAACCAGCAAGGGTGTTGATGCAAGATTTTACAGGGGTTCCTGCTGTTGTTGATCTAGCTTCAATGCGGGACTATGTTAAGAAAAATGGAGGAAACCCAAGCAATATAAATCCGTCTGTACCGGTTGATCTTGTGATTGACCATTCTGTTCAAGTAGATAGTTATGGAAGTGTTTCCGCATTCAGTAAGAATGTTGAGTTAGAAGTAAAAAGAAATTTGGAGAGATATCAATTTTTAAAGTGGGGAGAATCGTCCTTCACAAATTTTAGAGTAGTGCCGCCTGGCACAGGGATTTGCCACCAAGTGAATCTTGAATATTTAGCGCAAGTTGTGTGTAATAATGATGGAGTCATATATCCTGATACTTTAGTTGGTACTGACAGCCATACTACAATGGTTAACGGATTATCAGTTCTTGGTTGGGGTGTTGGAGGCATAGAAGCTGAGTCTGTGATGCTTGGTCAACCAATTAGTATGGTGATTCCAGAAGTAGTTGGATTTAAATTAATTGGCAGATTGTCGGAAGGAGTAACTGCGACCGATTTAGTGCTGATGGTTACCAATATCCTAAGAACAAAAGGCGTTGTTGGTAAGTTTGTAGAATTTTATGGTGATGGTTTAGATTATTTATCTTTGGCAGATAGAGCCACTATAGCAAACATGGCCCCGGAGTATGGCGCAACTTGTGGATTTTTTCCAATTGATCAAAAAACGCTAGATTATTTAAGCTTAACCGGAAGGCCAGAAAAGCTGATTAAGCTAGTTGAGGCTTATGCGAAAGAGCAAGGACTGTGGCGTAGTAGTGACGAGTTAGCATTTTTTGACACACTAGAGCTTAATTTATCAAGCGTGGAGCCAGTAATGGCTGGTCCCAAAAGACCACAAGATAAGGTTTTTCTTTCACAAGTGGCAGAGTCTTTTTCTAAATCATTTTTAGTTAATGAGTCAAAGGAAAGCGATAAACTCCAAGATGGAAGTGTAGTTATTGCAGCAATAACAAGCTGCACTAATACTTCTAATCCAAGTGTGATGATTGCTGCAGGTCTTGTAGCTCGTAATGCAATTAAACTTGGATTAAAATCAAAGCCTTGGGTTAAAACTTCTCTTGCTCCAGGGTCACAAGTTGTAACAGAATATTTAGAAAAGTCTGGATTGCAGGTAGATCTAAATGCTTTGGGTTTTAATCTAGTTGGATATGGTTGCACAACTTGCATTGGGAATTCTGGTCCACTTAATAAAGATATAGAAGATGGCATTAAAAACAAAAACTTAACCGTTGCTGCAGTTTTATCTGGCAATCGTAACTTTGAAGGAAGAATTCATCCGTTAGTCAAAGCTAATTACTTGGCATCTCCGCCACTTGTTGTTGCATATGCACTTGCTGGTACTGTGCAAATTGATCTGACAAAAGATTCAATATGCAAAGATAAGAATGGAAATGACGTCCATCTCAAGGATATATGGCCAACAAACAATGAAATCGAAGATTGTGTTAAAAATGTGGTAACACGTGAGATGTTTATACAAAAGTATAAGGATGTTTTTTCTGGTGATGAACATTGGCGAAAGATAAAGTGTGAAAAAAGTGAAATCTATAATTGGGATACAAATAGCACTTACATACAAAATCCGCCCTATTTTGATAATTTATCACCTAAAAATAATAAAATCGATATAAAAGGTGCACAAATATTGGCAATGTTTGGCGATAGCGTAACCACTGACCACATTTCCCCTGCTGGAAATATTGCCTCAAGTAGTCCTGCAGGTATATATTTAAAAAATCTTGGAATTGAGCCACAGGACTTTAATTCGTATGGGTCTCGTCGTGGTAACCACAATGTAATGATGCGTGGGACTTTTGCTAACATTAGAATAAAAAATGAAATGGTAAGCATCGAAGGCGGCTATACAAAATATATTCCTTCTCAAGAAACTATGTCGATTTTTGATGCAGCAATGCGCTACAAGGAAGCTCTCATCATTGTGGCAGGAAAGGAGTATGGCACAGGTTCAAGTAGGGATTGGGCAGCAAAGGGTACTTTATTGTTGGGGGTTAAAGTTGTCATTGCAGAAAGCTTTGAGCGTATACATAGGTCCAACTTGGTCGGCATGGGTGTTCTTCCACTTATATTCCAAAATGGAATAACCAGAAAGATATTTGATGGTAGCGAGGTAATAAGCATAAAAGGTGAAATAGTGCCAGGTGGAAATCTAGAATGCATCATCAAAAGAAAGGATAATTCAAAGCAATCAATTCAACTCAAATGCTGTGTACAAACCGCAACTGAGACTAAATACTTGATGTGTGGTGGAGTGTTGAGCTACATACTTGCACAATCTTTTTGATTTAGTGAAGTTATTTCATGGACTTCTTTTAGCCAGCCCTGATCCCTTTGTAAATAGCAATTTGCTCTGCGCAAAGTTATGATATAATTTCACCATACATATGGTGTCGGAGTATTTTTTGGAGATAATTATATATGATAAGCTCTATACAAGAACCTAATGAACTCAGAAAACGTTTACAAGGATTTTATCGTACTGATGAAAAGAGTTATATACGTTATCTTGTAGAAAAAGCAGAGCTTTCGGCTGATTCAAAAAATAGAATTTATAATGTTGCAAAACAAGTTATTGAAAAAATCAAACACAATAAATTAAGTATTGTAGATTCCTTTATGCAGCAATACTCGCTTTCCAATGATGAAGGAATAGCATTGATGTGCCTTGCTGAATCGCTACTTAGAATACCAGATGATTATACAATAGACGAGCTAATCAAAGATAAAATTGCCAATCAAGAATGGAGTAAATATTTAGGATATTCTTCTTCATTGTTCGTCAATGCTTCCACGTGGAGTTTAATGATAGGTAGCAGTATATTGAGAGATAATGAAGGCGATTCGAAGTTCTATTACGCAATTTCTAAGTTACTTAAGAATTTAGGAGAACCGATCATTCGCAAAGCAGTAAAACAAGCAATGTCTATGCTTGGTAATCATTTTGTTGTTGGAGAAACCATAGAAGAAGCTTTAAGGTACGCAAAACTAGATGACAATAGTAAGTTTTTATACTCTTTTGATATGTTTGGCGAAGCTGCTCACACAACTGAGGATGCAGAAGAGTATTTTAATTCATACATGCACTCAATAAAAGCTATAGGTGAATCCACTGAAATAAATGATTGTTTTAAATCCCATGGAATTTCAATCAAACTTTCTGCTTTACACCCACGTTATGAATTTAGTCAATTTGGCCGAATTGCTGGTGAGATATTCACTAAGGTTTTAGAGCTCTGCCGCGAGGCAAAAAAATACAACATTTCACTATGCATAGACGCAGAAGAAACAGAAAGGCTTGAAATTTCCTTAATCTTGTTTGAACAATTACGGCTTGATGAATCACTTTCTGAGTGGGAAGGGCTCGGCTTGGCTGTACAAGCATATCAAAAACGTGCTTTATCTGTTCTTGACTTTGTTGAAGATGTTGCTATCCGATCAAAGCACAAAATTATGGTGAGGCTTGTAAAAGGTGCATATTGGGATTCAGAAATCAAGCGTACGCAAGAATTGGGATTAAATGATTACTCAGTATTTACAAGAAAAAGCTATACTGACGTATCTTACCTCATGTGCGCACAGAAACTTTTGAGTAAACCAAACAGCTTTTACCCATGCTTTGGAACTCATAACGTCTATACTTTTGCTTCTATCATGGAACTTGCTGATAAAAACCACCCTGGATTTGAATTTCAACGCTTACATGGAATGGCAAAAGACTTATATGATTATGCAATGTCAGAGCTTGCAACAAATGTTAGCTGTCGTGTCTACGCACCCGTTGGGGAACATAGTGACTTGTTGCCTTATCTTATAAGACGTCTTCTTGAAAATGGAGCTAATAGTTCGTTTGTTAATCAAATAAGTGATCCTAACGTTAAAATCGATGAGTTAATTTCAGATCCACTGGAAAAAGCTATAAATTTTAATTATGAGCCTCATCCAGGCATTCCATTACCACAAGATATTTTGGGACCAGAAAGAAAAAATTCTTTGGGAATGGATATTAGTGATTCTGTGATAGTCTCACAATTTGCAGATGATATAAAGGGTTTTAGTGAAAAAAAGTGGCAAGTTGGACCAATAATTGATGGAAAGGCACTATTTGATAGTGCTGAATTTATCGAAGTAGTGAATCCTGCACATTTGGAAAATGTAATTGGAGAAGTGTCAAATACAACAAGTGTTCAAGCTTTAAACGCTCTTGAAATAGCACATAATGCTTTTACTGAATGGCAGAATGTTTCAGCAGTAGAGCGCGCTAAATGCCTTGAAAAAGCTGCAGATTTGCTTGAAGAAAGGATGAAAGAGTTGATTTATATTCTGATCGTAGAAGCAGGAAAAATTTTATCTGATGCAATAGCGGAAGTAAGAGAGGCAGTGGATTTCTTACGTTACTACGCAACGATAGCAAAAAATGAACTGAGCGACTGGAAAAAATTGCCAGGGCCAACAGGTGAAGATAACTTCATCTTTTTTGAAGGTAGGGGAGTTTTCCTGTGTATATCACCGTGGAATTTTCCACTTGCTATCTTCATTGGGCAGGTTTCAGCTGCACTTGCAGCAGGTAATGCAGTGCTGGCAAAACCGGCAGAGCAAACGCCGATTATTGCCTATGAAGCTGTTAAGATACTACATGAAGCTGGGATATCAAAAAATGTGTTGCACCTCATTCCTGGGGATGGTGGATATTTAGGCAAAATATTAGTTCCAGACAATAGAATTTCCGGTGTAGCTTTTACTGGTTCAACACAAACCGCTCAAATAATTAATAGAATGCTTGCAAATAGGGATGGTCCTATTGTGCCATTTATTGCTGAAACTGGCGGATTAAATGCTATGATTGTTGATAGCTCTGCTCTCTTAGAGCAAGTGACTACGGATGTTTTGCTTTCTGCGTTTCGCAGCGCTGGCCAACGCTGTTCTGCGCTTAGAGTGCTGTTTATTCAAGAGGACATAGCAGAGAAGCAGATAAAAATGATATGCGGTGCAGCGCAAGAACTCAAGATTGGTGACCCAATACAACTTAGTACTGATATTGGTCCAATAATTGATAAAGCATCTATCGATATGCTCACTCAACATACGCAAAAAATGTCAGAGGATAAAGATTCAAATCTGTTATTTAAAGTACCCATGGATACAAATTCTCATAATGGTTATTTCTTTCCTCCATATATTTATGAGATACAAAAAATTTCGCAATTAAAGCAAGAAGTATTTGGTCCTATTTTACATATCATACGTTTTAACAAGTCACAATTAAATGAAGTTATAAGTGATATAAATAGTACTGGATATGGGCTTACGTTTTCTTTGCAGAGTCGTATACAAAGTCAAATTGACACTATAAGTAAAAAAATATCAGTTGGAAATGTCTACATCAACCGTAACCAGATAGGTGCAGCAGTTGGGATACAACCATTTGGTGGTAGAGGACTATCTGGCACTGGGCCAAAAGCTGGTGGTCCTCATTATTTACAGCGTTTTTCTACAGAAAAAGTTGTAAGTGTTAACACTACAGCATTTGGTGGTAACACTACACTTATGTGTTTGGATTAATTTGCGGGCCCTAATTTTTCTTACCCCTAAACTAGACGTTCGTGCAGTTATGTACACAGCGCTAAAACCCGAAAAGGACCAGCTCATGCACTGAAATAAATCGTATCCGTTCAGCCAATGGCGTCAACTTAAGAACTTTCATTAGCAAACTCTCCTAAAGACATGATGGCGTTTAGGCTTATCTACTTTATTGCGGCTGTCCCGGTCGGATTTTAACTTTAGCGCGTATACTTAAAAAGGGCTTGAAAGTTTTTTGGCGCAATAAGTACCTGATAGAGTTTCTGTCTCATTACACTAAATAAAACTGAAAAATTTAAACGATACTCAGTAATTTGATCTGGGTTCCAAGGCCCTTGTGCATCACATATATGAAGCGATAATATATTGCACATGACCAAGTTTGCCCAAAATTCTTGTAATACAGCCTCT
Source organism: Wolbachia endosymbiont (group A) of Tromatobia lineatoria (assembly GCF_964028565.1). NCBI lineage: Bacteria > Pseudomonadati > Pseudomonadota > Alphaproteobacteria > Rickettsiales > Anaplasmataceae > Wolbachia > Wolbachia endosymbiont (group A) of Tromatobia lineatoria. The sequence goes on from NZ_OZ034791.1 coordinate 383,289, forward strand.
CCAGAAAAATTCTCTAACTCTGCTCCTACTTTGAGTCGTTTATAGCACTCCTCTATGTGCCACCTTAACACATAAGCTTTGCTCCAAAGTCTCGGTCAAAAACTCTGTTTCTCAGTTGGCTAATGTCAGCACTATAACTCTTACTTTCTGTCCTTTCATTTTATTTTTTAGCTTTTCATTTTCTAATATAAAATCAAAATCTAATTCGCCAGCGTTCCCATAGCTTACTATAATTTCTTTTTTGCAAGCGAAAAATAAAATCTACTTCCAAATTATAATGCTGCTGAATGAATTTTACTGAAGACGATCATAGATAAATAATAATTTCTCTTGATTTAATAAACGCATTTGAGTGATAACTTCGGGTAATTGCTCTGCCGCCAACGTTTGTTCACCTATATTCCAAGCTGCAAGACGAGCACTGCAAATCAATGAAGTACACAAATCAACAAACAAATTGCCAATGGTGCCTGTTGTTCCATTTGGTTCAAACTCGGATACAATTTCCCCAGAGCTGGGTAATCTCATACCAGAACCATCTGCTGCAATAAGTCTATAGCCTCTCCAACTCAGGTTCATCCTGATAGGCTGTTTGGATGCTTAAATTCTTGAAAGCCTGTATGGCAAATCTTATATCTTGCTTTAGAAAAAGCTTGCTTTGAGGGTACATGTCAATGGCTCCATAAGTTCACATTCTATTCCCAAACTTTTTTTAACTAACTTTAAAATCATAGAAAATACTGTCGAAAAAGGAAGTTTTCTTGTTCGTGTAAAACTCAACACAATGGATTTTCTGAAAAGTTTTCGAGTATATTATATTTTTAATTTGTAGAATAAGGTTTTTTCCTTTTTGCATATTTCACCTAAAAAGGACACATTTTAGACTTCTTTGTTGAAATAAAACAGAAACAAAAGTGCTGTCCCTTGCACTCTTTGGATAATTTAATGATAAAAAATTTGGAGAGAAATTTTATACACAATCTCTGACATTTTTCCTTAAGTTGACGCCATTGTGTGAACGGTTACGGTTTCCCGTCTTCACCATGCTATATAGAAAAAAGTCTGGATTCCAATTTGCATGACAATATGGAGTATCTGCTTCTTTCATCCCAGTGGGATCTTTTATTCCATTTTATCAACAGTTTGTTTTGCAGTATCAAACAATTTTAATCCTATAATCCCGAATGTAACTAAAATAAAGCATATTACTTCGAATAAATTAACTGGTTCATCAAATAGGTAAACTCCAAGTATCGAAGCTCCTATAGCGCCCACTCCAGTCCAAATTGCATAGCATACTCCGATAGGTATAGAACGTGTAGCGAGCGAAAGTAAATATGTACTAAGAGCCATGGAGAGTATGCTAATTATTGATGGTACGAGATGAGTAAATCCATAACTATGCTTAAGTGTTATGACCCAGAACACTTCAATTAGTGACGATAAGAGTAAATATATCCAATTCATGCATAAATTTTTAGGTTTAAATAGAGAGCTTTAGCCCTATGCTTCCTATTACAATTAAAACGATACATAAAACTTGAGATAAATTAATATTCTCTGTGAAAGTGGTTGCACCAATTATAGTTATTCCAATTGTGCATATTCCAGAGGAAACTGCATAGCATACCCTAATAGGTAGAAAGCATGCTGCAAGAGATAAAAAGTAAATGCTAATGATCATAATTACCAATGTTGCAATCGAAGGCACAACTTTAGTAAAACTGTTACTAAACTTTAGCGTTACAGCCCACAGTATCTCTAGGATACTAGACAGCAACAAATACAACCAGCACATTTTCGTAACATTTCAATCTTGTATTGTAACAGAAATTGTTAGTTAAAACTACACTAAAGTGCAATAGATCTCTCTTTCGGAATTGCTTTAATATCAAACTTAAAACAACATCCTAAAAAACTTTTCTACGAAATTCAATTCCTGCACGTCATTTGCTGCATAAAGTGGTGTAGTTTGTTGCTCAATACCTGGTATTTCTACAAAAACTTTGCCCACTTCTTGACCTTTTTTAATGGGTGCAGGTATCATATCTTTATATTCAATACGCACCTTAATTTGGTCATGCAATTTGCGGTTGTAAGTTATGGTAACATCGTTTGCAACTGTAATAGGCACTTTTCTATCTTTTCCATAGAGAACATTTACTTCCTCAACTACGCTGTCTTTAACGAATATTTTCTTAGTGTTAAAATGATTTAAGGAGTATTGTATCAATCTTTTTGCTTCTTCTATTCGCTCTTTCTCAGTGTTTAAACCATTTACGACAGCAAAAATTCTCCTATCATTTCGTTTTGCAGATGCTACAATGCCGTAACCACCAGCATTTGTATAACCGGTTTTTAAGCCATCAACCCCAATATCGTGAAAAAGTAGAAGATTTTTATTCTTTTGTACAATTTCATTATATGTCAAATATTGTTCGGAAAATAAATCATAATATTCAGGAAAATCGGTGAAAATCCTTTTTGCCAGCATTACCAAGTCTTTTGCGTTCATAAAATGATCTTCATCTGGCCACCCGCTTGAGTTGACAAAATGACTGTCATTCAGATTCAAATTTTGTGCAACTTCATTCATTTCAGCCACAAAATTCTCTTCTGATCCTGCAATGCCCTCGGCTAGTGTTATGCAGGCATCATTGCCTGAGACTATTGTAATTCCTTCAAGTAATTCCCTCACCGTAACGGATTGACCTTCTTTCAAAAACATAGAAGAGCCTCTCCTTTCCCACGCTTTTCTACTTACTCGAAATTTATCCTCCATGTGTATTATTCCAGCTTTTAGATAATCGAAGGCTATATATAAAGTCATTAGCTTGCTCATTGAAGATGGGGCCATTTTTTCATCAGAATTATGGTCAAAAATGAATGAGTCTGAAGCTAAATCTAAGACTACTGCTTGCTTTGCTTTGGTTCTAAACTGGTATGAGTATGAAGAAAAAGGAAGTATAAAAACTAATAGCAAAATTACCAATCTGCTTAACATATCTATAATTTTAAATTTATAGTGTACTAATTAATAGTATAATTTTACAGGGGCATTTCAATAGATCTCTTGCATAAAAATTCCTTGACAAACCTCGCCAGCCCCCTTATCATGAAACTGAAGCTATTTATTTATCTTCTCTGTACAGATTAAATGACAAAAAAACTCACGTATCTGGCGTCTCATGTTTAATTTTTTGCACTATGTGCACCTTATGTCTTTATAAAATTTCTAGGTTTTTACCTAATATAAGCTAAAATGCGCTTATAAAGCATTTAAAACATAAAAAAACGCCAACTTAAAAAATGGATAGTGAATAACTAGCTACCCTAGGGTTTCTTTTGCCTTTTTTTCTGTTTAGTAAATTTCTTAAACATTTATGACTAAAGGTTAGTTGCATTAAAAAGCAGCTAAATCGCGGTTATTAAGCGTTTAGAATAAAAAAACGCCATACTTGAAAGTATAATGTAAGTAATTAGCCAACCACGGGGCTTCTTTTGCCTTTTTTTTCGTTTGGTAAATTTCTTAAATATTTATAGCTAAACGACAACCGTCATCCCGCTACGTGTTAGCGGGATCTCTTGTTAGCGGCTGAGATACCGCGAATGAATCGCGGTATGACGGTTCGTGACGGTATGACGGTTCGCGGTGACATGACGATAACCTCGTCATCCCGCTAGGTGTTAGCGGGATCTATGTTAAGGTATGGCGGTTAAATAAGGGATCTATGTTAAGAGATACCGCGAATGAATCGCGGTATGACGGTTCGTGGCGATATGACGGTTCGCGGTGACATGACGATAACCTCGTCATCCCGCTAGGTGTTAGCGGGATCTATGTTAAGGTATGGCGGTTAAATAAGGGATCTATGTTAAGAGATACCGCGAATGAATCGCGGTATGACGGTTCGTGGCGATATGACGGTTCGCGGTGACATGACGATAACCTCGTCATCCCGCTAGGTGTTAGCGGGATCTATGTTAAGGTATGGCGGTTAAATAAGGGATCTATGTTAAGAGATACCGCGAATGAATCGCGGTATGACGGTTCGCGGCGGGATTCCAGTGTCTGGGCACTGGGATGACAGGAAAAGGGGCTACTTGGATTACAGCAGATCACCTCTTCACAAAAATTTTATCAGTAATACGCATATCAATAATACTCCAATCGCTGAAAGTAAAATCAGTTGTATTGTGTAAGTGGTTTAAATAGTCCCATGCACTATAAGGGTTATCTTCAGGCAGCTTTACTGTGGAATCGTTATCAAGTATGATATTCCATCTTCTATTCCCTATATAAGCAAAAGAAGAAATGTGGTCACTTAATTGAGTTTTACTCTCTAACACATCTCTAACAAATTCTAGGTTTGATAATGAGTTTTGTCCTGTAATTACAACAAGATCATCTATTAAATAGTCATCTACGATCACTTTACCTTCAAAATCAATTACCGAGGTTTTGTTATTATCTTTCCAGAGAGCAAACGGTTTATGCTCATCTATATTAATGTGTAGAGTATTGGGCAAAATTCTGTGAACTCTTACGTGTTTTATCCATCTGCTTACGGATTGTATGTTACCGGCAAGTTTTGAAAGTGATATATACAGGATAGGTTGCGTTCTATCTGTCAAACTTAGAATATCCTTTTTGTTTGTAAATTTATTGCCGCTCACGACTACTTCGTCGATTGAAAATCCACTACTGAGTAATAAACTAGATAGGCAGTCATTATACCAAGTAAAGTAGTAATTAAATCGATTTATTATTTTATCAAGTGAGCTGTAAAGTATTAGCGTAAGAAAAAGTGCTGTGATAATAACCAAGGCACACTTACGCAAAAAACTCCTTTGGCTTCTAGTAATACTGCTCAACATGACTTAAATCCCTAATATTTTTGTGCTGCAAACTATCTTCAATAATAATTTTAACTAATTCATTAAAATTGATTCCTTTTGCCAATTTTGCAATTTCTGGCACTAACGATAACTCAGTAAAGCCAGGATGTGTATTAATCTCAAGCATTTTTAAAGTGTTATTTTTGGGATTATAACGGAAATCTGAGCGGGAAATAGTTTTGCATCCTAAAAATTGATGAACTTTCAGTGCGTGTTCCAAGGTCATTTTATATATATTGTTAGGAATTTCAGCAGGAAATATATGTTCTGTAAATCCATCTGTATACTTTGCTTCATAATCATAGAATTTATTTTTTGGTCGTACTTCTATAGTGCCAATTGCTTCATCCAGCAATACAGCAGTATGTAACTCTATGCCCGGTATGTATTCTTCTACGATCATCTTTTCCATTATAGTAGAACTATTATCTTTCAGTTCTAAGTAATCCTCGTGCGAGAAAATTATGTACACTCCAATACTTGAACCTTCATTAATTGGTTTTAAGACGTACGGATAATCAATTTTAATATTATTTTTTAGTAGATCTTCTCGGCTAATTACATAACCTTTTGGAGTGTCGATACTAAGGGACCGAAATATATGCTTTGACATCACTTTATTCATAGCAACAGCAGAAGCCATAACTCCTGAGTGTGTATATTTTATACCTAAAATCTCCAATAAACCTTGAATGCAGCCATCTTCACCATAAGGTCCATGCAGAGCGATAAAAGCAAGGCCCGAATTAATTTTTCTAAGCTTTTCAGCAATGTTGCTGTCAACATCTATTTCTATTGCATTATATGAAAGGCTATCGAGCGCCTTCTTTACTGCTTTTCCGCTCATAAGCGATATTTCTCTCTCACAAGAAAACCCACCACTTAAAATTGCTATAGTTGGAACCATAAGCATTCTATGTTTTACTATATAGCATATATAATGGTTACATTAAGCTTATTAAATACCTACTTTGGCTAACTATAAGACCTTCTTACTTTCTTCAAGCACTTTTTTTATCCACTTCAAATAGCGTGCTCGGCAACGGTAGTGGCGTGTTTGCTGCACCTTTATACTGTTCACAGATAAGCTTTTCTAAATCCTCAGCAGATTGTTCTTTTGCTTCTTCTTTTTTCACTACTCCACTAGTTACTAAATCAATTAAGGCTGTAGTGTGTATTATCATTCGATTATTTAGCTCAAATATCTTTTTTGTATCAAGTGAGGGGTTTCTAATTAAGGCAGATAGTGCATGCATATATTTGTCTATATCAGAAAGACTTTTGTTTGTATCATAGTTGCTAGCTAATATATATTCCTTCAAACGCTCAATTTCTTCTGGAGTAAACTTGTAAACTTCATCAAGTTTCCTTATTAAAGATATAGTAAGTATTCTACTTAAAACTCTCAATTCTCTAATAAATTGTATTCCTTCTCCTTCAGGATAAGACATTTCTTCTTTTTTATATTTCTTAAATAATTCTTGATCATAAGACTTTCTGAAATCTGACATCATTGCTAATGCTAACTCTTGTGAACCTAGCTTAAAAACTTCGTTGAAGCTGTTTGCGTTGGCATCTTGTGCACCGCCTGCAGTAATTCCACAACTATAAGAAATCTTTTCAGATAAGCTATGATACTCTTTTATCATCTCTTTCAGCAATATTTTAATATCATCTTCGGTTAACTCTACTGTTGATAATAGATCACATGTTTTTTCAAGATCACCATTCACTTGAAAAAGTAACCCTTCAATCTTTTTAATGGTTTCTCTTTTATTTATACTCATAACTTACCCCCAAGATTTAATGCTAACAGCTAGTTTTATAATCAAATATTTCAAAAGTCAATAAGCCTTTTTCCTTAATCCTTAAGTTAATCGATACTAATTTATCAGCATAACAACTTAGATAACGCAACTATTTTCAGCAACCAAAAACAACAACCCTGAAATACAAAAAGTTTCTTTTCCTTCAGTAGCATTATTCTAAATTTTCATCAAAATAAGCTGTTTTATCCTTTTTTTCCTTATACTCTTCTGCGGTATAGAGGGGTTGCTTCTTAGCTGTGATATTTGGCCATTTTTGTGAGTATTCTACGTTTATGTTGTAAAATGATTTGAAGATTTTTTGTTCACTGTTCAGTAACTCTTCATCTAGTTCTAAAATATCTTTTATGGAATCATCAGTTACAATTGCATCTACTGGACACTCAGGTATGCACACTCCGCAATCAATACATTCATCTGGGTTAATCACGAGCATGTTTTTACCTTCATAGAAGCAGTCAACGGGACATACTTCCACACAGTCCGTATATTTACATTTTATGCATTTATCTGTAACAAAATGCGTCATAAAACACTGTATATTTGTATTATCTTGGGTACACTAAATTGATAAGAAATTCAAGCCTTTTATGAAGATAAATAAATTGAACAACGAAGAATTAGAAGTATGGTTAAGCTTGGCTAGAACTATAGGACCAATAAAGTTTTTTAGTATACTAAGAACACATGGATCGCTAGATGAGGTGTTGAAATATCTCAATAAGGTGGCTAATAATAAGGTGTATGGCATTCAAGATGCACGAGAAGAAATCAATAATGCAGAAAGAATTGGAGCTAAAATTATACCCGCATGTGACCCAGATTACCCTGATCTTTTAAGAAATATCTCTAGTTGTCCTCCTGTAATAACTGCGTTTGGTGATATATCATTATTAAGCCGTGAGATAATTGCAATAATCGGTGGGCGTAACTCTTCGATGAATGGAAGAAATTTTGCCAATAAGTTGGCACTTGATTTAAGCGAAGCTGGTTTTGTTATTGTTTCTGGACTTGCAAAAGGAATCGATACTGCAGCAAACAGTGTAATATACAAAGATCATCCCACTATTGCTGTTACAGCAAGTGGAATTGATGTGGTGTACCCAAAAGAGAATTTTGATCTATACAAAAAAATCACCGAGAATGGCGGATTAATAGTTACTGAGCTTCCATTTGCTACTAAACCAAAGCCTCAGTATTTTCCTCAAAGGAATCGAATTATATCTGGTCTATCGCTGGGTGTTGCAGTGATTGAAGCATCGAAACGTTCTGGCTCTCTAATAACAGCAGATTTTGCTTTAAATCAAGGGAGAGAGGTGTTTGCAGTTTCTGGTTTCCCTTTAGATTCACGCTGTAGTGGTAGTAATTATTTAATTAAAAACGGTGCTAAGCTTATCGAATCCGCTGATGACATAATAGAGAGTATTAGGTTTAGTTTACCTCCGCAGCAAAAAAACCTATTTGATGTTGAGCACCATTTTGTTAACCAAAAACAAGAAAAATTACAACAGGCAAAATCTGTTATAGTTAATCATATTAACTCTGTACCTGTTGATATAGATGAACTTATATTAGCAAGCGGACTTTCTACCAACATAGCTCTAATGGCTCTTTTAGAACTAGAGTTGGAAAACAAAATAGAGCGTTCACCGGGGAATAAAATATCGTTAATTTTCTAGATTACTTTAGCTATGTCGTTTTACTAGATGTTCGTACAGATATAGCTAAAGTGGCTTAGGTTTACCTACAATTTGAAAAACAACAAATTCGTCATTCCGCTACTCGTTAGCGGAATCTATGCTGAGATACCGCGAATGAATCGCGGTATGACGTAGGGAAATCTTTCTTGGGTTAGCTATATATGCTTGACACTGAAATGATGACATTTATCATAGGATTCTTAGTTGCTGATTTTAGAATTGATAAGAGAAAACTTTTTTTCAACTTGTTGTATAATTTTATAAAAGTGATCGAAATCTAAGCTTGCACTGCCAATTAAAACTCCTGATAAATTTGAAATATTTAACAAATTTTCTATATTTTCTGAACTAACTGAACCACCATATATAATGTGTTTTTTACTAGTACACAATTTTATTACCTCTATCACCTCAGTAATTGCATCATTATTTGGCACATGACCTGTGCCTATTGCCCATATTGGCTCATATGCTACGGTATATTCACCGTGTGTTGGCAAGCGGTTTTTACATTGATATTCTATTACTTCTTTTGTTTTTTCATTCTTATAATCTTCTGAATTTTCACCTACACAGATAATTGGGTGTAAGCCTGATTCTATTGCTATTTCCGACTTAAGTTTTATTTCACTATCTTTTTCATTAGCCCTTTCAGAATGCCCAAGTATTACGTAAGTACACCCTAGTTCTTTTAACATTTCTGCGCTAATTTCACCTGTGTAAGAACCGAACTTTTTATGATGGCAATTCTGTGCTCCTATATTAATATTATTGTTCAACTCTATACTGCTTGGAAATGACGTAAAAGGAGGGCAAATCACTAGCTTAGAGGTAATTTCGTTGCTCTTGTTGTTAAGTTTGCCTATAAAGTCAACAAATGAAGAACGCATTCCATTCATTTTCCAATTTGCTACTATTAAAAAGGACATCAACTTTACTTATATGGGCGAGAGTGCCGGCTGTCGGACTTGAACTGACAACCTACTGATTACAAGTCAGTTGCTCTACCAATTGAGCTAAGCCGGCGTTAAACACATTAATAATATACAATTATCAATGAATTTTCGTCAACTAATTTTTAAAATACTGTATAATGAAAATAATATGAAAAAATTTTTACTGAAGCCAAAAAAGAGTCTAGGGCAAAATTTTATTTTATCGAGTGAGATAACAAAAAAAAATCGTCGCTTTAGCTGGTAGTCTGGAAAATTTTAATGTCATTGAAATTGGTCCTGGATATGGTGCATTAACAAGAGAAATATTGGTGCATAATCCAAAGTCTCTACTTTCTATAGAAAAAGATAGAGATTTAGTAAAACACCATGACCAACTGCTAAATGAGCATCAAGGAAAGTATAGAATTATAGAAGCGGATCCACTGCATGTTACAGAAGAAGAGCTGATAGAGCGCCCAGTTAAAGTTATTGCTAACTTGCCTTACAATATCTCGGTAGTGTTATTTTTAAAGTGGTTAAATAATATAAAATTTTTTACGAACTTGACATTAATGTTTCAAAAAGAGGTAGCAGATCGCATTACGGCAAGACCCAATTCTAAAGATTATGGTTCCTTATCAGTGCTAAGCCAGTTGCTATGTGATATAAAAAAGGAATTTGATATTGAACCTAAAGAGTTTTTTCCAAGACCAAAAATACATTCTTCAGTAATTACAGTAAATCCTTTGCCTACCCCAAAGTTTGCAGTAAATTTGGAAACCTTAACAAGGTTAACACGTGTCGTTTTTTCTCAAAGAAGAAAGATGCTGAGAAATAGCTTGCAAAATATAACGAACCACGCTGAAACTGTCCTTGAAAACGCTAAATTGAGCGGAAACCAGCGTCCAGAAAACTTAACTATTGAGCAGTTTTGTTTGCTGGCAAATAATGTAGAATGCTTATTTTGCAATAAAATGTATTAGCAACCATATAGCTTTTCTATCTCCTAAAAACAGTTAGAGCTATACAATTAAAGGCTCCTAGCTAATTTTGCCTATTGCAATTTAATTAATTGGCGTATAAGCTTTAAATAAAGCCTATGAAAAAAATGGAAGCTTGTTATTCGTTTGACGATATACTTCTTTTGCCAGCCTATTCTAATATATTGCCTTGCGATGCAGATACAAAAACTTATTTAACAAATAGTATAGAACTAAATATCCCTCTCATATCCTCTGCAATGGATACTGTTACTGAATCGGGCTTTGCAATAGCTATTGCCCAACATGGAGGGATAGGTTGCATACATAAGAATTTATCAATAGATGAACAAGTTTTAGAAGTGAGAAGGGTGAAAAAATATGAAAGTTGGATCGTGTATAACCCAATTACGATTTCACCGGATAAAACAGTTGCGGAAGCAATTTCATTAATGAGAGAGCACAATTATTCTGGCATTCCTGTAGTCGATCAACGCAAGTTAGTTGGAATTTTAACTAACCGAGATGTGAGATTTATTGAAGACCAGAACATGAATGTAAAAGTTTCCGAAGTGATGACAAAAGATAAGTTAGTGACAGTGCGGGAGCAGGGAGTGAATAGTGCCTCAGCAATGAAATTGTTGCATGAAAATAGAATAGAAAAGCTTTTGGTCGTAGATGAAAATTCTTGTTGTATAGGTTTAATTACGGTTAAAGACATTGAAAAATACAATAGATACCCAAATTCATGTAAAGACAGTAAAGGGCGTCTCAGAGTTGCCGCTGCAATTGGCACTGGTAAAAAAGATGGTATAGACAGATGTGAAGCTTTGATCGGAGAAGAAGTTGATGTAGTTGTTGTGGATACTGCTCACGGTCATTCCGAAAACGTTATCAATACCATTAGGGAAATAAAAAAGATGTATCCTAATACGCAATTAATTGGCGGAAACATTGCAACAAAGGAGGCTGCTGAAGCGTTGATTGATGCGGGTGTTGATGCAGTGAAGGTTGGAATAGGACCAGGATCAATCTGTACAACCAGAATAGTTACAGGTGTTGGTGTGCCACAATTCTCTGCAATCAAGAATGTTGCAGAGGCGTGTAGAGCAAGAAACGTCAGACTAATTGCTGATGGTGGGGTAAAATACTCAGGAGATGTTGCAAAAGCTATTGCAGCTGGTGCTGACTCTGTGATGATTGGTTCGATTTTTGCTGGCACTGACGAAAGCCCAGGTGAGATTATTATGTATAAGGGCAGAGCATATAAAGGCTATCGAGGAATGGGATCTATTAGTGCAATGAAACGAGGTTCAGCTAGCCGTTATTTTCAAGATAAAGATTCAAAACTCAAATTAGTTCCACAAGGAGTGGAAGGAAGAGTTCCATTCAAAGGTCCAGCTTCAGGAGTAATCCATCAATTGATTGGCGGATTGCAAGCTGCAATGGGGTATACTGGTAATAGGAATATAGAAGAGATGAAAAAAAATTGTAAATTTGTTACTATTACTGCATCAGGATTAAGAGAGAGTCACGCTCATGATATAGTCATTACACAAGAAGCTCCAAATTATGCTTATCAAACGTCCAATTTGTCAACCGATTCGGAGTAGTCCAGAAAAAGTAGAGAGAAAGTTAAGACGTTTTTGGAGTAAAATAAAACGTTTTTTCAAAATATGACAAATAGAAGAGAATATACAGCAGAATTCAAATTAGAAGCTGTTAAGCTGGTTAAAGAAACAGGTCAAGCAAGTACAAAAATAGCAAAAGATCTAGGTATAGATGGCAGTATGTTAAGTAAGAAAATATGATGGAAAAATGTCTGGAGCATACGCATTTCCAGGCAAAGGCTCCTTATGACAAAGAAAGATTTGATCTAAAAAAAGAGCTAATAAGAGAAAGAGACATCTTAAAAAAAGCCCTGGGCAAAGAAAAAGAGTAAAGTATTCTTTTATATAGAAATTGCTATAAAACACAGGAACTATGTAGGGTTTTGTACTGGTGGTATGGGTTGCTAAGGAAAAAAGCAGTAAAGAATTAGCAAAAGAAGGGCTTCTAGCAGATATTCAAAAAATACATCAAGCTTCTAAATGCAGATATGGAGCCCCTAAAATTCACGCTGAATTAAAAGCTTTAGGCAAAAATTAAAACAGTACAAAGTGTTATGCAAGAAAATGGCATTAAAGCTAAGTTTAGACGAAGGTTCAAAAATAAAAAACAGCAAATAAGCAACCGAGTTGTGGCTCCGAACACATTGGATCAAAATTTTACTACTGATCAGCCAAATAAAGTTTGGGATTACCTACATAAAAACTAAAGAAGGTTGTTGGCGGCAATAATTGACCTATATTCACGCATGGTGGTTAATGAGTAACATGATAATTAGTTATAGATTCTTTATTGATGGCCGTTGATAAACGCAAACCCGATAAAAATCTGCTGTTACATAGCGATCAAGGGTCACAGTATACCTCTCAAAATTACCAATTTCTATTGAATACAAAAAACATCATTTCCAGCATGAGCCATAAGGGCTGTTGTTACGATAACTCTGTTGCAGAAAAGTTCACTTAAAAGGGAGCTGCTTATTGATACTTCTCGCTCAACAAACCAGAACTACCATATTTGAATACATAGAAATCTTTTATAACAAATAACGTAGACATTCTACTATTAACTATTGCATTCCTGCACAATTTATTCTCATGATAAAAACGTCTTAACTTTCTCTCTACTTTTTCTGGGTAAGGTCAAATAGAGAATTTTACAAAAATCTATTTTTAACTTACAATCAATTATTACAATTTTAAACCTACAACTTATGTATAACAGACTTATAGTCAAATCTTTTTCAGTATTATGCATCTGTTTATTTGCTTTATACATAACACTGCCAAATTTCTTTGATAATAAGCTTTTTATTTCGAAAAAAAGAATAAACTTAGGCCTTGACCTGAAAGGAGGGGCATCTTTGCTTTTAAACATAGACTTAGACTTCTATTTTAAGGAAAAGCTAAGCATGCTAGCTAACGAAATAAAAGAGACATTGCTAACAAAAAATATTGAATCTAACGTACAAAATAGCGTTATAACTTTAAATAATATTGATGATTATAAAAAAGCATCTGTGTTGATTAATGCGATAAATCCAAATTTAGAGCTAAATAGAAAAGATTCTTCGATTCTCATTTCGTATAAACCCCATTATAAAAATTCTTTGATCAGTGAAGTAGCTGCAGAATCAATAAACAATGTCCAGCGCCGTTTGGACAAACTTGGCACAAAGGAAGTCAGCGTTCAAAAACAAGGGCAGAATAAAATATTAGTGCAGGTGCCTGGAGTAGAAGATACCAAGCAGATAAAATCTCTGCTTGGCAAAACTGCTAAGCTAGCTTTTCATTTGGCAAACACTAACATAGCCAAGGTGCAGGATATAGACCATGAAACCACTGTCATGCTCAAGGATTCTTTAGGTAATTCTTATCCAATATTCCGCAAAACTGAAATAGGTGGTGATTCGCTGGTTAACGCATCAGTTAGATTCGGCAATTTAGGTAAACCGACAGTGCATTTTAAATTTGACAGTATAGCGAGTAAAAGATTCGCGAAAATCACTAAAGAAAATGTAGGAAAGCCTTTTGCAATTGTTCTGGATAACACAGTTTTAACAGTACCTACAATACGTGAGCCAATTTTAAATGGAGAGGGAGAAATTAGCGGTAATTTCACTGAAAAACAAGCAAGCGAACTTGCAATACTTTTAAAATCTGGAGCACTGCCAGCACCACTTAAAATAATTGAAGAAAAAAACATTGGCCCAAGTCTTGGAGAAGAATCAATAAAGGCAGGGGAAATGGCAGCAACAATCTCTATTATAGCCGTGGCTTTATTTATAATCATCACTTACGGCAAATTAGGTGTATTGGCCTCTGTTGCACTTTTTTCTAATGTAGTTCTTATATTATCAATTCTCACTCTGCTTGAAGCAACTCTAACTTTACCTGGAATTGCCGGTATTGCACTTACTGTTGGTATGGCGGTGGATGCAAATGTTTTAATATTTGAGCGAATTCGTGAGGAAATCAAATCTGGCAAGAGAGTGGAACGTGCTATTGAAGAAGGGTTTAAAAACGCTATAAAGACAATACTGGATTCAAATATCACTACATTAATTGCTGCAGGAATAATGTTCATTATTGGCAGTGGAGCAATAAGAGGCTTTTCTGTCACTCTATCAATAGGAATTTTATGTTCGATGTTTTCTGCAATCACAGTCACAAAACTCCTGATAGAGTTGTGTATGAACCCGAAGGAACTAGCGCTTTGAATTAAGGATTTAGATCTCAGTCAACCACCTTCATTCCCACAACGTTATATCCTGAATCAACGTGCAAAATTTCTCCAGTAGTGCCACTACTTAAGTCGCTTAATAAGTATAACGCTGCCTTGCCAACATCCTCTATTGTAACGTTGCGTCTGAGCGGAGAGTTATTTCTATTCCATTCTGATATGGAGTGAAAATCGCTTATTCCAGAAGATGCTAAAGTTCTGATTGGACCAGCGGAAATTGCATTTACTCTGATATTTTGTGGCCCGAGATCACATGCTATATATTTTACACTTGCTTCAAGTGCCGCTTTACATAAACCCATAACGTTATAATTTGGCATAACTTTTTCAGCACCATAATAAGATAAAGTAAGTAAACTACCACCATTTGACATCATTTTTTCAGCCCTTTGCGCTAAAGCAGTAAAAGAATAGCACGATATATGCATTGCATTGAGGAAGTTATCCAGTGAAGTATTGACATATTTACCATCTAACTCATTTTTATCGGAGAATGCTATTGCATGCACCAAAAAGTCAAGAGTACCCCATTTTTTCTCTATTATTTCGAAAGCGTTATCTATGATTTTTTCATTTGAAACGTCGCAGTGTAATATTAGCTCCACATTTAGTTCATCTGCTATTGGTGATAGTTTTTCTTTTATTATTTCATTCTGGTAGGTGATTGCAAGTTCTGCTCCGTGCTCTGAGAGAGTTTTTGCTATACCGTATGCTATTGATCTCTTATTTATTATTCCGGTTATTAATCCCTTTTTGCCTTGTAATAGACTTGTCGTCATAGAACTATCTGTTTTTTTATAATTTGGAATATTAACTAGGTAAAGTCAAGATATCACTATGTTTTAAAATATTTTTTGCAGTAACTTGAAGTCTATAAACAGTAATCTTGATTCTTCTACAACAAAGCCATTCCATATGACATTCTGCCTATACCCAATTAAGCATATTAATAAGTAAGTAAATCTTAATATAATCTTATTATACTTATAAATACGCTGTATAGAATGAAAGTATGGATGATTTCATAACTGCAAGAAGAAAAGATGATGCTGTGGTATCTGTTTGTCAGGATAATAAGAAAAAAAACGTGTTAATTTTAGGGCTCAATCAAGTTGCAAGGGATTTGTTAAAATATGAAGAGAAGAATTTGCTTAATAAGCCATTAATTAATATCTTAAGCACAAGAGCAGCTGACAACGTGAAGAATTATTTAGAGTATACCGAAAATGGACACGATTTACTTGATATACTACCTAAAGTGATAGATTTTTCCTTAATTGATGCTAAGGGAGAAGATATCAGGACAAAAGTAAAAGTTTTCCGCACTGCACAATTTGCCAGTAATAAAATAAATTATGAGCTATTAATACGTGATATCAGTTTGTCCCATAAACTAGGAATCTTTAGAGATAAATATCTAATGGGTAAAAAATATAAAAACCATGACTTATTCGATATACCGGGCAATGAGTCCACTATTCTAGAGTTATACGTTATATTAAATTTTGCCTTTCAACATCAAATTAATGCAGCTATAGGAGTGATTGGCTTAAATAGTAGCTGTAGTGAGACAAATAATGCACTGAAAGTTATCATAGAACATTTTTATAAAAATTGCCGTAGTGATGATTTTCTAGGGTATATTGATGAGAATAAAGTGCTTTTTGTTTTGATTAACTGCGATGTAAAAAGTATATCTAAAATAATTAATCGTATACATTCTGCCATTAATAAGCAGTTATTAAAGCGAAAATTACCAAGTGTATCAATAATTTATGGGAATATAGCTCAAAAACAGGCAGCAAAATCTACCAGCGGTGCCTTCTGAAAAGTTGTTTTTTATTTATATTGAGTTTAAACTTAAATTTTTATAAAGATTTAAGTTTATTTATGAAGTTAAAGTACTACCTGGTAGCACTGCTTTCATCATTGTTTTTGCAGAATAGTGCTAGCTCTAAAACAATTTTGGATAAGGAAATATTTTATGCAGAACTAGACGGAAAAATAGATTTGAGATTCGGCTACGCCTTCAACAGAGATTCTTTCAATGCTAAGCCTAAGGATAAAACTTCAAGTTATTCATACTTGCGCTTTCTTTATTTACAGCAAGTTTATCCAAATACTCAAATGGGGGTTAATGTTAAGGCAGGGGTTTCTGGTATTGCAAACCTAAAAGCGTTAGACATAGAAAAGTTAGACATGGAGGAATGGTATTTTATCATAAAAAACCAGGAACTTGGATCAATTGAATATGGTAAAAGAAGTTTAGTTGGTCAGAGCATGTTAATTAACACTTCAAAAATTTATGCAGCTGCTGGAGGAGTAAATGGTCATTGGACAAACTATGCAAATTTGCGCGGTGATCATAAAAAAGATGGTGACCCTGGATATGATCAAGACAAGGTGTTCTGGGTCAAGCCCAATATTTATAGCAATTATAATGAACTCGAACTAGGGTTAAAACAATCATCAATTAACTACATCTCCCCTGAAATCTATAACTTTCAACTCGGATTCAGTTATGTTCCAGGAAAAAATAACTTACAGTACAGCAATTTAATTGCTGCTGGCCTTTCCTATAAAAACAGCTTGTCAGATGATATAGGTTTTACTACTGCCTTAACTGGTGAATTTGCAAGAGAAAATTTAACTGATTGCTCAGATGGAACTTCTAAAAATTATGAATGCCGTAATCAATTACTGCACTGGAATTTTGGTTTGAAGCTAAAATTGTTCGATCTTGATTGCATTTTTTCGTATGGTAATGGTGGTAAATCTGGTGAGAAGCGTAATCCTGAAATAAATAATACGTATTATATGAATGCAGGTATCGCTTACCATTCTGATTCTTACAAATCAAGCTTAACATATTTTAGTAGTGGTAGGGATATTGCAGGCGAAGGTACAAACGAGTTAACATCATATGCTTTAAGCCTTGAAAATTCTCTTTTTTTAGGTACTTCATACTATTTCGATATTGTAAAGTTTAGTACAAAAGAGCCTAAAATAGAAAATAACAACTCTGGTTATGTGTTCTTGGCTGGACTGAAATTAAGTTTTTAATATTGCCTCCTTCCAACACTCTTTTCTGTCATCCAAGGTAACCGTTCACAGATTTCCACTTAATTTTTCAATCTCACTCATGGAGAGGCCAGTAAACTGACCTTACCCAGAAAAAGTGGAGAGAAAGAAAAGAGTTTTTTCGGGTAAAATAAAATTTTGGAGGATTAGAAATGGTAAGAGAATATACGGCAGAATTCAAATTGGAAGCTGTTAAGCTGGCAAATGAACAAAGAAAGGTAGGTCAACCAGTTGCAAAAGTAGCAAGAGATCTAGGAATAAGGGATAGTGTATTAGGAAAATGGATGAAGAAATATAACGAAAAAAAGTCAGCGGCAAATGCATTTCCAGGTAGAGGTAACATGGCTCCTTACGACAAAGAGAGGTTTGATTTACAAAGCAAGAGTAACAAGGGAAAGAGACATTTAAAAAAAAGCCCTGGCCAGTCAAAAAGAGTAAAATATTTTTTTATATAGTAACTGCTATAAAGTACAGGAATTATGTAGGATTTTCTGCTAGTGGCTACTATAAGTGGACCACAAGAAAAATAAGCAGTAGAGAATCAGCAAATAAAGAGCTACTCGAAGCTATTCAAAAAATATATCAAGTTTCTAAATGTAGATATGGAGCTCCTAAAATTCATGCTGAATTGAAGGCTTTGGGTAAAAGTTGCAATTTGAAAACGGTGCAAAGTATTATGCAGAAAAATGACATCAGGGCTATACTGAGAAGAAAGTTTAAAATTAAAAAACAACAAACAGATAATAGAGCTGTAGCTCCCAATATACTAGATCAAAACTTTATTGTTGATCAACCAAATAAAGTATGGGATTACTTACATCAAAACCAAGGAGGGATGGCTATATTTGGCAGCAATAATTCTCACGTATGGTAGTTAATGAGTAGTGCAATAAATAAACAATTGGTTATGAACTCTTTATTAATGGCCATTAATAGGCGTAAACCTGTTAAAAATCTACTGCTGCACAGTGACCAAGGTTCACAATATACTGCGCAAGGGTATCAATATCTCTTAGCTGTAAAGAATATAGATGAGTAATAAAGGCTGTTGTTACGACAATTCTGTTGCAGAAAGCTTCTTTAGCTCATTGAAAAGAGAAATACTTATTGATACTTCACAACACTCTGCTCAACACACTAGAACTGCAATATTTGAATACATAGAAATTTTTTATAACAAACAACGTCACTATTAACTATTGCATTCCAGAACAATTTGATGCATCATTCTTTTTGTAAAAAACATTCCACACTTTCTCTCCACTTTTTCTGGGTAAGGTCACTGACTCAATACCCAGTCAATATCCTTTCCACCAGTTCTTTTACTGCCGGTACGTAGCCATTCTCATAAAATGGATCTTGCTTAAATTTGTACACATTGTGCCCGGAAAACATGAGTTCGTTCTCAATATCACCATCGTGTATAACGTTTTGCAGTGTTTTTTGTATGCAAAAACTACGCGGATCTGGCTTTCGTCCTGTTGAATGGTCACCATGATCTTTCCAATTGCTAAACAAACAATGGCTCAAACATCCCATACAATTGATTTGATCTTCTCTTATTTGTTTAAATTTATCTGGCGTCACAAAAATAACAGTTGAATCTGGGGTTTTCATTGCTTCTGTGTACCCTGCTTTAGTCCATGTATTTGCCAGTTCTTTGTCTTTTGCAGTAAGGTAGATCTTCCTACCTCTGCTACCCATTGCAAATTCACTATTGGATTCTTCGCTGGCATTTTCTGAAAAATTTACTTGATGTAATTTTCGTTCCTGTAACTCACGTATAAAATTATTCCTCACCGCAGATGAGTAAAACCCTGTTGGACTGAATTTATTTAAAAATACATCACCTTCTTCTAAAGTGAGTAGCTTCTTTTTCCACTCTGCAGAAATTGGGCTTTCTTTCGTCAAAAGTGGACGAGTGCCAAACTGAAAAGCTATTGGTCCAATTTGCAGATTGTCAAACCAATGTTCCCAATCTTTCAAATGCCACACTCCTCCTGCCATAACAATTGGTGTTTCTGAAAGACCGATCTCGTTCATGAAAGATCTAAGCTCTGCAACTCTTTCAAATGGAGCCTGTGGTAGCTCTGGGTCTTCACTGTTACTCAGTCCATTGTGCCCTCCAGCAAGCCATGGATCTTCATACACTACTCCACCAAGCAAATAGGAAGATATTCTTTGGTAAGCACGCTTCCATAATGCTTTAAAAGCACGCACCGATGAGATAATAGGGTAATAATAAACCTGATATTTAGCTGCAATTTCTCCAAGCCTATAAGGCATACCAGCACCGCAGGTAATACCATGAATCAAACCTTTCGCTCCTTCTAATATGCCATGAAGTACGTGTTCTGCTGCTCCCATCTCCCAAAGTACATTCATGTGTATTCTTCCATGACCTTTTGATATTTCATTTGCTATTCTTGCCTGACTAATTCCAGCTTCAATACTATACTCAATCAATTCACTATGCTTTTCATTTCTTGTTTTGCCTTTATAAATTAGTGGCACTAACTCGCCATTATCATCAATAAGCTTAGCATTTGCACCAGAAAATGTACCCACAGCATCTGCTGCAGCAAATGCTCCGCTTGATCTCCCATCACTAACTGCAATGCCTTTACCACCTTCGATGATTGGCCACACTTCCTTTCCTGAAATTACTATCTTTTTTATCTTATTTTTCAAAACTTCCTCGCAATCTTTCACTCTATTTTACTTAATTACTAAAAAAATGATAGCTGTTTATTTTTTCTTGTATCATTAAAGCTTCTGTAGCTACTCATGCTGTTGTAGTTTGAGAGCAGTTCCCATCGGAAGGGTGTCATTCCAGTGCTTGACACTGGAATCCAGTTTTTGATCAAAAATGTTGCTATAGTGCACAATCAATTTTCCTGGATCCCAGTGTCTGGGCACTGGGATGACACCATAGGGGGCTACTTGGATGACAGGGGAGGGAGGCTGCTGGGATCCTGACAACCGTCATCCCGCTGCTTGTTAGCGGGATCTAGAGATACCGCGGCGGTATGACGTAGAGCTACGTGTTTAGGTTTAATGAATCCACTATATCTTTTACTTGAGAAAAAACATACTCTTTGCTTACACTGGTATCGATAATAAAGTCACTCATCTTCCTTTTCTCCTCAATAGATAACTGAACATCGGAGATTAGATTAAGCTTTTCTTTATCTATGTTGCGTTCGTTAAGTCTTTGAGCTTGCACAACGCTATCTGCATGAACAAAAACAATAAGGTCGCAATATAAATAAAATTTTGTTTCTAATAGAAGTGGCACATCTAAAACTAAAAGTTTTCTATCGATCTTTTTTTCCTTGGCAATAAAAAATTCTAATTCACGCAGCACAGCAGAGTGAACCAAAGATTGAAATTGTTTCCAATTTTCATCGTAGGCTAAGAAATATTTAGACAGTACTGTTCTATCTATTTCACCATTTACTACCACTCCAGGAAAATTTTTCTCTGCATAACTTATTATGCTTTTATCCACTTTATAAAGTTGGTGTACAACAGAATCAGCATCAAATACAACAGCACCAAACTCTTGAAAGCAATTAGCTACAAAGCTCTTTCCTACCCCAATTCCGCCTGTTAGACTTATAATCATATAACAAAATACATTCGACTTCTTTTGAAACTATAGCTAAGGTTTCTCTATATATATTAACTAGATTTTCTAGATCTCAGTGTCAAGCACATAACTATACGAACATTGCAATTTGTAGGTGGTGTTATTCCAGTCTGGAATCTAGCTTTTATGTTGTATAGTGCACAATCAATTTTCCTGGATCCAAGTAGTCAGGGCTACTTGGATAACACCCTACTTAACCGTCATACCGCCGCGGTATCTCTTAGCCACTAACACGTAGCGGGATGACGATTGTCGATAAATCTAAGTTACTTTAGCAACAGTTATTCTCCACTAAATTACTCTGAATTTTGGTTATATTATTTGCGGATTTCACTGCTGAAATCTCAAATTTTGAGCTTGTGTTCAAAAATGATTCAACTGACCTGCCAAAAAAATCATATCTCCATCCCTTGAATAATTTATCTGTCTGTCCAGATATTGACCCGGTTAACTCATCTTTTGAAGAAACTAATTTCCTTGATATGTTACTTTCTTTACATTTACTATCTAAAATAATTGAGAGTATATCAAGTACAGATTTGTCATAATTACTCGATAAGGTGTTGTTTTGCTGCATCCAATTTCTCTCATTTTCATTAAAAATATTCACAAACTCTAGTAAATCCGCATCTTTTATATTTTTTGTATTCCTCTTGAGATCATCTAAAATCTCATCAACATGCTCTACATTTTTTTCAATAAAATCAGCTATTACAGCATTATTGATTATTTTATTACGGTTCATATTATAGCGCTGTGCTAAGGTTTCTTGCCACTCACTAACTGCTTTAACAGTTAGTATCAATCTTGGATTTACTTCATAATTAAATTTAATCCTCTTCCATGCATCTTTTGGGCTATGTAAATACTTATTTATATCAACTATTGATTCCATCTCTTCTTGAAACCAACCCATCCTATTATTTTCTTCAAGTTTATTGCACAATATTTGGTATAGGTCATATAGGTGTACCACGTCGTTTACTGCATAATCTAACTGATCTTCGGACAACGGACGCCTTAACCAATCTGAATTTTTAGCTTTAATTTTATCCAGTGCTATTCCTTGATATTGCTCCACTACTTTTGAGTAACCAATAAAGTCATGATAATAATGACAAAACATAGCAGCAACTTGGGTATCAAAAATGGGAGTGGGAATACATTTAAACACAGTGAGTAAGGATTCTATATCCTGCCGGCAGCTATGAAACACTTTGGTTATCCCCTGATTTAGCATTATTTTCTTAATGAATGATAAATCAATTTCTGGCACTAATGCGTCTACAATAAAACTCTTCTCTCCGTAAGAAATTTGAATTAACGATAATTTTGGGTAGTAGATTAAATTATTTCTAATGAACTCCGTGTCAACTGCTATAAATTTCGGCTTTTTTGCTATTAACTCTTCACATGTATTCTCCAGTTCTGATGTTGTACTAATTAGCATATATTTTTTATTCAGTGGATTTATTTTATAATTTATATTAAATTTTTGCAATTAATGACTTCTTGCAGAACTTTCTATCACTCATTGGCATCACACAAATAGCCTTTTCCATCCCAATCCCAGTGCTTCCTTCTCCTGTCATCCCAGTGCCCTGACTACTTGGATCTAGCAAGCTTTGCTTGCAAATAAGTCTAATACGCGTCGCGTTTTATGCCAAAACACAATTGGAGTTACATGCAAAATAGATCCCAGACTGGGATGACAAAAAAAGGAGCACTGGGATGACAGCAGTCCTACGTCATACCGCCGCGGTATCTCTAGATCCCGCTAACAAGTAGCGGGATGACGATTGTCGTTTAGCTATAAATATTAAGAAATTTACCAAATAAAAAAAAGGCAAAAGAAGCCCTGGGGTTATTATCCGCTTTAAAATATTGGCGTTTTTTATGTTTTAAACGCTTGACAAGCAAGATTAAGCTGCTTTTAATTGCAACTAACTTACGCTGCAAATGTTTAAGAAATTTACTAAGCAGAAAAAAAGACAAAGAATCCCCGAGTTAGCTAGTCTTTTACTATCTCTGTCGAGTATTGGCATTTTTTGATGTCTTGTAACGCTTTATAAGCACGTTCAGCTTATTTAGATAAAAATCTAGATGTAGATGAAGTTTTGTAAAGACATACAGTATCTATATACTGCAAAAAATTGAACATAAGACGCCGATACATTAAGTAATCCTTACCTTTTAATCTGCAGATTGGCGAAAGCAAATACAATAGCTTCACTATCATGATAAGGGAGCTGGCGAAGGGTGTCAAGTAAGTTTTTCGTTTCTATAGCTACTACCACGATTGTATAGGTAATTCTTCACTTATAATAATGATTCAAGCCTTCAGCTCCTCAAACACTTCACTTGCTCTATTTAAAACAGAATCAGGAAAACCAGCAAGTTTTGCTACATGTATTCCATATGACTCATCTGCAATGCCTTCAATTACTTCATGTAGAAAAATAACCTCTCCGTTCCACTCTCTTATTTTTACACAAAAACATTTCACGTTCTTCAAGTATTTGCTTACTTTAGTTAATTCATGATAATGAGTTGCAAAAATGGCGCGGCACTTATTTACATTGTGAATATGTTCAATCACCGCCTGTGCAATAGATAATCCATCATACACCCCTGTGCCCCTACCAATTTCATCAAGTATCACCAAGGAACGGTCCGTTGCCTGATTTACTATCGTTGCTGTTTCGATCATCTCTACCATGAAGGTAGAATAACCAGCTGTTATATTATCCGTTGCGCCAACCCTGCTGAATATCTTGTCAATCACTCCAATATGTGCACTCTCTGCTGGCACAAATGACCCCATGTGAGCTAAAATTGCAATGAGAGCGTTTTGCCTCAAGAAAGTGCTTTTTCCAGCCATATTAGGACCAGTAATTAGATGTATACCAGCTAAATTGATGCTATTTGCAATGAATTTATCGTTAACTTCAACCACTGGATGTCTTCCGCTACAGATATTGAACTCTTTGCTGTCATCAATAATGGGTTTTACGTAATTATTTTGCACTGCAAGCTCTGCAAATGCGGTTCTAATATCAAGTTTTGCCAAAGCATTTGCAGCAAGAGCAATTTTTTCAGATTCTTTAGCGACTTCACTACACAGTTCACTAAAAATTTTCATTTCTAAGCCGATTGCAGCATCACGTGCCGTAAGAATTTTATTTTCTAGTTCTTTCAATTCATTAGTAGTGTAGCGCATGCTATTTGCTAAGCTTTGCCTATGAATAAATATATCCGAAGTTATTTTGTGATTTGCCGACACTTCAACGTAATAACCAAGTATGTTGTTGTGTAATATTTTGAGTGCGGCAATGCCAGTAAGATCGCGATAAGATTCACGGAGCTTAGTTACCAACTTGTTACTGTTGTTCAATATATAAGATAACTCAGATAATTCTGAGTTGTATTTTGAGTGAATAAATCCTCCTTCTTTCACGGAACTGAGGTTATTATCGAGTATAGCACTATTTAACAGTTCAAATAGGTCTTTATGATTGCCAAGGCTTTTATGTATTGTGCTTAGTTCACTCTCGTCTGATTTTACTGTTATTCCAGCGCGTGACGCTGGCTGGATCTCAGTTTGGATGACATATTGTTGTGGGAGAGATCCATTTTCACCTGATTCAATTTTACATAAGAACTCAGACAATTCTAAAGTCTTTCCTAGGCCTATTTTCAATAGGTTCATATCCTTTGGTGAACCACGCCCTAGTATTAAGCGCGATAAAGACCTTTCAATATCCGGAATGTTAGATAATATCTCTCGTATTTTTCTGCGTGAATCATGATTATTTACAAAAAATTGAGCGGTGCTGAGCCTCAAATTGATTGCCTTGGAGCAAGCAAGGGGTGAAGCGAGCATTTGTTTGAGCAGGCGTCCACCAGAAGCTGTAACTGTATGATCAATAACTGAAATTAGTGAACCTTTCTTTTCACCAAATTGAGTTGAAAACAACTCAAGATTTCTCCTTGCTGAAGCATCAATAAGCATGAAATTTTGTTGCTTATAGGTTTTTGGGAATTCAAGCCTTGGAATAGAGCCCCTTTGTGTTACTCTGACATATTCAAGCAGTGCACCACACGCCATGATTTCTACTTTGCTGAAATTTCCTATACTCCCAAGTTCCCTGATTTTATAAAACTCGCATAATTTTCTGTGAGATTTACTATACTCAAAAAAGCTCTGTGCGTGTTGCGTAATTGATATTTTATAATTTTTTAAAATCGATCTAATTTTTTCATCCTCAGTGAATTTTTCAGAAATTAATAATTCTCTTGGTGATATACGCAATAAATCACTATCTAGAGCTTTCAAACTCGTTAAAGTGTGAAAAAATTTTCCCGTCGATAATTCAAGCCAACTAATAGCATATTCGTCATTTTGTTCAACTATGGATGCGAGATAATTATTGCTTTTATCCTCCAGTAGTGAATCTTCTATAATTGTACCTGGAGTTACAACTCGCACTACATCACGTTTTACTATGGATTTATAGCCCCTCTTTTTTGCTTCATCAGCAGTTTCTAATTGATCACAGATTGCTACTTTGAATCCTAAATCTATTAGCTTGTGCAGGTAAGATTCACTACTGTGTGCTGGCACTCCACACATTGGTATTTCTTGCCCACACGAATTACCTCTCTTAGTGAGCACTATATTCAGCAATTTCGCAGCTTTAATAGCATCATCGAAAAACAATTCATAAAAATCTCCTAGCCTATAAAATAGCAGATGATCTTTGTATTGAGCTTTCAGGTTCAAATACTGCTCCATCACAGGGGTGTTTTTTTCTTTTACGAAGCTCATAATATTTTTTAATATATTGTATTGATAAACGTTATTATAGATTATATTGCACATGTGAATAACATAAATTTTAAATAGGTGTATAGAGGGGAAAATTTAAAACAATTAAATTTCTTGGATCCAAGTAGTCAGGACACTTGGATGACATAAAGAGTAGGAGTATTTGATGACAAAAAAACAAAAACACAGTTGTCATTCCAGCGCGTGACGATGGAATCCATAATATCCTAATTACAAGGTTTATTATTTAGTTTGAAAAATACTATAGCTTTTTCTATGTAAGTTGTGGCCCCTTTTTACCATTTGCGACAGTTGTATCATCAACAGATATTTCAGAGCTAACAGTGCTAATAGTTTTTTCTATCGCTTTAGCCTGTTCATAGTCTTGACTCAAAAAATACATGGCCAGTCCAATAGCTATACTAGCAACAAGAGAAGATGCTATCATTACACCTAGTATCATACCACCAGAAAGACTTACTGCAACACACACACCAGCTCCAAGTACAACACCAAGAAAACCACCAATTATTACGCCAGGCACCAAACTGCCTACCATAGCGCTTTCTTTTTTCGTATTAGCTTGTTTTTTCATACTTCTAAGAAACTCCTAAGAACCTTCTTCATCTATCGGCTCCTCTTTCATTAGTATATAACCAAATTCCTTTGCTTTTTTAGTCAAATTTTTGACTACTCTCTCTTTGTAGAGTGTTTCATAATAGTTCATTCCTTTTTCTACATATTCTTGTCCATATTTTAGCATATTATAAAAAATACATGCTAATTTCCTTGCTGTAGCAGTGATCGCTTTTGGTATCCCTAGTCGCTTCTTTAACCTCCTGCAGTATGCACCAAGTGCAGTGTTGCTTCTTGATACACAATGAGCAGCAAGTCGCAAGGCAGTTGCAGCACGATTAACAACTTTACGAGTTCTTGTTCCAATAATTTTCCCTCCTGTAATTTTATTAGCAGGACTTAATCCGAGCCAGGAAGAAAAATGCTTTTCTGTCCTCCATTTATTGTGATTTATACCTGTTTCTGAAATGATAGCCTGTATACTTAATACATCAAGTCCTGGAACTCTAGTAAAATCCATCCCCGTTATTCGATATAAATCTTCATCTACGGCAAAATCTGGACTATTCTTCTGTTTTCTCTTTCGTGTCTTATTCAATGCCCTGTTCTCATTCGACTTTGTTTCAAATGTTTTATAGTAATTTTCTATACTTTTATCACATCCCGTTATTTGCTCTTGAAAAAAAGTATATGCTGCATATTCTTGTTTTAGCACAAACAAGTGTTCCTCTCTATAATCACCAGCTAACGCTTTTGCTATAGTAGACTGATCATTTTTTATTCGTGCATCCCTGAATTTAGCCAATTTCTCAGGATCTCTTTCGCCTTCAATTATAGCTTCAATGATTTTCATACCAGTTATCCCAGTAATATGACTAATAACCTTGTGTAATTGAATATTCATTTGAATTAGCGCTTTTTGCATACGTTGAGTATGTTTAGCTGCATTTTCAATTAGATTAGCACGTTGTCTAACGTAACTACGCAGTACACACATTTGATTATCCGGTCTAAATGATCCTTGAAGCAGTCCATAGCTGTGCAATTGTTGCAGCCATTGATAATCTTGAACATCAGACTTTCTACCAGGCACATTTTTGACATGTCGCGCATTTACTAATTTTACTTCAAATTTATGTGATTCTAATATTTGAAATAAGGGAATCCAATATACTCCAGTTGACTCCATGGCTACAGTTCTAACCTGACACTTTTTTAACCACTTTGCTAAGTTGTGTAGATCTACTGTAAAGCACCCAAATTTTTGGATACGTTGTTCATCTCTTCCTTCAGGTACACATACATAATGTACAGTCGAGCCAATATCAATCCCTGCTGCATCAAGGTTTATTGTTTTTAATTTACTTTTTGCTTCTGCCATATAAAATCCCTCCTATATTATTATGATAAGAAGCACTTCAGCTTGGGACGGTTAGGTTATACAATCTTCTAAACGAGGTAGCCCAAAAAGAACTCCATCAATGGTTTTACCATTTCCCCCAAAACCATGCTTTCAAACGGGCATTTATAGCACCATTGATTGTTTCGGTTATAGCTGCAGAAGCGCTTCTTCATAACACTATACCCAAAGAACATAAAGTAAAGAGGGAGTTTCTTTTTGGTTTTACAGATTTTATCTGTTCTGGGCTTTTCATAAGCACTTCTTTTGTTTTTCCTTGAGCTAAATCTGAAGGAATTTTATTATCCGCGTTTTGTATCAAAGGATTTGCACTATATGTAACAAGCAGGGTGGTTATTTCTTCAGTTTTATTACCTATAACTGCATGATGTAGTAATGTATTTCCCTCTTCATCTTTAAAGTTTATATGAGTACGAAATTCTTCATCTAGATTTCTTATTGGGTTGTTTTTTGCATATATCCCAGATTGTATTGCTCCATCTAAGTATTGTATTACTTGTTCTAGTGATTGCTCGCCAGGATTTTGTATAAAATGAAGCAGAATTTCGTGTACTATCGCTTCCTTTGTAGTTTGTGGGCATTGTAAAGCGTAATTAAATGTCTGTGTAGTAATAACTTCTTCTTTTCTTTTTTTAAGAACAACCCTTAAATCTTCAATCGCCTTTTCACCATCTTTTATTCCAAGAATTATTGAATCCAAATTATTTATCATGCTATCCTCCTTGGTTTGATTGCATTACTCATTAATAAATAATATAATAAATCCTGCTAAAAGTCAAGCAATTAATTAATAAGTTAATATAATCCTCCAAAAGGAGCTCCTTACTTTTTGTTCAGCATGTCCATTGGATCAGACTCTTTAAGCTTGCTGTTTGCTGAATTTATTCATCGCAATAGCTACAATGTGCTATCGAAGTTCTCTGTAATCTTAGTTGGTTCTTCTAGAATATTCAAAATATCAGTTGCACAATAAACCCGATCTCTCTTTCCTTGAGAAGTTTGTGAAACGATGCCTAAATCTTCAAGCTTTACGATTGCTCTTTGGGCTGTTGTAAATACGACACCTAAGTTTTCAACCACTTTCCTTATAGTAAAGTAAGGGTTTAAAGACTACTAACTAAATCATTGTCCCATTCAAATTTTGGTGGCAAGGGGCTTGGTATAAATGCCTGATAACCAGCGAATACTTTGCCTGATGGTGATCCTTTAATATACATTCATTCAACCTAGCACACTATTTTTATAGTATATATTATTTTCAAATAAAGTCAAAAATGAAAATAAGGCTTTATCTTATTTGCGTGCATGAAAATAAGAAACTCTCTTATTATTGATTTTGCTCAAAAACGAAAATAGAAGAAGCTGCTGAACTTTATATATCCTGTTTTTCTGGAGAACTGCTATAAAACTTCTGAGTGAAGTCACTTAATTTTTACACATCTATTGTAGAGTAAGAAGAACCGAATTTGAAACAAAAATGCTAACTGATGCTTGGACTTTACTGACACTTACACTACTTGAAACTATACTTAGTGTAGACAATTTAATCTTTATTTCTCTAGCAATAGATAAGGTACCAAATGCGCTGAGAGAAAGAGTGCGCCTTATGGGCCTTGGATTAGCACTATTAATGCGTTTTGTAATACTATTTTTTACATCATCTATATTGTCAATGCAAAAACCTATATTTCACACTGCATCAGCAAGGGATTTACTTATGATCGCAGGGGGATTATTCCTTATTGTTAAGAGCTCTATGGAGTTACGGGATGACATCTTTGTATGTAAGAAAAATAAAAAGAAAGCAAACGTTAAATCAAAATTTTTTTTAGTTGTGCTACAAATTATATTAATAGATTTAGTTTTTTCGGTTGATTCGATATTAACTGCTATAGCACTAACTTATAACATGGTAATAATTGCTACAGCATTTACATTTTCCATGCTAGCAATGCTGTTTTTATCAAGTTATACCGCCCAGTTAATCAAATCTAACCCAGGGTTAAAAATAATCGCCATTTTATTTATTTTACTTGTCGGTGTGTACCTCATACTTCATGGATTTCATATAGAATTACCAAAAGGATATTTGTATTCTTCATTTATGTTTGCACTGCTTGTGGAAATTATAAGCAAAATAAAGAAAATTAACCGTCATACCGCGATTCATTCGCGGTATCTCTAGATCCAGCTAACAAGCAGCGGGATCTTTTTGATTTACTCCCACTCAATAGTTGCGGGTGGTTTAGAAGTGATATCATAAACAACTCTATTTACTCCGGGAACATTATTAACAATTATACTGCCGACATTGCGTAAAAAATCCCAAAATACTAGCAAGTGTTGATCCTTATCTTCAAATGGAAATGCATCGGCTGTCATACCATCAGATGATGTTACAGCCCTTAAAGCACAAACATATCCATACGTACGACCATCTCCCATAACGCCTACAGTTTTTATTGGTAATAATACAGCAAAAGCTTGCCATATCTTATCGTATAGATCGTAATTTTTCATCGTATTAATATATATTTCATCTACTTCTTGCAATATTTGCACCTTTTCTTTATCGACTTCACTTATAATCCTCACTGCAAGTCCGGGTCCAGGAAATGGATGTTGAAATATTATCTCATCTGAAAGCCCAATTTCTTTTCCAAGTAGCCTTACCTCATCTTTAAAGAGGTAACGTAAAGGCTCCACTAACTTCAGATTCATCTTTTCTGGCAACCCACCAACATTATGGTGAGACTTAATTGTACTAGTGTTGTCTGAGGCATGCCCTGACTCAACTACATCAGAGTAGATGGTACCTTGCATCAAAAAATCCACATCACCTATTTTTTTTGCTTCTTCTTCAAACACTTCAATAAAAGTGTTACCGATAATTTTTCGCTTTTCTTCTGGATCAGTTATTCCCTTCAACCTACTCAAAAATAAATTTGATTTATCAACGTAATTTATCGGAATCTCTTTCAACATAGCGATGGTTTGGTTCTTGCGTAACAACCCAGTATCGATAAAAATACAGTTCAATTGTTTTCCTATAGCTTTATGTGTGAGAGCCGCTGCAACGCTTGAATCAACCCCACCACTTACTGCAGCGATTACTTTTTTCTCTCCTACTACATTTTTGATTTTTTCCTTTTGCTCCTCAATAAACGACTTCATTGTCCAGTCTCTTTTGCAATTTGCAATATCCAAGAAGTTAGAGAGCAATTTACTGCCATTTGTTGTGGGCTTAACCTCAGGATGGAACTGAGTACAGTAAATCTTCCGCTGTTCGTTGACAATCATTGCAATTGTTTGATTTATCACACCTGATGCGATAACAGTAAATCCCTGTGGTATAGTATCAACACTGTCCGCATGGTTCATTAATACATCCACTTCAGAATTAACATCCCAGGTATCCTTTACAATGGGGGATTCTTTTAGTATCTTGATTTTAGTTCTACCAAACTCCTGTTTGAAACTCTCTTTTACTTTTGCTCCAAAATAATGACAAATGAGTTGCTGTCCATAGCATATTCCAAGTATAGGAACGCTTGTTGCCTCATTAAGTTTTATAATTTCATGTACTACTCTACTTGTTTCAGAACAATCATCATTTACAGATTGTGGTCCTCCAGAGAGAATAAACCCATTGAATTTTGATATTGTTTCAAAACTGATGTTGCTTGGAAATATCTCACAATAAACACCCATTCCTCTTACTTGTCTTGCGATAAGCTGTGTAAACTGTGAACCAAAATCAATAATGGCAATTGCTGACAATTTGCTCCTCCATATTATTTAAAATGATATCTGATAATAAAGAAAATAATGGAGTAAGTAAACCAAGACCTGTTTAAAAGCTTTAACGCGTGGTACAAGTTAGCTATATAGCTAATTTTCCTACACCATACCGCTGCGGCGCTAACTAGTAGCGGAATGACAGCAATCTACGTCATACCGCCGCAGTATCTCAGCTGCTAACAAGTAGCGGGATTATCTTCATGCTGCCACGAACCGTCATACCACCGCGAACCGTCATACCGCGATTCATTCGCGGTATCTCAGCCGCTAACAAGAGATCCCGCTAACAAGCAGCGGGATGACGAGGTATAAACTTTATCGTCATGCTACCGCGAACCGTCATACCGCGATTCATTCGCGGTATCTCGGCCGCTAACAAGTAGCGGGATGACGATTGTCGTTTAGCCATAAATGTTTAAGAAATTTACCAAATGAAAAAAAAGGCAAAAGAAGCCCCGTAGTTGGCTAATTACTTACATTATACTTTCAAGTATGGCGTTTTTTTATTCTAAACGCTTAATAACCGCGACTCAGCTGCTTTTAAATGCAACTAACCTTAGCTATAAATGTTTAAGAAATTTACTAAACAGAAAAAAAGGCAAAAGAAACCCTAGGGTAGCTAGTTATTCACTATCCATTTTTTAAGTTGGCGTTTTTTTATGTTTTAAACGCTTTATAAGCGCGTTTCAGCTTATGTAGGTAGAAGTTTTATAAAGACATAAGGTGCACATAGTGCAAAAAATTAAACATGAGACGCCAGATACGTGAGTTTTTTTGTCATTTAATCTGTACAGAGAAGATAAATAAATAGCTTCAATTTTATGATAAGAGGGCTGGCGGAGTTTGTCAAGGAAGTTTTTTCGTTTCTATTCCCAATAAAAGTGCGTTATATGGTTATGCAAGAAGTCTATTTACCCATTTGCTTAACTTTCTCTCTACTTTTTCTGAGTAAGGCCGCTATTGGCATGACAGACATTCATCGTAGTCAATATCTGTTTTTTGTTGCAATATTTCACTTTTTTTGAATATGTCATGCGAGACCTTATCGGCTCTCTGCATTGATTGTGATCTGCAGTAATATAAGCTCTTCAATCCTTTTTTCCAAGCAAGCATGTGTATTTTGTGCAAGTAACGTTTATGTACGTTGGCAGGTAAGAACAGATTTACTGATTGAGATTGACAAATATACGAAGTTCTATTACTTGCATGTTCTATAATCCATCTTTGGTCAAGCTCGTACGCTGTTTTAAATGTCAATTTTTCATGCTCACTAAGAAAATCTAAATGCTGAACGGAACCCTCGTTTGTTGAAATTGAAGACCATATTTTATCATTGTCTTGATTTTTTTCTGCTAATAGTTTTTGCAAGAATTTATTTCGCACTACAAATGAGCCTGTAAGTGTCTTTTGTATGAATACGTTTGCTGCGTATGGTTCTATTCCAGGGGAGGTATTACCTGCAATAATGGAGATCGAGGCAGTAGGAGCAATAGCGAGTTTGTGTGTAAACCTTTCCATTAGATCAACTTCTTTGGCATCAGAACATGCTCCCTTTTCTTCTGCTAATTTTTTAGAAACTATATCTGCTTGCTCGCGTAAATACTTAAATATTTTTTTATTCCATTGTTGTGCTGTTACTGATTCAAAAGGAACCATTTTGCTTTGTAAAAATGAGTGAAAGCCCATCACACCAAGACCAATACTGCGTTCTCTGGCTGCAGAATATTTTGCTCGCTGCATTTCATTCGGTGCTTTATTTATGAAATCTTCCAATACATTATCAAGAAAGCGCATTATATCTTCTATGAAGAGTTTATTGTCTTTCCATTCTTCGTAGTACTCAAGGTTTACGGATGATAGACAACACACAGCAGTGCGTGACTTATTCAGGTGATCATAACCTGTGGTTAAAGTTATTTCACTGCATAGATTTGACATCTTGATGTCTAAGTTGAGCTTTTTGTAAGATTCTGGCTTATTGTTATTTGTTGCATCAAGGAAAATAATGTAAGGTTCTCCAGTTTCAACTCTTGCTGTTAATATTTTGATCCATATATCCCGCGCTTTTACAGTTGAAATAACCTTATTGTTGTGAGGGCTTATTAAATTCCATTCTTGATCATTCTCAACAGCCTGCATAAATTTATCTGTTACTATTACAGCATGATGTATATTTAACGCTTTGCGATTTGGGTCACCGCCTGTTGGCTTGCGTAAATCTAGAAACTCTTCTATCTCCGGATGAGATACAGGAAGGTAGACTGCTGAACTTCCTCGCCTTAGGGATCCCTGACTAATTGCAAGCGTTAGAGCATTTTGCACTACAATAAATGGAACAATTCCTGATGTTTTGCCGCTACCCTTTACGCTTTCGCCTATTGAGCGTAAATTTCCCCAATAACTACCTATGCCTCCTCCACGTGCAGCAAGCCAAACATTTTCGTTCCATAGATCAACTATTCCCTGCAAGCTGTCTTCGGTTTCATTAAGAAAGCAAGAGATAGGTAACCCTCTCTTAGTGCCACCATTGCTGAGTATTGGTGTTGAAGGCATGAACCACAAGTTGCTCATGTAGTCATAAAGACGCTGCGCATGTTCTTTATTATCAGAATAGTAATTAGCAATACGTGCAAAGAGGTCTTGATAACTTTCATTTTCTATTAAATACCTGTCTGATAGAACTGCTTTTCCAAAGTCGGTTAATTTGCTGTCCTTTGCGTAATTAATGGTAATGTTATTCATAAAGTTCCTTTTATTCTTTTATTATATATAGGTACTTAAAAGTCATTTTGAGCGATTTTTAAGTTAGGTTTTTCGGATTTTTTTGTTGATGCTGTAATGCAAACAAGATACCGTCAACCTGACTGCCATATATTTTACAGTAACTCATATAACTTATTTGCATATTTATTTCTTTTGCAACATGTTGAACATAACTTTCTGAGTGACGAAAATAGTCTCCTTTGTTTACAAAGTCAATACCTTCACCTTCCTTTCTTCTTATTAAACATACAATAACTCCTTTTTTGCTCGTAGATCTTTTTGCTAATTCCAACTCTTCTTGAAAGTCATGTAGATAATGTAGCACTTCAGCAAAGATAATTACATCATACTGCTGGTTTTTCTCTTGTTTAAGAAACTCTTTCATTTCCATATGTATTAATTCATTGTAAACAGGCTTACCTTTTATAAAGCATCCTCTTGCGATATTTAGCATTCTACTTGAAATGTCAATTCCTGTTATATGGTTTCCAATACTATTTATTTTCAAGAAATGACCACATATTCCAGTTCCACAACTAAGGTCGAGTATATTGAGCTCAGAAGTGGAGTTGTTGAAGATTTTTGTAATTATCATGTGTACAAGTTCATGCCCTCTATATTGTTTGGCAATCAACCAATGCTCAACAAAATATTCACCTGTGTAATCAAAATATTGTCTTATGAGGTTTTTTGGCAATTCTGTAATAGGCGCTGAGTTTGTCATTTTTTTTATATAGTAAGACGCCTCCTCGTGGTCATTATCTAATTTTAGTGCCCTTGTTAAATAATTATAAGCTTTGTTAGTATTCCCTACCGCAAAATGACACCTTCCGATGTTATACCAGACTATAGGTAAATGGGGGTAAAATATGCTAATTAACCAAAATCGTAACTTTGCATCTGATATGCTACCTTTATAAAAGTGATATAAACCGATTTCAATGTTGGTGTTTAACAGGTTCTTAGATTTTTTAAGAAGCACTGTCATTTCTTTATGAAGAGTATTATATTTATTCACAATGAAGTGTTTTACTTTCTTAATATTTAATACGCCAATGAGCTTAGACATACAATTTAAAGCAACGTTTTTTATAAAAGAGAGATTACTTTTCATACGTTAGAAATACTCCGAATGTTTATTATCATTTTTAGGCAATTGATTTTAACACATTTTATCTTACAAAATATCTTTTTTATTAATTTTTACTGTATATATAAGTTTACCACATATTTCTCAGATTATACTGTTTAGGATTGCTAGTATATTGTTGTTGATAATATAAGTAAATGTTTTGTGCAAAAAGGCGTTGACATATTATTTATTAGGTTATAACATATAAAAGATTAATTTAGTTTTTAGATGTTTGACAAGTTTTATGGTAGAGATTAATTTAATCTCAATTCAATTTTAATAATATTTAACTCTGCATATTCTGCATATAGTCGGATAAATAAATTATTAAGAGCACTTGATGGATGCCTTGGCGTTAAGAGGCGATGAAGGACGTGGCAGGCTGCGATAAGCTGTGGGGAATTGTCAACAAATTTTGATCCGCAGATTTCCGAATGGGGAAACCCAACTAGTTTAGCTAGTTATTACGTACTAAGTATGTAAAGCAAACTTGGTGAACTGAAATATCTAAGTAGCCAAAGGAAAAGAAATCAACCGAGATTCTGTTAGTAGTGACGAGCGAAAGCGGAAAAGGCTAGTGATTTAAGAATAAGAATTAGAATACTCTGGAAATAGTAACCATAGAAGGTGATAGTCCTGTATAAGTAGAAAGTTTTTAAATCCTTGAGTAGAGCGGGGCACGTGAAATCCTGTTTGAATATGGGGGGACCATCCTCCAAGCCTAAATACTCCTTAACGACCGATAGTGAACAAGTACCGTGAGGGAAAGGTGAAAAGAACCCCGGGAGGGGAGTGAAATAGAATCTGAAATCAAGTGCTTACAAACAGTTGGAGCTCTATATCAATTTATTGATATTTAGAGTGACAGCGTACCTTTTGCATAATGGGTCAGCGAGTTAATCTATGAAGCAAGCTTAAGCCGTTAGGTGTAGGCGTAGCGAAAGCAAGTCTGAATAGGGCGTTTTAGTTTTATGGATTAGACCCGAAACCAAGTGATCTAGTCATGACCAGATTGAAGGTGTGGTAAAACACACTGGAGGATCGAACCAGTTAATGTTGCAACATTATTGGATGAGTTGTGATTAGGGGTGAAAGGCCAATCAAACTTGGAAATAGCTGGTTCTCCGCGAAATCTATTTAGGTAGAGCGTTGTATGTATGTTGTTGGGGGTAGAGCACTGGATAGACTAGGGGGATTCACCGTCTTACCAAATCTAACTAAACTCCGAATACCAACAATTAATTATACAGCAGGCACACTACGGGTGCTAAGTCCGTGGTGAAGAGGGAAACAACCCAGATCACTATCTAAGGTCCCAAAATTACAGCTAAGTGGGGAAGGAAGTAGAAAAACCATTACAGCTAGGAGGTTGGCTTGGAAGCAGCCATCCTTTAAAGAAAGCGTAACAGCTCACTTGTCTAAATAAGTTTTTCTGCGCCGAAAATGTACCGGGGCTAAAGCTGTATACCGAAGATGTGAGTGCTTATTGATTTCGATCAATAGGCGCGGTAGCGGAGCGTTCCGTAAGTCTGTGAAGGTGGTTTGTGAAAACTGCTGGAGATATCGGAAGTGAGAATGCTGACATAAGTAGCGTAAAAGAGTGTGAAAAACACTCTCACCAAAAATCTAAGGGTTCCTACGTTAAGTTAATCTGCGTAGGGTTAGTCGGTTCCTAAGGCGAGTCCGTAAAGGAGTAGTCGATGGCAATTAGGTTAATATTCCTAAACCTCTTAAGTGTGACGGGTTTCGTATTTGTATAGATCTTATTGGATTGATCTATGCTTAAAAGAAGCTCCAGGAAATAGCACTTATATTTATGAGGCCGTACCGCAAACCGACACTGGTGGATGAGTAGAGTATACTAAGGTGTTGAAAGAATGATGTTGAAGGAACTCGGCAAATTATACCTGTAACTTCGGAAGAAGGGTAACCTGCTTTTAGGCAACTATGAGTAGGTGGCACAAAATAGGGAGTAGCGACTGTTTACTAAAAACACAGGACTCTGCAAACACGTAAGTGGAAGTATAGGGTCTGACGCCTGCCCGGTGCTGGAAGGTTAATAGGAAGGGTGCAAGCTCCGAATTGAAGCCCCAGTAAACGGCGGCCGTAACACTGACGGTCCTAAGGTAGCGAAATTCCTTGTCGGGTAAGTTCCGACCCGCACGAATGGCGTAACGATTTCTCCACTGTCTCCAACATCACTTCAGCGAAATTGAATTCCCCGTGCAGATGCGGGGTACCCGCGGTTAGACGAAGAGACCCCGTGCACCTTTACTATAGCTTTACATTGCTATTAAAAGTGTGATGTGCAGGATAGGTGGGAGACTTTGAAGTTATGGCGCTAGCTATAATGGAGTCAACCTTGAGATACCACCCTTTACACTTTTGATATCTAACTATGTTTCATTATCTGGAACTAGGACATTGTATGGTGGGTAGTTTGACTGGGGCGGTCGCCTCCTAAAAAGTAACGGAGGCGTGCGAAGGTAAGCTAGAGCTGGTCGGAAATCAGCTTGATAGTATAATGGCATAAGCTTGCCTGACTGCGAGGCTGACAAGCCAAGCAGAGACGAAAGTCGGTCATAGTGATCCGGTGATTCTGTATGGAAGGGTCATCGCTCAACGGATAAAAGGTACGCCGGGGATAACAGGCTGATGGTGTTCGAGCGTTCATAGCGACGACACCGTTTGGCACCTCGATGTCGACTCATCACATCCTGGGGCTGAAGAAGGTCCCAAGGGTTCGGCTGTTCGCCGATTAAAGTGATACGTGAGTTGGGTTTAGAACGTCGTGAGACAGTTCGGTTTCTATCTGCCGTGGGTGAAGGAAATTTGAGAAGGTCTGACTCTAGTACGAGAGGACCGAGATGGATATACCTCTGGTGTACCAGCTGTTATGCCAATAGCATCGCTGGGTGGCTATGTATAGATGGGATAATTGCTGAAAGCATATAAGCAAGAAACCCTCTTCAAAAAGATTTCCCAATTAAGGCCGTGGAAGACTACCACGTTGATAGGCTAGGTGTGGAAGCATGGTAACATGTGAAGCTAACTAGTACTAATAGCCTGATTGATTTATTTGCTTTCTATATGTGTGTATGCAGTGTTAAATATTAAGTTAAAATTGTTAAGTTAGAAATTTTTATTGACTTGGTGGCTATAGCAAAAATGAACCACCCGATCTCATCTCGAACTCGGAAGTGAAACTTTTTAGCGCTGATGGTACTTGAAAAGGGAGAGTAGGTCGCCGCCAAGTTTATAAAAATTTCTTTGTTAATTAGAAAGTAGGTATACTTATATTTTAACTTTCTTGTTTTGTTACTATTCTTTAAGTTTTTACTTTAACTACGATATCTTTTTTTTCTTATATGTTCTTGGTCATTTTCTACATTATTTAGCATTGTTCCTACTTCCCCTAATTGATTCCCTTTTGAAGGAGAATTACTGATTTCTGGTAATATTACATTACCTCCCACTTTTTTAAATAATTCTTCTTGTTGGCGAAATGCTGACCTCCAATCTGTTCCTGTTCCTTTAGGAAGAAATAAGAATTGATACATCTGACCAAAGCCTGTGTTATTTACCTCTTTTATATGCTCTACCATTCACCACACCCATTAACTATTTTTAAAAATTTTACCTATATTATCATAAAAAATATAGTTGTAAATACCTTAATTGAGATTTTTTTTTTATTTTATCTTTTTTAAGCAAATAGTTAGATCTTTTTGTAAATTTTTATAACTTGCTTGCATAATGTTTCTATGAGTTAGTATTATGTAGTAGTGCCCTATATTACTTATATTTAAAATGCTAATTTTAGCAAGCATTCGTAGTTGCCTTTTTATTTTATTTCTTTTTGCTGCTTTTCCGGTTTTTTTACTGATAGCCAGACCTACTCTAATAGTATGAATGTACTTTTCAGGTTCTCTTTCTTTTATAGCGTACAGTGATATATAAAGCCCACGATAAAAAAGACTGTTGAGTGCTAACTTATTTTTGAAAGCAGAAGAAAAATCTTTTTTTTTATACTTACTATGCGCATAATTTGTTACACCCTAATGAACGGCGCCTATTAAGGATTTTTCTTCCAGCTCTTGTTGCCATACGTGAACGAAATCCGTGTCTGCGCTTTCTTATCAAATTTTTTGGTTGAAATGTTCTCTTCATTGTTTTTATATTAATATAATTATTTATTTTAAATTGTTTTACTTTATTGTCAAATAATGGTGAACTTGTATGACATTTTCGTAGAATAAAATTTGATGCATGGAAGAATGAATTCGGTGATAGTCATACCTGTCTTACTAATCCTTTTATTTTGTTTTAGTAGGTTTCAAGAAGTAAATAAGGTTAAATCTTATCTATATCTTAGTTGTGTATGGATGCTAACTTGGTTGTTAGTATTCTATAATAATTGTTTTGTAACTTTTATTTCTATAGCGTTACTTTTTTTCATGCTTGCTTTTATCTTTAAAAATAAAAGAAATAAGATAATAAAACTTTCGTTATTTGTGGCTTTGGCCATATCATTTTTTATCACTTTATTTATAATGCTGTCTATTTTTATTCAATCCATTAGTTTTTTTAATAAAGTAGCTATTTCAGAATTCTTGTTTTGCTTGAAATGGGGCCACAATGTAGTCACTATCAATGAAGAGAAGATAGGATGTTTTGGTATAGCGCCGCTTTTAGTTGGTACATTACTTATAACTATTATAGCAATGTTAGTTGTCGTTCCGCTTGGTTTATTTTCTGCAATATATATTAGTGAATATGCGAGTGAGAAAGTGCGTTATATTGTTAATACAACTTTGCAAGTTTTGTCTGCTATTCCTACGGTTGTATATGGATATTTCGCGGTTGTGTTTTTGTCTTTCTTTATAAAGCAGGTAGCAAATTTTTTTGGTTTAAGTATACACTCAGAAAGTGCCTTAGTTGCCGGTTTATCGATTGGGATAATGATTCTTCCTTTTATTATTTCTTTACTCGAAGATGCCATAAGATCTGTTCCAAAAAGCTTGCGTTATGGCTTCATGGCACTTGGTGCAACTCCAGCGGAAACTATATGGCATATAACAATACCTTATGCAATGCCTACAATTTTAAGTGCAATTTTATTGTCAATTTCAAGAGTGATAGGTGAAACAATGATTGTGCTAATGGCTGTGGGAATCAACGCAAATTTGACTTTTAACCCTCTTAATTCAGTTACTACCATTACCGTGCAGATCGCTACATTACTTACCGGAGATCAGGATTTCAATAGTGTACAAACTCTTGCTGCTTATGCGCTTAGTTTAGTATTGTTTATTATTACTTGGCTATTAAATGCATTTGCATTGTTTGTAATGAAGCGTAACTAGTAAGCGTTTTAATGTTGCAAAATTTCTATTAATAATATAAAATTTATTTTCTTTAGAAGTTCTTTTATGGAATTATAGTGTTAGGTGATAAAAATAAAGAGATGAATATAGGTAGAGCGATTAAGGTAACTCAAGCAGTTGTTGATATAAAATTTGAAGGTGAATTGCCTAAAATATTTAATGCTTTAAAAAGCAAACTAAAATATAAGGATAAGGAGCTGGTTTTAGAAGTTTCGCAGCATATAGGTGACAATATAGTTCGTTGTATTGCTATGGATAGCACAGATGGCATGTCAAGGGGGGATGAATTTGTTGATACAGGTGCACCAATATCGGTGCCAATTGGGCGTTCAACTTTAGGAAGGATTTTTAATGTTGTTGGAGAGCTTATAGATGAGTGTGGTCCACTGAAGGGAAAGTATAACTTAGAGCCTATACACAGAGCACCTCCAAGTTTTACTGAACAGAGAATACAGGAAGAAGTTTTAGTTACGGGAATAAAAGTTATAGATCTTCTTGCACCTTATCTTAAAGGAGGAAAAATTGGCTTATTTGGTGGAGCCGGTGTTGGTAAAACAGTCCTAATAATGGAATTAATTAATAATATAGCAAAAGCTCATAAAGGATTTTCTGTGTTTGCCGGGGTAGGGGAGAGAACGCGTGAAGGTAACGATCTTTATCACGAGATGATCACTTCAAATGTAATAAATATAAATGAGCATGAAAAATCTCAAGCTGTTTTGGTTTATGGTCAGATGAATGAGCCTCCTGGAGCAAGGGCTAGAGTTGCTTTAACAGCACTTACTATGGCAGAGTATTTTCGTGACCGTGAAAACCAAGATGTTCTATTTTTTGTGGATAATATCTTTAGATTTACACAAGCTGGTTCTGAAATTTCTGCTTTACTTGGAAGAATACCGTCAGCTGTTGGTTATCAGCCAACCCTTGCAACTGATATGGGTGCAATGCAAGAAAGAATAGCTTCAACAACTTCTGGCTCTATTACTTCTGTGCAAGCTATATATGTTCCTGCGGACGATTTGACTGATCCAGCCCCAGCAACTACATTCTCTCACCTTGATGCAACCACAGTGTTGTCAAGGCAAATAGCTGAAATGGGAATATACCCTGCTGTTGATCCACTTGATTCAACTTCTCAGTCTTTATCTGCTGAAATCATTGGTGAAGAACATTATAATGTAGCTTCTGAGGTGAAACGTATATTGCAAACTTATAAATCACTGCAAGATATTATCGCAATACTTGGTATGGATGAGCTATCTGATGAAGATAAAATTATTGTTGATAGGGCTCGTAAGATTCAGAAATTTCTTTCTCAACCTTTTCACGTTGCAGAAATATTTACTGGCATGCCTGGTAAATTTGTTTCACTTTCTGATACTGTTTCCAGTTTTAAAGGGATTGTTGAAGGCAAATATGATCACTTACCAGAGGCTGCTTTTTATATGGTGGGGAATATAGATGAAGCAATAAAAAAGGCTGAATTAATACAAGCTGAAGCTAAATAAAAGTTAAAGATTATGAATACTTTTAAAGTGCAATTTTTCTCTCCTGATGATCAAATTTCATTCAGTGGAGTGGTTTCTCTTTCAGTAACTGGGCTCGAAGGGGAGCTTATGATTTTA
Source organism: Wolbachia endosymbiont (group A) of Tromatobia lineatoria (assembly GCF_964028565.1). NCBI lineage: Bacteria > Pseudomonadati > Pseudomonadota > Alphaproteobacteria > Rickettsiales > Anaplasmataceae > Wolbachia > Wolbachia endosymbiont (group A) of Tromatobia lineatoria. The sequence continues at coordinate 426,244 of NZ_OZ034791.1, forward strand.
GCTCACCATGCTCCTTACTTAATTTATTTATTGCCTGGTATGATTACTGTTAAAATGAGTAACCAAACAGAAAAGAAGGTTGTAATTGATAGTGGCGTATTAGAAGTTGCAAATAATAATTGTAGCATTATAACAAGTCAAATTCAGGTTTTTGATCGTGCAATTCATGATGAGAAATCGTTTAAAAATAAGAGAATTAGTATATATTTAAGTTATCTTGATGAGAAGTTTCTTTCTTAGTTATTTTAGGCAAAAAGTCAATTATCATTCAAGTGGCTATAAGATTTTTGCTCAGGGGGCTCTTTTTTGTCATCCCAGAAACCCCGGGGTGTCATCCCAGTGTCGGAGTACTTTAGGTGTATGATCCCAGAGTGTGATGGTATGGGACCATACACCTAATCAAATAAAAATTAAAGAAGGAGAGTTGGTTGTAACGGTTGGAGATAACGACTTTGTTTTACCTGGAATTTACGTTGGATAAACTACAAAAAATAACAGGTAAAAATCAACGTAAATTTAAGATAAATCGATTTTATTAGTATTATCAAATCAAAATCTGTTTTTAATTAATCAATAATACTTTTTTACATATTTTCATCCCCTTTCATGGATTTTTTAATTTTATAGATGATATCTAATATTATTAGAAGTATTGTAAAATATCTTATGAGAAAAGTTATAAAATATATTAGCATTATTGGTATTGCATGTTTAGTATTGTTATTTTTTATATCTAATGTGGAAACACGCGTAAAAACACAGGAAGAACAATTATTCCTAGCTGTAGAAGATGGTAATGCACAAGAAGTAAAACTATTACTCAAAAATGGTGCAGACCCAAATTGACCTTACCCAGAAAAAGTAGAGAGAAAGTTAAGACGTTTTTATCATGAGAATAAATTGTGCAGGAATGCAATAGTTAATAGTAGAATGTCTACGTTATTTGTTATAAAAGATTTCTATGTATTCAAATATGGTAGTTCTGGTTTGTTGAGCGAGAAGTATCAATAAGCAGCTCCCTTTTAAGTGAACTTTTCTGCAACAGAGTTATCGTAACAACAGCCCTTATGGCTCATGCTGGAAATGATGTTTTTTGTATTCAATAGAAATTGGTAATTTTGAGAGGTATACTGTGACCCTTGATCGCTATGTAACAGCAGATTTTTATCGGGTTTGCGTTTATCAACGGCCATCAATAAAGAATCTATAACTAATTATCATGTTACTCATTAACCACCATGCGTGAATATAGGTCAATTATTGCCGCCAACAACCTTCTTTAGTTTTTATGTAGGTAATCCCAAACTTTATTTGGCTGATCAGTAGTAAAATTTTGATCCAATGTGTTCGGAGCCACAACTCGGTTGCTTATTTGCTGTTTTTTATTTTTGAACCTTCGTCTAAACTTAGCTTTAATGCCATTTTCTTGCATAACACTTTGTACTGTTTTAATTTTTGCCTAAAGCTTTTAATTCAGCGTGAATTTTAGGGGCTCCATATCTGCATTTAGAAGCTTGATGTATTTTTTGAATATCTGCTAGAAGCCCTTCTTTTGCTAATTCTTTACTGCTTTTTTCCTTAGCAACCCATACCACCAGTACAAAACCCTACATAGTTCCTGTGTTTTATAGCAATTTCTATATAAAAGAATACTTTACTCTTTTTCTTTGCCCAGGGCTTTTTTTAAGATGTCTCTTTCTCTTATTAGCTCTTTTTTTAGATCAAATCTTTCTTTGTCATAAGGAGCCTTTGCCTGGAAATGCGTATGCTCCAGACATTTTTCCATCATATTTTCTTACTTAACATACTGCCATCTATACCTAGATCTTTTGCTATTTTTGTACTTGCTTGACCTGTTTCTTTAACCAGCTTAACAGCTTCTAATTTGAATTCTGCTGTATATTCTCTTCTATTTGTCATATTTTGAAAAAACGTTTTATTTTACTCCAAAAACGTCTTAACTTTCTCTCTACTTTTTCTGGGTAAGGTCAATTTACCGCCGCGGCGCTAACTAGTAGCGGGATGACGGGTTACCAAATTGTAGAAGTTGCTTTAGCTATAAATTCAAGTTTTATCAATGTCTTGTGTTGTTACCCAAATAATGGTTGTGCAAGCGCTTAATTTTTTGATCAAAAAGGAACAAGTTTAGTAAAAAATAATGATATTATTAGTGGAACATAAAACAGTCCCACTGCAGTACTGATTAGAAGCAACAGAGTAGCTTTATCTGGTTGATAATTCAAAATATTAGCAAGTATTATACTGGACCCAGAAACTGGAATAATAGCCAGCAACATCAGTGCTTTATATATGCTCTCATCGTATATACCTATAACATGCTTGTCTAAAAGGACAATTCCTAAAACAAACAGTGGCCAGAATACGTACTTTGCTGTAATAGTGATCAAAGCAAGCTTCCAATCTATTTTAAAGCTTGCAATATTCGCAATGCTCACTCCAAGTAGCACCATTCCTAATGTGACAAATGTACTTCTAATATTCATCATAACATCTGTTAAAAAAGTAGGTATTTGTATATCGTATATACTTAAAAAGAAGCCCAGAACCATCGCATAAAGCGAAGGAAGTTTGAACAACTTTAATATGCATTCTTTTGCGGTATAAATACCATTTGCAGCTATGTAAAATCCTAAGCTGTTTTCAAATAGCGCCATTCCTATATAACAAACAACATATACAGATACTGAATCTTCATCAAATAAAGCCATGGCAATCGGCAGGCCAAAATAACCCATACTTGTGCTGCCCGAGCTAAATGCTAATATGTTTCTTGTGTTATCCTTAAATAAAAAAGAAGAAAGATAATACACTGATAAGGACATAGTGCTACCTATAAACCATATCAAAATCGGCAGAGAAATTACTTTTAAGTTAACTTCTGTATGAGAGACTCCATATAAAATCACTATTGGATTAGCTATATAAAAAAGTATTTGAGATATAGTGTTTCTATCAATTTTAAGATATTTTCCTGCTAAGTAACCAATAAATATTGTAATATAAATAGGTAATATTTTGAGAAAAAGAGTAAGGAACATACTAGCCTATTGTAATATTTTTGATTGATAAAGTGACATTAGATCTTAAGGTGTTGTAAAAGTAAACAAAATTTATTTTCCAATTTATCCAGCTCATAGTTAATTAAATTAGTGCCAAAATTTGTTTTTACATAGGACTTAAGAATGACATTTGTATGATAAAATTATGTTAAGTTTCTGTAAAGCTTCTTGCATATTTTTGAATAATGACATATTTACTAAAAATTAAACTGCTTGTAGTAATTTAGACGGACTGTTGAAAAAGTAAGAGGAAATAAGTAAAGTTAGGACAGAGAGTAAGAGCTTTAACATAGTTGTCATATTTTTCTTTAATTAACCCTAGTGTCCAATTTATCCACCATTCCTTCACATGAGGTGTTTCTAACCATTTTAATAACAGTAAAAAATGTTTTCTTTCAACGCTTTAAATGTGATATTTTTATTCATTAATTAAAAATCTCAAATGTTACTACCATTTCTGTTAATCCTGTCTCTCATTGCCAAGTTCATTGAAATTGACATTTCCGTACCTAGTTTTCCTGATATGGTGCACTATTTTAACGTACCGGAAGGCATAATTCAATTAACTATTGCTTATAATTTCCTAGGCTTTTGCATAGGAGGGTTGTTTTTTGGTCCATTGTCTGAATGCTATGGCAGAAGGAGAATTATGATCATAGGTAACACTTTGTTATTAATCGGCGCTGTTGGTTGTGTTTTTGCACCGTCGATTTTTTGGCTTTTAATCTCTCGCTTTGTTCAGGGCATTGGTGTTAGCACATCTGTAGTTGTGTTTGCAATCGTTGCAGACAGCTACAAAGGCGACGAAGCGGTGAAATTTATTGGAATCATGAATTCTGTTCTTACAGTTGTCATGGCAATTGCGCCAGTGTTAGGCAGTTTCATCAATGAAATTGTAGGATGGCGTGGTAATTATGCAACTGTTGCAATACTTTGTTTGATCTCTTGGGTTTTGCTGCTTTTAGCGTTACCAGAAACAAAAAAGAACCGCGATATTTTCAGTTTGAAAAAAACGATGAAAGATTACAGAAAACTACTATCTAATCCGAGGTTTGTTACGTTGTCTTTGATGTCAAGCCTCTTTTCTGCTGCGTATATGTCATTCATTACTTGTGGACCTTTTCTGTATATGAAGACTTTTGGTTTATCTAGCACTATTTATGCACTACATCAAGGTGCAATAGTTGGGTGCTTCTCACTCATCAGTCTATTTGCTGGCAAAATCTTGCAGAAACTTGGAGCAATAAAGTGTGTAATTTCTGGTACGAGCGTGGGTGCTATTGGGTCTCTATTGCTTGTAATATTCAGTATAATTGTACCCCACTCTTTCTACTTAGTAACACTGTCTATGATTATTTTTTCTATCGGTTGTGCAATTTTCCAGCCAGTGATTTTTAATGCATCAATAAATGTTTTCCCTGAAATTAAAGGCACAGCTTCTTCTGCAGTCTCGTTCATTAGAGCTTTTATCATGGCTATTTTTATCGGCTTAACAAGCTACATTTACAATGGTCAAACAATTAGTGTAGCTGTTCTTGTTTTATCCGCGATAGTACTAGAACTTGTTTTTACTGTCTATCTATTGCGTTTAAAAGATCCTATGTAATTAATAAAGATATTCCATTGTAGGCTGCTAACTTTCCCCTGCCAATCTTTCTGCTTCATTACGTGAGATTAATGCCTCAATAAATTCATCTAGTTCGCCTTCTTTTATAATCTGCTCTAGCCGATGTGAAGTTAGATTAATTCTGTGGTCTGTTATTCTTGATTGTGGGAAATTATATGTTCTTATGCGCTCGGAACGATCACCAGAGCCAATCTGACTTTTCCTCATTGTTGACCTTTCCATTTCTTTTTTTTGTCTTTCAATTTCGTATAGCCTTGCCCTCAATACTTTGAGCGCTTTAGCTTTATTTTTATGCTGCGATTTTTCATCTTGCTGTATCACAACTATCCCTGTTGGCAAGTGGGTGACCCTTACTGCGCTGTCAGTTGTATTCACTGATTGCCCTCCAGGACCACTGGATCTATAAACATCTATTCGTAAGTCTTTTTCTTCTATTTTAAAGTCAACTTCTTCTACTTCAGGTAATATCGCAACAGTAGCGGCAGAGGTATGCAACCTTCCTGAAGATTCAGTTTCTGGCACTCTCTGTACTCTGTGCACTCCTGATTCAAATTTCAACCTTGCAAAAACTTCTGTTCCATTAATGAGTGCAGAAGCTTCCTTATATCCACCTATACCTGTATTAGAAATGCTTATTGGCTCGAACTTCCAATTTCTTCTTTCTGCATATTTTTGATACATACGAAATAACATTGCTGCAAATAATGCTGCTTCTTCTCCGCCTGTACCTGCTCTAATTTCTAATATTGCATTTCTTGAGTCATCTTCATCTTTGGGCAATAATGCTAACTTTAATTTTGCTTTTATTTTTGGTAATAATACCTTGTGCTTTTCGAAAAATTCTTCTTTTGCTAACTCTTTTATATCACCTTCGCTGTTTTCATCTTTCATTATTTCTTCTAAGTCTGAAATTTCCTCTTTCAGCGTGTTATATTCATCAATTATCTTGATTATTGGCCTGAGCTCAGAGTATTCCTTTGAAAGGGTAATGAATTCTTTTTGACTTAAATTGGTAGGATTTTCCAAATTCCTCTCTATATCATTAAATTTTTTCTTTAAGTCTTGTAAATTATTTTCCATATCCATATAGCACAGATCTAGCTAAGTAATATATACTGAAATAAAAAATTTCTTATATCAAGCAATAACACTATAATATACCTACTACCTTCTAGTTGAATATAATGGCAAAACAGATAACATCAAACTGCAATTTCATATTTGGAGCTTCGGATATAAAATCATTACCAAATGAGTCGGCTCCAGAGATTGCGTTTGCTGGTAGATCAAATGTAGGAAAATCCAGTCTGATCAACTTACTGATAAACAGCAAAAAAGCTGCCAGAGTTTCCTCTAAACCTGGATGCACTAGACAAATAAATTTTTACTCTATGTACGATGATAAGTTCAGACTTGTTGATCTACCAGGGTATGGCTACTCTCATGCAGGCAAGGAGGAAATTATACAATATTTAAACTTAATTGAGTATTATCTAATTCAAAGAGAAAATCTAAGAAGAGTGTTTGTGTTGATAGATAGCAAGGTAGGATTAAAAGAAATAGACAAAGACTTCATTTATTGGTTAATATATAATAACATTAACTTTAACATTGTGCTAACAAAAATAGATAAAGTAAGTCAAAAAAGCTTAGGTGCTGTTATAGAAGATATTCAAAAATGGATTAATAATGAGAATGTGTCAATTCATCAAATGAGCATCCGTGTTAAGCATAAAATAACCAAGGTAAGAGATGAGTTTTTCAAGTTTACAAGATAAAAAAATGAAGAGTAGTGAATTTTTAAAGGGTGAGGTATCATTTGAACAAAAAGCAGAAATATTACTTGAAGTGCTATCTAACATACCTAGCTTTGTAGGCGAGACTTTTGTCATTAAATGCGGTGGTACAATAATCTTAGATGAAACACTATTTAATACTTTTGTGCATAATGTTGTCTTGTTGAAGCAGCTTGGTATAAATCCGGTAATAATTCATGACGGAGAATATGAAATTAACTCAGTGTTAAAAATGCTGGATATGAACAGTAAGTTTGTGAATGGTATCAGACTTACAGACAAAGACACTATGAAAATCATTGAAATGGCACTGTGTGGTTCAGTTAATAAAAAAATTGTTCAGTATATAAATTCTGCTGGTGGTTCAGCTATTGGATTATGTGGAAAAGATGGTAACTTAATTAAAGCCGAAAAAATAACCGCTACGCTTAGAGAAGATAGATCAAATAATATCGAAAAGATATTAGACATGGGGTTCATCGGTAGACCCACTGAAATCAATCCTGATATATTATTTTTTATTGAAGAATCAGATTTTATACCAGTTATTGCACCAATTGGTCATGGAAAAGATGGGGAAACATATCATATTGATGCCGATAGCACTGCAAGCGCAATCGCAATCGCAGTTTCTGCATCTAAAATGATAATCTTGAGTGACACAGATGAAGAAATAGATAAAATTGGTGGCAGGAAGATATCTGTTAAAAATTTAAATGCATCGATTGATTGTGGGAAAATTAAAGGGGAAAAATTTATTGAAAGGCTTATGGCATACGTTAAAATGGCGGAGGAATGTGCTGGAGTTGTTCACATAGTTGATGGTAGAATACCTAACATTATGCTTGATTTATTTACTGAGAGTAATTCAAGCATATCGATTGTGAGTGATTTATAGCTATACTGCTTGCAACTACACGAATACCAAGAGGGTGTCATTCAAGTAGCTGACACTGGAATGACAACAATCTACGTCATACCGCGATTCATTCGCGGTATCTCTAGATCCCGCTAACAAGTAGCGGGATGACGGTTGTCAGGGTGTCATCCCAGCGCCCTTATGATGTCATCCCAGTGCCCAGACACTGGGATCCAGAAGACTTAATTTCAACCAAGTGGCTGCATAATAAGGACTAGATTCCAGACTGGAATGACATCATAGAGGCACTGGGATGACAAAAAAAGGAGCACTGAACTTGTCAAGGAATTTTATGGCCTAGCGTCACGCGCTGGAATGACATCATTTACATTTATCACTTTTGCAGATACAATTTACATGCTATAATTGAGTCTTCATAGATGGTAAATTGGAGTGCAAAGAAGTAAAATTAAAGTAGAAATAAAAAGATTATCACACGGAGAAGACTTGTCTCTTCCATGTTATGCAACTACGCAGAGTGCTGGCATGGATCTTTATGCTGCATTGAATGATTCTGCTGTTTTAAATCCACTTGAAAGATTACTTGTTCCAACTGGAATTGTGATTGCAATACCAAACGGTTTTGAGGGGCAAATCCGCCCACGTTCTGGTCTTGCTGCAAAACATGGAATCACTGTCTTAAATTCTCCGGGCACTATAGACTCTGATTATCGAGGTGAAGTTAAAATTTGTCTAATTAATCTAAGTAATCAGCCATACGAAATAAAAAGAGGAGATAGAATCGCACAAATCCTTATTTCTCCTGTATCTCAGGTAATTTGGGATGACAGAGAAGAATTCTGCGCAGAAGAAACCGGTCGCAATGCAGGGGGCTTTGGCTCAAGCGGCAGGTAGCTTACGAAAAAGCTTGACTATGACAGTTTTTTTATTTAAGCATATTAATATTTGAGGTCGTTTATGCTAACTTCTAAGAAACTCCTAAGAACCTTCTTCATCTATCGGCTCCTCTTTCATTAGTATATAACCAAATTCCTTTGCTTTTTTAGTCAAATTTTTGACTACTCTCTCTTTGTAGAGTGTTTCATAATAGTTCATTCCTTTTTCTACATATTCTTGTCCATATTTTAGCATATTATAAAAAATACATGCTAATTTCCTTGCTGTAGCAGTGATCGCTTTTGGTATCCCTAGTCGCTTCTTTAACCTCCTGCAGTATGCACCAAGTGCAGTGTTGCTTCTTGATACACAATGAGCAGCAAGTCGCAAGGCAGTTGCAGCACGATTAACAACTTTACGAGTTCTTGTTCCAATAATTTTCCCTCCTGTAATTTTATTAGCAGGACTTAATCCGAGCCAGGAAGAAAAATGCTTTTCTGTCCTCCATTTATTGTGATTTATACCTGTTTCTGAAATGATAGCCTGTATACTTAATACATCAAGTCCTGGAACTCTAGTAAAATCCATCCCCGTTATTCGATATAAATCTTCATCTACGGCAAAATCTGGACTATTCTTCTGTTTTCTCTTTCGTGTCTTATTCAATGCCCTGTTCTCATTCGACTTTGTTTCAAATGTTTTATAGTAATTTTCTATACTTTTATCACATCCCGTTATTTGCTCTTGAAAAAAAGTATATGCTGCATATTCTTGTTTTAGCACAAACAAGTGTTCCTCTCTATAATCACCAGCTAACGCTTTTGCTATAGTAGACTGATCATTTTTTATTCGTGCATCCCTGAATTTAGCCAATTTCTCAGGATCTCTTTCGCCTTCAATTATAGCTTCAATGATTTTCATACCAGTTATCCCAGTAATATGACTAATAACCTTGTGTAATTGAATATTCATTTGAATTAGCGCTTTTTGCATACGTTGAGTATGTTTAGCTGCATTTTCAATTAGATTAGCACGTTGTCTAACGTAACTACGCAGTACACACATTTGATTATCCGGTCTAAATGATCCTTGAAGCAGTCCATAGCTGTGCAATTGTTGCAGCCATTGATAATCTTGAACATCAGACTTTCTACCAGGCACATTTTTGACATGTCGCGCATTTACTAATTTTACTTCAAATTTATGTGATTCTAATATTTGAAATAAGGGAATCCAATATACTCCAGTTGACTCCATGGCTACAGTTCTAACCTGACACTTTTTTAACCACTTTGCTAAGTTGTGTAGATCTACTGTAAAGCACCCAAATTTTTGGATACGTTGTTCATCTCTTCCTTCAGGTACACATACATAATGTACAGTCGAGCCAATATCAATCCCTGCTGCATCAAGGTTTATTGTTTTTAATTTACTTTTTGCTTCTGCCATATAAAATCCCTCCTATATTATTATGATAAGAAGCACTTCAGCTTGGGACGGTTAGGTTATACAATCTTCTAAACGAGGTAGCCCAAAAAGAACTCCATCAATGGTTTTACCATTTCCCCCAAAACCATGCTTTCAAACGGGCATTTATAGCACCATTGATTGTTTCGGTTATAGCTGCAGAAGCGCTTCTTCATAACACTATACCCAAAGAACATAAAATAAAGAGGGAGTTTCTTTTTGGTTTTACAGATTTTATCTGTTCTGGGCTTCCAATAATTTTCCTATATTCATCAACTAGAACTAATTTTTACCAAAACTCCCGGACGATGGCACATTGGCAATGGATTCGACTGCGTATGTAAATCAGTTCCTCTATCAAATCTTCTTGGCTCTTGTTTTGCATAGAGTGGCTGTCCAAGAGTATTCACTGTTTCATTAAAATCTGCTGGTGCAAAATATGTTGTAAATGTGCTCGCTGTTCCTACTGGAAAACAGTTTCCACTTTCTCTTTCTATAAACCTTCTTACATTTCCCTCAGGATCAGTTGCTTGCCCTCTATATTCCTCAAATGTTATTCCGCAAAATGTAAATCCTGATCTCATGTCGTTCCTTAGCGCTGCTCCTTCTTGCCATCTCTCATATGCCTCTTTCACCTTACTATGGGAAGTTAATGCATCAAAAAACTCAGGGCTTACCAGTGCATGAATTCCCGTCATATATTCACCACTTAGATTATCTTCTATATGCCGGAGTACTTCCAGACACTTACGTTTTACATCTGTTGTTGCTGTTCCAAGGGCAAAATTTACTACTTTTGGTGTTATTTCAAATTCGTTATACAGATTTAGTAATTCTGACCCGTCAGCATCAAGAATAATTCCCTTCAGCGCTCCCATTCGTAAATGCTCTAATGTTATTGCGTGTTTGTTTCTCATTAGCTGTAAATGGTCAGTTATTACGTCTGCCAGCGCTTTCAGTTCACTTTCTGATCCAAATGCCCTTATTCCTTGTACTTCTTCTGGCAGTACTACATCATCATGCGGAATATGTGGAATCGTAAATGTTCTTACCTTTCTTTTTCCTCTTTTTCCTACTGTTGCTGGTGCTCCTGGTAACTGCGTTGGTAGTAAACTTAATACTCCATTTTGCTCCTCTATAGTAATATGTCTAAATCTTACTGACCTACTTGGAAACAAATTTAAATTTTCAACTCGTCCATAATTTATCGGCAATATATTTATCGCATTTGTTAGTGCCGTCATGCTAAATGCTGTATTTGTAAATGGATTTTGCATTCTTTTTCCCCCTTATTAATTTAAGTTACACTCCCTTGCGGACAATGATCCCTCGTCCTTCAAGTTGCTTTATTGCTGCAGCTTTTTGCTCTTCAGTGATACCTGTTGGCCACACAATTGCATGATCTGCTAGCATTGCTATACGTGTAATGATTACTGCTTTGGCATTTTCTGTCGCATTTACATCACTTACTATCGCACCTATTGCTGTTTGTGTACCATCTGTTGCAGTTGGATTTATTATCTTAACCATGCTATCTTTATCGAGAGCCACTACTGTACCAAGCTTTAGGTTCTGCCCTTTTGCTACTGTTATTTGGTCTCTTGAATATAAACTTGATGCTTCATATTTTAATAGGTCACCTAGATTATTTTGTTCAGTTATACAATTCATAAAATTTCCTCATTTATTTTCTCCTTTAGTTTTACCGCCATGTTTGTAGTTGTTGTACGCGGCGGTTATAAGAAAACTTAAATACTTGATTGCGCTCGAGTTTTAGCTACTTGTATCATCAAATCTTCTGATGAATTTTGTGGTAAAGCGCTGAAAATCTCAGCTTTTGCTGTTCGCTCTGCAAGTAACTCCATTAAAACTTCCCTTGCTTGCTCAACACTTACGCTTTGCTCAATAAATTCTCCTATCTTTTCTGGCATCTTTGATATATTACATAATCTTATTATCTCTAAAATTTCTCTACGACAGTTCTCGTAGCCTTCCTCATTAGTTGTCATACTAACACTCCTATGATTATTGATAAATTCAAAAAATGTTGTAACTCCATCTGCAAGACCTATTTCTACTGCTTTCTCGCCAAAATATAGACCTGCTTCTGTTGATCGAATCTTTTCAATTGAAAGACCTCTGTTCCTTGCTATTAGCTGCAAAAACATTTCATATAGTCGGTCTACTTCTTTTTGTAAGCTTCCCAGACTTTCAGACGTCATTGGCTCATGTGGGTTTAAATCATTCTTTCGACTACCAGCAAAGATTGTGGTGTACTTAATACCTTGCTTTTCATCAAATCTACTTTGATCTATATGACTTGCTATTACTCCTATACTCCCAACTCCTGAAGTGCGGGTGAGAAAAATCTTTTCAGCGCTAGAAGCTATAGCATATGCAGCAGAATATGCATCATCATTTGCTATTGCTATTATCCTCTTTTTTCCTCTTGCACTATAGATAAAATCAGCTAGGTCAAAGACACCGTTTACTTCCCCTCCTGGACTGTCTATGTCAAGTAGAATCGTCTCTATGCTTTTATCTTCTAAAGCACTCTCTATCTCTTCATGAATATTTTCATACGAAATCATGTCTAAAATATGATCAAAAGCTTCTGTTTTTTTTGTCAAAACTCCATAAATACGTATTATTGCTATTCCTTTTGGGTTTATATGAAAATGCTTTAAATTCTTAAAGATAGGTTGTTTGCTGTTATATAATGATAGTAGTTCAAAGCTTCTTCTCTCTACCATTATTGGTTTATTTATCCACATCACCTTCCTCCCCTTATTGTATTTTATGGCACATTAACGTCACAATCGAAACAAAGTCCAAAAGAATTAGCACGCTTTTGATCTTCTGCTATTTCTTGGTCAATTTCTTCTACATTGTAACCCATTTCTGATACTACCTCTGCTCGACTTTTGAAGCCATTCCTTACTGCCATTTGCTGTGCTTGCTGGTCTTTAAGCGGATCCACCCAATCAAATCCCTGTGGTATCCATTTTACTTCTTCTTTCGCTGCTTTTACTACTTTTTCATCTATACTCAGTTCTCCACAAAGTACTGCTAACTCTAGCCATCTATTCCAAATAGGTCTACAAAACTGGAACACTATCACGTTATGCTGCAACATTGAACACCTTCTGCGAAACTCTATCAGCCCTGCTCGAATGGATGAATAATTAACGCCGGTTAAATCTCCTGTTAGTTGCTCGTATGTTATTCCTGTTCCTATTGCTATTGCCCTCAGTTGCTGTCTTATAAACGCTTCATAACTTCCTCCAACATCTGACGGTTCTGAAAATTTTATGTCTTCTCCTGGGTCTAAAAGCTGCATTGTTCCTGGCTCTAACCCTGATAGTGCTACTCCTTGCTCATTACTTTCACCTTCCCCCATGATATTTGCCTCAGGATCAAGTCTTGTAATAAATCCCACAAACATTGCTGCAGTTTTCTTTCTCACCAGCTCTGCATCATCGTATTGATCAAGCTCATAAAGCTTTAGCAGTATACTTGAAAGCCATGGCTCTCCTCGAATCTGACCAGGTCTTAGTGGTCTATAGATATGTAAAACATCGTTTGCTGGTACTCTCACTGACTTTCCAAACGTACTTTCACCAGGGTGTTCTTTAAATAGGTAGTATGCTTCTCTTTGCCCAAGCCTGTTAAACTCAATCCCGTTTCTTATTACATGACCATTTCCTAAAGTTTGATTTGTTTTATTATCTAAATGTTCAGACTCAAGTACTTGCAGTTGTAATGGTACAGAAAATCCATCTTCGAGTTTACGATTTCGGAGGCGTACAAAACATTCTCCTCCCTCTATCATACTTCTGCATACTAGAGCTTGTAATCCATAAAAATCACTTACTCCGTTACTATCTGCTTCATCTGTCCATCTTAGCCATAATTCTTGCACCTTCTTTCGAAATTCCCCATCTCTTGCTTTTGATTGTGGTTTTATTCCTGTTCCAATAGAGTTACTTACTATCGTATCAATTATATTTGCTGCATATGGATTTTTTCTCACCATATCACGTGATCTACTACGCAGGTGCTCAAGGCTTTGAGCAAGCAAATTATTTATGCTTCCCGCTTCTCCTTGCCAATATATTACCCTTCTTCCTGAGCCTGACGCATCCCAAGCAGAACTTTTGATTTTTGGCTTACTAAATAGTTGTTTGAAATTTTTCAGCATCATACTAACCAAAATTCTCTTAATTCTTTCAAAGTTCCGTTAAATTTATTTCTGTCACATTTTCCGATTCCTTCTACTTCATGTGGCTCTGGATTTGTTTTACCGTCAGTATATTGCCATAAAATCCAATCATTCCAGCCTTTTGGTAATGTGAGCTCTTTTCTCCAGCTTGCTATCCATAATGGACATTTTGTCAAAGTTGGCGTGGCAAAATCCTTAAGAAAATAGCTACTGCCATAAATTAGGGGTAATCTTCCTGTTACTTCTTCAACTCTCTTTACAAATTCCTCAGCTTGCTTAACTGCAATATTTTTGCCACTTTTGTTTTCTTCAATATCCAGCGCAAGTATGGTATTTTTGCTTTCGCCTACCGTTTTTAGGAAATGATCAGCTTGATTCTTGCCGTTTCCTTCTGTGCCAAAATGATATGCTCCCCAGAGTAATCCTTCTTCTTCAGCTTTCTTTCTTCTCTTCGCATACTTTGAATCCACATGTTTTAGCCCTTGTGTTGCCTTGTGAATTACTCCAACTATACCATTCTCTTTGTCTAGCTTAAAATTCACATTTTCTTGCCAATGTGACAAATCTATTATTCCATTTACTGGACTCTCTCTATTCTCCCATAGTTTTATAAAAGTTTTTAATTGCTCTAAAAATTCAGAATATTCCTCTTTTACAACTTTTCTCAGAAAATTTTCCCTCATATAACTCCTTTATTTGTTGCAAAAATAATCTTTCGTTTAGGCTTCATTCCAGCAATCTTTAGTTCACCTTTGATGCGTTGTCTGAGGCTGAGCAAATCATTTATCTGAACTTCAGCATATCTCACCACATGGTCACCATATGCAATTGATACCACTCTTTCGCCACTCTGAAGCTTCTTTATTGCTTGTTCAACTTGAATTAGATAATCTTCGTTATACATTTACTACTCGCTGATCCATTTGCTTTTCACTATTTTCTTTGATTTTTTACTTTCTGGTTTTTCACTTAAACTATTCCATTTACTCTCTGGCCATCTATCTATTCCCAGTGCTATCGATGCTGCTCTTGCATAAATCCTACAGTCTAATACTTCATTTCTTTCTCTTACCTTTTGCCACTCTTGTTTGGTATAACCTTTTACTACTTTGCTGACTAATTGCTCTGCCGTTAGCTGCTTAAAATATTCAGGTGCATACTCGGGAAAATGACAGTATCCTGCTGGAGCTTCTTCACCGTCCTTTAAAACATTAAGTAATTGAAAAAGTTCTGACTTTAAAATCGATACTCCCACTGGCCAGAGCTTTATTCCTCTTTTTAGCTTTTGACCACCAACTGTTATATCTACTCTACTTGGGCTGCTAAGTGGTACTAGAGCTTTATTTACACCTTTCACTGCCATTACTCTTCCAGAGCCTTGATGACCTCTTACCCAATTGTATACTTCTTGTGTCGCATACCCAGCATCAACCGCCATCATACTTATCATGTATTCAAGACCATTTTCACCGATAAAATGATGATTTAAGAGCTCAGAGAGTTTTCCCCATACTTCTCCTCTTCCAGTATCACCTTCAAATACTCGGTATTCTATTGACCAACTTTCGCGGCTTTTTCCCCATGCTACAACTTCTACTTCTAAACGATCTTTTTGGACATCTACTCCTGCAGTAAGCACCACTTCTCTCCTAGGTACTGTGCCTACGGGAAAAAATTCTCTCCTGTTAAATAATTGCTTCCAATCTGGTACTTCTCCTTTGTCTACCCAGGTTTCTCCAAGCGTAGTATTTATCCATACTTTTAGTAATTGTTCACTTTCTTTTGCATGAAGAAAATCTTCTACTGCTTGAGTCCAGCTATACCAGCCTACTGGACTATAAAGACTTGAAAGATGAAATCCTTGGTACTGAAAAAAATAAGGATATTCTCATTCACTTCCTCAATGACATCCTTGGCTTCACCTGAAAAAGTGCAATAAAGGGTATAGAGTTTTTAAGTACTATTCAAGACCCTGATATTGCCTCTAAAAAACAAAGCATTGTTGATGTTCTTTGTAGAGACGAAAGTGGGCTACAAGTGATAGTCGAAATGCAGGTCGCTAAAACCAAAGGCTTCGAAAAACGTGCCCAATACTACGCTGCTAAAGCTTATTCAAGACAAGCTAGTAAGGGTGATCAATACCATGACCTTAAGGAAATTATCTTTATTGCTATAGCAGATTGTATTTTATTTCCTGATAAGTCTGAGTATAAATCAAAACATACTATTAGAGATGAAGACACTAATGAACATGATTTGAAAGATTTTTACTTTATATTTATTGAATTACCTAAATTTACAAAAACGAAGGAAGATCAGCTTTCAAGTATTGTTGAGAAATGGATCTACTTCTTTAGATATGCAGATGAAACTAGTGAAGAAGAGCTAGAAAGAATAATAGGAAGTGATCTAATAATTAAAAGAGCTTATGAAGAACTAAATAGATTCAACTGGTCTGAAAAAGAATTTATTGCCTATGAACAAGAGATCAAGCGTATTCCTGATGAACAGGCTGTCCTCGCTCAAAAACTCGATGATGCTACTCATAAAGGTAGACTAGAAGGTAGACTAGAAGAAAAAATCGAAGTGGCTAAAAACTCACTCAAAGCCGGTGTTCCTATTGATGTTATCTCTAAAATCACTGACCTTCCTTTCAATGAGATCGAAAAGTTAAGGTAGCCTAAAATTCCTATCCTGAGTTACATGGCTTTGAATAGAAGCATTACTTAAATAACTTTGGGCTCTAAGATGTATGGTCCCAGAGTGTGATGGTGTGGATTTAGTATAAATAATTCTGGAGACTGTGTCCACTGATAACATATAAATTCATAAGGAGTAAGACCCTTAAGAGTTTTGAGTCTCTTTGCATAATTATAAGCCATAACAAAGTTATAAAGGTGTTCTTTAAGTTGCTGGTGCGATTGATAGTAATACTTCTTAACTGTAGCATCCTTTAAAGTTTTATTCATACGCTCAACTTGCCCATTTGTCCAAGGATGGCTAACTTTTGTCAAACGATGTTCAATAACATTCTCTTCGCAAACTCTATTAAATATGTGTTGGAAAGCATACTTATGACGCTTCTGGTTTGTAAATTGTATACCGTTATCTGTCAAAATATAGCCTTTCTTATAATAGTCCGAATGCGATAAGATATGTGTTTATGGCTATAGCAGGCCAGTAGCATATTACGGTCTGTTCGGATTATTGTAAAAAGAGCTATAGTATGGATTTTATACGGTAAAATTCTAATCAAATTACGTAAGAACTCAGCAGCTATGGGTTTTGTAGCACTGTTACGCAACTCAACATAGGTAAATTTGGATGTCCTATCAATAGCAACAAACAAATGTAATTTGCCCTCCTCAGTTCTAACTTCAGCAATATCAATATGAAAGTAACCGATAGGATATTGTTTGAATTTCTTTTTTGACTTAACTTCTCCATCAACAGTTGGTAATCTGCTAATGTTGTGTCTTTGTAAACAACGATGCAAGCTAGAGCGAGTCAAACGCGGAATTGTAGACTGCAGAGCGTAAAGGCAATCATCTAGTGGCAGTAGTGTATACTTGCGAAATGTAACTATTATAGCTTCCTCTTCTAGCGTTAAAACAGTCGATCTTGGACGCTTTGGACCCATATCAGCATCTTTCGTAAATGAACGTTTTCTCCAATTAATAATAGTTTTTGGATTAAGGTTATAATGCTTGGAGAGTTTTGCTATGCTCTCTTTTCTATTTTGTATTGCTCTACGAATCGTCTGTGTTGTTTTGGCGCACCCATGCAATATTTGTCCCATAACTCCTCCTTTGATGGTATTTTTTTCTCATATTTTATCATACCATCACACTCTGGAACTGTACATCTTTTTAAAGTGTGTCACTGATGCTTCATCAAATACACTAGAAGGATCATACGAACATGAGCTGAGGATATCTACCAGCAAATCTAGTTTGCCATTATTCAACACGTCCACAATCCTATCAAATCTCTCCTTAGGATTACTACAACTCTTACACACTCCACTGGGTTTTATTACTTCATTAGAGAATGCTTCAATATTAAGAATGGGAAGAATTTTAAAAACAGGTAAAAACTCTTTAATATCTTCACTACTAACTGAATTCTTAGCAGATTCACTAAATTCTACCATCGCTCTAGCTAGTACAAAATTATCAAGATTATCAGGGCAAGCAATCTTTTCGAAAATGAAGAAAGCATTTAGAAAATACTTTTGACTTCCTTCATCGTCACGTACAAGATAACGAGCTTTACCAATCTCAACCAACAAATTAGCTACTTCGTGACTATCATAGGAAAAAAACGTGATAAAATAACACAAAAGCTCCTCAAGATAGTAGATGTACCTATCATAATTGTCTAAATCTCTATGTAAACCAGCAAGTTTTACGACTATTTTAGCTAATTTTGGAACTTTATCGTGACCAACCTTCATAACGTGATGTAAAAGGCATTCAAGATACTTCTGTTCACCTTGTATATCATCTAGCGATATAGAGGCTTGAACTAGCTTTTCCAAGACTTCAGTTACTTTATCGCTATATCCAGGAACCTTTTCAAAAACAGGTAAAAGACATTCAAGACACTCCTTCTGCTCCCTATGGTTGCCTAAACATTCATATGCTGCAGCGAGGCTCTCTCGCATTTCAGCTACTTCAATATGCTCAGGGCCATGAATCCTTATCAGAGTAGGCAGAACCTTTTTTATATACTCCTCTTGCTCCTTATGATGACCCAAATCCTCACAAGCTATTGCTAGCTTTTTCATTACCTCAGCCACCTTAGGAGTATCAGATCCATAAAACATTGTAAAAGCAAACAAACACTTTTGAAGGTACTTCTTTTGCTTCTCATACTTACCAAAAATCTCATATATTCTAGCAAGGAACTCTTGCACTTCAGCTACCTCAAGACTCTCAGGTCCGTAAAGCTGAGTAAGAATAGGCAGAGCCTTTTTGTATAATTCTTTTTGTCTTGCCGAGCTACAACAATCAGGATAAGAGTTAGGTATCAATTTGAGTAACGACAGGTAATCTTCTCTTACCGTTTTTTTGTCTCCACTCTCTTTTACTAGCCAATCACTCATATGGAAAAACAACTCTCCCGAGTGTTTCAAAAATTGCTTTTTCCTACCATAAACCTCACCGATGCCAGTACTATCAAAGAGAAAATCCATGAGTAATCTAAAAGTCTTTTTCATAACTTCTTTGCTTTTACCTAGTTCCTCTAATATTAGTCTCATTGCTTCTTGAACCAACCGATGAACACTCACCGAGCTTTTCTCCTTTGTGATATCTACTATAGAACTTGCCACAAGCATCCGGATGGAAAACTTCAACTCACTGTTATCTTTTTCTACTAAACTTAAAAACAGCTCTACGGGAATATCATCTGACCCAAGGTAGGAGATAACATGAAGGATATCCAAAGCAAGCCTCCCATATTCTCGATTACCTTTTATCTTATCTACTGTGATTTTCCACGTCACAAGAGTCGTATGGAAATATTCGTTATTAATATCAGAAAGTAAAGTATAACTAAGAAGCTTCTTCTTATCGATCACATATAGGTTTAAATAATCATCAATACCAAACTTATCTACTAATCTTCGATCTCTGATATACGAAATTGCTTGCTGAATCGCTAAAGGGAAATATTGTAGTTTTTCCAGCAAAATTCCTATCTTTTCTTGAGATTCATCCTCTATGTCTAATCCATTCTTTACAAACATAACAGCATCTTGGTAACTCATAAGCCCTAGTTCTAGACGCTCCATTTCCCCTTCCCAGTCTCGATTACGAGAAGTAATCAAAATATGAGGCCAGCTATTCCCTGAATATTGAATATTCAATGGCAAAAAACAACTTATATCTTCAATCTTGTCAAGGTTATCAAAAATAAACAAACTTTTGTTAGTTGCAAAAAAACTAAACACCTTTTTAACAATGATCTCTATAGGCTTCACCTTTTCACCAGTAGCTGGTGTAGAGAAATTCAACCCATGATCTCTGTCAAGCTCAAGAAAAGATTCTACAATTTTTGCCTTACTTACGGAGTTTATCCATATCACATTTTCATTACAATCCTTGGCATATTTTTTTATATACTTCCTAGCTAACTGAGTTTTACCAATACCACCCAACCCAACTAAACATAGCATTCGTGACACGAGCGATAATCTCTTCGAACTACTCTGCATTTTACTATATAAATCCTCTAATTCTCTTTCTCTTCCAGTAAAAAACGATACTGGATCTCTAACTCCAAACCAGACAGGTTGCGAACCTCTTTCCCCCGTTTCTTTAACATATTTCTCCCTTTTGTTACTACAGTTCTCAGGTGAATCATTTTTGCGTTTTATACTTAAGTGACATAGCGACTCCTCGTTATTATGTGAAGTCAAGAAGGTGTTTCCGATTTTTTCTGATAGGGAATCGATAGAGGAATCACCAGAACTCTCCGTATCACCACCAGGACCTCCTCTACCATCATCAGGTCCCCCTGGACCACCACCAGGACCTCCTCTACCATCATCAGGTCCCCCTGGACCACCACCAGGACCTCCTCTACCATCATCAGGTCCCCCTGGACCACCACCAGGACCTCCTCTACCATCATCAGGTCCCCCTGGACCACCACCAGGACCTCCTCTACCATCAACACCTGGGAACGCATATCTCACGCAGGCTAGAAGAGTATCGACTTTAGCGTGGAGATTTTGCGTTGCATCAAGTACTTCAGAGCACTTTTGCGCAACAGGAAGTATATCGGACTTCTGAGCTCGTTCATCACGCAACATTTCTTCCATTATTAAATTACATTTGTTTACAACATCAATGTTTTGTAAAACATGCTTATGAGGTTGCTGCTGAGAAAAGTTATTTACATCTACCATAAAGATTTTGCGATGCTGGGAAGAAGATTGACTTCCCTTTTTCTCAAAATTGAAAGGCAACCTAGTGCCATGTTTGATAATAAAATTTTCGGAATATGAGAATATTTCCCCTTCTGATACAAATACGGGTGTTTTATCATATATTTCATTAGCGTTCACACTGCTATCACCACTTTTTACACAAGACAAAGGTGATGACCCTTCATCACAACCACCTAAAAGGGCAGCTTCCACCATCAAATCACATGATAAATGTTGAATATTGAAATTTTTTGAAATATAGTCCACCATTCTAAAAGCGGCACAAGATGATAGAGTTGCTATTACTGTAGCGTTTGATTGACATTCCGTAACAGACTGAAACGGTTTTTCGAAGCCTTGAAAAAGCCTAACCCCAGAACTTAAGAGGCATTTTTCTAAATCACCAAAAGGCAGGGATTGCATTAATCTGGAAAAATTCTTGATCTCTTTTATTCTAGAAGCAGATAAACCTTGAGCACATTGATGAGGCGTGTTCGAGCGGAATAGTACGAGCTGATCTGGAAGTACAAGCTTTTCTACCAAGAACAAAAAACTCGATAAGAGCACCTGCGCAAAAAAATGTAACTTTTCCTCTGGCGAAACTATATTCGTGGAGGACATCTTATTGAAAAACGAAGTTGTTGGCTTCATCAGCAAAAATAAATTGGTTGGAAAAATCTGTGTCTCTTCATGACCATTAACATCCTCCTCACCTCTAGCATGTTGTACAGAGTCTAAAGAAGAACTAAACTTACGATTACAAACCTCCAAAATCTCTTTTGCCAAAAATTTTAACTCTCCAGTAATCTGCCAATTAGCATTTTCCAAAGAAGAGTGAACACGAGGTATTTCGTCGAAACACATTTCTTCTGTAAGACAGTATTTGTACCTCGATTTTTCATCAACTTCTACTTTTCTGTAAACCAGATGGGGGAATTCTAGGAAGCATAAAGTCCCATCACGAATTACGCAACGATTAATCTCCCCAGGAAAGAGATCACGAAACCCCCATGATGAGAATTCCTCGACATTAGAGTCTAATTCTAATTGGTAATAATCTTTATCATGCTTTATCCCTGGAGCAGAAATGAATTTTGTAGTAGAAACAAAGGTCTTATGTCCTCTTTGAAAATTAGGAATCCCAGAAACACCGGATCTGTACCTTTTTGAATTACCATGTATAACCCCTTTGAGCATTTCCTCGATATTAAATTCAGTTTCAGTATTTGAGGCAAAGTAGTCTATTATCCTGCTCACAGAATCATCTGCTAAATCATAGATTAAATTATAGATTGTATCTTTCCCTGATAATTCTTTTTCCCTTGCAAATTGCTCCTCATAAGCAATAAAAATATGCATAGCAACCTTAATGAACATAATCCTAGCATCTGGCTGATTGACATAAAACTTGTGTATCTTGCTAGTTAAAGATTCAACCTTTTTCTTTTGAAAAAATTTTGAGATAGAAGTCGCTATCCATTGTAAGCCACATGACAGAGAGGTGGAGTAACTTTTATCATAAGGTAAAAAATCATAAGGATTAGAGAAGACAGGAATGACTCTGTTGAAAAGCGCAGCATACTTGCCTTCCTCATATCTTCCCTCAAGCAACCTTTGAGAAAATTCTAGAAAATGCTTTTCAAAGACAACAACAAAACGCGAAGAAAAAACAACCATATAAGTTAATAAGTCATGCCCAGCGGATAATGAACCGGTAAGTAACTTGTTTTCATAAAAAGAGTCTTTTCGTTTGCTTCTTTTGTCTTTATTTATAATGGGTTCCTGCAAATTCATTATACTCCGTAAAGGCTTTGCAGATAATCCTCTTCCTTGCAATTTTTTGAGAAATTCTACATCCCCAGTATACACGGTCATCAATACATAATAACAAGCCCACCAACCACAGTCAGCAGAATTCCTTTGTTGTCCTGTAATATCATGAGTATCAATAAAATCTATTTCATCTTTTGAACAAAGGGGAACAAATCTCTCAAATTCTGAATACACGTGGGAAAGTTCGTGAAAATCTTCACTTTTTATCATTCCGGTCATACTTTGTACAAGTTTCTTAGGAAGTTTATGTTTAGCGAGAGAATCAAAAAAATAAACTCTATACTTATTATTCTCTATTACTTTACCACTTACATTTGTATATTTTTTAGGCAGCAACACCCAACCGACCCAGTGAGATCCCCCTTCTTCGTTAACATTTTGAGGTTTATTAGCAAAAACACTTGCAATATTAACTATAGAAACAAAAGGCTTATCTAATTCAATATCATAATGATCATTTATACAAGAACCATCTCTGGTTCTCCTTTTACAAACATGCTGAAGTACGTTTAGAATATAATCATCATGATTAAGACCAGGACAAACGGGAGCAATGTAGTAGGCAAGTTCACCTTTTCCAATTGCCTGATTCATAAAACTATCTATATTAAAATTATCTGCCCATGTTAAAGGATTACCTGAATCATCACTATCGAATTTTACTTTGCTTAAACTATTATAGATACTAGTTGCCTCCAGACGGCTTATGTATAAGGAAGTATTTTTTTTTCTTTTACCCATTTATTTTATCACAAAATAACATATCCTAAATGATACGAATTTCAATATATCTTTGCAACAATTTTTGTCTGTAAATTAATCTTTATTTTTAAACACGTTGCTATTAATTGAGCGTATATTATGTAGAAAACCTAAATGCTTCGAGAAAGCATAAGTAACACCCGTGAGAACAAGTTTTTTTGGGATGCGTTGATCTACCAAGTGTACCATACGAACTTTTTAATATAGTGATTTTGCTATACGCTAAAACTACCCATATTAGCCCATTTCATCAATATCTACATACGAACTGTTTTGCCTAAGTTTATGGAAACAATTTAAATCTTCTATTTTTATAACCTTATTTTTACGCGGCTTGTTCTTACAAATATACGATCTATTTTCTTTTTAAACAAAGTAAACATTTAAAATTTTTATGATGCTGAGAAATTAAGGTATTGTCTGTAAATTCCAATAGAATTTTTGTATCTGCTCAATATAGAAAATGTTTTTCATAAAGTTTTTATCCTTGGTAATTATAGGTAGCTATTTAATTCTAACTTTTATATAATACCATAAATATTTTTATATGGAGAGTGCAATGCCAAGAACGACAGAACGTCATGCTACAGTACTTAATAAGTTACAAAGTGTTATTGAACATATAGATTCCAAAACTGCTGCTGAAAGGCGTTTAGCTATTGAAAGATGGGTGAAAACTTACATTAGACAGGTAGAATACCTAGAAGATGATAAGCTACAATTCTTGTACAAAATGTTTCGTGATGAGAGTTGTTGGTCAGATACAAAATTAAATAATGCAATCTTAGGACAGAAGCTCACTGAAGAAAAGATAGAAGCAATAGATAACCCATTCTGTAGGTATAACATGGCTTGCAGGTATTGTGTAGTAGATAAAATTCATCCGCTCTTTCAAGAGCAATTTGAGTCTTATAAAGGTAGAGTTTCTCCTGATGCAGTAGACATGGAGGGTAATCCTGTGAATGACAAGTACATAAGAAATGATTTGCTAGACTCCATGGAAAGTTATGATCCTGTGTTCAGCTTTTGGATTGATAGAGAGTCTGAAGAATTAAAATTAAAAGAATACAGTAATATAGGTCGCTTCAGAAAAGCTGTAGATTTTAAATGGAGTCAGGGAGTGGAATATTTCTATAATCTCTTGAGTGAGCAACAGAGAAAAGAGGAAGTTACTAATGCAGTTATAACCTTATCCTCTATTCAATCTAACTTTAATCGTGCTACTGTTTTGGATTTTTGTTTGCATAAAATGGATGACTCAACAAAACGTGAGCTGTTAGTTAAATTATCAGAAAAAGATCAGGGAGTATATTCGCTTCTTAATGGGTTAATCAAGTGGAGTTTTCTTGATACAGTCCAAGATATGATAAAGCGCTTGTGCTATGAAGAAGTTTCGGTGCCTACAGATAAAATACTTTCAGGTCGTGATTATGGACTCCTACTTTCCTCTCTTTCAAATGTGATATTGGAAAATCCTGAGTTAAGTGCTCAAGCTAGGTCAACCATTATGGGTATTTGGAGGTGCAATCGCTTTAGTGAGCATAAAAAGCTAGTTCTTTTTTCCGATGATAAAGCTCTAGTTACACCTGTATTCGCTGCATTCATTACAGATTGGAATAGAAATAAAGCTGGAGGTGATGTTGGAATAAAAGATCAGATATTAGAAATTTTACGGTTTGCAGAAGAGAATTGTTCATCAGAAGATCTTGCAAGTTTTAAAGATTACGTAGTTAATGACTTAAAAATGGTTAGTATGCCTGGTATGGTAAGGAATATTTCCTATAGTAAGCTAATGGGGGAGTTGTTTTATGAAGTAAGTGTTTCTAGTGATCTCCGTACCGAACTAGCATCTCCTGGTGTTAGTGGTTTGTCTAGTCATAGTAAGTAGAGGTGTTTTATGCATAACAATGGTGAAAATATAGGGTTAGTTAGAAGTTTGCTAGATGGAGAATATCAGAAATTTGAAGAAAGGTTCGAGTCTTTTTTAGATCAATGTCCATCTTTTCTGCATTCAGTTGGTAAGGATCGCTTTTTCCCTGCATTCTTTTTCGGTATGTTTGCTACTGCATTTGATTCTGATATTGCAAAGGACAGTGAAAGAATTTTCTTTCGTTTTGACAATGATCCAGATAACCCTAGAAAAGGAAATTTAAAGGTTGCTATTTTAACTGAAGACAGAAACGGCAGGCAAATAGTAAGGTGCTACACTATTGCTGACAGGACAAACAGCATTGGTTCAAGATTCAGTGAAGAAGAGAAACAGTGGGTAGAACGTAAACTGCAGGGGGATGGTACTAAAAGAAGAAAACTAGAATTAGAATGGGAAGAGTATAAAATATTTGTATGGGCAGAAAATCTAGGAGAAGACGAAAAAGAGGAAGCAATAAGATGTAAGCGATTTTCTGAAGATGAAGCATTTACTCAAGATTCAGCATCTCTGTGCGATGGTTTTGAAGAGGTTGTCAGAACTATGCAGCAAGGTAACTTATCAAATTTGTTAGGAAGATTGGCAAGTAATAACGCAGATTATGTTTTTGCTACCATTAGGAACGTTTTCAATTACATAATTGACATCTACAATAGATATAATCATGTACTAGATTTCAATGGCAAGGAGTCAGACTTCATGGCTTTCTGTCAGGGTTTTTGATGAACTTTAGGTATCGCCACACGGCTGGCATTTATCTTGAGTTATTTGTAGGAGGTGGATATACAGATATTACTTTCCTTATACGTGGAGTGGATAGGCTAAGGGATTCTGTTCCTATTATAATCGAGCTCAAAGCTGGAGGAGAGAGTGCTGATCAAGCATTGGAACAAGCTGAAAATTACGTCATAAGATGTCCTGTCTCATCTATATCAATTCATACTTCATCAGGTAGTGCTGTCTGTGTTGGATTAAATTTTGATTTAGATGAGGATCAGCGTTTGCGGCTTAGCACTCAAGACTTTCTGGATAAAGGGTCTTCTTTATTGGAAAGGCTATTTAATGGTTCTGTAGACGAGATTAGAGAGAACGTTAGAAATTATTTATTATATCCATCTTTTGGTGTACCTGCCGTACCTGACGTAAGAGGTACTAATAGCAGAGTGTTTTCCTATACGACTGGATTTGCATTTGCAAGTACTGCATTTGCGAAAAAAAGGATTATGGTAGCAGGAGGAAATTGGGTAGATGTAACTAAATACCTGTTCAATTACCACGATAACGATAAAATGCTAGGCCCGCAAGGAAGGGTTGCACAAGTAAATGTTCGGGACCGTGCCTTAACTATGGTTTTACGGGCATTATGGCAAGGAGAAGAAAGAATTATTGTGCTTGATGTTCGTCATGCGTTAGCTCACCAATTTCCCATACAAGGTCTAGACTTGTCACGTTGGCCAGATGCTAGAGTATATGAAGTAGCATGCACGTTGAATCCAAGGAGAAGAGATGAGGATGATCTTGGTTTAGCAGTTGATGTGACACCATTTCAATCACCTGCCGATTATCTACAGAGTAAGGGCAATCAGTCTTTTCAAGGTGAGCTTTTAACAATAGGTGGTGTTAGTAATATACACAGCACTGCAAATGTTATGATGAATACAGGCTGGCAAGATATCAATAGGCATAAGGCATTATTTCAAGCAATTTCCAAAGTGTTATTTCCGTTAAAGTGGGTAGTGAATAGAAATAATGCCCGAGAGGTTGGGTTTCATTCTGTGTTGCATGGATTGTTTTATACTTGTGATAATCCAGCTAGGATAATTATAGAGTTCCAGTTGGGAGGAGGAGAGAAGATAGATTTGGTGTTATTAAGGTCTGCAGAAAGTAGAGGTGGTGTTCATCCAATTGCGAAAGAGCTGAAGTTTGCTGATGATTACGAACTACAGAGTAAAATACAAGAGGCAAATAATCAGTTAAATAGTTATTTGCAATGTAGAGGATATAAGCGTATTACCGATGGAGACACAGTAGTTTTATCGTATGCCATATGGAATGATCGTGCGCAGAGGCCAGATACTCTTATATCAGTTAAGGATGTTCTTCGTATAAAGGACAACTTAGGACACAGTTCTGCAGATGATCTTCCTGGCAGATGAGGGTTATTGAGAATTTACATATAAAATTAAGTATATAATAGATTATACTGGTAAAATGTATATGATAGCAGGCTCAAAGTCATATGAAGCTACGGTAGGAGAATACAACTCTCTAAAAAATATGAAAAATTATACTTGTATTGACTCTTAATTTATGCTAATTATTGCACATGATGTATTTATAGATTGAGGGAGTGTGGTGTTAGGGTATATCTCAAAGGATGGGCAGGTCTGTGCAAGTGATGGGTTAGCTACTGAAGGACAGCATACGGAGCGTTTTGGTCAGCACACTCTTGAAGGAAGCACATCATCGTTAAGTAAAGAACAAACTGATGACTGGAATGAGTCCATTGTTGAAGATAAAAATACTGTTGTTGAAAGTTATTTTATTCCAGAAAACTCAATTTTAATGAATTTAGCAAACCTGTTAACTGAGAGCGAAAAAGTTTCAATTAAGGTTAGAGATTTGTATGTTACAATTCCA
The DNA here is from genome assembly GCF_964028565.1 of Wolbachia endosymbiont (group A) of Tromatobia lineatoria. Classification (NCBI taxonomy): domain Bacteria; kingdom Pseudomonadati; phylum Pseudomonadota; class Alphaproteobacteria; order Rickettsiales; family Anaplasmataceae; genus Wolbachia; species Wolbachia endosymbiont (group A) of Tromatobia lineatoria. The sequence continues at coordinate 454,291 of NZ_OZ034791.1, forward strand.
GATGACCACAAGGCTGTTCCTCCGAGAGGAATTGTTAGTATTATTGAGGTATTAAAGAATCTCTCTAACAATAGCGGGTTAAGCATTAATTTTCCTCATACTGATGTTCGGAGTATTATTCTAATTTCTAAAAAGTCTAACCTAGAGTTCAGGCTTTCTTTCTCTAGTCATGATATCTATGAACTTTATCTGCGCATGATTGATAAAGAAAGCCTAGAAATATTATCTAAAGAAATAAGTCTAATTACAGCTAGTCCTTTTGATGGTCTACCACTATTAAAATGCCAGCTTTAGCACAAAAAAGCGGTAAAGATAATCCCAGTAGCTCAATGGATGATAATCTAACTCCCCTCAGTGAGGTTGATACTAGGCTTCAAAGTGATGAACAAGGTTTACAGCCAGAAATTTTATCTACTAGTCTAACAGGAACTAGCACGAATAAGGGACGAGAGCAAGATTATCTTAATGATAGTGAAATAGTTGTGGCTAGTAATATGGCTCTCAATACTTCGGGTATTGATGGTATATTAGACATCAACCCACTTGCTAACTTGGATGAGGATCGGATTAATACAAGTACTCCGACTAAACAGATCAGCTTATGTGAGCCGTCTTCCATAAGTGAATATCTAGTTAATGAGAGCGAACTTAGTGACAGGATGAATTTAAAGGGTGCAAGTAGAATGGCTGAACTTATTAGACTGATAGCTGGCGTATTCATTGATATAAGAGGAATAATAGAAGAACTAAGTATTCCCTTGTTAGGTCAAAAGATAAAAGATATAAGAGAATATTTAAAAGATTTTCTTTCTGTAGTAGAGGAACTGATCAACGAACGTAGCAAAAATCGCCTACAAGATAAGTCTGAAGAAAATCACGAAGCTTGCTTACAACAAATTTATGATTTAAAATCAAAATTGAAAATAGAAGAAAGAATTAATTCTTCTATAGATCAGAAAAATCAACAATTAACCGAAGAAAAACTCCAGCTTGCAAAAGATAATCAGGATTTTCTTGGTAAATGTAAAGAGCTGGGTAATCTTCTGTGTGACAAACACAAAGAGCTAGAGGAGCAATGTAGTACTCAGCAAAGTCTAAAGGAACGTCTAGGTACGTTGCTTGCAGAGAATAAGCATTTGAAGGAAGAAATAGACGGTATGAACAAGTTTTACAAACACCTTCCAGAACGAACTGAGGAAAAAAGTGGTGCTACAAAAATAGGAAAAATAAGCAAATCGAGAGAAGTTACTCAATCGAATAACGGGTATCATAAGGAAGTCAAAATTGAACAAGAGTTGAGACAAAAGATAGATGAAATGCAGAGAAAAATAGGTGAATTGCTGTCAGAAAATAGTATGTTACTAGAGGAATTAAGGTCAAAATGTGAACAAGTAGGGGATTCTGTAGAAAGCTTAAGTACCGAGATCTCAAGTTTTCGCTCTGAACAAAATTTGTATAATGAGCTTGAGGCTGTTAAACGAAGAGAAGAGCTCGATAACTCAGACCAAGCTGAAATGTACTTAAAGAATGGTGATCTAGTTAATGTGACACAAGGTTATAGTAAAAAGGCTGATAACCCAACTAAACTTACTGAACAGTTTAAAGCAGTAAAGTCTCAACTCTTGATGGCAAGCACTTATAGTAGAAAGCAGATGACCTATGCTTCTGTTTCTCTTGTGTTGTCTGGGGCGTTTTCTGTTGGTGCAAGTTTAACGATGTTTAATTTAGCAATATGTATTTCGCTTACCGTGGCTGCGTTAACTTTTCTTGCAGTATGGTGTTACTGTTCTTATAAGGCAAGTACAGCGCTTAGTAATATTGAAGTTGATCAAATCGGAAATTGTGTTAATCTACGGCTTCAGGAACTCAGGTAGCCTAAGTTGGGAAGGGTTAAGTTTTGAGTTAATGGAGAGGTTCTTCTAAATCATTGGTGTTTGTGTTTTTTAGGAATGCTCTCTTGCGTTGGATTGGAAGGATTGTTCTACCTTTTCAAGCTTTGTGCTCGGCTCTAGAGCACCGTACAACGCGAGGCTTATGCATGCCAATCCAGAAATTATTCCAACTACTGCTATAGTATGCATTTTCATAATATGTGATACGACACCACTTACCAGTAGCACTGCCCCAACAAAAACACAAGGGTTAAATGATGATAACCTCTCGTATAGTGTGTGTGCTTCGAATTCCCCTCCCCATTTAAATGCTATCGATAACATATCTTTATATAAACGTTCAATTTCCGAAAAACCAAGATCTGTTGGCAAAGAACGTTTATCTTGAAATTTTCCTCCATTGCATATAGCTAGCAACTCTAAATCTTTCTTCTTACTGTCCCTTTCTCTATAATTTTCCGCCTTTCCTGCTATCTCATTCAACATTTCCTGCTCTACTTCAATAAAAAGAGATACATGCACATTGTCCACTATATAATGCAGACCTCCTTCCACTCCATCACCCAGATTGTTTTGTTCATTTGACTCACTTAAGATCACTTCATTAGCTCTACTAATAACTCTACAATTTACTGACTCATAATCCATTCTTCCTCTATAATCATCAATATCAACACATTTCATGTAGGACAATAACGATTCTTTTACTCCAAAACTAGTTGGTAAAATCTTAAGGTAATCATTCACTAATTTATTTATTACTCTTCTAACTGCTTCTTTATTAAAGGAAGTACCTAGCTTACTCTTTGCACTATTGATTTTCCCTTCCATGTATGGAGAATTGCTCTTTACTATCTCTTCACGTAGTATATGCTTACTATTCCTTCCTGCTTCACAAAGAACTTCCTGCAGTAATTGGTCATACCAATTATCAAAAAAAGTCTTGTTCTTTATTTTGAGTAATAGAGGTTCATTGTCTTTTACTGTATTACGTGCTTTTTCTCTTTTGCTATTATACTGTAAGTTTATTTTTTGACTTCTATATACGAGTACTTATCTTCCATTCCTTTTGCTCTTAATAGTATGCTCTCTAAGCTTTTTACCTCTTCACGAGAAATATAGTTATGATAAATTTCAATTACTTTTTGTAAGTTAAAAGTACACAAACTTGATACATCTGTTTCCTGAACATAACTTTTTAAATCAGAGAACTATTATTAGTTAGAGATTTTAAATTATTACTTGACAATGGCAAAAGTGCTTTTTGGCGTAATCTATCCTCATTACCGCTTATTTGTTTTTCTATATCCCTTCTTATTTTGTCTGCAAAAATCTCTTTTTCTGCTTTTTGATATTCAGTTAGCACGTTAAGCAGAGCACTATATGCTTGATACTTTGCTTGTGCAATAACTGTTCTAGTAAGAAAAAAGCTAGAACAATATAATGATAACCCAATTGGTGCCCTTGTACCAATTAGTGCCTGCAGTAGTTTTAGATCTCCCGCTCTAATTATTTTTTCTACTTGTTCCTCAAATGGCTTATCAAAAAAACTTGGCATACAACCCCTCTAATTATAAGTTAAGCATACCTTAATTACCGTGAGATTACAAGTTAACATTCTTATATAATTTTCATATCCCCTCTTTTTGCTTTGCACAATTAATATAACACCGATTTGTAAAACTTCTTCATCTGCTCACTCCACAGAATTGGTATTTCTCTCAAATCAAACAACTTCAAATTTCTCGGTTGTCTTCCATTTACTATGTCTTCTTTTATCTTTGGAGCTAAATAATTTAACCTTAAAATTTGCTGTATACGTCTTGTACCTATATTAATTTTGGCACTCAGCTCTTTCACACTTTCGTATTTTCCTTCTTCCAGTTGCCGTTTCCATAGGTGGGCTCTCACCACTGCTTTCAGTAGCGCATTATTTGTTTTTCCTTCTGGCTCTACTACTGTGCATTTGTTTCCTTTCTTCTTTATTGGTATAAACTTTTCCTCTGATTCAGAACTCACTTCTATTCCATCTTCCTTAACCATTACTCCCTTTATTAACTTTTTCACTACTTCTTTTTGCTTTCCAAAACTTAAATTTTTCCATTTAGTAGATGACTTTCATTCAATAGATAAAGATTTCCTTGGTTATAATAATATGCATGTTAATTTTGCGAGGAGATTTGGTATAAAAGATACACGCTATTCACATCATGTTAAGGTTGGAAATTTAGCCAAAGTAACGCGGAGAAGTGAAAATGCTCTTTTTGCTATACATCATATATGTTTATCAAACTATTCAAGGGAACGTGAGTATCAAAAGAGCTTAGCTCCTGATGCCAAAGTTAACATGGAGGAGGATATAAAGGTTGATAAGGCCACTGAAAAAGCCAAGGAAGTCCTTCGCCAGTTGCATGCTGATACTGGAGCAGGTCCTAGTACTAAAGTTGACGAAACTGAGACTTCAAAAGCTCAAAGAGGACTAACTAACTTAAGAATGAATCTCCTTTGATTGTTTTGTAGGTGATAAGTTGAAGTATACTAGTCAAACATACATAGATCTTACCGCGATTCAAGCAGGTGCAGTCTTTTGTGTACCTGCTTTCATGTTGGGGTATATGCTTACTACCAAATATGGTGTTACTTCTAGCTTAATTTCTATAATTATAGCAAATCTTATACTGACAATGTTGGGGTTGTGTTTTGCTGTATTGTCAGTAAGAAGACCATGCAATACCATAGAACAAGTATTACACTATTTTGGTGTTCACGGTACATGGCTATATGGATTAGGTATTATAATGTGTTTAGTGTTCTGGTTTTCTATTCAACAAAACATTATGGTGAACACTATTATAGAATTTCCTCTATTAAAAATGAAAGACTTACCATATGTATTCGTTGCTACTAATTGTATCATTGGTTTCGCTATTACACTTCTTGTAAGCAGAGGTATCACTGCATTAAAGAGCTTTGCAAATATTGCAACGCCTTTTCTTATCATAGTTACGATAATCGCAATATTGCAACTTTTTTACAAGCACACCTTACCTGATATTATACTTACATCTAATATGACATTAAAAGGCGTACCGCTTATAATTGCAGCATCTTTAGGTGCTATTTTCGATATCCCAACATACTATCGTTTTGCACGAACAAATCTCGATGCATATGTAAGCGTTATACTTACCTTTTTCATATGTTATTTTTTCGTTATAGGCACAGGAGTCTATTTTGCTCTTTGTGTGCCAGATTCAAGTTTTATAGAGGTATTATTGAGCAGCGGAAATGATTTGTGGAAGTTATTGTGTATTCCGTCTATAATTCTTTTATGCTGGACTACTAATAACTTAAACTTGTATTCTGCTGGTGTAAACGTTAATTTTTTGTTACCCAAAGTTTCATTACCGTTCTGCATAACAATTATAGGGATTGTTGGTACAGTACTTTCATGTACTAATATAATACTAAAATTTGAGGAGTTACTTAATGTAATTACCATTGTCATAGGAAGCCAAGGATCTGTTATTGTAACCTGTTTTGTGCTGGATAAATTACAACCTATACAATATACGTCTTCAGCACAAAAAACCAATCTCATTTGTGCAATATTTGGTATTATATATGGTTTGCTTTCGTTACTTAAGGTGCATGATATAACAACTGGTTTTATTTACACCGATGCAGCAATTGTATCATCTTTTGCTGTTCTATGCACACGCACTTTTCTGTTTATTTATAAGAACTATTGTGAAAAAAATAAACCAACTAACTCTCAATAATATAGAAGCTCTTTCTTTAGGGGCTGGATTATTAGGCTCAGGAGGTGGAGGTAATACCTATTATAATAAGCTTAGTACACAATATAAAATCGAACTCCATGGCGAGGTAGCTATTACAGATATAGATGAGTTGGAAGATGATGCTCTAATTATGCCCATTGGTTTTATGGGTGCACCTCTTGTAGCTGCAGAAAAATTACCCAGTAAAGAGTGTCACTCATTAATCGATGTATTTACGTTATATTATAAGAAAGAACCTACGGCACTTATACCAGCGGAAATAGGAGGAAGTAACGCTTTTACACCATTCCTTGCAGCAGGTAAAGTCGGGATTCCTGTTATAGACGGAGACTTAATGGGCAGAGCATTTCCATCATTGAATATGGTATCACCTAATTTATATGGCATTTCTTGTTGTCCTGCATTTTTTGCAGATAGCTTAGGTAACACTATAATTATGCATATTGAAAGCAGTGACCACCTCGAAAGGGTTGCGCGCGCGGTGACAGTGGCATGTGGTTCAAGCATAGGTGTTAGCTGTTACCCTATAACAGGTCAACAAGCAAAGCAAGTTATTTGTAGAAACAGTATCTCCTATGCATGTTTTCTAGGTAATATTATACTGGAAGCACGAGAACGAAAAATATGTCCTATAAAAGCGTTATGCGATAAGCATGCATTGCTGTTGGGAGAGGGAATTATAAGAGATATAGATCAGTCAATTAAGGGAGGGTTTCTTTCAGGAAATGTATCTATAGAAGGTTGTAATAATATGTTGACCATCATTTATCAAAATGAATATCTTGCAGTGTATGATGGTTCCGATTGTGTTGCTGCAACACCAGATATCATTGCTGTTCTTGATAAAGATACTGGATATCCAATAGCTTCTGAAGCTTTAACATATGGAATACGTGTATCAGTGCTAAAATTTCCTTCTCCCACGTTATGGACAACACCAGAAGGACTGGCAATAGTAGGTCCTGAAGTGTTTGGTCTTTCTGAAAAAAGGAGGTGATATGGATTATAGAATAGGAATCGACGTTGGTGGCACAAATATTGACGCTGTACTTGTAAAGGATAATGGTACAATAGTTACTTCTTGTAAAGTGATTGCTACGAAAAATATTTCTGAAGGGGTTTTACGTGTATTATCCACATTGTATGAGCTTCATCTTTTTGATAAACAGAGAATTTTAGCTGTATCTATAGGAACCACGCACGCAACTAATGCGGTTTTGCAAGGATCTGAACTATACAAGGTAGGTGTGATTCGCATTGCAGGTCATAAACCTTCACTTCCACCTGCATACTCGTGGAACGCACAGACACGTAGTACATTGTATATTGGAGAAAAAGTTATTAATGGAGGGTATGATTGTGATGGTAGTTGTATAACTAAGCTTTCTATTTCTGAAGTACGCTCTGCCATATACGAGTTGCACAATAAAGGAGCAGAAGGATTTGCAGTAGTGGGAGTGTTTTCTCCTCTATATTGTGAACAAGAGAACATAGTAGGAAATGAGATCAAAGAAATTTTAGGGAAAGCTTTTCCATTTACGTTATCACATAAGATTGGTGGAGTTGGTTATATCGAAAGAGAGAATTCAGCTATACTTAATACTGCTCTTATAAAAGCGATGAATGCAGGGTTTAAAGATTTGCAAAATATATTAAGCATTTTCGGGTTAACATGTCCTTTGTTTATTACTCAGAATAACGGTACTATTATTACTTTAGAAGAAGCACTGCAGTACCCTATATTGACTATTTCATCAGGCCCTACTAATTCTTTTGTGGGGGCAGCACGTCTTGCTTGTAAAAATGAATGTGTAGTTGCAGATATTGGAGGAACATCAACAGACGTAGGTATAGTGCTAAACAATTTTCCGCGGCGTTCGCTTTATAATTCTTCTATTGGTGGTATTACACTCAATTGTGCTATGCCTGATATTTTGTCTATTGCATTAGGAGGTGGCAGTTATATAGAAGCAAAAGATGATAAAGTTAATATAGGACCTGAAAGTGCAGGATATCTAATAAAGCAACATGCAAAACTATGGGGAGGCAGCAAGATAACTCTCACTGATATGGCACAAGCTTTAGGGCATGTTAATTTTTCTTCTGTTAAGTTTACTAAACAGGAAGCTATGTGTGCAAAGCGTATTATGAGCGAAATAGTATTGAAGCTTGAAAAACTTTATCAGAAAATTTCTGGACCGCATGCTGACCTTCCTTTTATCATTGTAGGTGGTGGCGCTATGTTGCTTGCATCACCGTTTTTACCAAAATATGCGTTCATTCCTGAATATGCTGAAGTTGCAAATGCTTATGGAGCTGCTTTTGCAGAGGTTTCGGTAACAAAGGATACTGTAGTTTCTTTAACTGATAGAGAAAATGTGTTGAAAAATATAAGAAACGAAGCTAAGGGTGAAATATCACTGCTATATAAAGTGAATCCTAGTTCAATTCGCATTGTATATGAAGAAATTATTCCCTATCATTATATACCCAATAATCTTGCACGTGTGCGTATTACTGCTGCTAGCCCTTGGATATCGTAAACCTTGTGTCCTTATCAAGAAAAGATGTGGAAAAAATGTGTAGCAGGATTTCCTACTATCCAACCTGGTGCTTCTCTTCCATTTTCCCACTTAGCGAATCTCATCTTTTCCTGTAGGTAATACTCCCTATAAGCTTTTACAGGATTAGTACATTTATACCGATCGGGCAGTGCTTGTATAAAAGCTTGCATATCAGTTGATCGAAAAATGAGTAAATCCTTATTACTATCACACCAATCTATTACTTCTTCTGATTTATGCTTTCTTTTGTATCGCCAAGTGTACTCTTTACATAATTCTTTTCCGTACTCTATCAACCAACAAAAGTTCCCTTTCGATTGCCTAGCCCACAAAGAACAAGGATGATTGCTGTGAGTGAGTTTATATGGAACTGCTATATTATGATCTGTGGTACTGACAAAAGGATTTGGCGCTTTTAATGCTATTGAAAAAACATTACTTAATAACTGAGCAGTTTCTAATGGCATTTTTACTATATGCTTATCACACAACATTTGTGCTGCAATTACTGGGTTTTCATCTAGTACAAAGATGTTCATCTAGGTGTCAAAAGATAGAATCAGCTTAAGTCTTTAACTTCATCAACTGTAAGACCAGTAGTTTGAGCTATAATATCAATAGAAACACCTGCTTTAAGTAGATTCTTTGCAACTGCTATTTTAGCTTCCTTCTCACCCTCTTCTCTGCCTTTTTCATGACCGATTTGGATGCCTTCGTCTTTAGCAAGATCAAGCCTATATTCAAGGATGGCTTCTTCTTTCTGTAGATTCATTATTCTTTCCTCGTACGCCATTAGATCTTTTTCATTCCAATGAAATTTGTCTAACTCATCATATGCTAGCTTTATTATTGGTGATTTTTCTGCTATTTTTCTTAAATCTTCATCTGTAGTATCTTCTGCATACCGGAAAAAAAAACACCACCTTTCTACTGTGTTCTCTAGTTGTTCTACTCTGTTTTTTGTAAATTTAGGCAACTCAATGAAAACGAATTGAAAATCTTTTAGATAATGTCCGTTGGTTTTTATCTCTCGTATATTATGAGTAGAAATATACTCAACCTCTGTAGGAAATAGCGTACTATTAGAAATAGCAATAAAGAATACTTTCTTAAAATCAATGTAATTGCCAGATTGTCTTGAGTAAGCTTTAGCAGCATAGAGTTGGGCGCGTTTTTCAAAGCCTTTATCACGAGCGAGTTGCATTTCCGCAATATACCTATTTCCGTATGAATCCTTACAAAGAACACCAACGATGCTTTGTTTATCAGAAGCAATCTCAGGATTCATGATAGTGCTAAGGAACTCAACATCTTGTATAGTGTTAACACCAGTAAAGCCTAAGATGTCATTTAAAAAGTGAATAAGGATATTCTTATTTTTCTCAGTACCGAAGATCTTCTTAAATGTTAAATCTAATTTTGGATCAAGAAACTTCGAAAGAGCCATAAAATTAACCTAAAAAGCATTAACAATTATACACAATTCTAAAGAAATGTTCAACTCTTTTATTTTTAGCTTATTTTTCAAAGTTTTAAATGTATTGATGAAAAAAACGGCTTTCAGAGATCATCTTAGAATAGCACCCTCTACTTTAGACGTCCTTTTGTACATCTTTTTATAACTCCCTCATAAAGCGCCTAAAAACGCCAGCAAATGAATTCATAGATTTAGTAGCTATAAAGAGCTTTAAAAACGCTTATTTCTGGTGTGAGAGCCTAATAAAAACACGAGCCCACAAGCTCAATTACCTAACATCGTGAGCCCACACCTTTACATGATAAAGATCTTGAAACTTAATGTCAACATTTTAGTAGCAAATTTTATGTTAAATCTATATCCTATTAGCATGGACAAAAAGAAGATACATTGCCAGTAGAAGATAAAGTGTTGGCAACTATCGCTTGTCATGGATCAATTAGAGCGGGTAGAAAATGAGGTTAGAAGAAGTGAATGAGTTGCTAAGGCAAATGGAGGAAACGCCATATTCTGATCACGGAAGACCAACTTATATAGAAATGAAACTGAGTGATATAGAGAAATTGCTTGAAAGAAGATAGATTAAGCTTGTTGAAATGATCTTTATTGAGATAGTTCTTCTGGTTATTAAGGAGTCAGTATAGAATGTAAGTATTTGTTTTTATAGATAAAGAGTGACTGCTCTAATTTTTTAGACTACAAAGTAGGACAGAAAGTAAGAAGTTGTAGGCTAGCGAAGAGATATACTCAAAAGGATTTAGCAAGTAAAATCGGTACAAAATATCAGGTCATACTACAGTATGAAAAAGGAAAGCGTAAAATTTCAATCAGAAGGTTATATAGCATCGCAGAAGCACTATCAGTTAGCATTATAGATCTTATTCCTGTATCAAATGAAAACAGTTATCTCGAGAGTGAGGGATTAGATCTAATAGAAAAGTATGAGAAAATTGAGAATCAAGAATTACGTAATGTAGTTTATTCATTAATTACATCTGCACAAGTTAGCAAGGAAAATAGTAGAAAAGTGGCAAGAATAGAGGTGGCAAAGAATCTAGTTAAAGTAGGAGTTTCTGTTGAAATAATTTTCCAAGCAACGAACTGAAGAATATAGTAATGCAGAAGAAAAAACTACTTCTGTAGACTACAGGATGGGACAAAGGATAAAAAAGCTAAGGATAATGCGAAAATGCACTTAGGAAGACTTGGCAAAAAAAATTAGTACAACGCGTCAAAAAATAAGCGACTATGAACATTGCTGTTCCACTTGAAAAGTTATATGAAATAGCAAAGGCGTTATCAGTCAGCATTAAAGATCTGCTTACAAGGCAACATAGTGAAGCAAGCAGTGGTTTAATGGAGAAATACAGGGATACGCAACGAACTTTATGAGTTCTTATCTGAAGGTATGGAGATTATCGAAGGAAAGGTCAAGAAGGCGGAAAAAGCCAAAATTGCAAAGAATCTGGGAGTGTTAAATAAACCATACGCGTCAAGTTAAGGAAATAAAGGTATGAAAGAGATAGAATAATAAGGTATAAGTTCTCCCAGATGTACTTTTAGTGAGAGAACCAATGAATAAAATAACTTGCTTATCAAAAAAGCTCAAAGAATTTTTTAATGAAAAAGCAGACAAAATCTCAATTACAACAAGGTTTATAAAAAGAAAGAGAAAGCTAAAAGGTTCATCATTCGTAAAAGCCATGGTCTTGGGTAATATAGGAGTTGATAATTGTAGCGTAGAAACAATGTGTCAATTACTAAACGAGAGATATAACAAAACAAGGTTTGGATTTTAGATTTACTGAAGAAGCAGTGGAATTTATGAAAAGGATGTATAATGAATCTGTGATTCTCTTTAAAAATATCTTGCAAGTTGATTGCAAAATCTTACAGCAATTTAATAGTGTTAAATTATTGGACAGTAGCTATATTACTCTACCTAACAGTATGGAAGAGATGTATAAAGGTTATGGTACTAGCTACAGTGGCTATGAAAGCAATACTAAGTCTGGAATAAAGTTACAATTAGTTTTCGATTACATGAATCAGATAATAGACCAACTTAATTTAACGGAGGGAATAAGATCAGACCAGGGATATAGGAAACATTTAAGTAATATATCAAGCAATGATTTGCTAATATCTGATCTCGGTTATTTTGTGCCAAGTTCTTTTAAACAAATCAATGAAATAGGAGCTTATTTCATAAGTCGTCGATACCAACGTATATGATGTAGAAACAAATCAAAAAATGGAGTTATTAGAATGTTTAGAGGATAAGTTATTTTTAGAAAACGAGGTATTGTTAGGAAAAGAAGCAAAAATTAGAGTAAGAATTATATGTCAGAAACTAACTGAAGAACAGTCTATGGCCAGAAGAAGGAAAGCTAATAGATTAGCAAGATCGCAGATCCTCTAAAAGAAATCAAAAATTGTTGAACTGGTCAATATTTATAACTAATGTTCCAGAAAATAAAATTAGTGCTGAGCAAGTATTAACGATTTACAGAGTAAGGTGGCAAATTGAGTTATTATTTAAATTGTATAAAAGCCATATCAGGCTTGATAAGCTAAAAGGAAAGCCATGCAGAGTATTATGTGAACTATATGCTAAATTGTGCGCAATTCTTATATTTCACGGCATAGTTGGTTGCACAGAAGTGAAAAAGAATACAGAACTTAGCTTAACAAAGGCATTTATTGAGCTAAAAAGACGGGTTAGAGAGTTATTTTTAGTATTAACCAAGATTAATAGTTTAAAAGTATTTCTTAAAAAACTCACTATAACTTGGTCGCGATTTTCATTAAAAGACAAACGCAGAAGGGCTAGAGTATCCACTTTAACCTCTCTAAATTTGCTCACAATCTCTTAACTTGACGCGTATGGGTTTTTCGCCGACAACCAAGAAGTCCGTTTTATTTGACACACTTGAGTTATCTAAGTGAGGAAAGTCACCTCTCCCCACTCGACTTCGAAACCGGACTTGTGGTAGAGTGGGCAGCCAGCGAGTTACTTGTTAAGTACTTTTCCAACAACCCCTCTCCGAACCACGCATGATCGTTTCCGTATCACGTGGCTCTCCAATAATCTAACGTTTTAAGGAGTCACCATCATATTTTCCATATTGGATTTTCTTATGGCATTCATGACAAACAACAAGAGTTTTCCTCTGTCGTTCAATCATTCTCTTTTTCCATTCCGGTAGTTCAGTATTACGTTTACCTAGCAAATCAGCAAGTTTACGTACGTGATGTACTTCAATCTGCTCTTGTGATTTACATAATTCACAAGTTTGTGCCAATAGTCTTTGCTCTATTTCACTACGCTTATTCCATATTGGTATAAGGTTATCACTTATGCTTACCCATTTATTCCATTTTAGCAACACAGCACCAAAGTGTGTAATTAATGGTATCTTTGATGGTAAACGATCTACTCTGATTTGGATGACTTTTCGTTTTTCACCTTCATCATTTTCGATCGTCGCACCAAATTTTCTATAAATTTTCCTGCAAGTTGTTTTGTATTTAGATGCTAAAGTCTTTACTAATGATACTTCCATCACATATTTCAGATAACTTAGTGTGTGAAGGTTGTAGGCCATTTTGTAGTATTGTACAATTCCTCGATATTCAGTTTGATACTGAGCAACAATACTGTAAGCTGTATCAATTGTACGTTGAGGTAAATGTATCGGTTTACCACAACGCATATATTCAGAACACTTTTTCTGCTTTATATGATGTGGTACACGTAACCCAATACTACCGTTAATACATCGTTGTGTCCGATGATCATGTTTATCATCTGCATGCAAAACATGTATTTCATAACCCAAAAAATTGGCTTTGCTATCACACGCATGTGTAATAAACGTTTTATCTTCATTAAGCATAAGTTTGAGCTCCTCATTGAGAAACCCAGCAATCTCATTCTTAATTTGTTCAGCTTCATTCTTTGGTCCTGCAAACCCTACCAGAAAATCATCAGCATACCTAACATACCAAAGACGTCGATAATTTAGATCGCAAGAATCCTTAGATGGCATACCCTGCACTAATTGACGCAGTTGTTTTGCTTGATCCCAGTTCCCTTGTTTTCTCATCATCGATACTTGCATGGTTAACCTTAAATATTTTGGATTTGTCCTTCTTCGCTTACCTCGGTTATTTGCTGGTATTAGTATATGCTCCACATGTTTATCTAACCGATCGAGTAATATGTTACTCAGAATTGGACCAATAATAGAACCTTGTGGTACCCCACTATGACTCTTATTGTACTTCCAATTTTCCATATATCCTGCTTTTAGCAGTCGATTGATTAGCTGAATAAAACGGTTATCTTGGAAGCTTTCACTCAGTATTTTCAACAACATAGTATGATCAATTGAGTCATAACATGCACTGAGATCTCCCTCTATAAACCATTTTGTACCTCTGCCTTTTTGCATTACTGCTCTTAATGCAGTGTGGCATCCACGCTTTGGTCGAAATCCATGTGAACATTCACTAAATTTAGGCTCATAGTAGGCTTCCAATATTAATCGAATTACTTCTTGAAGTAACTTATTTGACCATGTTGGCAACCCTAACGGCCTGCGTTTACCACTCTTCTTTAAAACATAGATACGTTTTACTGGTGTCCACCGATATCGCTCATAGCGTAAACCCTCTATGATTTTATCGATCTTTTCCAAAGACATACCATCAACTGTTTCAACTGTCACACCTTCTGTCATAGCACCTTTATTACGACAAAGTTTGCCATACGCCCGAAGGTAAAGATCACGCTGATAGAGTAGGCGATATACGTTTTTAACCGGCAAATTTCTTTGTCCACGTTCACGTATAATGTTAAGTATTGTTTCAGCTTTCCGCATCTTGCGTACCTCCCAATTTCAACATTCAATTATCTGTCACCCTTTGCCCTGTATGTGGCTTTCCCACACTCCCCGGTGATTCGTTACTTTCACGACTACTACGATGACTCCGTAACCATAGAACTCGCGTTCCTTAGGTCATCCCATGTTCCGTCACTAAGAACTGTTCTAGATCAACTTAGGTTTTCTATTCATCCTCTTAAATAAGTTCACTACTTATCGTTCTACAGCCAGAATGTCACACAAACGAAAGTTTAATTTGTGCTTACTGTAGACATGGGGTTTTAAATGTGATACCCATGGATGTGAAATCCCACCCCTGAAGATTAGAATTCAAGCAGTTTAGCTTTAACCATATTGATCAGGTGTTGCAAGCCGTTACCTTACACATCTTCAGATAACTCTCGCTTTACATACATGCTCTTGTCCTCCTTCCCTTTCGGGTTAAAGTTAGTTGTTCACCTCGGGGCCATTTATTCTGAACCCCGCTTAGCTCCGCTAAGTATTTCTTAATGCGTACCACGGCGCACCCTCTCGACTCACACAGCTCCCATTATTCAGCCTTTTGTCCCAAACCTAATGTCCAGTGGGGGAGTGTTAAATAAACCATACGCGTCAAGTTAAGGAATGTAGAGAGCTTAAAGTAGATACCCTGGTCTTCCTATATCTGTCTTTCAAAGAAAACTTTGACCAGATTATAGTAAGCTTTTTTAGAAAAATTTTTAAATTATTGACAATATTGTTTAATATCAAAAAGAGCTCTCTAACCCGCCTTTTCAATTCAATAAATGCCTTTGTTAAACTGAGCTCCGTGTTCTTTTTTAGTTTTACACAGCCAATCATTTCGTGAAATACGAGAATAGCACATAATTTTGCGTATAGCTCGCACAATACTCTAAATGGATTTGTCTTTCCTTTTAGTTTATCAAGATTGATATGACTTTTATATAGTTTAAATAGTAATTCGATTTGCCATCTTACTCTATAAACCGTCAATATTTGTTCAGCATTAATTTTACTCTCTGGAACATTAGTTATAAATATTGACCAATCTAATAACTTTTGATTCTTTTGAGAAGATGTATATCCATGTGACTTTGCTAATTTATTAGCCTTTCTTCTTCTAGCCATAGACTGTTCTTCAGTTAGCTTTTGACATATAATTCTTACCTTAATTTTTACTTCCTTTCCTAATAATACTTCTTTTTCTGAAGATAATTGACCTTCTAAATACTCCAATAGCTCTATTTTTTGATTTGTTTCTATATCATATATATTGGTATCAGACTTATAACGACTAACAAAATATGCACCTGCTTCATCAATCTGTTTAAAAGAACTAGGCACAAAGTAGCCCAAGTCAAATATTAGCAATCATTGGCTGATAAACCGTTCAGATAATCCCTATAACCTTGATCCGACCTTATTCCTTCCATAAAATTTAACTTATCTAGCGCTTGATTCAGGTAATCAAAGACTAACTGTAGCTTTATTCCTGATCTGGTATTATTCTCACAATCTCTATAGCTACTGCCATATCCTTTGTACATATCTTTCATGCTACTGGTCAGGCTAATGTAGCTGCTATCCAATAATTTAACGCTTCCAAATTGCTGTAAAATTTTGCAATCAATCTGTAGACTTTTTTTAAATAAACACAAAGCTTCGTTATACATTTTTTTCATGAACTCAACTGCTTCTTCACTAAACCTAAAATCTAAACCCTGTTTTGTAATTTCTATCGAGTCTTCATTTAGCAATTGGCACATTGTTTCTATGCTGCAATCATCAACTCCTATGTTACCAAAAACTATAGCTTTTATGAATGATGAGCCATTAAGTTTTCTCTTTCTTTTTATAAAACCTACTGCAATTGATATTTCGTCTGCTTTTTCATTAAAGAATTCATTGAGGTCTTTTGATAAGCAAGCTATTCTGTCCATTGTAAGTTCTCTCGTTCATATATCCAAGAGAATTTATACCTTATTATTTTCCTTCACTCTATCAACTTTACTTACACTTTTCCTTAACTTGACGCGTATGGTTTATTTAACACTCCCTCACTTCATTATAGAGAACGGCCTACTGTTTCTTCAAGACTTGAAGCTTTTCTCATTTTTTCGCGCTTTGCCCAAGGGCCCACTTTTGTTGCATCAGATTGACTAATTGTTTCAGAACGAATCAACTCTCCAGATCTAGTAAAAAAACCTCGTTCAATAGCATCACGTACTGAACACCCACCAAGCAAACATTTTTCCCCTATTCGTTCCTCACAATTCTGTAATTTTTTCCACTTTTCTTGATCTTCTACTTCTACCTTTATTAGATTTTGCTTATCAGGGTATAATCTCACTTCCAACTCTCCCAAGCCAGTATCGAAAGTCAATACTATATTACTACCATCTGCTAGGCCTACATAATTCCTTATAGCGTTTTCCGTTATAATTTCTACCTCACTCTTACCTATCTTTATTATATTTCTTCCGTATTGTACACCTTCCTGAGTGATACCTAAACCCCTTGCTCCATTTGTAATCTTTGCAACATCTACTTTACTATCCTGTGAATATTCAAGAAAGAGAGTAGAGTTGTCGATTTTTACGTCTCTTACCTTACCACTTGTTGCGCTTTGAACGATTGTTATGAAATCTAAAGCACGATTCTCATAATCTGCATAAGCGTTTTTCATATTAGCTTTGTGGCTTTCAAACTCTTCCAGTTCGTCAATTACATATATACTGCTTATGTTGTACAAAATTGCCCCTTTTGATATCAATTGACATACTATACCACTAGCAACCTCTATATTCCTTGAACCTTCGGAACTCTTTCTTAATTCACTAATCTTTCTTATCACAAAATCTGTAAAACTATATTCCTTTTCATATACCTTTCCGTATATACTACCCTGGTTAGGAAAGTTCAGCCTTACCCCAAGTTCTATAGCTTCGTTTACAACGCGTTTTAACTCATCTATATCTTTGGATTTATTTACCCTACCCAAAAATATTTTCAACTTTTCCGACTGATCTAATATTAAATCATCCCATAGAGTTCTAAGCTTAGGCAAACGTTTTTTGTCCTTCCACTCTTCGTAATCAATCGCTCCTGCTTCTAGCAGCAACTTTTTTGCTTCTTTGAAATGAGTTTCATTACCATAACAAGCCTCCCTAATCTTTTGAAAAACTCGAGACTTTCCTTCGCAATCACGAAGATTGAGAATCTCTTTAAGACCTTCATTTCCTTTGTGCTGATTGAAAAACTTTCTTAGTCGATTAGTGTTAAAGCTATGACCGCAAATACCTTCTAAATCATTTTTTGCTTCCAATTGCTCCTGAGTTAAAAAGATCTGTTCTAAAAGATTCACTTCAAAAGGTTTTTTGTTAATAATTACAATGTCTAGAGGAGTTTTTCCTTGTCTGTCAGTTTGACCACGTGCTCCTTTTTTCAGAAGCAAAGGTATATTTAAAGTATTATAATAAGCAGCATAGTGCAAAGGTGTTTGCCCTTCACTGTTAACTATGTTAGGATCAGCACCAGATTTTAAAAGTAAAGTCATAAATGCACTAACTGCACAACCTATGTCTTTTTCCACTGCTAAATACTCCATACCTTGTATTACATGTAGTATTGTCAATTTGGATTCTCCCCTTTGAAGATTGAGAACAGCTTTTAGATCATCACCTTTGTTATCGTGTAAAAAGTCCTCAAACCTTGTAATGTCACAAAATGGAAAGTCTGTAAGAAGATTTAACAGTGCCTTATTCAAATTTTTTTGGTTATCTTTTAAATCAGGTACGTTGAAAGACCAATCAGATATTAAATTTTTGAATTTTCCCCTTTTAATAATAGAGGTCAAAGAGCTGTTATCACTAAGCAGCAACGAGTATTTAATTGACTCATACTTATCATCTACCCGCCCCTCCTTCTGTTCTACCTTTACCTCCTTTAAATACTCTGTATCATCATCTTTAATGCGTTTAGCTAGATCCTTTAAAAATTCAATATCTCTGTTTTCCAGTAAAGGTAATGCCCCCTTCTTCATGAGAATCGAGACCATTTTTGTACTTCGTCCAGCTAAGTATAATGGAGTGCGCCGTTTTTCATCTAACGCATTAACATCAGCTCCATTGTTTATAAGATACTCTACTATTTTTATTTTTTGGCTCAAGACAGCATGATGTAGAGGAGTGCTTCCGTCATTATACTTCTTATTAACACTTGCTCCATTTTTTATTAGGATCTCTACCATTCTTGTGTTCCCTTGTGAGATAGCATAATATAATGGATCACGATTGTACGCATCAATTGTGTTAACATCAGCTCCTCCTTTTATAAGGGTTTCTACCATTTGTTTGTTGTTTTTTAAAACAGCAAAACTTAATTGGCACAATGTACCTGGATCTACTTGCTTTAATCTCTCTTCTATTTTACTAACTACATTACTCTTACTGAAACCAACATCAGCGTTAGCAGAATTTAATACTTCCTGCAATTTATTCAATTCCATAACTCCACCTCGGTTAAAAATACTACACACCATTTTCACACGCATGACATAAAATGCAAGAACTAATATGACATGCAACATTCGTCCTTAGGCATTTGAGGTAAGCTTTGCCTATTCACTTCACATTCATTTAGCCTACTATTAGGCTTTAATACTGCATATGTAATGCCACCAGCAATGGCCCCAACAATCAATGCAGCAGTAGCTGATATTGATAAACTAAGATGAATAGCAGTACATACAATAGCCACACTTGTCAACATGGTCATTATCCTTACACAGAAACTGGTCTTTATTGCTCTATTAGTTATAGTTAGGTGTTTATTTTCTGTCACTTTTTGATACTGTATCACATTTTTATCATCAGCCAGACTTCCCGAGGTTTTGGGACACTCCCTTACTCGAAGACTAAGATACTTAACTATATCTTTGTAACCATTAGAATCTGCCAAATCGGAAGGAGTCTCACCTCTCAAGTTTTTTACATCAATAGTAGCCTTTTCTTCCTCTACAAGATATTCAACTATATTGTAGCAATTCATTCTAGCAGATTCATGTAATGGAGTATCGCCATTTTTTTCGCTTACTACATTAACATCAGATCCCTTTTCTAACAGAGCTTTAACTATGCCTAAACAGCCCACCTCACAAGCAATATGCAAAGCAGTGCATCCTTCTTCGTTTCGTGCTTCAAAACTAGCTCCTTTGTCTAACAAAAATTGAACTACTTCCAAACGACCACATCCAGCAGCTTCATTTAAAGCAGTATCGCCGTCATAGTTTGTTGCATTAATATCAGTACCTTTGTCTAATAGAGCTTTAACGATTTCTAAGTAACCCTTTCGAGCAGCAATATGCAAGACACATTTGAAACTATTCTTTCGTATGTCAGCATTATTCATTTGGCCCAATAGAGCTTTAACTATTTCTAAGTGGCCCTCGCTAGCAGCAATATGCAAAGCAGTACGGTCTTCGTTGTTTCGTGCCTCAACACTGGCTCCTTTTTCTAACAGAAATTGAACTACATCTAAGTGACACATTTCAGCGGCAATATGCAAAGGCGTGTTACCATCGTTGTCTTCTGTCTCAACGCTAGCTCCTTTGTTTAATAGATCTTGAACTTTCTCTAAGTGACCATGAAAAGCAAAATTAAGTAAGTCAGTATGTATATTACTTTCGTGTACACAATGCTCATCTTTTTTTAAGTGACTATCGAGCGTAGCTAAATATGAATACGTAATATTTTGATTAACTTGATAAATTGGTATGGTCTGTGTTGCATAAAAACCTTGTTCTTTTGACCGCTTTTCTATTCCATCAACCATACTGTTCTCTTCTAAATCTGCTTGAATATTTATTGGATTAGATACTTCTTTCAATTGATTATTCACAACACTACCTTAACTTAAAAACTTATGTTTTAATTATTACACAATTATTATAATTAGCAATAGTTTTATATTTTTTTTCAGAATTACAAATTTATTGTATTCAGATATAGGAAAATACCTTTTGTCTCTAAAAAACATTGCAACCAAGTATTACAAAGATTTCAATTATTTACTTCTTCAAAGATCCCAAAAAGATCGTATCTTTGTGAGAACAAGCTACGTAAAAGTAGGGTTATGAAAATAGGAACTTGCAATCTTTGCAACAAAGTTAGGTAAGTTAGTTCGTATGTAAATGTAGTAAAAGTAGGCTAATATAGCTGCTTTTATGGTATAGTAGAATTATTATATAGAAAAGTTCGCACGTATTGAGTGATAGTCCAATCCATCCCAAAACAAACTCTTCTCACGACCCTTGGTTTTGAATGCTGGAAATGGTTGTGTTATTTGAGTTAGTGGTAATTAATGTTAAAGAGTGAAAATTAGTTTATTTGGAAATAAAAGGAAAATTCATTGCAATTCTATATTTAAAATAGAATAAAGCTCTTTTTGCATCATGTATTAATAAAAAAATATATTTTTTTGCGTATCCTTTCGTTTTAATTAATATGAAGTGATATGACACCTAATGTAGAGTTTAAAGATAATCACGGCACATCAATATCAAATTTGGAAAATGTTAAAATTATAACCTTGAGCGATGAGAAAGGTAATAAGTATACTTTAGATGCAAGCAATGGTAGTCTGGAATTAAAATATAAACAAGATGGTCAAGGTGAAATAAGCTATAAAGTAGGAGGTTTAGCGGCAGCTTTTAAAAGTCTACTTGATATGAAAAGTACTAACAATGATGAACATACAGTACTTGAAGAGAAGTTAGCAGAAAAGTCCATAGTGGAGGCGATATTTTATGCAAAAGATTTTGATAAGGGTGATAGAATCTCTAACTTGATACTAGATAGTACATTTTCTAGGCGAGATGTTCTGCCTGCTTACCTAAATAAAAAGGCTGATGTTGAAAATGTATATACTAAGGAAGAAGTAGATGAAGGATTAAATAAAAAGGTTGATGTTGAAAATGTATATACTAAGGAAGAAGTAGATGAAGGATTAAATAAAAAGGTTGATGTTGAAAATGTATATACTAAGGAAGATACAGATAGAGGATTTATTTCTCGTGACAGTGACGGAATCAATAGATTAGCAAGGGAATTATTTTATAAACATGATCCCAATGCAACTTCAATTTTAGTTAATACATTAGGGAAGCTTCTTGATGAAAAATATGAAATATATGGTGATAATAAAACAGCAAAAGATTTTTTGGCAGAAAAGGGTAATTTTGCTAAAGCTGATGGCTCTAATATAAAAATTTTAGAATTCACGAAAAAAATACTTGATGCAACAGAGGATATAGGAGATGGGAAAAAGAAATCAATTTTAGTGGAGAAATTAGGCAGATTTCTTGATCAAACTGCTGATAACGAAAATGCTTATGATGGTAAGATAGCAAAAGCTTTTTTAGGAGACAAGGGGGTGCAGGGATCAAAAGGTGCAGATGGTCCTCAAGGTCCGGCAGGTAGAGATGGAAAAAGCCCATCAATTGAGGAAGTCGCTGTACAGCTACTTACTGATGAAAATAAAGATATATTGGGAAAAACAGTACTTGATATAACTGATAGCACTGGTCAAAATCTTGCTACTCATGTTGCTAATAAAATAAATCTTAATTCGCAGGATTTTATAAATAAAGCTGATCCAATAAAACTCGCTGAGTTGCTTTTTAATAAAAGTAACTTAGATCAACTTGCAGCCAAAAAGATTGCCGAAGATAAAGTTAGCTCGTATAAGATTTCTGAACTAGTATTTAACGATGCTAAGAATGCACTAGCAGAGAATTATCAGTGGGATCAAAAGAGCTTTATTGAAGATATAATAAAAAATGTCGGCACTTCTAGGTTAGCTGAGTTGTTATTTAATGCTGGCAGTATAGAGAAAGGTGAAGCAAAAAGAATTACTGAAGGGAAGGTTAGCCCTGAAAAATTAGCTGAATATTTGTTTAATGCAAGTGGCTTAGGCGATAATATAGATGAGTCGAAGACGTTAGTCAATAACGTAACTCAGCACCTTTTGAATACCAAGGTAGATGAAATAGGGAAAGCGGTTGTGAAGGATAATGAAAATAGAGAGATCTTAGCAGGTAGTCGTATTTTGCAGGAAGGAGTGGCAGAAAAATTAATTAGTAGCAACACAAATAAATTGGGACAAGCTATTCTGAATGTGAAAAACAAATTTGGTAATGACGCAAAACCTGTGCTGGAAACTCATCTTGCCAATAACAGCAGCTTTCAGGAAGCTGTGGCAGGAAATCAAGATTTAAGGACTGCAGTAACAGCTAATTTTGGGAGCAATAGAGATTTTTGCAATATTGTAACAAGAGATCTTAGTAGAGATGAAGAAAGTCTGTTAATTGATAGGCTGCCTTTTTATGAAATTCCAGATGATCCAAATGCTCCGCTTTCTTGGAATTGGTAATGTAATTTTTGCTAGACCAACCGATTCCAAGAAAAATTGTTCTCACGCTTGCTGGTTTTGGGTGCTGGAAATGGTTATATTGTTTAGGTTTTTAACAGTATATATTGCTAAATTAGTAGCAATATATTAAAGACTTTCATCAAAAATTATTCCATAAAAAATTTCTAAATAGGGGTTGATAAGTTTTAAAAATGGAGTATTGTACTGAGTAGGAAAATAGTTTTTTTTATATAGTTATGAAAGATCAAACGAGCCTTACAACGGATTTTACGCATGCTATAGAAAATGACGACTTTAAACGGTTGGAGGAATATATTGATCAACATATTGATAAATATAATGTTAATCGTGAACTTTTAGATAAGTTGCCTTTGCTGTCCTGGGCTGCCTGTAAAAATAGTGTAAATGTAGCTCAACTTCTTCTTAGTATTGGTGCTGATATTGACATTAGATGTGACCAAAATTGGACACCTCTACACTATGCTGTTAGTGCAGGTCAATACGATATGGTTAGATTTCTTGTTGATCAAGGTGCCAGCATTTTAGCTAAGGATAATAATGTTAAGACACCTTTACGCATAGTAAATGAGCTTGGTAACACAGAAGTAGCAAACTTTTTGAGAGCAAAGCTAGATAAATATTTATTTTCTGCTATAGAAAGAAAAGATATTAGAAAGGTTAGTGATTTTCTTGATGGAGGTGCTAATATTGAGGCTAAAGGTATAAACAATCAAACGCCTTTGTGTGTAGCTTCTTGTAAGGGTAATTTGTATGTCCTTAAACTTCTTCTCAGTAGAAATGCTAAGGTTAACGTTCAAGATGATAGTAGAAAAACACCTTTACATTATGCTGCTAGGGAAGGTCATTCAGATGTAGCTGAACTTCTTCTTGGCCGTGGTACTATGATTGATGCTGAAGACTGTT
Source organism: Wolbachia endosymbiont (group A) of Tromatobia lineatoria (assembly GCF_964028565.1). Lineage (NCBI taxonomy): Bacteria > Pseudomonadati > Pseudomonadota > Alphaproteobacteria > Rickettsiales > Anaplasmataceae > Wolbachia > Wolbachia endosymbiont (group A) of Tromatobia lineatoria. Next base: position 478,270 of record NZ_OZ034791.1, read on the forward strand.
TTGGTATGGCTCCTCTACACTATGCTGCTTACCACAATAGAAAAAATATGGTTAGCTTTCTTATAAAACAAGATGCCAAAATTGAGGCCGTGGATAAAGAAGCTAAAACACCTTTACATTATGCTGCTGGGAAAGGTCATTTAGATGTAGCTGAACTTCTTCTTGACCGTGGTGCTATAATTGATGCTGAAGACCGTTTTGGTATGACTCCTCTATACTATGCTGCTTGCTACAATAGAGAGGATGTGGTTAGCTTTCTTATAAGCCGAGATGCTAAAGTTGAGGCCATGGATGAAGAAGATAAAACACCTTTACATTATGCTGCTGGGGAAGGTCATTTAGATGCAGCTAAACTTCTTCTTGACCATGATTCTATAATTAATGCTAAAGACCGTTTGGGTATAGCTCCTCTACACTATGCTGCTTACTACAATAGAGAGGGTATGGTTAGCTTTCTTATAAGCCAAGGTGCTAAAGTTGAGGCCATGGATGAAAAAGCTAGAACACCTTTACATTATGCTGCTAGGGAAGGTCATTTAGATGTAGCTAAACTTCTTCTTGAATGTGATGCTATAATTGATGCTAAGGACTGTTATGATCGGGATCCTTTATATTATGCTGATTCGTATAATAAATTAGATGTAGTTAGACTGCTTGAAGGTAGGAATGGTGTGAACACTTGTAACCCTCTTACTAATTTTTTAAGTGCATGTATCCATTCCCCTATTGCTCGTTACTTCGGAAGTGTTTGCGTAGAAGGAGCGCCAATTTTATACAGAAGGCAACGTGCCTCTGCAATTGATCACAATGCTTTGGAAGGTAGTTTACGACTCTTCAGTATCTGTAAAGGAGGAAGAGAAGGTATAGATAAAACACGTTTCAATAAAGAGATTAGTTATCTACATGAAAATGCTTATTTGTATGATGTTTTACTGTTACAAGATGAGGAAAATCAAAACACACTTTTGCATGTGGTTATTAAAGAAAATCAGGTTGATCTTGTAAAAGAACTTTTGTGTATTCTTAAGGAGCCATATCGTTCGAATAAGGTGTATAAGTGCAAGTATTTTGAAGATAAGCAAGAAAATGAAAAGCCGCTTTCTAAAGTTATTAATTCTAAGGATAAAGACGGAAAAGATGCAATTACTCTGGCTATTGAAGGTAATGACCCAGAATGTATTTCGGCTCTTTTCAAGTATTTAACTTATGAAAATATTAACAGAAGGAAAGATGTTAAAAGCGATTACACACCTCTACATGAAGCTGTGCGTTCTAGAAGTAGTAACGCAATTAGTGCGCTTCTAAAATCAGAGCATGTAAACGTTGAGCTCATAGATGGAAGATCTTACAGAGCATGGAAATATGTTAATAATGAAGAAACAAAACAATTGTTTATTAGGTATTATAGTGATAAAATTAATGATTTGCGTAAAGAATTAGCACATTGCAATGAAAAATTAGCGCAAGTCGAGTATTTCCTGTGCAGAACAAAACTTGCTTTTGTATGCTCTGCAGCTTTTGGCTCTTGTCTTAATATGTATAAAAATTTTCATGATGCAAGAAGTGGAGATATGCCAGGTGTTACCATTCATCCTCTCTTGTTGTTATTTTCTAGTGCTACAGGTCTAATAGTGTTGTGTAATCATTTTATCGATTTAACACTTTCAAAGTATAAAGAAGAAAGTGTTAGCTTGCAAAAAAAATTGGACAGTTTTAGAGAAGCAAGAGATAAGTTGGAAAATAAATTACTTCATTTTCAAGAAGGTACATCTCAGGGTATTAGGACGAATTCAATTTCTACGCAACTATCTGATTATGATGACGTACCTGGAACATTAGAATCACCTACCTCTATAAAGAGCTTTGAAAGCTCAGCAAAGGTATCCGTTTATAACCTGCCTAAGGAATTTAAGTAGCCTAATTTAGTAAGTACATAGAAGTAATCATATTAAAGAAGATATTGGTTTTTGAAGTAAGAGGAGAAAGCTCACAATCTTTGCTCATGTGTCTAAATTGGAGAACCAAGAGAAAGTTTGTTCCACAATAGAGATGTTCAAAAAAGTGTGTCAAATCAAAAAGAAAGTAATAAATTGATATAAAAAGGTGAAATAGAAAACCACTTATTGGCTGAAAGTGAAGAAAATAATAGAAAAAATGGGAGAAATGCAAAGGCTTTACGTACAAGTGCAGATTCATTTGAACTTTTAACACCAAGAGATAGAGAAGGAACCCCAAATAGTCAAAAAAAGGCAAATAAATTTACATCCAGGGCTTGAAACGAAGATTTTAAGCACATTTGCAAGACCAATCGATTTCCAAAAAAATCTTCTCATGCTAGCTGGTTTTTATTGCTGAAAGTGGTTGTATTATTTAGGTTCTTAGTAATATTTAATATTAAATTAATAGTAATTCATTAAAAATTTTCATCAAAAATTATTTCAAAAAAATTTTAAATTAGGGGTTGACAAGTTTTAAAAGTGGAGTACTATTCCTGAAATACATTAGATTACTAATTTTTTATGGTATGTAAGTGTGTGATGGCTAAGGTAATTTTACTTTTGTGAGCGGGCTATGTTATGTGAGGGCATTCCAGAATTCTTGTTTGAGGGAAGATGGTCCTTTCTGTGTTGCTTGAGGAAAGAAAAAAGCTCAGGGTAAGAGTGGCTTGTTATAGTGTGATTGCTTAGTTAAGTTAGGTAAGTTTTTATAAATGTGGAGGGACAAATGACTTTAAACAATGATGATTTATTAGTTAGTGCTGCAGGAGCAGGACGCCTTAGTGACGTTAGAGAACTTCTTGAGAAAGGGGCTAATATTGAAGCTAGAGATAGTGATGGTTACACATCTTTGCATAGGGCTGCTGAAGGAGGTCATTTAGAGATAATTAGATTTCTTATAGATAAGGGGGCTAACATTGGAGCTAAAAATAAGGATGGTGGAAAACCTTTAGATGTAGCAAATACCTCTCGTCAGTCAGAAGTAGTAAACTTTTTAGGACCAAAGCAAAGTGAGTATGATAGACTTTTATTTGCTGCTGTAGAAAGTGGGAATGTTAGTGAAGTTACAAATCTTCTCAATATTGGAGCTAGTATTGAAGTTAAAGGTGTAGAAAATGCGGAGTTTAGGTTAGCCCGTTATGTAAAAAGAATTATGGAGATGAGTAATTACCATAATGTTCATTCGGAAAAAAATCTGAGCTTGAAAGGATAAAAGGAGAATTACCAGAGTCAGTAAAGAATGCAGTATTTTCATCGGAGGTATGTATTAAAAGTGTTTACTATAGTAATGAGTATTTATATCCTGCTAGTGATTATCTTAGCCATGATAGGGATAGAAGGAGAGTATTTACTTGGAGGCCAGGGGGCAAAGATAGTTCATGTCAATGGAAATTTGAACCTGAAGGTAACAACATATATATAAAAAGCACTTATTTTAATGAGTATTTATATCCTGCTGGTAATGGTCTTAGCCATGATAGGGATAGAAGGAGAGTATTTACTTGGAGGCCAGGGGGCAAAGATAGTTCATGTCAATGGAAATTTGAACCTGAAGGTAACAACATATATATAAAAAGCACTTATTTTAATGAGTATTTATATCCTGCTAGTGATTATCTTAGCCATGATAGGGATAGAAGGAGAGTATTTACTTGGAGGCCAGGGGCAAAGATAGTCCATGTCAATGGAAAATTGAGGATTGTGGATCTACTCGCAAGAAGCGTGATGTACAATATAGTATTACAAAAGAAGCTAAGTGTGATCTATCTTATGATAATGCATCAGACAATTCATCGCAAAGTGACGAAATAGGCTATAACAAAATAGGAGCTACAAGCGGAGCAAGTAAGCCGTCTTCATGGATAGATGCTGTTAAAGGTGTTTTTCAGTTTATCTCTTCCCCTTTAAGGGCTGCGTTGCCTTCATTTTCAGAAAATAGCTCTAGCCGTTCTGGTACAGCAGGAAGTAGCTCCAATCATTCTGATACAGTAAGAAACCCAAATATCCAATATACTAGCCAATTTAGTCGTGAAGTTTGTGCGAGTAATAATGCTAGCTTGATGTTTTTCTTGTTACAAGCTTTTCTAGATAAAAAGTGTCCTCTTCCTAAGTTTTCTGATGTTAATCCTGTAAAGGCTCTTTTTTACACATCGGATATTATAAAGTCGTTCAAGGAAGTATTAGAGAAGCAAGCTGAATCGAAAGGTGGTATAAAAATGCACCGCTTAGATATTAATTTTGAGAAATTATTTGAGAAGATTAATGAAAAAATTAGGAGTGGTGAATTTAATGAAATTTCAGGGATTTTAAAATCATACGCAGAGGAAGCATTGCCTGGTAGAGAACCCGGAGATCCCGGTAGATTAAGTCCGAAAAAGTTTGATAAGTTTATGGCTGAATTTAATAGAAGAATAGACCCAGTAATAAATCAATTAATGCAACAAATGTTAAGCAGATTAGAAGTAAGTGACGTAAAAGAACAACAAATAAGCTTGGAGCCTAAAAGTTATCTAAATAATACTTCTGTTCAATGTCATTTAACTCAAGCTAGAGGTCAAGGTAAAGTATTAATTCCTTAATTTTTGAATTTCATCTATCGAAAGGCCGGTAATTTGAGCGATAACATCAATAGAGACACCGGCCTTAAGTGAGTTCTTTGCCACTTCGATTTTCTCTGCTTTTCTGCCTTTTTCATGTCCGATTTGGATGCCTTCTTCTTTACCTTCTTCTCTACCTTTTTCAGTAGCATCATCAAGTTTTTGAGCGAGGACAGCCTGTTCATCAAGAATACGTTTTATTTCCTGTTCATAGGCAATAAATTCTTTTTCTGACCAGTTAAATCTATTTAGTTCTTCATAGGCCTTTTTAATTATTACATCACTACCTATTATTTTTTCCAGCTCTTCTTCACTAGTCTCATCTGCATATCGAAAAAAATAAACCCATTTTTCAACTATATTTTCCAACTGATCTTCCTTGTTCTTTGGAAATTTTGGCAACTCAATAAATATAAAATAGAAATCTTTTAGATCATGCTCATTAGTGTCTTCATCTCGAATAGTATGCTTTGATTTGTACTCAGATTTATTAGGAAACAGCACACAATCTGCTATAGCAATAAAGATAATTTCCTTAAGGTTATGGTATTGATCGCCCTTATCAGCTTGTCTTGAATAAGCTTTAGCTGCATAGTATTGGGCACGTTTTTCAAAGCCTTTAGTTTTAGCGACCTGCATCTCGCAAATGTATTGAGCACCTGTAGAATCTCTACAGAGAACATCAACAATACTTTGCTTTTTAGCGGCGATATCAGGGTCTTGAATAGTACTTAAAAACTCTATATCCTTTATTTCATTTTTACCAGTAAAGCCAAGAATATCATTGAGGAAGTGAATAAGGATATCTTTATTTTTTTCAGTACCGAAGATACGCTTAAACGATACATCATTTTTGGGATCAAGAAACTTAGAAAAAGTCATAAGAAAGAACCTTAAAAAGCATTAATAATTATACATAATTCTGAAGAAATGTTCAAGTTTTTTATTTTTTTAAGTTTTGAATGCGTTGATGAAAAAAATGTCTCCCATAGATGGCTTTAGAATGCTACTACGCACCTTAGACGTCCTTTTTGTACATCTTTTATTAACCCTTCTATAAAGCGCCTTAAAAGGCCGGCAAATGGATGCTATGAGTTTGGAGCTGTAGGAGACATCAAAGATACCCTTTTTGGTGTATAAAAATACGAATCTACGACAACATCGTTTAAAGAAATTAGCAGCTATTAATATCTTCTACCTTTTCATAAAAAAATAAACAAAAAAAAATTGAAAATTTGATTTGACTTCACCCAAAAGCTATGGCTTTATGCCAATACTGCTAAGAAAATAACAGTAAACATTTAAAAATAATTTATTATTAGTGAAGGGTATATTATATGAACAATAAGAATAAAAGTAAAGATCGTAAAAAAGAAATAGAGTTCCGAATTGACCTTACCCAGAAAAAGTGGAGAGAAAGAAAGGAGTTTTTTCGGGTAAAATAAAATTTTGGAGGATTAGAAATGGCAAGAGAATACACGGCAGAATTCAAATTGGAAGCTGTTAAGCTGGCAAATGAACAAAGAAAGGTAGGTCAACCAGTTGCAAAAGTAGCAAGAGATCTAGGAATAAGGGATAGTGTATTAGGAAAATGGATGAAGAAATATAACGAAAAAAAGTCAGCGGCAAATGCATTTCCAGATGTAGCACCTTATGACAAAGAGAGATTTGATTTACAGAAAGAGTTAGCAAAAGTAACAAGAGAAAGAGACATTTTAAAAAAAGCCCTGGCCAGTCAAAAAGAGTAAAATATTTTTTCATAAAAGAGCATAGTAAACACTATAAAGTGCAGGAATTATGTAGGGTTTTCTGCTAGTGGCTACTATAAGTGGACTACAAGGAAAATAAGCAGTAGAGAATCAGCAAATAAAGAGTTATTAGCAGATATTCAAAAAATATATCAAGCTTCTAAATGTAGATATGGAGCTCCTAAAATTCATGCTGAATTAAAGGCTTTGGGTAAAAGTTGCAACTTAAAAACAGTGCAAAGTATTATGCAGAAAAATGGTATTCAGGCTATATTGAGAAGAAAATTTAAAATTAAGAAACAACAAACGGACAGTAGCTCCCAATATATTAGACCAAAACTTTATTGTCGATCAACCAAATAAAGTATGGGATTACTTATATAAAAACCAAAGAAGGATGGCTATATTTGGCAACAATAATCGATCTATATTCACGCATGGTAGTTAATGAGCAGTTCAATAAATAAACAATTGGTTATGGACTCTTTATTAATGGCCGTTAACAAGCGTAAACCTGCCAAAAATCTACTATTACATAGTGATCAAGGTTCACAATATACTTCGCAAGGTTATCAATATCTCTTATCCATAAAAAACATAGATGAGTCATAAAGGTTGTTGTTACGACAATTCTGTTGTGGAAAGCTTCTTTAGCTCATTGAAAAGAGAAATACTTATTGATACTTCACAACACTCTGCTCAACAAACTAGAACTGCAATATTTGAATACATAGAAATTTTTTATAACAAACAACGTCACTATTAACTATTGCATTCCTGAGCATTTTGATTCATCATTCTCTTTGTGAAAAACATTCCAAACTTTCTCTCCACTTTTTCTGGATAAGGTCAAAAAAAACGCCGATATTTTAGTACATAGTAAATAGCCAACCACCACGGGGCTTCTTTTGCCTTTTTTTTTATTTGGTAAATTTCTTAATGTTTATGGCTAAACGACAATCGTCATCCCGCTACGTGTTAGCGGGATCTATGCTTTGAGATACTGCGAATGAATCGCGGTATGATGGTTAAGTAAGGGATCTATGCTAAGAGATGCCAAAGACCTTCATGAAACTTTGCCCATTTGGCTTCTCTAAAGATTTCGTTTACAGAATCTAGTAACTCAGCTATGCAGAATAAAAAAAGTTTGTATGGTATACAAATAGTGTGTTTTTTTTATAATTATTTTCTATAATACATAAACCTTTGGTCCAAGCTGTAAATGCCACCATAGGCATTAAAAGTTAATTAACAAACTGCAATGTATAATGAAATAAAGAAACTTGTAAGACTTTGATCTTACAGATTATAAACTTGTCATAAAGTTTAATAGTGTCTGTTACTGCTTTTAGGTGTGAGGCTAGAGGGTTATTAGCAGTAACAGACACTATTAAACTTATTATAGAACTTACTTAAAGTAAATACTTAATTTAAAATATTATAATATTTTTACTTACAATAGATTTATGTAAATGCTTTTTTCCTCAATTAGTATTGTACTATTATACTTGTTGAATGCTAAAAAATTATTAACCATCACTAATCTCTATTTGCATAGTAAGTTTATATATACTATTATACAGTATATCACTTAGTTTTATAGCAAACAAATAAAAGATATGGTGAAGTTATTTGCACTATTGATAATATTTTACTCAAATATATCTGTTGCCTCTGCTCCTACTTCCTGGCAATTTGGATTTCCTGCTCCTGCAACTGAAGTAATGGAGGCTGTAGTTAGGTCACATTCGTTTGTGATGCTTGTGATGGTTACAATAATGCTTTTTGTGTGGGCGCTGCTTGCTTATATAGCGTTTCGCTTTCGTAAAAGCAAAGTAACAAACATAAGTAAAACTACCCATAGTGTTCCTTTAGAAATTATTTGGTTTGTTATACCAACTATCATTGTTGGAATATTAGCCTTTGAAAACGCTAAATTACTGAAGCTACAGGAAGAAATACCGAAAGCTGATATAACACTGAAAGTTATTGGCCATCAATGGTATTGGAGTTACCAATATCCAGAATATCAAGGTGTGTCATTTGATAGTTATATTAAGGGAAAAGAAGACTTTATCGAAGGAGATTTAAAGCTATTCTCTGTTGATAACAACATCATTTTACCCGTTAATACTAACGTTCGTTTACAAGTTACAGCAGGAGATGTGATACACAGTTGGGGAGTACCGGCTTTCGGTGTAAAAATTGATGCGATACCAGGTAGGCTGAATGAGGCGTGGTTTAATATCAAAAAGCCTGGTGTTTATTATGGGCAGTGCTACGAATTGTGTGGTCAAGGCCATGGATTTATGCCAATTGTTGTTGAAGCAGTAAGCAAAGAAGATTTTAATAAGTGGATTGAAAATAGAAAATTAGTGAGTTAAATTTGGAGTATAGATATGAGTGACGTACCAAAGGGCATAAAGCGTTGGTTGTTTTCCACCAATCATAAAGATATAGGGACACTGTACATTATTTTTTCCATATTAGCTGGAATTATTGGTGGATTATTATCGGTGATTATTCGCACTCAGCTAATGCACATTAATATACTTAACAATAACTATCAATTATATAACGTAATGGTTACAGGGCATGCGTTGATAATGGTGTTTTTTATGATAATGCCAGCCCTCATGGGAGGATTTGGTAACTGGTTTGTACCTCTCATGATTGGCGCACCAGATATGGCATTTCCTCGTATGAATAATTTAAGTTTTTGGTTATTAGTGTCATCTTTTATTTTGCTCATTCTCTCAGTGTTTATTGGTGAAGGTCCAGGTACAGGTTGGACTTTATATCCACCTCTATCACAGGTAATGTCCCATCCAAGTGCAGGAGTTGACATTGCTATACTTGCACTTCATGTTGCTGGTATGTCGTCAATTGTTGGGGCGATCAACTTTATAGTTACTATATTTAACATGCGCACAAAAGGAATGTCATTAACTAAGATGCCACTGTTTGTTTGGTCTGTCTTGCTAACAGCATTTATGTTGATTGTTGCCTTACCAGTGCTTGCCGGTGCTATAACTATGCTTCTTACTGATCGCAATATTGGTACTTCCTTTTTTGATCCTGCCGGTGGCGGCGATCCTGTGTTATTTCAACATCTATTTTGGTTTTTTGGTCATCCAGAAGTTTACGTAATTATTTTTCCTGCATTTGGCATCATAAGTCAGGTTGTATCAACTTTTTCTCACAGACCTGTATTTGGTTACATAGGGATGGTTTATGCAATGATAGGTATAGCAGTATTTGGCTTTATGGTTTGGGCTCACCATATGTTCACTGTTGGGCTTAGTGCTGACGCTGCTGCATTTTTTAGCACTACCACAATTTTTATCGGTGTTATAACTGGTGTAAAAGTCTTTAGCTGGATTGCAACTATGTGGGGTGGAGCAATTGAGTTTAAGACCCCTATGCTATTTGCACTAGGTTTTATTTTCATGTTTGTTGGCGGTGGCATAACGGGAATAATTCTTTCTCATGGTGGAATAGATAAGCTCCTGCACGACACCTATTATGTTGTTGCTCACTTCCATTATGTCATGTCACTTGCTGCATTATTTGGAGCTTTTGCTGGCTTTTATTATTGGATTGGTAAAATGTCGGGTAAACAATATAATGAGCGCTTAGGTCAAATCCACTTTTGGCTTACTTTTATTAGCACCAATATCACTTTTTTACCTCAACATTTCTTAGGATTAGCTGGTATGCCAAGGCGTATACCTGATTATCCTGATGCGTTTATCCCTTGGAATTATATATCCTCAATTGGTTCGTATATGTCCTTTGTTTCAGTTATGTTTTTTGTGTTTATAGTTATACATCTTTTTAAATGGGGCAAGAAAGCTGGAGATAATCCTTGGGAAGGTGACACCTTGGAATGGACGGTATCTTCACCACCGCCTTTTCATACTTTCGAAAAGCCACCAGTGGTAAAATAGAATGTACACAAGTGTTTTGCTAAATGTTGAATCAACAATACTGGATTTTTGGCGTTTGCTGAAGCCAAGGATAATGTATCTTGTGGTATTTACTGCAGTTGCTGGTATGGTTACTGCACCAGGTAGTATGCACCCTTTTCTAGCACTAATATCTCTTATATGTGTTGCTCTTGGCTCAGGATCTGCAGGTGCTATAAATATGTGGTATGACAGAGACATAGATCTGCTCATGGAAAGGACAAAAAACCGCCCTATACCCTCAGGTAGAGTTTCTGCAGAAAGTGCGCTTGAATTTGGTATAACTCTTGGAATATTGTCAGTATTTATCATGGCAATAGCAGTAAACTATATTTCTGCTGCTTTGCTTGCTGTTAGCATATTATTTTACGTTTTCATATATACAATTTGGCTAAAAAGGCGTACTCCGCAGAATATCGTTATCGGTGGTGCAGCAGGTGCTTTCCCTCCAATGATTGGCTGGGCAGCTGTGACTAATTCTGTAAGTTGGGAAAGTTTCATTTTATTTTTAGTAATTTTTATGTGGACTCCACCACACTTTTGGGCCCTATCTTTAAATAAGTCTGAAGACTATGCAAAGGCATCGATTCCAATGTTCAATATTGTTTATGGTCCGGAAAAAACAAGAAAATATATATTAATTTATAGTGTTTTGCTGGTGCTAACTAGCTTGCTTCCGGCTCTATTTTTGAAAAAGGCTTTACTTTATCTAAGCATGGCAACCTTTGAAGGTTGCGTTTTTATTTGGTACGCTGTATCTGTTATGAAGTTCAAGAATCACAGCTCACAGAAAAAAATGTTTTCTTATTCAATTTCTTATCTATTTTCCCTATTCGCCAGTATTATTTTTTGTTCTATTGATTTATTTTAGTTATGAAAGAACGGCAGAAGCATAAAAACTATTTTTTACTTTTCCTTTTGGTAATGCTCGTTGTCACACTTTTTTTTGTTTCTATAATAAAATTTAAAGGTGCAGCTTAAACTACCTTTAGAAATTGTGCTTTCATAAAAGCAACTATATACTTTGTTAACCGATATAAACAAAGATGAGTAAAAAAGAAGTGACAATATATACGGATGGGGCGTGTTCTGGTAATCCTGGAGCGGGAGGATGGGCAGCTATCATATTATTTCAAGATTACAGAAAAGACATTTATGGTAGAGAAGAAAATACCACAAACAATAAAATGGAGTTAACAGCGGTGATCAATGGGCTGAAAGTATTGAAATTTTCTTGTAATATTAATTTATATACGGATAGTCTTTATGTTAAGCATGGCATAACAGAATGGATAAATAAGTGGAAAATGAATGGCTGGAAAACAAGTAATAAAAAATCAGTAAAAAATATGGAATTGTGGAAAGAGCTAGACAACGTTGCTTCACAACACGAAATTGATTGGAAGTGGGTTAAAGCACACAGTGGCGATAAGTATAATGAGGAGGCTGATAGTTTAGCGAGAAAAGCAATAATCGATGCTTAAAAAAATTACTATATTATTTTCCGTAGTTTTATTGTTCATATTGTGCTTCTTTATTTTTTTAAAGCCTTTAGAAATCAATATTAATTATATTAATTTTTATGTTAAACATAAAATATCAAAAATATTTGTTGGCTCAAGCGTTAATATGGAGAATACCTCAGTTGTTTGGCAGAAAGGTAGCAAAGATCCGTATTTAGTCATTACAGATTTGGCAATAGCAAACCCTAATTTTACTATAAAAGTTCCTGAGCTTTTTGTACATTTTAAGTTAAGTTCCTTATTTAAAGCTAGCACAAATCTCTCTCAGGTTTCAGCTGATAATGTGCATGTATGTATCAATCAGAAAGAAGCTGACTTTAAAGCAGTAAATTTTAATCTGCAAAACTCAGTAAAAACAATAAGGGAATTTTTTTTTGACTTAAGTGCGGATTCAAAAATTGAATTTACTAACATCGCTATTGATAAAAGCACAGAAGATGAATTTTTTATTGATAAATTATATATAGGGAAGGGGGAAGATTTTAATGTTTTAGATATTCATGTGAATACAAAAGATGGAAAGGGATTTTTGGATGATTTATCAATTACGATAAAAAATCGCAACAATTTGCTAAATGTGTACGGGACATTTTATGATCTAAAATTGGGACTATTGAGCAAGTTTTCTACATTAGTTAAAAGCTACAATTTGGACAAAAATATAGGATTCAAAGGAAGCTTCTCAGTGAAAATTAATAAAAAGGATGAAATTGTAGATGGAAATATATACGTATTAAATACAGAAAATTATTTGAACAAAAATTTGGCCTTAACTAATGTAAATATAAATTTAACATATAGTAATGGAATTATTAGTGTAAAAAACTTCCATTTTAAGTTAAATGACACGTATCTCTCTTTAATAGGCAAAATGAACTTTAGTACAAGTCATGCTTTGCTTAGAATTAATATTAGTAAGTTTGCTGCAAAAGATTTATGTACTTATGTACCAGATGGTGTAGTGAATAATAAATTTAAAAGCTGGTATTGTGATAATATTGATGGGGATGTTTTAAATACCATTGTAAGTTTCAATGGCAAAATTAACAATTTGGTTGATGACGATCTGTCAGACATTGTAATTGTTGCTGATATAGAAAACGGTAGCGTAAAATTTGATGAAGATTTTGAGCAAGTAAAGGAATTAAAGGGTGATTTGATCATCAAGAATAACAATCTTAAAATTACTGTAAATAGTGCTAAGTTTCAGAATTTCACTATTAATGGTGGTGATATTGAAATGAAATCTCTCAATAAGGAAAATTCAGTTCTAACCATTAATGGCCAAGCTGTAAGTGATGCGTATGGTTTATATGAGCCTATAAGATTTAAGCTGGATGATGTGGTGAAGGTTGAAAGGGATAAAGTCAGTGGAATGGCAAAATCTATATTTAATTTTCGCATTTTTAATCTAAATGCTGATGACAAAAAAGTAGACTTCTCAGCAAATTTTCATTCTGAAATTGACAATTTGGCCGTCTATAATGCAAGTCTTGGTAAATATGATATTAAGCTTAGTTTTGGCAGTGACTTTATAGATTTAAATGGTAGTGGTATGGTGAATAACACACAGCTATTATTTGACCTGAAAAGTAGCAATAGGAATAAAAGCTTCGCCTGGAATTTGACCGGAGATTTACCCGCTCAAATACTTAATTTTGATGAAAATATAGGTGGCTATGTTAATGCAAATATAGAATCGGTGATAAATCAAGATAAGACTGGACATGTTAATGGTAATATGGATTTATCAGAGCTTGAATCACGTTCAAGTTATTTTGGGTGGAAAAATCGTTTTGAAGATCACAATAAAGTTTTGTTCTCTGTAAAATTAAAAGGTGCCGATGAATTGTTAATAGACAGATTAGATGTTATAGGAGATGACCTAGATATAAAATTCAGCGGAAGAGTAGAAAATGGAAATTTATATTTAAATTCTAGTAGCTTTAAATTGCCTGATAATGATTTTAGTATAGAAATTGAATCAGGTAAGGAGAGAAATGTTATAACTGTTCATGGTGAGGAAATTAACTTAAGTGATATTTTAGGCTTGCTTGGTAAAAACAGTAATGGATTAAACAAAGATATAGAGATTAGTATGAATGTTGACAATGTAATGATGAAAGAAGGCATCGTTATCAAAAATGCTAAGCTGAATGTAACCTGTACTAAAGGTAATTGCAATGGAAGTCAATTTACAGGACAGTTTCTAGAAGATAGCAGCAACATACTAGCGGAATACAGTGGAATAGGGCTCGAAATATATGCGGATAATGCAGGTATACTTTCGCGTTCCTTAGGCATTAGTAAATCAATTAAAAACGGCAAATTGTCTTTTTATCTCTCTCCTCAGAGAGAAAGTGGAGAACATTATGGTACGTTATCCATTAGCAATTTCTACATCAAAGATGCTCCACTACTTACTACTTTATTGTCGATGTCTTCATTGCCTGGCATTGTAAATGCCATAAAAAATGAAGGTGTATACTTTTACAAATGTAATGCACCTTTTTCATACAAAGATGGCACTATTGAAATTGAAGAATCTTGGCTTGAAGGGGCGGAGTTAGGTATTAGCACTGGTGGTAAGCTCGATATTAAAGATTATAAATTCCAGGTTGCAGGACAAGTAATACCAGCATATTCAATTAATAAATCTTTGTTAAAAATTCCTATAATTGGAAAACTTCTTACTGGTGGGAAAAGTAGGGGAATCGTTTCAATAGACTATAAAGCAAGTGGTGATGACAAAAACAATAACGTATCTGTTGATCTTATCTCTTCGCTAACTCCAAACCTATTAAAGAGGTTATTGGGAGTGTTTGATCGCATTATGACAAAAACTAACGAAAGTGGCTTAAAAGGTGGCGTGAAAAAGAAATTTGGTTCGATATGACCAAAAGGGAAGTTATTTAACAAAATTATGGACAAAAATGCAAGAATTTCAGAATGATCTACCTGGTTTTTTATTTAGTTGTTTAAGTAATACCACTCCCTTTAACCTCTCTATATTTGCTGAACAACTAAAAAGGGTAGGGGGGTGGTTGTAAATTGTATCTGTTCAGCAGAGTGGCAAAATAAGGTAGACGAGAAAAGACAACTATAGGAACAAATGGGTGTCATGCCAGTGCGTGACACTGGTTTCCATCCAAAAGGGTGTCATTCCAGTGTCAGCTACTTTCATGACATTGTTTACTATGTGCCATATTGTAATGTTCGTACAGTTGTGGAATGAATCGCGGTATGACGTGTTGCTTGGGTCAGCTATAGTATAAATATACTAGGGGTTATAGTTTTCTTATGCTGCCTTTTTGTTATTAGACAACCACAATATAAAGGAGTGAAACGGATGCAAACAGTAGTGCATTTCTGCACCAAACGTATTACCTTTAACGAATAGTAAAATGTGAGATTTTTTGGAACTACCGTGGAGCAATTGCTCCACGGTTTCATTCTACTTAGAATCCACCCATGCCACTCATTTCTCCTGCACCCATAGGAGATGAAGCATTTTCTTTGCTTGGTACATCAACTATCATAGATTCAGTAGTTATCAGCACACTCGCAACAGATACCGCTGTTTCAAAAGCAATACGCACCACTTTTGCTGGATCAATCACACCAGCTGTAAACGCATTAGCATAATTCATAGCCTCAACGTTGTATATAAGCTCTTTATCATTCTGCTTAATCAAATAGTCAATTATAACAGCAGATTCAAGACCAGCATTTTTGACTAACCTTCTAATTGGAGCACTGAGAACTTTCTTGATAATGTTTATGCCTATTTGTTCCTCGTCACTTGCACCTTTTAATTTGTCGAGAACAGATGAAGCATAAAGAAGCGCAACCCCACCACCTGGAACTATACCTTCTTCAATTGCAGCTCTTGTTGCATGCAGCGCATCTTCGACTCTATCTCTACGTTCTTTAACTTCCACTTCAGTTGCTCCACCAACTTTGAGCACAGCAACGCCACCTGATAATTTCGCTAAACGTTCTCTTAGCTTTTCTTTATCATAATCAGAAGTTGAAGTTTCAATTTGAGATTTAATCTGCTCGATTCTAGCTTTCACACTGTCAGAATCGCTATTTTCGCTGACAACTGTGGTATTATCTTTAGTAATTTTAACATTTTTAGCCGTACCAAGATCATCAAGCGTGAGATCTTCCATCTTGATTCCAAGTTCATCTTTTATGACGTACTTAGCACCAGTTAAAGTTGCTATGTCTTCGAGCATCTCCTTTCTTCTGTCACCAAAACCTGGAGCTTTTACTGCAGCAACTTTTAAACCACCACGCAATTTATTGATAACTAAAGTGCTTAATGCTTCACCTTCGATATCCTCTGCAATAATAACCAAAGGTTTACCAGATTTAACAATAGCTTCAAGAATAGGAAGTAAAGGTTGAATAATATTTAATTTTTTCTCTGTAATTAATAGATAAGGATTATCAAGCTCCACGATCATTTTTTCATTATTTGTAATAAAATACGGAGAGAGATAACCGCGATCAAATTGCATGCCAGTAGTCAGCTCAACTTCTAACTCTTTTGAACCTTTACTCTCTTCAACAGTTATTACACCCTCTTTTCCAACTTTTTTCACGGAATCAGCGATACTGTTACCTATATCCTTATCACCATTTGCAGAGATTATTGCAACTTGTGCCACTTCGTCTATTTTCTCTAGAGAAATTGTACGAGACATTGACGCAATTTCCTTTAATATTACATCTTTTGCCTTCTGTATTCCGTTTTTAATACCAACACGATCGTTTCCAGCAGCAATTGATTTTGAAGCTTCCATTATCATGTTGCTAGTTAGTATTGAGCACGTTGTTGTACCATCACCAACTTTATCGTTACATTGAGAACAACTTTGTGCAAAGATGCTTGCTATCGCAGCGTTTAATGGTTTTTCAGGCTTGATACCCTTCATCACCTTATAACCATCTTTTGTAATTTCTGGTGCTCCATAGGGCTTATTAATCCCTACTGTTTTTCCTCTAGGTCCTGCAGTTATTGCTACCGTTGAATCCACTATTGCTGCAACTTCACGAAAGGCTTCTTGCAACTGCTCACCTGATACTACTACATTAGTCATTTTTATCACCTCTTGTTAATAAAAAATTTAGAAAACTATAATAAAATTACTTACAATGCACTATGTCGTGCTTTGTTTTAGTTTAGTAAAATAAAGACTGCTACTTAATGACAGCAAGTATATCGGACTCTTTCATCACGATAAGCTTCTCATTATTATGTTCTATTTCTGTACCAGCCCATTGGCGATAGAACACTTTATCACCAGCTTTCACAGTTAAAGTTACGCGTTCGCCACTTGAATTGCGTGAACCTTCACCAATTGCTATAACTTCACCTTTAGTAGGTTTCTTTTCAGCACTTGATGGAAGCACAATTCCACCTTGCTTTTCTTCGCTAATAGGCTTGATCAGCACGCTATCATCTAATACATTTAAACTTATACTTGACATTTGTTTTTCCTCATCAACAAATTAACTTATGAGTTTATATATATATACTCGTAAGTTAGATTTCAAGGGCTGGAGCTTGTAAAATATGCACGCCATTATAAAATATGCACGCCAAAAGCAGTTTCTAAAAGAGCCTAATGTTATATAATAAAATTTAGATTTATTTGTAGAGATTTCATGAGTTATATACCATTTTTAAGTCGTGGTGTGATAGTGCTATATGGGCCTGACACTAGAGATTTTCTGCAGGGTATTATAACCAATGATATTAATAAGTTGGATAGCCAAAAAGCCATTTACTCTTTATTGCTTAGCCCTCAGGGAAAATATCTATATGATTTTTTTCTTATTGAATATGGTAAATACACCCTCTTAGAGTGCGAAAACATGCACTTGCAGCAAATAATCGAGAAACTGGATTTGCTTAAAACTTACTTGAGAGTGAAGATTAAAGACGTTAGCGCACTATATAAGGTTGGAGTTTTGTTTAATACTAAGTTGGCGGAGTGTAGTGGTAAGTCACAAGTTATTTTTCAAGATCCAAGGCACAAGCTGCTAGGAATGAGGATCATACATAAAGATGAAATAAAAGAGCCGGTTGGGGATTTTACTCAGTATGAAAAAGTCAGAATTCAAAATCTCGTTCCAGATGGAGCGAAAGATATGGTGCAGAATTCATCGTTTCCGCTGCAATTTTTAATCGATAAAGTAAACGGTATAAGCTTTAATAAGGGGTGTTATATAGGTCAGGAAGTTGTAAATCGAATGAGCAGACAAGAAATATTCAGAAGAAAACTTTACCTTGTTGAGGGGGATAACGCACTTCCAGATATTGGCACTAAAGTGACAAATGAAAACAATGAGGAAATAGGGGAACTGCGCTCTAGTGTAGACAACATTGGATTTGCATTGCTTAATACTGGAAAGAGCCATGCAAATTTATATGCAGATGGAGTTAGGTGCGTTAAGACGTTGAAGTCTTAAGGTAGCGCATATAGAAACGAAAAACTTGCTTGACAAACTCCGCCAGCCCCCTTATCATGGTATTGAAGGTATTCAGTTATCTTCATCTGTGCAGATTAAACAGCAAGAAAACAACGTAGTTGGCGTCTTATTTTTAATTTTTTGCACTATGTGCACCTTATGTCTTCACAACATTTCTGGGTTTTTACCTATATAAGCTGAAACGCGCTTATAAGTCGTTTAAGACAGTATAGTACGCCAATTTGCAGGATTAGAGAGTGACAACTAGCTAACACGGGGTTTCTTTTGCCTTTTTTTCTGCTTAGTAAATTTCTTAAACATTTGCAGCGTAGGTTAGTTGCATTCAAAAGCAGCTAAATTGCAGTGTTTAAGACTTAAAAACGCCAATACTGAAAATAGACAATGACTAGGGTTTCTTTTGCCTTTTTTTTCATTTGGTAAATTTTTTAATGTTTATGGCTAAACGACAACCGTCATCCCGCTGCTTGTTAGCGGGATCTCTTGTTAGCGCCGCGGCGGTATGACGGTTCGTGGCGGCGTGACGATAAGCTCGTCATCCCGCTACTTGTTAGCGGCTAAGAGATACCGCGAATGAATCGCGGTATGACGGTTAAGTAGGGTGTCATCCCAGTGTCACGCACTGGGATGACACCCTCTTGGATGGAAATCAGTGTCAGATAATTTCATGACACCAGTTGTTGTAAACTCACTTTTTCTCGATTTTTTGGTTTATCTTGTCTACCTATTTTGCCACTCTGCTGAACAGATACACTCAACTAATGGTCAATACATCTTCTATTAAAAATTGTACAAATTCATTGCCATTCCAGTAATTCATAGAGATTTTACCCAAAATAGCTTTAACATTACCCTGCATGATAGCAGAGCCAAGATGAGTATTTGCAGAACGAAATGCAATAGCTCTTACCATAACATTATCATCAGCAATAAAACATTTTATATGGTCAACTCCTATAACTTCAGGCTTTCTTATCTTTGCTCCTTGGATAATAAACCTTGGTTCAGGATTTCCAACTCCAAATGGTCCCAAGCGTTGCAGTTGGTTCCACAGAGATAAGTTTATTGCTTTAGCAGTTACTATACTATCAGCTTTTAAAGTTTTCTCATTTATAGAGTTTGAAAATCTTTCAGTAAAAAAATCATGCAAATCATTTATTTTGTCTTCTTTAATTGAAAATCCTGCCGCCATACTATGGCCACCACCTTCAATAATCAAATTTATAAACTTTGCGGAAAGGACTGCAGCACCGATATCAACTCCCAAAATTGATCTACAGCTTGCTTTTCCTATTCCATTATTTAAAGATATCACTACTGTTGGCAAGTGAAACTGCTCCTTTAGCCTTGATGCAATTATACCAATTATTCCCTGGTGCCAATTGCCACTTGTCATTATAAAATTCGCACCTGATTGGGCAGACTTTTCCGCTTGTGCTGTAGCTTCCAAGAGAGCCTCATTTTCTAACACTTTTCTTGCATTATTCAAATCTATTAATTTTAGCGCGATTGAATGTGCCTCTTCATCATCATCGGTGGAAAGCAACCTTGCACCAAGCGATGCTTCTCCAATTCTTCCTCCAGCATTTATGCATGGCCCAATACTAAACCCTAATCGAGAAACACTTGGTTTTTCAAGGATTCCCAAAGCATCAAATAAAACACGCAAGCCAACGTTTTTTCTTGTTGACATAACTTTTAATCCTTGTGAGACAAGTGCTCTATTGAGGCCTGTGATCTGCATAACATCACAGACAGTTCCCAGGGCAACCAAATCCAACAGATCAAATAAATCTGGTTCTTTTTTGTTGGTAAAAAATCCTTGCTCACGTAGGCTTTTATTAAGAGCAACAATTAGCAGAAATGACACTCCAACTGCTGCTAGGTTATTATAAGGAGAGCTCTCATCAAGGCGGTTTGGATTCACAACTGCTACGGCGCTTGGTAATTTTTCCGTACCAAGGTGATGGTCAACAACTATAATATCAAGACCAAAAGCCTTTGCATCTTCTATTGGTTGATATGCAAGCGTACCACAATCAACGGAAATACATAAATCAATTCCATTCTTTTTAAGTTGTAATAAAGCATCTGTGTTTAATCCATAACCCTCATCAACACGATCTGGAATGTAGATTATAGAGTGTATATCGATTGCTCTCAGGTACCTGTTAATCAATGCTGACGACGTTGCACCATCAACATCATAGTCACCAAATATTGCAAGGTTTTCATCATTTTTTATTGCCCGTATTATACGAGAAACAGCTTTATCCATATCAAGAAGGTGAAAGGGATCTGGTAATAGCGATCTGATTAGTGGATATAAGAAGTCGCTTGCATTTTCTATGTTAACACCACGAGTAACCAATATTCTTGCTAATATTTCTGGTAACTCAAATCTCTGTGTAAGAGTTAAGATTTGCCTTTGATCTGCTTCTTGCAACTTCCACAATGCATTTGTTATGCTGCGCTTTTCAATTTCAAGTAGCATATTCTTTCTTTGTAAATAAAACTACTTTACCAGAATTTTTAAGCTTGTTCTATAATTGTATTAGACTTCTGCATAACCTAAACTAAGTAGAAAAAAGGTATCATCTAAGTAGCTGACACTGGTCTCCATCCAAGAGGGCAGTAGCCCCTTCGGTGTCATTCCAGCGCGTGACCAGGTCTTTTTAGCTATCATAGGATGACAGAAGCAGACACTCCACTTTGTCATTCCAGTGCCTCCTTTTTTTGTCATTCCAGTGCCTTGACTATTTGGATCCAGGAAAAAGAATGGTGTCATCCCAGTGCCCCTATGATGTCATCCAAGTAGCCTCCCTCTCCTGTCATCCCAGTGCTCCTTTTTTTGTCATCCGAGTAGCTGACACTGGGATGGCTTTGTTGCATAGCAACTGAAAAAATCTGGTGGCTACTGACAAAATTCATTATAAAATAGCCATTTAACCTTGAAAGAAAAAATATGCCACAAAAAATGAGGGTCAGTAACCATAGCGAATATAACAAATTTCTAGAAAAAAGAGGAAATATTTTTCATTATATCAACGAAGCCATAGAAAAGTGGTACGAGAATGGTCCAAAAATACCAGGTGGCAACAATATTTATAGCGATAAAGTTGTAATTTTGGTGCACATAATAACTTGTTTATTTAGAATAGGCCTGAGGCAAACAGTTGGGTTTATAGCAGGATACCTTGAGCAAATTGGGAAAAATTTGCAAGTTATCAGCTATTCACAATCATCAAGAAGGTTTAAGAAACTCAATATTAAGATCAATGATTGCAGAATTGATAAAAATAATATGGAAGATATCGAAATTGCTATAGACAGTACAGGAATTAGTATATACAACAACACTCCTGGTCATAGCAAAGAAAATAGCGAAGATAGAAAGTATCGCAGCTATGAACAGACAAGAAAATTGCATGTAATGTTGAATACAAACAGCAAAAAAGCCATAGCTGTAAAATACAGTAACGGTGTCTACTCTGATCACTATGGAGCTTGTGATTTGCTAAAAGAAGTCGATTTTCAGTATGTCATAAAAGTACTATATGCAGATAGGGCATATGACAGAGAAAAGCTCTATAAGCTGTGTAATCAATATGGTATAAAAACGAAAATTCCTCCGAAAAACAACGCAGCAGAGCATCCAAAGTTAGACTATATGGCTGAGAGAAATTCTGCAGTCAAGCTCATAAAGTCATATGATGAAGATAGTATAAAGAAGTGGAAAAAAGAGATGAGTTATGGAAAAAGATCTTATATAGAAAGTTTTTTCTCGCGACTGAAACAAACATTCGGGTTTAGTTTTAGGAATAAATCTGAGACAAATAGAGAGAAGGAACTACTTGTTAAATGCTATTTGCTCAATAAGTTCACTGATATTGGTATGGCTAAATTTGAGATAGCTTCATAAATTTATTGTGCGTTACCTACTATCCGAAGAGCGATGCAACAAAGCCCACTGGGATCCAGGAATTTTATTAAGTTGGTAAGCATAAAAGTGTTATGTAAAATACAACGTTCTTGATGGGATTGCGTGAAATGCTGGATCCCAGTGTCTGGGCACTGGGATGACAAAGGAGGACAGTGTCAGCTACTCGGATGACAAAAAAAGGAGCACTGGGATGACATCATCCTTTTTTTGGGGTTCCAGCGTCACGCGCTACCTTCCGTATAAATATTAAAAAATTTACCAAATGAAAAAAAAGGCAAAAGAAGCCCCGTGGTTGGCTAATTACTTACATTATACTTTCAAGTATGGCGTTTTTTTATTCTAAACGCTTAATAACCGCGATTTAGTTGCTTTTAAGCCGCAACTAATCTAAATTATAAACATTAAGAAATTTACTAAACAGAAAAAAAGGCAAAAGAAACCCTAGGGTAGCTAGTTATTCACTATCCATTTTTTAAATCGGCGTTTTTTGATGTTTTAAATGCTTTATAAGCGCATTTCAGCTTATATTAGGTAAAAACCTAGAAATTTTATAAAGACATAAGGTGCACATAGTGCAAAAAATTAAACATGGGACGCCAGATACGTGAGTTTTTTTGTCATTTAATCTGTACAGAGAAGATAAATAAATAGCTTCAGTTTCATGATAAGGGGGCTGGCGGAGTTTGTCAAGGAAGTTTTTTTTGTTTCTATGGGTCAGTTGGTACGCGCTTTGCCTTTTAACAGATGTAAAAGCACAATTATTACGAACAACATTCCACCAACAACTGATATAGCGCCACCTATAATGAAGCACGTGCGTGCTAACATTGACGAAATACTTGGCAGATCTGCAACCTTCCTTAAAGCACCATATCCACCAAGCCACACAAGGCCAGTGATATGGAGAAAATGCCCTATACTGTAGGCATAAATCTGTAATCTTACCATGGAACTTTTTATCTCTTTAAAGTTTAATTTAGGTAACATCCAGTAGACAAAATTCATAAAAGCTATAGTGATACCAACTACAGAACCGTGATAATGAGCAGGAATCGTGACATTACCTTCAATAGTCAACACTCCGAGCACATCTCCATAAGTGAACAACAAAAATGAATGTAATAAATAGTTGCTTTTATCATTAATAAAAGTTCTGATGTTGTAGCACACTAATATTATCAAAAAGCACGGCAAAACTGCTCCAGCAATCCTCATATGCCAAGTAAAAAACTGTATTAACTTGGCACTATCAACTGGATAAACAAAATATACAAACGGTGCGCCTACAGCTAAAATCGTGTTTATAAATAGTGGTAAAATAGTAATTTTATTGTTTGAAGCTAAACTAATATCATTGGAACTTAGCATTATTAAATAGACTAAAAACATTCCTTGAGTAAAAGCAAACTGCAATAAATGTCCGCCTCCCCAAAAGAGATATTCGTAAAATAAATTATTATCTGAGTGATATAGACCTGGAGGCATATTATTATATGCTAAAACAAAGCAAAGAAATGACGATACAAGTATAATAACTAGCCCAATTTGCCCAACAGAGAGAAATGAAACCTCTTTTTTTGATGTGTATGCTAGCATTGTATTTACTAATATACTGGCAATAAATAAACTGAGTCCAAGTAAAAATAATTTGTTTTGTAATACGGGAATATAGTTACTTTTGATAACTTCAGTGTTTGGAACGAATGCGGATATAAACATGAGCAGCATCGAAAGGGTTGATAGAACCCATGAAAAGTTAAACCAACTATTGGTATTTTGTAGGTTTATGATAAAGAGCAGAGATATTATAGAGCACATCCACACTAAAATTGACAAGTTCACGTGTATTACCAGCGCATTATCAAAAATATATTGTGCAGAAGGAACAAGAGAGGAGATAAAAGGCAATCGTAGAAAAATAACAATTATTGACAGTAACCCAGAGCAAGCAAGAGCACATACTGCCAAGAACATCCATTTTCTACAGAGCGGAGCGTTGTCTTGTATATTAAGCACAATCTTTTTTCTCAATTTTGTTCAATACAATATATAACACTGCAATAATACCTAAAACATAGCAATAGTATACGTGTGGCACGACTGCCAAAGGTGAAACTCCAGCAATAGTGCTAGCCAAAAGCAATTGAGCGCCATACGGTATTAATCCTTGAAATACACAAGAAAATATGCCTAGCCATGCTGCACTATAGTGAGGCGGTATTTCATATTTCTTAGCAATATCTCTAGCAATTTCACCACTAAAAATTATAGCGATGGTGTTATTTGCAAGTAAAATATCAAATATGCTGACTATTTTTGCAATAAATAATTGCGCAGTTTTTTGTCCACCACGTTGTATCATAACCCAAGATGAAAGTTTATCTGCAAGCTCCTTAGAATTTTTACCTACCAGTCCTGAAAGCCCGCCAACCATCAATGACAGTAGCATAATTTCATGCATACTCATAAACCCTTTGGTGATGTTTTGGCTTAAAAACAATAAACCATGATTGTTGTTATTTATAAATCCAATGATTCCAGCAAAAGTTATGCTTAAAACCAATGCCGTAAATACATTTATTCCAAAGTTTGCAAGCAATATAAGTATTATGTAAGGAGTCACAAGCAATAAAGAATACTCCTTAACTGAAATAGCAGCACTATTGCTTGAGCTATAAAATAATATAATTATTGTGAATATAGAAGCAATTAGTGCCACTTTTGCATTCAGTTTTAATTTTTTCTTTATATCAGCCTTTTGAGACATCACAGATGCAATTGTAGTATCAGAGATAATAGATAAATTGTCGCCAAACATTGCTCCTCCTACAACGGTTGCAACTCCTAAGGAAGGAGAAATCCCAGCTTGTGTCAGTTCAACTGCAATAGGAGCAATTGTTGCAATGGTGCCCATTGATGTACCAATAGCAGTGGAGATGAAAGCTGCTACAAAAAATAATCCTATGAGTAAAAATTGTGTTGGTATAAATGAAAGAGCCAAATTAACTGTGGCATCAGCACTACCGATTGCTTTAGTTACTTCACTGAATGCACCTGCAAGTAAGAAAATGATACACATAGTGATAATATTACGATCTCTTACCCCATCTAGAAAGGCATACATTTTTTCTTCAGTATTGCCCTTGTATAAAACCCAACCCAGAGCTATGGCAGGAACAATGGATACCAGTGGAGATAACTGATAAAAAGCATTTGACACGCCAAGAATAGTAAAATATATACCACTTCCTACAAAAAGAAATAGGAACAGTAAAATAGGCAAAAAATTTGTAAGATAAAACATACCTCTACTCCAGCTCTGATAAACGCAAATCAACTATGATATGATTTATATTATTATAAACCACAGTTAGCACCTTGACCAAGGTTTTTCTAGAAAGCAATCTACCAGAAAAGGTTTCCATGAAAAGGACTATTATAATATATCATCTACTTGAATTAAACTGGGAGATAGAATAAGTAAAAAATATGAATGACATAACAACAAAGCAAGTCATATCCTTATGGGATGCACAAGTTGGTGGATTTTTGCCGGATAAAAGAGAAATGGAGATTGATAATATTTTTTTAATCTAATGCTTCAATGTTTCCGACATAGGAAAAGTATCATCTTTACTTTCTATAGAGGAAGGCACACTATTTTGATTATCATCACCATTAATTGGAGTAGTAGGGTGCATTAAAGCAACTTTCATAACTTCATCAATATTCTTAGCAAAAACTACGTTGATCCCCTCTTTGATGCTTGCCGGAATTTCTTGCATATCTTTCTCATTTTCACTTGGTATAATCACAGTTTTGATTGATCCTCTGAGCGCTGCAAGCAATTTTTCTCTCAAGCCCCCGATAGCTAAAACTCTACCACGCAATGTCACTTCGCCTGTCATAGCAACATTTTTGTTAACTGGTATATTTGTCATAAGAGAAACAATAGACGTACATACCGCGCCGCCAGCAGAAGGGCCATCTTTTGGTACAGCACCCTCAGGTACATGCAAATGTATATCATTATTTTGGAATTTTTCGGGCTTTATACCAAAAAACAAACAATTTGATCGAATATAACTATACGCAGCTTTTATAGATTCTTGCATAACCTCTCCAAGCTTTCCTGTGTATTTTATTTCTCCATTGCCCGGAATTAGGACTGATTCTATCATCAAAATATCACCACCTGTTTCAGTATAGGCGAGCCCAGTTACTATTCCTACTAAACTCTCATTTTCCGCAATGCCAAAGGTATATTTACGTACCCCTAAATAATCTTGTAAATTGTCAACCCCTACGGATATTTTCTTATTTTTATCAGTCAATATTTCTTTAACTGCCTTTCTCATGAGCTTTGCAAGCTCCCTTTCCATACTCCGCACACCACTTTCACGTGTATATAAACGTATCAACTCGTATAACGCCTCATTAGTTATGTCCCATTCCTTCTGATACAAACCATGCTCCTTCTTTAACTTCGGAATAAGGTGGTGTGTAGCAATACTGATTTTTTCATCTTCAGTATACCCGGACAATTGTATAATTTCCATCCTATCACGCAAAGGATGTGGTAAATTTAAGCTGTTTGCCGTAGCTACAAACATTACACTTGAAAGATCAAACTCAACTTCCAAGTAATGATCCGTAAAGTGTTTATTGTGCTCAGTATCTAAAACCTCAAGTAATGCAGACGCAGGATCGCCACGCGAATCAGAACCCATCTTATCTATTTCATCAAGCAGAAAAAGCGGGTTGCATGAATTAGCTTTTTTCATGTGTTGAATGATTTTACCAGGCATTGAGCCAATATAAGTTTTCCTATGCCCTCGTATCTCAGACTCATCACGCACACCACCAAGAGCTATGCGAACAAAATCTCTTCCTACTGCTCTTGCCATAGACTTAGCTAAAGAAGTTTTACCAACACCTGGCGGTCCAACTAAGCAAAGTATAGGACCTTTTATCTCTTTTACTCTTTTTAATACCGCTAAAAATTCTATTATTCTATCTTTTACTTTCTCTATGCCATAATGATTTTCATCTAAGATTTTCTTAGCTGCATTTAAGTTAATTTTTGCATCTTTGTACTTTCCCCATGGCAACTCAAGCAACCAATGCAAGTAACTAGATATAACTGTAGCTTCAGGAGAAATGGGATTCATTTTCTTGTATCTCTTCAAATCAGTTATAGCTTTCTCTCTTGCTTCCTGAGAAAGCTTTGTTTCATTTATCTTTTTTTCAAATTCATTGAGTATATTCCCTTCATCACCATTCTCAAATTCGCCTAATTCTTTCTGTATAGCTTTCAATTGCTCGTTAAGGTAGTAAACTTTCTGAGTGCTTTCAACTTGCGATTTAATTGTCTTATATAAACGGTTTTGTGCGTTCAAAATACTCATTTCTCTCTCAATAAAAGTAAAAGCTTTTTTTAAACGCTCTTCTGGGTCATAAGCCTCAAGTATACTTTGTTTATCTGATACTTTTATATTTAAATGTGAAGCTACCGTGTCTACAAGTTGATCAACTTCTTTGATTTGATCAATGGAGTTAATGGCAACCTCGGGTTGATTTTTCTTGTTTAGCTTACACCAGCTATCGAACGCGTCTACAACAGACCGCCTTAAAGCTTCTAAATCAATATTGTCTTCATCTTCTTTATAATAATTGTCTAACTCTACCCTGGCTTGTAATAAAGTATGAGAGCTAATATATTCTACAACTCTTCCCCTTCTTATCCCCCGGATTATAACTTTTACTGCATTGTCAGGTAATTTTATTAACGGTTGTACAATGCTTGCTAACACACCTACTTCATAAAGATCTTCAGGCTCTGGATTATCAACAGAGCCATCTTTCTGTGCTACAAGAAAAATCTCATTTTGGTGATTACTACTACTTATTGCATACTCTAGTGCATTAACAGATTTTTCTCTGCCTATGAATAAAGGCACCATTATATTTGGAAAAATTACTACATCTCTTAAAGGTAATACTGGCAATGCAGTAAAACTAGAGCTTACAGCACGTTCAATGTTCATAATATATGCCTCAAATTAATCATTAACCGTTATAACATTGCCATTGTTATTATGATTAACCGTTGCTTTTCCTAATTCTACCATTTTCTTAGTGATTACTATAGTGCTACCTTCAAAGCCTCCGTTTCCAGATGTATACATAATGTCAAGCAAAAGTGACTCCAAGATAGCACGTAACATTCTTGCACCTGTTTTGTAGCTTATAGCCTTTTTAGCAATAGCTGATATTGCTTCATCTGAAAACTCAAGGTTTACTTTGCTAAACGCAAGCAATGCTTTGTACTGTTTTATTAGTGCATTCCTTGGCTCTGTCAACACATGTATTAAATCTTCATGATCCAGCTCATCTAAAACAGCAGTTATTGGAACCCGCCCTACAAATTCGGGTATTAAACCGAATTTGATTAAATCTTCAGGTTGAACATCATGTAAAGCATTCTTTTTCTTTTGCTCTTTAGACTGACTTATATCTGCTCCAAAGCCAACTGACGTTCCCTTTTTTCTCGCTTCAATAATTTTATCGAGGCCTTCAAAAGCTCCTCCACAAATAAACAGTATGTTACTAGTATCCACTTGTATAAACTCTTGTTGTGGGTGTTTTCGCCCTCCTTGTGGCGGAACATAAGCAACTGTACCCTCCATAATCTTAAGCAGAGCTTGCTGGACCCCTTCACCTGAAACGTCACGGGTTATTGAAGTGCTTTCAGATTTTCTTGTAATCTTGTCTATTTCATCTATAAACACTATACCACGCTGTGCTTTTACAACGTCATAATTTGCAGCTTGTAATAAACGCGACAACACGCTTTCTACATCATCACCCACATAACCTGCCTCAGTTAAAGTTGTCGCATCAGCCATAGCAAATGGCACATCTGAAACTTTAGCAAGTGTTTTGGCTAGCAAAGTCTTACCAGAACCAGTGGGACCAATAAGCATTATATTTGACTTCTCGATTTCAATATCACTTATAGCATGAAATTGTACCATGGATTGACAATGGTTATACATAGCTACAGATAAAACGTGTTGCGCGTGTTCTTGACCTACAACATGCTTGCTGAGAAAGTTTTTTATATCCTCAGGTTTCTTTAGTAATAGCTTCATATCAGATATACGATCTGAATTAAAAGATCTATCTTTCTTTTGACTTATTGCTTTATGGGATAATTCTATGCACTCATTACAAATAAACACCTTTAAACCATCCGAAGAGTTAGTAATCAATTTATCTACTTCATCTTGCGCCTTGTTGCAAAAAGAACAGTAGTGTAAATCATTATTGTTATCCATTAACCCACCTTTTGTTTAACTTTAATATTTTCAATTTCAATATCTGTACGCTCAGCTATCACCCTGTCAATTAAGCCAATTTTCCTTGCTTCTTCAGGATCCATGAATTTATCTCTTTCCATCATTCCTTCAATTTTCTTCAGTGAATTTCCAGTATGTTTTTCATAAATTTGATTTAGTTTTTTCTTAACCCGCAAAATTTCATTAGCATGTATTTCTATATCAGTTGCTTGACCATGATAACCACCAGATGGCTGATGTATCATAATTCTTGAATGAGGTAGAGAGTAGCGCTTACCTTTTGTACCAGCTGCAAGCAATAAAGAACCCATAGACGCAGCTTGACCTATACATAAAGTTGAAACGTCTGGGTTTATATACTGCATTGTATCGTAGATCGACAAACCAGCAGTTACAACACCACCTGGTGAGTTGATGTACATACAAATGTCTTTATCGGGATTTTCCGATTCTAAAAATAAAAGCTGTGCTACTATTACACTGGCCATATTGTCTTCAATAGGACCTGTTACAAAAATTATTCTTTCTTTCACTAGTCTTGAATATATGTCATAAGCGCGCTCACCGCGACTAGTTTGTTCAACTACAATTGGTATAAGAGTCATACCTTTTCCTATTAAATATTATCAAATAATTCCTTTAATTCTTTCACAGAAACAATCTGCTCTTCTTTACTAACTTTTTCTATTATATAATCTGTCACTTTATACTCAAGCGCTTGCCCTCTAACTAATTCTTGAAATTGTTTATTTGATTCAAAATGCTTAAGTACTCTGTCAAATTGCACATCTTTACTGACATATTGATTTACAATAACACTCAAAACATCATTTTGAGTTAATGATATTTTATGTTCTGCACTAAATTTCATAAATAACATAGCAAGCTTTACACGTTTTTCAGCTTCTTTACGAGAATCATTTTGAGCACCCAATTCTCCTTCCATTCTTTGTTGCTCCTGTTTTACTATGTCTGTGGGTAAATCAAAACTATAATTAGCATCCAAATAATCAAACAGCTCCTTTTTAATTAAGAGATTTCTCATTTCGGTGCACTGATCACCAATCATTTTTTTTGCATGATTTATTAGCAAAGAATAATCTTTAAACCCAATACTCTTAGCTATTTCATCATCATTTTCAAAATCTTTGGCAATTTGAATCTCATTAACTCGCACAGAAAAATCAGCTTCCTGTCCTGCAAGGGAAATGGCTTGGTAATTTTCAGGAAATTTCAACTTAAAGTTCTTTGTTTCTCCCTTTTTCATACCAGTTAATTGATCTTCAAAACCATTAATAAATGTGCCAGACCCTAAATTAACGGCAAAATCTTTGCTACTTCCACCTTGAAAGAGCTTATTCCTAATCCGCCCTTCAAAATCAATTATCAATTTATCCCCATCTTTCGCTTGATAAGAAGCATCATCAACAGAGGCAAAATTGGGGAACTTTGTTTTGATAGAATCAATAAATTCTTTTATATCTTCCTCTTCAATCTTTGCTTCAATTTTCTTTAAGTTTATTTTGTCAAGATCTATCATCGGTACTTCAGGCATCGACTCAAAAGATAGCTTGTATACAAAATTGCCCTCCTCATTTTCTTTGCCCAGATCTGGTAATGATATAACATCAACCTTAGGATAAATGTGAGACTTGACTTCAATTTTTTTCATCAAATCACTTGAGCAATAATCAATTGTATTATTTATCACATATTCCAAAGCCTCGTTTTTATAATTTGCAACAACAAGGTCATAGGGCATCTTTCCAGCCCTAAATCCAGGTGATTTTGCATTTTCTGCTATCTCTTGCAACCTGGAATTTACCTTTTGTTTTATATAATCACTACCAACTGTGATTTCATACTCATACTTTAGTTTATCTATACTAAGCTCTTTGTAGGTATATACGCTACTTACTTCGACTGTATTTTGAGGTATATTATTAGACATCATAATTCATTTATTAACATTTTAATTCATATCTTAATAGAGTCATTTTACCAGAATTTAAGTTAAACACAATCCTTAAGAACAGGTTTTTACACAAACAAAAGTGTATTTAGTGATTATAAATTTTCCCTTAAAACCTAAGTTACATGACTTTAAAGTGCGGATAGAGGGACTTGAACCCCCACGAGCAAGCTCACCAGGACCTAAACCTGGCACGTCTACCAATTCCGCCATATCCGCAAGAAATTTTCAGTACCCTATTATAGGTATTCCATTAAAAATATTCAAGGTTTAAAGTCTTACTTAATTTATGGTATTTACACAATCAAAAAAGCTTATTAACATTTCTTAATGAAAGCTCTAAACCCTGAAAATCAATAATGAGATTAATAACAAGCTTCTTACTCGCAATTTTTTTGATTACACAAAGTGGTTGCACAACCCTTATAATAGGTGGTGTGGTGGCTACAGCAATAACAATGCAGGACAAATCCTTGGGAAATATCATTGATGATACGACTATGGTCATCAGAATTAATAAGGGGCTCTTAAAACATGGGCTATTTTCATCCATAAAGGTTAAAGTAAGTGAAGGAAGAGTATTGCTCATTGGAAGTGTTGACACTCCTGAAAAACAACTTACAGCAGAAAAAATAGCTTGGCAGCAAAAAGAAATTAAAGAAGTGATAAATGAAATAAGAGTAATACCAATTCAAATGGCTTCCATGCTAGACACTACTGTAGATGGCATGATAACAGCGGAAATAAGAACAAGACTTCTGGGGAAAAGAAATATTAAATCAATTAATTATAGCGTTAATACGGTTGATAGAGTTGTTTATTTGATGGGTATAGCCCAAAATAAAGCGGAATTAAAAGCTGTAATAGCAATTGCAAGAAAAGTAAAGGGAGTAAAACAAGTTGTAAGTTATGTACGATACAGGTACAGTAAGTTACGCCATTAGGCAAAAATCGCTTTCAAATTATAACATTTGTACAGTTGTGACAATAGGTAGAGAACATAAATGAAAATTGCCTTTCAGATGGATGAAAATATAAATTTTGAAACTGATACTACATTTGCGCTAATAAAAGAAGCACAAAGGAGGGGGTATGAAATTTTTGTTTATACTCCTGATAATTTAGCACTAAAGCTAAACTATCCAATTGCTTTTGCTCAGAAAGTCAGCGTTGATGATTTTAGTTTTATCTCCAAAAAAGATGTAGCTATCAACTTGAATGAAATGAACATCATATTTATCAGACAGGATCCACCTTTTGATATGCGTTACATTACAACAACATATATCTTAGAAAAAACTAGCGCATTGGTAATTAACAATCCAACAGAAATAAGAAATTGTCCTGAAAAATTGATAACTTCATTATTTCCAGAACTAATTCCGCCAACTTTGATTACTGAAAATATATCAATGATTAGAGATTTCTACTACAACTATCAAGATATTATTCTGAAGCCATTGTATAGTTATGGAGGAAACGATGTGATAAGAATACAAGATGAGAATAGTATTCAAGTAGTAGTGGATCTCATGATAGCAAAATACGAATGCCCTGTGATTGCACAATCATTTTGTAAAAACATAGATAAAGATAAAAGAATATTGCTACTTTATGGCCAACCAATTGGTGTAATGAAACGAATTCCAAAAATCAGTGGAGAGATCAGAACAAACATGCGACTTGGAGCAAGTTTTGAGCCCGCTCAAATGAACGATAGAAACAATGAAATATGTAACAAAATTGGTCCTGAATTAAAGAAAAGAGGGCTAATATTTGTTGGTATTGATATTATAGATGACTTCCTGCTCGAAATTAACACAACTTCACCCACGGGAGTAGTTTATATCAATAAATTGTATAATATATCGCTAGAAAAGGATCTTTGGGACGTGTTTGAAGAAAAAGCAAGCAGCCATCAACTAAACCTGTGAACAATCACCTTAACAAACTCAGTAGTCCCATTCTTTATCCCTGTTTTTTCTGTACTATTGGTCATATCACGCAATTTTTGAGAATTATTTAATAGATCAAATAGTACCTCTGTTAGATTTTTTTTTGCTTCACTATTCTGCTTAACTATTATAGCTGCTCTCGAGTCTTCAATATATTTTGCGTTATAAAATTGGTGATTATCTTTTGAGTAAGGGTAAGGAATATAT
Organism: Wolbachia endosymbiont (group A) of Tromatobia lineatoria; assembly: GCF_964028565.1. Lineage (NCBI taxonomy): Bacteria > Pseudomonadati > Pseudomonadota > Alphaproteobacteria > Rickettsiales > Anaplasmataceae > Wolbachia > Wolbachia endosymbiont (group A) of Tromatobia lineatoria. The sequence continues at coordinate 512,042 of NZ_OZ034791.1, forward strand.
ATAGCAGAACGCCTAGCAAGAGTGATCTCTGCTATTGAAGTTGCTCCTGCTCTGCTAATTACCAAGTGAGCATTGGCCAGTCTATTCTCCATATCATCAAAAAATTCACTCAATTCACAATCGATCTTTTCACTTTTGTATAGACTTTTGACCTTGTTTACATTTTTCTTCGTACATTGCTGCGTCACTCTAATTTTCTTTTTCATTTTAATAGGTAAATCACAAATTACGCTGCTTACTACATCATCAAAAAAATTTGCACCTTGGCTGCCTGCTATGACCAATATATTTAGGATTTTCTCAGTGCTAGAATGGCTCTGTGCTTTTATATCAACAAAATTTCCTGTAAAAATACATTTATTGCCCTCTGCATATTTAGTCTCCGGAAAGCTGGTTGCAATTAATTTTGCACTCTTGAAAAAGAATCTATTTACTCTCCCTAAAACTGTGTTTTGTTCATGTAAAATTATAGGTATAGAAAGAACTCTTGCTGCAAGAAGAGTTGGAAAAGAAGCATAGCTACCAAAACCAATGACCGATTTTGGTTTTAATTTTCTTACTTGATACAGTGCTAACATAGAGCTGTATATCAAGAAAAGGAAAAACTTAAATTTGTTGCTGCTTGGTCTACGTAATGGTAAGGTGTAGCTTTCTATGTCGGTATTTTTATTTGTTTTTTTATCAGTGAATAATATGCAATTGTATCCTTGTGTCTTTAGTGCTTTTGCTAAAGCTATGGCCGGAAAGATATGCCCACCTGTGCCACCTGTTGCTAAAATAATATCCATCTGTAAATAATAAATCCTAGATTGTTAACTGTTATTTAACAATTTGCACGTAGAATTTTATTAAGCGTTATGATAGTTGAGTTAAAAATGCCTAAAAGTAATAGTAAAAAAGAACCTAATGAGAAAAATAAACCTCAAGAACAAAGAGAAGGCAGAAGCGGAGGTTTTTTAGAACTGCTAAAAAATATAATAAAAATTCTTTTCAATTCGGTCGTTGACCTACCTGAGCACGAGCAGCATAATAAAATGAAAAGCACTAATCTACAACAAGGTTTGGATACTAAAGGAAAAGGCCCAGAAGATCTTCATCCAAAGGCAAAGCTTGAAGTTAAAGAAGCAGCTAAGGGATTGAAAGAAGAGTTACAGAATTCTGATGCTGGTGGTAATCAATCTATTGAAACTAAAGTGCCTAATCAAACTACTACTCAAGACATTGACAACTCTAAAACGATGGAACGTTAGTTCAACTATTTAACATCTGCAGCAAGCACTGATTCATGTATCATCTCTGAAATGGTTGGATGAGGAAAAATCGTAGATTTTATGTCGAAGTCTGTTCCTTCTAGTTGCTTTGCAAGAGCAAAATTGCTAATTAACTCCGTTACTTCTGCACCTATCATGTGGCTACCCAGAATTTCTCCGGTTTTTTTATCTATAATCGTTTTCACTAACCCTTCAGTTTCACTGAGTGCAACAGATTTACCATTAAAGTTAGAGTGAAATTTTCCTATTTTTATATCATACCCACCTTTTATTGCCTGTTCCTCAGTAAGGCCGATGCTCGCTATTTGTGGATGAGAATAAGTGCAATTTGGTATGCATTCTTTTTTTAACGCATGAGCATTTTTACCAGCAATCTTTTCAATGCAGATCACGGCTTCATGGCTCGCTTTATGTGCTAAACATGGTGGGCCAGCTACATCACCTATTGCATACACATTTGATTCACTAGTTTCATACCATTCATTCGTTTCAATAAAGCCAGAAGGGCTTAATTTAATTTTTGTATTTTCTAAACCTATATTTTCAATATTTGCTTGAATTCCAACCGCAACAATCACCCTCTCAAATTCTTTGCTCTCACCACTACTTAGTAGCACTTGAGCAGAGTCTTTACTTTTAGTAAGAGCTTTTACGCTACTGCTTGTATATATTTCTATCCCCTGTTTTGTGAATATTTCTTGTGCTAAATCTGAAATGTCCTTATCCTCCAGCGGCAAAATAGTGCTCTTTATCTCTATGATTGTTACATCAACACCCAAAGTACTATAAAAACTTGCAAATTCTATTCCAATTGCACCAGACCCTATAATTAGTAGCGATTTTGGTAATCTCTCTGGAGTCATAGCGTGCTGCGCATTCCATATTAAATCTCCATCTGCCTCTATTCCAGGCAGATTCCGTGCCCTCACGCCTGTTGCTAAAATGATATGCTTGGAAACAATTTCTTGTTCTTCCTTATCGCTAACGACTTTTATAGTACCATTGCCTGCAAGTTTACCAAAACCTTGATGAACTTTGATATTATTTTTTTTCATCAAATATGCAACACCGCTTGACAATTTATCAACAACGTTTCTTGAGTATTTCACTATTGATTGTATATCAAAATTCGCTCCCTTTACTTCTATACCAAACTCTTTTGATCTTTTTATTAGCCTATAAACCTCAGATGCTCTAAGCAGTGATTTTGTTGGTATACATCCCCAATTTAAGCATATACCGCCTAAATTTTTTTCTTTTTCCACAATTGCAGTTTTAAACCCAAGCTGTGCCGCCCTAATTGCCGCTATATAACCACCAGGACCGCTACCTATAACCGTAATATCATACTCATTCATCAGTTTTCTTCGTATTCAAAAAGATTATATATAACAGATGGAACCCATACAATCAATGGTCTGTCATCTACCGTCTTAAGAGTCAAGATAAAAGTTGTTATTTTTTATCATGGCATTTAAACAAACGATAATTTTTCTCATGACAGCAACTAATGCAACCTTAGCAGCTTTGCCAGAATCAACCAAACGCTGATAAAACGCTTTCATTTTTCTGTTGTGGCGCATAGCAACAAGAGCTGACATGTATAGTGCTTTCCTTGCATAAAACCTGCCTCCTTTGATTTGAGCTTTGCCAACTTTTCTTCCACTTTCACTAGTTTTAGGTGCAACTCCAACTAAGCATGCAATTTCTCTATTCTCTAATCTACCAAGCTCAGGCACCTCTGTCAGTAGAACGCTCGCCGTCTTTGATCCAATACCTTTATAGCTGATTAAAAGCTCATTTTTTCCTTTCAATTCAGCTATTGCGTCTTCTATGTCTTGCCTAATTTCTTTCAATTGTTTTTCAGCAAACCCTATCTGTCTTTCTATGTATTCTCTAGCTTTTCCCGTCGCACTTTGCAGGCGACACTTGTTTGCATGAATTGCATCATTTAAATTACGCTCAACTGCCCCCAGCTCCTTTAATTCCTCTTGCTTTTGTGAAATTATACATCCTTTTACTTCACCGTCTTTACTGACAAATTCAGCGTATTTTTCCAGTAATTTAGCATCTAACTTGTCAGTTTTTGCAAAATGATTGCAAGCTTTGGCAAATGCATATACCCGATTCGGGTGAGCTTTATGGACAGTTATCTTGCAACAATTTTATAATGAGCTTTTCATAGCCACCAGCTTACACATAACTTGATGGGTAAATCGACTATATTTGTTTCTATAAACTTAGATATAGCATCACTCACGTTTGCTATGCGCTTATGCTTGCCATTAATTGAGATGTCCAATGCTTCCTTGGAAACATCTACTCCCATGAAAATTATTCTAGCCATTTTTGTACCTATAAATATAATCAAACAATAATGCAAAATGCTGTATACAGGATTGTAATTCGATCTTTTAGATCCACCTACCGTTCGTACTACATTTTGCTTTAAGCCTTACTATTACCCACAAATAAAAACATAGTATTGTATTTACTCAAATAATTTAATTTTATTAACCTGAAAGCTTATTAGATTAAAATTATTAAACTAAGAGTTATAATTTTAGCAACTAAAAGCTGTAAATTGCACCATATAAACAGTTATTTCAAGCAAAAGTTATGCCATTAAGAGCTATGCAACAAACATTTATATTTGTGGGTAATAGTAAGATCTAAATCCGATAGAGCATTGTTGGCACACCATCAAAAGTCGCCTCAGACCTCTAATGCATCAATGTACAAACTTACACCTTTTAGTTGGTAATACCATTTTAGACGTTTATCATTCGTTTTAGAAAATACTATAGGAGGTTGTCCGGAAACTAGTAAATTCAAGCATATTCCCTCTTTAACATAACCCTACTCATAGCTAGGTATATGAAATTCTCAGTGGATGTTGTGAGTAAATCATACTCCTTCGATAGCCTTCTATTCCTATTAACCCAAGCAAAAGTCCTTTCTACAACCCATCTTCTTGGCTGTACTTTAAACCCTTGTTCTCTTGTTGGTAGTAGCTCAGGTGGCGTATCTTTGTGCACCCAAAATCTACATGGAGGCCTTTTAACAATTTCAATATCTATGTCATATTCTTCCTTTATGTGATTCTTTAAATTTCTTCCTTGGTATCCCATGTCAGCCCACATTTTTTTAACTTTAGTATATTTTGTTCTCATATTGTTTAATGCTATTTTAATACCATCTCTATCATTTTCGTTAGCAGCGCCTACGTAACAACCTAGTATAAAACCCTGAGTGTCTGTAATTATATGCCTTTTTCTACCCTTTACTTTTTTACTTCCATCATAGCCTTTGATCCCCCCTTTTCTGTAGTCTTTACAGATTGACTATCTACTATACAGGCACTCGGCTGCTCATTCCTTCCTATTTTTCTTCTACTATATTTTGTAATTTCATAATTCATTTTCTCAAAAATTCCCTGCTTCTTCCATTGCCTGAACTGCTCATACACAGTCTTCCATAGCGGAAAATCATTTGGTAAATACCGCCATTGACACCCTGTACGCAATACATAGAAAATTGCTTCTAATATTTCTTTTTTGCTATACTTTGGCGGCCTTCCTCCTTTCTTGTATGATACTCTGAAGTGTTTTTCTATTCTTGCCCATTCCCTTTCGCTTAGATCTGTTGGATACTTTTTTCTCATCTTTACCCCGTACTAAAATTTCAGATATTATAGCCTTTTACTTGTTTCCGGACAACCTCTCATCTCTATTTTTAAATTTTTTGACACGTAGGTTTTTATATAGATCCTCAACTTCTTTATCGGTTAGACGATTTCCTTCAATACGGTTAGAAGCGCCAGAAGATGTAACAATAACTGAATGAGTTAATCTTTCAATTGTTTGTGGTAGTAGTTTTTTCGTTATCTGCCAGCTATTTTTAACACTATCAACTGCAGTAATTAACTCGTACACTTGCTCAATTACAGGCCCTTCTAGGTTGAGACGCGTACTAAGACGAAAATTCTTCCAGTTCATATTCTTCTCACATGCATATTATGTGAGATAATGTGATAAAAGTCAATAGTAAACTTTATATGCACAGCAGAGCTAACTACAAAAATTATACATTTTCAAGTGATCCTAACCATATCAAAAACTACAGGGCAAAGCTGTTAGAGGAAGGCTTAATTAGTTAAAAATTTCAATCTTATGTAAAATATTGTCTTATTTTGTAATTTTCTTGTTGACTAACGAGACGATATCTACTTTTCAATAAACTCCATTTGCATTTCTTGTATACTGCTTTCTATTTGCTCTATTTGTTCTATCAACCTTTCCTCTAAGTCAAGATTACCGCTCAGCCTCGCCTCGGTTCTTTCTTTTCGTAATGCATTTAACTCTTTTAGTAACACTATATTATTCCACACAATTTCTGCAGATTTTCTCTCGTTCAGTTGGCTATTTAGTACACTAGTTTTTTCAAATACATACTTTATAACGTTAAACTGTTTCAATTCTTGTAACAAAGCCTCTTTATCGAGTTTGCTTTTGTTACTTATTACATCAATTATACGCTGTTGTAATCTTTTCATCTCATTAGTAAATTCAAAATGAGAAAATTGCTCAAAAAATATAGGACGGTTCAAGATTTCAGGAAATTCTACGGCTATACGCAAAATTACGGCCTGATTTTGCTCTGCTTCAATTAGCTCTGGAGACTTGTTATGAAGATACTCACCTTTTGTTGCTCTAGTTTTACTATTAAAAATCTGTTTTTTGAAGCTACTTCTTAGTTCACTAGCCTTATTGTAAAAATAATCTCTGTAATACCTTCTAATACTGCTGTTGCTAATAGTATTTACATATTCCATGAACTTGTGCTCAAGAATTGAATATTTTTCCGGAGCAAATTTTTCATAATTTTGCAAATTGCTATCGATTATGTGATGCCATAAATATTCAGAATGCAGTTTTGTTGAATGGTCAAGAGCAGTCAACACGTCTTCTTTCTTGTATGCCAGTTCGTTACATATATCGTATGGATCTTTATTACTTGGCAAAGTCACAAACTTTAACGTGTATCCAGGCTCTAATATTGGCAGAGCAAGTTCTGCAACTCGAGTAGCAGCATGACGTCCAGCACTATCGCCATCCATACAGATGGAGATTTCTTTAGCAAATCTCCATAGATTTTTTATCTGTTCTGCAGAAATTGCGGTACCAAGCGGAGCAACTGCATTACTAATTCCTGCTTGATGTAGCGCTATAGCGTCCATATATCCTTCAACAACGAGTATGTGCTGTTTTTTACGTATTTCGCTTAAAGCAAAGTTTAATCCGTATAAATTCTCCCTCTTCTTGAAGAGCTGACTCTCTGGACTGTTTAAATATTTCGGCTGTTGCTCAGAACTTAGCGCACGTCCGCCAAAACCAATAACTCTCCCTGCAATGCTCTGTATAGGAAATATCAGCCGGTCATAAAAATAATCATGAAAATTTTTGTTTACTAATCCAATATCAATCAAAATTCTGTCTTCAATACCTGAAGAGTTTAAATACTCTTTCAAACCAGAGCTTGGTGCATAACCTATCTTAAATTTATCTATGATTTTAGGTAAAATCTTACGCTGCTTTAAATAATCTACAACACCTTGATTTTTTTGTGCAAACCAATTTGCAGCTAAATCAAGCGCTAAAAATAGTTTATTGTCCTCTTTTGTAATACTAAGATTTTTGGGCAGTTCAACACCTGTAACCGATGCTAATTTTTCCAATGCTTCTTTAAAGCTTAATCCTTCAGTTTGTGAAATAAATTCAAATGCATCACCACTAGCCAAGCAACCAAAACAGTAATATAACCCCTTAGTATTGCTCACCGAAAAAGATGGGGTTTTTTCGTTATGAAATGGACAGAGCCCAACAAAACTATCTCCTCTTTTTATTAATCTGACTTTTTTACCTACTATGTCGGATAATAATAATTTTGATTTTATAATATCTATATGATCCATCTTGTTAAATTAGTAGTAGGATAAAAATTATATAGAATTTATACACATCTGACTCGAAATTTATTTCTATAACTAAAGCAATTTAGATTTACCGACAATGTAGCTATACAAATTCAAGAGCAATCCTGTCATCCAGGTAGCCCACAGAAACAAAAAACTTCCTTGACAAACCTCGCCAGCGCCCTTATCATGAAACTGAAGCTATTTATTTATCTTCTCTGTACAGATTAAATGACAAAAAAACTCAACGTATCTGGCGTCTCATGTTTAATTTTTTGCACTATGTGCACCTTATGTCTTTATCAAATTTCCGGGTTTTGACCTACACAAGCTGAAATACGCTTATAAAGCATTTAAAACATTAAAAAACGCCAACTTAAAAAATGGATAGTGAATAACTAGCTACCCTAGGGTTTCTTTTGCCTTTTTTTCTGTTTAGTAAATTTCTTAACGTTTATAATTTAGATTAGTTGCGGCTTAAAAGCAGCTAAATCGCGGTTATTAAGTGTTTAGAATAAAAAAACGCCATACTTGAAAGTATAATGTAAGTAATTAGCCAACCACGGGGCTTCTTTTGCCTTTTTTTTCGTTTGGTAAATTTCTTAATATTTATACAGAAGGTGTCATTCCAGTGCTTGACACTGGAATCCAGTTCTTATTATACAGCTATCTGGTGTACTTATTTAAAATTAAGTTTTCTGGATCTCAGTGCCAAAGCACTGGGATGACACCCTTCCTGGCGGAGATTATTCTCAAATCACAATGTTCGTACAGTTGTGGAATGAATTGCGGTATGACGTAGGAAAACCTTAGCTATAGCTTTAGAACTCCCAAAAGGTCAGAAGCATTAAATGACTTGACAGAAAGTTCAAACCCATATAAAATGTCCTTATTTCTTATATGTTAGGTATAGTATCAATTGCCTCAGATCATGCTGGTTATGAATTAAAATCAGAAATAAAACCTTACCTGGAAGCCCTAGGTTACAGAGTAGTAGATCAAGGCTGCACTGCTAAGCAAAAGTGTGTAGATTACCCAAACTATGCTGTTAAAGTTGTAGAAGATATAACAAGCAAAAAAGCAAATTATGGGATATTAATTTGTGGTACAGGTTTGGGCATGAGTACTGTGGCAAATCGTTTTGAAGGAATCTACGCTGCTTTATGTAACAGTGTTGAGATCGCAAAATTAGCTCGCGAGCATGGCAACGCAAATGTACTGTGTTTTGGTGCAGGGTTTACTGCGAGTGGATTAGCAAAAGACATAGTCAAACAATTCCTCGAAACAGAATTTTCAAAAGAAAGCAGACATAAAAAACGCCTTGATAAACTCAGCAATATAACCTCTAAGAAAAAAAAAACAAAAACTTATAACGAAGATGAAATATCAAAATTCGCTAAAATGGCAGGCCAGTGGTGGGATGAGAACGGCAAATTCAAACCATTGCACATGATGAATCCTGTTAGAGTATCTTACATTATTGAGAAAATAAAAGAGTTAAAAAAATGCAATTTGAAAGAATTATCATTGCTTGATGTTGGATGCGGTGGTGGCATTTTGTCAGAGTCAATGGCACGCGTTGGCATTAACGTTGTGGGAATAGATGTATGTGAAGAAAACATAAAAGTAGCGCATTCACATGCAAAAAAAGTAGGGTTAAATATAGAATATATACACACCAGCATTGAAGAGCTAAGCAATGACAAGAAGTACGACGTGGTTCTGCTGATGGAAGTAGTTGAACATGTGGATAATTTAGAGCTTTTCATGAAAAAAGCGATAGAACTGCTAAAACCGGAGGGGTTAATCTTTATATCCACAATAAATAGAACTATTAAATCCTTTTGTCTTGCAATAATTGGTGCAGAGTACATATTAAATTGGCTGCCAAAAGGTACACATAACTGGAATAAATTTCTCAAGCCGTCAGAAATTGCAAATCACTTAAGAGAAAATAATGTAACGCTGCAAAACATGGCTGGCATGGAGTACAACGTAATAAAGCGTGAGTGGAATCTAACTAAAGGCGTGGATGTTAATTATATACTCTGCGGTTTGTTAGATTTAACTCTATAAAAGCACCATTTTCACTTCCAATACTTTGAAGGATCTTGGCCAGCTTTTATACAGTAGCCTTTATTAGTTAGCGCCCAACCGGAACGACAAGCATAACCTGTACCTACACGTTCATATCCAGGAGCAGCAACACACTTTCCATTCTCCAAGGTTTGACCTTTAAAAAGACAACAAACTTCTTTTTCTGTTACCTTTGTTACAATTTGAGGAGCACCAAAAAACACAGCAACAAATATACCCAGTGCGAAAAGTGCAGGCCAAGGCATTCTGCCAAATATTGCAAGTAAGCTTGAACCAATTATTACCACTGTAATCATTGGTCCACCTATTCCATGAACGTAACCTATTACATTACACATTACATCTGTTGCTCCATCAGCGTGTGCATCAAATGCATAGAAAACTATAAATAGAATTACAAGAAAATTTCTCATTGTTCTTCTAAGAAACTCCTAAGAACCTTCTTCATCTATCGGCTCCTCTTTCATTAGTATATAACCAAATTCCTTTGCTTTTTTAGTCAAATTTTTGACTACTCTCTCTTTGTAGAGTGTTTCATAATAGTTCATTCCTTTTTCTACATATTCTTGTCCATATTTTAGCATATTATAAAAAATACATGCTAATTTCCTTGCTGTAGCAGTGATCGCTTTTGGTATCCCTAGTCGCTTCTTTAACCTCCTGCAGTATGCACCAAGTGCAGTGTTGCTTCTTGATACACAATGAGCAGCAAGTCGCAAGGCAGTTGCAGCACGATTAACAACTTTACGAGTTCTTGTTCCAATAATTTTCCCTCCTGTAATTTTATTAGCAGGACTTAATCCGAGCCAGGAAGAAAAATGCTTTTCTGTCCTCCATTTATTGTGATTTATACCTGTTTCTGAAATGATAGCCTGTATACTTAATACATCAAGTCCTGGAACTCTAGTAAAATCCATCCCCGTTATTCGATATAAATCTTCATCTACGGCAAAATCTGGACTATTCTTCTGTTTTCTCTTTCGTGTCTTATTCAATGCCCTGTTCTCATTCGACTTTGTTTCAAATGTTTTATAGTAATTTTCTATACTTTTATCACATCCCGTTATTTGCTCTTGAAAAAAAGTATATGCTGCATATTCTTGTTTTAGCACAAACAAGTGTTCCTCTCTATAATCACCAGCTAACGCTTTTGCTATAGTAGACTGATCATTTTTTATTCGTGCATCCCTGAATTTAGCCAATTTCTCAGGATCTCTTTCGCCTTCAATTATAGCTTCAATGATTTTCATACCAGTTATCCCAGTAATATGACTAATAACCTTGTGTAATTGAATATTCATTTGAATTAGCGCTTTTTGCATACGTTGAGTATGTTTAGCTGCATTTTCAATTAGATTAGCACGTTGTCTAACGTAACTACGCAGTACACACATTTGATTATCCGGTCTAAATGATCCTTGAAGCAGTCCATAGCTGTGCAATTGTTGCAGCCATTGATAATCTTGAACATCAGACTTTCTACCAGGCACATTTTTGACATGTCGCGCATTTACTAATTTTACTTCAAATTTATGTGATTCTAATATTTGAAATAAGGGAATCCAATATACTCCAGTTGACTCCATGGCTACAGTTCTAACCTGACACTTTTTTAACCACTTTGCTAAGTTGTGTAGATCTACTGTAAAGCACCCAAATTTTTGGATACGTTGTTCATCTCTTCCTTCAGGTACACATACATAATGTACAGTCGAGCCAATATCAATCCCTGCTGCATCAAGGTTTATTGTTTTTAATTTACTTTTTGCTTCTGCCATATAAAATCCCTCCTATATTATTATGATAAGAAGCACTTCAGCTTGGGACGGTTAGGTTATACAATCTTCTAAACGAGGTAGCCCAAAAAGAACTCCATCAATGGTTTTACCATTTCCCCCAAAACCATGCTTTCAAACGGGCATTTATAGCACCATTGATTGTTTCGGTTATAGCTGCAGAAGCGCTTCTTCATAACACTATACCCAAAGAACATAAAATAAAGAGGGAGTTTCTTTTTGGTTTTACAGATTTTATCTGTTCTGGGCTTCCAATAATCATGCCTGATTGTTTCTTATTTTAATAAAATTTCAGTAAATAGCTTTTTTCAAAAATTATGCTTAACCCAATCAATATTTATTTATTACTGCCTTTTTAATACTATAATTAACTCAGTTGATTTTTATCAAAATGCTAAACCATGGAACAATTCGAGAACTTTTACATCACCACGCCAGTATATTACGTAAACGATAAGCCGCATATTGGTCATGCATACACTTCTCTCTTGTGTGACGTGGTGGCAAGGTTCATGAAACTAGCTGGGAAAAATGTCAAATTTACCACCGGTACAGATGAACATGGACAAAAAATAGAAAAAGCAGCTAAAGCAAAGGAAATGCAGCCAAAAGAATTTACAGATGAAGTGAGCGTTTCATTTAAAGAATTGGCTAAGTTCATGAATTTTGAGTATGACGATTTTATTCGCACTACGGAGGAACGTCACAAAAAAGCAGTTATAGCTTTATGGAATAGACTTGAAGAGAGAGGGCAAATATATTTGGATTCCTATTCGGGTTGGTATTCAGTTCGTGATGAAGCATTTTATCAGGAGTCAGAGCTGATAGATGGCAAAGCACCAACAGGTGCTGAGGTCCAGTGGATAAAAGAAGAGAGTTACTTTTTTCGCTTATCAAACTGGCAAGAAAAATTACTGGAACTCTATAAAAATCAGCCAAGTTTTATCTTTCCTGAGAGCAGAAGAAATGAAGTGATATCGTTTGTAAGATCAGGGCTCATTGACCTCTCAATCTCTCGCACTAGTTTTAACTGGGGAATAAAAGTACCAGGTAATGACAAACACGTAATCTATGTCTGGATAGATGCATTAACCAATTATCTTACATCAATAGGTTTCCCTAGTACTGAAGGTGAGGAATATAAGAGGTTTTGGGCAGAACCAGAAACACAGATTCCAGTGTCAAGCACTGGAATGACACCAAACCAAGGGAAAACGCAGATTCCAGTGTCAAGCGCTGCAAACCTAGCTGACAACTCTTTCAACGTTCATGTAATCGGTAAAGACATATTGCGCTTTCATGCTGTATATTGGCCAGCGATTCTCCTTGCAGCAGACCTGCCACTGCCAAAACAAATTGCAGTTCATGGTTGGTGGTTGAACGAGGGAGAGAAAATATCCAAGTCCCTTGGTAATGTCATAGATCCAATTGGCCTCGCTCAAGAGTTTGGTGTTGATCAGCTACGCTATTTTCTCCTCAGGGAAGCAAGCTTCGGCCAGGATGGTAACTTTAGTAAGAAAAATATGATCAGCCGGATAAATTCAGAACTGGCAAACAACATAGGCAATTTAGTACAAAGAACAATTTCATTTTTACACAAGCAATGTTCTGGAATTGTACCAACAATCGATCAAAGCCTACTTAAAGGTGAAGAAAGTTTGCCAAATTGCAAAGCTATACTAGGTCAAGTGATAGACCATTTATCAAAGTATGAATTTAACCATATCATACTTCTAATCATCAACATCTCTTCTGAAGCAAATGCCTACATAGACAAAAGTGCACCCTGGACACTAAGCAAAACTGACAGAGAGCGCATGAATTTAGTAATTTACAAGTTACTGGAATATATCAGGATAATAGGCATTTTATTGCAGCCAATTGTCCCGAGGTCAGCGGAAATGATACTTGATCAACTGCAAATCCCGAAAGAGCAACAAGATTTAAAATCTCTGTGCAACGCATGCGTAAGCTTAGGCATTACGCTGCCTAAACCTACGCCGGTTTTTTTGAGGGTTGATGCTAAAGAGGAGAAATAGTGTAAAAACTATTTCTCCTGGATGGGATTATCTTTAGTTAACAACGGTGCACACCGCTGTCTACATATTCAAGTTAGGTGGCAAGTGCCTTAGTTACTTTAGCAAAATATGGTTTAGTAACATCAGCATCTATCACTACTACTTCAGTCATTGCCGACTTAACCTTTCCTAGGCTCCATGCAAACCAGCCTTGACCATTTTCTTCTTTAGTTGGCTGACTTTCTGGGCTAGAAATCTCAGTACCTTTTTCATCACCAGATTCTGCATCATAAAATACATCCTGATCCTCAGAAAGACTCATTAAATAACTTTTAGCAGCATCAACATTTAAATGATCAGGTTGCTTAGGAACGTTATCAATATTTAAATAATCCAAACTATTAGCTCGTTGCTTTTGCTCACTGGAAAGAACCTCAAGATTTAAATAATCCAAACGAGTTAGTTCTTGCATGCTAGGTTTAGATCCATCTTCACGCTTAAACTGCTCTTCCGGACTAGAAACCTTAGTACCATAAATCCTACTGTACAAGCTGCTTCCAACGCTGTTAAGTGCTCCTCTTACAGATGCAATTGACGCATCATAAGTATTTTTCAAGCCACCTCCAATACCACTAAGTGTTCCTTTTGTAGACTCAGTTGATGGCACATAATTATCGTAAGCATATTTGCCAGAATACAAGACACCATTAACTGCTTCTTTTGCAAACCAAACAGCGCTATTAACTGTTCCTTTTGCAAGCTGAACAGTGCCATCAGCAATTGCCACTTTTAATTTGTCTTCTTCTATCTTTTTATTTTTTTCAGCTAGTTGAGTTTTTTGCTCAGAACTTTTCTGCTTTTGAGTGCGTACTTGATCTTTTAACTTAGAATTTTCTTCCTCTTGAGCTTCTACTTTATTTTTTAACTTAGAATTTTCTTCCTCTTTAGCTTTTACTTCCGCTTCTTTTTTAGCTAGTTGAGTTTTTTGCCCAGAAATTGTTTGCTCTTGAGCTTTCATTTTATTTTTTAACTCAGAATTTGTTTTGTTCTCACTAATTGCTTTATACGAAAGTGCAATAGTTACAACAGAAAACACAGCATAACCAATAATAAATGGCAGGCCAACACTTAATGCTGCAACTGGAGCTAAGAAACCAATATAAGGAGCTGCAGCAAACACTCCCGATGCTAACAAAGTTGCAGTAGCCAGAGCACCAGCTATAAGATAGGTACATTGTTTTTATTCATCATCTCACGTATTATAAAATATAATACCATTAGAAAAGGATTTTTAAGAAGTTGTCAAGCTATCTTTACATAAAAAAATAATTGATAAACTTGGGAACAAGAAGATTGCTGCCAAGCTATGAACTATGCCTTTCCGTGTAATCTTTAAATGCACCTCTGTTAGAGTCAAAATATAGCTTCACACTGCCAATTGGTCCATTTCTCTGCTTTGCAATAATGAGCTCTGCAATGTTTCTAATTTTTTCCATTTTCTCTTGCCATTCCCGATGTTTATTGTTTCCTTCATTTGGCTGTTTTCTTAGTTCATAATACTCTTCTCTATAGAGAAACATTACTATATCTGCGTCTTGCTCTATGCTCCCTGAATCACGTAAATCAGAAAGTTGTGGTTTTTTATCATCCCTCTGCTCAACAGAACGAGAGAGCTGAGATAGTGCAACAATGGGAATATTTAGCTCCTTTGCAATTGCTTTCAAACCCTGCGTCACTTCCGAGATTTCTTGCACTCTATTTTCATTACTCCTTTTTGTTGTTCCTCTGATTAGCTGCAAATAATCAATGAATACCACTTCTACATTATATAATTGATACAGCAAGCGTATTCTGGTGCGAAGGGCACTAATTGATAGCGCAGGGGTGTCATCTATGATGAAAGGCAGTTCAGATAATTCTGTACTAGTATTGATAAATTCATGCAATTCAAAATCACTAATTCTCCCGGTTAATGCCTTATAATAACTAATTCCTGAATCTATAGTGATCAGCCTTGCAGTTAATTGCTCTGCTGACATTTCAAGCGAGAAAAACGCTACATAGTGTTGCTTATCTGCTCTTTTTTGCAACATCTTACAAGCATTAAGTGCGATGTTTAGCGCCAATGCTGTTTTACCCATAGAAGGCCTTGCAGCTAAAATTAATAAATCAGATTTTTGTAGACCACCAAGAAGCTGATTTAGATCTTGAAGTCCGGTTGTAACGCCTAGCGCTTCTGGATTATTTTTCAGTGTGCTGATCTTCTCAACTACATCTTTAATTGAACTTGCAAGTTTTATATATGTTTTCTCACCTTGTTTTTTTACTGCCAAATTGAACAATTTTGTCATTGCTTGTTCAATTTGCGCCTGTGCAGGATTTTCAATATCGTAGTTGTAGCTATCACCAACTATTTCTTGCCCGAGCTTAATTAAACATCTCCTTAAGTAAGTATCACGGATTATTCTAGTCAAACTATAAATATCAAGTGCAATACTTGCCTTCGCTGCAAGCTTTGCTAAGTACTCTACCCCACCACACTCGGTAAATGCTTGGTCGTTTTCAAAAAACATTTTAAGGCTCAGTTCATTGGCAACTATGCCATGTTTTCTGGTTTTAGATATTTGCGTAAAAATACTTTGATGCAGTGGATCATAGAAATTTTCTGCTGTAATTGTGTCTTCAACTGCATCACAGATTCTATTATCACGAATCATTGCACCAATAAGCATCTGTTCAGCTTCTAAATTATGCGGTAATTTACATATTTCCTTGTCTACACTTCTTGAACTGAGGAGATTGGCTAATTCATTCATTTTAAGTTTTGAGAGTAACTGTTGATTATTGTAGAATATTTAGTCCTCATTTGAAAGATGTAAAGGCAAAAAAATTTGACTAATTCCGTGTTGCCTATAGCATTAAAACTTAATGCCCCTGTGGTGGAATGGTAGACACGGCAGACTCAAAATCTGTTGCTTGCAAAAGCATGCTGGTTCAAGTCCGGCCAGGGGCACGTTAAATATTGGAAAGTATATATATGTTACATAAATTTTTTAATCGTTTATTTTCTATTTTTTCTTCTATAAATGTTATTCAAAAGGTAAAGAAAGATGAAAATGGGATATGTTATGTAACGGGCCTCAGGCGCTATATATCAGTATTGCTTGATTTAATTATTATCGTTTTGTTCTTGCAGTTTTGCAGCCAAGCCTTTAATCAGCTCTTTACAAACTCAGAGGATAGCAAAATATTCAGCCAAGTTGCTGCAAAATCCCCAATGCAAGTGCCACTTTCTATAGAAGAAAAGGCAATGCAGAGTAGACTTGTAAAATTAATGATTCTAAATCAAATAGTCCAGTTTATTATGCTCTTTTGCTATGTAATATATATGTGGGTAAAGTTTGCTACTACACCTGGAAAACTATTATTTGGGCTTAGAGTTGTGGATGCACAAACTTTCGAAAAGATGACCCTAAAACAAGCAACAAAGAGATTTTTTTCCTTTATATTGTCAGTTGCACCATTGTTCTTGGGCTTTTTATGGTCAAATTTCAACAAACGCTGTCAAACTTGGCACGATAAGATCGCAGGCACAGTGGTTGTCACGAGTAAAAGCCTTAGAAGGCAGAGCTAAAAACTACTTGACACCCTTCGCCAGCCCCTTTATCATGATAGTGAAGGTATTCAGTTATCTTCATCTGTGCAGATTAAACAGCAAGAAAACAACGTAGTTGGCGTCTTATTTTTAATTTTTTGCACTATGTGCACCTTATGTCTTCACAACATTTCTGGGTTTTTACCTATATAAGCTGAAACGCGCTTATAAGTCGTTTAAGACAGTATAGTACGCCAATTTGCAGGATTAGAGAGTGACAACTAGCTAACGCGGGGTTTCTTTTGCCTTTTTTTCTGCTTAGTAAATTTCTTAAACATTTAAACTAAGGTGAGTTGCGTTTAAAAGCAGCTAAATTGCAGTGTTTAAGATTTAAAAAACGCCAAATACTGAAAATAGACAATGACTAGGGCTTCTTTTGCCTTTTTTTTCATTTGGTAAATTTCTTAATGTTTGTAGCTAAACGACAACCGTCATCCCTGTAAAGATCAAGTATCCCGCTACTTGTTAGCGGGACCTAGAGATACCGCGAATGAATCGCGGTATGACGGTTCACGGTGGCATGACGGTTAAGTAATTCGTCATCCCGCTACTTGTTAGCGGGATCTCTTGTTAGCGGATGAGATACCGCGAATGAATCGCGGTATGACGGTCTGCGGCGGTATGATGGTCTGCGGCGGTATGACGTAGAGCTCGCGTCAGCTACTTTCATGACACCATTTGCTGTCTTTAAAAATGAATGTTCTTACAATTGTGCGTCATGCGCTTTATTAAATATTTTACTTAAAAATCTAATTTCTTATTATACAAGAGATAAGCAATTCATTGATGATGAAAAATTACAAAAAGGGGCATAGAAAGCGCCTAAGAGAGAAAATTATTTTAGATAATGGACAATCATTACTTGATTATGAAGTTTTAGAGCACATTTTATATTCAGCATATAGTAGAATTGATGTAAAACCGGTGGCAAAGAGTTTGATAGAAAGTTTTGGCAGCTTAAATAAAGTTTTTAATGCTGACCTGGAAGCGCTGCAAAACGTTGATGATGTCAGCAATGCAGCGATATCTGCCATCTTTTGTGTAAAACAAGCCTTTGTTCGTTCTGCAAGAGAAGAAATAAAAAACCTGCCTGTAATCGATAACTGGGAAAAATTGCTTGATTATTTAAGAATAAGTATAGGAAGCCTCAATAAGGAAAATTTTCGTGTCATCTATATGAATAAAAAGTATCGTCTAATAGCGGAAGACTTGCAAAATATTGGTACAGTAGATCAAACTCCTCTTTATGTCAGAGAGATCATCAAGCGCGCACTTTTGATTGGTTCAACATCCATTGTAATATCTCACAATCATCCAAGCGGAGATACACAACCTTCAAATAGCGATATATCTCTCACTAGACAACTAGCAGAAGCTTGCCAAAGTATAGGAATAGAATTAATAGACCACATTATTATTACATTCAGTAGCTATTTTAGTTTCAAGGAAAATAGGTTGTTGTGAAAGCCTTTATAGCTACAGTAACTTAGATTTACCGACAATCGTCATTCCGCTACGTGTTAGCGGGATCTATCCGCGGTGGTATGACGGTAAGTTTTATTGTGGTATGATGGTGTAGTATAATGTTGGTAAACCTCAGTTACTTTAGCTATAAACGATTAAGATGAAGTTATCATATATCTATATACTTACAAATAAAGCTAATAGCACATTATATACTGGTGTAACTGCAAATTTGATCAAGAGGATTTGGGAACACAAAAACAAAATTGTTTCAGGTTTTACATCAAGATATAATGTAAATAAACTTGTATATTTTGAAGAGTTTGAAGATATAAGTTTAGCTATTGCAAGAGAAAGGCGCCTGAAAGAATGGCCAAGGCAGTGGAAAATTAATTTGATCAATCAAAAGAATCCTAGCTGGATTGACTTATATTACTTAGCTTTAAGATAGCTATGCTGAGATCCCGCTAACACGTAGCGGGATGACGAGAAAGGAGCAGCAGGATAACGGTTGAGTAATTCGTCATCCCGCTACTTGTTAGTGGCTGAGATACCGCGGCGGTATGACGGTTTGCGGTGGTATGACAGTTAAGTAATTCGTCATCCCGCTACTTGTTAGCGGGATCTATCCGCAGCGGTATGACGTAGGACTGCTGTCATTCCGCTACGTGTTAGCGGCTGAGATACCGCGAATGAATCGCGGTATGACGGTCTGCGGCGGGATGACGGTTCGCGGTGGTATGACGTAGCAGCTATTTCTTGCAATCAAGTTTCGTTAAAAGTCAGATTGAATGGTTAAATCTTCCACCCAAATAACCACGCACTCTACTTGCTTGTTTGGATATATTTCTTGTACTAAGGTTTTATAGATTAACATCTGTTTTTTTATTTCATTTAATAAGGAAACAGAAACGTTACGGTGTGATTTGTAGTCAATTATGATTGCTTTATCTTGCGTTATGCATAGCCTATCTAGTCGTACTAATACTGACTTGCCATCAATTGTTCCACTCAGTGTAATCTCTGATTTGCCTTCCAAGTCAAACAAATAGCCATATTTTTCATTAAAGGCTAATATTTTACTGTAAATTTCATCCTTATCTTCGCTGATGTTATCAAGGTATTTTCTGACCCAATTTTTTCTCCTTTCTTTTTCTATCTTGGGCATATACTGCAATATGCTGTGAATAATCAGGCCTCTTGCATAACCATCCGTCATCCAAGTAGCTGACACTGGGATCCATTCTGCTCCTTCTTTTTCACTGGATTCCAGCGTCACGCGCTGGGATGACACCGAAGAGTGGGCTAAAGCTGGTGGAAGGGAAATGACCGGAACGTCAAAGTAATCACGTTTTTTATAAATGTAAGGGTAGTTTGCATTCACGCATAATACTTCAACTTTTTCTTTAAATATTGGCCGTAAACCCCTTTGTTTCTTTTCATATGGTTCTCCATACTTAGTGATTAGATCATACCAAGAGCCCTTTTGCACTGGCTCTTTACTTAAGATGTATAACTCATCTTCAGCACGCGTGAGTGCTACGTATAATAAACGCAAATATTCATTATAATCCTCTAGTTTTTTCTCTCTTTTTACTTGATCGCAATAAGCGTTGTTGTTTTTTCCACACCAAAATGGCACTTCTGTTCCATCAAAGATAATGCTTTCACTGTTTCTTGGCACTGTGTTTGTATCAACCAAAAATACTATGGGAGCTTGCAGACCTTTTGATTTGTGAATTGTCATTATTCGCACAGCATTGCGTTCTGATTGCATATCATTCTTAATCTCCGGATTATTCTCCTTGATCCATTGAACAAACGCTTGAAGAGATGGGTTTTCAAATTGCAACACGAGGTTCATAAATTCGTCTAGGACCTCAAAGCACTCAAGACCTAGCCTTGCAGCAAATTTCTTCTTACCTGTACGCAATATATGTGTAAATAGTGCAAGAGGAGACTCTATGCGAGATAAGTTAATGAGATAGTTTAATTCACTATAGATAACCACAGAATAATCCTGAATTCTTTCCCATAGTGAATGCTCTTTACGGTCGTATGCAATGTTAAATAAATCATCCTCGGTAAAATTAAATAGCGGTGATTTTAAAGCATTTGCAAGAGCTAAATCATTTGCCTGGAGGAGTAAAAATTCGGCCAAAGCTATTAAGTCCTGCACGGCTATATAGTCCATAATTCTAAAATAATCCCGGCCTACAACTGGCACATTTGCTTTTTTAAGTTCGCTTATTATGTAATCAACTAACACGTTTCGTTGTCGCACCAAAATCATAATGTCTCTTGGCTCTATATGGCGATCTTTAGCGACTAAAATTCGCCCTTCATTTAACCAATTGTGAATTCTGTTAGCTATTGTTTGAGCAAGTAATCGATCTGCTATTGTATAACCTTCCTTGCATGTCAGAGGAATTTGTAAAGCTCGCTGTTCTTTCTCTTTGCGCCTTGGTAACGCTGGCCAAATTTCAATATATCCTTGGTCATTTTCTCTATGTGGAACATGTTTTATTTCATTATCATTAAAAGATATTTCTGCGCGGAAGTTATTAAATATTCTATCTACAAGCATCAAAACTTCTGGAGTTGAGCGAAATGACTTTTCAAGTTGGCATGATATCCAATCTCTACCACCAGTTTTCGTATGAAAGTATTGTTGCATATAGTTGAATAGATGGGGATTTGCTCCTTGAAATCTGTATATGGATTGTTTTACGTCACCAACAACAAATAAGGTTCGCTTTTCATCATTACCGGCAAAAAATTCATCGCAGAGATTTGTTATAATTTTCCACTGGCTGATGCTATTGTCTTGTGCCTCGTCAACAAGGATGTGATCTATTTTTTGATCCAAGTTAAACAATATCCAATCTTTATAGTTTGGATTGCTAAGAAGATTTGTTGCTAAGTTGATTATATCATTGTAGTCAAGCAGTGCATTTTTTGATTTTTCACTATTATACAAATCAACATATACTTTAAATACACCAAGTAAGCTACTGGTTCTCTTGAATATTTGATAAGAGTTCATGTCTCTTATATGGGTAAATACTACATTCTGAACGCTCTCTATTATTTGCTCTGCATCTTTGAATTTCTCCAAAATACTTTTTGTTGCAATGGATGATATGCTCTTTTTTTCGTGCGATTCTGATTTTAAAAAGACCTTGGCTAGGTTTTCTACTTTAGTGTCATTCCAGCGCGTGACGCTGGTTCTTTTCTTCTGGATCCCAGCTGGGATGACAGTAGAATAAAGTATTTCACTATAACTCTGATCTCTTTTACTGCCTTCACTTAATATCTCGGCTAGTCTTTCCACGTGCTCAATTGTTTCACTCTGTAAGTCATGAATTTCATCTGGGGCGCTCAATTTATCTTTGATATATTTCGAATCATTTGCTGACGCTGATCTTTTTACACATAAAGTATAAAGCAAATCGCGTAGTTTATTTTCATCAATTTCAGTTGCAATAAGGTTGATATCATCCTGCACAGTTTCGTTATGAAGCACTTTATTGAATATGATGGAATGTAATTCTTTACATTCACTCAGCGTCCAATTTGGAGCAATGCCAGCTTCTATAGGAAAGCTGGAGATTAATTTGTAACAGAAAGCGTGTATGGTTTGTATAGTTAGACCAAGATTTTCCAGTTCAGAGAAAAGCCTTCTTGCTCTTGTTAAATAATCTTTATTTTTTCTGGATCCCAGTGTCACGCACTGGGATGACATTGGAAAGAAATCTAGTTGTTCTAGATCTGCTGCCAACACACTATCTGAACATATTGCCCACTTACTGAGTATGCTGTGAATGCGATTCTCCATTTCGTTTGCTGCAGCATTGGTGAATGTTAAGCAAAGAATATTTCTTTTGTTTTCTAATAAAAGTCTCAATACTCTGTCTATTAAGATTTTTGTTTTGCCTGTACCAGCGGACGCATTTACCCACACAGAGAAATTAGGATTTATGGCATTTGATCTCATCAGAAGTGCGAGAACCTTATAAAAGTTGACTAGAATAGCATTATACATATAATGTAAAAATAGTGTTAGTGAAGATATATAATGAAAAGTTTTTGTGTAAAGGCGCCTGCAAAAATCAATCTTTTTTTGCATGTTGTAGACAAAAAAGAAACAGGGTATCACTTGATTGAAGGTTTATTTGTCTTTGCTAATCTCTCTAATTTTTTGGAAATAAAAGTAGGTGAGAAGGATTCTAGATACGATAACTCTACAGTTGAATTTATAAACTCCGAGTCTAGAATAAATAACCAGTATAACACTGTAATGAAAGCGGTTAATCTGCTGCTTAGGCATGCTCCTGTACGCACTAAAGTCACTGTAAAGGTTGTAAAAAACATACCAATTGCTGCAGGACTTGGTAGCGGATCCTCAGATGCTGGAGCTGTGGTACGTACGCTAGGGAAGCTGTGGGAGATTGATAGGACGATTTTAAATGAAATAGCCTTAAACGTTGGTGCTGATGTTCCCGCAAGCGTAGATAGCAAGCCAGTTTTTGTTAGAGGTATTGGCGAAGAATTATGCCACATTAAAAAATTCTCTTTACCTACAAATGTGGTGCTTGTGAAACCGAAAAAAAGGTTTTTGAGTACACCAGAGGTATTTTCCAAACATGAAGGAAAATTTTCTGAGCCAATTAAATGGAGCGATGACGCTGAAAAGGATTTGTTGAAGTTTCTTAAAGAGACGAGAAACGATCTTCAAGAAATAGCAATAAGCTTTGTACCTGAAATTAAGGATGTGATATCAACACTTGAGTCACAAGAAGGCTCTATACTTTCTCGCATGTCAGGCAGTGGTGTATCATGTTTTGGAATATTCGATAGTGAGGAAAATGCAAAAGCTGCTGCAGTTAATATCGGAAAAAAGCAACCAGAATGGTGGGTATGTGACACTCAATTAATAGTTTGACTTATGCCCTTAATTTCCGAGAATAAAAATCTTATAAATGGTTACAGGGAAGGAAAATTTTTGGTGAATAATAGAGAATATTGCGGCTCAATTATAATTTTTCCTGAAAAGGTGATAAAATTGAAAGAAAGTGATATAAACAGCAAGGAGTATTTTGAATCTTTTTTAACAGAGGAAATAGAAATTTTGTTAATAGGTACTGGTAAAACACGCAATATACTAAGTTCTTCAGTGAAGTCCTATCTTATGGAACAAAAAGGTTTAAATTTTGAATTTATGACAACAGGTTCTGCATGCAGAACCCATAATATTCTGATATCCGAAGATAGATTTGTTGTCAGTTATCTAATAGCCATATAGCATGCTTACCCAGGACTTTTTCATCAATAGTCTAGTTGCAGTAGTTGTAATTAGCCTAGTAACAGGCGCTTTAGGATCGTTTATGATATGGCAAAGGTTATCTTATCTTGGTGATAGTTTGTCCCATTCTTCGTTGCTTGGTGTTGCACTTGCTTTAATCTTTAAGATTAGCCCATCGCTTAGCATAATGCTCATTGCAATTACATTTGCTATACTACTTTCTCTTAATTTTAACAGATTATATTCTGCTGATACGATATTGAACATTGTTACCAATGTAGTTTTATCATCGAGTTTAATACTTATGTCTTTTCTTCCATCTGGCAATAATAGTATTATTAGCTCACTGTTTGGTGATATATTAACGCTCGATCAAAGTGATATAGTATTGATTTTTTTAACCTCTGCAGTAGTTACTTTGATATTAATATTTAGATGGCGTTATTGGTTAATGATTTCAATTAATCAAGATTTAGCAGTAGTTGAAAAAATTAATGTTACCTTTGTTAGACTAGAATTTTTAATCACTCTTGCTATATTTATAGCAATTGCTGCCCAACTAATAGGAATATTACTCATTGCTGCATTTTTGCTAATACCAGCAGCATCTGCAAGGCTCATTTCGAAAACTCCAATGCAGATGATTATTGTTGCAACAGTTTTTTCTGTGATCTCTGGGATATCGGGTCTCATGTTATCTGCAAGTTTTGATTTGTTAACTGGACCTGCAATTATACTTGTTGCAGCGGTATATTTAATTATCGCTTATTTTATAAGGCTAGTATTAAGCAGGTTGGCTTAATTTTGATCTCGAATGTTAATAATTTTGTAATATACTCATTATAAAACATCACTATCTTAGCACAAAATAGTTTTTGCTATACTATTATTTATATGCTAATGATAAGTTGTTAATTTTATGGAGTAAGCAATATGAGCGAAGAAGGATTTTTTTCCAAATATATATCTCAACCTGTGAAAAAATTTTATAATTATATTACAGGAAAAACAGAAGAGTCAGATGATGTAGCAGGTGATGTGCATAATATTGCACAAGGAGACTCAGAGTCTTTGGATACTCATGTACAGTCAAATGAGAATGATATCATATAGATAGCATGAGGGTCACACCATCCAAAGTTAAAAAATTCCTAGAGAAACCTGATGCTTTACGTGGTGTGTTAATTCATGGAAGTGATAACAGTAGGGTTGATTTTTATGTACAAGAAATAATTGCTAATTTGGGTGAGTATTCAGTTCAGGTGATGGATTTTGCAATAGTGCATAAGTCACCCAGTTTACTGTTTTCTGAATTGGCAAACGTTTCGATGTTTACCAGCAAAAAATTAATTAAGCTGATAAATGTGAGTGGAGGTATATCCAAGGAGTTAAAAAATGTATTGGATTATAACGCAAGTGGTCATTATGTAATGATGGTAGCAAATGATCTTCCATATAATTCTGCGACTAAAAGTTATATGGAGAGTTCAAAAATTTTTGGTGTGATTGCTTGCTATAAGGACAGCAACAGCAATCTTTATGACATTATATCAAGTTACTTAAAACAAAATGATATAAAATGCACAAATGAGATAATCTACCATTTGCAATCTTACTTTAATCATAGCAAGCTGCCTATATGTTCAGAACTTGAGAAGTTAGTTTTATACTTAGGGGAGAGAAAAGACCTAAAACTTACTGATATAGAATTATGCTTTTCAACTTCCGGCAACGACTATGCTACACTTGATGATCTATGCTCTGCCATAGCAAGTAAAGATATGTCGCGTTTCATTAGAATTTCTGATGCATTGATATCGCAAGAAAATTTTTCACCGATAGCACTAATTCGCATTATATCAAATTATTTCCTACGCCTTGAAAACGTTTTGCTGTCAGTGCAAGGTGGAATGAGTGAGCAGGCTGCGATTGATCAGCTAAGCCCTCCATTGTTTTTTAAACAATTGCAGAGTTTTAAATCTCATTTGAAAAGTTTGCAACTTTCAGAACTTAAGAAGATCTTGGAAAAATTGATAAGCTTAGAAGTTACCTGTAAAAAAACTGATTTAGATCATAAAATGATTTTTCAACATGCACTGACGGGTAGCTGACTACTCGGATCCAGCCTTTCTTATAATTTCATCAAAATGTTGTATTTTAACATAAAATAGCTGCTTTTATGCCTACCAAAATTCATTCTTTAGTGTGTGTCTCACAAGTATTCTTTGCTAATAGGATATTTTCGAATATAATTGAATATAACTAGATAAAAATACAGATATGTTTGACATTTCAAAAATTGTAATAACACCTGAAATGTTAAAATTAGTTGCTGAAATTGATGAATTTAAAGGAGCATGGCAATTGTTTGGTAATTTAGCTCCAGAACGTTTACAAATGCTCAAGAAAATTGCAACAATTGAAAGTATTGGTTCTTCTACTCGTATTGAAGGGGCAAGATTATCAGACCGTGAAGTTGAGCAATTACTATCCAAACTTGATACACGTTCATTTCGTTCTCTAGATGAACGAGAAATAGCCGGATATGCGTATGTGTGTGAAGAAGTATTTCAAAACTTTAACAAGATGCCATTTACAGAAAACACTATAAAACAGTTTCACATCTGGCTTTTACAATTTTCATATAAAGATCAAAGGCACATGGGAGAATATAAAAAATTCCCCAATCATGTTGAAGCGTTTGATGAATCTGGAAAAAGCTTGGGCATAGTTTTTGAAACAGCCTCTCCATTTGAGACAGCAACACAAATGCAAGAACTTATTTATTGGACTAGCCAGCAATTAGAGGTGAAATCGTTACACCCTCTATTAATTATTGGCATTTTTATAGTTACTTTTTTAGCTATTCATCCCTTCCAGGATGGAAATGGCAGATTATCACGCATTCTCACAACTTTCTTGTTACTAAAGTTAGGGTATATCTATGTACCTTACAGTTCCCTTGAAAGTATAATTGAAAGTAATAAGGAGAGTTACTACTTAGCTTTGCGTCGTACTCAACAATCCTTGAAGACGAGCAGCTATGATTTTAATCCATGGCTTATATTCTTTTTAAGGTCACTACAAAAGCAAAAATTTCATCTTGAACAAAAGGTGTCACATGAAAAAGTGTTAAATCTCTATTTACCACCACTTTCTGCTAAAGTATTAGCACTACTCAGCAAACATGGACGTCTTACAATTAAGGATTTGGAAAATATTACTAAAGCAAACTGCAATACCTTAAAGAAGCACGTATCTAATCTCGTAAAGAGTAATCACATCACTCAGCATGGAAAAGGCAAAGCAACCTGGTATGTAATATAGAGCTCAATAGGATATGTATTCATTTTGAATTGTTAAATTATTCAGCTATAGAATATAGATCACAGCTGTACAAACATTGTAGTTTGAGCCCACTAGATCCCAGTGCCCTATTCTTGTCATCCCAGTGCCCAGACACTGGGATCTCATTTTACTTTATAATGATGTCATGAAAGTAGCTGACACTGGGATCCAGAAAACTTAATTTCAACCAAATAATAAAGGCTAGATCCCAGTGTCACGCACTGGGATCCAGAAAAGTTTGCTTGTAAGCAAGCAAACTAGCATAGAAAAACGTTTTCGATGAGATTGCAGAAAGGCTAGATTCCAGACTGGAATGACATCGTTCACTATGTACCATATTGCAATAGTTGTGGTCAAGGCACTGGGATCTGAAATTGCAGTGTTCGTACAGCTATAGAATATAGATCAGAAGTGACAGAGCTTAAAAAAAGGCCTAACATTCTTAATAAACGTAAAAAGCTTTATGAAAATCAGAGTTGGAGTAATAGGCTGCTTAGGCAGAATGGGCAAAAAAATACTCAATGAATTAATTACAAATACCAAAGTGGAAATAGCAGGTGCTGTTGCCCGTTCAGGTAGTAAGTACATAGATTCAGATATTGGACCAATTATAGCCAATCTAGGAATTAAAGTTACAAGTTCTATTAGTGGCATATTTGAGTCATCTGACGTTGTAATAGATTTTACAACTAAAGAATGTATGTTAGACTGCCTTAAAGCAGCTGTAAAATTTAAAACACCGCTGGTTAGTGGCACAACTGGAATAGAAGGTGTCGATTTGAAAGAATATGCTGCTGAAGTTCCAATATTATGGTCAGCAAATATGAGTGTTGGGGTTAATGTGTTGCTGAAATTGGTAAAAAAAGCTGCTGAGCTTTTAGGTAATGAATATGACGTTGAGATTTGGGAAATGCATCATAACTTAAAAAAGGATTCACCATCTGGAACAGCTATAGAACTTGGCAAAACAATTGCTAACGCTTCAAAAGTGGATTTTCAGTCCAATCAATATTTACATAGTGGTTCAAACATAAGGAAAAAGGGGGGAATAGGTTTTGCAGTATCTCGTGGAGGTGGAGTAATAGGAGATCACAGCGTGATGTTTGTTAATTCTGATGAACGGATAGAACTAAACCACAAAGCAATTGATCGCACAACATTTGCTAGAGGAGCTGTTCAAGCAGCAGTATGGCTATACGAAAATAAAAGAGAAATTCCGGGGCTCTATTCAATGCAGGATGTGATATGAGCAATACACGTGCCTCTGTTAAAGATTTAAATCTCTGGTACGGCTCTAAGCAAGTTTTATTCGATATAAATTTGAATATTTATAAAAGAAAAGTTACTACTTTTATCGGACCATCCGGGTGCGGTAAATCAACATTTTTGCGTTGTTTTAATCGTATGAATGACTATGTACCAGGTTGCAAAACTGTTGGTGAATTAGATATCGATGGGCTGGGTGATATATATTCACGCGATATGGATGTTGTACTACTTAGAGCAAAAGTTGGTATGGTATTTCAAAAGCCAAATCCTTTTGCAAAATCAATATATGATAATGTTGCTTGTGGGCCAAAATTGCATGGTATGGCGAAGGATAAGCAAAAATTGAATGAGATGGTGGAAAATAGTTTAACCAAGGTTGGTTTATGGGAAGAATTGAAGGACAGATTGCAAGATAGCGCACTCAATTTATCCGGTGGCCAACAACAGAGGCTATGCATCGCTCGCGCAATTGCAGTGAAGCCAACTATTTTATTAATGGATGAACCGTGCTCTGCTCTTGATCCAATGGCAACCAATGCAATCGAAAATCTTATACAAGAGCTGAAATTAAGATTTACTATAATTATGGTGACTCATTCAATGAAGCAAGCTAAAAAGTTATCTGATAGTGTAATTTTCTTTCATAATGGCAGAATTGTTGAGTCTGGAAGCACTCAAGAAATATTCGAAAATGCTCAATCTCCCTTAACAAAGGAGTATATCCTGGATCATTAAATTTCTGACCTTACCCAGAAAAAGTGGAGAGAAAGAAAAGAGTTTTTTTGGGTAAAATAAAATTTTGGAGGATTAGAAATGGTAAGAGAATATACGGCAGAATTCAAATTGGAAGCTGTTAAGCTGGCAAATGAACAAAGAAAGGTAGGTCAACCAGTTGCAAAAGTAGCAAGAGATCTAGGAATAAGGGATAGTGTATTAGGAAAATGGATGAAGAAATATAACGAAAAAAAGTCAGCGGCAAATGCATTTCCAGGTAGAGGTAACATGGCTCCTTACGACAAAGAGAGGTTTGATTTACAAAGCAAGAGTAACAAGGGAAAGAGACATTTAAAAAAAAGCCCTGGCCAGTCAAAAAGAGTAAAATATTTTTTTATATAGTAACTGCTATAAAGTACAGGAATTATGTAGGATTTTCTGCTAGTGGCTACTATAAGTGGACCACAAGAAAAATAAGCAGTAGAGAATCAGCAAATAAAGAGCTACTCGCAGCTATTCAAAAAATATATCAAGTTTCTAAATGTAGATATGGAGCTCCTAAAATTCATGCTGAATTGAAGGCTTTGGGTAAAAGTTGCAACTTAAAAACAGTGCAAAGTATTATGCAGAAAAATGGTATTCAGGCTATATTGAGAAGAAAATTTAAAATTAAGAAACAACAAACGGACAGTAGAGTCGTAGCTCCCAATATATTAGACCAAAACTTTATTGTTGATCAACCAAATAAAGTATGGGATTACTTACATCAAAACCAAGGAGGGATGGCTATATTTGGCAGCAATAATTCTCACGTATGGTAGTTAATGAGTAGTGCAATAAATAAACAATTGGTTATGAACTCTTTATTAATGGCCATTAATAGGCGTAAACCTGTTAAAAATCTACTGCTGCACAGTGACCAAGGTTCACAATATACTGCGCAAGGGTATCAATATCTCTTAGCTGTAAAGAATATAGATGAGTAATAAAGGCTGTTGTTACGACAATTCTGTTGCAGAAAGCTTCTTTAGCTCATTGAAAAGAGAAATACTTATTGATACTTCACAACACTCTGCTCAACACACTAGAACTGCAATATTTGAATACATAGAAATTTTTTATAACAAACAACGTCACTATTAACTATTGCATTCCAGAACAATTTGATGCATCATTCTTTTTGTAAAAAACATTCCACACTTTCTCTCCACTTTTTCTGGGTAAGGTCACTTTTCCACTGATCATATTTAATCGCCATAACTTTACTCCTACTTTAACAATATTTTAATTATCATATATTATGGCAAGAAAGTCAACCCTACCTAATTTTGCTTAGTAAGCACACTAACTATGAAACAATCTATATTACCATCAAAAACAGAATTTATATTGCCCACTTCATGTCCGGTTCTTAAATCCTTCACCATTTGATATGGATGCATAACGTACGATCTGATCTGATTGCCCCAGCCTATATCGCATTTTTTACCATATTCTTCAGCCATTTTCTGTTCTTTTTTTTCCAGTTCAATTTGGTATAAACGTCCTTTAAGTAATTTTAACGCCTCATCTTTATTTCTGTGTTGAGAACGACCATTTTGGCATTGAACTACAACACCAGTTGGAATATGCGTAATGCGTACCGCACTTTCAGTCTTGTTCACATGCTGACCGCCTGCTCCGGAAGCACGATAGGTGTCGATCTTTAGATCCTTTTCATCCACAGCAATATCAATTGAATCTTCTATCACTGGAGTTACTCCTACACTTGCAAAACTGGTATGACGTTTACCATTTGCATCAAATGGCGATATTCTAACCAGCCTGTGAATTCCACTTTCACTTTTTGCCCACCCATAAGCTTTTTCTCCAACGATTTTTATCATTGCAGACTTTATACCAACTGACTCTCCTTCTAATTTTTCTACAACTTCAACTTTAAAGTTATGATAAATTTCTGCCCACCTTACATACATGCGCATCAGCATTTCAGCCCAATCATTGCTCTCTGTTCCACCAGCTCCTGAGTGGATTTCTAAAAAGCAGTTATTATTATCTGCTTCACCAGTAAATAAGGACTCTGTTTCTTTATACTTGATTAATTTCTCTAGCTTAGCTAATTCATTTTCAACTTCAGAGAAAAATTCTTCATCATTTTCATCAATAGCAGACTTCATTAAGCTGATGGCATCGTTGTAATCGCTTTCCAGCTTTAAAAACGACTCTACGTCATTTTTAATTTTAGAACGTTCTTTTAAAACTTCTTGTGCTTTTTGGTTATCTTGCCATAGGTCATCATTCGACGCTTGGGAGTCAAGCTCTTCAAGACGCAACTTTAATTTTTCTATGTCAAAGACACCTCCTGATAAGAGAAATACTTTTATTTAAGCTTTGAAAGTGTT
Organism: Wolbachia endosymbiont (group A) of Tromatobia lineatoria; assembly: GCF_964028565.1. Lineage (NCBI taxonomy): Bacteria > Pseudomonadati > Pseudomonadota > Alphaproteobacteria > Rickettsiales > Anaplasmataceae > Wolbachia > Wolbachia endosymbiont (group A) of Tromatobia lineatoria. The sequence continues at coordinate 543,355 of NZ_OZ034791.1, forward strand.
CAAGAATTTCTGGATAAGTTTTCATTATACTTTAGATTTTAATATACTTACTATCAATAACAATAACAGTAAACAAAATAGAAATTTAACCATATGATAGTTAATTTAAATAATTTCATTGTACTTTAATGTTTAAGGAAATCAAGCGCGTATATTTATTAAAAAACAAGGTAAAGTAATGAATATTGAAATAAGTTCCCATTATGGTTTAGACAAAAAGGCTATTGATGACTTAATAGAGTCACTTGATAACGAGGAGCTAGAGAATGTTCGTAATATTGTAAAAACGATAGACAGTGTTCAGTTAGCTTATTTTTTATCTACTTCGATCAGTGATCACAGGGAGAAATTAGTTAATATCCTCGATCAACATTTGTTAAGTGATGCCCTAGTGCATGTAGTGCCAGATTTACAAATAGAGATCATAGAAACATTGGGAATAGAAAATACAGCAAAGTTACTAATGCTCCTTGATGTAGAAGATATAGTAACCATAGTGAAAGATTTAGATAGAAAGTCTGTAGAAAATATACTTTACTATTTGCCCAGCAAAACTCAGAAATCGGTAGAGGAGTTGCTATCATATCCAGAAGAAAGTGCAGGAAGGTTAATACATAAAGATATGGTTATAGCTCCATATTATTGGACAATAAATCAACTGACAGAATTTGTGTGCAACTATAAAAAAATACCAGAAAAATTTTACCAGATATTCATTATCAACTCAAAATTAGAGCCTATAGGCAGTGTTAATTTAAATAAGGTAATATCTCACTCAGGAGACACAATAATAAAAGAGATAATGGATCATGACATAAAAATCATTAAAACTGGAATAGACCAAGAGGAAGTAGCAAGAATATTTAAAGATTACTCTCTATTATCGGCTCCGGTAGTAAATAAGAATGGTAAAATTATTGGTGTGATCTTAATTGAAGATGTGATAAAAGTTGTTCAACAAGAAACAGAAGAGGATGTACTCAAAATAAGCGGTGTATCTTCTAAAGCCGATATAAATGCCCCTATACATAAAACTATAATTAAAAGGCTACCTTGGTTACTGTTTAACCTCTTAGCTGCAACAATGTGTTCCATAGTAGTTGGCTTTTTCGATGATGTAATAAAAAGTTTTATAGTGCTGCCAATAATCATGCCGATAATTGCATCAATGAGCGGAAATGCAGGATCCCAAACAGTAACGCTAACCATCCGGGCAATCGCAACAAAATATCTAACTGAGCAAAATGCAAAAAGAATACTGATGAAAGAATTTTTAATAGGTCTTATAAACGGGGTGATCTTATCTACTATTTCATTAGTAGTGTTAGCAATAAGGTTTCACAACTTCAAAGTGGAGATGATTTTTGTGGTCTCCATGATTATGATGTCAATTATTGCAACGTTCATCGGAACTTTCATTCCTATAATGCTTCATCGCTTAAAGTCTGACCCTGCCGTTTCTTCTTCAATCCTAACATCGGCAACAACTGATATTCTCTCAGCTTTTATATTTCTTGGTTTAGCTACGCTCTTTTTATTAAATAGCTAATACTATCTATAGCTATACCGCCGCGAACCGTCATGCCGCGATTCATTCGCGGTATCTCTTAGCATAGATCCCGCTAACAAGTAGCGGGATGACGAGAAAGGGGCTACTTGGATGACATTCTTCCTGGTGTGCCCAAATCACAATGTTCGTACATCTGTGGATTTATTCGCGGTATAGATTCCGCTAACGAGTAGCGGAATGACGGTTTTTCAAATTGTCGTAAGTCAGTTTAGCTATAATATCAAATTTCACAACTTCACCAACTATTTCTTTCTATTAAATAAGAATAAATTGCCTATACAAAAATAGATTGGCAATATTTCAAGTCTGCCAAGCAGCATTAAAAACGATAGAAATAATTTTACTTCATTACTGAAAGAGGAATAATTACCCGAAGGACCTATTAAATTACTAAATCCCGGGCCAGAGTTTGTAAGCGTTGCAGAGACTGAACTGATGCTAGTTATAAAGTCTGCATTGCTTAAGTAAGACATCACTATTGATGAAATGGTAAACGTTAACATGAAAATTGCAAAAAATATAAAGACAGAGTGAACTTCATCATTCTCCAGGGTTTTTCCATTGAATTTTACTCCATTGTCTGCATCAGGGTTTAATAAAAGGTAAAAGTAATTTCTTATAGACCTTAAAAGAACAATCAAGCGGAAGATTTTGACACCACCACTTGAAGAACCACTACATCCACCAACAAAGGTGAGAAAAAAAGCTAAGACTGAAATGAAACTCCAATCTATATGATTACAGATTGCATAACCAGTTGACGTAATCAAGGAAGTGATGGTAAATGTGCTGCATCTAAATGATAATGACACTCCTAAATCAACATTTTTATACAACCAAAAACAAGCAAATAAAGATGAAACAATAGCTATCTTAAAAAAGTAAGAGACCTGCTCATCATAGCAAATGTCTAACCGTCTTATGATTTTTAAATAGCTAAGAAAAGGCAGAGAACCCAAAATCATAAAAACGATCGTTATGGCTTCTAGTATGGGATTATTATAGTGCCCTATAGAATCATTATAGTTAGCAAATCCACCAGTTGATACAGCAGACATTCCGTGACATATTGCATCAAATAGTGGCATACCAGCTAGATAATAGGAAAATATACATAACAAAATTAAGCCATAATATATTGCCGTAACATGAATTACTACGCTTCGCGTGTTCGGCAACTTCCTTTTGGTAGCATCTGAATATTCAGAATAAAGTAAATTATTTAGGCTGAGAACCTTAAACATAGGAAAAACTGCAATTCCTAAAGTGATTACACCAAAACCCCCCATGCCATGTAGCATTGCTCTCCACAGCAGTATTCCCGGAGATTGCTTTTCAATATCATTAAATATAGTTGCTCCTGTGGTTGTGATGCCAGATATCGTTTCAAACAATGCATCAACATAGCTCAGATTATCAAAATAGAAAGGAATAGCTGCAAACAGAGACAAGGCAATCCAGGTGCAACTAGTAATCGCAAAAATTGCTGGCATTCCATGCAATCTACTTAATTTACCGAGTAAAATAAAAATTGCGCCAGATGTGCAGGTAATTATGAATCCAGCGAGAAAATTTTCCATTCGTAGCTGAGATACTTATTGGTAATAGCAGGAATAAGCATTGCTAAGCTAAACAGCAATAGGAATATTCCCACAATAAATACAATTGAACGCAAATTTTGTAAACGTTGATGATTTTTCATAGAGTTACTTCCTCGCTATACAAAGCCATAAAAGCTACTCTAACGTCAAGCACTTTGTTGGCCTTTATTAACAGTTATTAACAATATACTTGATTTACTTGTAAATATGTGTGATAATTAAATTTTTATTAGAGGTAAGATATGGTTGAATTAACTGATGCACAAGAAGAAATTCTAGGTTCATTAAGACAGGCAGTCTGGAATGGCAGTGTTCAAGAAGTCCAGAACGTACTCGACGATAATGAACATAATGATATACAAGCAGTTTTGAGCCACGAGGGGACTTTGACTAGTGACAAAGGTACCATTTTAGATTTTGTTATGTGTTGTAGCATTACAATTAAAGCTCAAGTAAAGATCATTGAACTAATTTGGCAGAAAGCTGATCAAAAAACTCATGATTTTTTGTGTGATTACAAGGTAATAGAATTTTTTGAAGGTCAACCATATTTTGCGGATACAATAGATGATCTTAGAGGTTGTCCGGAAACTAGTAAATTCAAGCATATTCCCTCTTTAACATAACCCTACTCATAGCTAGGTATATGAAATTCTCAGTGGATGTTGTGAGTAAATCATACTCCTTCGATAGCCTTCTATTCCTATTAACCCAAGCAAAAGTCCTTTCTACAACCCATCTTCTTGGCTGTACTTTAAACCCTTGTTCTCTTGTTGGTAGTAGCTCAGGTGGCGTATCTTTGTGCACCCAAAATCTACATGGAGGCCTTTTAACAATTTCAATATCTATGTCATATTCTTCCTTTATGTGATTCTTTAAATTTCTTCCTTGGTATCCCATGTCAGCCCACATTTTTTTAACTTTAGTATATTTTGTTCTCATATTGTTTAATGCTATTTTAATACCATCTCTATCATTTTCGTTAGCAGCGCCTACGTAACAACCTAGTATAAAACCCTGAGTGTCTGTAATTATATGCCTTTTTCTACCCTTTACTTTTTTACTTCCATCATAGCCTTTGATCCCCCCTTTTCTGTAGTCTTTACAGATTGACTATCTACTATACAGGCACTCGGCTGCTCATTCCTTCCTATTTTTCTTCTACTATATTTTGTAATTTCATAATTCATTTTCTCAAAAATTCCCTGCTTCTTCCATTGCCTGAACTGCTCATACACAGTCTTCCATAGCGGAAAATCATTTGGTAAATACCGCCATTGACACCCTGTACGCAATACATAGAAAATTGCTTCTAATATTTCTTTTTTGCTATACTTTGGCGGCCTTCCTCCTTTCTTGTATGATACTCTGAAGTGTTTTTCTATTCTTGCCCATTCCCTTTCGCTTAGATCTGTTGGATACTTTTTTCTCATCTTTACCCCGTACTAAAATTTCAGATATTATAGCCTTTTACTTGTTTCCGGACAACCTCTTAAACGCTTTCAAGGAAAAATTGACTATAATAGCACAGAATATTTTGCTCTTGCACGAGTTATTCAAGAAATAGAAAAGCACGAGAGGGTAAAGGATCTTGATTCCAACTTACAAGAAGCAATAGAAAACCTTGATATTGATCAAGTTAAAGCAGCATTAGAGAATTGTGGTGAAGATGTAGAAAGGGTTTTAGAGCGAGAGGTATATTGGAGTAGTGGAAGAGTAGATGCCCTTTTAGTTTATCCTCTGAAAGTTGAATATAGTGAAGAATTGAACCAAGAAGATGTGGAAAAGATAAAAGAAAGCTTTAAATTAATGTTTGATGCTGCTTCTCCAGGGCTCCTTGGGTTCGAGCCCAATGGAAATAACTATGTAATGGATAAACTTACATGTGCACAAAAACGTTTTGCTAAAATACCTGGAGTAGGTGAGCAATGCTTTCAAGATTTGATTCAAGAATTTGAGGAAAAACTTAGTAAAAATGAACTAGATAATGCCAAGATTAATGATCAGATAGCATGGGATAAAGAGTATGCGACTCGATTTTCACAAGAAATCAATCAGGATCCGTCTGAGAATGATGATCTTAACTTTATAGATGACACTGATCTAGATCAAAACACCGTAAACTCTGCACCAACTGCAGACAACAAAACCCCAGAAAAGAACGAAACAACCTTCTGGAGTGAACACAAAGGGAAAATTGCTCTGGGCGTTGTTGGACTGTGCGCAGTTGGTACTGTTGCAGCCTATGTGCTAGCGTATCCTGTAGTTGCACTGGCTTTAACAGTTTTGGCAGCAGTTATATTAATGGGTGCTGGTATTGCTAAGGTTTTAGAAGATCCAAGTGTAGAAAGAACGTTTACAGAAGTACAACGTTAATAATGTCATCCCAGCGCGCCGCGCTGGGACAAAGAATATAAAAGACCGTCACGTTATATCATAAACTTTTGCTGAAGCTTTTTTCATGTCTTCACTTGAAAGTGGGATTAGACCAAGCCTAGATAGGTACCCACCTTCAATACCGATTGAATCTATAATTTCTTTTACGAATTCTCTTAATCCATCAACAGTATCCAAGTGTTCCCTCTTTATGTAAAGGTATAGAGGTCTTGCTAATATATATTTTCCCGATGATATATTTTCGTAAGTTGGCTCAATTCCTGCAATTGTGCTCCCTTGTATTTTATCTTGATTCCTCATTAAAAAGCTGAAACTAAATATCCCTAAGGCGTTCTTGTTACTTTTCAATTTTTGTATTATTATATTTTCATTAATTCCAACTTCTATATACCTTCCGTCATCCCTTATATTACCACATGCTTTCTTTCTTTCTTCCTGATCTTTATAATTCTCTTTGAAAATTCTCGAGTTCATGCATGAATATTGATCAAGCATAATAGAATTAACCAAAGTTTCGTATGTACCTGTATTTTGATGTGGACCATAAATTTCAATTTCTGTTTTTGGTAAGGCTTGATTGACATTAGACCAAAACTTCTTATTATTTTTTACTAATTTATCATTTTCTTGAGAATATGCAGATAAAGTTTCAAATAAGTCCTTCTTTGTGAAATCAAATCTATGGCTTTGATTTGAATTTGCAATGACAACTCCATCATAGCCAATGATGATTTCTATCACTTCATTAATTTTATTCCTTTTACATAGTTCTCTTTCTACTTCCTTCATAGGGCGAGATGAAGTGGTGATGTCTGGCGTGTCTTCCCCTATTCCTGAGCAAAACATTTTGAATCCTGATCCACTTCCTATCGATTCCACAACTGGAGTCTTAAAGGAGAATACACGGTTGAACTCTTCGGCTATAAACGAGATAAAAGGAAAAACAGTTGAAGATCCAACAATTCTGATGTATTTCCTGGCATCAGCATTTGATAGCGGCGTGAATAATACGAATACAAAAATCAGGAGAAAGTTTCTAAGCATTATTTTTAGTTAAGAACATAAATCTAATTATTGTAATAAAAAATCAAACTGAAAAGCTTTAATTGCATGACAAAAGCTACAGTTTACATTTAAATTTTATTTTATATTATTGTAAGTATTACACAACTTTAAGGGGCAATTATGGCAGTTATGCCAGATAAATGGATAAGAGAAAAAGCTGAAAATTTTGGAATGATAGAACCTTTTGTGAACCACAAAAGCAGCAAAGGTGTTATATCTTTCGGACTATCATCTTATGGTTACGATGCAAGAGTGGATAATAAATTTAAAATTTTTACTAATGTTAATTCAGCTATCGTGGACCCTAAAAATTTTTCTGAGAATAGTTTCATAGATAAGGAAACAGACGTATGTATAATTCCACCAAATAGCTTTGTGCTTGCAAGTACAGTGGAATATTTTCGTATACCAAGGAATGTACTGGTCATTTGTGTTGGTAAATCAACTTACGCAAGATGTGGAATTATAGTAAACGTTACTCCCTTAGAACCTGGATGGGAAGGTCATGTCACACTCGAATTCTCAAACACCACTCCACTTCCTGCGAAAATTTACGCTAATGAAGGCGCATGCCAATTCGTATTTTTAAGCGGCGAAAGTGAATGCGAGAAATCATATGATGATATGAAAGGAAAATATATGAATCAGCATGGTATTACTTTGCCGCTGGTGAAATAATTACTGCTTTCGTTGTGAGCTACCAAACTGCTCTATAGACAATATTCCACTATCACCAGATAGCAAAGTTCGCGCTGATTCACTTTGCTTAAGATGTTTAATTGCTTGCTTTTTGTCAGTTCCAGTGCGCATACTGCAGCCAAGTTGGAAATCTATTCCATTTTCAACAATGTTACATGAAAACCCCATAGCAGTAGTGAAACCTTCTTGTTTATTAGTAGCATTTCCGGTAACAACACCACAAGCAGTGAAGTTACGATCATTTCCAACTGTTCGCATCATCATTCCACCATCTCGTATACCATCATTATTTATATCCTTTGCTATAACAGTCTGGTCTACAAATCGCGTATTACCCACTTCTCGAGATATTACTTCTACAGTCGGTTGATTATGTAGTTGACCATTACTTACTAATGCTTGATTATATGCTGAATGGTGTTGTTCTGAATTACTTTGACTATTACTCCTTAGTTCATTTTGCTCGTGCTCTTCATTATTTTGATGTTGGTCAGTTCCTAATATGCTAGCTTCTTTTTCAACACGCTCATTGTATTCTTTATCATTACTTATCTCAACTTTATTTACTGGTTGACCTTGACTGTTTTCTATGTCTTTTTGACTAAACATGTCTTTATTAATGTAATAAAAAATAAGACCAGGTATCAGTGAAATTATTAGATTTAATACAATGCACGGAATTAAAACCACGGTAGCAGCTATATAGATTAGAGAGCTAACTATAAACTTTATTACTTTAGATAATTTAGAATCATCTTTTTGAACATTAACAGCATTCAAAAAAAGCATAGTTAAGCTAAGAGATAATGCTGTTATAGCAGTAGGCACGATGATTGGAACAAGTAAAAAAGCATTGATTAATTTTTTTTCCAGAACTAGTTGGTTTAGTGCTATTATTCAGTGATGTAAGATAGTTTTGACCAACATTAGTAATCCATTTTGTACCAGACAAGACTCTTTTACTATTTTCTTCCGACATTTCAAATTTCATTGGTACCCCCAGATTATAATGCTAAATTGTACTAAAAATTAATATAAAATCAACATAAATTTTTCACTTCCGCACTTTTTCATTGTTGCTTACAATAACTATAGCTACACGATTTACTTGTGTGCTTTCCTTAATTAAAAACTTCAACTATCCATTGTAAGCTGCTGAATTTCTTATCATAGTATCTGTCATCCCAGTACCACTTTCTTGTCATCCAAGTAGCGTGACACTTGGATCTTCTCTCAACAATTTCAAAAAAATCTATCAAAAGGAGGATTAACATGTCTACAATAATTTTATCATCAATTTTTGGTCAAGCAGGCAGCATTTTTGGTCCAATTGGCCGGATTATCGGCTCAGAACTCGGTGCTCTTCTTGGTGCACAGCTAGATGGGGCAATGTTCGGCCTTGATGCCGAGCAAAAAGTAACGCATGGTGCGAGACTAAAAAATCTGCAAGTTCAAACCTCAACCTACGGCAGAACGATTCCAATTATCTATGGCACTGCTCGTGTTGCAGGGAACATTATTTGGTCACAGCCAATAAAAGAAGAGGCGATAACCACCAAAAGCAAAATTGGAAGAGGTATGAACGTTACATATAATTACTACGCAACGCTTGCAATTGCGATCTGCAAGGGGAAAGTAGAAAAATTAAACAGAATCTGGGCAGATACAACATCACTTAGCTTTGATGAAATAGATTATACTTTTTACAGCGGCAGAGAAGACCAAAATCCTGATCCATTTATGTCATCAATTGAAGGAGAGGGGAATGTGCCGGCTTATAGGGGAATATCTTACATAGTCATCAAGAATTTTCCTTTAGCAGACTATAACAATCGCGTCCCGATATTTACATTTGAAGTGCGAACTGCATTAAAGCCCGTTGGGTTTTCAATAGCGGAAAATATTCGGAATATCAATATCATACCAGGTTCAGGTGAGTTTGTATATGATACAAAAATACAGAAGAAAATCGCGCAAGAGAAAATAAGCAGCAACCAATATATCCCATATGGGCTGGCGCAAAGGGTAAATCACAACAACCACACTAAAAAGAGCGATGCAATGCTTTCTTTGGATCAATTAAAAGAAGATTTGCCAAATGTTGAGTTGGTGTCGGTGGTAGTCAATTGGTTTGTGAATGATCTGAACATTAAAGATTGTAAAATATATCCTGCAGTTGAATTTCAAGATGATTCCGCAATATTACCTGATGATTGGCAAGTAGGGGGTGTAACCAGAGATAATGCTCAGCTAATTTCAAAAGATGCGAGTGGAAACCCAAGGTATGGTGGCACAGTTAGTGATGCAGCGTTGATAAGATATATAGAAGAGCTACACAGCAGAGGCTACAAGGTGATGCTCTATCCAATGCCCTTACTTGACACAAAGAACAAAGAGTGGCGAGGAAAATTGAGCGGGACCCCTGGGGATATAAGTGATTTTTTTGAGAATCAATATAACAAATTTATAGAGCATTATGCAAGCATTGCCAAACAAACTAAAGTGGAAGGGTTTATCATCGGGTCTGAGTTTGTCCAGCTTACCAGAGTAAAAGATGCTCAAGGTAATTATCCTGTGGTGATAGAGCTGGTCAAACTTGCAAAACAGATAAAACTTAATCTTGGAAAAGAAGTAACAGTTACCTACGCTGCAGATTGGAGCGAATACCATTCATATGATGGTTGGTATAATATGGATGAACTGTGGTCTTCAGAGTATATCGACGTTGTTGGCATAGATGCTTATTTTCCACTGACTGATGGTCCAGAGCCTCCTTTTGGTTATTCCGCGGAAGATGTAATGGGTGGTTGGAGCAGTGGAGTGGGGTATGATTATTTCTATGATTACTCAAAGAGTGAACCTGAAAAAGTAAAGTATAACGACAGCAGGTATGCGTGGAAAAATATAGAGAAATGGTGGAGTGAAACTCACATAAATCCAGGTGGTAGTAAAACGAAATGGCAACCAAAAATGAAAAAAATATGGTTTACTGAGTATGGATTTCCCAGTATGAACGGCTGCACTAATGAGCCAAATGTGTTTGTTGATAAAGGCAGCATAGAGAGCAAATATCCACGATATTCAAACGGAGAGGTGAGCTTTCTTTCGCAAAAAATTGCAATTGAAGGAACGCTAAAGAAGTGGCAAAGCTCGGAAATGGTAGAAAAAATGTTTCTCTGGGCATGGGATGCAAGGCCATTTCCTTATTTCCCCAATTTGTGTGATATGTGGACTGACTGCCATAATTGGCAGACAGGACATTGGATTCAGGGAAAGCTTTCACAGCTTAATATTTCCGATGTTTTATCGGATCTATTACAAAAAGCAGGTTTAAAAAGCGATCAGTTCGATACGAGTGATGTTAAAGGATTATTGTCTGGATATGTAATAAATGACCAGCAATCGGTACGTTCAATTATTAAAATGCTGCAAAGTTGCTATTTTTTTGATGTGGTTGAACAGGACTCTAAACTGAAATTTGTCCAAAAGGGCAGGGGAGTTACAACTGTAATGCCAATTGGTGAAATGGTTTTCAATAACAGTTCAAAGTCGATGCAACTTGTTAATATTAGTCAACTGGATTTAAACAATAAAGTTAACATCGTTTACTTTAACCGCAATTTTGGCTATCCAATTGATGTTAAATATGCTGAGTTGCCAAAGCAAGGCACTGCTATAACAGTTGAAATACCACTCATTATGGAGGAGGGAGAGGCGCAAAATATAGCTGAGGTTTTACTTTATTCTTCGTGGCAAGAGAGAAATATATACAATTTCAAGCTGTCGATAAAATATGCGTGGCTTGTGCCAAGTGATGTAATAACGATTTTAGACGGTGAGCAAAAGCATACGGTGAGAATTATAAAAACGAAATTTGAAAGCATGTCCATTCAAGTAATTGGCGTTGGTTATGATCGCTCTATATATAAGCTCTCTTTTCCTTCAACAAGGTCACTTATGCTGAAGGAATACCCTCCCTCTCACGTTAGCAAAACCATCATAGAAATGATAGATTTACCGCATGTTAAAGATAACACCACAAGCTTTACTTTAATTAGCGAGGAAAAGAATTGGAAAGGAGCAACACTCTTTATTTCGTACAACGATAAGGATTATAAGCCTATCGCAAGCACAAACAAGCAGTCTACTTACGGATATGTAATGGAATCTACCGACGAGGGGCTTATAGTAGTGTTACGTTTTGGTGTATTGAGTTCTTCATATAACCATTATTTAAGTGATGGTGTCATTCCAGCGCTTGACCATATTTCTCCTGGATCCCAGTGTCTGGGCACTGGGATGACAGAAGAGGGTTTTACAAGCACTAATGTTAGTACTATAAATGTAAGCAATTTAGCACTGGTTGGAAAAGAGATAGTAAAATTTCAGAGTGCCGAACTTATAGATAAAAATAAATATAAGCTTAGCAACCTAATTAGAGGGCAAGAGGGCACCAAAGAGTATCAGCACACCGCAGGTGAAAAATTTACTCTGCTTGATGATTCAGTAATATCTTTCGAAGTGCAAAGGGGAAAAAAGTTTTACCTAAAAGCAGTGACTTACGGTGACTCGATGGAAAATACGGAAGTGAAAGTGATAAATTCATTTAGTAATTGAAATTTAATAAAGTAAGTGCTAGAATTAATATACAGGTATTAATGGTAGAGATATAACATGTCAAAGGAAATGGTCAATGCGTTGAAAGCTGAAGTGAAGAAGCTCAAATATGCTGATTTCAAAGCTAACACTTGGGACGAAGTAATTTCTGGTGAGGGAAAATATAAGGATCTTAATAGAACACACGGCCTTGCTATTAACGGACAAAAAATAACTAACGAATTTATTAACAATCTGTATTCAAAACATAAAAATCTAATTCTACGGGATGAAAACGGAAAAGGGAATTATCGTCCATTTCTCAGACAAATTTTTACAGAAATGTTTAAACACGTTGGTGCAACAATTCCCAATAACTCTATTATTGAGGAGTTAATAAATAACTATTATCAGGGCGGATATACTCATTTTCTTCCTAATGATATGAGTCAAGCTCTTGGATCTTTTCATTTGTCAAAGCAAAGCAACTGTATGACAAGAGAGTATATTATGGATTGTCGTGAACCCAATTGTATAAAGCTTAGTTTTAGCATGAAATATACAAAAATGCTTAACTATGATGATTGTACATATATCGAAACACCAGGTTTTTGCAGTTCAGCGGAGTTTAAACTGAAATGTGAAGATAAAAATGTAACATATGAAGATGGTAAAGTACTTCTTACCATTCCTAAAGAGCTAAAAAACTACAAAGTAAGTGGTAAGAATTTGTTTGATGTTATTGTTGAATATTTTCAGAAGCTTTGCGAAAAATTGGGCTTTAAATTTGAGACAAAAGTGGAACATAGCCTTGGTGAACCACTAAAGGTAGTAAGTGAGGCAAATGCATCTTCTGTTGAAGACTTAAAGCTTAAAGTGAATAATCAAAGGTAAGATATTGAAATTCGTGCTTTTCATGATTTTAGCTTAAGATTTCAGTGTCAAAGCACATAACTGTACGAACATTGTGATTTGAATCCACTAGGAGGGTGTCATCTAAGTAGCCTCCTTCTCCTGTCATCCCAGTGCCATGACTACTTGGATCCAGAAACTTAATTGCAAGTAAGTAAACTGCTTTGATGAAATTGTATAATGGAAACTAGATCCAAGTAGTCATGGCACTGCCCTACTGGATAGAGCCTTCACAGGCTTTTTCTTGAATAGCTACTCTTAATTTCAGTAGTTAATTTAATATACTAATGAAAAAAATACATTATAATTAAGTATATTTAATCCAGTAAATCATTAAGTGAAAACAGCTCTTTCGCAAAATATCATCTCTCTTATTATGATATTGTCTGTAGCAATTGTCGATATGGCAACTGACCTATACTCAGTTGCACTACCAAGCATTGCCAATTATTTTAAAGTAGAAGGCAGTGTAGTGCAGCTTACAATTAGCTTAAATCTAGTTGGATTTGCGGTATCTGGCTTAATTTATGGTCCATTATCGGACCATTATGGTAGGCGTCCAATGATGCTGATTGGTATGACAATTTTTACTTTGGCAAGTGTCATGTGTTATATAGCCGACAGTATTATGCTCTTGATACTAATTCGCTTCATACAAGGGGCAGGAGCTGGTGTTGCAGGTGTTGTTGGGTATGCAGCAATAAGGGATATGTACTCGGGTAGTGAATACTCGAGAGTAATTTCAAAATTAAATATGGTTGTGGCACTCTCACCTGGAATAGCTCCAGTGGTGGGCAGTTATATAATTTCACATGGGTATCATTGGAAATTTTTGTTTTTTATTATGTCACTCGCGGCAATTGCTATACTTATTTTTATCTACTTTAAGTTACAAGAAACACTCACTGTAAATAAAAATGAAACCAGTATAACTAACATAACTACTAATATCTTCAAGCAATATATATCAATATTTAGAAATTATCGTTTCCTTGGGTTTTCAGCCATTCATGGATTAACTTTCATGTGGCTTTGGGCATACATTGCTAACTACCCGTTCATATTTGAATCGATGGGCATTGAAGTACAGTATTTTGGCTACCTCATATCGATCATAGTCATATTTTACATAATTGGAACTTTAATTAATAGAAGGTATGTACCAAAAGTAGGGGTTAGCAAAATGCTAATAATAGGTTTGGTGTTACCGATAATATCCGATAGTTTATTGGTATATTTTTATTTCGCGGACAAGTTGAATATATTCATTCTTCAAACTGCTTGGATTCCAGCTAATATCGGACTTGCATTAATAATAAGCAATAACGTAACTTCTGCTTTAGAAACGATCAAAGGTATAGGGCTTGGTAGTGCAGTTCTCTCATTCTGCAATATGATGTTTGGGGCTATTGGAATATATATAGTAGGAAAATTTTTTCGCTATGGTATTTTACCAAATTTACTATTAACAATAGCATGCTCTACAATTGCAATTCTTATGTACAGCCAGCTCAAATGTACTGAAAAACACAGGGAATAACCATTATTTGCGTGATCCAGAGCTCATGGGTTATTAATGACTTTATCATGATAATATAATTTTACAGGGGTGAGAGCTCATAGATTATTAACGACTTTATCATAACAATATAGTTTTACAGGAGGTATGGGATGAGTAATTTACAAAGTATAAATAATGATTGGTTTTCTGCTGTTATAAAAGGTAATACTAATAAAGTAAAGCGTCTAATAAGTGAAGGAGCTGAGGTTAATGCAGTAGATGAATATAACAGGACTCCTTTACATTATGCTGCTACGAATGGCGATGCAGAGATAGTAAAAGATCTATTGGATAATGGGGCAGATGTTAATGCAGTAGGTCAAGATAAAAAGACTCCTTTACATTGGGCTATTGCACATGGCCGTAAAGATGCAGTAGATGCCCTACTGAAAGTAAAAGGGATCGATGTTAATGCACAAGATAAAGATGGAAAGACTCCTTTACATTGGGCTGTTGAAAATGGCCATAAAGAGGAAGTAGAAATTTTACTAAGTAATGGGGCAAATGTTAATGCAGTAGATAAAGGTGGAAAGACTTCTTTACATTGGGCTGTTGAAAATGGCCATAAAGAGGAAGTAGAAATTTTACTAAGTAATGGGGCAAATGTTAATGCAGTAGATAAAGGTGGAAAGACTTCTTTACATTGGGTTGCTGAAAATGGCCATAAAGAAGTAGCAGAAGCCCTACTGCAAGTAAAAGGGATCGATGTTGATGCACAAGATAAAGATGGAAAGACTCCTTTACACTTTGCTGCTGAAAGTGGTTATCAGCAGGTGGTGCAAGCTCTATTGGATAAAGGGGCAAATGTTAATGCAGAGGATGATAATGGAAATACTCCTTTAGGTTTAGCCGCTGATGAAGAAATAAAAACTCTATTGCAATCCGCAGAAGAATCTGATGATGCTAGTCCAGTATTGCAAGATGATGAAGAAGAAAGCCAAGTCCCACAAAATGCTGCTTTATTTGAGGCTGTTGAAAGAGGTGATATTGATGGATTAAAGCGTCTAATAAGTGAAGGAGCAGATGTTAATGCTTTAGATGGAAACAGATTTACTCCTTTACGGCATGCTATTGCCAAAGGAAACAAAGATATGGTCTCGCTTTTAATTGATAGCAAAGCAGATGTTAATGCACAGTCTGAAACTGGACGCGCTCTTTTACATGTTGCTGTTGACGAAGCCAACAAAACGCAACCACTCGATACAAGCATAATAGAAGCTCTATTAAAAGTAGAAGGAATCAACGTTAATGCAGTAGATAAAGATGGAAAGACTCCTTTACATGAAGCTGCTAAAAGTTACAATCAGCAAATAGTAACAGTTCTATTAGAAGCAAAAGGAATTTATGTTACTCCACTAGATAATACTCGCAGCACTCCTTTAAATCTTGCCTCTCAACAAGGCAGGCAACATATAGTAAAAATTCTAGAAGAAACGCAAAAGGACATCGAAGTTTTGTATTCAGCCGTTAAAAGTGATAATTATGAGGAAGTTCAAAGTCTATTAAGTAAAAAAGTAAACGTTAATTCAATAGACAACGATGGAAAAACTCTTTTACATTTTGCTGCTAGAAAGGGCAATGTAGAAATAGTAAGAGCTCTAATACAAACAGGGGCAGATGTTAATATAGCAGATAAAGATGGAAGGGTTCCTTTATTTGAAGCTGCTTTCTATGGTCATAAAGATGCAACTGAAGTTTTATTAAATAATGGAGCAAAGGTTGATACAGTAATGGAATCACTTCTTCAGAGTATGATGGAATATAATTACAATAGTAGCCATAAAGATATAGTTAAAGCTTTATTAAACAAGGGAGCAAATGCTGATGCAGTAGATTCATATGGACATACTCTTTTGCATTGGGCTGCTAGAGAAGGTTATACGGATATAGCAGAACTTTTATTAGAAAAAGGAGCGAATGTTAATATACAAGATAACGATCTATGGACTCCTTTACATTTTGCTACAAAAAATAAAGTGTTTATGGGTTATGCAGATCGTCCAGCAAACGCCTCTGCGGAAACAGTAAAATTCTTAATAAAAAAGGAGCAGATGTTAATATAGAAAATGAAGATGGAAATACTCCTTTCAAATTAGCCACTGATGAAGGAATAAAAACTCTATTGCAACCAGCAGAAAAATCTGATGATAGTTCAGCGGGTGGATCATCGACAGATAGTGAAGGGGGTCAAGAGGAAGAAAAACGAGTAGGTGATGATACTGAACTACAATCAGATAATAGCAAAGAAGGGGAAAAAACCAGCACCACCAGTGCAGAACAAGGAACTGATGTACAAGACAACGATGTAGGTCCTGTTGCTTCCACAGAACCTGCACAAACAGAAGAACAGCCGAGCTCTTTTTTTGGTAGTTTGTTTAGTATACTTATGAAGCCTTTTTCATTAATTGCATCATTTTTTGGTGGTTTTTTTTCATGGTTGTTTGGGTCTGACGAAGAAAAGTCTGACACACAACCTTATGATGATTCTTCTTCACCTGGGGTCGATCAATCAGTTGAACAAAATAATGGTGATCATAATGACCAGAGCAATGTGATTTGATAGTGATCTTCTACCGGAAAAGGCGTCATCCCAGTGCTTGACACTGGGATGGCTTTGTTGCATCGCTAGCTATGATGGATTAAAGATAAAAAAGATAGGGAATATCAGTAGCTTATTATTCTGGTATTTATAACAAGAACGGTCAATGAATACCTAAATTTGAGTAAAAGAAATTTCACTACCATTTACCAATCCGGCTAAAGTTCAAGAATTTCAATGCTTTAGCTATTTTCAATAGAATTAAATTTATTAATATAAATAACAAATTACTATTCTTAAATTTGATCAGATTGATTGCAAAAAAACAAGATTTTCAATAGGTTGCTTATAATCCTAACTATAGTTAGCCTTTCATAAGTAGCGATGCAACAAAGCCCACTGGGATCCAGGAAACTTAATTGCAAGTAATGCATTGGGTTTGGTGAGTATGGGTTTTGCGTTATAGAATGAAACACTTTTGGTGAATTTGTAAAGAAAACTGGATCCCAGTGTCAAGCACTGGGATGACACCGTCTTGGATGGAAAACTGGATTCCAGTGTCAAGTGCTGGAATGACATCCTCTCTAAGTAGCCTCCTTCTCCTGTTATCCCAGTGCGTGACACTGGGATCTCATTTTACTTTATGATGATGTCATGAAAGTAGCTGACATTGGGATCCAGAAGACTTAATTTCAACCAAATAATAAAGGCTAGATCCCAGTGTCACGCACTGGGATGACAAAAAAAGGAGCACTGGAATGACACCATCTTGGATGGAAATAACGTCACGCGCTGGAATGACAAAGAAGAGTGGGCTTTCATATGGTTATGCAAGAGGTTTACTGAATGCAACCTAACTTCTCACACACACATTTTACCACATGATCAGCGTTGATATTAAAATGCTCATAAAGTGTTTTATAAGGTGCTGATTCTCCGAAGCTTTTCATGCCAATAAATATACCGTTTGAACCTATGTATTTATGCCAACCCATTTCACTTCCGGCTTCAATTGCAACTTTAATGCTGTCATTATTTAATATTGCCGCTTTATATTCATCGCTTTGCTCGTCAAAAAGCCTCCAGCATGGCATAGAAACAATCCTTGTACCTATACCCTTTTCCTGCAATTTCTCCCTTGCTTCAACTGCAATTTCAACCTCGGACCCCGTAGCAAATATCGTCACTTTTAATTCTTTTGAACATTCACACAAAATATATGCACCAAACTTCGATAAATTAGCAGATTGATCGATATCAGAGTAGAACTTGCGCATGTAACTTACGTTTTGCCTTGAGAGCGCAAACAGTGCTGGAGATTCTTTCTTTTCGAGTGCAATGCTAACACACTCCAGAGTTTCAACTGCATCGGCTGGCCTAAAAACATATAGATTTGGTATAGCACGCAAAGAGGCTAAATGCTCTATTGGCTGATGAGTCGGGCCATCTTCTCCCACTCCAATTGAGTCGTGAGTCATGACATACATAACCTGCTGCTTCATCAGAGCTGAAAGACGTATAGCAGGACGACAATAGTCGGAAAATACCAAAAAAGTGCCGCCATAAGGAAGAATCGCGCCGTGAAGTGCCATACCATTCATACATGCTGCCATAGCGTGCTCTCTCACTCCATAGTGGACATAAGAGCCACTATAATTATTGCTATTTATTACCTGCATGTGCTCATATTTAGTGCAATTTGACCCGGTAAGATCAGCAGAACCGCCGATTAATTCCGGCATAGACTCAGTTAAAAGTTCCATTACTCTGCCGAAAGAAGATCGAGTAGCTTCGTTTGGCATTAGCTCACATATTTGTTTCTTCAGGTCAGCTAAAACACCAGCGATATTATCTGGTAGATGTTTATCTAACCGTCTTTGAAGTTCTGCATGATACCCTGTCATCCCAGCATTCTCTTCTGTCATCCCAGTACTCTCTCTTGTCATCCCAGTGCTTGACACTGGGATCCATTCTTTTTCTTCTTTCCTGGATTCCAGCGTCACGCGCTGGAATGACATCGTGTAGTTTTGTTTTGCTCTCTCAACAGTTTTCTTCCAGGCATTTTTCACATCTTCTGGTACATGGAATGGTTCATAATTCCAGTTTAATTTCTCTCTCATCTGTTTTATGTCTTCCTCCGAAAAAGCACCACTGTGAACAGAGGATGTGCCAGCACGGCTTGAAAATTTTCCGATAATAGTTTTGCAGCAGATCATTGTAGGTTTATCAGACTTTTTTGCTTGCTCTATTGCAAGGGATATGGCATCAAAATCATGGCCATCAATTTTGTCAACATTCCATCCATACGCTAAGAAGCGTTTCTCTACATCATCAGAACAGGAAAGGCAAGTAGCGCCATCTATAGAAATATCATTATCATCAAAAAGAGCTATAAGCTTATTCAATTTAAGATGCCCAGCAAGTGATGCTGCTTCATGGCTTATTCCTTCCATAAGACAGCCATCCCCTAGCATCACATAAGTGTAGTGATTGATTCTAAACTGCTTTTCAAGTATCGATTCAGCAAGTGCCATGCCAACAGCAGCGGCAAACCCCTGACCGAGCGGGCCTGTTGTTGCCTCTACCCCGGAAGTCAAGCCGAACTCTGGATGACCTGGGGTCTTGGATCCCATTTGTCTGAAGTTTTTTAGCTCATCTATGCTAATATAACCTGTCAAATATAATATTGAGTATAGTAACATTGACCCATGACCGTTTGATAAAACAAAGCGATCTCTATTGAACCATTTAGAATCATCAGGATTATGATTCAGATATTTAGCAAACAAAACAGTTGCAACATCTGCCATGCCAAGTGGCATACCTGGGTGTCCAGAGTTTGCTTTTTGTACTGCATCAATTGATAAAAAACGGATGGCGTTTGCCATAGATTTTAAATGTGAATGATTCATGTGTTAATAGAAAAACTTAAAAATGAAGTATAAAAGATTATATCAGCAAAAACAAGTTGACACTGAGTGCTAAAATCCTTAATAATCTAAAGTTAAATCGTGAGAGTTTTTATATGACAACTGTTATCACTAGAAAGTATAGGATTAGCCGTAGACTTGGTGTAAATTTATGGGGTAGAGCTAAAGACCCAGTAAACAAAAGGAAATACCCTCCAGGTCAACACGGTATTCTTGGATTCAAGAAGTTATCCGACTTTGGTAAGCAGTTTGCTGCGCATAAGAAATTTAAGTTTTACTATGCGATTTCAAGTAAGCAGCTCAGACGTACATTTTTAGATGCTTATAACAGAAAGGGTTATACGGCTGATAATTTTATCGGTATCTTAGAATCGAGATTAAGTTCTGTTTTATACCACTCTGGTCTTGTTCCAACAATTTACTCAGCAAAGCAGCTCATATCTCACAAGCACGTTACAGTTAATGATAAGGTGGTTAACATATCGAGTTATCGAGTGAAGCCAGGTGATATAATAAAAATAAGAGAAAGGGCAGCAAAAATCCCTGTAGTAGTAGAGGCTGAACAAAAACAAGAGCGCAAGGCTCCGGATTATTTAGAAGCAGATAGTAAAGAGCATTCAGTGAAGTATTTGAGGTCACCTCAATATTCTGAGGTTCCTTATTCAGCAGACATGGAAGTCAATTTAGTAGTAGAGTTTTACTCTAGATAGATAAAAAAAGCCCGTGTGGCGGAATCGGTAGACGCAGCGGACTTAAAATCCGTGGGTTTTGCGACCTTGGGAGTTCAAGTCTCCCCATGGGCACCAATTTAACTTAGCAGATAAATACAAAAAAGTATGAAATGGCTTGATATAGAAGATATTGTGGAAGCTCTGGAGGAAAAATTTCCAAATGAGAATATAATTAGTATCAGATTCACTGAGCTTAAAAAAAAGGTCTTGAGTTTAGAGGAATTTGATGATGATGAAAAACGCTGTAACGAAAAAATACTCGAAGCTATTCAAGCAGCTTGGATTGAGGAAAGATTAACCGCATAGCAATAAACCATACGCAAACGTGATTTCTATTACAATTTGCATATTGATTATGCTATTTTTTGGATCTAGCCTGGCAAGTTAATAATAATTTAACTAATTACAATTAAAACAGCTATAAGGTTAATTATGAGGCAAAGATGACAGCACAAAATTTGGTAAATGGAACGATCTTGGCAAGTGCTACGTTGAGATAAGTTTTGCATAAAAATACTGCTTTTACGGTGTGAGGCCAGAGGGTAGAGCCTTTGTAAAGCAGTTAGAAGGTTGTCATCTAAGTAGCGTGACCAGAGCTAGATTCCGCGAACACGCCGCGGAATGACGACTATGCAATATGCGTTGCGGAGTGACGATTATGGTCATACCGTCACGGTATCTCACAAACATGTAGCAGTAATGACAAAATCTCAAGTTATATGTATACTTTTATATTATCTACCTACTAAAAAAACAGAAAAATGCTCAAACGTAGCGGTCCAAAAAAATTAAAGTCTATAATTGAAAACTATGCATTAAAATGCATGAAAAATAAGATTAGTAAAAATGAAATACGTCTTATTTTAAACTGGCGAAATATAGTAGGGAAAGAAATAGCAGAGTGTACAAAACCGAAAAAGATCTCATATGCACAGAATATAAATTCGGGTGTATTGCATCTGGTAGTAACAAATGGCAGTAAAGCATTGGAAATTCAGCATATGATTTCTCTTATAATAGAAAAAATTACGATATTTTTTGGTTATAAAGCAGTATATGGTATAAAAATTAAGCAAGAGAGTATTGACTATTTGACTATATAAGGTAATCTAAGTACATAGAATAATTTGGTATATTGAAGTGAGTAGAGTTTGTGAATTAACAAATAGAAAAAAATCTTTTGGTAATAAGGTATCACATTCGAATCGTAAAACAAAGCGTACCTTTCTTTTAAATTTACATAAGGTTACGTTGACAAGTGATATATTGAATAAAAAGTTTAGATTTCGTGTGGCAACAAGAACTTTGAGAACTATAGATTACAAAGGTGATTTAGATGCTTTTTTGCTCAACACAAGAACGATTAAACTAAGTGAGAAAGCGCAGAAGATAAAAAGAAGGTTGAAAAAAGTTTTAGTAAAGCAAGAGGTAGAGTTAGCAGTTTCAGATGCATAGCAAACCTCAATGGCTCAGAGCAAAAGCTCCGACCGGTGAAGTATTCAATGAGACCTTAAACATCGTTAAACTGCATAACTTGCATACAGTGTGCGAAGAGGCTGCATGTCCAAATATTGGTGAATGTTGGAATAAACGTCATGCTACTGTGATGATTCTTGGTTCTGTTTGCACTCGTGCTTGTGCATTTTGCAACGTTGCAACTGGCATTCCTGATAAACTAGACCCTCATGAGCCAGAAAATTTAGCAAAAGCAATAAAAAAGTTAAACTTAAAACATGTTGTCATTACTTCTGTTGATCGTGATGATTTGCCAGATGGTGGCGCAAATCAGTTTATACAGTGCATAGAAGAAATTAGAAAGATAACTTCAGAAACAACAATAGAGATTTTAACTCCTGATTTTTTAAATAAGAAAGGAGCATTTGAAGCAATTGCTGTTGCATCACCTGATGTCTATAACCACAATATTGAAACAGTGCCGAGATTGTATGCAAAAATAAGACCACGAGCTCGCTATTTTCATTCACTATATTTGCTGAAGATGGTAAAGCAGATTAATCCTAAAGTTTTCACAAAGTCAGGGCTTATGGTTGGTCTTGGAGAAACAAAAGAGGAAATACTGCAGGTTATGGACGATTTGCGCAGTGCTGAGGTTGATTTTATTACAATTGGTCAATATCTACAACCAACTCCAAAACATGCAAAACTTGATAGGTATGTTACCCCAGAAGAGTTTGAGCATTATAAATACATTGCTTACTCCAAAGGGTTCCTAGTGGTTGCATCAAGCCCACTAACTCGGTCATCATACCACGCTGAAGAAGATTTTAACAGGCTCAAGGCCTGTCGTTGACATTTGTGTTAATTCAAATTAATTTTTACTAATTATAAAGGAGTTTTTACGTAATGTCTACTATAAAAATCGAGAAGAAATCACAATTAGTTAAAGAGGTATTCGATTCCGTGGCAAGTCGCTACGACACCATGAATGATATAATGAGCCTCGGAATGCACAGATTATGGAAAGATAAGATGGTAAATAGTGTGCATTTTACAAAAAACTCTAAGGTTTTAGATGTTGCTGGAGGAACTGGAGATATAGCAATAAGAGTAGTAAGAAAAGAGCCAAGTGCTAAGGTTACAGTATGCGATATAAATCAAAACATGCTAAACAGAGGACGTGATAAAGCTATAAATTCAAACCAAATTAATTTTGATTGGGTATGTGCAAGTGCAGAAAGTTTACCATTTGAAGACTCCGAATTTGATTATTGCACAATAGCTTTTGGCATTCGAAATGTTTCTGACCGCAAGAAGGCTTTAAATGAGGCGCACAGGGTATTAAAACCACATGGGAAATTTATCTGCTTAGAATTTGCCCCTATGCACTATCAAAATGAGATATTTACCAAACTTTATGACTTATATTCATTTAAAGTAATTCCTAAAATTGGCAGCATAGTTGCTAAAGACAAGAGTTCTTATGAATATTTAGTGAGGAGCATTAGAGAGTTTCCAACTCAGGCTGATTTTAAAATGGAAATTGAAGAGGTAGGCTTTAAGAATGTTGAGTTTCATAATATGAGCTATGGAATAGTGGCATTACACATTGGAACAAAATGAATATTAAACTCTGGTATAGAACGCTGGATTATTATCTCATCCTTCCAGTGTTTTTTTTGCTCACTATAAGCTTCATTCTTGTTTATTCAGCAAGCCCTGTAATTGCGCAGCGTCTTTTTCTGCCACAGGATTATTTTATACGGCGCCATACAATTTATATAGTCCTGTCACTAATTACCTTGGTGACATTTTCTTTTCTCAACACAAGAACTATACTTAACCTCTCATTCGCAGGTTTCATTTTATTTACTATTCTAGTAGCAATTGCGATAATACTTGGTATAGAGGTAAAAGGTGCGAAACGATGGTTACATATTGTCAAAATTTCTGTTCAACCATCTGAGTTCGTAAGGCCATTTTTTTCTGTTGTTATAGCTAGTATCTTGGCCAGCGAAATGAGGTTTAAAATGCACATATCAATCATAATATTTCTGTTAGTTTTTGTGTTGTTACTTCTGCAACCTGATTTCAGTATGTCCATGCTTTTAACATATTCTTTTATTGGTCAAATGTTTATTGCATGTATACCATTTTTATACTTTCTATGTATAATAGGAGTGGTCACAACTGGAATTACCACGGCTTACTTATGTCTTCCGCATATAAAGCAAAGGATTTACAATTTTGTCTTTTTTGCGCAGCGCGATAACTTTCAAGTCACAAAATCATTAGAAGCATTTAAAAGAGGTCAATTAACTGGAGTTGGACCTGGTGAAGGTAGCGTAAAAGCCTCTCTTCCTGATTGTCATACAGATTTTGTGTTTTCTGTTTTAGCAGAAGAATTTGGTTTGATTACGTGCTTAGCCACATTGATGTTATTTGGTATCATTTCCGCCCGCTTGCTTTACGTTGCATATAGGGAAAATGAATTATTTAATCTGTTAGTGATTCTCGGTATCTCAATTCAATTCATCACACAATTCATAATAAACATAGGGGTAACATTGAGTGTTTTTCCAACCACCGGCATAACCCTGCCACTACTTAGCTATGGTGGTTCTTCTCTTTTATCTTCGAGCATCGCACTTGGCATAATGCTGTCTTTTAGTAGAAACCAAGCTATCGCATTAAAGTTTCGTGAGCGTGTTATGCTTGGAAGGTATATGGACTAAACTTGTACCGCTCACAACTATTATTGGTATCCCTCCAAAATGGGTATCTGTTCAGATGAGTGGCAAGAGATATTATGAAATCTGAAAGAGTTATGTGGAAATTTTTCAGAAAATATTCCACTGACATGCTGAACAACAAATACATCACTATGTCGTTTATCGCAAAAACTTATATTTTTCGTAACCATTCACACTTAATTCTGCAATTCTTTGATCTCACTCATAGAAAGACCAGTAGTTTGAGCTATAATATTAAAAGAAACACCTGCTTTAAGTAGATTCTTTGCGACTTCAATTTCCCTCTCTTTTCTACCTTCCTCTTTAGCAAGATCAAGTCTGTATTCAAGAATGGCTTCTTCTTTGCGCAGATCCATTATTCTTTCTTCATAAGCTATTAGATCTTTTTCATTCCAGTGAAACTTATCTAATTCATCATATGCTAGCTTTATTATTGGTGATTTTTCCGCAATTTTTCTGAGATCTTCGTCCGTTGTTTCATCTGCATATTTGAAAAAAAATAGCCAACGGTCTACTACACTTTCTAGTTGTTCTGCTCTACTCTTAGGAAATTTTGGCAGCTCTATGAAGATAAATTGAAAATCTTTTAAGTCATGTTCATTGGTTTTCTCATCTCTTATGGTATGGCTAGATATATAGTCAAGCTTATCAGGGAATAAGGTACAATTTGAAATCGCGATAAAGAAAATCTTCTTTAAATCAACGTATTTACCAGATTTATCAGCTTGTCTTGAGTAAGCCTTAGCAGCATAAAGTTGTGCACGTTTTTCAAAGCCTTTATCACGAGTGAGCTGCATCTCAATTATATACCTGTTCCCACTAGAATCCCTGCAAAGAACATCAACAATGCTTTGTTTATCAGAAGCAATTTCAGGGTCCATAATGGTGCTTAAGAATTCTACTTCTTGTATAGTGTTGACTTCAGTACATCCTAAAATATCGTTCAAAAAATGAATAAGAATATTCTTATTTCTCTCAGTACCAAATATTTTTTTAAATGTTAGGTCCAATTTTGGATCGAGAAATTTAGAAAGAGCCATAGTAAAAATACTGAGAAAAGATTAATAATTATACACTATTATTAACAACTATTCAACCATATTTTTAAGTATAGCTATACCGCCGCGGCGCTAACACGTAGCGGGATGACGAGGTTATCGTCATTCCACCACGAACCGTCATACCGCCGCGGCGCTAACAAGAGATCCCGCTAACACGTAGCGGGATGACGAGCTTATCGTCACGCCGCCACGAACCGTCACACCGCCGTGGTATCTTTAGATCCCGCTAACACGTAGTGGGATGACGAGCTTATCGTCACGCCGCCACGAACCGTCATACCGCCGCGGTATCTCTTAACATAGATCCCTTACTTAACCGTCATACCTTAACATAGATCCCGCTAACACGTAGCGGGATGACGGTTGTCGTTTAGCCATAAATATTAAGAAATTTACCAAACGAAAAAAAAGGCAAAAGAAGCCCTGGGGTTATTATCTGCTTTAAAATATTGGCGTTTTTTATGTTTTAAACGCTTGACAAGCGAGATTCAGCCGCTTTTAATTGCAACTAACTTACGCTGCAAATGTTTAAGAAATTTACTAAGCAGAAAAAAAGACAAAGAATCCCCGAGTTAGCTAGTCTTTTACTATCTCTGTCGAGTATTGGCATTTTTTGATGTCTTGTAACGCTTTATAAGCGCGTTCAGCTTATTTAGATAAAAACCTAGATGTAGATGAAGTTTTGTAAAGACATACAGTATCTATATACTGCAAAAAATTGAACATAAGACGCCGATACATTAAGTAATCCTTACCTTTTAATCTGCAGATTGGCGAAAGCAAATACAATAGCTTCAGTTTCATGATAAGGGGGCTGGCGGAGTTTGTCAAGTAAGTTTTTTGTTTCTGCGAGCTACTACCCTTTCTTGGTGGACTAAAATCACAACAGCTGCAGAACCTAAATTGCTTCATACTACACCTTTCCCCTTTCCCCTGAAACTAAAATCTATATACTTAACTTTAGAAACTTTAAAATAAAATGCGATCTAATATTAGGCAGTTATTTTACTATATAAAGCCTAATCTATCTTATTTCATCATAGCTTTTATTGCAGTTTTATTTTCAGCCTTAACGATCCTCCTCTTTGGCAGAGGCTTAAGCAATATAATTGATTCTGGCACAGAGCACGATTTTACTACCAAACTATTAGTTGCAATACTTATAGTTTTAGCCATTTCTCTCACTGCATTTACTCGGTTATATTTCATTGGCATTGGCAGCGAGAAAGTTATCGCAAGAATCAGATATGACTTATACAGCAGTATCACTAACTTGCAACCAAGTTTCTTTGAGAACACAGGCGTACAAGATGTTATCTCAGCGTTAATTACTGATACCTCTGTGCTGCAATCAATAATAAACAGCAGCTTACTAACCATATTACGAAATTTTGTGATTCTGATTGGCAGTGTTGCTATGTTATTATATACAAATATACAACTAACTGCGTATGCAGCCGCAATAATACCTATACTACTCATTATCATGACCTCACTTGGAAAAAAAGTGCGTAGCTATGCACGCTTTGCTCAGGATAAATTAAGTGAGCTTGCGTCATTTAGTGAGGAAAATTTTAGATCTATAGTGACTATCAAATCGTTTGTACTCGAGGAAAACGAAAAAATCCGTTTTAAGGAACATTTAAACTCAGTATCAAAATCATACGTAAAATTAGTACTCTTGCGTGCTATTTTAGTAACTCTAGTTATCACGTGTGTGATAGGTTCACTAGTTGTTTTGCTCTTTTTTGGTATTAAAGAAGTCTTAAGCAATAATATAACTATTGGAGAACTCTCCTCATTTGTGTTTTATTCAGCGCTCGCAGCAGGAGCTATAAATAATTTGAGCGATAATATCAGTGATTTACAACGAGGTCTTGGAATAGTAGAGCGTTTATTTGAATTTAAAAATATGAAAAGCTCTATAGCAGATCCCGATGATCCTATAAAAATTTGTAGTGTTCAAAAGGGAATTTCGTTTAATGGCGTAACATTTTTTTATGCTGATAAGCCAGCATTAGATAACGTATCATTTTCTATAGAGGCAGGTCAAGCAGTATCAATTGTTGGACCATCTGGCAGTGGTAAAAGCACCATTTTAAAGCTTCTGCTCCGTTTTCATGATCCAAACAAAGGTAGCATTACTATCGATGGGTACAATATTAAGTCAATTGCGCTAAATGACCTCAGATCGTTGTTTGGCTTAGTGCCACAAGATCACATGATATTCTCTTGCTCAATAATGGAAAATATACTATATGGCAAACCAGGTGCCGAATATGAGGAAGTGAAGCAAGCAGCCATCAGCGCTTATGCGATGGAATTTATTGATAAGCTGCCTGATAAATTTGATACATTTGTAGGAAAAAGAGGATTAAAACTTTCTGAAGGACAAAAACAACGTATTGTAATAGCAAGGGCCATACTCAACAATCCTCAGGTTTTAATACTGGATGAAGCAACCTCTGCCCTTGATTACAAAAGTGAGAACCTCGTGCAAAAAGCATTGAGCAAGTTAATGCAAAACAGAACAACAATCGTAATTACACACAGGCTATCAACCGCACTCAAGACTGACAAGATTATAGTAATTAATCATGGAAAAGTAGAAGAAGTAGGCACTCATGACTCTCTAATAAGTAAAGACGGGCTATATGCAAAACTGGCGAAGATACAGTGGAATTGAAAGAGAATTTAAATCATACCGTTAGTTGATATGCTAGATTTATAATTAAAATTATTAAATTTTTAATTTTATTATTTTATAATGGTTCCATAGTTATCCGGAAATTTCGTGATCTGTAGTTTCTTTCATTCACGTTATATTCATAGCTTGTTCTATCTTAATGTAATTCCAATTTTGACTGTATAGGAGGTCTCTATGTTAAAACATAACTATAGTGATAAAATCAATAATCGCTATTCATATACTAACAAATTTTCTTATAGTGATGAGGGTGTAGACGAGACGATCAAGGATAAAATCACAACTGAAGATCAGGTAGTAACTGATGATGTTGAAGAGCCTGATGCTGGTAATGATGGTTACAGCGAAGGTATGGCTTTCTCTTACCATGGTTACGGCAACGACTTAATATAAACTCTGATCCAGGAAGATAAAATAGTTAAGATAAACCTTCAACTAGTCCCACTTATTCACTATACTGCTATAGATTTTATAGCAATATAGTGAATGAACATTTTTAAGCAGATTTCTTCTCTAATCTTTAGTAAATTGAATGAGTTGAAACAAAGGGGTGTTATAAGCACAAGTGCAGCAAACTTTATCATAGAGCCTCCAAGCAATAGAGTCCATGGAGACATTTACACAAATGTTGCTATGGTGCTTGCAAAGCATGAAAAGAAGAATCCCATTGAAATTGCAGAGGTTTTAGCCAAAGAATTTGAACTTTTTGATGAAGTTGCAAAAGTGGAAATAGCAGGCTCTGGTTTCATCAACATGCACTTAAAAATAGAAGTGTGGCATGGAATTTTAAAACAAATAAATGAGCTAAAAACAGAGTTTGGCACCCTAGATATAGGGAACAATCAGGCCATTAATGTTGAATTTGTATCTGCAAATCCAACTGGTCCACTGCATATTGGTCATGCAAGAGGGGCAGTATTTGGTGACGTTCTGGCAAATTTATTGAAAAAAGTTGGTTATAAAGTTACTAAGGAATACTATATTAATGATGCTGGAGCGCAGATAGATACGCTAATTCGGTCAGCATATTTGCGGTATAAGGAAGCTCTGGGAGAAAAAATCAGCATCGAAAAAGGTTTATACCCAGGTGAATATTTAAAACCAATAGGGACTGGGCTGGCCAAAAAATATGGCGCAGAGCTTCTAGAAAAGCAAGATAATCAAGTGATTAGAGACTATACTTTAAGTTCTATCTTAGAAATCATAAAGGAAGACATGAACTTACTTGGAGTAAATCATGATGTTTTTACTTCAGAGTATGAGCTACAAAAAAGTGGCAAAATTGAAGAGAGTATAAAGATATTGTCTGACAAGGGTCTAGTGTATGAAGGGTACCTGGAGAAACCAAAAGGCAAAGAAAGCGAAAATTGGACTTCCAGAAAAGAGATGCTATTTCGCTCTACAAAATTTGGTGATGACGTTGACCGTGCATTGAAGAAAGAGGACGGCAGTTGGACTTATTTTGCCTCGGATATCGCTTACCATTTTGATAAGATATCGCGTGGTTTTAACAATATGATCGTAGAGCTTGGTAGTGACCACGGCGGTTATGTCAAAAGACTCAAAGCAGTCGTCTCTGCGCTCAGTGATGATCAAGCAAAAATAGAGGTAAAACTGCATAATATTGTGAATTTTTTCGAGAACGGCAAACCTGTTAAGATGTCCAAAAGATCAGGAAACTTCCTAACAGCAAGAGATGTAGTGGAAGAAGTTGGCAGGGACATAACTCGTTTTATAATGCTAACACGCAAGAATGATATGGTCTTGGACTTTGATTTTGCTAAAGTTAAAGAACAGTCAAAAGACAACCCTATTTTTTACGTGCAATATGCGCATGCTCGTGCTCATTCGTTAATGCGTAATGCTCCAAAAGAGCTCCCAACAGCAGATCCTTCACTTTTAAGGACAGGTGGAGAGCTCTTCCTCATAAAAACCTTAGCAAAGTGGCCAGATGTGGTAGAAATTGCAGCAAGGCTTTGTGAGCCACACAGAATTACTTTCTACTTACTTGAAGTTGCAGAAGCGTTTCACGTTTTATGGGGGTATGGCAAGAGTGATTTAAACATGCGTTTCATACTGGAAGACAACTTAAACCTCACCGCTGCAAGAATGTTTCTCGTGCAGGCCTTAGCACACGTCATCGCTTCTGGACTTTCTATCTTCAATATAGAGCCTTTGGAAGAGATGAGTTGATTTTTTTATGCAAGATTGTTTTTTCAACGAATAGAGAAGTTGACAAAATTAAGTAAAAATGTTATAGTTTATAGTAGTATTTTCTGGTTAATATATGGCTCACAGTCAAAAAAAGCTCAATGTTAATGTAAGTTTTGACAGTAAATTGGCTCAGTATCTTACAGAAATGGCAGAGACTCAAAATAAAACTATTCCTGAAGTTTTAGTAGATTTAGTGGAAGAAGAGTTCGAAGAAGATGTAGAGCTATCCAAAATAGCTGACGATCGCCTCTCTGAAGGTGAAGAAGAAGTAGAGGATGATGAAAACATCTGGAAATAAAACTTACACTATAAAATTCTTAAAAAATGTTATTGAAAAAGAAATTCCAGCTCTTCCGGCAAAGATTAAATTAATGGTTCAGGAGGCCATAAAGAAACGCCTTACAGTTGATCCTTTTAATCTAGGAAAGCCTTTATGTCATAGCTTTAGAGGGCAATATAGGATAAGGGTTAGCAACTACCGTATAATTTACATCATAAATCATTCAGAACGTAAAGTACTTATTACTGCAGTGGGGTATAGAAAAAACATTTACAAACACAGAAGATTACACAATTAAAAATATAAGAAAGATCTCACCGCTGCAACTTGTCCAAGCCTTAGCACACGTCATTGCTTCTGGACTTTCTATCTTTAATATAGAGCCGTTAGAAGAAATGAGTTGATTTTTTTTTGTTACAATATGTAATGATCAAAATATTATTCAAAGTAGGGTAAAGTTATGACAATCAGTTTTAGGGAGTATTCAACTGTATTCACTGAAGTTGCGGAACAGACAGATTTAAATGGAAATAACATAATTGAAAGAATAAAAGGGCATTAGCATAGATCCCGCTAACAAGCAGCGGGATGACGGTTGTCAGGGTGTCAGGCTAGTACCTTCTCTTGTCATCCCAGTGCCCAGACACTGGGATCCAGAAAAGTTTGCTTGTGAACAAGCAAACTAGCATGGAAAGTGGTTACAACATTTTCGATGAGATTATATGGAAAACTGTATTCCAGTGTCAAGCACTGGAATACATCACAGGGGCACTGGAATGACACCCTTTACGGGCTCTTAAATTGCAACTATAAATGTTTAAGAAATTTACCAAATGAAAAAAAAGGCAAAAGAAGCCCCATGGTGGTTGGCTATTTACTATGTACTAAAATATCGGCGTTTTTTTTATTCTAAAACGCTTGATTAAGAGCGATTTAGCTGCTTTTAACTTGCAACTAACCTACACCGCAAGTGTTTAAGAAATTTACTAAGCAGGAAAAAAGGCAAAGAAACCCCGTAGTAGCTAGCATTCAAATTCTCCCTTGTCAATTTGACGTTTTTTGCTGTCTTAAACGCTTTGTAAGCGCGTTTCGGCTTATATAGGTAAAAACCCAGAAATTTTTAAAGACATGCGATGCACGTAGTGCGAAAAATTAAACATGAGACGCCAAATACCCTAAGTTTTTTGTCATTAACCTGCACAGATTGCGAAGATAAATAAATAGCTTCAGTTTCATGATAAGGGGGTTGGCGAAGGGTGTCAAGTAATTCCGTTCCTTATGGGTAAAAAAAGAGAAACTCTAAGTTGCAGCCGCACAATGTTTCTCTTTTCTGCTGTTGATGATTATTTCGCCTATTGTAACTGCCGCTAGAATAAAGCAATAATATACCTGTGTTAATAAAGAAATAGGTGATACAGAGGCGATGCTACCTGCTAGCAATAGTTGGGAACCATAAGGTAAGATACCTTTTGTAGCACAAGCAAAAACATCTAATAAGTATGCGCTGCGATGTGGCGCAATACTGTGTTTTTGTGCAAGCCTTTTTGCAATGCCACCACTTAGTAAAATAGCAATGGTATTATTGGCAACTAAGGTAGTAAACATAGACGCAATTCCTGCTATCACAAATTCAGCTTTAGTTTTTGTGATATTGCTTTCATCGATGAGTTTATGCAACGCTTTTTGACCTTGCTTGTACATTATATGGCTCAATCCACCGATAAATAGAGCAAATATCACTATTTCGTTTACTTTTTTGAAACCGTCATACACGTCATGAGGAAATTGAATGATAGCATAGTCAAAAAAAGTTATTCCTAGCACACCAGCAATAATTATGTTTATAGTTATTGTTACTAAAGTGGCGACTTCAAGCAGCCCCATGATTATTAAAGAAATGTAAGGAATAATTTTTATTATAGAATAATAATCTAAATTTGATATAGAAATAATTTTTGTACTATTTGAGGCAACTGCTAGGTAGATGAGTGTTATAATGCTGGCAATAAGTGCAACTTTAGAGTTCATTTTAAGTTTATCTTTTGCTGAAGCTTCCTGTGAAGAAACAGATGCAATGGTGGTATCAGATATCATCGAAAGGTTATCGCCAAACACGGCACCACCTACTACAGTTGCAGTTCCTATTTCGAGACCAAAAGCTCCACTTTTTGCCAGATTAACAGCTATAGGTACCATCAGCGCAACAACTCCCATAGATGTGCCAATTGCAGTTGAAATAAAAGCAGAAGCCAAAAATACTCCAGGCAGCAGTAATCTTGCTGGAAGGAAATTAAGAATTAAATTAGCAACAGTGTCTGCGCTACCGATTGATTGAGTCACCGCAGAAAATGCTCCAGAAAATAAAAAAATTAAACACATAGTAAGGGTGTTTTTGTCACCCATGCCCTTGATAACAGTATCGATGTTATGCTGAATTTTATTTGTACCACGTGAGACAGCAAAAAATAGTGCTGGTAATAAGCAGATTACTGGTGAAACCTGATGAAGTGGATTATCAGTTCCGATAAAAGAAAAATAAGCACCACTTCCAAGATACAAGATTAAAAAAATAATCAAGGGGACAAAAGCTGTCATTTTACTGTACCTAAACTTATAACTATAACTAATTAAGTGGTTTTAAGCAAGTTTATTTTTCACTAGTTCTACAGGAAGTCAATAGCAGAGTTTTAAACTTCATATTTAATCTACTAAATAAATAGCACATGTAGCTTATTGCTTGACAATAGGATCTAATTGTTGTCTAGATTCCAGCATCACGCGCACAACTGTACGAACATTTGTTTGCGAAGAAATGTTATAGCTGGTTTTGCCTCAAACACAAAGATGTCATCCGAGTAGCTGACTACTTGGATCCAGAAAATTTTGCTGCGAGTAAGCAAATTTGTTTGGTGAGCATAGAAAGTGGAATGTGTAAGCGCAGCCTCAACAGGTTGTCATCCAAGTAGCTGACTACTTGGATCCAGATTGGATACTGAGTTGGTGAGTATAAAAGTATAGCTAACGCGAGCTCTACGTCATACCGCCGCAGAATAATTAACCGTCATACCGCGATTCATTCGCAGTATCCCTTCGCGATATCCCTTAGCCGCTAACAAGCAGCGGGATGACGAGCTTATCGTCATGCCACCGCGAACCGTCATACCGCGATTCATTCGCGGTATCTCTAGATCCCGCTAACAAGCAGCGGGATGACGGTTGTCGTTTAGCTATAAATATTTAAGAAATTTACTAAACAGAAAAAAAGGCAAAAGAAGCCCCGTAGTTGGCTAATTACTTACATTATACTTTCAAGTATGGCGTTTTTTTATTCTAAACGCTTAATAACCGCGACTCAGCTGCTTTTAAATGCAACTAACCTTAGCTATAAATGTTTAAGAAATTTACTAAACAGAAAAAAAGGCAAAAGAAACCCTAGGGTAGCTAGTTATTCACTATCCATTTTTTAAGTTGGCGTTTTTTTATGTTTTAAACGCTTTATAAGCGCGTTTCAGCTTATGTAGGTAGAAGTTTGATAAAGACATAAGGTGCACATAGTGCAAAAAATTAAACATGAGACGCCAGATACGTGAGTTTTTTTGTCATTTAATCTGTACAGAGAAGATAAATAAATAGCTTCAGTGTTTATGATAAGGGGGCTGGCGGAGTTTGTCAAGCAAGTTTTTTATTTCTAGCGGTTGTTGCCAAAAACTATACAAGAAGTCTATTGAAATTACGTATATCAATCGTTGTAAAATCACACAATTGCTCTGTAGAGCTATGCCCTGTAATAATTACTATACCATTTTGCTCAGAGCGTATTGAGATTAGGTTCAGCACTAATTCACACGTTGCACTATCAAGATTACAAAATGGTTCATCTATCAGCCAAACGTTTGCATTAGAAATCAAGAGGCGAGCAAGCGCAACTCTCCTTTTCCAGCCTGCAGAAAGTTCGCCATATCTAATATTAAGTACAGGTTGCAACTGCAAGCAACAAATAGCTGCCACAATCAATTCTCTAGTATTTCGTATTCCTGCCCAGAATTCTACGTTTTGAGCAACAGTTAAGCTATCTTTACAGGCATTCTTATGGCCTATATAGACCATAGAAGATATATAGGATTTTGGATCATCATATATATCTTTTCCGCAGTGCCTTATATTGCCTGATACCGGCGGTAAAAGTCCAGATAAACTTCTAATTAAGCTGGTTTTACCACTACCATTTGGACCAGTGATTAGAATCTTTGATTTTAGCTCAGCTTTAAAACTGAGATTCTTAAATAGTACCTTATTATTACGAGTGCAGGATAAATTTTCACATTCAAGCATGGATTATCTGCCCTTTCCCTTATGTTTACCTTGAGTTGAAGCCTGAGCTTTTACAAACAGCTCCCAAAATCCTTTCTGTCCGCCTTCTCTATGTATCAATTGTGCAAAACGCTGCATTAAACTATTACCCATCATAACCATCTTTGTCCATTTACCTACCGGTTTTGCTATGTCAACTATTTCTGGATCTTCTTTATAAACTTGCACATCTTTTTGTTTCTCGCGTAGCGTTTCTTGTTGTTTCATCAACTCTTTTTGCTTATTTTTTTGATATAATTCATTGAATTTTCTGTCTTCTTCCCACTCTTCTTTAAAAACTTTTCTAGGAAATATGATTTTTCTAATGCGATTTTTGTATATTTTTCTCAAAAAGAGAAATACTGCAGCTACAGCAAGTAATGTTACGCTATATAATATGATCTGTGTAAGTGGCATTTCCTGTATCTAATTCATTAAAAATACCCTTACTATTATACCATAATTATAGAAATTGTGCAATTTTTTTGCGGGTAAAGACAGTATAAAAGTAATACTGCTCTATTTCGTAAATTGGACAAATATCTGAGAATGGGCTTGTATGTAGTAAGGTTTATTTCTATACTTTTTAAAGAATTTAGAAGTGAAACAAATATGAACTGCTACAAGACTCACACGTGCAATGAATTAAGGAAGAATGATGTAGGAAAGGAAGTTACCCTCTCTGGATGGTTATACCGTAAGCGCGATCACGGTAACCTAATCTTTGTTGATTTAAGAGACTTCTATGGAATCACTCAACTAGTATTGAATAATGACAAAGACTTTTTTGATGAGATATCAAATTTAAAATTGGAGAGTATAATTACTGTTACAGGAATAGTTGAAGCTAGAACTGAAGATACGGTAAACACCTCTATCGCAACTGGGGAAATTGAGGTTGTAGTTAGCAATTTGCACGTTGAATCGGAAGTCGAGTTCCACCGTGATGAAGAAATAGCGAAAGAAGAAAGAAGTATATTAGCGAGCATTGCTGGCGAACAAGAATATCCGGAAAATATGAGATTTAAATATCGTTTTCTTGATTTAAGGCGTGAAAAAGCCCGCAACAATATTATTCTGCGCTCACAAATTATTGCAGAACTCCGCAAGCTCATGATAGAGCGAGGATTTTTAGAGATTCAAACTCCAATACTCACTGCTTCCTCTCCTGAAGGAGCACGCGACTACCTAGTGCCAAGCAGGCTAAATCCTGGCAAGTTCTATGCATTGCCACAAGCTCCGCAGATTTTCAAACAGTTGCTCATGGTCTCAGGGTTTGATAAATATTTCCAAATCGCACCGTGTTTTCGTGATGAAGATGCAAGGGCTGACCGTTCTCCGGGAGAGTTTTATCAGCTAGATCTTGAAATGTCTTTTGTAACTCAAGAAGACATCTTTCAGATTATTGAGTCTACCTTATATAGAGTGTTTGCTAAATTTTCTCGTAAGTCTGTTGATAAAGATTTTCCACGTATTACATATAAAGAAGCAATGCTTAAATATGGTTCTGATAAGCCAGATCTGCGCAATCCACTATTAATCAGCGATGTTACAGAAATTTTTCGTGATTCAGGGTTCAATATTTTCAAAAGCAATATTGAGCGTGGTATGGTAGTGAGAGCCATCCCTGCACCTAAAACAGCAGAGGAACCACGCAGCTTCTTTGATAAAAAGATAGAACATGCGCAAAAAGAATTCGGTGCTAAGGGTCTCGGATATATAACGTTTGATAAAGATGGAACTGCGAAAGGCCCAATTGCTAAATTTCTTGATGAAAATAGGCTAAACCACATAAGAGAAGCAACAAACATAGAGCCAGGAGATAGTGTATTTTTTGCTTCTGACAAAGAGAATGAGGCGGCAAACATTGCAGGAAAAGTACGCACTCTTTTAGGGTCAGAACTCAGTCTTATAGATGATAATATCTTCAAGTTTTGTTGGATCATTGATTTTCCATATTTTGTATATGACGATAAAAGTAAAAAAATCGATTTCTTTCATAACCCATTCTCCATGCCACACGGTGGTCTGAAAGATTTAGAGGACAAAAATCCACTGGATATCCTTGCTTACCAATATGATCTTGTTTGCAATGGAATAGAACTGTCAAGTGGGGCGATTCGTAATAACAAACTGGATATCATGTATAAAGCTTTTGCCATTGCAGGTTATAGCCGGGGAGAAGTTGATACAAGATTCGGTGCACTTGTACGTGCATTCAGATTTGGTGTTCCTCCTCATGGTGGAATAGCACCAGGAGTTGATAGAATAGTTATGCTGCTTGCTGATGAGCCAAATATTCGTGAAGTAATCTGTTTTCCTATGAACCAGCAAGGTGAAGATGTTCTAATGGGTGCTCCTTCCAAGGTGGAGGATAAGCATTTACGTGAATTATCCTTGAAGGTTATTGAATGAAAAATTTTATAGCAAGGAGCACCGGTTAATGATATATTAGGTTATGTTAAATTGAAAGACCATGAATAATATCCAAAAAGCAATACTATCGGGCATGATCTGTAACATGATTGTGTGGTATGAACTCACTCTTTTTGGAGTATTAACAGATACAATCATCAACGTTTTTTTCCCATCAGAAGATCATTATTTGAGTACACTCAAATTCCTTGGTGTTTTTGCAATTGGTTTTGCGTTTAGACCAATTGGTGCAGTAATTTTTGGTTATATGGGAGATAAGTATGGCAGAAGAAAGACTTTACTTACTTCAGTAATATTAATTTCAATATCATCCACAATTATGGGAATTATACCTGGGTATAAAGAAATAGGGTTGCTTTCACCTGTATTGCTTGTGTTTTGTAGAATAGTGCAAGGAATAACTGCAGGAGGTGAAACAAGCATTAATACAGCATTTACGATAGAGCATTCAAAAGATAAAAAAAATCTAGGTTTCTTAGGAAGTATGAAGCCCTTTAGCGGAGCCCTGGGAACGCTCTTATGCATAACAATGATATTTATCTGCAAAAGAGTTACAGGTGAGAACTATGAAATATGGGGATGGAAGTTGCTTTTTTATTTTTGCTTTTTTTTGGGGACAATAGGTTTTTTAACTAGGTACATATTAAAAGAAAGCTTAGCATATAAAACTAATAAGTACGCTAATAATTTAGCACATTCACCATTGTTAGAACTAGTAAGAAACTATAAAAGACCGCTTATTATTTCAATCAATCTGGGAATTGCTCAGAATGCAATTGTCTACGCAGCAATAATGTTTTATAATATATCAATAAAAGAGCTAGTTATTTTATCTATTAGTGTTAAAGATTTAATGAGGATAGTAATACAGGTTGTATTTGCAGCATCTGCGGTACTTTTTGCAATTTTATCTGATAAAGTTGGAAGAAAACGCGTAATGATTCCTGTACTGATTATGCTATCTCTGATTGGTACATGTGTATTACCATTATTATCTTCCGTTAACCACTATGTCGTAATAATAACTTACTTATTGATTACTATACCAGTAGGT
Source organism: Wolbachia endosymbiont (group A) of Tromatobia lineatoria (assembly GCF_964028565.1). NCBI lineage: Bacteria > Pseudomonadati > Pseudomonadota > Alphaproteobacteria > Rickettsiales > Anaplasmataceae > Wolbachia > Wolbachia endosymbiont (group A) of Tromatobia lineatoria. Next base: position 582,269 of record NZ_OZ034791.1, read on the forward strand.
GCATCTTTTGGAATATATGGTTCTGTTATTTGTGAACTGTTTCCAACAAAAGTAAGATGCACTGGCGTAAGCTTAGCAAATAATATATCTGCAGGAATTTTTGGTGGCCTTTCTCCATACATATGCATGTGGCTTATAGAAAAAACCGAAACAAAACTTGCAGCAGGCATTTATCTTACTGCCTGCGCATTAATTAGCCTAATATCTGTGCTTCAAATTAAAGCCAAAGACAGAAAAGTTGATTGGTGAAATCGTTTCAGTCGAAAAATAGCGCTTCAATGGATTTTTCGATGTGTTTAGTGATAGGAGCGGTGATAGTGATTTCTTTATTGTTTGGCAGTTTTAAAGATAAAGAATGCGAATGAAGGTGAATTTTATTTGCTATCCCATCAATAAAAGCTTTTTTACCACCATATTTACCGTCACCAAGAATAGGGCAATTTATATGAGCTAAATGTGCACGTAACTGATGGGTTCTGCCGGTAATTGGTTGTAATTTAAAATAAGCAACATTGTGTTTGGATTTTGCTATAATTGAAAAATGCGTAGTGGCATTCTGAGGTGAATTTTCATCAACGACCACTTTTTCTTGACCTGAAACATATTTTTTCACCAATGGATAGTCTATTGTTCCACTATCCTTGCTCGGTATGCCAGAAGTTAATGCTAAATAAGTTTTTTTTACTCTTCGTCCTTTAAATTCTTCCATAAGGTATCTGGCAACATTAGCGTTGCGTGCGAATATTATCACTCCACTCGTATCTCTATCTAGCCTATGGACAATTTTAAATGTTTCTCCCTCTCTTATTTGGTCAAGCAAATCACTCATGCTAATCTTTACTTTTACGCCACCTTGAACGATGACCCCTGCGGGTTTGTTTATAGCTAGTATATATTCGTCTTCATATAATATGTTCTCTCTTAGTAGATTCACTAACTTTTCATTATATTTGCGATCAGAATTAGCGTTTTCAATATAATTCAAGTGCTTCAGCGTTATAGTTTGCCCAGAATTTACTCTATCACTGGACTTTGCTTTGCAATCATCAACTTTGATTAATCCTTTCCTTAAAGATTTTTCAATTACAGATTGCTTTAGATCAGGAAAGATTCTTCTGATGTACCTATCCAGCCTAACGTTATCGTCTTCTATTAATATGGTTTTTATACTTTGTAGCATTCCATTATTTATAATGAATATCTAGTGAAATGTCAATTATTGGTGTCATTCCAGTGTCAAGCACTGGAATGACACCGAAGGGGCTACTGCCGTCATAAAGGAACCAGTGTCAGCTACTCGGATGACAGGAGAAGGAGACTACTGAGATGACAGCTAGCCTGACAACCGTCATCCCGCTGCTTGTTAGCGGGATCTAGAGATACCGCGAATGAATCGCGGTATGACGGTTCGCGGCGGCATGACGTAGAGCTTGCGTTAGCTATACTTTTATACTCACCAACTCAGCTGGATCCAAGTAGTCAGAGCACTGGGATGACAAAAAAAGGAGGGCACTTGGATGACGGGAGAAGGAGCTATTTGGATGACATCGTTTACTATACAATGTTTGTACAGTTCTGGATAAAAAAATTAGCTAACAAATTTATAAACATCAGTATACAGCTCATCAACGCTTGGTTCTTTACTATTTTTGGCAAAATCTTCCGACTTTTTTACTAAATCACGTATTTCCTTATCAATTACTTTGCACTCTTCTTCTGAAGCCATTTTATTATCTGTCATGTATTTCTTTAAAGTGCTTATAGGGTCATGATTTTGCTTCATATCTTCAACTTCTTCTTTTAAGCGATAAGTAGCAGGATCTGACATTGAGTGACCGCGATATCGATATGTCTTCATTTCAAGCAGGATAGGCCCTTTTCCGCTGCGTGTGTGTTCCGCTGCTTCGCTTGTAGCCTCATAAACAGAGAAAAAATCCATTCCATCAACTTGTTTTCCAGGAATACCAAAACTTTCTCCTCTTTTATATAACTCTGTTACTAAAGTTGACCTTTGCACGGAGGTTCCCATTGCGTATTCATTATTTTCTATGATGTAAACCACAGGCAACTCCCACAAAGATGCCATATTAAACGATTCATATACTTGTCCTTGATTTGCAGCACCGTCGCCAAAATATGTAAATACCACATTATCTTTTTTCTTATATTTATTAGCAAATGCTATTCCTGTGCCAATTGGAACTTGTGCTCCCACTATTCCATGCCCGCCGAAGAATTTTTTTTCAACGTCAAATACGTGCATCGAACCACCTTTACCTTTCGAGCATCCTGTTTCTTTGCCGGTAAGCTCTGCCATTACAACATTTGGATCAGAATCACATGCGAGCATTAAGCCATGGTCTCTATAACTTGTGATAAAAGCGTCACCTAATTTTGATGCAGCTTGAGTTCCAACTGCAACTGCTTCTTGTCCTATTGATAGGTGACAGAACCCGCCTATTAATCCCATCCCATATAATTGTCCTGCTTTTTCCTCAAATCTGCGTATGAGTAGCATTTTCCTGTAGAATCCAATTATCTGTTCTTTAGTGAAATTTTCTGCTTTCATATCGATTTCTTTTTCATTAAACTAACACAATACCAGGAATTTTAAATTTTTGCTAATGAACTATTACCACTGGCTTGAGGCTTTTCACGTTATCTCTGTTATCATGTGGATGGCAGGTATGCTTTATTTACCCAGGCTTTATGTCTACCATGCAACTGTAAAACCGGGATCGGAAAATGATAGCTTGCTTCAAACAATGGAAAAGAGGCTACTTAGATATATCATAAACCCTGCAATGCTTTTCTCACTTGGTCTTGGAATTACACTAATGGTTATTAGGGAAGCATATCGTGAAGGATGGTTTCATGTAAAAGCATTTGCAATACTTTTGATGTTAATTATTCATATGCTACTTGCAAAATATAGGAAAAATTTTGCAATGGGTTCGAATAAGAAGTCACATATTTATTTTCGCGTTTTAAATGAAGCAGTTACAGTATTGATAATAGTTATAGTTATTATGGTTGTTGTAAAACCTTTTTGACTGACCTTACCCAAAAAAAGCAGAAAGCTCGTATCTGTTCAGATGCATGGCTAATGTACAATACTGAAATAAAAATTCCAGTGCTCCCTTTCTTGTCATCCCAGTGCTTGACACTGGGATCCAGCTTTCTTTACAAATTCACCAAAAGTGCTTCATTCTATAACGCAAAACCCATACTCACCAAACTCAATGCATTACTTGCAATTAAGTCTCCTGGATGCCAGTGTCAAGCTACTCGGATGACACCATTCTTTTTCCTGGATCCCAGTGGGCTTTGTTGCATCGCTAGCTATGATGGATAAAGATAAAAAAGGTAGAGAATATCAGTAGCTTATTATTCTGGTATTTATAACAAGAACGGTCAGTGAATACCTAAATTTGAGTAAAAGAAATTTCACTACCACTCACTAATCCGGCTAAAATTCAAGAATTTCAATGCTTTAGCTATTTTCAATAGAATTAAATTTATTAATATAAATAATAAATTACTATTCTTAAATTTGATCAGATTGATTGCAAAAAAACAAGATTTTCAATAGGTTGCTTATAATCCTAACTATAGTTAGCCTTTCATAAGTAGCGATGCAACAAAGCCATCCCAGTGTCAAGCACTGGGATGACAAGAAGAGGGCACTGCCCTCTTGGATGGAAGCCAGTGTTAGCTACTTTCATGACACCCTGACAACCGTCATCCCGCTACTTGTTAGCGGGATCTAGAGATACCGTGATGGTATGACGTAGGGGTTGCCGAGAACTTGTCATCCCAGTGCTTGACACTGGGATCCAGTTTTTCGTATAATTTTGTCAAAATCTATTGTGCTAGCAAGTTCACTAGCGTCACGCGCTGGTCTGTTAGACATTTACGTGTAGGGTGAAGAAATTTTGAAAAAGACATACCAAATATGAAAGGCCTATATATTAAAACTTACGGCTGTCAGATGAACGTTTATGACTCCGTTTTAATGGAAAATGTAATTAAACCTTTGGGGTTCAACGTTGTTAGTGATGCAGGGAAAGCCGATTTAGTGATACTGAATACTTGTCACATTAGAGAGAAGGCAGCAGAAAAACTTTACTCAGAGCTTGGGAAGATTCATTCGTTACGAAAAGAAATGACTATAGTGGTGGCTGGGTGTGTAGCGCAAGCAGAGGGAGAAGAAGTGTTCAGAAGGGCTCCTTTTGTTGATATTGTTGTTGGTCCGCAGAGTATCGCTACCTTACCGGAGCTGATAGTCAAAGCAAGCAGAAGTAAAGGTCATGTAATAAACACTGATTTTCCTGAAGTTGCAAAGTTTGATAAATTGCCAGATGAATGCTATGGCAATAGCCAGGGGTCTTCTGCGTTTCTTGCCATACAAGAGGGTTGTGATAAATTTTGTACGTTTTGTGTAGTGCCCTATACTCGTGGAGCTGAGTATTCACGGCCAGTGAATGAAATATTTCGTGAAGCATTGAAATTAGTTGCAAATGGGGCAAATGAGATCAATTTGCTTGGTCAGAACGTCAATGCTTACCATGGGGAGTGCGAAGGGGAAGTGTGGGATTTAGGAAAATTAATTAGTCATATTGCTAAAATTGAAAAGCTAGAGAGGATTCGTTATACAACTTCTCATCCAAGAGATATGCATGAATCTCTCTACTTGGCACATGCGGAAGAGCCAAAGCTCATGCCGTTTGTTCACCTGCCTGTGCAGTCTGGTTCGAATAAAATATTGCACGCGATGAACAGGAAACACACTGCAGAGGAGTATTTGGAAATAATAGACAGATTTCGCAAATTGAAACCTGAAATCGAATTTTCTTCTGATTTTATTGTTGGTTTTCCTGGAGAAACCGAAAAAGATTTTGAAGAAACTATGAAATTAGTAGAAAAAGTTAGATATGCTCAGGCTTATAGTTTTAAATACAGCCCAAGACCAGGCACACCGGGAGCGGAAAGAAAAGATCAAGTACCAGAAGAGGTTAAAACAGAGCGCCTTCTTCGTTTACAGAAATTAATTAGTAAGCAACAACTTGAGTTTAACCAGAGTATGGTAGGTAAAACTATACCTGTTCTATTTAGCGATAAAAAAGGTAAACACCAAAACCAAATTATTGGTAAAAGCCCATATATGCAATCAGTGTGCATTGATGATTCTGAAGATAAATACAGGGACAAAATAGTAAATGTGAAAGTGTTGGAAGCTCGGCAGAGTAGTTTGCTGGGGTGTGCATTTCACTGATTTTAAGCAGCGTTAAATATAAATCTTAAGCAAAGAGTATTGAAAAAATGCAATCATAATCTTTTTCAAAAGTTACAAAGTTTAATTGCTACCTCTGCTGAACGGGTACCTTAAACCTACAAATTTGAGCTTACCTATATCAATTTTTTGTACAAGATGAGTTAGTAACAACTTTATGTATAAAATTGAAGAAGAATAAAAATACAATAACGAGCATTAAATTAAATATTCCCACCTTTAAAAAACCCTCTTTATATATTTCTAAAGATTCTAAATAATTTATTTTACCATTTACTGAAGGAACTGACATAAATTTTGATATTGCAACTCCGGCTAGGTTAGAAAACGCTAATGACAGCATTACTATACCCATCACTACTCCTCTAAGGTTTTTGGGGGCTAGTGTAGTTGCTTGTTCTTGGACTAATGGAGCAATACATAATTCTCCCAGTCCCATAAAGGAGATAGCAATTATTAAATATAAGTATTCTACTTTACCTTCAATGTTAGAGTTTAAACATCCTATGTACAGTGTGAAAAAACACATAGCCATTGTCAGAAGGCCAAGGGTAAACATGGAAGTTGCATATTTTTGCTTAAACTTCATGTATGTTCCAAAAAGAAAGCCAAATATTATAATTGACAAAGGATTTATGGCTTGAGAAACTGAAGCTGGGATTGTTATACCTAATACATTGTTAATAACGTTTCTTTCGGTGAATAAGTTAACCAAAGAGCCAAGCTGCATTTCTAAAGCAAAAAAACACAAGAAAAATACCACAAGAATAGATAATGCCACTAATTTTCGTCTTTGTTCTGCTGATAATTTAGATATTATATAAATAAATATGCCCAGAGCTGTTATTCCAATAAATATGAGCATATTAGTAAAAAATTCACTATGTATAAGCATTTTAGCAATTATTGATGATGACAGAAAGCTTCCTATCAATACTATACCAAAAATTTTAATCCCTAATATGCGCTTATTCATAAGCTCTGGATAAGGAGAAAGGCCGCTATCTCCTAAAAGATTCTGAAATTTGAGAAAAAAGATTAGCCCTATAGACATCCCAATACCAGCTAAACCAAAGCCGTAGTGCCAGCCAAACAAGTGGGCTACATAACCACATGAAATAGAAGCCAATATTGCTCCAATATTCACACCTACGTAAAATAAAGTAAAGCCTCTGCTACGTTCAGGATCGTCTTTGCCATAGCATGAACTAAGTAAGTTAGTTACGTTCCCTTTAAACATACCAGTACCTATGGCTATTAGAGATAAACCTAAATATAATAAACCTGGTTCAAACTTAACCAATGACATGCAAGCATGACCTGCTATCATCACTATCCCTCCAAGCAACACCATGTTGCGGAATCCCATCAACTTATCAGCTAAAAAACCTCCAAGTATTGGTATAGCATAACCTGTTGCAGCAAATAATGAGTAAATAGTAAAGGCCCTCTCATCAGTGAAACCTAAGTGAGAAGTCAAAAATAGGACCAAAAGTGCCCTCATTCCATAGTAAGAGAAACGTTCCCACATTTCAACAAAGCACAACATTTTTAAAAATTGTGGAAACTTATCTGTCTTCTGATCCATAAAATACTCCTAAAGCTTGGGTTAATGTTAAGTAAAACAATAAAAACTGCAAGTAAAACTTAAAAAAAGGTATTGGAAGCTCGGCAGAATAGTTTGTTGGGGTGTGAGCTACGGAAATATTTTTGAATTTGTAATTTTTCAGAAAGCCCTATATTCTTTAGTTTTACATAGCGAACATGAAGTCAAAGCATTATCCTGATACAGTAAGTAGTCCTGATTTTTTATCGTTAGAAAAGGAAATCATAAAATTTTGGCAGGAAAACAAAGTTTTTGAGCGGTCAGTTGAAGAACGTTCCAAGGATAATTGTTTTGTCTTTTACGATGGGCCTCCGTTTGCAAATGGACTTCCGCATTATGGACATTTACTCACTGGTTTCATCAAAGACGCATTTGCAAGATATCAAACTATGCTTCAAAAAAGGGTTGAACGTAGATTTGGCTGGGATTGCCATGGATTGCCGGCTGAGATGGGTGCAGAAAAAGAACTTGGAATATCTGGTAGAACTGAGATAGAGAAGTTTGGTATAGATAAATTTAACGATCATTGCCGTACTTCTGTGATGAAATTTTCATCAGAGTGGGAGAAGTATGTAAATAGGCAAGCAAGGTGGGTAGACTTTCACAATGACTATAAGACTATGGATAAATCATTCATGGAGTCGGTCATGTGGGCATTCAAGCAGCTTTATGATAAGGGTCTGGTGTATGAATCAGTGCGCGTTGTACCATATAGCTGGGCATGCGAAACTCCATTATCTAATTTCGAAACAAGGCTTGATAACGCGTATAGAGAAAAAGTTAGCAAAGCTGTAACTGTTGCATTTGAGCTTTTAGAAAACCCACAGCAATTTAAAAGTGTTAAACGAAAGTGTAAATTACTTGCTTGGACTACAACTCCTTGGACGTTGCCGAGCAACTTGGCTTTAGCAATAGGAAAAGATATTAAGTATTGTGCAGTGTCAGTCCACCCTTTGATGTCATTCCAGCGCGTGACGCTGGAATCTATTTCTGGATCCCAGTGTCTGGGCACTGGGATGACAGGGAGTAGTGAAGGAAGTTCAATGAATGGTGAAATATACATTTTTGCTGAAAGCTACTTAGAGAAATTTATCAGCCACTCTGAACAAAAAAATATTCCATATGAAAACTGCAATATAAAACTTAAAGCGAATGATCTTGCAGGTCTTTCTTACAAACCACTGTTTGACTATTTTAAAGACACAAAAAATGCATTTCGCGTTTTTATTGCTGATTATGTGACGGAAGAAGACGGTACTGGCGTTGTGCATACTGCTCCTGGATTTGGTGAGGAAGATTTTTACCTTTGCCAAAGCCATGATATTCCAGTTATTTGTCCAATTGATAACAGTGGAAAATTTACTGCTGAAGTTTCAGATTTGGCAGGGGTTCATGTTTTTGATGCCAATGATACAGTAATAAAAAAATTGAAAGGGCAGGGAAGTTGGTTTAAGACTGAGCAATATATTCACAATTATCCACACTGCTGGAGAACTGACACTCCTTTGATCTATCGAACTATGCCTTCTTGGTATGTTGCTGTTACAAAATTCAAAAGCAGAATGGTAGAGCTAAATAAGAGAGTTAATTGGATACCAAACCACATTAGAGATGGTCAATTTGGAAAATGGCTTGAAGGGGCACACGACTGGTCAATTTCACGCAATCGATTCTGGGGTACGCCAATCCCTGTATGGAAATCAGATGATGCGAGATATCCAAGAGTAGATGTATATGGTTCAATAGAAGAACTGGAGAGAGATTTTAATGTTAAAATAGACGACTTGCACAGACCATTTATCGATACTTTAACAAGACTAAATCCTGATGATCCAACAGGAAAATCAGTTATGCGCCGTGTACCTGACGTGTTTGACTGCTGGTTTGAATCTGGCTCGATGCCATTTGCGCAAATCCACTATCCGTTTGAAAATAAGGAGTGGTTTGAATCTGCGGATTTTATCACTGAATACATAGCGCAAACCAGGGGGTGGTTTTATACGCTCTTTGTATTGTCCACTGCTTTGTTTAATAGGGAACCATTTAAGAACTGCATATGCCACGGTGTTGTTTTGGATGTAAAAGGGCAAAAATTGTCCAAACGTTTGAATAACTATGCAGATCCAATGGAGGTTTTTGATAGATACGGTTCTGATGCACTGCGTTTTCTTATGCTTTCTGGATCTATTGTTTGTGGTGGTAATTTGCTACTCGATAAAGAAGGAAACTCAATACGAGATGTTCTGAAAAACGTAATAAAACCTATTTGGAACAGTTATCACTTTTTTACTATGTATGCAAATGCAGATGGAATTAAAGCTGAAGTTTGTAAGGATTATCAAAGCACTATTGATCGTTACATGATTTCCAAGTGTTTTGAAGCTGTAGAAGGTATCCAAGCTTCTATGAACAACTATAACTCCCAAGAGGCTTGCAAAATTTTAATGAACTTTTTTGAAGTGCTAAATAATTGGTATATTCGTCGCAGTCGCGAGCGTTTTTGGAAAAGTGATTTGGATCAGGATAAAACTGATGCTTATAATGTTCTATATACGGTTTTTTATTACATACTAAGAGCTGCAGCTCCTTTGTTGCCACTTATAACAGAGAATATATGGCAAGGGCTTAAGTATGAAGAAACATCTGTTCATTTGGCTAATTTTCCACAATTAGAGAAGTTTGATAGTCAGCTCATTGCCAAGATGGATTTGGTGAGAGAGATATGCAACTCTGCACTCTCTATTAGAAACACTTTTAACATACGTATCAGACAGCCACTTGGCAGTATGATCATTTATCATCAGTCTTCCTGTAGTTTTCTTGAAGGTGAGCCGTTTTCTGTCATCCCAGAGCTCTCTCCCGTCATCCCAGAGTTCTCTCCTGTCATCCGAGTAGCTGACACTGGGATCCAGAAAGAAAAAAGTGCTGGAATGACACCAAGCATGAATGAATATCAAGAGATGATAAAAGATGAGGTAAATGTAAAAAAACTGGAGTTAGTAAACAGACTTGAAGATATTGCATCACTAGAGTTAAAGCTAAGTTTTCCCCTGCTTGGAAAGAGAATACCAGATAAAATTAAGAAACTAGTTCAATATGTCAAAGAGGGAAAATGGAAGCAAGTTGAAAATGAGCAAGTTTTTTTAGGTAATGAGTCAGAAAATTGCATCATAGAAAAAGGCGAATATGAACTATTGTTAAAAGCAAACAGTGAATATTCCTCTGTATTTGATAACAATAAAGGGATTGTCATTCTAAATACTGAACTAAATGATGAATTAATTCTAGAAGGGCTTGCAAGAGATGTCGTGAGGCTCATTCAGGAAACCAGGAAACAAGCTGATTTTCATATGTCCGATAGAATCAGAGTAATAATCAAAACAGAAGATGAGAAAATTAAGGAAGCAATAAATACGTGGATTGAATATATAAAAGAGCAGACCCTTACCTTATCTTTGGACATTAATACAGAAATTGGAACTAACTTTTATTTTAAGGAGTACCAAAATTTGATAGTTGGTATTAGGTTAAATTATTAGTAGTTGAAAGTTGTCATTGTTTATGCTATACTTAGGTTACTTGAGGTAAGGTTATGGTATGCATGCTGTTGTAGATTGTAAGAAAGTTGTTGACTTAAATAACAATAGTGATGATTTAGGTAAAGTAGAATCTATTTCCAATGTTACTTTGGAAGAGGAAGAGTCTTTTGATGCTATGGAAGCTGTTTCTAATGTAGAAGAAGGGAATGATTTAGGTCTTGCTACTTCAGAAGAGGAAGAAGAATTTTTTGATGCTGTGGAAGAACAAGAGCCGTTAGCTAATTTTAACGTTCCACTCAGTATATTTCATTATAAAGATTATAACTCTGATTTTTTTACTTCTTGGTATAATATATCAAGTAGAATATTTAAAGAGGTAAATCGAGCTTGCCCGGAGAAGAAAGTATTAAATTTAGCTCTATCAGTTTTAATGTTTCCTTATATAGTTTTCACTGCGTTAGGATTAGCCGTATATAATAAATTAAAAACAAATGATAAGACACAAATCAGTTCAGAGGAGAATAAAACAAAAAAAAGTGAAGTAAGTGAAAGTACAGCAAAAAGATTGGCATATGGTGTTCTTGCTGCAATAGTGATTCTTGTTAATATCGTTGTGCTTGCAGCATTACTTATTCCTGCAACACTCGCTTTGGCTACTTTTTATCTTTTAAATAAAAAATTATCTCATTTTTTGATTGCTGCTATTAAAATAAGTAATGGGTTATGTCAAAATGAACACCAAAATATTGAGGTGTCTTTTCATGAGATAGAGGCTATTGAAGCAGACATTAAGTGGAATATGGAAGTTAAGTTTCCACCGCAATTTAAACAACTACTTAGAGATTTATACGAAGATAAAGATGGTAGTTGGTTTAATGTTGCACGTGATTCAGAACATAATACCATACTGAAATTATCAGCTAATATCCACTTAAAAAATGGTCTTAAGCCTTTACGTAATGAGATCAAGAATGTGCTTGCAACTTCTATTCAAGAATTTGCGAAGACTATGGAAGAACTGATAAAGCTAGAAAAGAAAGAGATTACATATGATAAATTGAAGGAATTGTTGGACGAATTCAGGTTAAAAGTGGTAAGTAGCATAGATTTTAAGTTGACAACTCACTTAATATACAACGCCTATCAAGTTGCCTTTATACAAGCAGTTAGGTTTCAGCTGGATAGACGGAAAGAAGGTTTTTCACTGGAAGATGAGATAAAAAATTCTTTAGTGAAACAGGAATTAGAGAGTCAAGGTAAGGAATTACCAGGTGAGAAAGAAGTGATAATAAGAGATCTGAAAAAAGCAGGAGCAAAAGTACCGGATGTTTTAGATGATAGTGAGCTTCCTATATTTAAAGCAGAATGGAAGCGGCTTAAAGAAGAAGGGAAGATAGCTAAGAGAACAATTATTGATGTTTATAAATATATACATAGTAGAGAAACAGAGACAGCTCTAGGTAATGCTAAAGAAGAGATTAATCTTTTAAAAAAAGAAGGACAAAAAAGATATATTAGGATACATGAAAAATTGAAAGAAATATATGGAGATGTAAAAAAGAATAATTTAGCAGGTGATGTTTTAAGAAGAAGGTTAGAAGGTCTTTTTAAGTTCGAGTATGATGATCAAGAAGTTGAGCAAAGGCTAGTAAAATCAGTAATGAAAAAAGCCAAGGGTGAGTTAGGCCTATTAGGCATGCTCAGCTTAATAGACCAGTTTCGGGATTTAGAAAAGGAGATAAAAGGTTCTTTGAGTGAGAATTTAAAAGAAGCTTCAGATAAAGTAAATGCTTTTGTAGCAAAGATATATTTAGAAATAACGAAATGCAAAATACAAAATGTACTCAAAGGCCAAGCAAAGGGTATAGAGGATTCATGTAAGCTGTTAGAGGAAAAGGAGCCGGATTTAGTACAGAGGATTAATGCGCACCGAGCGGAAATTGCAGAATGCTTAGAGCAACCTATATCGTTAAGGAAAGTAATAGAAGAAAATGAGGATTTAAACAAATATTTAGAAGGTGAGCGAAATAGGAAAGGAGAACAGCATCCAAGTACAAAATTAATAGAGAAGCATTTGAAAAATAACCAAGAAATTCTCAAAGCATTAAAACAGTTAGAATTAGAAGAAAAAGGATTGTTGATAAATGAAGAAACAAAAAATGATTATATAGAAGAACTAGAATCTCGCGAAAAAATAAAGTTTGCAATAATAGAGGATGATTTACTGAAGGAGTTCGAGCGTGAAACTTTTAACGAAGAAGCAGTTAAGAAGTTGTTAGAGGAAGCGGAACTTGAATACTATTTGGCAGAAAAATGCATAAAAAGTCCTGTGATAAAAACAAAAAATAATATCAAGCACTTTTATCAAGGTTTATTGTCTCCTTTGATAGATAATTTGACAAAAGATATAATAAATAATATACCAGGAAATAGTGAAGGTTGTATACAGAAAGTTAAGAACTGGAGTAAAGTTATGTTTGGTGCAATAAAGATTGGAGCATCAAATGCTTATAAAGAGACTACAGAGAGAAAAGCGTTAAATGTGGCACATAATACTTATAAAGAAGGAGAGACATTTCTTCAATGTTTTCAGTCAAATTATGAAGGTGTTGGAGCCTTTTTAGGTAATTTATTTTCTGATGATGGGGTAACATTTAAAAATGATGTGTGGCCTAAAATAGAAGAGCATTTGCATGGAATGTGGGATAGATTTTTCAAGGATATTGAATTCAATATTGGAAATAAATTGGATGAAGTAAGTGTGACACAGCAACGGCAGGAAACTATGATTGTGACTCAACGATAAGTTCTCAAAGTTCCCCCGGTATTTTCACATACTAAATTAACTATAGCACTTGATTCTTTTTGGATCTCTTTTTCAGTTAAAGTGTGAGTTGGAGAGCAGAAAGTAACTGACAATGCTATAGACATCTTATTCGATTCTATATTATTTCCATGGTATACGTCAAATACTAAAACTTCTGTGATGAGCTCTGAGCTTTTTTTTACCACATTGATTATGTTACCTACTTTCACATCCTTATTTACAATAAATGCAAAATCACGTTTTACACTTTGGTATTTATAATCGATAAATTTCTTTCTACTTACAGGTAAATTTTCAATATTTTCTAATATCACCTCAAAACCTACAACTTTTTGCTTGATGTCAAAAAGATCTAATATATTAGGATGCAACTCTCCAAAATAACCTGCTACTTTATTCTTAAAAGAGAGAGTGCCTGACTTTCCTGGGTGGTAATGTTCTTTTTCTGCTCTCTCTATCGTTAAATTATCGCAATTGACGTTAAAAAACTCCAAAGCTGCTATGCAATCAGCCTTTGCGTCAAAAACATCTACTTTCCTATTAGTATTATAATGGTTTCGCGGTAAATTATTTCCTGTTCTTATTCCACTTAAAACATGTTTAGACTGAGCTTCACCATCGTAAATCGGCCCGATTTCGAAGATTGCAAGATCAGATATTCCATGGGCAATATTATCAGCAGTAACTTGCAATAAATTTGGCATAATACTTGGTCTCATTATATTAAAGTTATTGTTAAACGGATTATCGATGATAAATAACTTATTCGAGTAACCAAATTTTTCAGCTGTTGATTCACTCATAAACGACCAGGTTAGCACTTCATGAAACCCTCTGTTTGTCATCAAAATACGCAAATTGTCGTATGTACTATCTACTTCTTCAACATTATTTGGTAGTGGTTCTTCTTTTATTTTGTCATAGCCGTATATCCTTGTTACTTCTTCAATTAGGTCAACCGGTATTGTCACGTCCGGTCTCCAGCTTGGTACTTGTACATTCCAATTGCCTTCGGTTTTTTTATCAATATTAAACCCTAGTTTCGTCAAGATATCGAACACTTCATCAGGCAATACAGATACACTTCCAAACTTGTTTACATCTTGGTAATCAAAGCTCACCTTGGTGTCAGCCCTATCTAAGCTGCCAGCAGACACTACGCTTGAGGCTTCTCCACCACATAAATCCAGAATCATTTTAGCTGCAAGGTTGAGTCCATCAAAAGTAAATTCGGGATCAACAGAACGTGCAAATCTGTAACTAGCGTCTGTGGAGATGTTTATTTGCCTTGCAGATTTAGCGATAGATATAGGGTCAAACCAAGCAGACTCTAAAAAGATATCAGTAGTTTCAAGTGTACATCCACTGCACTTTCCACCTATAATTCCAGCAACTCCATGAATATTTTTATCACCTGCAATAACGCTCATGTCTTTGTTTAATAAGTATTCTTTACCGTTTAAACCAGCAAATTTTTCTCCGTCGTTTGCTTTGCGTACTGTGAGCTCTCCTTCTATTTTTTTTGCATCATACGCGTGCATTGGGCGGCTGAAAGATATCATAATATAGTTCGTGATATCAACTATTGTAGAAATGGAGCGCATTCCTATCGATTCCAATTTATCTTTTAGCCACTTTGGGCTTTCTTGATTTTTTACATTGGCGATGTATATTCCACTAATAAAACTTTCTCCGTCAGTAACTTCAACATCGATTGGTGAATTTATGGAGCTGGTAAGTTGTGGAATGCTTAAAGTCTTTAATGTTCCAATTCCAGTTGCAGCAAGGTCGCGAGCTATTCCATAAATGCCTAAGCAATCTCCACGGTTTGGAGTAACATTTATATCAATTACAGGGTCACAATTGAAAAATTTATCCCCTACTTTATAATCATCGGAAAGCTCGATTATTCCTTCACTTTCCTCTTGAACCAACGCAAGTTCAGAAGCAGAGCAGAGCATCCCTTCACTTAGCACTCCTCGTATTTTTGTAGGCTTGATTGTGAAATCACTTTCTGGCAATGTGCTACCAAGAGATGCAAGCACAGTTTTCATACCTTCTCTAACATTGTTTGCTCCGCAAACTATTTGTAGAATTTTACTTCCGTCATCTACTTTACATAATTTTAATTTATCAGCATTTGGATGCTGTATCACCTCTAATACTTCTGCAACAATAAAACCAGCTAATTTGGTATTGTCGATCACATCTTCTACTTCTAACCCTATGTGAGTTAATTTATCGGTAATTTCTTCTAAACTAGCATTGGTTTCTAAATACTCCAGTAACCAAGATAACGTGAATTTCATCGATCTAACAAGAAACAAAAAAGTTATTGTAATATAAAATGTAGTGCTTTTAAAGCTTGTTGTAGTGGAATACTTCTACATCATTGTTTATGATGTAGAAGCTTTTGTAACTTTATATCTTCTTGCGAAGAGAAAGAATTTTTTCTATATCACCTTAAATCTATCTCCAGAAAGAATTTAAGACTTTCATAATCCCAGGCATCCTCATCAATGTTACCATCAAAAAAGAAGTGTATTATTGCATTGTTGAGTCCTATGTAATAATCGCGAGTATCTTCGTCAAGGAAACAATCTACTGATTCGATGTATCCGTTACCAAATTCCTGCTCCAAATTTAAAGGATGATTAGTGTTAATAAAATCTATTTCGTTCATTATATACCTCACTAAAAATTAAATTATAATCAAAATAAGATATTAAGTCAAGATATTGAATAATTTAACAAGATTAGTAAATTTTAAAATACAGAGCTGACTGTAATTAACATTCTAATTACATATTTTGTTAATATGTTAATGTTATAATAATACAGAGCCTTATCTTAATTCTTGACTTTGTCCTATAAAATTCATACTTTATTTACTGTTTATAATTCAGATTAAAATGGCATTAAATCCGCTGGAACAGTTTAAAGTATATACGGTAATAGAGTTACCTAGGTTATTTGGGTATGACGTAAGCTTTACCAATTCATCTCTTTTCACGATGATTTCGGTGATATTGGTGATACTCTTTTTGCTTTTTGGAATAAAGAAGGGGGCAGTAATACCAGGATATTTGCAAGCTGCAGTTGAGTATGTATATGATTTTGTTATTTCAATAATAGAAAATAACACTGGAAGCAAAGGCTTGCAGCACATTCCATTGATATTTACAGTGTTTATTTTCATTTTATCGTGTAATTTAGTTGGTGTTCTTCCTTATAGTTTCACGGTCACAAGTCATGTGATAGTCACCTTCGCTTTATCGATGGTGGTTTTTATTTATATAACGATTGTTGGATTTAAAGAAAGGGGAGTAGAATTTTTACGCATATTGCTACCAAAAGGAACTCCTTCGTGGCTTGCACCTATAATAATTATTATTAAGTTGTTTGCTTATTTAGTAAGGCCGGTTAGCCTATCAATAAGGCTTGCAGCAAATATGATTGCTGGTCATACAATCATCAAAGTGATAGCAGGGTTTATTGTAAATATGAACATATTTTTCACTCCTGCGCCGTTTTTGTTCATAATTGCATTGATAGGATTTGAAGTATTTGTTGCAATTTTACAAGCTTATATATTTACTATATTAACATGTGTATATTTGTCAGATGCAGTAAAGTAATTGACTTCCTTGTAGAATATTTTACAATTATATTATAAAGAAATAATTAAAGGTAATATATGGATTTAGTAGCTTTAAAATTTATAGCAATTGGTTTAGCTGTGTTTGGAATGCTCGGCGCTGGTTTAGGTATAGCTAATATCTTCTCTGCTATGTTAAATGGGATTGCGAGAAACCCTGAATCAGAAGGTAAAATGAAAAGTTATGTTTATATTGGTGCTGCCATGGTTGAAATCATGGGATTGCTTGCGTTTGTACTTGCAATGTTATTAATATTTGCTGCTTAACAGATGCCACAGCTTGATGTTTCAACCTTCTTTTCTCAAGTTTTTTGGTTTTTAATTTTTTTCTCTTCACTTTTTTTCGTAGTAAGTTGTTTATTTTTGCCAAAGTTAGATGAAATAATAAGCACTAGAAGTAAAGAAGTATTGGGTTCTTTTAATAGTTCTGTTCATCTTTTAAGACTTACGGAAGATCAGATTACCAAGTATAACGCAGCTTTAACCCAAGCTAGAATACAGACAAAAAAAATCATAGATGATGCACTTGCTCAGGTAGAAGAAATGAGAGCTAATGTTAAGAATATATTAGAAGAGGAAGATAAAAAAAAGAGCAAGCTTATTGAAAAAAAAGTGGCAGAATTTAAATCTGAATATACTGATCAGTTAAAACAAATGGCTACTAGTATTGCTTTAATTTATTATACTAAATTGACTAATTCTGAAATTGAAGAGGAATTTATTGCTGACTTGGTGTCCAAAGAATTTTAGGGGTTTTTATGTCTACATCACTGATTATCGGTCTTGCCTTCTTGGTAAGTTTTGTCCTTTCGTATAAATTGCTAAAGAAAGTGATAAAAAATGCGCTTAACAATAAGCGTAACAAAAGCAAATTTTCAAGTGAAGAAACTGAAAAATTCAGGAAAGATATGTTGGAGTATTACAAAAAATCTTCTAAAAAATACAAAGAATTAGATGCAGAAGTTAATAAAATGATGAATGAAGCACTTGATAAAGCTAATAGTATCATTAAGCACAATAGACAGCAGCTAGATCAGACATTAGATGACAATGCCCATTCTAACTTGAAGAAAGTCACTGACCAAGTTGAAAAAGCTCTTGGAGATTTACAGGCTAACACAGCGAATATAGCTGCTGATGCTGTAAAAAAAATAATGCATGAACGTAAAGATGATAAGCGTAGTAGCGAGGTCATATCTTCATTTTCACGTGACTTAAATAAAAAATTGCATTAGGTTCAATGCAACAATTGCCTATACTTCAAGCTGATAATGTAGAAAAAATTAAGTTTGATTCTAGTTTGTGCAAAGAGCCAGAGAAACTTTTTTACTATAAATTTAATATAATTCCTTGGCAAAAATTAAATAATACTACTTTTTTTATGGTTGAAGACACAAGCCGAGATATCAACCGTTGGGTCGAAGCTCATTACGGTATTGACTATGTATTAATAAAAGTGGATAGCGAACAGATTTTAAATCTTCTTAACTCGCACTTTGGTATTTCAGAATTTGCAAGCAACTACTTATATTACAAGAATCCTAATTTTTCAGCCAAAAGCATTAAACTAAGCTCAATATTTTTTGCTTCTTTCTTTATTGTAACTTCAATTTTAACACTAACAGAGAAATATACATATTTTGCTTTGATGTTGATATTTATAATCGGATGTTCTAGCTATTTATTCAAGTTTATAGCTACAATTTTTAACTTATGTGAAACCTCCAACTAAAAAGTGGATTATAGTAAGCTGAGTGAAGAAGATTTTCCTATATATACTATTTTATTGCCTGCTTTTAAAGAAAGTGCAGTGATAGAGCAATTGGTTGAAAGCATTGAAAGTTTGGATTATCCAAAATCAAAATTAGATGTGAAGCTTCAGGTAGAAAGTGATGACCAAGAAACGCTAGCAGCTATAGAAAAGTACACTTTACCGCAGTATTTTGAAGTAATAAAAGTGCCTCATTCTTTGCCTAGAACAAAAGCCAAGTCATGCAATTATGCTATGAGCTTTGCTAGAGGAAAGTATGCAGTAATATATGATGCGGACGATAAACCAGACCCATTGCAGTTAAAAAAAGCACTGATTGAATTTAATAAGGACGACGATAAGCTTGCCTGTGTACAGGCGAAATTAAATTACTACAATTGTGATTATAATTTTCTCACAAAATTCTTTTCTCTGGAGTATATGAACTGGTTTCAATACTTATTGCCTGGATTCCAAAAAATGAACATGCCGATGCCTTTGGGTGGTAGCAGTAATCATTTTTCAGTAAAAATTCTAAAAAAAGTGTTTTTCTGGGATGCTTATAGTGTTACCGAAGATGCTGACCTTGGTTTGAGACTTGCACAAATGGGATATAAAACCAGGATGATTGACTCAGAAACATTGGAAGAGTCACCAATTGCTGTATTTGCTTGGATTAAGCAAAGAGCGCGCTGGATCAAAGGCTATATGCAAACTTATATTGTTCATTTAAAAAATATAAAGTCACTTTATAAACACACTGGATTTAAGGGAATTTTGCTATTGAATCTTTTTGTTGGCTCTGCAGCTTTTATATTTTTTACTACTCCATTTTTACTGCTTTCATTGATATTAACTAAAGTTTTAAATGAATTATTTTTGTACTACTTTGTAGTGGTATACGTTACTAACCTGATTCTTTTGGTAATAGCTGTCAAACAGCAAAAGATGCCTTTTTATTTTTATATAGTATCGATATTTTTTCCGGTCTATAGTCTGCTACATAGTGTTGCAGCTTTTCTTGACTTATGGGAATTTATTCTTTACCCTGAGCGATGGAACAAAACTCAGCATGGTTTATGGAAGCAAAACCTGTAGCTATTTGGCTTTTTCTCTGCTCGGTCATGGTAATTCTCATGGTAGGGATTGGTGGATTTACCAGACTTTCAAAAGCAGGATTGTCAATCACGGAGTGGAAACCAATTACTGGAACATTACCACCACTGAGTGAACAAGACTGGCTACAAGAAAAATTAAAATACGAAGCTACACCTGAATATAAAGCACTTAACTATGGTATTAGTATGGAGGAGTTTCGCGCTATATACTTAATAGAATATGTACACAGATTGGTTGCAAGACTAACAGGTTTAGTTTTTGTCCTGCCATTTATATATTTCATATTAAGAAGAAAAATATCTAAAAAGGTAGTAATAAAGCTATGTGTGGCATTATTATTTGGAGCTTTACAAGCTTTTGCTGGTTGGTATATGGTTAAAAGTGGTTTAGTAACTGAACCTCATGTTAGCCACTATAGGCTTGCACTTCACTTATTATTAGCATTAATTATCTTTGCATTATTGTCATATCAATTTTTTGATTACCAAATATGGATCCCAGTGTTACGTACACAACTATACGAACATTGCAGTATAAGAGTAATTTTCACCAAGAAAGATGTCATCCCAGTGCCCAGACACTGGGATCCAGAAAACTTAACTTTAAATAAGTGGCTGCATAGTAAAAGCTGGATTCCAGTGTCAGCTACTTTCATGACACCATTTGCTGTGCAATTTATTTTCAAAAGTAAGCGTTCGTACAGTTGTGTGTCAGCTACTCGGATGACAGGATTTCAATCTACTAACAGTAGTATATATTACACAATACTTATTCTGATTCTAATTGTAATACAAATAATTTTCGGCGCATTTGTTGCGGGATTAAATGCTGGTTTGATTTACAATACCTTTCCACTAATGGACGGACAAATCGTTCCAGAAGATTTATTTTTCTTACAGCCTATATGGCTGAATATCTTTGAGAACAGAGCGACAGTGCAATTTATACATCGAGCACTGGCATTGCTAATACTAACTTTGGTAGTAATACTCACAGTAAAAAATGCTAGCATAAAACCGGTATATATTATGCTGCTCTCCGTCGTCATTCAGATCATTTTAGGTGTAATTACTCTATTATTGCACATACCAATAGCCATTGCCATAGCTCATCAAGTGTTTTCATTTATCTTGTTTGGGTCAAGTTTGTACTTCTTATGTTATTTAAGAAAGCAGACTACATCACCAATCTGCACATTTTTTCCTTCTTGAACGGGAATATTTTTTATCACCATTGCTGCTTCAGCACATATGATATTTTCCATTTTCATTGCCTCCACCACAAATAAAGGTTGTCCTATTTCCACCTGATCTCCTACATTTACGTGCAATTTAACTAATAAACCAGATATTGGGGATTTTACAGCATCTGCTGAAATCCCTTCTGTTTCATTATTTAGCATTAACCTACTTAATTCAGCTACATGAGGCTTAAATATACAACACTCAGCTTTCATGCCTGCATGCCTTATGAAGTACTTGCTGCCTTGTCTTTCTATTTTAAGTGCTATATTGGTATCGTCATTAATTGTGATATATAGCAATCTATAACTTGATTTCCACTTGCCTATAACGGAGTATTTATTGTGATTATATACCGTTATTAATATATTATCTTGGTATTTTGCATTTACGGAGTACTCATTGTCATTTATATTCACTATGAATAAATCTCTTGCACGGTCACCTGCCATCCGAGTAGCTGATACTGGTGCCCCTTCTTTTTTACTAGATTCCAGTGTCACGCACTGGAATGACACCTGAGATGTTTCATTCACTGCTTTATGATGGTACCTTTCTTCATTTTCCAAATGAACATATAACGCAGTGAAAATAAATATTTTAATATACTCCTCTGTAACAAAATCGCCGTGAAACCCACTAGGGTAATGATCTGGAATGAATCTCGTATGGAGCTTTGCTGCGATAAAATTTGGGTGATGGAAGATGGATTCTAGAAATTCTATATTATTTGTTACTCCTTCTATATAGCATTCAGACAATGCTTTTTGCATTCTGCTGATCGCTTCTACTCTATCTTTTCCATATGTTATCACTTTGGCAATCATCGAATCATAGAACATGCTAATTTCTGAACCTGCAGCAACTCCATCATCTATTCTTACATAATCATTTTCACCCGGTTTATCGTAATATTTTATTCTTCCGCTGGAAGGGAAAAATTTCTTCGATGGGTCTTCAGCGCAAATTCTACTTTCTATTGCAGAACCAGTAAGTTTAATATCATCCTGATTGAATCTCAATTTCTCTCCACAGGAAGTTCTAATCATTTCTTCTACTATGTCTATTCCAGTCATAAATTCTGTTACTGGATGCTCAACTTGCAATCTCGTATTTACCTCAAGAAAATAGAAGTTTTGGTCTTTATCTACAACAAACTCAACAGTGCCTGCTGAAAAATAGCCAACTTGCTTTGCCAGAGAAACACATTGAACATACATTTTTTGTCTTACTTCTTCACTAATGAATGGACTTGGCGTTTCTTCTATTATTTTCTGATTATTCCTTTGTATCGAGCATTCTCTTTCTCCAAGACAAACTATATTGCCATATTTATCTGCTATGATTTGTATTTCAATATGTCTTGGCAACTCTATATATTTCTCTATAAAGATACTGCCATCCTTAAAACTTTTCTCTGCTTCATTTGTGGCTGATGTAAATGCTAGTTCAATTTCTTTTTTGGAGTTTACAATTCGCATTCCTTTGCCACCACCGCCTGATGCAGCTTTGAGCATAACGGGAAAACCGACCTCTTTAGCAACTTGAGCTGCGTGGGCAGCATCGCTGATCTTACCCATATATCCTGGCACTACATTCACTCCAGCTTTTCTTGCAGCTTCTTTTGCTGTTATTTTGTTGGCTGTAACTTCTATTGTTTCTGCACTGGGACCGATGAAGTCTATATTATGTTTTTGAAGAGCACGTGGAAAATCTGGATTCTCTGCTAAAAAACCATAGCCAGGATGAACTGCCTCAGCACCTGTTTCAACTGCTACTTCACATATTTTTTCAATGTTTAAATAACTGAGGCAAGATGGCGAAGGGCCGATATATCTTGACTCATCTGCTTGTCTTACATGCACAGAATTTACATCTGCATCCGAGTATATGCACACACAAGATATACCCATCTTATGGGCAGTTCTGATAATCCTGCAGGCAATCTCTTCTCTGTTTGCTATTAAAATCTTACTGTACTTCTTTTCTATCATCGTATGAGTATACTTTCTGAAGTTAAGAAAGTAAATTTCTATATCATTGCCTGCAAGTAATTTCTAGCTTCATCAAACACCTAAACTTTCTCCTGCAAGTTGTACATTAGCATTTTCCACTAAAGTGCTTTCGTTATGCAAGGCATGTATCTCGCTACATGCTTTAACTGACAGGTATGTGACTCCGCCAGAAGCTATTGCAACCATCGAGCTTAGTGCAAAAGATTGCGAAACTAAAAATAAAAAGTATAAAGACAAACATAAAGCAGCGATACATGCTATCGCTCCTATTATATATAAGCACAGGTGAAACTTCTGGTTACATATAAAGCTGTCTTTTATGCCTGCGATTTGCTTAATTTCTTTCTGTTGTGCAGCATTTAAGTAATAAAGAGGAGTTTCCCTCTTCTTATTAAAAGCATAGCCTTTACTGCAGAGCGCATCTTTAATATATTTTTTATTACATTTGAGTTCCTCTTTCAATCTGCTTACTTCTTTCCGATCTCCAGCTTCTTCTGCTTTCGTAATTTTGTTATTAGCTTCCTTCTCTAAGTCATTCACAATCTCTTGTACTGCAGGCAGCAAAATTCCACTTCTTGCTGCTTCATGAAATGGATTATCTCCATATTCATTATGCGCAGTTACAGAAGCAATGTTCTTCTTACAAATGTCTACAAATTTACCTTTGTTTTGTATTCTTGCAGCTAAATGCAGGAGATTACCTGCCTGTACTCTTTGTTTTGTTTTATCAAAAGGGCCGGTGTAACGCCAATTGATATTAGCTTCATTATCTGAAAGCAATTTTGCTATATCTACAAGTCCATTCATAACTCACCTCGCTATATTCAACCAATACTAAACTATACAACACAATTTATGAAAAATAAGTAAATTTTATCTCTCAGAACAAATAAATTCTAAATTGTTACAAACATAAATTTTAGCTATCATCATTTACATTACTGTAACAGACAAATATGCCAGGTATAGTCACGAGATTTGCTCCATCACCAACAGGATTTTTGCACATTGGAGGAGCTCGTACTGCGTTATTTAATTGGCTCTATGCAAAGCATCATGGTGGCAGGTTTTTGCTAAGAATTGAGGACACCGACAGAAAACGTTCAACACAAGAAGCAATTGATGCAATTATAGAAGGGCTAAGATGGCTCGGTATGAGCTATGATGGGGAAATAGTATATCAGTCAAAAAGAATAGAGCGGCATAAAGAAGTAGCAAACCTTTTAGTTGAAAAGGGTAGGGCGTATCACTGTTACTGCCCTGAAGATGAAGTTGCAGAAAAGAAGGCAAAAGCAAGAGAAGAGGGCAAGATATACAAGCATAAATGTACTACAAAACCTCCTTCTTGTCATCCAAGTAGCCGACACTGGAAAAATATGTGGTCACGCGCTGGAATGACATCGGGTGTGAGGTCAGTTGTCCGCTTTAAAGTGCCAGATTCGCAAGAGATCGTCATTGATGACAAAATATACGGCCAAATCAAAGTAAATAGCGACCAGCTTGATGATATAGTGATCTTACGCTCTGATAACACTCCAACATATATTTTTGCCGTGGTAGTTGACGATCATGATGCTGGAATAACTGATATAATACGTGGTTCTGACCATCTCACTAATACCTTTAAACATCTGCTAATATACCAGGCTCTTGATTTTGACATTCCACGCTTTGCACATGTGCCGCTTATCCATGGGGAAGATGGGAATAAGCTATCCAAAAGGCATGGTGCCACAAGCGTTTGCGATTATGAAAAGATGGGAATATTGCCAAAAGCGATGCGTAATTACTTGCTGAGACTTGGCTGGAGTCACGGCAACGATGAGATTATTAGCGATGAGCAAGCAATAGAGTGGTTTAATTTAGAAAGTATTGGTCGTTCACCTGCACGGCTCGATTTCAAAAAACTGGAGCATTTGAATAACCACTATATTAGTAATATGAGCAATGAAGATATTCTGACTCTAATGCTTAGAGAAAATACTCTAACTGACAAAAAAAAGGGCTATTTACTGCAGGGACTGACAGAGCTAAAAAAAAGAGCAAACTACCTGACCGAATTATTGGATTTAGCAAAATTTTATATTCAAGATCCGCCACTTGATTTAAGTGAAGAGGCTGAGCAAATTGTCAAATCTAACCTCGATATAATCAAGTTACTCGCGTCATTTCTGTCAAAGATCGGTGATGAAAATTGGAATAAGGGTTTTTTATCTTCTCAGATCAAGGAATGTGCAAAATTGCACGATATGAAAATAAGCGATGTATACCACTCATTACGCGCCCCTATAACTGGAGTAATGGATGCACCTGGAATCATTGATATCATGGTGATTCTTGGTAAAGATGAGTGTATAAGAAGGTTACAAGCAATTTAAATGAAATAAGAAAATTACTTGACATCCTTCGCCAGCCCCCTTATCATGAAACTGAAGCTATTGTATTTGCTTTCGCCAATCTGCAGATTAAAAGGTAAGGATTACTTAATGTATCGGCGTCTTATGTTCAATTTTTTGCAGTATATAGATACTGTATGTCTTTACAAAACTTCATCTACATCTAGATTTTTATCTAAATAAGCTGAACGTGCTTATAAAGCGTTACAAGACATCAAAAAATGCCAATACTCGACAGAGATAGTAAAAGACTAGCTAACTCGGGGATTCTTTGTCTTTTTTTCTGCTTAGTAAATTTCTTAAACATTTGCAGCGTAAGTTAGTTGCAATTAAAAGCAGCTTAATCTTGCTTGTCAAGCGTTTAAAACATAAAAAACGCCAATATTTTAAAGCGGATAATAACCACGGGGCTTCTTTTGCCTTTTTTTTCGTTTGGTAAATTTCTTAATATTTATAGCTAAACGACAATCGTCATCCCGCTGCTTGTTAGCGGGATCTAGAGATACCGCGAATGAATCGCGGTATGACGGTTCGTGGCGGTATGACGGTTCGCGGCGGCATGACAATAAGCTCGTCATCCCGCTACGTGTTAGTGGCTGAGATACTGCGGCGGTATGACGTAGGATTGCTGTCATCCCGCTACTTGTTAGCGCCGCGGCGGCATGACGTCTTAACTATAGAAAACTTGTATAGATTTTTTCTACTTCTGTGATATCATAAGCCTGTAATGATAAAATAAGTAAATATGGATAAGTCAGCGTATGAGATCATAGAACATGAGTATGACGTGGTAGTAGTAGGTGCAGGTGGAGCAGGGCTCAGAGCAACGCTTGGGATGGCTGCAACTAATTTTTCAGTTGCCTGCATTTCTAAAATTTTCCCTACACGAAGTCATACAGTTGCAGCACAAGGCGGAATTAGTGCAGCTTTAGGTAATATCGGTGAAGACGATTGGCGCTGGCATGCATATGACACAATAAAAGGTTCAGACTGGCTTGGTGATCAAGATGCAATAGAATATATGTGTAAAAACGCTGCTAAAGCTGTTATTGAACTTGAAAATTTTGGCGTACCTTTTTCTCGTACAGAAGATGGCAAAATATACCAGCGTTCCTTTGGTGGAATGACAACTCACTTTGGTAAAGGAAAATCAGCGCAGCGCACTTGTGCGGCAGCAGATAAGACTGGGCACGCAATCCTTCACACTCTATATCAGCAGTGTCTTAAATTCAACGCTGAATTTTTTGTTGAATACTTTGTGATTGATTTAATTATGGATAGCGAAACATGCTGCGGAGTTCTTGCTTGGTCGCTATGCGACGGCACATTACATAGATTTCGTGCGCATAGAGTGGTGTTAGCAACAGGTGGATATGGACGTGTTTATTTCTCTGCAACAAGTGCGCATACCTGCACAGGTGATGGTAATGGCATGGTAGTAAGAGCTGGATTACCACTTGAAGATATGGAATTTGTGCAATTTCATCCGACAGGAATATATGGCTCAGGGTGCTTGATGACAGAAGGATGCCGTGGCGAAGGGGGATACCTTGTTAACTCTCAGGGCGAGAAGTTTATGGAACGTTACGCACCAAAAGCAAAAGATTTAGCTTCCCGTGATGTGGTAAGTCGTGCAATAACAATTGAAATTAGAGAGGGAAGGGGAGTTGGACCTAAAAAAGATCACATGTATTTAACTATAGCGCATCTTGATCCGGAAGTAATAAAACTCAGATTGCCGGGCATTAGCGAAACCGCAAAGACCTTTGCAGGAGTTGATGTTACTAAAGATCCAATACCGGTCATTCCGACTGTTCACTATAACATGGGTGGCATTCCAACCAATTATCATGGAGAAGTGATCACGCTGAAGCAAGGTAAGGAAGAAGTGGTAGATGGAATATTTGCAATTGGAGAAGCTGCGTGCGTCTCTGTGCATGGTGCAAATCGACTTGGTTCTAACTCGCTTCTTGATCTTGTGGTTTTTGGCAGAGCTGCAGCGCTCAGAGCAAGAGAGAAACTAAAATCCGGTACACCACATAAAAAATTGCATTCAGACTGCACAGACTGGATAGTAGATAGATTCAATAAAATGCGATTTGCTTCCGGTGGGCTAAAAGTAGCAAAAATACGCAGTGAAATGCAGAACACTATGCAAAAGTACGCATCAGTGTTCCGTGTTGCTGAAGTTTTAGAAGAAGGCAAAAAAGCTATAAAAAAGGTAGCAAAAATGATGCCTGATATTTCACTTGAGGATCGCAGTATGATGTGGAATAGTGATTTAGTTGAAGCACTGGAGCTTGCTAACATGATCCCACAAGCGGTTATTACCATGGAATGCGCAGCTAATCGCGAGGAAAGCAGAGGTGCCCATGCTCGTGAAGACTTTCCTGAACGTGATGACAAAAACTGGATGAAGCACACTATAGCGTGGCTTGAAGAAAAGAAAGGGCAAATTAACGTAAAAATTGATTATAAAAAAGTGGCTGAAAAAACTCTGAGCGGTGAGATTGATTTCATAGCGCCAGAGAAGAGGGTTTACTAGTTACACTATCCCTACACAATTTTTCAACGAGTTCATTATTGATACATCGCTCATTTTGGTAGCTGGGTTTTCTGTATGCTCTGATTGATTTTGTTGTCTTTTTGCTGCTAGGTCTTCAGAATCATTTCCTAAATTCTGTTGATCATTGTCAATAGGGTTCTTCGAAGCTTGATTCTGCTCTGTTGTTGAATTAGAGCGGTTTTTGTCGTTAAATATGTCCTGTGCTTTGTTGGTTGATTTTTCAAAAAATTTCTTAATACCACTAAATCCTAAAGTTAAAGTAAGACATATAACTCCAGCAGTAGCTATGATAGGAATGGCTGCTCCAATTGCCATTTGAACCTGAAAGAAAGCAAATGTTACCATTGCAATAACAGTAATCGTTATCGTGATTGCTAACAGTTCGCGGGTCCTTTTTGCTGGATCTATGAATCCTGCTACAGCAGATACTCCTTTTTTTATACCAGAACCTGCTTCTTTAATGCCAGACTTGCATTTTTTTGAAGCAGTTTTACAGTGGTATTTTTCTTCAAGCTTCTCTTTTAGTTCTTTAGCTTTCTCCTGTGCTTTCTGTGGAGTCTCTGAATAATCTTTTAGATCTCGTAAAGTTAAATAGTACTTTTTAGTATGGAATTTTGGATCTTTCAGCTCCAGAGAACAGGGATCAGCGCCTATTTCTAGCAGCATTGTACAAAATTTTGTTGTATTGTCATAAGCAGTTGCTGTATCAAAAATTGTTCCTTGCAATAGGTGTTCGATACTTCTTTTTTCTGCTTTTTTCTTTAATGCCAATTCTAGGGGTGTGTTCCCTTCTCCATTAGGTGCATTCACAGCCTCTCTTAATTGATCTTCAGATATTTTTCTTTCTTTTACTAAACCTAATATTAATTTCAAGCATGTAACTTTTTGTTTTCCTTCGAATAAAGCAATATAGTGCAGAGCATTTTTTTCATCTTTATCTTGCACAGTAATATCTGCACCGTTTTGTAGAAATAACTCTAAGGTTTTATACCTGCCAGTATCCTTAAATTCTTTTTTTATTACATTCTTTATTTTATTTTTCAATGAAGGTTCTTTACTCTTTTCTTGTATGCGCTGGAGTACCTGATGGAGCGGTGTTTGCTCTTTCCCGTTAACAGCATTTATAGCCTTACTAAATTCATCCTTACCTAAAGTCAACTTCAAACATGCAACTTTTTGTTCTCCTTTGAATGAAGCAATATAGTGCAGAGCATTTTTTTCATCTTTATCTTGCACAGTAATATCTGCACCGTTTTGTAGTAATAGCTCTAGGGTTTTATATCTCTTAGTTTTCTCAAATTTCTTAAGTGATCGGTTCTCACTCTTCTCTTGTATGCACTGGAGTACCTGGTGGAGCGGTGTTTGCCCTTCTTTTTTATCATTTACAGCTTTTATAAATTGTTCTTTTTGGCTTGCTTCTAGCAATATATGGAGAAGTTTAAGTTTTTGTTTTGTTTCAGGTTTAACAATCAAGTGTAAAGCATTATTATCATCTGTGTCTTTAAGGCTAATATCTGCCCCTTTTTGCAATAGTTCTTTAAAAAGTTCTTTATCATTATTTTTAATTGCTAAATGTAATTGATAATTATCATTACTATCTGGAGTATTTATGGTACGTGGTATAATTTCTTTAATTTTTGCTTCTGTATTGATTTTTATTTCTGGCTTTAATTTAGAGTTCTTTCCTTGCTCTGCTAATTTTTCTAAGAAATTACGATAGTATGTCTTTTGCTCTTCTTTTAAGTCTTGTAATTTTTTTGTAGATAATCCTAAATTATCAGAGCTGGCCCCATGCTCTAACAATTTTGTAAGAAACTTAAGTGTGTTATCGTTATCTTGGATTGTATGAGACTCATGTTTTTCTTTTGTTATCTTGTTAATTAGTGCCACCTGAAGAGGAGTTTTTTCGTCCTGATTTTCACTATCAACAAGTTGTGCTAAATCTTCCTTGGTGACCGTTTTTATTAGGGTACCCAGAAACTTGCATTTCTGTTTCTTTTCCAACGACGCAATGAGGTGTAAAATATTTTTCCCTTCTTCAGCTTTTATGCTGCTAATATCCGTACAATCTTTTAGATATTTTCTAAATTTCCTGTTATTTCCATTTTTGATCGCTTTTAGTAGTAGAGCATTGTTATTTGTTATTTCGTTGCTTATTTCTACTTCATGATCATCTTCAACATCACTGCCGTAGCCACTCTCTGTTTCGCTGTCCCTACGGTTGTGGGTAAAACAATATCTGCTATTATAAGTAATTTCTGAAATTGCTTGTCCTATTTCCTCTTTTTTTATAGGGTCTAGTTCTTTCGATATTTTTCTATTCAATACCGGAAGAAAGCATTGGACATAATACTTATAATATTTTTCTTGTTCTCTAAGTGATTCTTCTAATTTAGTTAGTACTTCAGAGCTAGCACCTTCCTCAAATAACCTTTTACACTTCTTGAGGGTTCCATCTTGACCTCTTGGTTTTTCACGCTTGTGTTCTTCTTTTTTTACCTTTCTCTCTATAATGCCATATAATTGTTCGTCTTTTCTATCCTGCTCTTGCTTTTTATTTTTATCTATGCATTCACCTAATTTATCTGCATTAGTAGTTAGTGCAGTTATATCTATACCCATACTAAAACCTCAATATTAAAAGCTATTTAAGTTGTCAGCACTAAACTAACAACCAAGAAGTTTGACTTTTAAATTGAGCTAAACGTTGTATATGTATAGGTGGAAAGGCAGAAAACTAGTTTCTATTAGAAAATCTGTTGTCATAGTCAAATCCTCACTTGAACAGTTGCTACTATTTTAACCATTTAATCTTAAAAAATAATAAATATAGCTAAACTGTGAAATGTGCTATTGGCTAAAATAGGATAAGAAACTATAGCTGCAAATATCCAAATTGATTTTTTATAAATCTTCCAGGCTTGGTTTTTCTTCTGATTTTTTAAGTCTTTCTTTATTTAGTATGGAGCTTATCTCTTCTACACTTTTATCAATATCATCATTGATTATTACATAATCATATTTATCACGTTTGCTTATCTCTTTTTGAGCTTCGGCTAATCTGCGCTCTATTTCGCTTGCATCATCACTATTACGCTTTTGCAAACGCAACCTAAGCTCTTCCATTGAAGGGGGAAGTATAAAAACACTTACAACTTTTTTTCTCATGAGCTTGAATAAGTGAAATGCTCCTTGCCAGTCTATGCTGAGTAAAACGCTTATTCCATTGCTTAAGTTTTGCTCTATAAAATTTCTTGGTATACCATAAAAATTCTCAAAAACTTTGGCGTATTCAAGCATTTGGCCAGCTTTGCATAACTCGTGAAATTTTTCTTCGGTAACGAAAAAATAGTCTTTTCCATTTCTTTCGCCGGGGCGAGGCTTGCGTGTAGTCATAGAAACAGACCTAACTAAATTAGTTGATTGCTCAAGTAATTTTGCTGATATAGTAGTTTTTCCAGCTCCAGAAGGGGAGGATAGAACCAATAATACGCCCTCACTTTTTACGGTCATTTTTCTTTGCATTTTTTAACATGGTGCTTTTTGGATCAGAGTTTAAAAAGCTAGAACCTTCTAAATTAGAATTTGATAAGTTGGTGCCAATAAGAGAAGAGTTATCAAAGACAGTATAGCGCAAATCGGTCTTTTCAAAATTTGCCTTATTCAAATTAACGTTTACAAACTTTGCTCTACTCAATGTTGAATTAGAAAAATCGGCATTTTCTAAATTCATATTCTTAAATTCAAAGTAAGAATAATTTACATTAAATTTTTCACCCTGTGATATTTTCTCTTGCAAATCTTTAATCGAAGTTATAGCATTTTCTGAACCTGCAAGTTTTTTCTGTCCTTTATTGTCAATCAAAATTGAATTATCAAATTTGCAACCTGTTAAGTGAGCATCAACAACTGAACTTTTATATATGCTTGAAGAGAGAAAAGACATATCACTAATTGTTGAATTACTCAAATTGCTAAGAAAAAAGCTAGTTTTCCTAAAGGCATTAGCGTGAAGCAAAGAAGATCTGAAATCGCTTTCAATAAAATTTGAATTAGTTACTTTTAAATTGGACCAGCTCGAATTATCAGCTAATAAATTAAAGAATGTTGAATTTTCTATTTCACTGGAATCAATATTATGGCGAGAAAGTGTACTGTTATAAACTTGAGAGTCTTGGATTTTTATCTTATACATTGAAGTTGTAGAAAGGTCTGAATCTTCTATCTTCACATAGATGAATAGTGAATGGTCAAAAAATGAGCCATTCATGTTAGAATTTGCAACTTTAGTATTATGAAACTTTCCGTGACGAATGTCAGCATTAGAGACATTAACTTGATGCAGTTCACTAAAACTAAAATCAATATTGGATAAATCAGCATCATGAAGATTTGCTTCAGAAACATATGCATGTTTTATCTTGGAACCATTTAGTATAGATTGAACAAAACTTGAATTATCGTCATTCACATAGGAAATTTGTGTGTTGCTTAAATCAGTTTCGTCGAAGTTACTGTTAATTATGATAGAAGAATTAAGGCAAGCATCGGAAAGATTGCTACCTGTAAAGTCTGATTCTTTTAACTCTGCACCATATATGTTAGCATTTTTTAATGAAGAAAATTGTATCTTTAATTTATATGCATCCACTCCAAAGAAACTTGCATTATCAAGGTTGTTTTTCTGCATAACAGTATCGTTTATTTCACTATCACTAAAATTTACGTGGCTAACATTCGAGTTTGATAAGTTGGAGAAATTCATTTTCACATTCGAGAAATTAGTATGCAAACCAATTACGTTGTGCATACTTACTTTTTTGAGATCGGAACTGATAAAATCAGCATAACTAACATTAGACTGATCAAATACGATATCTGTTAAGTTTGCAGAAACAAATTTTGTAAAACTCAAATTTGTACCTTTTATTTTAATGCCATGTAAATTAGCATTGGAAAAATTAGCACCACGTAAATCAACATCAATGAAAGACACATCGGATAAATCGGTGTTAGAAAAATCGGCACCAATCAGACTTACTCCATCAAAAACAGATTTACTTAGGTACAGTTGGTTAAAATTAGCTCCATTTAAGTTAGAACCAAAACCTTTCTTAAAATCTTCTGGCACGCCCTCTTTGTGGCACTGCACCAAAAATTCAGCAAAGTCTTTTTTACTGTAAGATACGTATTTTGCATCACGCAAAGCGTTTAAAAAATCACTAATCTGATTTTTTTCATCATTTGTTTCGTTTCCATAACATAAATGACCAACTAAAATTAATATCAAAAATCTAATCATCTTGCTTATCGCACTGTATTTCTTTCGTTTTCACAGCCCAATCGTACATTGCTGAGCTTTCTTTATTGTCTATTTTTCTATCCTCCAAAAGATGTGGCATCATTTCGGCAATCGCATTTATTATATTGATCTGCTTTTTTTCGATTGCTATATCAATTGGGGATTGAAAATTATTGTTAACTACTCTAAGATCAGCACCTTGTAATAAGAGAAAGCGCACTATGTCTACCTCACCTTGTTTAACTGAATAAATGAGAGGAGTATCACCCAATTTATTTCTAAACCTTAGTATCTCTTGAATTGTTAATCCAATTTTTTCTAGCTTACTTATTACTCCTCTTAAGCAAGTTAAGTTGTTCTTCTTAATGCAGTAAAAAAATTGCTTACTGTAATCATCAATAAACACAGTTGTAGGAAGATGCTCATTAAGGCTATCATATTGTCGTTTATATATTGACTTGCTTTGTATGTCTTTATGACCCCATTCTTTTATTGGTTCTCTGTTTAGCTTTGTCCATTTTTGTAAACTTTTCTTTTCACTTTGCTCTTCTTCATCTTTTTTAGTTATAGGTTTTACTCTATTGCGGTCCTTGGAATTACTGTTTGTTTCTTTCACTTTTTTTTCTTCAGACTGATTCTCTACTTTTTCTTTTTTTCCCTCTAATAATTGACTCGCATCACTTTTTGAAAGTTCATTATCTTTTATATCAATCTTCTGATCAGCTTGTAGATTTTTTTGCGGGTTAGCTGTATTCTCATTTAAATCAGCACTTAAAGGCAAAGGCTCTGGTTTCAAATCTTTATTCACTTCTTTATTGGCCACATTTGGTAAATTTTGAGCAAATTTGTCTGTGCTTCCTTCTAGCTGGTCATTTGGCAAATCTTTATCAATCCTTTCACCTTCACTTATAGTTTTTTCAACCACGAAAGCTTTGTTCTCGTTGTGTTGCAGTTTCTCTTTATCGGTAGTGCCGTCTAATCTTTTGCTCTCAGCCTCTTGTGTTTGTTTAGCATCGACGTTGCTTTTTAACTCATCTTTTTGATTTGTGCTATCTTGCTTCCTTACACCTACATTTTCGTTTTTATGAACTGATTCAATTTTCTTTTCTTCAAGCTGCTCTACGGCAAACAGGATGGTTGATCCGAATACGACAGCTAATAATATAAAATATAAAATATTCTTCATAAATATCCCAAGCATAAGCTTAATTAAAATGATACTATAATCAAATGATTAATCTACAGTAAAAAATGCCTTAGGATTTAATTTATAAAAAAACAATAGATTTTTTGTATCTGTTCAGGGGCATCGCAAATATTGAAGCAAAGTGGTCAGTGCTTACTGTACGAACATTGTGATTTGAGAGCAATCTCCGCTAGGGAGGATGTCATCCCAGTGCCCAGACACTGGGATCCAGAAAACTTAACTTTAAATAAGTGGCTGCATAATAAACTACACATTAAACCTAAAGTGCATTATATCGCCATCTTGCACGATATAATCTCTGCCTTCAAAGCGAATTTTTCCTGCGTCTTTGCAAGCTGATTCACTTCCATACTTTATGTAGTCTGCAAAGCTTATTGTCTCTGCTTTTATAAAGCCTTTCTCAAAATCAGTGTGGATTACACCTGCTGCTTTATCGGCTGTTGACCCTATTTTTACTGGCCATGCCCGTGCTTCTTTGGGGCCCACAGTAAAGAAAGTTATCATACTCAGCACTTCATACATAATACGCGCTACTCCATCAAGGCCTGATTCTTGTAAGCCAAATTCTGATAAAAAACTCTGTTTTTCCTCTTCACTATCAAGATTTGCAATATCTGCTTCGAGTTTTGCTGAAATGCAATAAAATTTGCTTTTATTTTCCTCCGCCATCCTCTCTACCTTTTTAGATAATTCATTGCCAGTTATAACATTTGTATCTTCAACATTGCAAACGTACATAACGGGCTTTGTTGTCAGCAATTGAAGCAACTTCATCTCATCTTCATTGATATTCTCCAAACTTCTTGCAGGTTTACCTAATTTTAAAGTAGCTAATACCTCTTGCATTAATTCAAGTTGTCTCTTTAGCTCTTTATCACCTTGCTTTGCTTTCTTTTCCAATTGAGGAAGCCTTTTTTCTATGCTATCAATATCAGCTAGGATTAATTCCATTTCTACCACTTCAGCATCTGATATTGGATCTATTTTACTGTGTATATGGCTGATATCGTCATCCGTAAAGCACCTGAGCAGATGAACGATGGCATCAACTTCTCTGATATGGCTTAAAAATTTATTGCCAAGCCCTTCGCCTTTGCTCGCACCCTTTACCAGACCTGCAATATCTACAACTTCTAATTGGTTGTAGATTACCTTCTCTGAGCCTGCAATTGCTGCGATTTGTTTCAAACGTTGATCTTTTATCGAAATCTTGCCTATATTTGGCTCGATTGTGCAAAAAGGATAATTTGCAGCTTCGGCTGCACTTGACTCTGTAAGCGCATTAAATAAGGTTGATTTTCCTATGTTTGGTAACCCAACTATACCGCAGTTAAAACTCATATTTGCTATGTAAAATTATAACTATTGCATAATTTAAAAATTTCTGCTATACTTAACTAGTCGCTTATTGACAATTTTGTTGGTATAGTAATATATAGCTTAAATTAAGGTAAAACTATGACTACAGCTAAGAAACGGAAACTACCAAGTGACTTTCATGATGTTGAGGTTGGAATAAAAAGGCCCAGGATCTCAGGGCAAGAAATAACTCTTTTAAATAGTAACCCTTACCCTGACAATTTCTATGTAGGACAAGCAATTGGTAATGGAAGCTGTTTTTTTGACTCGTTCAGGCAAAGTCTAGAACAACAGACAGGAGAGCAAGTTACTGCCGAAAAATTAAGAAATGATTGTAGGGAATTTGCGCAAAAGAATCCACCAAAGTGGTTTACAAATGCAATTGTCAATAGTCATGATAAAAATGGCCAGCACCGTAGTGAAACTGTAGATGATTATACAGCAGACATTATGCGTAACAGTAGGTGGGGTGATCCTGACGTTGAAGGCAGAATACTTTGTGAAAAGTATAAGGTAAAGCTACATGTTATAGAGAACCAGACTGTTGATAACCAAGATCTGTCTTTGCATGAATTAATAGACAATTCAGGTTCAAAAAGTGCAGGTGAATACAATAAAGTTGATTATGATGATAGTAGTATTGTGCATATAATAAACAAAGGCGGATTGCATTTCGAACCATTGCTTGATAGAAATAAAAGTTTAGCAAAACAACTGCAAGAGGAAACCAAACTTAAACAAGAGCAAGAACAAGAAGATTTCCTATTAGCAAAAAAACTGCAGCTAGACGAGATCTTAGAATATTGTAACCTTTCAAAGGATATCTCTGAGAGAGCAGAGGTTGAAAAGGGATTTGATAAGTTATTGGCAGAAAATGCTGATGGAAAAATTGGTGATGTTGTAGAGCAGTGCGTTAGTGAGATAAAGCAGCGCATAGAGTGCTCTGAAGAGCAAAACCCTTCAAGTTTACCAAGATGTAGTATGGAGGAATCAAGAACAGAAAAAACATTTCATCAACAACAAATATCATAATTGGAAGTGTAAAATAAATCTTCATAGCCCTGTATATTTTTATATAGGGCTTTTGCAAGCATTTCATATAATATGAATTTGCAGTACGTACTAACCTAAATGCAAGTTGACCATGAGACTAGTTTAATTATTGATGCCATAGAGGAATTTGGTGGTGAGGCTAGGCTTGTCGGCGGGTGTGTGAGAGACTCAATTTTGCAGCGTGATGTCCACGACATCGATTTAGCTACTAATTTGCTTCCCAATCAAACGATTAAAGCGCTAAAACTCCGTAATATTAAAACTATTCCAACTGGCTTAAAACATGGAACTATCACTGCGGTTCTAAATCAAAGATCTTTTGAGATCACAACACTAAGGCATGATGTGAAATGTGATGGTAGGCATGCAAAAGTAGAATTTACCAATAATTGGCAAGCGGATGCTTCAAGGCGCGACTTTACATTTAATGCTCTGTATGCAGATAAGCATGGCCATATATATGACTACTTTGGTGGTATAGAGGACTTAAAAGCGCGAAGGTTAAACTTTATAGGCAACGCTGAAGATAGAATTAAAGAAGACTATCTACGTATTTTAAGAGCATTTCGTTTTCATGCAAAAATATGTGTCGGAGATTTGAGTGATGAAATACTAAACGTATGCAAAAAGCATTCGCATATGATTCAAAACCTCTCTGGAGAGAGAATAAGAGATGAAATACTTAAATTGCTGGAGTGCAATGATCCTTTTCCAACACTTAAGAGCATGCAAGAATCTGATGTTTTGCAAAAGATTATCCCAAAAGAAGTAAAATGCGAAATTCTGTCTTCGCCACTTCTTTTGGGCACTGATGCACTAGTAAAATTAGCGTTACTCCTTAGGACTACTAAAAAAAATGACAGGCTAAGTCTTGGAGAATATGTAAGCAAATTTTTACGTCTTTCAAACAAGCAAAAGAAAAAGCTGCTATTTTTACTATCCAACGATATCAAAACAGAACTCTCAGAAAAAGAGCAAAAAAAATACATATCTTTATTTGGTAGAGAATTATATTGTGATTTAGTGAAAATTTGTGGTGTTGAGTCTGGAGAAAATGTTGATGAATACATTTCATTTGCTAACACATTCAATATTCCAAAATTTCCTTTATCTGGCGATGATTTAATAAGTATAGGTCACCAGCCAGGAAAAAGTTTAGGTAGAAACTTGGAATTGCTAAAACAACATTGGGAAGATAGCTCCTACACTTTAACAAAAGAGGAGCTGGTGCTTTATGCTAAGAGCCTATTCTAACTGCTTTCTGACTGTTCAATGAATGTATGCTTGCAATATTAGGGGAACTCATAGAGGAATTAGGTATATGTTCTTTTTTAGCTTTTTCTGTTAATTGATATTCGTTTACTCCTCCTTGAGTTTGATTACACATTCCCTGATCTGGAGATAAAAATTTATCTCTTATGCTTAATGCCAGTTGTAACTCTTGAATCTTATTTGAAAAACATTTCATTTTAGCCTCTGTTAATTTTCCTGTAACAATTTCTTTAAGCAATTCTCCTGAGTCGTTATTATTATTATTCTTGCTATTAAAGCTGTGCAAGATAGAGTCTACAATCTTATTTACCCCTTCTTGTTTGTTAAATTCTAATTTTTTTACGCATTTTCTAACAGAAGGTGACAACTTGGCTTTTAACGTGTCATCTCGTAGTTCTTTACCCATATTTTTTCCAATGTTACAATGTTCGTTGACAACTTCTTTAACCTTAGCTTCTATGATCTCCCTTGCGGATTGTTTCAAATTACTTTCTAATAATTCAAGCAGCTTACTGCTTTCAAATTTGCCATCATCTTGATTTGATAGAAACTTTATAGTTTCATTAAGCACGTTATGGCAAAAGTGTTTCTTTTCAAATTTAGAAAAACTTTTTTTCAACTCTTTATTTTTATCAGATAAAAATTTATCGCAATTCTCATTCCCACGAAGCTTAGATAAACCCTTTGGAATTTTTGACTTCATAGAACCAGTAGTTGATTTTGCAGTAGATACTGTACTCACTGTATCTGCCTTTTTAGCCAATTGACCTTCTTTTGCTTCCTGTAGTTTCTTAGTGTCAGCTTTCAATTGACCTTCTAAATCAATCTCCAATTGTTGTTTAGATTCTTGAACACTTTGTAATTGCTTCCCCAAGTTCTCCATTTCACCCAATTGAGCAGTCAATGTATTCACACTTAATCGTAGAGCTTTGTTTTCATGACCTAAGTCACTGACTTTATTTTCTAATTCAGTATTTTTGTCTTTAGCCTGACACAATTTATCAGTCTGTGATTTAAGTAAAGCCACTAATTTGCTAGCTTGCCATTGTTGATTCAATTCAATTAATTTATCCTCCTTGTCCTTTAACCTACTCTTAAGTTCTATTATTTGTGCTTGCAGACTTTCATTATCTTTCCTAGTAGCTTCAATTTCTTCTCCTTGCTCTCTTATTATCATGTATTGATCAAATATAGTTTTCTGTTGTTCATCAACTTTATCCTGCATTGCTTTTTTATCTTGTTTGTATTTGGTTAGTTCCTCTTCTCGTTCGCCTGCATCTTCTGTAAGTCCCTTATAACTCTTTTCAAGTCCTTCAATTGCAGATCGTAATTCTCTATTTTCTTCTTTTAAGGAAGCATTTTGTAAACGTTCAAGTTCTAATTCCTGATTTATGCCCTCCAGCTGTTCTTCTAATGCTTCATCATCTTCCTCTGTTATCAATGCTACTCCATCAGTCTGAACCCCTCCATCTTTGTTTATCACTACACTTTGGCTCTCTTTCTCTACAACTTCAGGTTTTAAGTCAACTTGAACACTTCCATCTATTGTCTTAAAAGCATCAGTTTGAACTTCATTGTTTGCAGTAGTTTTATCGTAGTACAAAATATTTTCTGCCCATCTATTCCATCTCTTGGGCAATATTCGTCCAATCGTTTTTAGATATAACCAAGCAAATACAGTAGACCAGCTGTATTTTTTTTCCTTTCGCTTAATATTAATTTCATAATTAACCTTATTATTAATATTTAGCATAAAATTACCTTATTTTTTAACTTTAATTTATAGAAAATTTTAATAGCAATAAAGTTATATATATATTAGTATAAATGTTAAACAAATACTAACACAGGTGTCAAATTATGGTAAAGTCTTTGCCCGCCTAATACACTTTAAGCAGAAATGTACATGTCTGCAAGTACAGCATTTGCTTTTTCTATCGCTCTTGCTAACACTTCCTGTTCATTGTTCTGATTTTTCACATTGATTACCTGAGCAGCCAAGTTTGCAGGAAAAGTGACCAAACTGACTTCCCATAATTCCACTTGTTTTAACACTCTAGCTCCACTTTTATGATCAACATCATACTCTATAGGTATATAGCCGATGGAAAGTCCGTTAATTGCCCCAGTTTTGAGCATCAAATACACTTCTTCTGCTTTCTGAATACCCAAAAGTAAATGTGCGGTTATATACAGGCCAACATCATTTTCATAAATATCTATGATACTACCTATAGGTTCGTCAGGATTATGCTGCCAAAGGAGTTTTATTTTATTTCTGTTTAAATTTTCCTTAAATGCTCCGGGCAATATCAGATCATTTTGTTTATCAACTATGTTAAAAACGCTCGCATAACCAGAAAATACACCGTTTTCTCCTATACTTTTTATTGACAATGGTGAATAGAGAAATTTCTTATTCATAAAGCCTCCTGTAGTATTGGGAATTTTGTTTCGCAATGCACTGCGATATAATTCTATTATATGCAGTGCTCTAAAAGGGGGAAGCACTTTTCTTAGTTACTAAAAACGCTAAATTGTAATATGGTACAATGTTACAACGATGTCATGAAAGTAGCTGAAACTGGTTCCTTTATGACGGCAGTACCTTCTCCTGTCATCCGAGTAGCCTCCTTTTTTTGTCATCCCAGTGCTTGACACTGGGATGGCTTTGTTGCATCGCTACTTATGAAAGGCTAACTATAGTTAGGATTATAAGCAACCTATTGAAAATCTTGTTTTTTTGCAATCAATCTGATCAAATTTAAGAATAGTAATTTGTTATTTATATTAATAAATTTAATTCTATTGAAAATAGCTAAAGCATTGAAATTCTTGAATTTTAGCCGGATTGGTAAATGGTAGTGAAATTTCTTTTACTCAAATTTAGGTATTCATTGACCGTTCTTGTTATAAATACCAGAATAATAAGCTACTGATATTCCCTATCTTTTTTATCTTTAATCCATCATAGCTAGCGATGCAACAAAGCCCACTGGGATCCAGAAGACTTAATTTCAACCAAGTGGCTGCATAATAAAGGCTGGATTCCAGTGTCAAGCACTGGAATGACATCACAGGGGCATTGACCTCTCTTGGGCTCTTTTAGCTATAAACATTAAGAAATTTACCAAATGAAAAAAAAGGCAAAAGAAGCCCTGGGGTTATTATCTGCTTTAAAATATTGGCGTTTTTTATGTTTTAAACGTTTGACAAGCAAGATTTAGCTGCTTTTAATTGCAACTAACCTACGCTGCAAATGTTTAAGAAATTTACCAAGCAGAAAAAAAGACAAAGAATCCCCGAGTTAGCTAGTCTTTTACTATCTCTGTCAAGTATTGGCATTTTTTGATGTCTTGTAACGCTTTATAAGCGCGTTCAGCTTATTTAGATAAAAATCTAGATGTAGATGAAGTTTTGTAAAGACATACAGTATCTATATACTGCAAAAAATTAAACATAAGACGCCGATACATTAAGTAATCCTTACCTTTTAATCTGCAGATTGGCGAAAGCAAATACAATAGCTTCAGTTTCATGATAAGGGGGCTGGCGGAGTTTGTCAAGCAAGTTTTTAGCCCTGTCTCCTTGCTATAATGTTCATATCGATAGAAAAGCAAAAGAATAGAATGAAATATCAAGTGATATCCTCTATAATTAAATTTTTTGAATGAAGAGATGACGGTTCGCGTAGGAATTAATGGTCTGGGTAGAATAGGCAGAAGTGTATTGCGTGCTATTTATGAAATAGAAAAGTATAGTGAGCAAATAGAAGTTGTAGCTATCAATGGATCGCTCGGTGCTGAGCAGCATGCACATTTGATTAAATATGATTCTGTTCATGGCAAATTCAGTGGTGATATTGATTTTAATGAGTCTCAAAATTGGATTTCTATAAATGGCAAAAAGTTTTCTTTATATAGAGAACGGAATCCTGAAAATATTCCTTGGAATGTTGATGTAATACTTGAATGTACTGGTGCATTCAATAAACGTGAAGAAGCAATAAGGCACAATGCAGAGAAAGTAATTGTCTCTGCTCCAGTTCCGGATGCTGATGTCACTATAGTTTATGGTGTGAATGACGATATGCTCGAAAAAGAGCATAAAGTGATATCAGCAGGTTCTTGCACTACAAATTGCCTTGCTCCGATTGTGAAAGTCCTACACTCCAGTTTAGGTATAAAAAGCGGTTTTATGACTACTATACATGCCTACACGAATGATCAAAATGTTCTTGATGGTAATCATAAAGATTTGCGTAGAGCAAGGGCTTGCGGATTATCTATGGTGCCAACTACAACCGGGGCAGCAAAAACAATTGGTTCTATAATTCCTGAATTAAAGGGCAAGCTAGATGGCACTGCCGTCAGAGTTCCGGTTAGCAATGTTTCTATGGTTGATTTTACATTTACGACTGATAAGAAAGCGACCGTTAAAGAAATCAATGAAATGTTTAAGGATGCAGCTCTCTCGTCTACGTCATTCCAGCGCGTGACGCTGGAATCTAATCCAGTGTCAGCTACTCGGATGACATCAGAGGGTACTAGGATGACAGAGGGTTATCCAATGTCAAATGTACTTTCTATATGCGAGGAACCTTTAGTCTCAATAGATTTTGTGCATAACCCTTATAGTGCAATTGTGGATTTAACTGGTACATATGTTACAGGTGATATATGCAGGGTTGCAGCGTGGTATGACAATGAGTGGGCTTTTTCGCTGAGAATG
Source organism: Wolbachia endosymbiont (group A) of Tromatobia lineatoria (assembly GCF_964028565.1). Classification (NCBI taxonomy): domain Bacteria; kingdom Pseudomonadati; phylum Pseudomonadota; class Alphaproteobacteria; order Rickettsiales; family Anaplasmataceae; genus Wolbachia; species Wolbachia endosymbiont (group A) of Tromatobia lineatoria. Next base: position 625,203 of record NZ_OZ034791.1, read on the forward strand.
TTAGACATAGCATTATTGAGCTATAGTAAAGTATGAACTGGAACTCAAACAAATACGCCTCATTTTATGAGCACTTTGCGGAACTCAGAAAAAGAGTTATCTTTTGCTTTCTATTTTTTTGCGTTGCTTTTGGTTTTTGTTACTACTTTAAGGAAAATATATACCGTTTTTTACTTGCACCTTTAATAGAAGCAACAAAAGGTAGCAAAGGTTTTTCTTTGATTTACACAGACTTAACAGAGGCATTTTTTGTATATCTTATGGTTGCTGTAATGAGTGCACTTTTGCTCTCTTTTCCTGTGTTTGCATGGCAATTCTATATGTTCTTAGCACCTGGGTTATATAAAAGTGAAAGGGCAGTGTTGTTGCCATACTTAATTGCAACACCGGTTTTATTTGTAACGGGAGTTACTGTAGTCTATTACTATATATTTCCTTTAGCCTGGAAGTTTTTTATCAACTTCGAACACAGTGGTAAATCCTTCGATATACCGATAGAGTTTATGCCATCAGTTAGCGAATATTTAGACCTCGTTCTCCAATTTATGTTTGCTTTTGGCACTGCATTTCAAATTCCAGTAATACTCACATTAATGGTGAGAGTAGGGTTACTCACTACACAAAGTTTGTCAAATAAACGCAGAATCGCGATAGTGGTAATTTTTATTATCGCTGCAATCTTAACTCCACCTGATGTATTAAGCCAAGTAGGGCTTGCAATACCTATGCTGATTCTATATGAATTGTCCATTCTGATATGTAGGTATATTGAAAAAAAGAAGACAAAGATTTAAACAAAGAAATCCCTCTTATCTCCTTTATATCACATTTTTAACTTACAACATTCTTATTCAGGACTTAAATATGGAAATGTTTCATAAATTGATTGTAATACTTTGTTAAGTTCAGCCTTACTTTTGATGATCAATAATACTGTATCATCACCTGCTATAGTTCCTATAATTCCTATGTTTTTGCTATTATTTAATGAATAAATAACATACTTCTGATCTAGAAAGTAAGCTAGGCTGCTAGCTTGTCCTGGTTGAGTGTGTAGTACTATTAAACCAAAATCCGAAATTTGCATATTAAGTATTAATGGTAATCGATATTGGTTGATGTCAATTACTTTATACATACCAGCAACTTTGGCAATTTTAAGTTTTTTTAATTTTCTTGATAAAGTAGCCTGAGGAATGTTGTGCCCTCTTTCTTTAAGCAAGGTCTGTAAATCGCTCTGCTCTAAAATTTCGTGATTTTGAATAATATTTAAAATATGTTCACCTAGTGTGTTGTCATGCATTATGCATTTTCCTCATATTGAATATGTAATAAGTATATTTGAAATTATATTCATTATTTCTTGACTATTCAATTTTTAATGTCTATATTCATAAGATGAATAAAATATGAATATAAATTAGTAATATGAAAAAATATATTTTAAATGCTATTATAGTGATAAGTATTCTATTAACAGGATGCAAGGAAAATAAACACGATAATATCATTAGATTTGCAATTTCTGCAGATTATCCACCTTTTGAATATTATGAAAATGGTAAATTTACTGGCTTTGACATTGAGCTTGCTCAATTAGTAGCAAAAGAGTTAGGTAAAGAAGCGATATTTAAAGATATGCAGTTTAGTGCTATATTTGCAGCATTGCAAAGTAATTCTGTAGATGCTGCTATATCTACTATTGGTAGCACAGAAGAGCGTGAAAAAAATTTTGATTTTTCAAATAGTTATTATACAGGGGAATTTGGTATTCTATATCACAAAAATAAACCCATAGCCGGTATAAACAACTTAACTCACAAGAAGATAGCCGTTCAACTAGGAACTGTCATGGAAATTTGGCTAAAAGAGCATGTTCCTACAACAGCTCAAATTATTGCTATAGACAATAATAATCAAGCTGTAGAAACATTAAAGTCTGGTCATGTTGATGGCGTCCTAATTGATGAATTCCAAGGTAAAGTATTTAGCAAAAAAAATCCTGGTCTATCATGGTCAGCCACTGCCAAGTTAGATGGTGGTTATGTTATTGCTGTGAATAAAGGATCTGCTTTAAAGGATAAAATAAACGAGGCATTAAAAAGTTTAGAAAGTAAAGGTGTAATACAAAAAATAGCAGAAAAATGGCTAGGAGATAACTGATGCAGGAATTAATTTCTAATTTCTTGTTTGTTGGAACAGGCCTTGCCTTTACTTTAAAATTATTGATTGGAGGACTGCTTTTAGGTGTGAGTCTAGGGGGATTATTGTCAGTACTCAGATATAATAAGATCTGTATTCCATTAATTAATGGAATTATATCTGTAATACGTGGCACCCCCCTTATATTACAGTTAAGTGTTGTTTATTTTATGACCCCAACCATTGCAGGAATTAAATTAAACATATTTAGTGCTGGCATTATAGCATTTGGTCTAAATAGCTGTGCTTATATTGCTGAGATTTTACGAGCTGGTATTGAAACTATATCAAAAAACCAGTTTGAAGCAGCTAAAACTTTACAAATACCTAGTTTCTATATGTGGAGAGATATTATATTACCACAAGTTATTAAAAATATTCTTCCTGCAATGATAAATGAGATCATTGCACTCCTTAAAGAAACGGCATTAATCTCTACTATTGGTGGTGTTGATATTATGCGCTCTGCGCAAATGCTTGCAGCAGAACAATTTACTTATTTTATACCACTTTGTCTTGCTGGGGCTTATTATTACGCTCTTGTATTACTAATTGAATATATAGGCAAAAAGATTGAACAGAAAGGTATATATGATAAAAATGCATAATGTTTGTAAATTATTTAATAATATTCCAGTACTTAATAATATTAACCTGATTATAGAGCAATCTATAGTTGGTCTTGCTGGTCCTTCTGGTAGTGGTAAATCAACATTGTTACGTTGTATACAAAAACTCGAAGTTTTAGATTCTGGTAGCATTGAATGCAATGATAGTACTGGTTTTGTATTTCAGGATTTTCAACTTTTCTCACATATGACTGTCTGGGAAAATCTTACATATGCTCCCAAACTTAAAAACAAAACTCAGGATCAAAGTGATTCACTACTTGAGTCTTTGGGTATTGCCTCTAAAAAAAATGATTACCCTAGTAATCTATCCGGTGGGCAAAAACAGCGGGTTGCGCTTGCCAGAAGCTTAATGATGAATCCAAGGATTCTATTATGCGATGAGCCAACGTCTGGTTTAGATGTAGCAACAATAGTCGACGTTGTGGAACTATTACAATCAGTTAGAGATATGGGTATTACTATGATTATCGCTTCTCACAATTTGGATTTTTTAACAAAAATATCAGATCGGATTATTCTGTTAAAAAACGGAAAAATAATTGTAGATATCAATCCTAAAGAAATTGATGAACCAACAAACTATTTAAAAAATAATTATTGAAAGAGAATCACTCATATCATACTGAGAGCTATAACAGATTTTAGCATCGAAAATTACATAATATACATTATGGAAAACAAAATTACATAATGTAAGAAGCAATGCTAAAAATAAAATCACATAATATAGCAAACTATAGCTAACCCAAGAAAGGTTTTCCTACGTCATACCGCCGCGATATCTCAGCATAGATTCCGCTAACAAGTAGCGGAATGACGAATTTTTGTTTTTCAAACTGTCGGTAAATCTAAGTCAGTTTAGCTATATGTGTCAAGCACTGGGATGACACCCTCCTGATGGGCCAAAATCACAATGTTCGTACATTTATGGAATGAATCGCGGTATGACGTGTTGCTTTGATCAGCTATAAAGATGATGCTGCGGAAGTTTTTAGTACTTGCTCGCAACTTTCAACAATTTAATAGCACTGGTGTTTACAACCTCTCCGCCGACACGCTTAGTGACAAAAAACCTCACATAAGGTTTATTCGTATAAGGGTCTCTTAATATTCTCATTCCTCTGTTATCTACAATCTTATAAGCTTGTTTGAAATCTGCCATCGCAATTACTGGTAGCTGATTGTTTGGCGCTGGTGGCATATCGGCAGATTGATATACTGGTATTCCCATTAAAGTATCTGGAGCTTCAAGCGACAGACTTGGCTGCCAGAGATACTGACCTGTTTGAGATTTTAGCAGCCTGATATCCTTCAACGTACTCCTGTTCATCAAAAATGACGCATTTTTGGAATAATATTCGTCCAGAGAGTAATACAACATCATTATTGAATCACTATCTAATTTTTCAGTTTTAACTTGCTCTATTTTATTATAACTGTTTCCATTTTCATAAGCTAAAATTCCTTTTGGTTGAAAAGTGCCCTCACCCTTAATGAAGGCTTCGCTTTCTTCCTTACTAAAAGTCTCGGCAATCTTTTCCACCAGCCAACTCTCAACATCGACAAACGCATCATCGAGTAACTTTTGTGATATTTGTGGTTGAGCATATAACTCGTAAGTTGTGACGGAAATCTTTTGGATTTTGGGCGTGTCCGTATCTTTTGCAAAATCATACTTAGACTTATTGCCACCGTCCTCATCATCTACTGTTTCACTGCTCCAACCTGCACCGGCGCGGTCAAAATCTTCTATAATGTAATCCAATGTTTCAGTAGAGATTCTTTGACTGGAGCATATTTGTCGCATTGGGGACGAATCAGTTACGCGCTTGTTTATGCGTTTTACAATATGCGGAGTAACTAGATACCCCCCGATATCACTGTCATCTCCACTGAGGGTTTTGTGTGATAAACCGCTTTCCATTCCCTTGCGGATATAATCAGAAAAATATTTATCGCTTGTGCTAAAATCTGTATTTACTTCTGGGCGTTGAGCTGCAGTTTCGATCAAGTCTAAACGCTCTTTGCAACTATCAATGGCATTATTTACCTTGCATAGCTGCTCAATTGTTGCAGAATCAGCACGCCCTTTGCTTTCAATTTCTTTTAGTTTGCGATCATTTATTAATTTAAATTGCTCCCATGATGAAGCGAGTTCATTGATACGGTGAGCGATATCGGTAAGTGACATAATAGCCTCCTTTGAAAATGAAATAAAAATGGAAATAAGGTAATAGGAATGGCATCCATAGATGTTTCCCACAGTTGTACGAATATTGCAATATGGTACATAGTAAACGATGTCATTCCAGTGCTTGACACTGGGATCCAGCTTCTATGCAACTTAATTAAAAACGTTTGTTTTAGCGTAAGACAACTACCTTTAGCTCATCAGCTCAGTTATAAGCAAAATTTCTGGATTCCAGTGTCAAGCACTGGAATGACATCATCTGTTGTGCAATTTACCTTTAAAAATGAATATCCGTACAGTTATGTGCTTGGCACTGAAATGGCATCATTTTTTATCTGTTGAAAATGTAAACCGAAAAATAGCGTGGCACTTTGTGCCACGCTTAGTACTGTAAGCTTAATCCAGTAATTAAATTAAGCGAGGTAAAATAAAAGATAATGACACTATATAATGTTCGTTCTTTTATGTCAAGCACTTTTTTGAATTTTTTTGGTGATAATTTTTATCCAGTTATTTTATTATTGTAGTATAATTTCAATGCCAGATACTATCATTATGATCACTATCTAAATTTAAATCGTAATTATCATCAAATTTATATATCCCCTCCATCTCTTCTCTATGCAATTCATGTGAATCACCTAAAGCTTTTTGATTAGAAACGTCAACACAATACTGTAACAGTGCTCTTAATGCTCCAGCACTATCTTGATCTAAATTAAAATTGCTAAAATCAAATTTCTGCATATTCTCCACATGTCCTTCTCTACATAACCTACATATCTTAGCAAAAGCCCTTTCACTTTCTCGACTCCAAGCATTAAGAAAGTAAGGATCTACTACTTTGCTAAATTGTTTCTCTATCTCTTCAAGAGAGCTCTCTGGATTAAGTTCTAATATTACTTTGAAAATCCCACTGCCATGGAATCTATAAAATTTACTAGATAAGCTATCTTTTACAAAATTAACTGCATCATCTATTGTAACACCAGAGCGAGATTCAAATATCATCTCAAATGCTCCATAACAACTATCAATACCAAAATTAATTATTTTTTCCATAAAATCAATTACCTCTTCTAAGGAAATTTGTGGCTTATTCCTCAAGATAACTTCTAAACTCTTGACAAAATTATGCCCATGCTGACCCATAGCATGGGTTTTCCCATTTATTGTATAATGATATAGCTTCTTATTTTCTATTATATGCTTATTGCACTGGTAGATATGTAGCTTATTCAATTTGCCAGAATATTCCTCTATTTCCTTATCTGGTAATTTTGAGCGGAATTCCTTGATTACTTCGCGTATTATTCTATTGATATTACTCATGCTTATTCCTAATTAATATGTTAGTATTTTTATAAATTAAGTTATTATATTAAAATTCTTTCATGGATTTCAATATTAGCTCCGCACTACTTGTAGTTTTTGTAATGGGTCTGCCAATGACGATATAATCAGCTCCTGAATTTATTGCTTCTTTTGGTGTTGCTGTTCTTTTTTGGTCGTCATGACCTGGATCTATACGAATTCCTGGAGTAATAATTTTAAAGTCTTCACCGCATTCTCGGCGCACTTCCTGAGCTTCCAATGCAGAACAGACTATTCCATAGAGTCCAATCTTTTTTGCAAGCTTTGCAAGCAAAATTACCTGTGATTTTACTTCTCTTGCTACTCCAAGCTCGTTTAAATCCTCATTGCTCATACTAGTTAGCACTGTCACCCCAATCAGCTTTATTTTTGTGCCTTGCACTACACTTAGCGCTTCTTCAAGCATTTTTGTTCCACCGCTGATGTGCAGAGTTAACATTTCAATGTTCAGAACTTTTATTACTTCAACTGTTTTGGCTACAGTGTTTGGAATGTCATGCAATTTCAGATCTAAAAAAATTGGTACATTGCATTTTGCAACTTCTTGCACTCCAGAAAGACCTTGAGCAGCAAAAAATTCTAATCCCAGCTTTACCATGCCAACTTTACCACGCAGAGCATTAGCTAGAGAAATAGCCTTATTTAAGTCTTGTGTATCCAGTGCGCATATTATTGGGTTCATTATCTTGCATGATTTATCTTATAATAAGACTCATTGTTGTGTTTTGCAAATACTTTCACTCTGATTGAACTGACTGCGTTCATAAGATTCTGTCAATAGTGAATTTGGCAACTTGGTCGGGGTGGATGAGCGACTGACAAATAATGATTCATATCCAAGATCTTCCAGCGAAGAAGAAGGCGTTTCGTCTGGCAAAAGCCGTGCAATTTCTCCTTGTAACGCAGACTTTAATATTTGAATCGTATCTAATATTGCTTTTCCATCATTATTTCTTATTGGTTCTTCTATATTGTCTGTTACGCATCTTATCAACAGTTGCGCAAAATTCACTTGTTTTTCTTTCTCTTTCAAAAAATCTTCTATTTGACTGTCTCGTTCTAAAAGTGAATTTCTTAAACTTTTTACTTCATTATTACAATCTTTTCTTATCCCATCTAACTCAAAAGATGGATTTTTAATTAAACCATTTGCTTCATCTAACTCTTCAAATTTCTCTTTTAATTCTTTAGATAAATTTTTCTTTTCTTTGTTGACCTCTTTAATTTTACATTGTAGCTTATCTAAGTTTGCATGCAGCCTTTCTTGTTCTTCACGTAATTCCTCTACTTCTTTAGAAAGTTTATTTTTTTCCTTATTCAATGCCTCTACTTTTTCACTAAGTTCATGTTTTTTCTCACGTAGTGCCTTTTGTACTTCACGTAACGTTTCTATTCTATCATTTAACCCCTTATTCTCTAGCTCTAAATGTTTATTATCATCCACTTCCATCTTCAGCTTTGCAATAAATCTACTTCTTTCTTCCAACTGTTTCTTTAAACATGAGATTTCAAGTTTTAATTTCTCTTCCTGCTCATTAAGCTTACCTATTTCCTTTCTTGTTTTGTCCAATTCATTGTCTATTTCAAACGTACGATTCTTTGCTGTTTCTAATTTTTTCTCTAAAGATTTTTTTCTTCAAGAAGAGATTCTCTCTCAACTTCTGACTCATTTACTTTCTGATCCAATCTTTTTGCTCTCTTGTCTAAATTTTGCTTTTCTCGAGTTAATTCATGTTTTAATTTTTCCACTTCTTTGTTTGCAGCTTTTTCAGCTTCCTTTCCTAGAGTTATTTTATTTTCTAACTCTTGCTCTTTCTGAGCGAATTTATTTCTCTCAACCTCTATTTTTTTATTATTACTAATTATTTTATACGAAAGTGCAAGCACCAAAACAGATAATGTAGCTAAAGCAAGAATTAGAGGAAGAGGCACATTAGAAGTTACAATAAGCGCTAAAGATGTAAGTAACGTAAGAGTAGCTAAGGAACTAGCTATAAAATAAAATGTGTTAGCCTCACTAAGCAAATTGCTCATTACTCCCCTCCTCCCCCCACGTTCAGCAGTCTTGTATATATTTATTAAAATTCTCTTATCTGTGGAGGAATTATAGTGCTGCACCTACAACAAACTTTCCTTTTTCAGTCTACTAGCTAAAAATGGCTAAGGTTTTATGTATCCAGTGTACAACTGTACTCAAAATGTCTAGTGGCTATTGATCGGGGTAGAACATCCACTGGTATATCTAGGATCTTCCACAAATGAAGGAACAGACGTTTCGCCTGGCAAATATTGTGCAGCTTCTTCTACTAACACAGACTTTGTTGCTTGAATCACTTGTAATATTACTTTTTTATCATCATCTCTGATCACTTCATTTTCCCTTACTAATTTTTCTACCTCATCTGTTACATATTCTATCATCCGTTGCAAAAAAAGCACTTCTTCTTTTTTCTTTTCCAATAAAGCTTTTTGAAGTTGTTCTATTTGAGAGGATTGCTTCAAAAGTGAACTGTTTAATTCTTTCACCTTATTATCGCGATCATCATTCACTGTTGTTAATGTGTTATCAGATTCTTTCTCTTCTTTTTGTAAAGATAATGACTCCTTTTCCAGCTTCTTAATTTTAGATAAGTACTCTTTCTCCTTTGTACACAATTTATCAACTTTACTTTCAAGATCAGTGCGCTTTTGACGTTCATCACTAACTTTACCTTCTAATTCTTTCTTTTCCTTTTCCGACTGGCATAACTTCTTCTCTAATTCTTCTATGTCGCTTTCTGAGCTCTCATGTTGTTCTTCCGATTCTAAAGTTTTTAATTGTTTTACTTCTTCTACTTCTACTTTTTTTCTTAACATAGTTAATTGAGTACGCAGAGAAGAAGCTTCCCTACTTTTATGTTCTAATTCCAAGTTTAATTCATCTTCATATTCCAATCTTAAGCGTAACTCATCTTCATATTCTGACTTTAAACATAACTTATTCTTTTCACTTTCTAATTTGCATTGACACAATTCCTCCATTAAAGAATCCACTCTTTCATTCAATCTTGTATTTTCATCACGTAACTCTTGGTGTTCAAGAGAAAGCATCTCCTCCTTATGTTCTAACTGACCTTTTACTTTTGCTTCCAATTCTACATTATTACTAATTATTTTACATGAAAGTGCAAGCACCAAAATAAATAATGTAGCTAAAGCAAGAATTAGAGGAAGAGGCACATTAGAAGTTACAATAAGCGATGAAGATGTAAGTAACGTAAGAGTAGCTAAGGAACTAGCTATAAAATAAAATGTGTTAGCCTCACTAAGCAAATTGCTCATTACTCCCCTCCTCCCCCCACGTTCAGCAGTCTTGTATATATTTATTAAAATTCTCTTATCTGTGGAGGAATTATAGTGCTGCACCTACAACAAACTTCCCATCTTCAGTCTGCTAGCTAAAAAATGACTTAGACCTTGTGTATCGAGTGTACCATTGTACTTATAAGTCTAGTTAGCTATTGATCGGGGTAGAACATACTGGTATATCCAGAATCACATAAAGCGTCATTCAGCTTATGTGATGGTCTGGATGTGTATTGCTGTGATTCTCCTATAGAATTTTCAATTTTCCTGTTAGTCTGCTTATTCGACACTTCTCCAATATTATATTCAATACAAAAATCTTTAATTATAGTATAAGCAGAAGTTCCAATCTTGTTGTTTAACTTTTCAACTATATAATTTATAAAACATTCCACATCTGCTGCTGAGATAGAGAGTGTTGTAAGTCTTGTTTCGTTTAAAATTCTTAAGATAGCATGCTTGTACTTTTTATTTTTTAATTTTTCATTCAGACCATCCTTCAGTATATTCTTAAGTATACTTCCTTCTATCATAGTAAACTTGAGTTTACTACTCAAACGACTTCCCCTAACAAGTGATGCATCTAAATCTTGCAGACTAACATTAGTTGTAGCAAACACCGTCACACCTTTATCAGCTTCATCGAATCTAGTGAAAAAATAATTTAAAGGTACTCGATTGGCATCAGTGCGTCCCTTGCCAAAGCTGTCGATTTCATCTATAAGAACTATACAAGGAGCGTTTTCGTTTGCTTTATTAAAAAGCTCATTTATATTTGATTTTTCAAGCAAATCAGCTCCAGAAACTTTTATAAATGTAGTTAGAGATATCAGCTGATCCCCAATCGCCTCAACAATTGAACTCTTACCAGTTCCTCCTGGACCGTGAAAAATGAATCCTCTTTATATTTTTTCTTGCTCTTCTTCTGAATCACCTGATTTTGCTGAAGACACTATATTAATATTATTTTTTATTGATTCATAAATATTTACTAATTTTGTTTTTATCTCTTTTATAAATATAAAATCCTCAAATGCTTTCTTCCCTCTTTTTTCACCTTTTGCGCAAAATTTCATAAAAATCTTTTCTTGTGTTTTACTTTCTGTTGCAGCACTAGCAATCTTTGCCTTTAGCTCTTCCATTTCATCTTTTGTTGCAGCACTACCAATTAGCTTTTCAACTTCATTACTAAGCTTATTTATCTCTTCTTTTGTTGCAACACTAGCAATCTTTACCTTTAGCTCTTTCACTTCATTGTTAAGCTTATTTAGCTCCTCTTTTTTTGCAGCACTAGCAATTAGCTTTTCAATCTCATTGTACTGACTACTAAGCCTCTTATTTAGCTCTTTGATTTGAGGCTCTAAGCTTTGTATTATATTTTCTTGCTCTTTAGCTAATCCATTTTTTTTCATTAGGTTCTGCTTTTTGTGCATCAAGCTTTTTATTCTGGCTGATCATTTTACATGAAAGTACAAGCACCAGAACAGAAAGTATAGACAAACTCAAAGCAACAGGAAGAGCTACATTAAAGGCTGCAACTGAAGACAAGAACTCAACATAAGGGGCAACGGCAAGTGTCCCAGACGCAAGCAATACCAAAGTAGCAAGAGCACCAGCTATAAGATACGGTGCATTGGCTTTATTATATAAATCCCCCATTATTATTCCCTCATACTAATAATGATTACAATAGCATGGATATTAAAGGAAGTAAAGCTATAAAAATCAATATAAATCTATATTCACTATGTATTTCTCGTCTTCAGTTTCAAGCTCAGACTGCATCCACTCTATCGTTTCCGCATTGCAAACTGCCTGCAAATCATTCTGTGCGGATTGATCCAACTTATCCTCTCGTAGATCTGCTTTTATCATCAACTTTTTTATCAGATGCTTAACTGATACATTATTATCTGCCTTTATCTTTCTGATAATGTTTAATATCTGAATAACATTATCTCCCATTTCCTCTGAATATTTATCGTAGATAAGTTCTTCTTTGCTTGGCCAATTACTTTGATTGTGTACAGAATTATAACTATACAACTGGTGGTATATCTCTTCTGTAATGTATGGCAAGAAAGGTGCAAATAACCGCAAAATAACATTTAACACATACGCCAAGCTTTGTTTTGCACTTAAGGTTGCTTCACTGCTTCCGTACGCACGTTTTTTTACTAACTCCAAGTAACTATCACAAAAATCCTTCCAAAAAAATTCCTCTATTGCGCCCAAAGCTTCGCAGTATTCAAACTGTAATAGGTTATTTGTTGCTCTTTCTATAACTTTGTATAACTTAGACAATATCCACTTATCCATTGTCTCGTGAGCAGAATTTATGCTCATCACTTGATGCTTTTCCATGAACATGGAAACGAACTTGCTAGCGTTCCAAAGTTTTGTAACGAGGCGCTTGCCAATTTTGAATGTATTTTCAGAGTAGACTGTATCAACTCCAAGCCTTGAGTTCGCTGCCCAATAGCGCACTACATCAGCTCCATAAGTTTCAAGTATTACATGAGGAGTGATGATATTACCTTTTGATTTACTCATCTTTTTCTTATCATCTGCTAAACACCAACCGCTGATCATAATGTTTTTCCAAGGTAAAGAATTTGCATGATAATGTGCCTTTAAAATAGTATAAAAAGCCCAAGTTCTTATTATCTCATGGCTCTGGCTGCGCAGATCTGCAGGAAATATCGTATCATAGCGATGATTTGGTAAGCTAAACTCACTGTTTACTGCCAGTGCACTCAGTTGAGGAGTAATTGAACTTGTGGCCCAGGTATCCATTACATCTTGATCTGGGATAACCTCTTCTTTGCTATACCCTTTTGGCAAATCTTTCAATGGATCTATAGGCAGGTCCTTTATCTCAGCTAGAATAATTTTACCTTCTTCTCCCTTACGGTTGGAATACCACGCTGGAAATGGCACACCAAAATAACGTTGCCTTGAGATGCACCAGTCCCAATTTAGCCCTTCTATCCACACTTCCATGCGTTTACGCATAGTAGCTGGATGCCAATTGCATTCTTTTACTTTATCTAATACTTGAGCTTTTTGCTCTAAGGTCTTGATAAACCATTGATAAGTAGGCAATATCTCAAGTGGTGCACCAGATCTTTCTGCACACTTAACAGAATGAGAAATATTAGTGCTTTCTATCAAAAGGCCTCTTTGAGTTAGGATTTCGATTATCCGCTTTCTTGCTTCTTTAACTTTCAATCCATTTATTTCACTATAGATTCCAGTGTCAGCTACTTGAATGACATCATTCAGGTTCATCCTCCCATCCTGATCGATGATAATTTTCATCGGCAGATTATGCTTTTGCTGCCAATATATGTCGAGTTCATCACCAAACGTACAGCACATAACAAGCCCAGTGCCTTTATCTATTTTAACCTTATCATCAGCTATGATTGGAATTTTTTCCTTTGTTATTGGCACTATGGCTGTTTTTCCGATCAGATGAGTGTAGCGCGCATCCTCTGGATGACAAAAAACTGCAACGCATGCTGGAAGTAACTCAGGTCGCGTAGTTGCAATATTGATCTGCTCATTTTCTTGAGTAGAGAAAACTATCGTGTTTAAGGATGACTCAAAAACTTTATCTTCTATTTCTGCTTGCGCAATTGCTGTTTTATCAACCGGGTCCCAAAGGATGGGCTGCATTTTTCTATATGCATACCCTTTATTATATAGATCAATAAACGACATCTGTGAAAGCGTCACAGTTTCCTTGCTGATCGTGTGATATTCCAAATCCCAGTCATAACTAATGCCGACTGATTTAAATAGTTCCTTGAATTCTTGCTTTGATTTTTCAATAACCTCATGGCACATCTCTATAAATTTTTCTCTGCCAACTTCTTTTGCACGGGTTTTATAGGTTTGTTCAACCAATCTTTCAGTGGGAAGCCCATTATCATCAAACCCAATTGGGTAAAACACATCTTTTCCCAGCATGCGCTGAAACCTTGCAATAAAGTCCGTGTGGCAATAGCTAAATATATGGCCAATATGGAGTTTTCCCGATATTGTCGGCGGAGGTGTGTCTATAGTGAAAGTGTTATCCTTTTCACCATTCCATTTATAAACTTTACTTCCTTCCCACAATATGTTGCATTTGTCTTCAACTTCTTTAAAGCCGTATTTTTCTTTTAACATAAATATTTCTCAATTTTAAACCTTAAGCTAGCAACGTCATACCGCCACGGTATCTCTAGATCCCGCTAACAAGCAGCGGAATGACGATGGTCGGTAAACCTAAATTACTTTAGCTATAGCACAATTACGGCAATTTTACGCCAAAATTTTTTGTTTACGAACATAAATTTTCTATGCTATGATAAGAATATTACTTGACCTTAGGTTCTAAGGGTATTATGTAATGTTAAATTATAATTGAGGTTCGTTATGCTAAGCTTAAAGAATGGTACAATACAGGTTGCCGATGATAAAATAGTGCTTGTTATAAAAAAAGATGATTATGAAGAATTTAAAAAGTATAAAAACGTAGATAAGAGTGGTGCTATAATTGATGACAAGTTTTATGTGGGCTGTACGCTAAATGATCAACAACTATATATTACTGGTTCTTATCCTCAAGAAGAACTAGGAGATAATACAATCATGAATGTAAAATCCGTTGGGAAAAAGGGTGGCAAATATTTTAGTCGCCTAGAAGAAATGAAAAATCTGTTAGGCTTTAACGATGGGAAAGAGGAGATTATGGTAAAAGCCCTATCTTGCCATCCCACAGTACAATTGTTAGAGGAGAAAAATAGAAAACTAGAAGATAAAAGCAAAACAACTGAGCAACCAAAACAAGGCAATGGAGCACGGTACACTGCTACTGTTGGTATGGGTCTTGCTGCTGGACTGATAGCATTTACTGCACTTGAACGTACAGTTAAGTTAGAGATTTAGTAATGATTGGTATAGCAGTAGCATCTGCACTCGTAGCCGGTGGTATTACATATGCAGTATTACCTAGTACTCAAGTAGATGGGGCAAAAGCACAAGAAGTAAATGAGAATGGGAAAAAGAAGTAACAAGGGTTAAGCCGAAATGTACGTGTCAAGTAAAACACTTGACGCGAACTTCAGTTTTTATATTCCTTCATTAGCATAATATAATTTTGTGCTGATTGTGTAATATGTTTAATTTCTTCATTCGACATCTTTTTGAAGAACTTTGCTGGCCTGCCAGCCCATATTTCCCCACTTTTTATCACTTTTCCGTGTGTTACCAGTGAGCCAGCAGCTACCATAGCTTCAGGCTCCACAACTGCATGGTCCATCACGGTAGAGCCCATACCAATAAACGCCTTATCATGCACCGTGCATGCGTGCAACACACAAAAATGTCCCACTGTTACCATGCTGCCAATAATTGTGTCACCACCTGGGTTTCTATCCACATGAATTACCGTTCCATCTTGAATATTTGTTCCATTACCTATTTTTATTGATCCGACGTCCCCTCTGATTACACAATTAAACCAGATGCTTGCATCTCTTCCTATTTCAACCTTGCCTATGATATGCGAACCACCTGCGATGAAAGCACTTTCGTCTATTTTTGGTTCATAATCTTTGTATTTTAAAATGTGATACATATTAAGCCCAAAGTCTTATGCATATGTTAATCAAAATAAGGTAAGCAGTAAATACATACTTAGATTTCAAACTACTTGGGTGACAGATGTTCTTGACTTACGTGCTTTGTACTGCTAAGATTTTTATTTTCAGCCCTATCTATAATGTCAGTAGCGGTATTAAGTATATTTCAAATAATATTGGTTGTTGTGTTAGTAATTTTAGTGCTCTTGCAGCCGCCTGGAAGTAGTTCGTTAAGTGGTTTTAGTAATACACAACAGGGGGTCAATTCGATGATTCCGGTGAAATCTTCTGAAAACCCGCTCAGCAGAATAACGGCTATTGTTGCTGGATTGTTTATTATAAACACATTGCTATTGTCAGGATTATGTTCAAAAGACGTACATAAAAAATCGATCGCAGAAAAAATTATATTAGAAAAAAAGCAAGAAAGTGAATCTACTTCTGTTCCATTTGAAAATTAATGAAGGAAGCTAAATTTATCTTTGTCACAGGTGGAGTTGTGTCATCGCTTGGTAAAGGCTTAGTTGCTTCGAGTGTTGGTGCGCTTCTTCAAGCTCACGGTTTTAAGATCCGTATCAGAAAACTTGACCCGTATCTCAACATTGATCCTGGGACAATGAACCCAACTCAGCACGGAGAGGTATTTGTTACCGAAGATGGTGCTGAAACTGATTTGGATCTTGGGCATTATGAGCGTTTTACTGGAATTAAAGCAACAAAAGATGACAATATAACAACTGGTAAGATATATCATAAGTTATTGAAGAAAGAGAGGCGTGGTGATTATCTGGGCAAAACTGTGCAAGTCATTCCTCATGTAACAGATTTGATCAAATCGTTCATTTTTAATGGTACGGAAGGTTTAGATTTTGTAATATGTGAAATAGGTGGAACTGTAGGTGACATTGAAAGCCAACCATTTTTGGAGGCTATACGCCAAGTTAACTACACATTAGGAAAACAAAGAGTTATCCTTATTCACTTAACTTTAATACCATATCTTACCGCAGCGCAAGAATTAAAGACAAAGCCAACGCAGCATTCAGTTCGAGAGTTAAATTCCGCGGGGTTACAACCAGATATTATATTATGCCGCAGTGAGAAAGAAATTTTCGATAATCAAAGAGAGAAAATAGCTAAGCTTTGCAATGTTTCTTTATCCAATGTGATACCTGCTCCTGATGTGAGTCATATATATGAGTTACCGGTGTTGTATAGCCAATGTGGGCTTGATACGCAAATTTTGGAGCACTTTCATTTAAGTAAGCCAAGACCAAGCTTGACTGAATGGGATCAAATAGTGCATTCCATAAGGCACCCAACACAGGAAGTTACTGTGTCTATAGTGGGAAAATACACCGAATTCCCTGATGCGTATAAATCACTAGTTGAAGCATTAAATCATGGTGCGATTAGTAATAAAGTCAAAGTAAGGATAAATTGGGTTAACTCAAGAGAGAAGGAAGAAAAACCTATAAATGAAAAACTTATAGGAGAGAAATTACAGAATTCTCATGCAATCCTTGTTCCAGGGGGGTTTGGTGATGACGGAGTAGAGGGTAAAATATTAGCAATAAATTATGCCCGTACAAATAATATCCCATTTTTCGGAATTTGCCTTGGTATGCAGCTTGCAATTATTGAGTTTGCTCGTAATGTTGTTAAGCTTGAAGATGCACACTCTGAAGAATTTCGTAACTGTAAACATCCAATCGTTAAGTTAGCTGGCGATCAAGATGACGATCTTGGTGGAACCATGAGACTTGGGGCATACAAATGTAATATAAATGCAAACTCTAAAATGATGGATGCATATAGTAACACTACTATTTCAGAAAGACACAGGCATAGGTACATAATCAATTCAGATTATAAAGATGACTTAGAAAAAAATGGGCTGTTATGCAGTGGCATATCAGAAGATGGAACGTGCATAGAGGCAGTGGAGTTAGAGAGTCATCCGTGGTTTATTGGTGTGCAGTTTCATCCAGAATTTCAATCAAAGCCGTTTTCTCCTCATCCTCTTTTCGTGTCGTTCGTTAAAGCAGCAATTGATAAGAAATAAGTGCCTAGTGTTTAAGTATCAATATATGGAGCTTGCCATAGAGCAAGCCAAACTCGCTCAAAAAAATGATGAGGTGCCCATAGGTGCTGTAATAGTGAGTGGAGACAATATCATTTCTTCTGCACACAATATATCCAGCGATCCAACTGCACATGCAGAGATGTTAGCGATCAGACAAGCATTTTCAACTCCCACGCTTTGTGATGCTGATATGTACGTAACATTAGAACCATGTCCGATGTGTGCTCAAGCTATTTCCTTTGCCAGAATTAAACGATTGTACTTTGGAGCTTATAATCCAAAAGGTGGAGGAATTGAAAATGGTGCTAAGATATTTCAATTTTGCAGCCATATACCTGAAGTTTATGGTGGGATATTAGAAACAGAATGCTCTTTTTTGTTAAAGGATTTTTTTGAGAAATTGAGAACATAGTTTAAGTCTATCAATTGTCATTTGCTTGCTTATCTCTGAAACTATCTTCACTTTTTTCCATATAGCCGCCTCTAGTCTAACTGTGCAGATCGATTTGCTGCCACGTGCGTAATAAGTACAACATTAGAGTTGCTAGATAAATTATTATTAGTACCAGCTTCAGCGGCCAAATAACGACCATCTTCAGTACATGTGAGTATATAATTTAATAGTGTTGCGGCTGCTTCCCTATCATTCAGTTTTGGGTCCAAACAATAATCTATCAATTTACTAATTGACTGTTTATTTGTAACTCGACCCTCAAACTCCCTGAGAGATCCTACTCTCTCTCCTAAGTTTATAACGAATTGCTGCGTTTCTTCAGGTGTAAGTTTACCTACTCTGTAATCTAACTCATTTGCGGTTCTTGCACGTTCTACTTCTTCGTGTCCATAGCAGCCTAATAGGTTACTTATTGCCTGTACCATACCATTTAGACTATTTGCAAGTTCTACTCCTAATATCCTATACAATGACTCTTGTACCGATGTCGTATAAACTTCATCAATCACTTCTTTCAGGCAGACCAGAGTATAGATTATAAATTTTCTTTCTTCTCTTGATTCTGATAGGCTCTTTAAAATATCAGTAAGAGTTGGTACTATAACATTCCGCACAACTTCTTGATTTCTTATTAAGTTTGGTACTGTATTTTTTAATACCTTAGCCCACTGCTTATCTTCAGGCAATTTTCTTTCACTTATGGCAGTTAAAATTGTACTTCTGATAAATGGTAAACAAGCGATAATAGATGTAAATTGGAAATAGGAATGCTGGAGCGTATCTTTAGAACATCTTTAACAGCAGCATAGAATTTCTTTAAAGTACTAGAATCTCTAGCACCTTGAAGTTCTTCAAAATTACTTAACTTATTAATGAAATTTTCTTGTATATTTTGAAATCTTGCTTCAATTAATTCCTTTTTGGATGTCATTTTTTTAGCTACACTTTCAGTCTTTTCCTTTACTTCCAGGTATAGTGCACCTGCTTCTGCTCCTCTTTCTGCTATAGTTGATAACCCGCTAAACAAATCATTAGCTGCTTCTTCTAGACTTATGTTAAATACAGCATTATTAACAATTACCTCGTGTTTGCGTTCCCCTTTTACTTTTTTATATAATACAAACAGAGACATAGATGCTATTGCAGTCAAAAAGAAGGTCACAGCTACTATTACTAACACTAGCGGAGACATTTTAATTAGAGTAAACGTGGCTGCAGCTCCCATACCAAGCGAAAACATCGCTACACATCCAACCGCTACTTGGAAATACAACTTACAGTTTTTCTTATTATTTGAAATGTTTGCGTTATTTGGAATGTCTGCTCTGTTTCGTAAAAGAAACCCGATACCTTCTATATCTCGATTCTGAAGAGCTTGTATCAGTAAAGATGACCCATTATGCGAAACATTTGCTCCTAGATCTATACAAGATTGAGCACTATCAAATAATTTATTGTTGAAAAAATACTCCAATAGTGTTTCACCAGAAGGCAATTTGAAATTTTTTACTAACTGCATGTTTTCACTCTGATCACCTCTTTCTATATATAGCTTGAATAAATAAACAGCTTCCCTAGGAGCTATTCTTGCGTGAAAAGCATATTCAAATGCTGTAAGGTTATCATGATTTTTGATATAGAGATCTGCACCATTCTTAAGAAAATCATAAAAAGTAGCGTTAGCTGTATAGGTTTCATCACATTCAATTAAGCGCTGCTTAATAAAATTGACAACAGCGTAGTGTAGTGAGCTATTTCCATTATTATCTGGTATATTAACGTTAACTCTTTGTTTTATGAGATATTTTGCATGGCCCAACTTATCTTGAATAATTGCATTTAGTAATAACGTTCTTCCTTCAGCATCTTGAGAATTTACTCCTTCATGTGCTCCCCTTTCAAGCAATAGCACAGCATTTTCAACATCACCTTTTTCAGCTGCAACACTCAGTAGGGCTTGATCACCTTTATTAACATTAATGTTAGCACCATTTTTTAGCAACCAATCTATAACCTCTTCCTTTTCGCATCTGTCCTCAATCTCTAATGCTTTTGTAAGCACATCAAAGCAGTAGTTATGGTCAGAAACAAGTTTATTTAAATCTAATTCCCCTATATTAAGGTTGCGTGAGTATAAAAACTTTTCACTATGTTGTGCTCCATATTTTTGCAGCAAGCTATACATTTCACTGCCATATTGAGCATAATCCAAAGCAGTACAACCATCATTATCCTTAGCATTTACTTCTATTTTTTGACATAACATAGACAATGGCAAAAACCTTGCTACCAGGTACTGAGACACTTCTTTTTCATTAGCTTCTAAAAACAACTCAACAACTTTTCTATTTTCATTCCTAACAGATCTATGCAGTACAGTACGATCGCTAGCATCTATAGTATCAATCCTACTGCCATTGCTTATTAATGAACTTATAACTTTTGATGAGCATTTTTTTCTATAGCAACGTCTAGAATAGTTTTGCCATTTTTTGTAGCATTTATATCTAAATCTTCCTTGATAAGCTGCTTAATTCTGTTTTCCCTATCGGTGCTGTTTTTTATTCTCAACACATCTTCAAAGTACTCAAAATTAGACCACGCATCACACAATGCTTCATTTTCTACTGATTTTTGTATTCTTTCTGAGTAAGCAATATCTGAATGAACAGCATTTCCTGCTTGTTCACGTACTATATTAATTCTATTATTATTTTCTGTATCTGTTGCCATATACCCTCTATAAAGCCTAACTTATATCATACTATATTTGTGACGCTTGTAAAGACTTAAATTTACAGTTGGAAATACTGTTTTTTTAGACGAATAGAATAAGAAATTAGTGTTACGCATAAAAAAGTTTATCATGGCATGTGTTTTTGATCGTTCTAATTTTTCCGCAATAAAATTTTCTCATTTAGCGAGATTAGCGCATTTTTCACACCTTTTTTCAACTTAGGAGAATACACACTTAAGAGAAAACTAAGACCAATCAAATTTCTTATCTTGCGGTTTTATTTGCAATATTGCTACCACACTGATCAACAAGCAGAAGACTATATAAAGCCCAGCAGCAAGGTTTGTTTGAGGAAATGTTACAGTCAACCAAATACAAACCATAGGAGTAAATCCTCCATGTAACGCATAAGAGATATTGCGTGATAAGCTCACACCACTAAATCTAACATTGGTAGGAAAGAGTTCAGATGCAACTATTCCTATGGGAACTATACCCCTTTCTATTATAGAGAGAACCATTACGCTCAACGCAATCACAAGATAATTTTTATAGTAATATGCAATAGATAACGCAGGACAACACAGTGCCATTGTAATTGCTATAAATAAGATTGCAGTGCGCTCTTTTCCAACTTTATCAGCCAACATTCCAAACGCTATTGAAGATATCGGCATTAATACACTGGTTATAATCAATACAATTTCGTTGATATATGTTGTTACATAAACATCCACTGATGCTATTTCCTTTGCGAGAGTTCGAAGAAATATGGTAAATCCAACAGCAACATTAACAGGTACAGATATTAAAATAGCAAGTATAAGAGCTCTCTTGTGGCGTTTTATAAGCTCTATTATTGGCAAATCAGGTAAATTTCTTTGTTTTCGATTTTTTTCATATGCTGGAGTTTCTCCCAATGTGTATATGCTATACGCGCTAATTAATCCTAAAATAGCTGAGAAAATAAATGGCAATCTCCAACCCCAGGTACAAAAATCAGTAGTTTTTTTGCAGATAATCACTATTACCGCAGAAAGCAAGACGCCAATGGAGCGACCAAAACCCATCATTCCAAAATACATCCCTAAGTTCTCTTTCCTACTGGATAAATGCTCTATAAGATAAACAGAACTTCCTTGTTCACCACCAAGTGCAATTCCTTGTGTTATATGGATTGCAAGAAGCAATATAGTAGAAATTATACCTACTTGATTGTGACTTGGAATAAATGCAATGAGACTTGATGGTATCGATATTAGCAAGATAGTAATTATTAATGCTATCCTCCTTCCATACCTGTCACCAACGTGACCAAATATGAATGCACCAAGTGGCCTTACAATTGCACCTAGCCCTACAATTCCAAATAATTGCAGTATGTTACTGTAGACATCTTTTGCAAAACAAAACTCTCTGCTGATTATGTTAATCAAATCAATAAAAAGCATGTAGTCATACCATATTGCGATTCTGCAGAGTATGGTTGATATCAACACCCTTGTTTGCACTAAATTCAATTCGTAAATGTTTGCTTATTCTATTCTGGCTGCTTTTTGGGATTTTACAACCTAAACATATGGAGTTGACTTTTTTATTATGGTGTGTGATAATTGCAATGAATATAGCTTATTTAGCAGCACTTATAGCAGCAGCTATAATAAAAATAGCAGCAGTAATACTTTGTGCTATAATGTGTATAAGCATTTTCTTTATATTATTTAAGGAATTAAAGAACTCTCAGATTCAAAAGGATTTCTATCTCTTCTGAAAACAGTAGGTGTAATTTCTATAATACTATCAATTATATCTCTCCCACTTATTATATTAAGCCTTACTACTCCGTCACCTCTGGTAGTAGGTATAGTAGGTGGTATCGTTGGTGCTATTTCCATAATACCATTAATAGTAGCTTACATTTTGCTTGTGGCTATATCGAATATCTTTATTACCAAGTCTTTATAAATTTGAGCTAATGTTACTGTCTTCATTTCTTCTTGGTTGTAATATTGCTGAAAGTTATCTATTTCCATAGGTATAACATATAATCTGATTTTATAAGATATTCTACCGGGATTAAAATATCGTAAATCTTAGGCGTTATAAACAAAATTTACAGGAAAAATAAGATGATACTACTCAAAAAGGCAAACAAGACGGTATTTTTCTGGCATAAGTTAGCGTTCAGCTTTACCTTTCCTTGCAAGACATTTTAGAGCTATTATGTCTTACTTCTTGAAGATACAAGTTAGCGTTTTTAACCCGAATTCTGGATTGGAGATTAAAAAAAACAAGAATATCAATAGCTTATTGTTTTAGCATTTACGATAAAGGAGTAAGCATTTTAAGACTAGTTACTAATTTAGTAAAATTCAAGACTTTCAATAATTTACCTAAAATCTAATCCAGAATTCGGGTTAATAATAAAATCTTGTTTTTTGAAAATGAATTTGGTAAACTTTAAAGATGTATGTGACAATATGGTGATATATTGTTTTTAGTATTTAATAAATTAAAGTACGTACTTGATAATTTTTCTGAACACTCTAATCAAGCTAAAATAGGTAAGCTAGATAAAATTATTCTTAGTTTAAAATTGGTATAAGGTATTAAGATGAAAAAAATTGAAATTTCAGAATTACTAAAAAGAATTTCAATCTGTTTACTATGCGTGGCAACTATTATCTCTATCGCTTTTTTGTTTGCCTATATGCATACAATGTTGCTTAGTAAAGGGTATGAGTTAGCTGCACATTATGTTAGTGAAGCTATGCCTTGTGTGTTACTTGTCGTTCTCCTTTTTATTGTTTGGTTTGTATATGATCAAGTATTCAGCAAACTAAAGGAAGTAGAGCTGCCTATATCGATAGAATTAGCTAATTCAGATGATAAAAGAATAACATTTGCTGATGCTATAATTGATGACTCCTTAAGACAACGGTTGCAGATGATTTGCTGTGACCAAATGACAGAAGAAATGCGCAAGCTGTTTGGAAATAAAAGTATTAATTCACTAAGAGGTTACATATTATATGGCCCTCCTGGAAATGGTAAAACACTTATCGCTCGTGCAATTGCAGGTGAATCAAATATGAATTTCATAAGCATCTCAGGTCCTGAACTTATTGGAGTATATATTGGTCATGGTGCACATGCTGTACGCGAGCTTTTTAAAATAGCAAAAAAATATTCTCCTTGTATAGTCTTTATAGATGAAATAGATGCAGTTGCTCAAAAAAGAAGTACCGCTAATAACTCAGCTTACCATTGTCGAGAGAGTTTAACACAGTTGTTAACTGAAATAGATGGATTTAAGAGCAGAAAAGATATAATAGTAATTGGTGCAACTAACCTTATCGGTGGTATAGATCCAGCACTTATTAGACCTGGAAGTTTAGGTCAGAAGGTTTATGTCCCTAATCCAAACATAGAGGTGAGACAAAAGATATTGGCACTTTATATGCGAGGTACAAAAACTGATGAAAAGCTAAGCCTCCAAGACATTGCAGACAAGACTGAAGGCTATTCTGGGGCTGAGTTAGAGCAATTAGTGAATGAAGCAAAAATTAGCGCTGGTGCGCAAAGACGGCTTATAGTGAGTGAGGAAGATTTCAGTTACGCGCTTCACAGGTTAAGTCCAGAACAAGAAAGAGATAGAATAAAGTTAGTTTCAAACGCGAAGACACAGATAGAAGAAACTTCTTTTATACGGTAAACATAAAAATTGAAATTATAGAAGTGTAGCTGAGCCAACCTTCGTTATTCTTATTATTACCCACAAATAAAGACATGGTATTGCATTTACTAAAATAATTTAATTTTATTAACCTGAAAGCTTATTGGATTAAAATTATTAAATTAAGAGTTATAATTTTAGCAACTAAAAGCTGTAAATTGCACCATATAAACAGTTATTTCAAGCAAAAGTTATACTGACCTTAGCCAGAAAAAGTGGTGGAAAAGTTAGGAATGTTTTTTACAAAAAAAGACAGTATCAATAAAAAGGATTTTATTCTATTTGAAATATAAAATTATCATGTATTTTTCTGTTATTCCCAAGTGAATTATTATTAACTTAGCAGTATATATTATTAAAAACACAAGCAATACAATCATTTTTAGCAACCAAAACCAGCAAGCGTGAGAAGATTTTTTTTTGGAATGAGTTGGTCATGATGTTTGTAAAACTTAATTTGTACACTTTACTTACCCCCAGTAATTCTGATATAGTTACTTTAGTTAAAGTCTATAAAAGTTTATAAATGGCAACCTTAAGTGTAAGAGAAGCTTTATGCACAGCAATTAGAGAAGAAATGCAAAACGACTCTGATGTGCTTATCATGGGTGAAGAAGTTGCAGAGTATGATGGTGCTTATAAAGTAACGAAAGGATTACTGAAAGAGTTTGGAGAAAACAGAGTAGTTGATACGCCTATTACCGAACATGGATTTGCTGGCCTTGCTGTTGGAGCGGCATTTGCTGGATTAAAGCCAATAGTCGAGTTTATGACTGTTAATTTTTCTATGCAAGCTATTGACCAAATTGTGAATTCCGCAGCAAAAACAAATTATATGTCAGGCGGACAACTTGGATGCCCTATAGTATTTCGTGGACCAAATGGCGCTGCAGCAAGAGTTGCTGCACAACATTCTCAATGCTTTGCAGCTTGGTATTCGCATATACCGGGGTTAAAAGTAATAGCACCCTATTTTGCCTCAGATTGCAGAGGTCTGCTTAAAGCTGCAATTCGTGACCCTAATCCGGTAATATTTCTAGAAAACGAAATAGCTTATGGACATGAGCATGAAGTTTCTGACTCTGAGCTATCAAACAAAGATTATCTACTTGAGATAGGCAAAGCTGCTGTTATACAGGAAGGAAAGGATGTAACTATCACTGCTTTTTCATTAAAATTAATGGATGCCTTAAATGCAGCAGATTTACTTTCGAGTAAAGGTATAGAAGCTGAAGTTATTGACCTCAGAACCTTAAGACCACTTGACACTCAAACTGTTATTAACTCTATTCAGAAGACTAATAGGTTAGTTAGTGTAGAAGAAGGATGGCCATTTGCAGGAATAGGAGCAGAGCTGTCAGCCGTTGTTATGGAACAAGGATTTGACTACCTTGATGCTCCAGTTGTACGTGTAACTGGCAAGGACATCCCCTTACCTTACGCTGCAAATCTAGAAAAAAAAGCATTACCGCAAGTGGAAGATATAGTTGAAGCCGTGCATCAGGTCTGTTTTAGAAAAAAATAGTTTTTTTTTGTGTCTCCTGTTCCGCATTGGTCCATCAAAGAAGTATTTCCAGTGCCGCCTATACCACCCATTACTTTTATGACGATAGTTTTAGCACCGAAAAATACAGCACAAAATATACCGAGTGCAAAAAGAGCTGGCCATGGCATTCTACCAAATATCGCAAGCAAAGCTGCACCTATTATCACTACGGTCATAAGCGGTCCGCCTATTCCCCAAACGTAGCCAATAATGTTGCATATTACTTGAGCAGTTGTATCAGTATTAGTGTCAGCGGCAGCACTCCCAACATGAGAAAAAGAAATAAATAATACTATAAAAAGAATATTAAAAACTTTCCTAGGGTTCATCTCTATACCTTAAATTTAGATATTGCAATTATACCTAAAATACTATAATTTTTAGTAAAACTAGCATAAAGATTGAATAACAAACGGTGCCACAAAAGTAGTTGACACACAACTGCACAAATATTGTAATATAGACATAGTAAACGATATTATTCCAGTGCTTGACGCTGGAATCCAGACTTTAATTGTTATATTTATAAATAAGTCTGGAACGTTCATCTCAAATGCAGTATTTTTGTTGAAATAGCTCAACTGGATCCCAGTGTCAAGCACTGGGATGACAGCAGTCCTACGTCATACCGCCGCGGTATCTCAGCCGCTAACAAGTAGCGGGATGACGGTTGTCGTTTAGCCATAAACATTAAGAAATTTACCAAATGAAAAAAAAGGCAAAAGAAGCCCCGTGGTTGGCTAATTACTTACATTATACTTTCAAGTATGGCGTTTTTTTATTCTAAATGCTTAATAACCGCGATTCAGTTGCTTTTAAACCGCAACTAATCTAAATTAGAAACATTAAGAAATTTACTAAACAGAAAAAAAGGCAAAAGAAACCCTAGGGTAGCTAGTTATTCACTATCCATTTTTTAAGTTGGCGTTTTTTTATGTTTTAAACGCTTTATAAGCGCGTTTCAGCTTATGTAGGTAGAAGTTTGATAAAGACATAAGGTGCACATAGTGCAAAAAATTAAACATGAGACGCCAGATACGTGAGTTTTTTTGTCATTTAATCTGTACAGAGAAGATAAATAAATAGCTTCACTTTCATGATAAGGGGGCTGGCAGAGTTTGTCAAGTAAGTTTTTTCGTTTCTAACGGTTGTTGCCAAAAACTATACAAGAAGTCTTTTAAGATCAATCACTTATCTTCAAGGCTTGAATAAAAGCATTCTGTGGAATATTTACGTTCCCTATAGAATGTAACCTTTTTTTACCCTTCTTTTGCTTTTCAAGTAGTTTCATTCTTCGCGTTACATCCCCACCATAGAGTTTAGCTGTTACATCTTTTCTGTATGGGTTAATCGTTTCTCTGGCAATGATTTTTCCGCCCACTGCCGCTTGAATCGCGATTTTATATTGCTGACGTGGTATTAAATCCTTCAAGCGTGCACATATTTCACGCCCCCTTTTTTCTGCCCTACTTTTGTGAACGATACAAGCCAGTGCATCTACGGGCTCTCCATTAATTAAAAAGCTTAATTTATCTATTTGGCTTACCAGATAGCTGGAAATTTCCCAATCCAAACTTGCATATCCTTTGGAAATTGATTTTAATCGATCATAAAAGTCAAAAACAACTTCAGACAGTGGTAATTTATATCTTAACAATGCTGTTGTTGTGTTACCAATGTAAGATAAATCCTCCTGTTCTCCCCTCCTTTCTTCACATAGAGATAGAATATCACCTAAGTATTGATCAGGGACCATTATGGTTGCGGTAATCCACGGCTCTTCTACCATTTCAATCTTTGTTGGATCTGGCATATCACTTGGGTTATGAATATTCAAAACTTCACCACTTCGTGTTGTAACCCTATATATAACACTCGGTGCAGTTGCTGTTAGGTCTAAATCAAACTCTCTTTCGAGTCTTTCTTGAATAACTTCAAGATGCAACATTCCCAAAAAACCACAACGAAATCCATAGCCTAGTGCATTTGAAGTTTCAGCCTCGAAAGTAAAACTTGCATCATTTAAATGTAACTTTTCTAGAGCTTCTCTTAGATATTTAAAATCATCCGTTTTATGAGGAAAAATGCTACAAAATACCACAGGATGAACTTCTTTAAATCCAGGAAGTGCTTCACTACAAGGTCTCTTTTCCTCAGTGATAGTGTCCCCTACCTTGCAGTCTGCTACTTCCTTCATTGAAGCAGTTATAAAACCAACTTCACCCGCTGAAAGTTCACCCGTCATCACTTTTTTAGGGGTGAAAATACCGATATTATCTATCTGGTATGTAGCATTATTAGACATCATAACAATTCTCATGCCTTTTTTTAGCACTCCATTTTTAACTCGCACTAAAATTACTACTCCTAAGTAAGTGTCATACCAACTATCAACCAAAATTGCTTGCAATGGAGCATTTACATCACCTTGAGGAGCTGGAAGTTTTGCTACTATTGCTTCCAGTACATCTTTTATTCCAAGTCCAGTTTTTGCTGATATTAAAACTGACTCACTTGCATCAATACCGATTATTTCCTCAACCTGGAGTTTTACCTTTTCTGGATCTGCAGCAGGAAGATCAACTTTATTGAGCACAACTATTATTTCATGGTTGTTGTCAATAGCTTTATATACATTTGCAAGGGTTTGTGCTTCAACGCCCTGGCTACTATCTACCACTAAAAGTGAACCTTCACATGCGGCTAAGCTTCGGCTTACCTCGTAAGAAAAGTCAACGTGACCTGGGGTGTCCATGAGATTTAGGCAATATTGATTACCGTCGTTTGCCGTATAATTGAGTTTTACCGTCTGTGCCTTAATTGTAATCCCACGTTCGCGTTCTATATCCATTGAATCGAGTATTTGATTGATCATTTCTCTTGCTTCAAGGCCGTTACATTCCTCTATTAAACGGTCAGCAAGCGTTGACTTACCGTGGTCTATATGCGCTATTATTGCAAAATTTCTTATGTTGTTCATTTATGGCTATTTTACTTAAGTAGAACCATTTTACATTTTAAGTGTTGTGAGGGCAATCCTTTATTAAGAGACTATTTACTCCTTCAACATAGACGACACTTTTTTCGAGCAGGAAATCACTTTATTAACCATATAGTTTTCATGATTATTATCTATTTTAGGCAACTCATATAGATAATTTACCATCATCCCGGCTGACTGACTAATACCCTTTTCAGAAGTATCCGCCATCCAGTTTAATTGTTTTATTGATGCGCCATTGCTTAAATGAAAATGCGCCACCGGGTCATAAGTATTTCCATTACTATTATTCACTTTTAGTAAATAATATGCACATAGTTTAAGCATGTATTGTTTAGTTTCATTTGTACATTCAACATTAGTTTTTAATTGCTCTGCACTTTCTAAAATTTCTGCACTAGATTGTTTTATATTTAGTTTGCCCAATAAAGTGACATCTTGGTTTAGATTGTTTTTTAGCCATTTCGTAAAGCCAGGTATTGGAGAAAGAGTTGCATATGTTTTTATACTTTTAAACTCCTGTGATAGCTTTTCTACAACCCTTTTGATCAAAAAATTACCAAGGCTGATTCCAGATAACCCTGCTTGAGTGTTTGATATTGAATAGAATATAGCAGTGCTTGCATTACTCGGATCATTTGAAGGTACTGACTCATCTAAAAGGTGTTGAATGCTATCTGCAATCTTATCCACCAATGCAACCTCTACAAAAATTAGAGGTTCGTTTGGTATCTTGTAATGAAAAAAAGCAAAACAGAGACCCAGCCTGTTTTTTAAGTCATCCCAAGAGGAAATTTTATGCACAGCTTCATATTTTATAAGTTTTTCTAGCAATGATGCAGGTGAATCCCAGGTGATTTGACGAAGATCAAGTAGATCAACATCAACCCAAGTATAGAGTATATTTTTTAATTCGCTTTCTAGTGGATTCAAGCTTCTATATTGGTTCTTTAGCTTAAGCACGTCAGAACGCATATCAACAATAAACTTAAGGCCTTCTGGTAAAGAAATAAATTGCTTCAATATTTTAGAACGCGGTGATTCAAGAATTTTTATTAAATCCTGTTCAAATTTATAGTTTAACTCGGGATCTTGGTTTTTCTTATACTCTCTAATTTTCTCATCTATTTCCGCTTTATTCGGATTAAATTTTTCTGCCAGGGTTTGTAGAAATTTTATTTTACCTTTCTCTGATAAGCTCAAGTACAGGTTACCAAGAGATACAGCGTTCTTACGTGCTGAAACCTCCCCTCCCTTTGGGTTTAAGCACTCGTTCATCTTCAAGACTAAACTATCGATATCGCGACTGTTGCTTAAATCAGGACTGATGTTACCAATCCACGATCTTACAGCATCTGCCACTCCACCTAGTATTTTAAAAAAGCTTCTTACCGCCTTTTTGTCTTCAACTTTCACTATATCAGTTTTTACCAATGATTCTTTTGTCATAGATTCCCTTTATTATACATAGCTAATGCAAGTCAGGGTCATACCGCCGCGATATCTCTAGATCCCGCTAACAAGCAGCGGGATGACGGTTGTCGGTAAACCCAAGTTATTTTAGCTACATATAGCTTAAGTTAAAGGAAAATTTTAGCTACATAGCAGGCACTATTACTGAATTATTAATAATTCAGTAATACAATAGACTTCTTGCACTACCTCCCAAGCCACAACTGTCATTCAGTAGAAACGAAAAAACTTGCTTGACAAACTCCGCCAGCCCACTTATCATGAAACTGAAGCTATTGTATTTGCTTTCGCCAATCTGCAGATTAAAAGGTAAGGATTACTTAATGTATCGGCGTCTTATGTTCAATTTTTTGCAGTATATAGATACTGTATGTCTTTACAAAACTTCATCTACATCTAGATTTTTATCTAAATAAGCTGAACGCGCTTATAAAGCGTTACAAGACATCAAAAAATGCCAATACTCGACAGAGATAGTAAAAGACTAGCTAACTCGGGGATTCTTTGTGTTTTTTTCTGCTTAGTAAATTTCTTAAACATTTGCAGCGTAGGTTAGTTGCAATTAAAAGCGGCTGAATCTCACTTGTCAAGCGTTTAAAACATAAAAAACGCCAATATTTTAAAGCGGATAATAACCTCAGGGCTTCTTTTGCCTTTTTTTTCATTTGGTAAATTTCTTAATGTTTGTGGCTGAACGACAACCGTCATCCCGCTACTTGTTAGCGGGATCTCTTGTTAGCGGCTGAGATACCGCGAATGAATCGCGGTATGACGTAGGACTGCTGTCATTCCAGCGCGTGACGCTGGAATCCAGCCTTTCACGCAATCCCATCAAGAACGTTGTATTTTACATAACACTTTTATGCTTACCAACTTAATAAAATTCCTGGATCCCAGTGTCTGGGCACTGGGATGACAGGCTAGCCTGACAACCGTCATCCCTGTAAAGATCAAGTATCCCACTACGTGTTAGCAGCTAAGAGATACCGCGAATGAATCGCGGTATGACGGTTAAGCAATTCGTCATCCCGCTGCTTGTTAGCGGCTAAGAGATACCGCGGCGGTATGACGTAGGACTGCTGTCATTCAAGTAGCTGAAACTGGAATGAAACGTCATAAAGGAACCAGTGTCAGCTACTTGGATGATACCTTTTTTCTACTTAGTTTGGGTTATGCAAGAAGTCTATTTACTTCTTAACTTGACGCACATGATGTCTTGCAGCATCATCTACTGTCTCTAAATAAATCATTGCTAGACATATACCACTGTGTACTTCTACGGATACCTTATTGCCTAAACTTCGATTAAAGCAAGAATTTTTTCCCGGAAAAGCAAGATTACTAAGGTGCAGTTCCCATTTTAATCCTTTAGTTGATATTTGAGCTCTCGGTATACCAAGTAAAGATATTTTAGTATTTTTTGGCAAAGAAAAAAAATGGGTAATACCTTTTTGTAAAGTGTAACCTACCATGGGAGGTGAAGGTGTGTAAAAGATACTGCCCGTACTTAGAAAAATGTTAATATTCTGTAGTATGTGATCAATTGCTCCTCCAGTAATACCCGTTACTATTGATGGCAATAACTTTACTGTTTTTAAGTGAGCCATTGCTTTAGAAAAGTCGCAATAATCTTGATCAGGTAGATATATCGTATTCAAATTAGCACGTAAATCCAGATTTACGCTATCCAAATCTCCTACTACAAGATCGGGTTTTACGCCAATTGATAGAAGCTTGTTTGCTCCTCCATCTACAGCAATAATAGGTATATCTCGTTTAAAAAACGATGAGCTCGGTATTTTTCCATTTAGCACTACAATAGAACGATATTGTTGTTGTGTACTGCAGTGCAGCACATGATCATGGTGCAGGTTTTGCATCGTAGTAACATTTTTGAATAATTGATATTATGCTAATCACTAATCCAGCAATATTGCTAAGCACCACAAAAATTGAGCTCTGGTAAAGACCATAGCCAATCCAAGACAATGAACAAATAAGATAGTTTACTAACATTAACATCGATACATCACGAGTAACTTTAGTGATATATGCTTTATATACTTGAGGTGATAATCCAATTAGAGATGCAATTAACGCAATGAAGCCGAAGCATTCTTCAATATTTATATACATACATTTTCCTACGCTTGCTTTAACAATATCAGGTTCAAAGGGTTGTACTTTATGTACTCTCAGCTTTTCTAGAGCACCCCTAATGCGTGTAATTTATAACATCATTTAGTCTATTAATCAAGAAATTAATAGTGACTTGCATTTATGAAACCCAATCGGCTTCTATGCTAATTATTATCTAAACTAATCGTCGGTTGTGCATCTTGCTCAGAGATTAGGGCAACCAACAAATTATTTATCAATTGAACCTTTTGCTTGCCATCTAATTGTAAGCTTTTGTTTTTTTCAAAATGAGCTATTACTTCCTCGACAATTCCTATTGCATTTTGCACTATATGCCTTCTTGCCGAAGTGATAGCATGTGCTTGTTGACGCCTTAACATTGCTTGTGCAATCTCGGACGAATACGCCAAATGCGATATTCTTGCTTCTGTAATCTCAATTCCTGCAATATCTAATCTTTGTTGTAACATTGACCGCAATTCATCTGAAATTTTATCAGAATTTTTACGTAAAGACTCCTCATCGCTTTCGCTATCATACGGATAATTGCTCGCCAATTCTCTAATTACCGAGTCACTTTGTACAAAAACAAATTCGTGATAGTTGTTAACATTATAATACGCCTTTGCAGGACTGCTCACTCTCCAAACAATTACTGCAGAAATCTCTATTGGACTTCCATTTGCATCATTCACTTTTATTTTTTCTGTGTTGATATTTTGAAATTTTAGAGAAATGACATGTTTGTTTGTAAATGGGATTGTGATAAACATTCCTGGTTTAAAATAAGTTCCAATATAATGACCAAAAAATTCTATCACTCTTGCTTCATTAGGATGATTGATAAAAAACCCTGTAGGTAAAATTATGAATAGGATCACGAATAGGATCACAAATGGGATTATTAATACTAAAGCAGTACCATCCATTGAAACCAGGCTATTGTGTATTAAAGCCAGAGTATCATACATCGCAAGTAGTGATAACGGTATTGCCATTAGTATTACCGCTAGTATTAATGCAGGAAAAAACCGAATTTGACTCAAATTTCTATCGTTTATCGTATTCTTATCCATATTGTCTTTAAACTTCTTTTTCACTTGAACCCTCTCTGTTGATCGTTTTATTTATCTTATTTACAAATAGTTTAAACTCTCTTAATTCATGATCAGGCAATTTTACTTTAGTTTTATGTGCTATCGTAAGCGGATCAATGTGTTTGCCATTATATATAACTTCGTAATGTAAATGGGGTCCTGTTGCAACACCAGTGCTACCAACATAAGCGATGATCTGCCCCTGCTTTACTTTAGAGCCTAACTTTATATCGCCACTAAATCTACTTATATGCGCGTAACAGGTTGAATATTCATTTTTGTGTTTTATTTTGATGTAATTTCCATAGCCACCATTCTTTCCTATATATTCTATCACACCCTCTGCAGCAGCGTATATGGGAGTGCCAAGTTTAGCTGCATAATCCACTCCTTTGTGAAAAGCAATTTTACCGCGAACAGGATGCTTTCTATTGCCAAATTTTGAGGATATGCGATAATCTCCATTTAAAGGATTTGCAAAAATTTCGCCATTTTTTAAGCTTATTCCTTCTTTATTAAAATACCTTTCTTTGCCGTCTTGCGATTTATAATGATATAAACTAATAGCTTTCTTGTTTATTGTCAGTGAAGCATATAAAATTTTTTCTTCAGTCTTCTGATTATTAGGCAATCTCTCAAAAAGAACCTCCAATTTACTCTTCGGCACAATGTCTTTTTTAAAATCAACACCGAAATCTTTATATATGTTGATCAATTTCACCACTGTATTTGGCGCCAACCCTTCCGTGGCAAAAAAGGAAGATTTTATGGTACTGGATATGAATAACAACTTTCTATCACTTTCTGTCGTCAAAGTAGCTTTTTTTTTTCTGATTCCATGCTGGAATGGCTGTGCAAGATCTGTTGATGTTTCAGCGGTATATAACGGTAAGATAAAGAGCAGCATAAATACAATCAGCTTCATCATTTAAACAGCATCAACAAAAGTAAAATTACCTTCCACATACTGTACATCATCATTATCTTCTAATTCTTCAACCAATGCAGATAATTTATCAATCAACTCTTTATCGCTAATTTCAATCAGATCTTTTGGCTGCCATGAAAGACGAGCAAGTTCTGGTTCTCCGAATTTTGCATAAAAGGCATCGCGTACTTTACCAAAATCTTTTATTTCACAAGTTATAACGTGTAATCCTTCTTTGTCATTTTCCTCAACATTCAATACTTCTAATTCGATTCCATGACTGAATAAATCATCAAAATTCACACCCTCTGCTTTATAGACGATTAAGCCTACATGATCGAAAAGGTAACTAACACTTCCTGTTTCTCCTAAATTTCCACCTTTACGAGAAAAGATATAACGTACCTCAGAAGCAGTACGGTTGCGGTTATTAGTCAAGGCATGGACAATGAGTGCAGTACCAGAAGGCCCATGACCTTCATATTGTATTTCCTCGTAATTTTCTCCAGCAACGTTACCAGTTGCATTTTTTATTGCTGTTTCTATTTTATCTTTTGGTAGATTTTCCTTGCGTGCAGCAAATATAGCAGAGCGAAGGCGCGGGTTGAGTTCGGGTAGCCCTTGCTTTGCAGCAACTGCTATTTCTCTAATCAGCTTCGTAAATTTTTGAGAGCGCTTTGCATCCTGAGCAACTTTCCGGTGTTTTATATTTGAAAATTGTGAATGACCAGCCATATTCAAATAGTTAAAAATCTAAATTATATATAAAAGCATAGAAAAAGCTAAAGCAAATTTTCAAGCCTCCGGCTTGGCATCTTGCAGGTTTTCTGCTAATAACATACTTTCATACTGCTCAGCTTCTAAGTCAAGGCCAATAGCTGAATGGGCTGCTATTAAATAGTTAATAGATTTAGAAAAATATTTAGAATCCTTATAGCTTGCCATATTCTGGAAACGCTTAATTGCTGCTAAATATTCACCACGCCTCAGGTAAAATTTACCGATAGAATACTCTTTTGTTGATATATGTTCTGTGATTAATTTTGCTCTTTCCTTTATCTCGTCTACATATTCGCTGCCTGGAAAGAGATTAATGTACTCAGTGGCTAGCTCTAAAGTTTTATATGCAGTTTGCTGTCCAAGTTGCACTTTATTAATTTGCATGTAATAAGATAATACTCTTAAGTAGTATACATATGGTAAATCTTCACCATTTGAATAAACATATATATAATCATCCATATCACTTGTAGCACTGCTATAGTTACCCATATTATAGTGAGAGACCCCAGATAATAATTTTGCTTTCATTGCCCAATAAGAAAAAGGATACAAATCCTCTATCTTATGAAATGCCCTAATAGCTTGTTTATATTTTTTCTGGTCAAAAAGTTCAACTGCTTCTTCATATAGTTCAGTTTCAGTTTTTTCAAGATCATCCGCATACGATTGTGTAAAGGAGCAAATTAGGAAAATAAAGCACGTGATTAAAGTCTTATACATAAGATTTTTTTCGATCAAAATAAAGTATAGACCTAAATATTACTTAAATAAATAAATTTCTTAGGCAACAGCCGGTCCTTCTTCTTTATAACTACGGTCAGAACTACCTGCATTTCTTGATTCACCTCGTCCTTCCACTTTTGGATCTTTCAGCGTCTTACTGTAGGAATGTATAGTTAAGACCTGTACAGCCATAAAAATTGCAATACCTACCAAGCCTAAAGTAGTTCCAACAGCAGGATTTAAGGACGATGCTAATGCTATTAACATTATCCTTCTTATTAAAAATACAGAAGAACCAGCAAGCGCCAATCCGGCTACAGATATATTGCTAGTTTTCTTGCTAGATTTCTCATCAAGATCAGACTTTTCTGTTTCCTTTTTCTTATTTTTTTCATGCTTATCAATATAAGAAACAAGAGTTGCAAGAAAAGCAATTGCATTGGCAAGAAATAAAATTGCATCCTCTGCTGCTTCAAGTGAAGATGTTTCACCCATTATCATACCTACAATAACCAGTGCAGTTGTTATAGCCTCAATATAGATCAAACACTGACCTATATCAGAAATATTGTGCTCTTTTTCCTTTACTTCCTCTCCATTTTCAATAATCTCCAACTCTCGTTCTTTTTGTGCTATCTTCCTATTATTGTAAATTAAATATAGCGTACAAATAAGAGATAAGACTGTAAAAGGTAATATAGTGTGGCTTAGCGCGCCACTTATCACGCCAAGTAATACCTGATCGCTATATGTTTTTTCCAGTTCAATCGCCATCAGCAATGTAAATGGGACCATTGTTGCCAATGATGCACATTTTCTATATAGCTCTCTTTTTTTTAGTGCTAATAGTTCTTGTTCTAGCCTTTCTCTTTTGACTTCTTTATCAACTGTTGGCCAAAAATCCCAAAAAAACTCTTCTAATGGTTCAAAATCTCTTTTTTTCTTATTCTTTCCTGGAACCTTTTTAGTAGAAGAAAATTTGCCACTAGGTATTTTCATAATATTAACCTAATTAGTAGTAAGTTAATACAATTATACACCTTTTTGCTTTCTGAGTCAATATCACTAAGATATTAACTACTCTTGTCTATTAACTATTTCCTAGGAGATTTAATCAATCTATTTGATGCCGGCTAGGATATAATTATAGCCTGACCACATAGTTATAATAGCTGCAACCCATAAACAAATCGCACCTGTATATTGAATCATATAATAATCGTTCATTATTAGCGCTACTACAGCAACCATCTGCAAAAATGTTTTAATTTTTCCAGCTTTGCTTACAGGTAGACTAACATTTGTAGCTATCAGAAACTCCCGTAAACCCGAGACTAATATCTCCCGACAGATGATGATAATCGATGGTACTATTGTAAAATCATTTATCTTATGCTTATAAACTAGCATAATTATCGTTGAAACCACTATTAATTTGTCAGCAATTGGATCAAATAGCTTGCCAAACTTTGATTGGACTTTCCACGCACGCGCCAGGTAACCATCAAAAAAATCCGTAATGCACGCAAACACAAAGATTGATATTGTTATCAGGCCTGCATATTTATTTTCTATATAAAAACTTAATATTATTGCTGGTATTGCAAGTGCACGAGAAATTGTAAGCAAATTAGGCACGTTTTTTTTAAGCATGTAATATCATCTTACGTAATAGGTAAACTTATACAGAAGTACAACAGAGTTCACAAGTTAATAATTTACAATTGAACATTTATAAAAACTCCATATACTTAAAAAATACAAGCTTAAAATATAAGGATGTAATGATGAACGATGATTTAGATAGTACCACAAAACAAGAAGCGCTTAAGTATCACAGCAGAGGTGGTAACCCTGGTAAAATTTCAATCATGCCAACAAAACCTTTATCTACCCAGTATGATTTGTCACTTGCTTATTCCCCTGGTGTTGCAGCTCCGTGCCTTGAAATAGCTAAAAATCCTGAGGTTGTTTATGATTATACAGCAAAAAGCAACTGTGTTGCTGTCATTTCAAATGGCACTGCAGTGCTTGGACTTGGTAATATCGGTCCTCTTGCTGCAAAACCTGTCATGGAAGGCAAAGCTGTTTTATTTAAGCGTTTTGCTGATATTGATGCAGTTGATATAGAAGTTGGTACAGAAAATATAGAAGATTTCATCAATGCAGTAAGGTATCTTGGGCCAAGTTGGGGGGGGATAAATTTAGAAGATATAAGATCTCCCGATTGTTTTATAATAGAGAAACGCCTGAATGAACTGATGGATATTCCAGTGTTCCATGATGACCAGCATGGAACTGCGGTGGTTGTTGCAGCTGGCATAGAAAATGCTCTTGATATTGTTGAAAAGAAATTAGAGGACGTTAAGATCATTATGAATGGTGCTGGAGCAGCCGGTATTGCATGTTTAGAAATACTAAAGTCCATGGGCGCTAAAAATATAGTGCTGTGTGATAAGCAAGGAGTAATATACAAAGGTAGAAACGAGGATATGAATGAGTGGAAGGAAAAGTATGCAATTGATACTTCCGAACGTTCTCTACTTGATACAATAAAAGGCGCTGATGTATTCATCGGACTATCTGCAAAAGATGTGTTAAATGAAGAGATGTTAAAGAGTATGGGCAAAGACCCGATTATTTTTGCTCTTGCCAATCCCGATCCAGAAGTAAGGCCTGAGTTTGCAAAATCTGTGAGGCCAGATGCAATAATTGCAACTGGTAGGTCAGATTACAACAACCAAGTCAACAACGTAATGGGTTTTCCTTATATATTTAGAGGGGCACTTGATGTACATGCAACAACAATAAATGATGAAATGAAAATTGCAGCTGCAGATGCAATAG
This sequence comes from Wolbachia endosymbiont (group A) of Tromatobia lineatoria, assembly GCF_964028565.1. Classification (NCBI taxonomy): domain Bacteria; kingdom Pseudomonadati; phylum Pseudomonadota; class Alphaproteobacteria; order Rickettsiales; family Anaplasmataceae; genus Wolbachia; species Wolbachia endosymbiont (group A) of Tromatobia lineatoria. Next base: position 664,130 of record NZ_OZ034791.1, read on the forward strand.
CAAAGCTTGCCCGTGAGCCAGTACCAGGTGAGGTATCTGCAGTCTATGGCGGTCGTAAAATGGGCTATGGACGTGAATATATAATACCTACTCCATTTGACCCAAGATTAATTTCTATAGTAGCTCCTGCTGTTGCAAAAGCCGCAGTTGATTCAGGTGTTGCAAGAAAGGCAATACAAGATTGGAGTAAATATGAAAATCAATTAAAATCTCGTCTTTCTAATGTTCTCAGCACGCTGAATTTACTATCTTCACATATGTAATTTATTGGATAAAGTTAAAAGTGATAAACCAACCCAAACTCTAAGCCATATATGCCAAACCTATTGGTAATGGTTGCAGTTGTTGATTCAACACGTGCAGTTTCATCAACTTTACTTCCTCCACCGGCAGGAATATATCCTTCACCAGCTAGTATCTTTATTCCTGGTACAATATCTTTAAATTGGTTATCAAGGATACCAAAATAGCGTAAACCAGCAAATGCTTGAGTTTGTGCTGTAAGTTGGTGATTGATACCAAGTTTTGCTTGGTAAGCCAAGGCATATCTGGTTTTTCCTAGAAATTTAACCCTAGTTACACCTGCACCAATACCAACATATGGGGTGAATGGCATTTTTGCTATATTAAAATCACGATATACATTGACCATTCCAGCTAAGTTATTAAAACCTTCATTTTTCATCTTAAATGCAGCTCTGAACTCTGCTTCAACACTACAATTTTCTTGAATGTGAATATCAACCTTTCCACTTCTCCAAGGTGAATTGCATTCCGCTCCAGTAGACGCATCATTGTGACGACGAAGTTCAATATATCTTGCTTTTTTCTTATCTGAATAATCTTCATCATATAAGTTAGTCTGAGAATATAAGCCTTCAAACTCAACTCTCATATTTTTGAATAAATACCCTATTGCAGCACTACCGGCAAACCCTGGAACATATTTAGGACTGTATCCAGCTTCAATTCGCTCCTTCTTATTAAAACTAAAAACCCCCTCTGTTATATTGTCACCTGCATCTTCTTTTCCTTCTAGAGAACCTATTGCATTGAAGAATGCTCCAAAATAGTTAGCTTTGATGTAAACATTCTCTAAGTTATTTATTTTATCATCGTAAGATAAGCACCTAAATGAAAAAGTTAGCAAAACCAATAGATATGTGAATTTAAATCTTTCGCCTACCACAAAGCCTCCCTGCATAATTTGTCATTCCATTATTATAGTATGCTTCTATTTTTTATGATAGCAACTTTTTATTGCGCTCAATCGTTTTAGATTTATAATGAAAGTATTGTAATTTAAAGCAAATCAATGACTATTGCAATTCACGAATTAGAGAGGATCATCAAACAATCGTTCCCCGACGCTGATATAAAGATTCATGATCTTGCTGGAGATGATGACCATTATCATTTAAAAATAAACTCCAAGTGTTTTCTTGGAAAGACAAAAATAGAACAGCATAAAATGGTATATAAAGCTCTGGAAGGTCAGTCTATACACGCCTTGCAACTGGAAACTAATACTTAAAAATAAGGTGAATTTATGAGCAATTTTGAACAAATAAAAAAAGATATAACAGAAAATGATGTGGTATTGTATATGAAAGGCACTTCTGATTTTCCTCAATGCGGATTCTCTGGACTCGTCGTGTCAATCCTAAAAAAATTGAACGTGAAGTTTAAGTATATTAACGTGTTGGAGAATGATGAAATACGTGAATCTATAAAAAAGTTTTCTGATTGGCCAACAATTCCACAATTATATATAAAGGAAGAGTTTATTGGTGGTTGCGACATCACTCGCGAGATGTACGAAAAAGGCGAACTGCAAAGTTTATTGAAGGAAAAAAAAATTATTGCGGAATAAGTACCAAGAAACCAGTGCCCAGACGCTGGATAACGTAGTATAGCTATGAAAAAGGATCTTATGTCTTAAACCGTATCCGTTCAGGGGAGCGGCAAAATAAGGTAGACAAAGCAAGATAATAATGTTGATGTTAACACTATTGTCAAGTTTACTGGCCTTTCTATTAGTGAGATTGAAGAATTAAGTGTGAGCGGTTACAAATAATTTACCATTTCTTCTGGTTTCACTATCCTTTCAAACTCTTCCTCAGTGAGCAGTTGAAGTTTTGCTACTGCTTCTTTTAGAGTGATATTTTCTTTATAAGCAAGCTTCGCTATTTTTGCTGCATTGTCGTACCCTATATGCGTATTTAATATAGTGACCAACATCAACGACTGATTCAGTAAATCTTTTATCCTCTCTTCATTTGCTTTAATACCAATTACACATTTTTCTGTAAAATTTAAACTTGCATCAGCTAAAAGTCTTATAGACTGCAAAACATTGTAAATTATCACTGGCTTAAACACATTCAATTCAAAATGACCGTTTGAACCACTAATGGTTACAGCAACATGATTTCCCATAACTTGAGTGCATACCATAGTCACCGCTTCACACTGAGTTGGATTCACTTTACCTGGCATAATTGAAGAACCAGGCTCATTTTCCGGTAACATTATTTCCCCAATTCCGCATCTTGGACCAGAACCAAGCAACCTTATATCATTTGCAATTTTCATTAAACTGACTGCTACTGTATTGAGTGTTCCACTGAGCTCAACTAAAGCATCATTTGCTGCTAGCGCTTCAAATTTATTGCCTGCTGAAGTAAATGGAAGGTTAGTAATTCCTGCAACTTGCTTTGCAAAATCTTCAGCAAAACCCTTTTTAGTATTGAGTCCCGTGCCAACCGCAGTGCCACCTTGTGCAAGCTCGTATATACCACTTAAAGTTGATTTTACTCTCTCTATCCCCTTTTTAATCTGGACTGCATAGCCAGAGAACTCCTGTCCTAGTGTTAGGGGCGTTGCATCTTGCAGATGAGTACGTCCTACTTTTATTATATCTTTAAATTCCTGAACCTTATTATCCAGCACCTTATGCAATTTTTCAAGATTTGGAATAAGCAAGCAGTTTATTTGCTCTGCTGCTGCTATATGCATTGCTGTTGGAAAGGTGTCATTTGACGACTGACCATAATTCACATGATCATTTGGATGTATTGGAGATTTACTACCCAAATTACCACCTAAAATCTCTATTGCACGATTGCTGATCACTTCATTCATATTCATATTAGTCTGCGTTCCGGATCCGGTTTGCCAAACAACAAGCGGAAATTCATTATTAAATTTGCCATCTATTACTTCCCTCGCGGCTGTGCAAATTGCGTCCCCTACCCTATCATCTATAACACCATGTTTCATATTAACACGCGCTGCTGCAAGTTTTACTATTGCTAATGCTTTAATCAGAGGCTCTGGCATTTTTTCTGTGCCAATCTTAAAATTTTCTAAAGAACGCTGAGTCTGTGCTCCCCAGTAATGTTCACTTGGTACTTTTACTTCCCCTAAGCTGTCTGATTCTATTCTCGTCTTTCTATCCATATTTTCCTCCTGGTGTTATGCAAACTGGTTCACTACATAATTTTTTCATGCCTACTTCTTGGTTAATTAAATCATACTAGATCCAAGTAGTCAAGTGTACGAACATTGCAATTTTCAGTTAACTTGCATGGTAGATGCAAGTAGCTGACACTGATTCACTTTATGATGGTGTCATTCCAGTCTGGAATCCAGCCTTTTCATAATCATCAAAACGTTGTATTTTAACATAAAACGGCTACTTTTATGCTTACCAACTTAATAAAATTCCTGGATCCCAGTGTCTGGGCACTGGGATGACACCCTTCTGGTGGACTCAAATCACGATGTTTGCACAGCTGTACGCTTAGTTCTGGTTGCACGCTACCATTCTTGTACATCCATAAATAGAAAATTTACGCTTTAAAAGGATCATATACATCGATTTCCTTAGAATTACTCTTTTTCAATTTTTCACTTAATAATCTTAAAATAGGCTGTAAATCACCATTAATTGATAAGCACAGCACTTCTTTATTGAGATAATTAACTAGGTGATTCTTCTTTTCCAGAATTTCTGCTTCCCTCAATAAGTCGCATTTGTTTAATACTACAATCTCTTCTTTTTCAACAAGATCACTATTGTAAAGTTCCAATTCATTATGGATACAACTATAAGCCGAAACAACGTTATCGTGAGTTACATCGATTAAATGAAGTAAAATTTGACACCTTTCTATGTGCTTTAAAAATTTATGCCCGAGCCCAACTCCAAGGTGAGCATCAGTAATTATTCCAGGAATATCTGCTATTACAACTTCGCTATCATCCACTTTTACCATGCCTAAATGAGGTCTTACGGTGGTAAATGGATAATCGCCTACTTTTGTATCGGAATTTGAGCAGCGAGTCAAAAATTTTGATTTACCTGCGTTTGGCATGCCAATAATTCCAACATCTGATAAAACTTTTAGTTTTAATAATACATGTTTTTCTTCGCCAGGCTGACCGTAAGTAAAATGTCTTGGTGCCTTATTAGTAGAAGATTTAAAATTAGTATTTCCAAGTCCACCTTTTCCACCCTGTGCTACTTGAAATTCCATACCAGGCTTGTCAAGGTCTACTATTATCTCTTCACTTTCTTCATCAATTATTTGTGCACCGACTGGAACTTTAAGTATAACGTCTTTCCCTGCTGTGCCAGATCTATCCCTGCCTGCACCATTTTTTCCACTATCTGCTTTAATGTGTCTTCTATAACGAAAATGAAGCAAAGTGTTGAGATTAGCGTCGCTGATGAAAACTATGTTTCCACCCTTTCCTCCATTACCACCATTTGGACCACCAAATTCAACGAACTTTTCTCGACGAAAACTTGCACAGCCATCACCACCGTCACCAGCTTTTAAAGACAATTTTACTTCGTCTATAAAACCCATGCTAACCCACGATAATATTTAGCATCCTTTCCTAATGCGCTTTCTATTCTGATTAGCTCGTTATACTTCGCGAGTCTATCAGAACGCGATAGCGACCCGGTTTTTATTTGCCCGCAATTTGACGCAACTGCTATATGAGATATTGTTGTGTCTTCTGTTTCACCTGAGCGATGAGAAACAACAGCTTTATAGCCATTTGATTTTGCCATTTCAATAGCAGCAAAAGTTTCTGTTAACGTCCCTATTTGATTTGGCTTGATCAGTACAGCATTTGCCATTTTTTCCTCTATTCCTTTGCATATCAGTTCATAATTTGTAACAAACAAATCATCCCCAACCAATTGAATTTTACTCCCCAATTTTGCAGTAAGTAATTTCCAACCTTCATAGTCGTCTTCACTCATTGCATCTTCTATAGAAATTATTGGATATCTTTCCACAAGATTACAATAATATTCAGTCAACTCTTCTGAAGTAAGATCTCTGTGTTCAAATTTGTAAATTCCATCTTCATAAAAAGTAGATGAAGCAACATCAAGGCCTAGTGCAAAATCACTTTGCGCTGAATAACCTGCTGATTCTATAGCGTGTATGATCAAATCAAGTGCTTCTTCAGTACTTTCAATATTTGGTGCAAAACCACCTTCATCCCCTACATTTGTGCTATAACCTTTTTTCTTAAGAATGCTACGTAAGTTGTGGAATACCTCCGCAGATATTCTAATCGCTTCGCTGAAAGTCTCAGCACCGACCGGAAGAATCATGAATTCTTGGAAATCGAGCTTATTGTCTGCATGTACTCCACCATTAATTATGTTAATGAGTGGAACCGGCATAACACTCGTCTGCTTTCCTCCCAAATATCTATATAGCGGCATTTTGAAACTGTTTGCTGCTGCTTTTGCAACTGCAAGAGACACACCCAAAGTTGCATTTGCTCCAAGTTTTGATTTGTTTTTTGTTCCATCCAGTTCAATTAATGCTTTATCAATTGCATTTTGGTCCGCTGCATTCATTCCAATGATTTCATCTGCTATTATCCCATTTACAGCTTGAACAGCTTTCAGTACTCCCTTACCACAATACCTTTTCTCATCTTGGTCCCTGAGTTCCAAGGCTTCTAATTTACCGGTTGAAGCTCCAGAAGGTACAGATGCCCTGCCTATTGCACCATCACAGAGCTCAATTTCTACCTCAATAGTGGGGTAACCCCTGCTATCTAAAATTTCTCTTGCAAATACGTTATTGATTATCTTATTCATTACATTAAACCTTAACTTCCGCAATAAGTGCTGCAGTTTCCTTTGCCAATTTAGCTATATTACTACCAGCACCAATAAATAATACTATATCACTTGGACTTGTCGAATCACTAATAAAATGTGAAATGAGCAAAGCATCATTCATAATTTTTGTGTTATTAAATCCATTACTGATTAAAGCTTTTTGTATATCATCAATCCCACAACCAGGAATAGGCTTGTCTTCTGGGGGATGAACAGGAGTGAGGATGACATAATCAAACATCATGAAAATTCGTATGAATTCATCAAAAAAATTACGAATGCGGGCAAAACGAAGTGGTTCGATAATTCCTATTACTTTTCCTTTAGTAATCGAACGTGCAGCCGTTAAAGTTGCATATATTTCATTTGGATGATGGGCATAATCCTCAATTAACTTAACACCTTTAATATCGGCAATCAAAGAGAATCTTCTTGCTACTCCTTGAAATTCCAAAAGGCCTTTTTTAATATCTGCATCGCTAATTCCGAGCTTTATCGCAACTGATATTGCAGCTAGGGCGTTGCTTACTTTGTGAATTCCAATTGCATTTGATAGTACTATGTTTTTTAAAGGGCTGGATCCCAGTGTCACGCACTGGGATGACATCTCTGTACACTTTCCTTTTGTCATTCCAGCACGTAATGCTGGAATCCAGTTGTTCAACACATCAAATTCTATGCTGTTAGCATGCTGTTTAATGTTGCTGGCTCTTATGCTACCATTCTCAAACCCAAACGTTATAGAATTACCCGCATCATAATCGATGTCTACAGAATCAGGTAAAACTGCAGAACCTGCATTATTCACGAATTGGGAAAATGCATTTTTGATATTATCAAATGTGCCGTAATAATCTATGTGGTCATTGTTGATACTTGTTATGACAGCAATCTTTGCAGGGATTTTTAGCATAGTTCCATCAGACTCATCAGCCTCGATCAGAAAAGTGTCACTCCCTCCAAGTTTGAAGTTGCTCTTATAGGAATTTAATATCCCTCCTACAGTTACAGTCGCATCAATGCCAGAATGATCAAAAATGGAAGCAATCATAGCGGTTGTTGTTGTCTTTCCGCTTGAACCTGAAACCGCTATCACATATTTACCTTTCATAATTTCAGCAAGTATGTCTGATCTATGCAAAACGGTTTTATTGTTATTTTTTGCCGCAATTAACTCCACATTATCAGATTCTATTGCAGAAGAATGTACAACTATTTGAGCTTGGCTTATATTATTAGCATTGTGACCAATAAAAACCTCTATACCTAGCTTTTGTAACTTATTTATATTGTCGTTTGATTGTGCATCACTGCCTTGAACTTTGCAATTGGAATTGTGAAGAATTTCAGCAATGGCACTCATTCCGATTCCACCTATACCAATAATATGTATTATTCCTTTTTGAGTTTTGTTAATATTTAGCAGTAGATGTTTACTCATTACTAAATTTATTATAGTATAATTTAAAATCCTCATAGTATCGAACCCTCTTACCGAATACAATGATAAAAAACCTAACCTTTCTATGTCTAATATTTGTTTTGATAAGTAGCTGCAGTTTTAGCAACAGGTTTAACTGCACTGCAGGTCATTATAAAATTGGCAGCAGCTACACAATAAATGGTATAACTTATCACCCAAAAAACTGTAAACACTATGAAGAGATAGGGATAGCATCGTGGTATGGAATAGAAGATCATGGCACACTTACAGCAAATGGTGAAGCGTTTAACCGTCACTTGATCTCTGCAGCGCATAAGACTTTGCCCTTACCCTGCTTTGTTCTTGTCACTAATTTAGAAAATGGAAGAAAGCTTGTTACAAGGGTTAACGATAGAGGGCCTTTTATTGAAGGCAGAATAATAGACTTATCAGAAAAAGCAGCTCAAGTCTTAGGATTTCATAAATCTGGGCTTGCAAAAGTAAAAGTTCAATACCTAAGAAAGATGTCAGAACAATTGATACAAAATACTCCTCATTACAGAAAGCAATATGAAAAAGAAATGCAGAAACGTCACCCGAAACAAGACAGTGCAGAAAGTAAGGGATATGTTGCATTTTTTAAAAGTGCTCAGGCTGCTAAATCAGCTGCATCAAAGCTTCGCAATCAAGGAATAAAAAATGTTAGATTGCTTTTTAAGAACGATCAATATTGCGTGAAAGTGAGTTATAGGTAGTGGTGAGTGCAGAATTTGAAAGATTTGGTTAATGTAAGGAACGCTGGCTAACTATTGTAAGTTAAAAATGTGATATAAAAAAGATATCAACAATTTATAGCTATACCACCGCGATATCTCTTAGCCGCTAACACGTAGCGGAATGACGAGCTTATCGTCACGCCACCGCTAACCGTCATACCGCGATTTATTCGCGGTATCTCAGCCGCTAACAAGTAGCGAAATGACAGCAATCCTACGTCATGCCGCCGCTAACCGTCATACCGCGATTCATTCGCGGTATCTCAGCCGCTAACAAGTAGCGGGATGACGAGCTTATCGTCATGCCACCGTGAACCGTCATACCGCGATTCATTCGCGGTATCTCAGCCGCTAACAAGTAGCAGAATGACAGCAATCCTACGTCATACCGTCACGGTATCTCTAGATCCCGCTAACAAGTAGCGGGATACTTGACCTTTACAGGAATGACAGTTGTCGTTTAGCTATAAATGTTAAGAAATTTACCAAATAAAAAAAAAGGCAAAGAAACCCTAGGGTAGCTAGTATTCAAATTCTCCCTTGTCTATTTGACGTCTTTTACTGTCTTAAACACTTTATAAGCGCGTTTCGGCTTGTATAGGTAGAAACCTAAAAGTTTTATAAAGACATGAGGTGCACATAGTGCAAAAAATTAAGCATGATTTACGCCAAATACATTAAGTTTTTTGTCATTAATCCACTGCAGAGATTGCGAAGATAAATAAATAGCTTCAGTTTCATGATAGGAGGGCTGGCGGAGTTTGTCAAGTAAGTTTTTCGTTTCATCCAATGCGCTGCCAAAAGTTTGTTATGCAAGAATGCACTAGCCATTTCTCACAGATTCATTTAAACTTAATCAAGTAGGAGTATTATTAACGCGAAAAGAGTTTAATTAGAGATTTAAGTGATATGGCGCGTGAGGAAGATATAAACCAATTAGTAGAAAATGGATTTGATATTAACTCAAAAGATGCAAGTGGAATCACTCTCTTGCATAAGTTCACAAAAGAAGGCGATTTAGTTGGAGTAAAGTCATTACTAGAGCACGAAGCTGATTTCAATGTCGTAGACAACGAAAATAGAAACCCTCTGCATTACGCCATTATGCATGGACACAAGAAAGTTGCTAAACTTTTTGTTAACCAACTGACAATTAATTCCAAGGATAAAAATGGATTCACTCCACTGCACCTTGCTGCACTACAAGATGACACGGAATTAATAGATTTTTTGATAACAAAAGGCGCAAAAATTAATGAAAAAGATGCCAAAGAGGGCTATACTCCTCTTCATATAGCTTCACTATACGGTTCTAAAAAAAGCGTCCAAATTTTAATTGATAGCGGAGCAAATCTCGAATGTGAAGATAACAATTTTCGTACTCCTTTGTTTTTAACCATTTATCAATGCACCGCACATTATGACAGCAGAGCAGAAATTATAGAATATCTGATAAAGAAAGGTGCAAATATAGAAGCCAAAGATGCAGAAAATAACACTACGCTTTTCCTAGCAGCGTATAACAACAAAATGCAAATAGTAAAACTTATTGCAAAAAAACAGCAAGCAAGTAACGATAAAATTAAACTTAAAGAGTTTTTTTGCACAAAAAACAACCATGGTTTTGATGCGTTAGATTGCGCTATTGAGCATAATAATAGAAAAATGGTAACATTTCTTGTTTCAAAGGGAATAGAAGCAAACGATCAAGATTTTAATGGTAACGCTAGGCTGCATAAAGCTAGCCATAATGGTAACACTAAAACAGTTAAGCTCTTATTGAAGCTTAAGGTAAACGTTAATGCTGTTACTAAATGTAACAGAACTCCCTTGCTACTCGCAGTTAAAAAAGGCCATACACAAATTGTGAAAATGTTATTGGAAGTTAGAGCCAATATGAACATTTGTGAGCAACAAGGTTTTGCACCTCTACATCTTGCTGTTCAAAAGGATTATTTTGATATAGCTCAGTTGTTAACAGAAAAAGGTGCAGACCTTAACATTAAGTGCAATAACGGTCATACCGCAATAGATATGTTCATTAGCAAGGCTCATAGCAAAAAAAACATCGAAGAAAATTACAAAAAATTTTGTAGATTTTTGATGCTTTATCTGAAAGAGCTACATAGTAAACACAAAGCCTGTTGTATACTTTCAACCCTAGCTCTAAGCTTAACAATTATAGGCTTACCATTTATTTTCAAGCCTATTATTAAATACAGAGAAAGAAGTACAATATATAAAAAAATTAGGGCTATGCTGGTCTACATTTAAGTACAAGAAGAGTATACAAAAAATACATAGCCAAAGCTAATACACGACAATTATCTGCTCGATGAAAATGAGATTAAATACATTTTTAATATTTTTATAGAAATCTATTAGTATAGATTTTGTATGCTGTTCTAATGGCTATTTTAAAATGCTTAATACTCCTCTTCATTATTTCTTGCACACATCTACCTACCAAGCAATATCCTATTAACATAGACAATTATAAGCACGATTATCCGTTGCAACAATATAACACCTCTTTGGAGATTAATGAACCGGCAATACCAGAAATTATGCCTTTACCAATAGAGTTTCCCGATCTCACAATCAGTAATCAGCTTATTTCTATTAATGTTAGTGAAGAAGTATCAGTAAAGGATTTGCTGATTGAGATAGGAAAACTTTCTGACGTTAACTTGGATATGGACCCAAAAATATCAGGTAATATTATTTTAAAGCTACAAGATAAGGATATAAACGAAGTAATTCAGAGTATAGCAAATAGCGCCAAACTGCGTTACTCAACAAGTAATGGTGTAATTAGAATTGAGCAGGACTTGCCATACGCACAAAATTATTACGTAGACTTCATCAATATTCAACATTCTGCTCAAAGCAGTTTCGTCATTAATAACAATATTACTAACAGTGATGGAAGTAACGTTGATAGGGACTATAACAATGTTATGAAGTCTCAATACAGTAGTGACTTATGGAATTCATTAGAAAAAGGCTTGAATGCAATAATGGATGTTAACGGGGTGGATGATGGCGAATTCCTTTCATCCAACAGAGAAGCTGGTGTTATTATTTTGAATGCTAGAAAAGATATCCACAAAGCTGTTGAAGAATATATTAATAAGGTTAAGAAGTTAGCGTCTTCTCAAGTAATGATAGAGGCAAAAATAGTTGAAGTTGTGCTAGATGACAAATACCTTTCTGGTATGAACTTAAATGACTTACAAGATGGAACTAAGTCTATAATAAATCAAGATAACTCCATTATTAACCTAGCAATGAACTTTGGTGCAAATGATCTAGGAGATTTAGTAAAAAATTTAGACAAATTTGGCACTTCAACTGTAATTTCAAGCCCCAGAGTACATGCTATAAATAATCAGCAAGCGATGATTTCATTTACTAAAAACCATATTTATTTTACCTCCGATATACAAAAAGATACTAGAAACTCTAATCAGACCTTAATTACCAAGATGAATAGCGTCCCAATAGGTGTTGTGCTAATAATCCACCCAAGCATTAACATTGATACTAGTGAAATATTCATGGATATACATCCAACTTTATCAAGAATTAACGGCTACACTAAAGATCCAGATATAGAGTACGTCGCACAGCAGAGTAAAATGAAATTAAATAGCGACATTCCAATTGTTGAAATCAGAGAAATGAACTCTATGTTAAAAATTAAGAGCGGTGAAATTATGGTAATCGGCGGGCTTATAGAACATAGAGAAGATAAGCAAAGCTTATTGCATCAGAAATCAAAAAGGCTAGCGAATAATATTAGAATAGTAGAAACTGTCATTTTTTTAAAAGCAACAATCGTACCAACATTTGGTTTGTTAGATAGAAAAGATAAGAATTTATATATATATTAAATTATCACTAAAAATTAAATATCAAACCAACTTCAATATTGTGAGTAGATATGTCATCTGCAACAGGTATCGGAACGCTAAAGTAACGATAGCCGAGAAAGGTTTTGATTTCTGGGATTATTGAATAATCAACACCAAGTTTTATTTGATAAGCAAACCAAGGAACATTCAGTGGCATTGAATTTTGGGGTGACCCATTAATCCTTTTTAATCTAAAAACTGTTGGTCCTATACCAAGACCGATGTACGGAGCAAATTGTGTATCCTGAACGCTGGGATTATAATAGAAGTTTAACAAAAACGCAAATATACTTGCTGATTTATCAAATACCGGAGGAGAATTACTATCTTCAATATTGGCTATAGAATACGCGGCTTCAAAATCAATTTTACCATTTTCTCCAGCATAGTAACCTAAAGACATGCTGCTAAACCACTGGAAATCAATTTTACCATCAAATTGCTGTATACTTTTAATTTCATCTGCCACTATATTTTTTATTATAAAACCATAATGACTTTCAACTAAAGTTAGGACTCTCTCCCCTATTGCCTTTATACCCTTTACAAATATTTCTGAATTATCATGGTATACCTTACCACCGTTAGCGCTAACATAAAAATCAAGTTTTTTTGATTTTTCTTTTGTAGGCTCAGCTTGATCTGCAATACGTGACCACATATTTTTCTGATCAGCTACTTGGAAAACAGAAGGTGGACTACTTTCAAGTTCTTGATATTTTATTGGTATTTCTTTTGCAGTAACCTCCTCAGAACGTATCACACTTTTATTATTGTCTGTTTCTAATTTTAAGGGTTGTACTTGCTCAATGTGTGTATCATTACTAATATAAGTAATAAAAAAATAGACACATGAAATGAAAATCAAAAATAAAGTAATAGATATTCTAGTTATCATAAATGAATTCACAATTATCATCTACAGTATAATTACTATATCGTATATTTCTTCAATGTACAAAAATTAAGAAAAAATATTTCCAATTAGATAATTATTTTCCACTCCTTTAACATTAACTTTCACAATACTCTTGGCTTGAGCTTTTGATTCAAGCTTTATTAATGCAAAATTTTCTGCTCTACCGACATTATTTTGCTCAACCAGAACACTTTGCTTAGTGTTGATCAAGGATTGACAAAAACTGCTCATAATTTCTTTATTTACTTCTCTTAAATTTTTTACTCGTTCTTTACGCACATTCTCTGGTACTTGTGGCATTCGTGCAGCAGGTGTATTTTTCCGCTCTGAATATGGAAAAGCATGTAGGTAAACTATATTTGTTTTTTTCAGTAAATCAACTGTATCCTGAAACATTTCATCAGTTTCTGTTGGAAATCCAGCAATAATATCAGCGCCAAATGCTATATTAGGCCTCAAGCTCTTCATTTTATGACAAAATTCTATCACTTGTTCTCTGTTGTGACGACGCTTCATTCTCTTTAGTATTAAATTATTACCAGATTGTAGACTCAAATGTAAATGAGGCATAAGTCTTGACTCATTAGCTATTAAATCCATTAATTCGTCGTCAACTTCAGCAACATCGATAGAGGAAAGTCTTAGCCTCTTCAACTCTGGTATATCCTTTAAAACTCTCCTAATCATTGAACCAAGTGATGGCTTACCCAACAAATCTGTACCAAAGTCAGTAATATCAACCCCTGTAAACACTACTTCTTGATATCCATTTTCTACAAAGATCCTGATTTGCTCTATAATACTGTTTATTGGCACAGATCGATTATTCCCTCTTGCCTCAGTAATTGAACAAAATGTGCAGCTATGATTACAACCATTTTGAATTTCAATAAATGCCCTTGACTTATCTTCAAATCCATTAATTAGAACAGGTTCTACTTGGTTATCACTGACCAAGATTTTATCGTCATTTAGTAAGTAATTTTCAGCTTTTAGCTTATCTTGATTACCGAGCACTTTACTTACACCAGGAATGCTACTGTAAACTTCTGGATCCAACTGAACAGCACAACCAACTACGATAATTTCTTTATTTGGATCATTTTTGTAAATCTTACGTATCTTTTGCTTTACCTGACGTTCTGCTTCGTTTGTCACTGCACAGCTATGCACCACAACAACATTTTCTCTCTTTGCTTTTTTTAATGCTTCTTTGATTAACTCGCTCTCGTAAAAATTTAGACGACAACCAAATGTTATCACTTCATTCATGTTAGTATTTTTTGCTTTAATAGACCTAAATTATATCAAATATCCAAGCAAAGTCTCTTGCATGACTATTTTTTTGTAAATAAATGCTATGCAAGCAGCAGACACTGGGATCTCAACGATTTTCACTCAGACACAGTATCACTCCTTTGCTTATTATAGTCTTTTGACCTTTTTAAGATACAATCCGGATTGGATACTGAGTTGGTGAGTATAAAAGTATAGCTTCTACGTCATACCGCTGCGGTATCTCTTAGCCGCTAACAAGTAGCGGGATGACGATTGTCGGTGAATCTAAGTTACCTTAGCTACATTTCTAGCTGTAACTATAAATGTATGGATTTTTTATCGTGCCATGTTATAATTAACGTCTTGCTAAAAATTAAATATTGATGAATGAACTAAGAAAGTTAAGTATTACACAAATGCATGACGGGCTCAAAAAAAAGAGTTTTTCTGCCGTTGAACTCGTAGAGGCGCACATCAGTGCGGTTGAAAATGAGAAATTAAATGCATTTATAACAAAAACCCCAGAGATAGCAATGAAAGCTGCTAAAGCTGCAGATGAACATTTCTCTAGGCAAAAGGATGATTTAATCTCGCCGCTCATGGGTGTACCAGTTGGCATCAAAGATCTATTCTGTACAAAAGGAATAAAAACAACAGCATGCTCAAAAATGCTGGAAAATTTCGTTCCGACTTACGAATCTACGGTGTCTGACTTGCTTTTAAAAAGTGGAGCAGCCATGCTCGGTAAGCTTAATATGGATGAATTTGCTATGGGTTCTGCGAACACAAACAGCTATTTTGGCCCTGTCGAAAATGTGTGGATTAGAAAAAGTGATGGGGAAAAAGTTGTTCCTGGTGGATCATCTGGTGGATCTGCAGCATCGGTGGCTGGATTTTTATGCGCTGGAGCACTAGGGAGTGACACCGGTGGATCTGTGCGCCAACCAGCAGCTTATTGTGGAGTGGTTGGAATAAAGCCAACTTATGGAAGATGCTCGCGTTTTGGTATGATTGCATTTGCGAGTTCTCTAGATCAAGCAGGAGTCATTACTCGTTCTGTCTCTGATTCAGCATTAATGCTGGAAGCAATCTGTGGCTATGATACAAAAGATTCAATATCAAGCGAAAAGCCAGTGCCTAAATTTTCTAGCTTTATAAATGGTGATGTCAAGGGTAAGCGTATTGGTATACCAAAAGAATATAGGATGGATGGAATTTCAGAGGAAATAGTCCATAATTGGGAGAAAGTTGCTTCCTATTTAAAAGAAAATGGCGCTGAAGTTGTTGACGTTACTCTGCCACATACTAAATATGCAATACCAGTCTATTATTTAATTTGTTCTGCTGAAACTTCATCCAATCTTGCTCGTTATGACGGTGTGCGTTATGGGTTCAGGGTTGATGCTGATACCCTTGAAGAAATGTATTCACTAACAAGAGCAGAAGGTTTCGGTAAAGAGGTGAAAAGAAGAATTTTAATTGGCGCTTATGCGCTTTCCTCAGGTCATTACAATGAATATTACGAAAAAGCACAGTGTATCAGGGCATTAATCAGAAATGATTTTATAAAAGCGTTTGAAAAAATAGATTACATACTTGTGCCATCTGCTCCAACAGAAGCTTTTGGCTTAAATGAAAAGCCAGATCCGCTAATTATGTGCATCAATGATGTGTTTACTGTGCCGGCAAGTCTGGCAGGATTGCCTGCTATTTCTGTTCCTGTTGGGCTCTCCAATGAGGGTTTACCACTTGCCTTGCAAGTGATTGGAAATTATTATGATGAAGCTGGAATATTAAATGTGGCAAGTGTGATAGAGCAAAATTGCGGCAGAATAATTAGACCTCTTGCATAATCTATTTTTTGATAGTAATTTTTGCATTAAAATTTGCTTACGCTCCTCAACGTACTCTATGGTTCCATTTTTAGATGAATAGCAAAAACAGGGTATATTAATCTGTTTACAAAATTTTCGTGTAACAGTTCACACTTAATTAAACAGACTGAATTCTGTAATTTTGGGATGTTGAAAAATTTACCTCACGTTGTCATTCCAGCGCATAACGCTGAAATCCAGATTTATAGAAACGAAAAAACTTGCTTGACGTCTGGTAGAGACTCATGACCTTGAAACCAGCGATTTGGTCTCATAACCATAGTCTCCCCAAAAGAACCGTGCTTGCGGATTTCCCGCACACGGCTCCACAATACAGCGTTCACACTAGTGCTCCTGTGTATAAAGAAACATATACCTTTGGTTTTGGTAATGGATTTACTTTTAAATAGTGTATAAATTGTTCCCAATCCATACTTTTCTTTTGACTACGTCGGTTTATCCACTTAAATGCTAACTTTGTTACCGGTCGATAGAATTGAATCAAACACCGATAATTTCCGCTAACTCCGAAGTAGCTATAGTGTCCTGTTAGTTTGGCTTTAAGTTTCTGCCACCAATCTTTGAGACAGATACGACTTCGTACCATCTTCAACCATTCTTTGATTTCTTTAATCTTTCTGGCTAGGCTTATTTTTGAAGTTTTCTGCTTCATCATAAGTTTACCATTACGACTTTTTCCACAATAATGTGTAAATCCTAGAAAGTTGAAGCTAGCCGTCCTACGTTTCTCTCTTTCTGCTTGATACCATTCTTTCTTACCAAACTTTACTATTTTTGTTTTATTTTCAGCTATTTCCAACCCAAATTTACTTAGTCTTTGTTTCAGTAATTCTAGAAATTCTTTTGCGTCTTCTTCCCTCTCGCAGCCAACTACAAAATCGTCGCAAAACCTTATTAGCTGTAAATATCCTCTGGCTTTTGGCTTAAATTTCTTTTCAAACCATAAGTCCAGCACATAGTGTAAGTATATATTAGCTAATACAGGGCTTACTATACCACCTTGTGGTGTGCCTTGATCGGTTGCTTTATAACATCCAACTTCGACTATTCCTGCCTTTAGAAATCGTTTTATTAACCACAATAAATTTGGGTCAGCTATTCGTTCCCTTAGACAATTCATTAGCCATTTATGTTGAACATTATCAAAGAACTTCTTGATATCCACTTCTACAATATAGTTAATTGGTTTGTGCATAACTGCTTTATCTAGAGCGTTTATCGCCTGATGACAATTTCTTCCTGTCGAAATCCATACGAGCTGTCCATAAAGTTTGCTTCATAAATATTTTCTAATATCTTCTTTAGCATTACCTGTACCAACTTATCTTCCGTTGATGGTATTCCGAGACCGCGCTTCTCTTTGCTCCCGGCTTTGGGTATGTATACCCTTTTCACTGGTAGCGGTTGATATTGTTTTCTCTTCATACTATCCACTAGTGTTTTAAGTTTCTCTTCTAGATTTTCTCCATAAGCTTCCACTGTCACACGATCTATACCACAAGCCTTGTTGCGTTTTAGTTCCTTATAACACTCTGCAAGATTCTCTTCATTAATCAAATGAACTAATGATGTAAATTTTACTCGCTTATCTTGCTTAGCCCTTACTGCTATCTGGTTTAGTTTTCCTTGCATACTCCTCCAATCTCTGTTGTATTGGTATAGCAATCCCTATACCAGTCACTATATTGCTAACCGCTTCCCCTTGTATGTGGCTTTCCCACACTCCGAGTACTATCAGTTAGTCCGACTTCCTTTGCATCTTCCTCCAGTCTTCGCCTTTATTGACTTGTTCCAGAGTACCCTTACAGGAATACAAAGGATCTCCCAAGTTCACGTAAGGTCCATCTCAACACATGACGCGGCCTTCGATCCCGATGAGGTGAGTAATATCTTGCCTTAGCGTTATTACCCATGTTGCCTTCCACCAAATGTAAAGTGTCAGCCCCCATGACGCGTGAATTACGGGACTCAATACCTTCACTTTCGTTGCACCCTATGTTGTCCATTCCATTAGCTTTACTACGCTCGTTACCTTACGCAGCATAATGGTTTGTTCCAGGTTGCCGGCTAAGCTTTACCCGTGTTGGATTTTCACCAACTGTTCCTTACGCACTTCTTGGCGCACACATTTTGCCAACCCCCTTATTATGATGTGTAGTACAATGATACAAATTAAGAATTCCCCCATCCTGTGCTGGTTCTTCGATCTGAAATCCTACTTCTACCTGATCACAACCAATGTTAATTTGTCCTATTAATGCTTTAATAATGCCGCGCTTAGTTTGCCAATCTAGCTGTTCCAGGTTCGATTTTACACTAGAATAAAAATTCTTTATGCTATTTATAATAAGACTTATTCCTTTTTCTACTGCCTTCTGATCAACTACCTTTTTTTTCTCTTCTTCTATCCCTTGTAAGCGTTCTTTCATTTTTCTCATTGTCTGTTTAAATTCTTCCTCGCTTATATATCCTTTCTCTCCTGCATTTTCTTGACTATAATAATCTTCCATTAATTTTTCGATACCTTCTTTTATTTGATTTTCTCTTCTTGCAAACTTTTTCTCTGATGATTCATCATTTTTATTTTCTAATACTCTACGTTGGTATTCCTTTTTTATCATCTCTGGGTTTTTTAGTACATCTTTCACCTTTTCCCATACTGACCTTACCCAGAAAAAGTGGAGAGAAAGAAAGGAGTTTTTTCGGGTAAAATAAAATTTTGGAGGATTAGAAATGGCAAGAGAATACACGGCAGAATTCAAATTGGAAGCTGTTAAGCTGGCAAATGAACAAAGAAAGGTAGGTCAACCAGTTGCAAAAGTAGCAAGAGATCTAGGAATAAGGGATAGTGTATTAGGAAAATGGATGAAGAAATATAACGAAAAAAAGTCAGCGGCAAATGCATTTCCAGATGTAGCACCTTATGACAAAGAGAGATTTGATTTACAGAAAGAGTTAGCAAAAGTAACAAGAGAAAGAGACATTTTAAAAAAAGCCCTGGCCAGTCAAAAAGAGTAAAATATTTTTTCATAAAAGAGCATAGTAAACACTATAAAGTGCAGGAATTATGTAGGGTTTTCTGCTAGTGGCTACTATAAGTGGACTACAAGGAAAATAAGCAGTAGAGAATCAGCAAATAAAGAGTTATTAGCAGATATTCAAAAAATATATCAAGCTTCTAAATGTAGATATGGAGCTCCTAAAATTCATGCTGAATTAAAGGCTTTGGGTAAAAGTTGCAACTTAAAAACAGTGCAAAGTATTATGCAGAAAAATGGTATTCAGGCTATATTGAGAAGAAAATTTAAAATTAAGAAACAACAAACGGACAGTAGCTCCCAATATATTAGACCAAAACTTTATTGTCGATCAACCAAATAAAGTATGGGATTACTTATATAAAAACCAAAGAAGGATGGCTATATTTGGCAACAATAATCGATCTATATTCACGCATGGTAGTTAATGAGCAGTTCAATAAATAAACAATTGGTTATGGACTCTTTATTAATGGCCGTTAACAAGCGTAAACCTGCCAAAAATCTACTATTACATAGTGATCAAGGTTCACAATATACTTCGCAAGGTTATCAATATCTCTTATCCATAAAAAACATAGATGAGTCATAAAGGTTGTTGTTACGACAATTCTGTTGTGGAAAGCTTCTTTAGCTCATTGAAAAGAGAAATACTTATTGATACTTCACAACACTCTGCTCAACAAACTAGAACTGCAATATTTGAATACATAGAAATTTTTTATAACAAACAACGTCACTATTAACTATTGCATTCCTGAGCATTTTGATTCATCATTCTCTTTGTGAAAAACATTCCAAACTTTCTCTCCACTTTTTCTGGGTAAGGTCAGTTTCCATTTGGTTCAAACTCGGATACAATTTCCCCAGAGCTGGGTAATCTCATACCAGAACCATCTGCTGCAATAAGTCTATAGCCTCTCCAACTCAGGTTCATCCTGATAGGCTGTTTGGATGCTTAAATTCTTGAAAGCCTGTATGGCAAATCTTATATCTTGCTTTAGAAAAAGCTTGCTTTGAGGGTACATGTCAATGGCTCCATAAGTTCACATTCTATTCCCAAACTTTTTTTAACTAACTTTAAAATCATAGAAAATACTGTCGAAAAAGGAAGTTTTCTTGTTCGTGTAAAACTCAACACAATGGATTTTCTGAAAAGTTTTCGAGTATATTATATTTTTAATTTGTAGAATAAGGTTTTTTCCTTTTTGCATATTTCACCTAAAAAGGACACATTTTAGACTTCTTTGTTGAAATAAAACAGAAACAAAAGTGCTGTCCCTTGCACTCTTTGGATAATTTAATGATAAAAAATTTGGAGAGAAATTTTATACACTATCGCTGATATTTTTCCTTAAGTTGACGCCATTGCCTGAACGGATACATGACAAATCTATCGTTTATCAAATCGTCGGTAAGCCTAAAGCTATAGCCATTAAGCACGATAAAGAAAATCATTCATAATCGCTATAGCAACTAGTGTAGACACTTGACGTTCCTTGTGATTTGATAAATAGAGGTTTTTATCTGACTTCACAACAAGGGCTTCTGGATGACTTTGAAAGTGAACATTACCATGCTTATCTTCAATAGCCTCTATTACCCCCTCACTGGAAAATGCTGCAACTTTATATCCAAGTGACTCCAATTTTCTTCTATTTTCTGGTGTATTACTTACTGCTCCTGAATGAGCATCTGGAAAATATGTTGAAAACCAGCCATTTTCATTAGGTATTAGGAATTTGGCTACTACTTCTGCTAAACGACTATTTGGAACGATCTTTATCTGCTGGAGAGGTACATCCTCTTTCTGTGGATTAGGTGCTGATTTTAAATGAGATCTCCGTTTCTCTTCATCACTCACAACACTCACTACTTCAATTCCCTTTGCATTCATTATGCCTTCACATATGCCAAGTAAATGAATTGCAGGGTTATCATCAACTATTTTTACAATTGCTTCAGTAACAAGCTGGCGATAAGGAGTGGGTGCTGAGTGTAAATTATCCGGAATAAATATTCTATTTATTTTGTGCTCTTTAACAAACTTTGCAACTTCAACTTTTATTCGGTCTAATGTTAGCTTCTTTGCCAATGTTTCATCTTGTTTTGCGAGATTAAGTGACTCTGTCTGAATTTTTTTAAGGCTAATTATCTTATTATAATCAATCAGTACAGTCTTAACCACAAAGTTATTAAACATCTCATAGATATTTTGAGATAGCCCAAGTTCATGTGCTTCTTCCGTTTTCAACAAACCAACAACTACGTCATTATTTACTGTATTTTCTGCCGTCAAGACAGTTGACGCTGGTTCTTCTTTTCTGGTTACATGTTGAGATGCCGGTTTTTCACTAACGCCAGCATAAGTAATATTGCTTAATAATAGAACTATAATTAATAAGATATTAAATAGTTTATTATAATATTTATATACTATGACTTGCCTCCCTAATATTTATATTACGATATAGAGTATTTTATAACAAAAAGGCAAGTTTGCCAAGAAAGAGAAGGTGGCCTGAGCAGGAATCGAACCAGCGACACAAGGATTTTCAGTCCTTTGCTCTACCAACTGAGCTATCAGGCCAACTGTATACTTTTATTTTTAGATAAAAAATGTTATTATGTCTATCAAAAGTTTTTAAAGTAGTTTATAAAAATAAAGGATGAACATTAATGACAAAATAGGAATCTACCCTGGCACATTTGACCCTATAACTTTTGGGCATCTTGACATAATCAAAAGAGCGTGTAAACTAGTCGATAAATTAATAATAGGAGTTGCAGAAAACGTTAATAAGCATACTGCCTTTGACACAAAGCTACGCACAAGCATGGCTGAAAATGAAATCAAAGGGCTAGGAATTGATGCAGATGTTATATCTTTTAATGGGTTGCTAGTGAAGTTTGCCAAAGAGCAGAATGCTTCTGTTATTATTAGGGGATTAAGAGCAGTATCGGATTTTGATTACGAGTTTCAAATGAGCTGGGTAAATTATAAACTTCTTCCTGAAATCGAAACCATATTTCTTCCTGCTTCTGAAGATACTCAATTTATCTCATCAAGCTTTGTAAAGGAAATAGCAAGATTAGGAGAAGATGTTAGCAAATTTGTATCAAAAGGTGTTCAAAACGAATTGATTAACCTGAATAGGATAAAAAATGGAGAATAGTGCTTGTTGTTTTTTATTTCTGAATGGGTATATTCAATATATAAAATGTTATAAGCTAAAGGAGCAGCATGTCAAAAGTGAGGGTTAATAATAGAAAAGTTTGTTGTCATGGTGATGAGAATGATGAGGGTTCCGGCCATCCATTAATATATTTAAATATGGGAGAAGAAGAGGAAATAGCCTGCCCTTATTGTGAAAAGACGTTTGTCCATGACTGCACTGTAGAAGCGGTTGGGGAGCTGACTAGGGATGAGCTCTAATGGCACTTCTGCAGACTTAGCTTATGTAAATAGCAATAAGAGGGGCAGTAAAAATGAAACTGTCCATACGGTCGAGCACTCCCCCATGGCCAGGTATCATATTTCCACTATCTTTAACACCGTAAGCTCTTTTAACAAGCGACTCAGTGAAATCGCCAAGTTGCGCTAGAATAGCAATTGCAAGGCCAATGATTGGAGAATAAAAAATTGAAAATAGACCAAAAAATATTGATCCAAAAATTGTGCACACTACTCCAGCTAAAATCGCACCAAGAAGTCCTGCCCAAGTTTTTCCAGGGCTAATAATTGGGCAAATTTTAGCTCCACCAAAATTCTTGCCAAACAGGTAGGCAGTAACGTCAATTCCCCAAATGGTTAAGACGAACCATACTAATGCGTATTTTCCCTGTGGTAGATTATATAAATATATTAATGAGGCGCTTGGTAGTGCAATCAATAATAATGCAAAAACGTATAAAATTTTGTTTCCCTGGGTTAGATTATACCATTCAAAAGAAGATAAAACTGCTATCGAAAAAATCAATAGGTAAAACGATAAATCACTGAAATATGTAGCAAAAGAAAATATGAATAATATTACTATTGAGGACAATATTCTAACTATAAAATTATTATCTACCATATTTCTTCTCTCTTTTTGTATAATATTCTAATGCTTTGCTCAAATCTTGACAAGAAAAATCAGGCCACAAAGTATCACAAAAATACAATTCAGCATAAGCTGCTTGCCATAATAAAAAGTTGCTTAACCTTTTTTCGCCACCAGTGCGAATTAATAAATCCAATTTTGGCAAATCTTTAGTATATAGAAACTTTTCAAATTCCTCTTCTGATACATAAGCAATATTTTCTTTTATAATATTGCTTATAGCTTGTGTAATTTCTTGCTTTGCTCCGTAACTGACTGCCACAGTGAGTAATAAACCATCGTTCTTATGTGTCATTTCTTCTGCTTTTTTAATTTGATCCAATATTTTACTGGGTAACAGACTTAAATTGCCAATAAAATTCAACTTAATGTTACAATTGTAAATGAAATTGACTTTATCTTCATTAGTTAAAACGGAGTAAAATAAATCAAATAGACAGTCAGTTTCGTTTTTAGGTCTAAGCCAATTCTCCATAGAGAATGCATACAAAGTTAAGTAGGGTATAGTTAAGTCCGTACAATACTTGGCAATATCGTATGCAACTTCACTGCCCTTTTTATAACCATCAATTTTTACCCTTCCTTGATTGTTCGCCCATCTACCATTACCATCCATAATAATTGCTAAATGTTTCGGTAAAGATTCTTGATTCAACATTTAAATTTAACCTAATTTTGACTTGAGTGAAATTTTTTGGATTTCAATGGACACCTGGAAGGTGTCAGCTACTTGCATGACAGGAAGAGAGTTACTGTAGTGACACCAATAGTTGATACTTGAATGCAAAATTGGTGTCATCCCAGTGCTCCGACACTGGGATCCAGGAAATTTGATTTCAAACAAGTGCATCAGATAGTTGTATAGTAAAGACTGGATTCCAGTGTCAAACACTGGAATGACATCATTTGCTATGTAAGCTTTCTCCATATCATTTAGTGATTCAGTATATCCTTTTCTTTGATGGACAATTCACCATCAATCTTTTTTATATTATCATCAGTAATATTTTGTATTTCCTTCTTAGCACCATGAAAATCATCTTCTGAGATTTCTTTATTTTCCTTCATTTTTTCTGTTTCTTCCATAATACCTCTACGTATATTTCTAATGGCAATCCGTGCATTTTCAGCAAACTGATGCAATAATTTCACTAATTTTTCACGGGTTTCTTGTGTCAAGTCCGGAAGAGCTATACGTATGGTGCTACCCTCGACAACAGGATTTAAATTCAGGTTAGCATTTAATATAGCGTTTTTCACTTCACCTACAACACTAATGTCCCAAACTTTAATTGATAGGGTTTTGTTATCTATAACCGAAACGCCTGCAACTTGATTTAACTTTTGATGCCCACCATAGATGTTTACAACTATACCATCAAGCAAAGATGCACTAGCTCTACCAGTGCGTACGCCTTTAATATCATCATGAAAGGACTGAATAGTTTTTAGCATTCTTTCTTTTGTTTTAGCTTTTATTTCATTTAACATAAATTACCTACTGTTTACAATCTGAAACTATAGTATAAGTACCTTGACCCTTAATAATATTGACTATTTTTTCTCCCTTCAAAGAAAAAACTATAATTGGAATAGAATTCTCACGAGCAAGTGAAATTGCTGATGCATCCATAACTTTTAAATCACGAGTCAATAAATCCGTGTAAGAAAGCCTATCATACATTACAGCATCCTCATTTTTTTTCGGATCAGCGGAGTATACACCATTTACTTGCGTACCCTTTAGAATAACATCACAATTCATTTCAACAGCACGTAAGGCTGCAGCTGTATCTGTAGTAAAAAATGGGTTGCCTGTGCCTGCTGCAAAAATTACCACTCTACCTTTTTCTAAATGACGAATAGCTTTCCTTCTGATGTAAGGTTCGCATACAGTGGCCATGGGTATTGCAGATAATACCCTAGAAGCTACTAAATTTTTTTCTAAAAAGTTTTGTAAAATTAAAGCATTGATTATAGTTGCAAGCATTCCAATATAATCACTGCTTGCTCTTTCACAACCACTTAAAGACGCAGATGTGCCACGAAAGATATTACCACCACCAACAACAATACATACCTGAACTCCAAGATTACAAACTTCAACTATGCCTTTAGATAACTCACCTATAGTCTCCATATCGTGACCAAATTGCTTTGATCCCATCAAAGCCTCACCAGAGATTTTAAATAACACCCTGGAATATTTTATTTCGCTTTTTTCATTTGTTGAAATAAACATTTTTTGCTATTTAATCTGCATCACCCAAAACAAGTAACTTGTAATTAGAGAGTTTAACAGCACTCAACTCGCTTGATTTTATAAAATCAGAAATCTTCATCTTATCATCCTTTATAAATTTTTGCTCCAGTAAAACAACTTCTTCATAGTACTTAGCCATTCGTCCATCTACTATTTTTTTTGCTACTTCTTCAGGTTTATTTAAGCTCCTCACTTGCTCTTCAATTATAGAACGTTCGTTGTTCAACTTCATTTGATCTAAATCATCTATAGACAAAGCTTCAGGCTTCATAGCAACTACATGCATAGCTATTTGTTTCCCAATCTCTTGTAGCTTCGCCTTATCACCAGATGATTGCAATGCAATTAAAGCACCAATCTTACCTAAGCCACACACATCACCATGTACGTAGCCAGCAATAACTCCATCCTTAGCTTCTAAGTAACAAAGCTTGCTTAACTCTAGCTTCTCACCAAGAACTGACGTACCATTCATAATAGCTTCCTGCACTGTGCCAATGCTTTCATACTTGGCATTTTTTAACTCATCAACGCTAGTACAGCGTTCTTGATGAGCAATTGATGCTAAATTTAAAACTAACTCTATAAATTTCTCATTCCTTGCGACAAAATCGGTTTCGCAATTGAGTTCAATCAATACACCACAATTTTCAGTCAAACACATAGCAACGAGCCCATCTGAAGCTACTCTATCAGATTTTTTGTCAGCTTTAGCAAGACCTATTGTACGTAACTTATCAACGGCTTTCTTAATGTCACCATCACATTCTTCTAATGCTTTTTTACAGTCACTTAAGCCAAGCCCTGTTCTATCACGTAATTCTCTTATATCATCTGGATTCATCTTCATTTGTTACTACCTCCCTTTCTTCTTCTTTGTAAACTTTACTACGTCTCCTTTTAGTTTGCACAATACCATCTTCTTTTTCTTGAATAAACTCATCACCCCTTATATCATCAATCTTAACTCCAGATTTTGCTAGACTAGACTCTATTCCAGCTAATATAGAGTCGGTAGCTAATTTACAATAGAGCTCTATTGATTTTCTTGAGTCATCATTTCCAGGTATTAGATAAGTAATACCATCTGGATCAGAATTAGTATCAAGTATTGCAACTATTGGAATTCCTAACTTCTTAGCCTCCTTAACCGCTATATGCTCTTTATTAGTATCAATGATGAATAAGATATCAGGAATTGCTCCCATTTCTCTAATACCGCCAAGCGCCTTATCAAGCTTTTGCTTTTTCTTTTCAATGTTTCCCAATTCTTTCTTTGTTAAAATGCTATCCTCGTCATTTAATATTTTCTCATATTGCATCAAGGTTTTTATCGAAGAAGAAACAGTGCCCCAATTAGTAAGCATACCACCAAGCCAACGATGATTCACATAATATTGACCACAACGAATCGCTTCACTTGCAATAATATCAAAAGCTTGAAACTTTGTACCAACAAATAGAATGCGACCACCTTGAAATGCAACGTCATATAAAGCCTTCATGGCCACCTGTAGCAATGGTAGTGTTTTTCGCAAATCAATTATATGTATACGATTTTCTTGATGCACTCCATATATGTATGGAGCCATTTTTGCGTTCCAGCGACTAATTTTGTGACCAAAATGTACACCAGATTCAGCTAAATCACGCACAGTGACTTTAGGCAAATTTGTCATATATCATTCCTCCAAATAGTTTATCTTCCATGGCATAACCCTAATGGGACTACTTGTATAAGCCATGTGTGAAATTAAATTATTTACATAGTAATAGAAAAGACAGCAAAGCGCAAACAAAAAATATTGACAAAGGGCAACATGTTTATTAGCTTTAAAGTTGAAGCCCGAAAATGCTAAAAAGAAATTAGGGGGGTGTAGCTCAGTTGGTTAGAGCGCATGCCTGTCACGCATGAGGTCGTGAGTTCAAGTCTCATCACTCCCGCCATATTAGTTTTAGCATAACTTAGAATTCGCAGTATTATTGCCGGTATTGAGAAACGCCTTCACCAAACTTGACATGGCATGGTATTGTAATTAATACTTAAATAGGTTTGTTTTTATCATTAACAATTAGGATTAAATATGCTCATTTCTGAAGTTTTTGCAGCAGATGCAACTAGCAATACATCAAGTATCGGCGCATCTTTTGCTAGTTTTATTCCACTGATTTTAATATTTGTGGTATTTTATTTTCTCATTATTCGCCCGCAACAAAAAAAACTAAAAGAACATAGAAAGATGATAGATCAAATAAAACGTGGTGATACAGTCATTACTTCTGGTGGAATAATAGGTGAAGTTAATAAAGTTGATGAGGCAAATGCACAATTTATAATAGAAATAGCACCAAAAGTTGAGATAAAAGTTCTAAAGTCCGCTATATCTGAGGTTTTAAGCAAAGAAACTCAAAAAGTAGCAGCTAAACCAATTAAAAAGGTAAAATCGAAAGAATGATAAAAAGAATATAAATCAACCAGTAATAAAGGCAAAAATGCTTAACATGTTTAGAAAAAAGTTTGTTTGGTCATCCATTTGTGTGCGGAATATTTGGTGTAGTAAGTAGCGGTGATTCAGTAATACCAACCTTACTAACTGGGTTACAAAAATTGGAATATAGGGGATATGATTCCTCAGGTATAGCAATCATAAATAATGAAGGCGAGATAGAAGTCAAAAAATCAGAAGGTAAAGTCGAAAGGTTATGTGAAGTTGTTGATGACAGCAAGATGTCTCACAGTACAGTTGGTATAGCACATACTCGCTGGGCTACACATGGAGTCCCAGGCCTTAAAAATGCTCACCCCATTCGTACAAATAATGTTGTTGTTGCTCATAACGGCATAATTGAGAATTACAATCTGCTAAAAAAGGGTCTAGAAGAAAGGGGCATGTCATTCCATACTGACACTGACACAGAGATCATACCAAACATGCTAACCTTATATCTTGATGAAGGATTGTCGCCAATTGATTCTCTATTTAAGTGTTTAAACAACTTACATGGCTCATTTGCCTTGGTCTTATTATTTGCAGAATATCCAGACGCCTTATTTGTTGCGAAGAGAAATTTGCCTTTAGCAATAGGCTATAACTGTAACACAGTGTTTGCTGCATCTGACTCTAATGCTTTAAGTGCATTTGTGGAAAGAATATCGCATTTGGAAGATGATGACATTGCAGTGATAAAATCTAGTGGAGTTAGTATATACAACAATGGTACACAAGTTAAACGCAGTATAGAAAATAGTAGTCCAAGTGATTTTCTAATTAGCAAAAATGGTTACCCTAGCTTCATGTTAAAAGAGATTTTTGAGCAACCGCGTGCATTAAACAAAACAATAAATCAATTTTACAAGCAATATAAAGAGGTAATATTTGCTAACAAAAAATTGTTTTCTGAGCTGAGTTACATTACTATAGTTGGATGCGGGTCATCTTATTTTGCTGGGCTAATAGCAAAGTATTGGCTGGAAAATGTCGCTCAAGTTCGAGTATATCTAGAAATCTCATCAGAATTTAGGTATAGCAACGTCAAGCTGGAAGAAGGCAGCATTGGGTTATTTATCTCTCAATCTGGTGAAACTGCAGATACCATAGAAGCGCTGCGTTATGCAAAATCACAGAAGCAAACAATCATTAGTATAACTAATACATTTAGCAGCAGCATTGAAAAGATCTCAGATATTGTGTTACATACTCTTGCTGGGCCAGAAATTGGTGTTGCTTCAACAAAAACCTTTTCTGCGCAACTTGCAACTTTAGCATGCTTTGCCGTGGAGCTTGGAAAAATAAAAGGTGTACTGGGTGGAGAGAGAATAAAACAGCTAAGCAACGCTATTAACTCTATTCCCGAGTATGTTGAGCACGTTTTGAATGTGATGAAAATACAACATATATCGGGCAGTATATTAGAACACAATAACGTTATTTTAATCGGCAGAGGAAGTTCATACGGAGTTGCAATGGAAGGCGCATTGAAAATAAAAGAGCTTTCATATATCAATACAACTGGTATTGCAGCGGGAGAAATGAAGCATGGTTCTATTGCTTTAATAGACTCTACTGTGCTTGTTATAGCAATTATCCCTTATGATGATTTATTCTTTAAAACGCTATCTAATATACAAGAGATTATTGCAAGAAAAGGCAAAGTAATTGCCTTCAGTGATAAACAAGGAGCGCCATTCCTAAGGGGAGTTTGCGCAGATGTGGTGCAACTTCCAGACACTGATAATTTTATCTCTCCAATCATCTACAGTGTTGCTATTCAATTCCTTGCTTACTTTACTGCAGCAAAAAAAGGGTTAGATGCAGATTGTCCAAGAAATTTAGCTAAGTCTGTCACGGTTGAGTAGTCCATTTAAAGTTAAAGCTAAACTTCTAATTAAGGTAACCAGACTGCATTCTGTGATTTTTAGCAAAACACGATACACAATCGTCATTCCGCTACTTGTTAGCGGAATCTATGCCGAGATACCGCGGCGGTATGACGGTTCGCGGTGGTATGACGGTTAAGTAATTCGTCATCCCGCTGCTTGTTAGCGGGATCTAGAGATACCGCGGCGGTATGACGGTTCGCGGCGGCATAGCTATCTTCAAAAATATGGTTGAATAATTGTTAATAATAGTGTATAATTATTAATATTTTTAAGCACTTTGGCTATGGCTTTATCTAAGTTTCTCGACCCTAAGCTGGATTTAACCTTCAAAAAAATATTTGGCACTGAAAAAAATAAGAATATTCTCATACATTTTTTGAATGATATTTTAGGGTTTACCGAGATAAATACTATACAAGAAGTGGAATTCCTCAGTACTATAATGGATCCTGAAATTGCCTCTGATAAGCAAAGTATAGTTGATGTTCTTTGCAGGGACTCTAGTGGGGCTAGGTATGTGATTGAAATGCAGCTCACTCGCGATAAAGGCTTCGAAAAACGAGCTCAACTATATGCTGCTAAGGCTTACTCAAGGCAAGCTGATAAATCTGGTAAGTACATTGATTTAAAGAAGGTTTTCTTTATTGCTATCTCTAATTGTAATTTATTTCCTGATAAGCTTGATTATATATCCAGCCACACTATAAGAGATGAGAAAACCAATGAGCATGACTTAAAAGATTTTCAATTTGTATTTATTGAACTACCTAAATTTCCTAAGAATAAGGAAGAACAGCTAGAAAGCATAGTGGATCGTTGGTTATTTTTCTTCAAATATGCAGATGAAACTACGGAAGAAGACTTAAGGAAAATAGCAGAAAAAGCACCAATAATAAAGTTAGCCTACGATGAATTAGACAGGTTTAGCTGGAATGAAAAAGATTTAGTAGCTTATGAAGAAAGAATAATGGATCTACGGAAAGAAGAAGCCATTCTTGAATACAGACTTGACCTTGCTACTGAAAAAGGCATCCAAATTGGCGAAGAAAGAGGCATCAAAATCGGTAAAGAGGAAGGGAAAATTGAAGGAAAAATCGAAGTCGCAAAAGCAATGCTGGCTAACAATGTTGATGTCAACACTATTGTCAAATTTACTGGCCTTTCTATTAGTGAGATTGAAGAATTAAGTGTGAACGGTTACTAATTAAGAACTTTAATTATCAATCATAAATCACTGAATTTCGCTAGTAAATTTGTTGCCATTGTCCATATTGCACAATTGTATATAAGATATAGTATAACAATAGTGTCCGTTCAGCTAATACCAATTCCCACTGCACAATAAACGGATAGATAACAATGGAAAAAAAGCCATACTATTGCCTTTCTTTCTCACTCCACAATTAAATAACTCTACAATATCGCTTATTTGATTCACTAATAATGAGAATTGGTATAAGAGGTTGTCCGGAAACAAGTAAAAGGCTATAATATCTGAAATTTTAGTACGGGGTAAAGATGAGAAAAAAGTATCCAACAGATCTAAGCGAAAGGGAATGGGCAAGAATAGAAAAACACTTCAGAGTATCATACAAGAAAGGAGGAAGGCCGCCAAAGTATAGCAAAAAAGAAATATTAGAAGCAATTTTCTATGTATTGCGTACAGGGTGTCAATGGCGGTATTTACCAAATGATTTTCCGCTATGGAAGACTGTGTATGAGCAGTTCAGGCAATGGAAGAAGCAGGGAATTTTTGAGAAAATGAATTATGAAATTACAAAATATAGTAGAAGAAAAATAGGAAGGAATGAGCAGCCGAGTGCCTGTATAGTAGATAGTCAATCTGTAAAGACTACAGAAAAGGGGGGATCAAAGGCTATGATGGAAGTAAAAAAGTAAAGGGTAGAAAAAGGCATATAATTACAGACACTCAGGGTTTTATACTAGGTTGTTACGTAGGCGCTGCTAACGAAAATGATAGAGATGGTATTAAAATAGCATTAAACAATATGAGAACAAAATATACTAAAGTTAAAAAAATGTGGGCTGACATGGGATACCAAGGAAGAAATTTAAAGAATCACATAAAGGAAGAATATGACATAGATATTGAAATTGTTAAAAGGCCTCCATGTAGATTTTGGGTGCACAAAGATACGCCACCTGAGCTACTACCAACAAGAGAACAAGGGTTTAAAGTACAGCCAAGAAGATGGGTTGTAGAAAGGACTTTTGCTTGGGTTAATAGGAATAGAAGGCTATCGAAGGAGTATGATTTACTCACAACATCCACTGAGAATTTCATATACCTAGCTATGAGTAGGGTTATGTTAAAGAGGGAATATGCTTGAATTTACTAGTTTCCGGACAACCTCTGAGCAAGAAATTGCTGGCTACTTAGAAATGCTTAAACTAATATTTCATGATTATACGGATATTCCAATTAGTGAGTCATCAATATTGCACATTAACAACCAGATGCTACTTTATAGTGAAAAAGATTTGTATCATAGAGGAAAATACAAAGCAAGTTCTAATAGAGTTGAGGCAAAAGATCAGAATGGAAAAGTTGTTGGTATAATTTTTGATCCCACACCACCTTACCTTGTTAGAAAGGAAGTACAAGAGCTTATTGATTGGTATCACTGGTCCTTAAATAATAAATTGAAGCATCCTCTTATTATTATTGCTAACTTTGTTTTTGAGTATCTGGCAATACACCCTTTTCAAGATGGGAATGGCAGAACTAGTAGATTGATGACTAATTTAATGCTGTTGCAGCAGGGTTATGATTTTGTATCTATTGTATCACATGAAAAGATAATTGAAACTAACAAACTTGATTACTATTTAGCGCTTAATAAAACACAAAGTAGCTGGAAAAGTAGCAAAGAAGATATTTCCCCATGGTTAATATTTTTTCTTAATGTGCTTAAAACGCAAGCAAATGAGGCGCATTATATTCTTGAGAGGGAGAATACTGAATATTTATTATCAAGAAAACAATTATTCTTCTGGGAATGGGCACTTAGCCTTGCAGATAAAGAATTTAGTAGAAAAGATGCTATAGAAGCTCTAGGATTTCCTCCAAGAACAGTAGAGGCAATTACAAAGAAACTGCTAGGGATGAAATACTTACAGCGTCTTGGAGAAGGCAAAGCCACTAGATATAAAGTTATTATTTAAAAGTTTTAGTATGTTTTTCGAGATTTTTTTAAATCCAGTCTTATGCACAACTTTGTTTGCAATTTTATTCGATTAAAAATTGCATTTTAGCAATAAAAAACTTACTTATTATAGGAAAATCTTGTGTTTGTTCTCATATAAAACTATTTATGGAGTGACAATGGTACATGTATTATACTTACATTTCTGATTCGAAAATTTATGCAGTTGTTTCTAACAAGATTGGTCAACAAATTCTATTGTTTAAAGATGAGAAATAAAGTAATCATCATTTCCAGTATTGCTTTTATTCTACTGTTTTTTATCAGTAGTGCATTTTTAAAAAAAGATCAGGCGGTTCATAGCGATAATGCAACTAGTAGCTTTTCAGTAAAAACTCAAGAATGTGCGCCGCAAAACCGCACTATATATTTAAATTTTTCTGGTACAGTAAATCCCTTACATAGAGCTAGCCTTGTCTCAAAAATAAGTGGTAAGATTATTGCTATTTATTTACCTGATGGTGAAAAGGTAAAAAGAGATGATGTAGTGTTAAAGATAGAAGATTATGACAGGATTGAGCAAGCTCAGAAAGCCAAAGCTTTATTAAAGCAGCGTGAAATTGAGTATGATTCCTCTCACAAACTGAATAAAAAAGGCTATGGGGCACAAATACAAGTAGAAGCAGCTTTTACTGCGTTACAAAGTGCAAAAGCTGACCTAAAAAGGCTAGAATTGGATTTAGAAAATACTGCAGTCACATCTCCTATAGATGGTTATATTGATAAAATCAATGCAAACGAAGGGGATTTTGTTAATGCTGGGCAAAAAATAGCTGACGTGGTTAATTTCGATCAAATTCTTGTAGTGTTATACGTTTCGGAAAATGAAGTAAATAAAATAGAGCTAGGCAGCACAGCTCAAATTAATTTGCTGGACGGAAAAGAATTGGCAGGTGAAGTAAGTTTTATTAGTAAAATTGCTGAGCCTAAAACTGGGTCTTATAGGGTAGAAGTAAAGGTAACTAATAATAAAATGATATCCTTGCAGGGACTAACTGCCAACGTAAGGCTACCTTCAGGCGAAAGATTTGCATATAAAGTTCCTTCTTCAGCCCTGAGCTTAAGTGACGAGGGTGCTCTTGGAATAAAGATTGTTGATGACAATAATTATGTAGTATTTGCACCAATAGAAATTGTTGATCATGAGAGCGATGGGGTTTGGATAGTAGCAAATAACGAAGATAAACCCATAAAGTTAATAGTATTGGGCCACCTATTTGTTAAGCCTGGTGATAAGGTTTAAGACATAAGATCCTTTGACCTTACCCAGAAAAAGTGGAGAGAAAGTTTGGAATGTTTTTCACAAAGAGAATGATGAATCAAAATGCTCAGGAATGCAATAGTTAATGGTGACGTTGTTTGTTATAAAAAATTTCTATATATTCAAATATAGCAGTTTTGATATGCTGTTTAGAGTGCCGAGAGGTGTCTATTGGTAACTCCCTTTTTAGAGAACTGAAGAAGCTTTCCACAACAGAATTGTCGTAACAACAACCTTTATAACTCATCTATGTTTTTTATGGATAAGAGATATTGATACCCTTGCGCAGTATATTGTGAACCTTGGTCACTGTGCAGCAGTAGATTTTTAACAGGTTTACGCCTATTAATGGCCATTAATAAAGAGTTCATAACCAATTGTTTATTTATTGCACTACTCATTAACTACCATACGTGAGAATTATTGCTGCCAAATATAGCCATCCCTCCTTGGTTTTGATGTAAGTAATCCCATACTTTATTTGGTTGATCAACAATAAAGTTTTGATCTAGTATATTGGGAGCTACAGCTCTATTATCTGTTTGTTGTTTTTTAATTTTAAACTTTCTTCTCAGTATAGCCCTGATGTCATTTTTCTGCATAATACTTTGCACCGTTTTCAAATTGCAACTTTTACCCAAAGCCTTCAATTCAGCATGAATTTTAGGAGCTCCATATCTACATTTAGAAACTTGATATATTTTTTGAATAGCTTCGAGTAGCTCTTTATTTGCTGATTCTCTACTGCTTATTTTTCTTGTGGTCCACTTATAGTAGCCACTAGCAGAAAATCCTACATAATTCCTGTACTTTATAGCAGTTACTATATAAAAAAATATTTTACTCTTTTTGACTGGCCAGGGCTTTTTTTAAAATGTCTCTTTCCCTTGTTACTCCTGCTTTGTAAATCAAACCTCTCTTTGTCGTAAGGAGCCATGTTACCTCTACCTGGAAATGCATTTGCCGCTGACTTTTTTTCGTTGTGTTTCTTTATCCATTTTCCTAATAAACCACCCTTTATTCCTAAATCTCTTGCTATTTTTGTAATTGTTTGACCTGCCTTTCTTTGTTCATTTGCCAGTTTAACAGCTTCCAATTTGAATTCTGCCGTGTATTCTCTTGCCATTTCTAATCCTCCAAAATTTTATTTTACCCAAAAAAACTCTTTTCTTTCTCTCCACTTTTTCTGGGTAAGGTCACTACTGCTATTCCACGTCAAGAACAACCATAAGTTCATTAGGGTTCACATAACCTAAAGCATTTTTTGCTTGCTCATCAAGCAGATCTAAATCTAAGCTTTTTTCATATAAGCCAAATACTTTGTTGTCCAACTTTTCCTTTTCAGAAGAGACATCCTTTAGCAAAAGTTTATTGTACTCGATTTCTTTTTTTAAATCGATTAACGTCAATAAGCCACGTTTACCTGTAATTGTGCTAATGCTGAAATATAATGTAAGGGAAGAAATGAGTAAGGCTGCGCTTAAACACAGTAACTTTTGCTTCTTTTTAGATATAAGCACCGTACTTTCACATATAAAAAATATATAACATGAAAAGGTGAACAAAAAGCTAAGAACCTTGACGCGCTTTACACCTTGGCTTTACCTTATTTATAATGTAAATCTTACCACCCCTTTTCACAACTTTACAATTTTTATCTCTGTTACGATGAGATTTTAGCGACCCTTTGACTTTCATATCTATAGTAAGAATTAAATTACTTTACATTATAATCACTTATCAAGAGTTAGTCAATTGATAACATTTTATTAAAATATTGTATAATTGTTGCTGATACTTCTTCGATCGACTTTTGCGTTACATCGATAATTGGCCAGTTATTCTGTTTAAAGAGCTCCTCTGCTTCTTTAATTTCCTTTTCTACTTTCTCAGGGTTAGCATATATATTATTATCTTCGTTGTTAATTGAAGTAAGTCTATTTTTGCGTATTTCTATTAGCCTACTTACGTCTATTGTTACCCCTATCGTTAGTTTATTTTTTAATTTTGCCAAGTCAACATAAAAGGGTACTCCACTAACAAAAGGAATATTTGCAACTTTATAGCCTCGGTAAGCTAAATACGTACTGGTGGGAGATTTTGATGTACGTGAAACTCCAACCAAAATTATATCTGCTTTATCAATATCTTGAATATTTTGTCCATCATCATGATTAATAGTGTAGTTTATTGCCTCAATGCGCTGAAAATATTCGTTATTTATCTCAGTATGCAAGTCAAGCTTTTCGTCTTTTTCAATTTCAAGATAAGACGAAATTTCTCTAATAATATGTGATAATATTGCTCTATAGGGAATTTTCAACTTTATACAGTTATCTTTTAGATATTTTCTTAGCTCATCATCAGTAATAGTGCATATAACAAAATTATGCTCATCACTTTTCCTATTAATTTCCTCCAGAATTTTGTCAATCTGCTCTTCTCCTTTTACAAAAGACCAAACATATTCGATCGTTTCTACAGAACGAAAGTGTTTCAGAGCTGATTTTGCAACTGATATAACAGTTTCACCACTTGAATCTGATACTAAGTGTAGATTAAGCTTTTTAAGGGTCATATACTAAAAATAATAGCTAGCAATCTGCTACTGAAATTATGCTAATTTGTTGACCTACGTAAATATAGAAAAACTATCCTGTTGATAAAACTCAAACTAATTGGTAAATTCTTAACACAATTATTCTCAAAACGAATGTTTTTATTAAAGCCTACAAATTTCTCTTATTTTTCTAAGAAAGCTCTACCTTGGCTTGGGGTTATTTGTTTCGCATGTTTTTTAATTGGAATGTCTTTGGCGTTATTCTTCTCTCCAGAAGATTATAAACAAGGAGAAATTGTACGAATCATGTACATTCATGTGCCTTCTGCATGGCTTGCTCTTGGAATATATGGATTAATTGCATCACTTGGTTTCATTTCATTGGTATGGAACAATAGCATTGCTAGTGTCTTGGCACATGCTGCTGCTCCTGCAGGGACAGTCTTTTCGGCAATATGCTTAATCACAGGCAGCATCTGGGGAAAAGGAACCTGGGGCACTTGGTGGGTATGGGATGCAAGGCTTACTTCAATGCTGATTTTATTTTTCCTATATGTTGGCTACCTTTCATTGTGGAGCGCTTTTGATAATGAAGCGAGGGCAGAAAAATCAGCAGCAGTATTTGCCATCTTTAGTGCTATAAATATTCCTATAGTAAAATTTTCCGTGAATTTATGGTCCACTCTCCATCAGCCAGCAAGCATTTTGAGAAAAGGTGGAATAGCAATAGAAAGTTCCCTGCTGTTGCCACTGGTTGCAATGTTTATGTTTTGTGCCACATTTTTTTTAGTAGTGTGGATACTGTATTCACTTTACTTAATTAATTTATATAAGATAAAGAGAGAAATCAGTATGCGGTATTAGGCCGAGAGATGAAAATAGAACACACCACATCACCAAGTAGCAAAGACATTGAATTCCTACTCAAAAAGATTAATGAAGAAACCGTTGATAAAGGTACGTGTAACCCATTTGCTTTTTTTATTCGCGATGATACTGAACAAATTATTGTAGGTTGTAGCGGTTTTGTTATCTATGGTTCAATTTACACTGACTTGCTTTGGGTGCACTCTGATTATAGAAGAAAAGGTATGGGAAAGCAGCTAATGGAAGAAGTTCATGATTATGGTCGTGAGATGCACTGTAAAATAGCAACCGTTGCAACCATGAATTTTCAAAAAGCGAAAGTATTTTATGAAAAGCTTGAGTATAAGTGTGATCTTGTACGTCCAGGGTATGTTAACATGTATATTTTTGAAGAAAGTGTTGTGAGATGCACTGTAAAATAGCAACCGTTGTAACCATGAACTCTAAAATATTTAAAGAGCCTACTAATATCTTTAAGGTAAATGTTCATGTGATTCCGCAGAATAATTCTGTTTTTTGATTCTATCTGTCCATTTATCATTTTCTATATCTTGTTTGTTGGTTGCTTTTTTTTCTTGCTCAACAATTGCCTTATCTATCTCCTTATGAATTGCATCAATTGCATTAATCGCACCTCCTTTTTTGTATACTTCGCTTTTCCCTTCAATAATGAACTTAATAAAAGTATTTACAACAGACTGCACTTGATTATGATTAACCTGACCTTTTGTAAAAGAAGGTAAAGAGCCTAATTCCATCAATACTTCTGGTGCTGTTTTATCTTGAGTGGAAAGTCCTAAATTATCTGCTACTTTACTTATTAATAACTCTCTGTGTTCTTTATTATCTTCCAATTTAGCATAATCACTCAATAAATCTATAACGGTAGATACTCTGACTTCAACAACATCATCAACATCTTCATCTTCTAGAGCAACTCCTGACCCCAATAACCTCTCTCTGAGATTTTCGCTTAAAAGATTGATAAATTCTTCATTTGCATCTGATCCTGTGGTTGATATTGTACCATCTAAATAGTTACTTTGAGCACCGAAGCCATGCTCTATTTGTATTTTTGTCTCAGGTTTAAATCCTAATTTTGCACAGAATTTCTGAAAATATTCTTTAATAATGTCAAACAAGCTCTTGCCATTATCTTTATAATTTTTTAACTCTTTAGGAATAGTAAGTGACAATTTACCATCTCTGTATGTTACAAAGTCTTCACCATTGTGAGATTCAATTGTAAATTCCAATGAACTAGACAGATTACATATCTTATCGCCATGCATAACTTGATTTTTAACAGAGAGTATTGGTAGCCTCATATCAGATCTAATTCTCACATTATTTTGGTTAGCACAATCAATATTTATTACTTTTTTAGGATTTTCTACTATGAACGACTGTCCAAGTGCAAGTTGGGTTTGTATAAATGGAGCAGCCTCATACCCTGCTTGATTACAATTGGTAACTAGCTCTTCTAAAATAGCATCACTTGGAACTTCTGCCCCAGCGTATCTGAACATTTTTTTGAAAACTTCTTTTGCAAAGGAACGGTAATCCTTGTTTTCATCTTTCTCTGTTGGTAATAGATGGATATACCTTTGGCCAGCATTGTAAAATTCTTCAAATTCTTTCTTATATGAATCGGTTTTTTGATGATTGGCAGTTTTGGAATTTTCACAGTGATTTTTCCATAGCTCACCCAATGCATTACTTACAAGCTCTTTCTCAATATCTTCGAGTACTGAAGCAACAAAAGCTTTGCCATGATCCGTATCTATTTCTCTTGTTCCTTTTTTGTTAAATATTTCGTCATTATATATATCATCACTATTAAAAAGTTCGCTTTTGCGGTGCTTAGCTCCTTCCTTAAATGCAATAATAAGATTTTTATCTATTTCTTTTCCGTTAATAATAAAATTCATCCTTTGAAAATCTAAGAACATTGTTTCACCGGAATTCGCTAATTTATTATCTTGATCTGCTCTTAATTTACTAAAATTGAACTCTTTAGCTGTGGCCTTTAATCTAACTACTGGACTCTTATTATTTTTTCCTTTTGTCTCTTTCATAAATAACACCTTACTGTAAATATGCTGTAAGTTATATCATATAATGATGAATAATTTGGTAATATATTAAGAAAATCGACAGTATATTTCTTTATTTAAGGGGTGTAGGAAAGGCGTAGATTTCTCTTTCCATTTGTAGCGTACTGCATTAATATTTATGTATTAATCTAGAAAATAATGATGAATAACATTGTAATTGTTGGTCTGCAATGGGGTGACGAAGGCAAGGGTAAAATAGTAGATTATCTTTCTGAGAATGCAGATGTAGTTGTGAGATTTCAGGGAGGAAATAATGCAGGGCACACTATAGTAGTAGATGATGAGGTTTATAAATTAAATTTACTGCCCTCTGCTGTTTTGAGGCCAGGCAAAATATCTATCATAGGAAATGGCGTTGCTCTTGATCCACACGCTCTAATCTCAGAAATAGAGTCATTGAAAGTTAAAGGAGTAGACGTAAACTATAACAACTTGATGGTATCCGAGAGCTGTCCATTAATACTTAGCATACATAAGGACAAGGAAAAGCTATTTGAAGATTTAAATGGAAATCACAAAATTGGTACAACAAACAAAGGGATAGGGCCATGTTATGAAGATAAAGTTGGAAGGAGAGCTATACGCCTTTGTGACTTAGAAAACGCAGATGAGCTCAATAAAAGAGTGGATACTCTTTTGAATTACCACAATGCTATCAGGAAAGGCCTTAACTACCAGGTGGTTAAAAAAGAAGAAATATTAAAGGAAATTCAAGAGATTTCAGAAAAAATTCTTTCATATAAAAAACCTGTGTGGAAGATATTAAATGACTTGATGAAAGAAGGTAAGAAAATAATATTTGAAGGTGCCCAAGGCGCATTTTTAGATATCGACCACGGAACTTACCCTTTTGTTACTTCAAGTAATACTGTAGCATCGCAAGCAATAACAGGCTCAGGGTTATCCTCCAATGCTTACATTATTGGTGTGGTAAAAGCTTATACAACAAGAGTGGGCAATGGCCCATTTCCTACTGAGCAGAAAAATGAAGTAGGAGATAGCTTGTTTACTATAGGTAAGGAACTTGGAACAGTGAGCAATAGAAGAAGGCGTTGCGGATGGTTCGATGCAGTTTTAGTGCGCCAGGCCGTACAACTCTCTGGAGTTTCAAGCATTGTATTAACCAAATTAGATGTGCTTAATTCTTTTGATACAATTAAAATATGCACTGGTTACAAGTATAGCGGAAAAATGTATGATTATTTACCCGCATCGCATTCAATACAAGGGGAATTAGAGCCAATATATGAAGAGTTTCCTGGCTGGAAAGAAAACACTCAAGGTAAAAGGTCGATTGAAACATTGCCTATCAATTTAATAAAATATATAGAAGGGTTAGAAAAATTAATAGGTGTACCAATTCATCTAATCTCAACTAGTCCAAAGAGAGAGGATGTTATTAAGCTTAAAGATTTCTGAAAACGTCTTTGTATCTTAGAGCCTGTACGTAATCTCAAAAAAGAGATAAAGTGAGAGGATAAAGTATATAAAGTAGGATATGCGAAGTTTATAACCAAGTGACATAAGTCGAGAAAAGTTTGAGATTATTGTAGCAGATCTGGAATCTTGCAGAAAGAAGACAAAACCAAGAACACTTGATTTACATGATATATTTTGTGGAGTGTTATACGTGTTAAAAAGTGGTTGCCAGTGGAGAATGGTATCAAAAGAGTTCCCAAAATGGCGCAATTGTTACGACTATTTTAAGAAGTGGAGTGAAAAACCAGATGTAAATAAAGAAAGTGTTCTGGAGCTGGTATTAAAAAAAAATAATTGCGACAAAACAATGGTCGGAAAAGCTTCTGCATAATTGATGCACAGAGTATAAAAAATGCAGATACTGCTGAAGCTATGATGCAGGCAAGAAGATTTCAGGGCCGTATTGCAGTAGATACGCAAGCATGCAATTTATACAACAACAGCAGAGATAACTGACCGTAGCAGTGCTGTGAGAATGGTCGAAAATGCAAAAGAAAACCTCTCGGGAGTTAAAAATGTACTGGTTGATGCAGGCTATACTGGAGAGAATTTTGTAACTCAAATAAAAACGATTATTGGTGCAACCGTTGAAGTGATCAAAAGAAATGAATTACGTTCCTTTGTTGTATTGCCCAAAAGATGGGTTGTGGAGCGATCTTTTGCTTGGTTAGAAAAATGTAGAAGATTGTGGAAAAATTGTGAGCGAAAACTCAATACTAGCCTACAAATGGTAGTTCTGGCTTTCACTGCCTTACTTCTGAAAAAATTATGAACAGGCTCTTACTAACTCTTATCTAATAAAAAAAATACTTGTGTAACTTCGAATAGTCTATTATGCAAGACAGCAGTATAAACATGTAGTAAGAAATGTATAATGAAAAATAAAAGCTCAAGTTTAACACTTGCAGTTATTTTTACACAATTAAGTAATCATAAAAGTTAGTGTAGGGCGAGGTTATACAGTTTGATTTCTTTTAATATATGTTAATTGGTATAATATAAATATAGTTAAGGAGGTGTATTATGATTGGAAGTTTGGCTAAAGAAGAAAAAACAGCAGAGGCAGGAAAAACAGGTGATCAACTTGAAAAGTGTATTGGACCAACTTCACTGAATAGGGAGGTTTATTACTCTACGCTTATCTACTATACATTAAAAGAGTTATATTCACAATTAGGTGATATCTCTTATGCTAATAAAACAAGATCAGAAAAAGAAATAATCAATTTTTATGTTCTACCTCAATTTGCACGTTTTAAAGAAATTATTGATGAAGATATAAAAAAAGATCCTTCGTTTGCAAATTCTGCTATTGTAAAGTTTTGCTCCTCAATTATAAAAAATAACAAATTACTTAAAGAATTAGAAGAAGTTAGTATTCCTG
The DNA here is from genome assembly GCF_964028565.1 of Wolbachia endosymbiont (group A) of Tromatobia lineatoria. NCBI lineage: Bacteria > Pseudomonadati > Pseudomonadota > Alphaproteobacteria > Rickettsiales > Anaplasmataceae > Wolbachia > Wolbachia endosymbiont (group A) of Tromatobia lineatoria. The sequence goes on from NZ_OZ034791.1 coordinate 707,184, forward strand.
CCAAAAACTCTAGTGTAAAGGCAAGGGTAAGCTTTCAACTGAAAAATCTGAAAGAAAAGGTGTGGTTCTTAGGAAAACTAAAGGAAAAAAAGAATTTCACTTACGTGCAGAGGGCTTTTGGGGATAAGTGGAGTTTTTATGACCTAATAAATGATGGAGATTTTAAAAAAACGTACATAGATAAAGCAGTAACAGAGTCTGCTAATAAGAGCTTTAAGGAAGATATAGATAAATGCATAAAGTTGGCAGAGCAGGGAAAAGAAGCTGCAAGTAAATATCTTGGAGAGAAAGGCGTAGAGCTTCAAGCTTATTACACAGAAACTGATAACGCTTATAGAGTTTTGAATATCAACTCTATTAATTACAATAGAAGTGAGCCAACCAGGATTAGTGACATTTTACAGCAAGAGAAAGATATTAAAGAGCTGAATATCTATTGCAATAAAAAACATGAAATACACGCTCATCGGAAAGGTAAGGAAAGATATTATGAATTTAAAGAGGGCGCATATTATGAAATGAAAAGCACTTGGCCTGTAAAGGATGGATCCGAAATGTGTACCATGATTATGAATGTGAGTAGCGATGGCATAACTGAAGTACTAAAATTTAATGATGAAGATTTTGTGCTATCGGATGAGATCTTAGAATTAATAAAGCAAAACGATGAATTATATATTCAAGGTCTCTCCTTATATGATGCTGTACTAGAAAAAGGTAAGGCTGCTGATGTTGTACCTACTGCTAATAATAATTTTCAAAATGAGTCTATAGCGGCCTATCGCGAGGAACCAGAGGGGGAATTAGACCCTAAAGTTGATGCTGACAATAGCCTTCCTCCTTCTATTAATAGCAATGCATCAACTCAAACGGAAGTCAATTTACAACACACTGAAACTCAAACAGAAGTTGCTTCACAACAAATTGAAACTAAAACGGAAGTCAATTTACAGCACACTGGAACTCAGACAGAATTTGCTTCACAACAAATGGATGAATTGATTTTAAATAATCAGATGCTGTCCGAAAAAAACGTTGAATTGAAGCAAGAAATGTCAAATTTGAAAAAAGAAGCTGTTGAATTGAAGCAAGAAATAGAAGCAGGGTTGCAAGTGATAAATAAAAAGCACCATGAATTAATACAAGAAAATTAGCGACTACAGGAGAAACTAGAAACAACCCAAGCAGAAGCTAATCAAACAATTGTAAAGTTAGAGAAGCAGAATAGCAATTTACAAGACAGGTTTGAAAAAGAGGAGCAAAAAAACACGGAATTGCAAACTGAACTGGCACAAAAAAATGAAGAATTAGCAGGTGTGTTAAAAGAGCTACAAGGGAAAGCACAAGAACTTAAAGGTGTATATGAAGAAAAAAGAAAGCTAAAGGAAGAGCTGAAAATTGTTAATGCAGGAAAGAAGAATTTGGAAAAAGAGCTAAATCAAGCACGAGAAGATGCGGAACAGATAATGGTTGAACGACGCCAGCAGAAAGAGCGCTTGAAAGATCAGCTAAGAGAATTAGATCAGGAATATAAGGTACAAGTAGAAATTGAGCAAAAGATTAAAGAATCAGATAGGCAGGATAGCGATTTACAAGATACACTTGGAGAAGAGAGACTAAAACTCAACATTGAAGAACTAGAAAACGAGTACGAGGAATTTCCAGGAGATAAGGTGCTTACACTTGAACTCACTAAAGATGAAGATAAAGTCGAAGAGTTAAGAAACGAGCTAGAGCGTGAGAAAGAAAAGTGTAAACAATTATTAGAAGAAGAAAATGAATGGGGTGATGAATTGGTAGGAATGCTTGATGGACTGGAAGAAAAAATTCGTGCTGATGAACAAAGGAGCTTCAACAATCAATTAACGGGAGAAATTTCTAATGAGTCTGGTAATGCTCCACGACAGAAGAAAAGGTTATCCAAATCTTCAAGCGTTGATAATGAGTCTTATGTTCCACTGAGAGAGAAGACAACATTACTCAGATCTTTAAGCGTTGATAGTGGACTTGATAGCGATGAAGAAAATTGTGATAATGATTTATCTTTCAACATAAGTCCTATAAGTTCTATTGAGAAGGTGGCAGAGAGTAGAAACGTAGGTAGGGTATCATTGTGAAGATGGTTGGGGTTAAGTTGCAACTTAAGTGGGGCGCAAAAGGTCTTTTGTGTTGATAATAATTTAAAATCTATAGTAGACTAAAAAAGATTATTAAATTATAATATAACATATGATAAAAGACGAGAAATCGAAAACAATTTTTGAAGTGGAAGGGGCAGTAACTGCTTTACTACCTGCAGCAGAATTTAGAGTGAAACTGGACAATGAACATGAGATTATCTGTCATGTATCAGGGAAAGTGAGAAGAAGTAAAATACGCATCATTATAGGGGATAGGGTGTTAGTTGAGATGAGCATTTACGATAGGAATGCGAGAAAGGGTAGGATCATTAGAAGGCTTAAAGGTACAAGTGACAGAACGATCTCTAAATAATCTTATTCTTGCTTCATCATCGAAAAGGCGTATAGCTTTACTAAAACAAATAAACATTGAGCCAGGTTTAATTTTGCCAGCAGATATAGATGAAGCCCCTTTAAAAAAGGAACTTCCGAAGGATTACTCAATCCGTATGGCAAAAAGTAAAGCTGAGAAAATACAAAGTTTAAATCCAAATTATTTTGTGCTTGGTGTTGATACAGTTGTTGCTTGTGGTAGAAGGATATTGCTCAAAGCTGAAAACGTTGAGCAAGCAGAAAAATGTATCCGCTTGTTATCAGGAAGAAGGCATAGAGTATACACCAGTGTATGTCTATTAACTCCCGATCAATCTAAACAACATATCAGGACTGTGGTTACAATAGTGAAATTTAAACGTCTCAGTGAACAAGAAATTAAGTATTATTTAGCATCAGAAGAGTGGAAAAATAGGGCGGGGGGATGCAATATACAAGGCCTAGCTGGAGTGTTCGTATTGTTCTTACGCGGCTCCTACTCTTCCGTTATAGGGTTACCATTACATGAAACCTATTGTTTGCTAAGCAATTATTTTAACTTCAATTTATATTGAAATACCTTTATTAGTATCTTTTTTTTGTTGTGACTCAGCAACCTGTTTAGCCCAATCTAGTGGTCTTTTATTTCTGTTAGCTAATGCAATTCTATTGCGATCATAACCATCAGTGTGTTCTGTTAAAGTATCTCCTCTTTCTTCTTCTATTACTCCAGCTTTCAGTTGTGCTTCATCTTTCTCTAGTAATTTATATAGTTCGCTATTTTTATCTACAGTTGGATTAGTGTCATTATTTTCTCGTTCTGCCACTGTTTTTTCTAACCACTTACGTATAGGGTCATATTGTTTACCTTCTCCTATCTTTTCTAAAATGTTTTCTGAGAATGAATCTTTAGGAATATTTTCTTTAGTAGCCTGTTGTGCCGGTTCTCTTAACCCTTTATCCGGGTTTCCCAATGCTCCTTTTAACTCACTCGTATCTCCGATTTCTTTTGGTTCAATGTTTTCTAAGCTCTTCTTTAACTGTTCAGGATTTACTTGAGATTGTTCATTATTGTCATGAGTTGGAGATGAATAGCCCGAATCGTTTGCTTTTATGTCTGTTGAGCTGTCTTTTAGCAACCCAACTTCTCTCAAGCGTTTTTTAGTTTCTTCGCTAATCTGACTCTGATCAGCTGGTTTTAACCCGAGATTTTCTTGACCTAATGTATTTTTAAGTTCTTCAAATAGAGTTAGATTACTTTGTCTAATATGTTCTTCTAATTTCCTTCCTACCTGTTTTAAATCTGTTTGAGATTTACTATCACTATTAGTTGGAGATATATAGCCTGAATCACTTATACTATTTGGTGTTGAAGCAGAGACACTAATAGTTGGACCTTCCACTATTTTTACATCTGCTAAATCGTCTTTTTGCAATCCATCTTCTTTATCTTGTGACAGTTTATCAGTAGGATCAACTTGCCTTAATCCTCTATTATCCTGCTGTGATCTATCTCTGATTTCTTTAAGAAGATTTTCAGGTGGAGTTTGATCACTTTGTTCAATGTTCTCTAAGCTCTTCTTTAACTGTTCAGGATTTACTTGAGATTGTTCATTATTGTCATGAGTTGGAGATGAATAGCCCGAGTCACTTTTATTATTGAGTGCTGTAGCAGAGAGCGGCTGTTCACTTTCTTTCCACTTAGCATCACTAGCATCTTGGTTATCACTGTTATCTGGAGAAGATGAATAAGGAATTATGTCCTTTAATGTCTCTAACGGTGATGGGTTATTTTTTCTACTTCCTGCAATTGATGCTTTTCTATCATCAACATCAATGTGCCGTAAGTTGTTTTTCTTGAAATTTCTGATGTCTTGTAACAGATCGCCTTTGCTATTTCCTTCTTGTTGCTGGGTTTTAGGTTGTTGCTGATCATTAGGTGTTTGCTCACTTCTATCTGGTTTTTGGCTTCCAGGTACAGCATGTCCAAATGTAGGATTGTCATACCGTTCATCTTCTTGCCTATTATCTTGATTGTGGCTTACAGACTTGGTGAAAGTAGAACTATCTGAAGAATCAGAAGTTGCACCTTTTTGCTGATTATTAGGTGTTTGCTCATTTTCGCGCAAGTCATCTGGTTTTTGGCTTCCAGATTTGGCTCCCCCTTGCTCATCGAAAACACCTTTTTTAGGTGGTAGTGAACTAGTTCTAGGTGGAAGTGGCGGAGGAGTTTTTTTGTTCTGAGGATTCTCCTCAAAAAGCGATTGTAGGTTATAAACTTGACCTCCCGAATTTGCTTCTCGTGCTGCTTGTCTAAGCTCACGCTTTTCTTTAGCCTCCTGAGAATTAATTTTATCGTCAAAATCTTTTCCAATTCCGCTATCGTAAGACTGCCTTCTGCTGTTAGATTGTAGTCCAAAATGTGAATGGTGGTCTTCTTTTTTTTGAGTTATATCAGTAGCTTGAACGCTAACACCTCTATTAACATCAATTCTTGTTGTAGTTTCAGATGATAGCTCGTTACTGTCTTTATTATGTTGCATCTCATTCGCTTTTCCTTGTCCTTTCTCCCTGAATTGTATTTCATGCAAGAATAAACCACCTATTTTTACATCTCTGTTTACTTCTAACCGTTCTAGAGAAAAATCATCACCTTTAACAAGGTCTACACCGTTAGCATCAATCTTAATTTTGATCTTACATTCCTTCCCCTCCGCATACCACTTTAAAGTCATTTCATATGAACCATCAGTTACGACATAATGTCTTATTTTTTTCCCTTCTTCCTCGGCAACAAAACCATGCATTCCGCTCTTTCCATCACTATGCAATGTTGAAAATCCCGAGATTTCATTCTTCTCACAAAAATCACTGTTTAAAAATTCGCTGATTTTAAACTCTTTTTTGTTATTTCCCAGCGTAATACTTGCGTGATTACCGTATATTGAAACTCCTGCAACATCATCAACATACTCTTTCAACCTTTCTTTAACTTCACTTTCAAGGTCTTGTCCAGCTTTCTTTGTCTTGTCGCATTTCTGAAGAATAACTCCATATGCTTTATCTTTGTTTTCTTCTTCGTCCCAATTCCAGTTGGCGTGTTTTGTTAAAAACTTTACTGTGTTAAAATCAACTCTAGCATTATAAATTGGGTCGTCTTCCTTTTTTATTTTATCAAATAAAGGAAAAATTTCTTGAATGCGCTCATTATAAATGTGTTCTTGTTGTGTATCGTTAGTGCCCATATATCCCTCACTAATAACCCTCTGCCTTTAGTTCTAGCTAATACTAGCTAATATAATTATCACAAGCATTGGTTGAATTTTTATTAAGGAAGGTTGTGTTACTAATGTGATGACACAAGCTATTTTATGGTAACATCAAACGATTTAAGTTGTCATTCCAGTCTGGAATCCAGCCTTTCACGAACCCCATCAAAAATGTTGTGTTTTAACATAAGATTAGCTACTTTTATGCTCACTAACTTAGTGCCAATCAAGATTCCTGGATCCCAGTGTCTGGGCACTGGGATGACATCCTTCTTGGCGGAAATCACTCTTATATCACAACAGCTGCATAGCCTAAATTGCTTTAGCTATAGCTCTGTTTTTGCAACTTCAAATATCTGCTACTCATAGTAAACACTTCTGGATCTTGAGAGGTTAGCTTGAGTATAGCGAGTATGTTGATAAACAACAAAGCAGCAATCGAGATATCAGCAACATCCCATAGCAACCGGACTTTACCTATCGCACCAAGCGGAATGATCATGGTAAAAATTACAATCCAGATTTTAGTGTATTTATTATCCATAGACACATAGCGTATTGTCTGTTTTGAGCAAAAAAACCAAGTAAAAATAGTAGTAAAGGCAAAACAAAACATTATGGCCATAATTAAATAGTCAATATAGGGCCAATTCATAGCTTTTCTAAAAGCAAATATGCACATGTTAGTACTCTCTAAATCAGTGACCCAAGAATCTGTGACAAGCAGTACCATTGTTGTAATAAACACTATGAATGCAACTATAAAAGGCGATATTATTGTGATTAGGCTCTGTTCAATAATAAATTTATTATTATTTTTCTTAGGAACAATTGAAGAATGTACGATTCCTTCGAGGCCAAGCCCTATATCTGTTGCAAAAATACCTCGCAAAGTTCCAACTTGAATAATAGTCAACATTTCTAAAATCAAACCTAGAGATAAACCAGAGTTAAAGCTACTAGTTGTAAAAAAACTGCTTGTTATTAGTTTTAGAGAAGGAAGAATATTTTCACTAAATTTAAATAATATGATACCGCAAAGTGTGAGGTAACTTACCGTCATTATCGGTATCATAGCCGATATAAAAATTTTAATTTTTTTTAAGCTGAGAGCTGCAACAACAAAAAATATTATGGCCATTACAATGCCACCAACAACTACAGGCACATCTATCATATTAAGTGGTATTGATAGAGAATTTACCTGAACAAGGTTACCAACTGTTATTGAAACCATCATCATGATAACTAGAAAGACAATTGTGGCCTTCCTAGAGTTAAACGCATCAGTCATGTAGGCTACAGGGCCACCTATAAACCGTTCGTTCTTTTCCTTTCTGGTTTTTATACTTAGATAACAAGTGACATATTTTATCACAGAAGTGATAACAATAATTATTGCCATCCATAAAATAGAGCCCGGTCCTCCGGTTTTTAGAGCAACAGCAGTTCCTGAAATATTTCCTACTCCTAAATTTCCCCCTAAAATTGTAAACAGAGCGGCTATAGAAGAAAATTTATTTTCTCCTTTTTTAGCTCCAAGGAGTGAAAGGGCGTATGGTAATCTAAATACCTGTAGCCATTTTAGTTTAATCGATAGGTAAACACCAGCAACTAGCATGAGTAATATTGTTGGCAGTAATAAAACAAACTTTACTGTATCCATCTGTAAAAGTGAGATTTTTATTTGAGTATACAACAAAAATTGAAAATACCTAACCTATTTTCTATGTATGACTTCGTTTCCGTCATTCTAGAAACCTTTTCTTGTCATCCAAGTAGCGTGACACATAACTGTACGAACATTGTAATATGGTACAATGTTAAGACGATGTCATTCCAGTGCTTGACACTGGAATCCAGCTTTTAATGCAACCCCTCACCAAAAATATTGTGTTTTAACATAAGGTTAGCTACTTTTATACTCACCAACTTAGTGTCCAATCTGGATCCCAGTGAGCTTTGTTGCATAGCAGCAGAAAAATTAGTGATTACTGACAAAATTCATTATAAATAGCGATTTAACTGTTGAAGAAAAAATATGCCACAAAAAATGAGGGTCAGTAACCATAGCGAATATAACAAATTTCTAGAAAAAAGAGGAAATATTTTTCATTATATCAACGAAGCCATAGAAAAGTGGTACGAGAATGGTCCAAAAATACCAGGTGGCAACAATATTTATAGCGATAAAGTTGTAATTTTGGTGCACATAATAACTTGTTTATTTAGAATAGGCCTGAGGCAAACAGTTGGGTTTATAGCAGGATACCTTGAGCAAATTGGGAAAAATTTGCAAGTTATCAGCTATTCACAATCATCAAGAAGGTTTAAGAAACTCAATATTAAGATCAATGATTGCAGAATTGATAAAAATAATATGGAAGATATCGAAATTGCTATAGACAGTACAGGAATTAGTATATACAACAACACTCCTGGTCATAGCAAAGAAAATAGCGAAGATAGAAAGTATCGCAGCTATGAACAGACAAGAAAATTGCATGTAATGTTGAATACAAACAGCAAAAAAGCCATAGCTGTAAAATACAGTAACGGTGTCTACTCTGATCACTATGGAGCTTGTGATTTGCTAAAAGAAGTCGATTTTCAGTATGTCATAAAAGTACTATATGCAGATAGGGCATATGACAGAGAAAAGCTCTATAAGCTGTGTAATCAATATGGTATAAAAACGAAAATTCCTCCGAAAAACAACGCAACAGAGCATCCAAAGTTAGACTATATGGCTGAGAGAAATTCTGCAGTCAAGCTCATAAAGTCATATGATGAAGATGGTATAAAGAAGTGGAAAAAAGAGATGAGTTATGGAAAAAGATCTTATATAGAAGGTTTTTTCTCGCGATTAAAAAAGACATTTGGATTTAGTTTTAGGAACAAATCTGAAATGAATCGTGAGAGTGAACTGCTACTCAAATGTTATTTGCTTAACAAATTTACTGAAATAGGCATGGCTAAATTTGAGATAGCTTCATAAATTTATTGTGCGTTACCTACTATCCGAAGAGCGATGCAACAAAGCCATCCCAGTGTCTGGGCACTGGGATGACATCTTTTTTCTTGGTACAAATTACTCTTATATCTCAATGTTCGTACAGTTAGTGCGTGACACTTGTATCTTTATGATGTGAGGCATTAGAGCTAAAATACCTCACAGGGAGGGTGAAGCTGATGCGACACTAATGCCATTAAGCCAGATTTTGCTTCCCTCCCATAGAGTTAAAGACTGAACAGTATCTTTTGGAATTATATCCCGTATTACAAGGTTAGTCTAAACTCTCAGTTTATTTATAGTCTTGGAGGCAATTTTATGCAAGTAAATGCTATTTTGGGTGTGGATATTTCAAAAAAGAAATTTGATGTTTGTTAGTGGACAGTAAAAAACGACACAAAGTCTTTCAAAATAATCAAGATGGTTTTGCAAAACTTGTAGTTTGGTGCAATGGCCATGGAGCAAATCTTACTCATTTATGTCTTGAAGCAACTAGTTGGTATGGAGAAGATTTGGCTACTTTTATGCACGATTTAGGACATAATGTCAGTATAGTAAACCCAGAAAGCTTTTGGCAAAAGTGAGCTGCTCAGAAATAAGACAGATAAATCAGATGCAGCTATGATAGCTAGATTTTGTATCGCCAACAAACCTGCTCTTTGGAAGCCCATTGCACCTGAAATGAGGCATTTGAGGGAGCTTTACCGTTGCATGCAATCGCTAAAAGATGATAAGGTGCAACAGACAAATCGCTTGGAAAACAAAAATATGCATTCCAGTTGCAAAGAAGCTATATCTAAAGTAATTTTGGCAATAGAGGAGCAAATTATTGTTCTCGAAAAAGAAATTAATGAGCATATAAATAACTATCCACATCTAAAAAATATGGTGGAAAACCTTAAGACTATAAAAGGTATAGGATATCTTACTGCTGTTGCTGTTGTCGCAGAAATGCCATCAGTTGATAACTTTGACAATGCTAAACAATTTACAGCTTTTGCTGGTCTAAATCCAGGACATTATCAATCGGGATCGTCAGTAAGTAAGAGAAGTTGCATATGCAAAATAGGATCTGAGCGTATTCGAAAAGCTCTTTATATGCCAGCTATAGTAGTCAAAAACCATAATAATCATTTTCAAAAGTTTTGTCAGCGTCTAGCAAGTAAAGGCAAATGTCCAAAAGTCATAGTTCTTGCGTTAATGCGAAAATTAATGCATGTCTTTTTTGGTATTCTTAAAAATAATCAACCATTTAATTGTAATTTTGTTGGATAATTTGTTTGACAGCAGAGACAGTATCTGGGATCTAAATTTTTTATGCGAAACCATTATGTTTATATACTTGTAGGCCCAAGTTCCTCACATAGTGAACAAAAAAGTAAATGAGATTCCAGTGTCACGCGCTGGAATGACACCTACCCCATGAGAACTCTATTTTTCATACCACTCATTTATAAGTTTATTGATATCAGAATCTATAAAATCCTTTAATGGTTGCCTGATTTTTATCTCAACATTTTTAGGGATGCACCTATCTTTACATATCGCATAATTTATATGGAAGTTAAGGTCAATATACCCTTGATTTAAAAATATATTCATCTTAAAGGGAAATAATACCATATCCTCATATACGTTACTTACAAACGTCTCTCTCCCTACTTTATCTTTATGTTCCTTTGGAATAGGCCAGTGAATATTTATATCTGATGCATTACCTTTGTAACTAATAGACGTGGGAAGGCCAAAATCTCCAGGATCTTTATAATATATGTGCCAGCCTGGTTCTACTGTAACCTTTATTGCACCTTTAAGAGTGAAGCTTGCTTCATTTATCTCGCCAATAAGTAAATCAAATTTTGCAATTTCCTCGTCAGCATATAGTTGAGCGCAAGAAAAAAATAAAAATAATATTAAATATATATATATTTTCATTAAGGTAAATTTCTCCTTTTATAGAGAAAGTAATTTAGATTTTAATTATTATATTTAATAGTATTATATAGATTATTTATTAATATAGCATTATGCTATAGCTAAACTGACTTACGACAATCTGAAAAACGACAAATTCGTCATTCCGCTACTTGTTAGCGGAATCTATGCCGAGATACCGCGAATGAATCCACAACTGTACGAACATTGTGATTTTGGCCCATAAGGAGGGTGTCATCCCAGTGCTTGACACTGGGATGGCTTTGTTGCATCACACTTTATGAGATGGTGATTTATGGTAAATTCATGTAACTATCTCAAATTTAGCCATACCAATATCAGTGAATTTATTAAGCAAATAGCATTTAGTTCTTTTTCTCGATTTATCTCAGATTTATTCCTAAAACTAAATCCGAATATTTGCTTTAATCTTGAGAAAAACCCTTCAATATAAGATCTTTTCCCATAATTTACTTCTTTTTTCCATTCTTTCATGCCATCTTCACCGTATAATTTTATTAACCTAATAGCAGCATTCCTGTCAGACATATAATCTATTTCTGGATGTTCTGCCGCATTGTTTATTGGTGGAATTTTTGTCTTTATATCATATTCGTTACACAACTTATAAAACTTGTGCCTATCACATGCTCTATCTGCATATAGTGCTTTTATGGCATGCTGAAAATCAACTTCTTTTAGCAAATCACAAGCTCCATAGTGATCAGAGTAGACACCGTTACTGTATTTTACAGCTATGGCTTTTTTGTTGTTTATATTCAACATTACGTGCAATTTTCTCGTTTGCTCATAGCCACGATATTTTCTGTCAGTGCTATTTTCCTTGCTGTGACCAGGAGTGTTGTTGTATATACTAATTCCTGTACTGTCTATAGCAATTTCGATATCTTCCATATTATTTTTATCAATTCTGCAATCATTTATCTTAATATTAAGTTTCTCAAACCTTCTTGATGCTTGTGAATAGCTGATAACTGCCAAATCTCTTCCTATTTGTTGCAAATACCCTTTTATAAACCCGACTGTTTGTCTTAAACCAATTCTAAAGAAACTGACGATTATATGCACCAAAATCACAACTTTATCACTATAAATATAGTTGCCGCCCTGCATTTTTGGACAATTCTCGTACCAATTTTCTATGGCGTCATTGATATAACAAAAAATGCTTCCTCTTTCTTGGAGAAATTTGTTATATTCATGGCAGTTACTGACTCTCATTTTTTGTGGCATATTTTTTCTTCAACAGTTAAATGGCTATTTATAATGAATTTTGTCAGTAACTGCCAGTTCTTTTCACTTGAGCGATGCAACAAAGCCCACTGGGATCCAGAAAATTTGATTGTGTACTATACAACATTTTCGATTAAAAGCTGGATTCCAGTGGGCTTTGTTGCATCGCTCTTCGGATAGTAGGTAACGCACAATAAATTTATGAAGCTATCTCAAATTTAGCCATACCAATATCAGTGAACTTATTGAGCAAATAGCATTTAACAAGTAGTTCCTTCTCTCTATTTGTCTCAGATTTATTCCTAAAACTAAACCCGAATGTTTGTTTCAGTCGCGAGAAAAAACTTTCTATATAAGATCTTTTTCCATAACTCATCTCTTTTTTCCACTTCTTTATACTATCTTCATCATATGACTTTATGAGCTTGACTGCAGAATTTCTCTCAGCCATATAGTCTAACTTTGGATGCTCTGCTGCGTTGTTTTTCGGAGGAATTTTCGTTTTTATACCATATTGATTACACAGCTTATAGAGCTTTTCTCTGTCATATGCCCTATCTGCATATAGTACTTTTATGACATACTGAAAATCGACTTCTTTTAGCAAATCACAAGCTCCATAGTGATCAGAGTAGACACCGTTACTGTATTTTACAGCTATGGCTTTTTTGCTGTTTGTATTCAACATTACATGCAATTTTCTTGTCTGTTCATAGCTGCGATACTTTCTATCTTCGCTATTTTCTTTGCTATGACCAGGAGTGTTGTTGTATATACTAATTCCTGTACTGTCTATAGCAATTTCGATATCTTCCATATTATTTTTATCAATTCTGCAATCATTGATCTTAATATTGAGTTTCTTAAACCTTCTTGATGATTGTGAATAGCTGATAACTTGCAAATTTTTCCCAATTTGCTCAAGGTATCCTGCTATAAACCCAACTGTTTGCCTCAGGCCTATTCTAAATAAACAAGTTATTATGTGCACCAAAATTACAACTTTATCGCTATAAATATTGTTGCCACCTGGTATTTTTGGACCATTCTCGTACCACTTTTCTATGGCTTCGTTGATATAATGAAAAATATTTCCTCTTTTTTCTAGAAATTTGTTATATTCGCTATGGTTACTGACCCTCATTTTTTGTGGCATATTTTTTCTTTCAAGGTTAAATGGCTATTTTATAATGAATTTTGTCAGTAGCCACCAGATTTTTTCAGTTGCTATGCAACAAAGCCATTCCAGTGTCAAGCACTGGAATGACATCACAGGGGCACTGGAATTTTTGTTTCAATATTTGTACATTAGCCATGCATCTGAACAGATACTGTAAATTAGCTATATTACATTAGCCCATCAGATGAGTTGTAATGGTTATAATTGTCTGATAAGTGATCTCTAACATCGTGACCTAACTCATTGGCATCAGGCTTAACTTCGTGATCTAACTCATTAGCATCGAGCTTAAACAAAGAAGGATTATCATCAGATTGTTGATTAGACTCTTTCTCTTTCGACCCAAATAACCATGAAAAGAGTGATGAGATAGAATCAATAATGGATTTAATTGTTGAAAAAATATTGGATAAGAAATTACTGGGTTGCTGAGTATCCTCTTCGGCTGATTCTGGTTCAGGCTCTTTTCCTGCTGTGTCATCCACATCTTCTTCAGGTTTACTTCTGCTTATAAGTGTCTTATCTAACCATTTGAATATATTCTTGTCTAGATTATGAAAATACATTTGACTTATCTCCTTATTTTCATCAACGTAAATCACTAAAGTTGTATTCTCATTCCCCAATCCATCACATTCACTAACGAGCGATTCATGAGAGTTCTTAATGTCTTTGATAAATTGAAGTTTTTCTTCTTCTGCTGAAAGATAATCTCTGTGTTCTGCTCTATAAGTGGTGCCTTTGTATTTAAAACTAAACATTGATTCACGATCTTCATATTCATCTAGTCCAGAATTCTTGACACGTTGTATAATTTGAAATTTCTCTGCTTCTGAAAGGTCCTTGAGGTATATACTACCAGTTGTATCTTTATATTTAAATTTAAACATCCATCCATGGTCTTCATATTCATCTAGTCCAGAACTCTTGACACGTTGTATAATTTGAAATTTCTCTTCTTCTGAAAGGTTTAGGCGGTATACACTACCAGTTGTACCTATGTATTTAAAAATAAAACTCCATCCATCGTATTTATATTCATCTACACCCATCTGCTTGCAAATAGCTTTATAATTTTTTTCTTCTACTTCTCGTCCAACAACATTTGCTATGAGTTCAGTATCCAGAATACTCAAAGTTTGGACTGTTGCCGATGGTGAAAAACACAATTGAAATATGTGGCCTAGCTCATGACCTAGAACAAAATCCATGGCACTTTGCTTATATGTCAGAATATTCTGACAATCTGTTACTCCTCGTGTAATATATCCTGGACCACCATCTTCATCTAAGCCGAGAAGATTGTTATACTTTGTATAATCGCTTCTATTATTAAAAATGTGAACCGTTATATTGTAACTTGCATTACTATTTTTCAAGCAAAACTTTTCTTTAAATGCTTCATAGGCAGTTTTAATGTCTGTTTCTATTTGGTTTTGTTCCTGCTCAGATAAGTTGTCGTATTTTATAGTACAATTTATATACCCGTATTTAACGGTAAAGCTGTTAGACAAAACATCATGTATATTTGTGGAAAAATAATTGAACTGCTTTGACTCAGCTTCCTTATACAATTGATGCCCATATTTATCCCTAGAATACTTTGGTAGTTTAGGTACTTTGGCAATTAAGTTTTTGTTACTATCAAAAAAAGAAATATCAGAATTACCAATCCTAAAATCCTTTATAGATTGCCCGCAAGTGCCATCATTTGCACAATCATGATTATCTTTCTTATTAAACCATGCGTTGGTGTATTTTTCCATTTTGATACCTCACTACCAAACCTTACTATATTATTATCTTGGTAAAAATCATAATAATTCGTTAACTTGTATTTTAAATCTGTATCAAATGTGCTTTTCTCGTAAGGTATCAATTGTGAAGTAATTAACTTTATTTGTTTAAAATTTTGCTAAAATAGCTCTTTTTATACTATGTTTTATATAGCTAAACTGACTTAGATTTACTGACAATTTGAAAAACAAAAATTCGTCATTCCGCTACTAGAGGTTGTCCGGAAACAAGTAAAAGGCTATAATATCTGAAATTTTAGTACGGGGTAAAGATGAGAAAAAAGTATCCAACAGATCTAAGCGAAAGGGAATGGGCAAGAATAGAAAAACACTTCAGAGTATCATACAAGAAAGGAGGAAGGCCGCCAAAGTATAGCAAAAAAGAAATATTAGAAGCAATTTTCTATGTATTGCGTACAGGGTGTCAATGGCGGTATTTACCAAATGATTTTCCGCTATGGAAGACTGTGTATGAGCAGTTCAGGCAATGGAAGAAGCAGGGAATTTTTGAGAAAATGAATTATGAAATTACAAAATATAGTAGAAGAAAAATAGGAAGGAATGAGCAGCCGAGTGCCTGTATAGTAGATAGTCAATCTGTAAAGACTACAGAAAAGGGGGGATCAAAGGCTATGATGGAAGTAAAAAAGTAAAGGGTAGAAAAAGGCATATAATTACAGACACTCAGGGTTTTATACTAGGTTGTTACGTAGGCGCTGCTAACGAAAATGATAGAGATGGTATTAAAATAGCATTAAACAATATGAGAACAAAATATACTAAAGTTAAAAAAATGTGGGCTGACATGGGATACCAAGGAAGAAATTTAAAGAATCACATAAAGGAAGAATATGACATAGATATTGAAATTGTTAAAAGGCCTCCATGTAGATTTTGGGTGCACAAAGATACGCCACCTGAGCTACTACCAACAAGAGAACAAGGGTTTAAAGTACAGCCAAGAAGATGGGTTGTAGAAAGGACTTTTGCTTGGGTTAATAGGAATAGAAGGCTATCGAAGGAGTATGATTTACTCACAACATCCACTGAGAATTTCATATACCTAGCTATGAGTAGGGTTATGTTAAAGAGGGAATATGCTTGAATTTACTAGTTTCCGGACAACCTCTAACTTTGCTATTTTTCTCTCTAGATTCTTGCAAAGTTCTACAAGATTAACCACATTACCTCACGGTTTCTCTATGATTATTTTTTTAGATTACTTGTTTACCTTATTTGCTGTTCTCCTGAACGAATATACATAAGCTATAAAAACTATCTAATAGCTACCCAAAACCCTTATTTCCCACTCAAGTTCAACATTAAATTTATCCTTTACTGCATCTTTTACTTTGTTGCCAAGGTTTTCCAAGTCAGATGCAGTTGCATTATCGTAATTGAGCAAGAAGTTACAATGTTTCTTAGAGATTCTAGCTCCACCAATATTTAACCCTAGGCAGCCAGATTTATCAATTAACTCCCATGCTCGGTAGTTTTTTGGATTTTTGAATATGCACCCAGCAGTTTTTCCTCTTATTGGCTGGCTTTTATTTTTCCTCTCAATAACTTCCTTTAACCTTTGCAGTATAAGCTCATACTCTGAGTTTACTCCTTTAAACTCAGCTTCAACAAAAATCCAATTTCCTTTTAGGCTATGTCCACGGTAAAAATACCCCATTTCTTCGTTGGAGAACTCATATAGGTTTCCATCCTCTAGATTCACTGCTTTTATGGATTGTACAACACTTGCGATATCACTACCATATGCACCTGCATTCATTTCTATTCCGCCACCAACTGTTCCTGGAATTCCAACTAGAAACTCCAACCCACTAATCTGCTGATTTCCCGCAAAGTGAGCAAGGTTGCTGAGCAGCACAGCTCCCCCAGCTACAATAGAGTTGTTACCCTTACTTTTAATATATGCAAACTCCTTACCTAATTTTACTGTTATTCCTCGAATGCCACTATCTCGCACTATTATGTTGGATGTTGCACCAATAACGCTAACTGGCAGTTCAGTATTTTTAATCAAGTATGTTAAATCTTCAATATCACATGGTTTAAATAATACATCAGCTCGTCCACCAACATTTAACCACGTCGCTTTAGACATTAAGACATCATAACGATAGATTCCACGTACTTTAGGTAAGCTTATAAGCATTTTGATTTCAACTCTAATCCTGCATCCATACCCATTTTCTCCGCATCTTCTATAAATGAAGTGCGCTCAGTGAAGTATATATTTTTTCCACTTGCTAACATACAACGAAGGTGTAGCATATTTTCGCTCACATATTCAGCCAAAGCTGCAAGTGGTGTAAAACATGAACCATTCACTGTCTTCATAAAACTGCGCTCTGATTTCACTCCTATAAAAGACATATTATTATTAATTTTCTCTAAAAGATCGATAATTTTTACATCATTCCTTCTACATTGAATACAAACCGCCCCCTGCCCCACTGCACTTAACATAACTTTTGGTGGCAATACCTCTGTAATCAAGTGATGTTTTTCTAATCTTATGAGTCCTGCTTCAGCTAGAATTATTCCATCAAAACTTTGATTTTGCAATCTGGTTGTTACATTTCCACGTAGCGGTACTATATTTAAATCTGGTCTAACATTTAACAACTGAACTTTTCTTCTTATTGAAGAAGTGGCAATAGTAGCCTGCTGTGGCAAAGACTCAAGGCTATTGTGTTTATGAGAAATAAACGCATCGCATGAACTTAGCCTTTCTAAAACACAAGGAATTGTTAAACCCCCTGAGAAAAACGCAGGCATATCTTTTAGCGAATGAACTGCCATGTCTATATTATTTTCGAGCAATTCAGTCTCAATTTCTTTAATGAATAATCCTTTGCCTCCTATTTCAGCAAGATTTGCGTTTGCATACTTATCTCCAGAAGTTTTTATTTTAACAATTTCAATAGATAAGTTAGGAAAAGAATCCAGCAACTTTTGTTTTGCTTCCAAAGCCTGGGCAACTGCAAGCTTGCTTCCTCTGGTACCTATTTTGACTAGCATGTGTACGATTGTTTGTCTGATGTCATTCAAGTAGCTGACTACTTGGATCCAGTTTAATTCATTATATAAACCTTTGCATTTATTGTACTTTAACTTAAAACCAAAAGCAACTTTGACTTTACAAAATAATAACCTTTTATATGAATAAATAAGCTTACTGGATTCTAGTACTTGCATGACAAGGTATAAACCTTATCGTCATACCACCGCGAACCGTCATACCGTCATCCCGCTAACAAGCAGCGGGATGACGGTTGTCGTTTAGCTATAAATATTAAAAAATTTACCAAGCGAAAAAAAAGGCAAAAGAAGCCCCGTGGTGGTTGGCTATTTACTATGTACTAAAATATCGGCGTTTTTTTTATTCTAAAACGCTTGATTAAGAGCGATTTAGCTGCTTTTAACTTGCAACTAACCTACATCGCAAGTGTTTAAGAAATTTACTAAGCAGGAAAAAAGGCAAAGAAACCCCGTAGTAGCTAGCATTCAAATTCTCCCTTGTCAATTTGACGTTTTTTGCTGTCTTAAACGCTTTGTAAGCGCGTTTCGGCTTATATAGGTAAAAACCTAAAAATTTTTAAAGACATGCGATGCACGTAGTGCGAAAAATTAAACATGAGACGCCAAATACCCTAAGTTTTTTGTCATTAACCTGCACAGATTGCGAAGATAAATAAATAGCTTCAGTTTCATGATAGGGGGGATGGCAAAGCTTGTCAAGGAATTTTTATGGCCTAGCGTCACGTGCTGGAATGACATTTGGGAATATGTTATCCGTTTGTCACTTCTAAATGATAAGAGCCTCAATGAATTTATTAGTTTATTACATGTCTCTTTTCATGTATAAATCTATAGAAAGTTTTATACGGAAGTTGTTTTATGAGCAAAATTATAGAAATCAGAGCACCAAAAACTCTTGGTGGTGAATCAGTTACAGAAGGTATAGTAAAAATAAAGAAGGGTATTGGAGAAGCAGTAAAAGTAGATGACTTGATCTTTGAAATTGAAACTGACAAAACAGCACTCGAATTAACTGCAGAAGCTTCAGGGCAAATAACTGAATTTCTTATAAAAGAAGATGATGTAATAAGTCCTGATCAATTGTTAGCGAAGCTTTCCATGGGAGAAGTAAAAGAGGAAGCGAGAAAAGAAGATAAAAGCGAAAGTGCTGCTAAAAAAGATGCTCCATCAGCTCGTAAAATTATGGAAGAAAATGCAATCAGTGCAGAAAGCGTCAAAGGAACTGGCATGGGAGGCAGAATAACAAAAGCAGATGTGATAGGCCATATGAACAAAGCTGAACAACCTGCAATAAAACAATATGAATTGCCAAAAAGTGTAGTAAATGGAGAGCAAAGAGAGGAACGAGTAAAAATGAGCAAAATAAGGCAAGTAATTGCCGCTCGTTTGAAAGCATCGCAAAATACTGCTGCAATACTGACCACGTTCAATGAAATTGACATGAAGAATGTCATGGATCTAAGAGCAAAATATAAGGACGCCTTTGAAAAAAAATATGGAATAAAACTTGGTTTTATGTCGTTTTTTATAAAGGCAGCGGTGCAAGCATTGAAAGAAATTGCTGAAATTAACGCTGAAATCTCAGGCGATGAAATCATATATAAACATTACTATGACGTAGGTGTTGCTGTTGGCACCGATAAAGGTCTTGTTGTACCAGTTATTCGGGGTGCCGATCAGATGTCATTTGCAGAAATTGAGTTGACTTTAGTTGCTCTTGGCAAAAAAGCTCGTGAGGGTAAATTACAAGTATCAGAAATGGAAGGTGCAACATTTACCATCTCAAACGGTGGAGTATACGGTTCACTTCTTTCCACTCCGATAATAAACCCTCCGCAATCTGGAATACTTGGAATGCATTCAATACAAAACAGGCCAGTTGCTGTTGGTAATGCAGTAGAAATCAGACCTATGATGTACATTGCTCTCTCTTACGATCACAGAATAGTTGACGGCAAAGGAGCAGTAACTTTCCTCGTTAAAATAAAAAATTATATAGAAGATCCAAATAGATTAGTTTTGGAAGTGTAGCTCAAATGAATTGTTGTTAATCCAGTATTGCTAAAAACCTAAATGTCATCTAGTTCTGCCAGCAGTTTAGCAACTTCCGGATGATCAGGGCCATAATGTTTCTCAAAAATAGGCAAGGCCTGTTCAAGCAATTCCTCTTGTTTCTTGTGATCGCCCAAAGCGCCATAGGCAATACCAAGATTTGCCAGTAGTTTGGCAACTTGAACATGACCAGAGCCATAATGTTTCTCAAAAATAGGTAAAGCTCGTTCAAACAACTCTTTTGCTTTCTGATGATCGCCAAAAGTGCCATAAACGATACCGAGGGTTGCCAGTAATTTAACAACTTCAAAATGGTCGAGGCCGTAATGTTTCTTTCGAATTGCTAGAGCCTGTTCAAGCAACTCTTTTGCCTTCTGGGGATTACCTAAAACCCTATAAGAATTACCGAGGTTTGCCAGTGTTCTAGCAACTTCAAAATGGTCAGGCCTGTAATGTTTCTTTTTGATTGCTAAAGCCCGTTCAAGTAACTCCTTTTGTTTTTTATAGTCACCTAAATCCACATGAGAGATACCAAGGTTTGTCAGAGTAATAGCGACTTCAAAATAATCGGGGCCATAATGTTTCTCTTGAATTACTAAGGCTCGTTCAAGCAACTCTTTTGCTTTCTGAGGATTACCCAAATCCCTGTAAGCGTTACCTAGATTCACTAGTGTCCTAGCAACTTCGAAATGGTCGGGGCCATAATGTTGTTCATTAATTGCTAAAGCCCGTTCAAGTAACCCCTTCTGTTTCTCGTAGTCATCTAAATCCCCATAAAAGACACCAAGGTTTGTTAGTGTAATAGCAACTTCAAAATAATTGGGGCCATAATGTTTCTCTTGAATTACTAAGGCTCGTTCAAGCAACTCTTTTGCCTTCTGAGGATCACTTAAATTCCTGTAAGCATTACCTAGATTCACTAGTGTCCTAGCAACCTCAAAATGATTAGGTTTATAATATTTCTCTTGAATTACTAAAGCTCGTTCAAGCAACTCTTTTGCCTTTTGAGGATCACCTAAAGTACCATAAACGATACCCAGGTTTGCCAGTGGTTTAACAATTTCAAAATGGTCAGAATCGTAATGTTTCTTAAAGATAACTAAAGCCCGTTCAAACAACTCTTTTGCTTTCTGAGGATCACCTAAAGCATAATGAGCGGTGCCGAGATTTGTTAGTATGGCAGTAACTTCGAAATGGTCAGGGCCATAACGTTTTTCATTAATTGCTAAAGCCCGTTCAAGCAATTCCTTTTGTTTCTTATGATCACCCAAATCCCCATAAGCGATACCGAGGTTTGTTAGTGCTATAGCAATTGTGAAATGATCGGGGCCATAATGTTTCTCAGAAATAGGTAAAGCCCGTTCAAGCAACTCCTTTTTTTTCTTGTGATCACCTAAATCTCCATAAGCATTACCTAGATTTATCAGTGTTTTAACAACTCCAGAATGACCAAAGCTATAATGTTTCTCTTGAATTATTAAAGCCCGCACAAGCAACTCCTTTTTTTTTCATGATTACCTGACGCACCATAGGCAATACCAAGATTTGCAAGTGGTATAGCAACTTCAGGATGATCAGGACTGTAGTGTTTCTTAAGG
This sequence comes from Wolbachia endosymbiont (group A) of Tromatobia lineatoria, assembly GCF_964028565.1. Lineage (NCBI taxonomy): Bacteria > Pseudomonadati > Pseudomonadota > Alphaproteobacteria > Rickettsiales > Anaplasmataceae > Wolbachia > Wolbachia endosymbiont (group A) of Tromatobia lineatoria. Next base: position 728,830 of record NZ_OZ034791.1, read on the forward strand.
ACGGGTAAAGCCCGTTCAAGCAACTCTTTTGCTTTTTGAGGAGTACCTAAAGCCCTATAAGAGTTACCAAGGTTTGCCAGTGTCCTAGCAACTTCGAAATGGTCAGGGCCATAATGTTTCTCTTTAATTGTTAAAGTCCGTTCAAGAAGCTCCTTTTGTTTATCATGATTGCCTAAAGTCCCGTAGGAACTACTTAGGTTTGTCAGTATGGCAGCAACTTCGAAATGGTCAGGGCCATAATGTTTCTCAGAAATAGGTAAAGCCCGTTCAAGCAACGTCTTTTTTTTCTTGTGATCACCTAAATCCCCGCAAGCGATACCGAGGTTTGTCAGTGCCGTGGCGACTATAAAATGATCAGATCCATAATGTTTTCTAAAGATAGGTAAAACCCGTTCAAGCGACTCCTTTTGTCTTCTAGGATTACCCAAGTAATAATATCCATCACTCATTCGTATTAACAAATCCACAAGATAATCCTTCTCTATTGTTTGCTTTTCTAAAGGATTTTTTCCTAGCCAATCATCTATATGTGATAAGAACGTTTCTGAATGTGGTAACAACTGTCGTTTCTTAGCATAATCTTCTAATTTGTCACTGTCGTCAGGGAAGCTTTCTTTTAATAATTGAAAAACGGTTTTTATATCTTTTTTAATTTTTCCACTTTCCTTTGACTTTAGCCTAATTACATCTTGTACTAAACAGTGAATAGAAACACTACTACTCTGCTCATTGGACACTAGCATCGAATATCTCAATAATATACCTAATACTTCTTCAAAAGGTTTTTCTTCAGAATTGTTCTCTACAATCTCAGGAAATATTCTTAACAAATCTTTAGGAATATCATTGTCTAAATATGCACAAGCTACTAACAACTTGCTTGCTAGTTTAGACTCATTACGAATTGCGTCCATTGTAATATCCCAAGTAATAAACACAGGCTCATGGTTAGAATCCTTAGGTAGTGTTTTATGAGATAATAAATAAAGCTTCCTTTCTGCATAAATTTCTAAGTAACGTGAGATAGTCATTTTGTTTTCTTTGATGTAAGCGCAAGCCTGAGCTAATGCCAAAGGTAATCTACCTAACTTTTCTGCCAATATACCTATATTTGGCCTATCGCTTTCTGAAACCTGGCCTAGAATTTTCTTAACATATAATTCTGATTCTGGGGGAGTAAAAACGTCTACACCTATACTCCCTTGTGGCCATTCAGTATTACGAGACGTAACTATTATTTTGCCGCCTTTTGTAGGTCTGAGCTTAGAAATGACTTCATAATTTGATACATTATCATAAATCAACAACCAGCCTTCACGTTTAGAATCTTCTAGCCAGTTTTTCACATAATAAGCTCGCTGTGCAATAGAAATGTTGTCTTCATCGTGAATAATATTTAATTTTCTTCCTAAATTAACATATTCACTGAGTAGTTGATCTTCATCTTTTGCATTAAACCAACATATTGCCTTGTATTCTTTCCCATGTTTTTGAATAAAATCTAGCACTGACTGTGTTTTACCTACTCCACCTAACCCGTACAAAGCAGTTAATATAACTGGCTCATTTTTTGTCTTTAGATGATTTACTATTTCTTCATTGAGATATTCTCGTTCAATGAAATTTCCACTAGCTATTTTAGGTGGAATGTTCCACCGTTCAAATAGATCTTCTCTAGGTTTGAGACTATAAAGATGTTCTATAACTTCCCTAAAATAATCGTCTTTTCTTGTTAGATAAGAAACTTTGCTACCCTGTTGTGCCCACCATTTCCCTACCTTGTCATATACACGGACAAAAACTGTATCAATATCTTCTTCCCCTGATATTTTGTATATATTCCCTATTTCTTTCTTAATAATATCATCTAATTTTGAATGATTAGGTTGATCAACTACAAACCTTATTCTAAGTAAAAAATCTTCTATTTCATCGTCACTACCACAACTGAAGTATTTTTTCAGTTCAGTATGATTTTTTATTTTGTAGCACGTTCCTTTTTGACCTTCATAAATATTTAAAGTGTTATCATTTGTTAACTTTGACTCTTCCAGATACTTCTCTAATGTTTCTACGCTTCCTTGTTTCTCTGTACCTTTTTTTAGGTTCACATTGACATTAGTATGAATGACAAGCGTAATATCACTGTTCTTACACTCAGGGTTTTGCTTAATCTCAGGATGAGATTCAAAATATTTGTTTAACCCGAAATCTTCTTTCTGTTGCTTTCTATCATTTCCATCAATAAACAAATCTTCAAAAGTAATATTCTTCGAAGAGCGATGTGTATTGCAGTACTTAGCTTGAACCAAGATAATTCTCGATTTGTTCTTCTGATCTTTATACTCAAAAAAAATATCATCAAAGGCTCCAAAACCTTCTATGTTTGATGCTAACCAAAAGTCAATTTTACTACTTAACCCATGAAGTAGATACAGCATTAATAATTTTACTTCATACTTGCGACCATGATCACCTGTTGATGTGCCATCTCTCTTCTTAAATGTACGATTACTAAGTACTTCAGACTGTTTGTTTTCTACATTCATACCCTACTAAACCTACGAATAACTTCTTTCTATAAAAAATGAAAGTCACCAAGTGCCTAAGATAATGCAACAGATTCTTTAACATTGTAATAACAGTGCCGAACAGGGTCAATTTTGTTTGCTGTCTTAAGCATAAAGATTCCCCGAATCTAATATGTCATTGCTGTAGGCTGCATTTAGTAATATAATCTCATATTAAATAAGACTTTACTTAAGTTTATGCTAGATTCTCCGCTAATTTTGACAGCCATTCTTATATTTTTTATTTTTACGTTGTCATTCTTTTTTATAAGAAAGATATTTGGATCAACAAACAAGAAGATAATAAAATCCTTTAGGAAAATTGTTCAGCAAATAAATGCATTAGAAACAGAAATGCAGAGCTTATCTGATGAGGAGCTTGCTGGTAAAACTGAAGAATTCAATCGAGAATTGAAAAATGGGAAAACGTTAAATGATCTTCTCGTACCTGCATTTGCAGTTGTGCGTGAAGCCTCTCGAAGATTTCTTAACATGAGGCACTTTGATGTTCAACTGATTGGTGGAATGGTGCTCCACAATGGCATGATATCAGAAATGAAAACAGGAGAGGGAAAGACACTCGTTGCAACTTTAGCAGCATATCTAAATTCCTTAGAAGGGAAAGGCGTACATGTCGTAACTGTTAACGACTATCTTGCAAAACGAGACACAGAGTGGATGAGCAAATTATATAATTCTCTTGGGGTTTCTGTTGCGTTTATTACGAATAACTTGACAGACGAAGAGAGGAAAGAGGCTTACAGTGCAGATATCGTGTATTCCACAAATAACGAGCTTGCCTTTGATTACCTGCGAGACAATATGAAATTTTCTCAAGAAGACATGGTTCAGAGAGGCTTTCACTACGGAATAGTTGATGAAGTGGACTCAATACTCATTGATGAAGCTCGCACTCCGCTTATTATTTCTGGCCCGGTTGAGGAAAACAATCAGATATATAAGCATATCAATAAAATAGTAACCAAATTAGTTGACTCCGATTATGAAGTAGATGAAAAAGGTAGAACGGTATTCTTGACTGAAGATGGTATTTCACGAGTGGAGGAACTACTAAGGTCATACAATCTCATTCCTGAAAATTCCTCGCTCTATGATACTGACAGCATGATAATGACTCATTATATAGACCAAGCATTACGTGCATATAAGCTGTTTACTGCTGATAAAGATTATATAGTAAAGGATGGCAAGGTAGTGATTATTGATGAATTTACTGGGCGTATGATGGAGGGCAGAAGATATTCCGATGGTCTTCATCAGGCACTTGAAGCGAAGGAGAATCTTGAAATTCAGCATGAAAACCAAACTTTAGCATCGGTCACATTTCAGAATTACTTTCGTATGTACAATAAACTTTCCGGAATGACGGGAACAGCAGCAACAGAGGCAGAAGAGTTTCGTGATATATACAGATTAAATGTAGTAAAAATTCCAACCAATATACCTGTAAAAAGAGTTGATATTGATGATGAAATTTACGGTACAGAAAAGGAAAAATTTAATGCTGTGTTGAAGTTTATAGAAGAATGCTACAAACGCCTTCAACCGGTCCTTGTTGGCACGGTGAGCATCGAAAACTCTGAGAAGCTTTCTGCGCTTTTGCAAAGCCATTCTCTTAAGCATTCAGTATTAAATGCTCGTTATCATGAACAAGAGGCGTACATAATAGCGCAAGCTGGAGTGCCAGGTAGTATCACTATAGCAACTAACATGGCAGGACGTGGAACTGATATTCAGCTTGGTGGAAATGCTGAAATGATTGCAAAGGTGGAGCTAAAGAAGATAAAAAATGCTGATGAAAGAGAAAAAAAATACCAAGAAATAGTTGAAAGAGTAAAAAAAGATAAGGAAATTGCTATAAAAGCTGGTGGTTTATGTGTGGTTGGAACCGAAAGACATGAAAGCAGGAGAATAGATGATCAATTACGCGGCCGTTCTGGTCGTCAGGGGGATCCTGGACTTTCTAAGTTCTTTTTATCGCTCGAAGATGACCTAATGAGAATATTTGGCTCTGATAGAATGAGAAGCTTTTTACAAAAAGTAGGGTTAAAGAATAACGAAGCTATTCATCATCCATGGATCAATAAGGCACTCGAGAAAGCGCAAAAGAAAGTTGAAGCTAGAAACTATGACGTGCGGAAATCTCTACTTAAGTTTGATGACGTAATCAATAACCAACGTAAAGTTATTTTTAAGCAGAGAAACAATATCTTAGGCAACGAAATTAATGATATATTTGAAGTGTATAGCGAAGTAAATGAGAGCGTAGTAGAAGGTATAATCCAAAGTGGCTATTACGAAGATTATGTTGAAGATATAGCCAAAGAATTCCATACAAGGTATGGAATAACGCTTGATAAAGAAGACTTGGCAAAGTTTTTGAATAAACAAGAAGCTTTGAATTATATAAATGATAAGATACAAGAATTTTTTACTGAGAAAGAAAAATATTTCAACAGTCAGCACACTACAGATTTGTGGAATACGATCGTGAAGCAAATGATGATAATGACACTTGATCATTTATGGAGGGAACACCTTTCAGTTCTAGAGAGCCTAAGACAAAGCATAAGCTTACGTGCTATGGGGCAGAAAGATCCACTGAATGAATTTAAACGCGAAGCTTTCTTGATGTTTGAGTCAATGCTTGAAAAATGGAAGGAACTCACCATTCACCGCTTAGCACACTTTAAGTTGGCAGACAACCAAGAGATAGGCAATAGGTTACATTCTGCTAGAAATAGAAGACTTCCCAAAGTCTCAAGAAATGACAAATGTCCTTGCAACTCCGGAAAGAAATACAAACACTGCCATGGTGCGGTTACTGTGGTGAACTAATAATTATGGTTATACAGTTTGTTTATTTCCATCAACATTACTGCAGCTAACCTCACTTAGCTTACTGTTTAATGAATGCTCTGATGACTTATATGCAACTCCATAGGTAATACCACCAACTATCAGTACAGATGCTACAGTAATTCCAATTATTGCTAGTGCAGGTAATGCAGTGGCATAGGCAAGTACTAGTGGAACTACAACAGCAGATATAACACCCACAGTAATTCCTGCTGTTATAGCTTTAGGTCTATGGATGCATGATGGATTTGCACCATAATTTAGCAGGAGTTTTGCCATCCTTGGACTAGGTTTGTAAGGTTCATAAAAATTACCTAGTAAAGTTGTGTCACAATCTAGTAGCAGTTTTCCTCCTAACCTTATATTGCGGTAACTATAATTAAGAGTAGCATAGTATAAAGGTGCCCTTCCATCCTTGTCTTTTATATTAGCATCTGCACCTTTTTTTAATAGCATTTCTATTGTTTGTATAAGTTCATAACCAATAGCATAATGCAAAGGAGTTTTTCCATCCTCGTCTTTTATATTAACATCTACTCCTCTTTGTAATAAAAGTCCCGCTATCTTTGCTGCACTATCATCCTTCATAGGAGTACATATGTTAGCATTACATGTAGCATAGTGCAAAGCAGTTCCTCCAGATTTATCCTGTAGATTAACATTTGCCACTTTCTCCAATAACATTTGCACTATTTCTATATCTCTTTTGCCAGCAGCTACATGTAAAGGAATCTCTTTATCTTCATCTTGTGCATTAACGTCTGCTCCCTCTTCTAGCAAAACTTCTACTACTTGCGTATACCCATACTGAGCAGAATAATGTAAAGAGGTTTTTTTCCATACATCTTGTACATTAACATTAGCCCCGCTTTTTATTAGGTGTTTTACTACTTTTCCACAACCATTTTTAGCTGCTATAAGTAATAAACCACAATTAAGTACTTCAAATGTGTGATTTATATCAAACTGGTTACTTTCCCACTCACTGTAGATATCTGGAAGCTTCTGCTGTAGTTCATCTTTGATTTTCTCAACTACATTTTCTGCACTCAGGTCTGGACTACTGTTGACTTCTTGTAGTATTAACCTTAATGTCATTTCCTTCTCCAAGATATAAAATTTTATTATGGCATATGGAGTGGATTATGTCAATGAAGAACTAAGAAACTGGTTCTTCTTTTTTTCTATAGCTTTAGGTTTACCTACAATTTGAAAAACAACAAATTCGTCATTCCGCTACTCGTTAGCGCCGCGGCGGTATGATGTAGGGAAACCTTTCTTGGGTTAGCTATAAAGTTAAAATTCGACCAGGGCAGCCGCAATAAGGTAGCAAACGCCATCATGTCTTTAGGAGAGTTTGCTAATGAAGGCTCTTAAGTTGACGCCATTGCCTGAACGGATACGCCAATTTTTATGTTCATTTGTAACCGTCTATTATTTTACACCCCAGTCTTTTTCAAATATTGCTAGCCCTTGGTCAGTAAGTGGGTGATTAATTAATTGTCTAAGTACTTTTGCTGGCACAGTAATTGAATCAGCACCAAGCCTTGCAGCTTCTATTACATGCGCTGGGCTTCTCACTGATGCAACAAGAACTTTAGTATCAAAACCGTAATTAGAATATATAGTACATATATCTTCTATTAGCGATAAGCCATCATAGCTTATATCATCAAGGCGACCAACAAAGGGGGAAATAAAACAAGCACCGACCTTAGCGGCAAGCAGTGCTTGTCCAGGAGAAAAACATAATGTGATGTTAACAGGTATTTTATGCTCTGTCCATAACTTTTTACAAGAAATTAATCCTTCATGTGTAAGAGGTAATTTGATCACAACATTATCAGCAATTTTTGCTAAATTCAGACCTTCTGTGATCATCTCTTCATGGCTATCTGCAACAACTTCAACACTAACAGGCCCTTTTATAATAGAGCATATTTCACGCACTAAATCCTCGTATTTATTTTTACGCCCGGACTTTGCTATTAAAGAAGGATTAGTTGTTATGCCGTCAATGAACTCCTTTAGTCCTTTAATTTCATTTAAATCAACGCTATCAAGAAAAATTTCCATATTCATCTCCTATAAAAAAAATACCCTTGCAAAATCTTGTCATCCTACCGCTTGACTTACAACCGTATGAACTTTCTGCGTTGTAAACATCAAACAGCCGATAACACAACTGTACAAATATTGAGACATAAGAGTAATTTGTACCAAGAAAAAAGATGTCATCCCAGTGCCCAGACCCCTTAGACAATGTACCATCTTTTGATTTTGTCCATTCTGGGCGTGGTTTTCAAGTTCTTTGATCTTAAATACTACATCTACTTTATCAAGATCAATGTTGACTTCTTTTACTAATGTTCTAATAAGACTACGTTTGGCTTGCCAATCTAGGTCCGATTTAACACTAGAATAAAAGCCCTTTATGCTATTTGTAATAAGATTCATTTTCTGCCGTATTCCCTTTTACCTTTTTCTTCTCTCCTTCAATCTCTTTTAAACGTTACTTCATTTTTTTTATTGCCTGCTTAAAGTCTTCCTTACTTATAGTTAGTGCATACTTTGTTGCCGTAAAAACTTCTGGTACCCAAACAATTGTAATAAGTATACACAATCTTTGTCAACTATTTTCGGCACTGGTATATTGACCTTACCCAGAAAAAGTGGAGAGAAAGAAAAGAGTTTTTTTGGGTAAAATAAAATTTTGGAGGATTAGAAATGGCAAGAGAATACACGGCAGAATTCAAATTGGAAGCTGTTAAACTGGCAAATGAACAAAGAAAGGCAGGTCAAACAATTACAAAAATAGCAAGAGATTTAGGAATAAAGGGTGGTTTATTAGGAAAATGGATAAAGAAACACAACGAAAAAAAGTCAGCGGCAAATGCATTTCCAGGTAGAGGTAACATGGCTCCTTACGACAAAGAGAGGTTTGATTTACAAAGCAGGAGTAACAAGGGAAAGAGACATTTTAAAAAAAGCCCTGGCCAGTCAAAAAGAGTAAAATATTTTTTTATATAGTAACTGCTATAAAGTACAGGAATTATGTAGGATTTTCTGCTAGTGGCTACTATAAGTGGACCACAAGAAAAATAAGCAGTAGAGAATCAGCAAATAAAGAGCTACTCGAAGCTATTCAAAAAATATATCAAGTTTCTAAATGTAGATATGGAGCTCCTAAAATTCATGCTGAATTGAAGGCTTTGGGTAAAAGTTGCAATTTGAAAACGGTGCAAAGTATTATGCAGAAAAATGACATCAGGGCTATACTGAGAAGAAAGTTTAAAATTAAAAAACAACAAACAGATAATAGAGCTGTAGCTCCCAATATACTAGATCAAAACTTTATTGTTGATCAACCAAATAAAGTATGGGATTACTTACATCAAAACCAAGGAGGGATGGCTATATTTGGCAGCAATAATTCTCACGTATGGTAGTTAATGAGTAGTGCAATAAATAAACAATTGGTTATGAACTCTTTATTAATGGCCATTAATAGGCGTAAACCTGTTAAAAATCTACTGCTGCACAGTGACCAAGGTTCACAATATACTGCGCAAGGGTATCAATATCTCTTATCCATAAAAAACATAGATGAGTTATAAAGGTTGTTGTTACGACAATTCTGTTGTGGAAAGCTTCTTCAGTTCTCTAAAAAGGGAGTTACCAATAGACACCTCTCGGCACTCTAAACAGCATATCAAAACTGCTATATTTGAATATATAGAAATTTTTTATAACAAACAACGTCACCATTAACTATTGCATTCCTGAGCATTTTGATTCATCATTCTCTTTGTGAAAAACATTCCAAACTTTCTCTCCACTTTTTCTGGGTAAGGTCAGATACTATAAACTATAAAAAAATTTCTCCGATAGTTCATATAGCAAGTAAATTCACAAAATGAAGACTATTATTTTTATTACAGGTGTATCTACGGTTGGAAAATCAAGTTTGGCTCATATATTAGGTTCAAAGCTTTTTATGCCTAGAAACTTTGCAATTCCACTAACTATAGCTAACCCAAGAAAGGTTTCCCTACGTCATACCGCCGCGGTATCTCAGCATAGATTCCGCTAACGAGTAGCGGAATGACGAATTTGTTGTTTTTCAAATTGTAGGTAAACCTAAGCCACTTTAGCTATACTTGTAGAGAAAAAAGAATAGATGATGATCCTAAATATTTAATAAATTTGACTACTGAGGAATTTCAAAAATCTCAATTTTTTATTAATTGTGATATGGTACATTCTATCTTCATATAGCTTTCCTCTTCATACCTCAACCAATGAAATCAGAAGCATCAACTCCCTTTTGCAAGCAAGCAGCAATAACAGTATTCATCATTAGAAATGCAATGGTCATTGGGCCAACGCCCCCGGGTACTGGGGTCATAGCTTTGGCTTTCCCTTTTATTCCTTCAAAGTCAACATCACCTACAAGCTTTCCTACGTTAACGCTATTTATGCCAACATCGATCACTATTGCACCTTTCTTTATCCAGTCTGCTTGAACAAAATTTGGCTTTCCGACTGCTGCAACTACTATATCCGCTTTAGAGCAATATTCAGCTAAATCCTTGCTTTGTGAATGCAAGATGGTGACAGTGCAGTTTTCTTGCAATAGCAGGTAAAACATTGGCCTGCCCACGATATTTGACCTACCAATTACCACTGCGTTTTTACCGGAAAGGTTCTCTTCAATTGACTTAATTAAATGCAAAGAACCTTTAGGAGTGCAAGGTATAAGGCAGTTTTTTTCACCTTTAACTAATTTGCCAACGTTTTCATCATGAAAGCCATCTACATCTTTTTCAACACTTACTGTGTTAATTACTCTGCTTGCACTAATATGATTTGGTAAAGGCAATTGCACTAAAATGCCATGCACAGATGGATCTTCATTTAATTCATTGATTTTTTCAATTAATTCATCTTCTAAAATATTATTAGGCAAAACAATGGTCTCAGAACTTATGCCTATTGATTCTGCTTTTTTCTGTTTGTTGCGAACATAAACCTGACTTGCTGGATTGCTACCCATGAGAATTACTTTCAGGCAAGGAAAAATGTTATACTCTCTCTTTAAAATATCAATTTTTTGTGATAGCCTCTCACATAGGTCGTTTGCTATTTTTTTACCATCAATAATAATTGTCACTTCCTTGCCACTCCTTAAAGTCGGGTAATTTGATATCAAATAAATCCAATACTTTGCCAACAGAATGATTAATAATATCATCCAACGATTTCGGTTTAATATAAAAAGCAGGCACTGGTGGAGCAATAATTGCTCCCATCTCCGTTAATTTTAACATATTTTGTAAATGCCCAAGATGCAGTGGTGACTCTCGCACCATAAGAACTAACTTTCTTCTTTCTTTTAGCGTTACATCTGCAGCCCTTGTCAATAGATTGGAAGTAACACCTGATGCGATTTCAGACATTGTCTTCATAGAGCATGGTGCTACAATCATCCCTGAGGTTTTAAATGAGCCGCTTGCTATTTTTTCTCCAATCTTTTCTTCAGAATAGTAAAAATCTGCAAGTGATGTAATATCTTCAAGTTTTTCTTTAATCTCGTGAGCTAAAGTTACTTTCCCAGCACGACTTATCACTAAATGAGTTTCATAATCGACGTCTTTCAACGCTTCTAAAATACGCACACCGTAAATAGAACCAGATGCTCCACTTATTCCAATTACAATTCTGCTATTCACTTAACTCTTCTTCGTAGCTCATTCCCAATGCACGTTTATAGGTATCAAGCAATATTTCTTGTTCCTCTCTGTCATCATCATCCATCTTCCTCAGCCTAATAATTTGTTTCATCACTTTTATATCCCAACCTTCATCTGCGGCTTTTGCATATACATCACGAATGTGATCTTGCACATCCCTCTTTTCTTGTTCAAGTTTTTCGATTCTCTCTATGTAACCCTTCAACTCTTCAGCCGTTATTTTTACTGTATCTTCCATGAAACTCGACTAATTAATTGCTGCCACTAATATTACCAATTTTTACTTGCACTTCAACAACAGTAATAATATTTTTATCTTTTTTTAAAATCTTAAAGCGAAAACCATACATGGAAAACTCCTCGCCTTCGTCAGGAATGCGCTCTATTTCATTCACAATCATACCTGCTAGAGTTGTAGCTTCTTCATCAGGGAGATTCCAGTATAACTGCCTGTTAATGTCCCTAATAGTAGATTTTCCTTCTATGTGATACATATTATCAGATATTTTCTTTATAAAATTCTCCGTAATCAAATCATGTTCATCCGAAATTTCTCCAACTATTTCTTCCAGTATATCCTCAAGAGTTACAATTCCCTGCAGTGCTCCATACTCATCAATAACAAATGCAAGGTGTTTCCTGTTCTTACGGAAGTTGTGAAGTTGCACGCTGAGCGGTGTACTTTCTGGTATGAACCAAGGCCTTGACATAACTTGGGTAATGTCAACTTCTTCCGCTTTATTATTCTTTTCACGCAAAGCATTTATTAGAGCTTTCACGTGAATTACACCTACAATGTTATCTGGTTCCTTCTGCCATAAAGGTACTCTACTGTGACTGCTGGTTAAAATCTCTCTTATTAACTCTTCTTTATTCCGATCTATATCAAGAGAAAATAGGTTTCTTCTATGGGTCATAATTTGTGATATCTCTGTCTCAGCCAAATCAAGTATGCTGCTTAGCATATCTAAATCCTGTTGCAACATAGTTCCTTCACTGCGGTGAAGAGTAATCATATTACGCATTGCATCCGCTGCAGATATCACTTCCTTATCTTTATGCAGCCCACATAATTTTAGGATGAGGTTAACAATAAATTGAATACCTAGTGTCAATGGAGAAAAAATCTTTACAAAAAACAATACAAAATAAGCAGAAAATGATGCAAATTTTTCAGGATTTTGAATAGCATAAGTTTTTGGTAGAACTTCGCAGAACAATAAAATACAAAATGTCATTATAATTGTTGATAGGAGAATGCCCTCATTTCCAAAAAGATTGATAAATATTGCTGTAAATAAAGCAGAGCAAGTAATATTAATAATTGTATTGCCGAGCAATACCGTTCCTATTGTCAATTCTTTCCTATTTAATAAGCGATCTATTACCCTGGCTTTTTTGTTACCGTCTAGCTTTAGCTTATTAACTCGAGAACGGCTAATTGAGGTTAAGCCTATTTCTGCTCCTGAGAACAAAAACGATAAAACTAACAAAACAAAAATTGCTGATGATACTAAGACCAATAACCAATCCATTAAAGTACGATGTTATTGTGATAAAAAATAAAATTAATTTTACATGTTATGAGAGGCATTTGCAAGCCTGAATTTATATTGCCGAATTTTATATACCTTTAATCTTAAAAAACAAATCATAAAGCATATTACACGCTGCGTTCACATGCTCATCCTCAATGATAAGTGGTGGGGTTACCCTTACTACTTTGTTGTTTAAAACCCTAGTTATTATTAAACCTTTATCAAGAGATCGACTAATAATTTTATCAGCTACAAGAGTTGCTAGTTCTATTCCCATTAGTAACCCTTCTCCACGAACTTCTAAAATCATCTCAGGAAATTCTTTAGCTAAAAGCAACAGCTTTTCTTTTAAATATTTACTAATTCTTTTAACATGATCAAAAAAGCCTTCTTTTAGCATTATATCGAGCACTGCATTACCAACAGTCATGGCAAGTGGATTGCCACCATAGGTTGATCCATGAGTTCCTGGAGTAATTGCTTCTGCTATATAATCTTTCACTAAACATGCAGCTACAGGAAAACCGTTACCCATAGCCTTCGCACAGGTTAGCATATCAGGTTCAATGCCGACATTTTGATAATGAAATAAAGAACCGATGCGTCCATATCCGCACTGCACTTCATCAAAGCACAAAATTATTCCTTGAGCTTTTGTTATTTCCCTTACTTTTTGAAGATATTCTACGTCTAGTGGATATACTCCACCTTCGCTTTGTATGGGCTCTAAAAATACAGCAGCTATTTCATTGTTGATTTTTTCTTCTAATGCTTTAATGTCATTTCTTGGCACTTTATCAAAACCAGAAAGGAGCGGAGCAAAACCTTCGCGTGATTTTTCATTGCCTCCAGCAGAAATTGCAGCAATACTGCGGCCATGAAAGCCTCCTTCAATTGTAATAATACGATTACGTTTTGCTTGCCCTTTTGAATAAAAGTAACGACGAATAAACTTAATTGCAGCTTCTGTTGCTTCAAGCCCACTTGAGCAGAAAAAAACTTTATCTGCAAAAGTAAGGGTTGTTAAACGCTCGGCAAGCCTTTCTTGCTCGGGAATAGTGAAAATGTTAGAGCAGTGCCATAATGAGCTCGATTGCTCTTTCAGCTTATCTGTAATGTATGGATGACAATGCCCTAAAGAAGTTGTAGAAATACCTGCAGCAAAATCTAAATATTTTTTACCATCTTTATCAAAAAGATATGCCTCTTCTCCCCTGACTATAGGAGTGTCAAGTCTATTATACGCATTAACAACATGATCCATTTTATAAGTATTGTGGTATTATCTATACTATACCTGAAATGAATCCATTAACACAAAGCTTTTCCTTTAACCTCTTATGCTACTTCAACTAAAAATTTGGCTAATGCAAACCTTTTTTGTCATTCTATAGCTAAAGTGACTTGGTTTTACCAACACTTATTAGCCATTGTAAAAGTTTTTGTTTCTATTGAATGATAGTTGTAGCCTATGCAAGAAGTTTATTGACTTTGAGCGCACTTTAGCCTATACAATTTTAATATCTTAAACTACTGGACATGCCCGATCTAAAGACAATGATGTTAAATTTTGGACCTCAGCACCCAGCTGCACATGGAGTGTTGCGTCTTGTTTTAGAGATGGATGGTGAAGTGATCGAGAGGGCAGATCCCCATATTGGGCTTTTGCACCGCGGTACTGAAAAATTAATAGAACATAAAACGTATCTTCAAGCTTTGCCTTATTTTGATCGCCTTGATTACGTATCACCAATGTCACAAGAGCATGCATATTCACTTTGTGTGGAGAAATTGTTGCAATGTGAAGTGCCAATTAGGGCAAAGTATTTACGTGTCTTGTTTTGTGAACTGACGAGAATACTAAATCATTTACTGAACGTTTCTTCTCAAGCACTTGATGTTGGAGCAATGACCCCTCTTTTATGGCTCTTTGAAGAAAGAGAAAAAATACTGGAATTTTACGAAAGAGCTTCAGGTGCAAGGTTTCACGCAGCTTACATCAGGCCAGGTGGAATTGCAGCAGATGTTCCAGAAGATTTGATTGAGGATATTGCAAAGTTTATAGAGCAATTTCCAAAATATATAGACGATGTTGATGAACTTTTAACAGAAAATAGGATATGGAAGCAACGCACTGTAGGAATTAGTGAAATATCAATTAAACAGGCACTTGATTGGGGCTTTAGTGGCCCAATGTTGCGCGCTGCTGGGCTTGCTTGGGATTTGCGAAAAAGCCAGCCATATGAGATATATGATCAACTAGATTTTGATATACCGATCGGCCAAAATGGCGACTGTTATGACCGTTATCTAGTTAGAATGGCAGAGATTAGGCAATCTATCAGTTTGGTGAAGCAGTGCATAGAGAAAATGCCTGAAGGGCAAATAAAAACTGAAGATAGAAAAATTTCTCCACCGTCAAGAGCAGAGATGAAAAAATCTATGGAAGCTCTGATTCACCATTTTAAGCTCTATTCAGAAGGATATCACGTACCAGAAGGTGAGGCTTACGCAGTTGTTGAGGCACCAAAAGGTGAGTTTGGAGTGTATATAGTTTCAGATGGTACCAATAGACCTTATAGGTGCCGAATAAGAGCACCTGGCTTTGCGCATTTACAAGCCTTAGACTTTATGGCAAAAGGACACATGCTTGCTGACGTTGCAGCAATTATTGGCTCACTCGATATAGTTTTTGGTGAGATTGATAGGTAATCATTGGTACCCGTTCAGGCAATGGCGTCATGCAAGTAGCTGACACATAACTGTACGAACATTTGTTTGCAAAGGCAGTATGTTAAGTGTTATAGCCGATTTTGCCTCAAACACAAAGGCAGTGCCTTGACTACTTGGATCCAGAAAAATTGATTGTGTACTATACAACATTTTTGATCAAAAGCGTAACCGTTCACTGTTAGACTGCATTCTGTGATTTTTAGCAAAACATGATCTTTCATTTGAGCTTCCTTCAATTTAAAATAAATACAGAAAATTGCTGCCTATAGCTAAACTGACTTAGATTTACCAACAATCGTCATCCCGCTACTTGTTAGCGGCTAAGAGATACCGCGGCGGCATAGCTATCTTCAAAAATATGGTTGAATAATTGTGTGTATAATTATTAATATTTTTAAACACTTTGGCTATGGCTTTATCTAAGTTTCTCGACCCTAAGCTGGATTTAACCTTCAAAAAAATATGTAGGGTCAAGAACTGGCGCGCCTACTTTAGGGTTTGGTGGCTGATCCATTGTTTTCACAATAGGCCTCAATCCAAATTCCCATGTTAACGTTTCCAGCTCCCGCCTCGTCAAACGCAGCATCCGCACTACGCTTTCCTAGCAGATTCTTTACCAAAGTTTATAACATATTGTGCTGGTGATGCTTTCGGTTTGTAATACCTTATTCTATAGTCTGAATATAGACCCAGCGTTTTGTATATCCATTCGCTACTCCACTTCTTCCAACCAAACCCTCTCTTCACTTTCAGCTAATAAGTGATTTTCTATTTCACCTTCCAAACTTGCCTCCAGCAGCTTTTTTATAAATGGTGTAAATGCTCCATCCCTTCCTGTTAATGGTCTGCCTTCCCTTATTGATGACAGTATATTTGTTCCAGTTCTTTGTAATCTACCAAACCGGTAGTTCTGTTTACTACTTTCTGACTCATTGTCAAACCTCCATTTTTTTTATATCAATTTATTACTTTTTTTTTGGTTTGACACACTTTTTTGAACATTCCCTGTTAAGATGCCTAATCTACTTTCAGCTCCTCAGTATGTAAACTGCGTGGTAAAGACTCTAATTCCTTTGCAGCACTTAAACTTTTATTTTTTGCATGTATACCAAGCTTATTGAATTCTCGAGCAGCAGGAAACACCCTTGCTTCAAGAGAGCCAGCAGTTTTATTATAATGATCAACAGCACTTTTTAAGCTCCTGCGCAAATTATCAAAGTTTTCACCCATTGTGCAAATGCGCTCATATAAAATATGACCTAGTTCACTGATTTTCTTTGCGTTTTCAGCTATCATCTCTTGCTTCCATCCATACGCTATTGCTCTCAGCAACGCAATTAGAGTGATCGGTGTTGCAATGATCACTTTTTTTTCCACTCCAATCTCTATCAAAGCAGGCTCATATTCCAGTGCTGCGCTAAAAACCCCCTCCCCTGTTAAGAAAAGCACCACAAGTTCTGGCGTATTTTCAAATTGATTCCAATACTCTTTTTTACCCAAATCATTTATGTGTTTTTTTATTGCCAGGGAATGATTCTTTAATTTCTCCTTTTGTATTTGCAAATCATTTTGTGATATAGCATCCATGTAAGAATCAAGCGGCACTTTAGCATCTATTATTATTTGCTTTCCAGATGGCATTTTGATTATTAAATCAGGACGCAATAAATTATCCTCGTTTTTATCAACCACTGACGGCTGAGTAAAAAAATCGCAATATTCAATCATTCCCGCCATTTCTACCACCCTTTTGAGTTGCATTTCACCCCACTTTCCTCTGATGTGAGGCTTTCTCAAGGCATTAGCAAGGCTGGAAGTTTGGTTCATCAGCGCTCCAATTTGCTCCTTTAAACCTTCATAGGCCCCTACCCTCTCTTTTTCCAGCTCGCGTATTTCATTATCAAATTTTTCTAATTTTTCTTTTATTGGAGTTACAACTTCGTTGATCGTTGCTTGTCTTTTTTTGAAATCGCTTTCCGTTTCTTTTAATTTACTATCGATTACTTCCTTTGCTAAGTTCAGAAAATTATTGTTATTTGTCTGCAAAGCATCAAGAGAGAGCGCTTTAAAAGTGTTTGTTAATCTCTCCTCTGCTTTTGTTAGTAATTCTATTTCCTTTTTCTTTTCCTCACGTTCTTTTTGCAGAGTTACTTCAAGTTCTGCTTTTTTGACCCTTAAATCAACTATTTCTTCATTCTTCGTAAGCAAAGTTTGCTTTGTTTCTTGAAGTTCTTGCTCTAATTTACATAAATTACCCTCAAGGTTTGCTTTCTTTTCGCTCAGTTTTTTTACGATAATGTAGAAAAATAGTAATAGAGAGACAACCAGAGCTATAGAATTGAAAAGCATCAGAATAAAAAAGCTGTATTTACAATTCTATATGATTTTTGTGTGTATAAGAAAGAAAAAAGGAGCACCTAAAGAGGTGACCTTACCCAGAAAAAGTAGAGAGAAAGTTAAGACGTTTTTATCATGAGAATAAATTGTGCAGGAATGCAATAGTTAATAGTAGAATGTCTACGTTATTTGTTATAAAAGATTTCTATGTATTCAAATATGGTAGTTCTGGTTTGTTGAGCGAGAAGTATCAATAAGCAGCTCCCTTTTAAGTGAACTTTTCTGCAACAGAGTTATCGTAACAACAGCCCTTATGGCTCATGCTGGAAATGATGTTTTTTGTATTCAATAGAAATTGGTAATTTTGAGAGGTATACTGTGACCCTTGATCGCTATGTAACAGCAGATTTTTATCGGGTTTGCGTTTATCAACGGCCATCAATAAAGAATCTATAACTAATTATCATGTTACTCATTAACCACCATGCGTGAATATAGGTCAATTATTGCCGCCAACAACCTTCTTTAGTTTTTATGTAGGTAATCCCAAACTTTATTTGGCTGATCAGTAGTAAAATTTTGATCCAATGTGTTCGGAGCCACAACTCGGTTGCTTA
Organism: Wolbachia endosymbiont (group A) of Tromatobia lineatoria; assembly: GCF_964028565.1. NCBI lineage: Bacteria > Pseudomonadati > Pseudomonadota > Alphaproteobacteria > Rickettsiales > Anaplasmataceae > Wolbachia > Wolbachia endosymbiont (group A) of Tromatobia lineatoria. The sequence goes on from NZ_OZ034791.1 coordinate 747,258, forward strand.
TTTGCTGTTTTTTATTTTTGAACCTTCGTCTAAACTTAGCTTTAATGCCATTTTCTTGCATAACACTTTGTACTGTTTTAATTTTTGCCTAAAGCTTTTAATTCAGCGTGAATTTTAGGGGCTCCATATCTGCATTTAGAAGCTTGATGTATTTTTTGAATATCTGCTAGAAGCCCTTCTTTTGCTAATTCTTTACTGCTTTTTTCCTTAGCAACCCATACCACCAGTACAAAACCCTACATAGTTCCTGTGTTTTATAGCAATTTCTATATAAAAGAATACTTTACTCTTTTTCTTTGCCCAGGGCTTTTTTTAAGATGTCTCTTTCTCTTATTAGCTCTTTTTTTAGATCAAATCTTTCTTTGTCATAAGGAGCCTTTGCCTGGAAATGCGTATGCTCCAGACATTTTTCCATCATATTTTCTTACTTAACATACTGCCATCTATACCTAGATCTTTTGCTATTTTTGTACTTGCTTGACCTGTTTCTTTAACCAGCTTAACAGCTTCTAATTTGAATTCTGCTGTATATTCTCTTCTATTTGTCATATTTTGAAAAAACGTTTTATTTTACTCCAAAAACGTCTTAACTTTCTCTCTACTTTTTCTGGGTAAGGTCACTACTTGGATGACAGATAGTAGTGCGAAAGTCTCTTACAACTTACTTTTAATTAGTCTAACCCATGCGTGCCAATCCCTCTCACCAAGATTGCTTTCAAAAGATAGGAGATCCTTTACAGCTTTTGAGCAAATTTCTTCACTTGGAATTGATAACTCCTTATTCATTGCTAACGTTAAACATTGAGTTTTGCACGCTTGTTCTAAATGATACGAGTAAAACATTGCTTCTTGTATAGTCCGACCACACGTTATAGATCCATGATTACGCATTAACATGACAAAATTTTCTTTCAGATCAGCTATTAACCTCTTTCCTTCTGTATCGCTAAGTGCTAGGGAATTATAATTATGGTAAGAGATTTTATTGTAAAAGTGCAGTGCCCATTGACTTATAGGAAGCAGCCCATCTTTGAGAGAAGAAACCGCTACAATAGAAGGTGTATGCAAGTGAAAAATTGCTTGAATATCTTTCCTTGCTTGATAAACAAAACCATGAATTATATAGCCAGTTCTATTATATTGATATTCTTTGCCTTCAATTACATCTCCATCAAATGATACTTTCATTAACGAACGTTCATCTACTTCATCAAAACGCATACCAAATGGATAAATATAAAACGACTTTTGATCTTCAGAACGCACTGAAAGGTGAGTATATGTATGATCATCGAACTTAAGGTAGGACAAAATCTGATAGGCATAGACTAGATCCCTTTTTACTCTGCTCTTTGTTAACAACACAATCCTCTGTTAGAATCTTCTGAAGGTTTATACGCGAAAAGAGACTTGTAGTAAACTAATAAGTCTATGCCACTCTGTCTTGCTTTCTGAATACCAAACACTTTTGTGTTGTAGCTTGCTTAAAAATAGTTATCGTTATTATAGAGTTTATATACAGAATTTATGTTTTTAAATTACATAATATCTCAACTACAAAAATAATTTTCTATATAATATTTCATATGTTTTAAAGCTTCATTTTTATGTTATTATAAATGTAAGTTTCAAGATTGAAAATAATATGGTAAATATTAACACAAAAAAACAGCCAGCAGGATTTTTCATATATCTCTCTGGTCTTTCGGGAAGTGGTAAACTTTCCACAGCAATAGAATTATCTAATATGATAAACGCATTAATTGTAAATAGTAAGTTCTATAACAATGTTCAAGCTTGCTCTATATACGATGGTGTCTTTGAACGTGATCAAATACCTAAAGAAGTTCAAGATAGAATATATGGCATTATGCAAATTATGCTTCAGGTAATAGAAAATTATCCGATTCACTCAAAAAATTACATATTTATTGATGAGTTGATGGAAAATAATGACCAGAACATGAGGATGTATGATTCAATAGTAAGGCTTAGTAAAAAAATGAACACAGAAATCCTTCCTGTGGTACTTAGGTGTGATCTACCGACATTACAAAAGCGTATTGCATTAAAAAGGCAAAGAAAAAATAGGAAGGTGATTAATCTAAATAGCATTGTAGAGAAATTTAGGACTGACGATTTATTTATACTACCAAGTGCCATAGAGATAGAAAATTCAGATATGAGTATAAAAGAAGTAGCTCAAGAGATAGTAAACCAGATGCACAAGCTTAGTAACATTGCATGTACGCGAAAGAATAGTCTATAATGATTTCATATACTGAGGCTCATTTAAATATAGAGCTTCAACTTCATTTAATTTTTGCTTGTTCTCTAATCTATAACGGACTAATAGCCCTGCATGGCTAGCATTTAAATTGCAATCCATATGTGTACTGCTTGTAGCGTGACACTGGGATCCAGGTGCAGATAGTGGCAATAAATTGAAATCAAATAACTGCGTATAAAACCCTTGAGCATTTTTGACTATAGCTCTGATATTTTTTTTGTTATTCGTACAAAGCAAAGATATTGCGTAGGCTTGAACTTCCAGCGCACTAACTCCGTATAATGGCTTATTTGTAGCAAGATTTATACCTTGTGCAGCTGATATACCAACTCTAATTCCAGTGAAACTTCCTGGTCCAACTACTACCACTAAATGATCTATTTTATCATAATTATAGTTGTGCTTATCAAACAAAGTATTCAGAATTTGAAAAAATGATTCTGCATGATTGTTGCTGGCGGAATTGTGCTCTACAAAACAGTTACCATCATAATCAACTATTGCTATTGAACTACCAATACCTACAGTATCAATCGCTAAAATAGACATTACTTAAGCTTATCATAGAGTTTTGTAAACATTATAGCAAAGGCACCATTACCTATAACGTTTGCTGAAGTGATTATTGGATCAAACACTATATACAGTGCTGTGATTAACGAAAGCATTTCTGGAGAAAATTTGAGGTATTTCTCAAGAATAGGTAGCATTACCATAATTCCTCCTGCCGGAACTGCCACGATAGCAAACTTAAATAACAAAAAATAGAGAAGGAAAGTTACATAGTCTGTTGTGCACAATGAATAACCGGAGGCAATTATCATTGATAATATTATAATAAAAAAGCAATCACCTACTAAATGAAAGCTAGCAGTTATTGGCACAACAGACGATGCTATGTCAGGTTGCTTTACATTTTTTTTGCTTCCTTCAAGAGTAAGCGGCATAGTTGCATTACTAGACATTGTGCTCATTGCAGTAATAAATGCCGGTATCATATTGCCTATACTAGCTATCCAGCTTGTGATCTTGAATGAATTTGCTGCTCCATATAAGAGGAAAACATAAAGGTAGGTTGCAGATGCTATAATAATGAAAATTATTGAGTAATCCTTAAATATTATAGATAAAACTTGATCATGCTGCATTTTTAAAGCAAGCCCAAGTACAAATATTGGAATAATCGGCGTCAAAAACGTCTTCAAAATAAAGAGAGTTAAATCTAACATTTTGTTCGAAAGCTCTCTGCTTTTTTTGGGTAGCAGTGTGGACACTACTATGCTGGACACAAATCCACAAGCAAGGGCATAAAAATTAGAAAGCAATGCAGGCAGTCTAAACGACCATAAGGGAACAATTGTTTCTTCATACGTTATATCTTGTATTGAATAAGTGTTTTGTATGATAAAATGCCCAACAGAATAAGCTATTAAACTTGAAGCCAGATTCGATAAGAAGATCATTATAATAAGTAACAATATGAACTTTATAGCTGACTGCTTAAGATTGTTAACACTGCTAAAGATTAACGCAAAAATAATAAAAGGCATTATAAATAGCAAAACCTCTTTTATACTAAGGCTCGTTGAGTACAAGAAGGTTTTTACTTCCATTGGAACTAAATGACCAAAGAATGCAGCTGAAGTGATGACCGTGAGTAAGATTAATAGTTGTAGCACGTTCTTATATACCAATGTCCTATGGACATATATATGGTAAGTTAGTTGTTAAGTAAAGCAAAACTGTCTAAACTGCACAGCAAATGGTGTAATGAAAGTGGAATGACAAAAAAGAGTGAAATTAGCATTCACTTATTATTCGTGTCATTTTCAGTAAAAGCTTCTTCCCACGTGCCTTGAGTTGCTGCGCGGCTATACTCTGTTACTCTATTTTCAAAGAAATTCGTATGTTCAACGCCATTTAGTATTTCATCAAGCCACGGAATAGGATTATCATTGACATCATATATGGACTCAAGACCTAATTGCATTAACCGTCTGTTTGCTACGTAGCGTATGTAATTGCGCACTTCTTCTGCGGATAGTCCTTCAACATCTCCTAAATCAAAGGCAAGCTTTATGAATTCGTCCTCAAGTTCAACGATGGTGCGACATGCAGAATATAATTCCTCTTTAAACTCGTTGTCCCAAATTTCATTATTCTCTTTAATAAATGTATTAAATAACATGATAATTGAATTGGTGTGCAAAGTTTCATCACGGGCTGACCAGGCGATTATCTGCCCCATTCCTTTCATTTTTCCAAAACGTTGGAAATTGAGCAAAATTGCAAATGATGCAAATAACTGCAACCCTTCAGTGAATGCACCAAACACTGCTAGAGTTTTAGCTACATGTTTTTTATCGTGTTTTTTGCTTTCCTCGAATTCCAACATATATTCATATTTCTTTCTCATAGCATCATACTTTAAAAATGCTTGATACTCACTTTCTGGCATGCCAATTGTGTCTAAAAGATAAGAATAAGCTGCAATGTGTATGGTTTCCATATTGGAAAAGCTTGCAAGCATCATGCATATTTCTGTTGGCTTAAATATATTTGAATAATGCCTCATGTAGCAGTTATTTACTTCAATGTCTGCCTGAGTAAAAAATCTAAAGATCTGGGTTAGTAGATTTTTTTCTACACTTGAAAGTTTAGTTTTCCAATCCTTCACGTCATCAGCGAGCGGAACTTCTTCAGGTATCCAATGGATTCTTTGTTGCTGCAGCCACGCATCATACGCCCAAGGGTAATTAAAAGGTTTGTATATTGGATCTGCTTCTAACAATGACATAAGACACCTATTATTTTCTAAAGTAAATATTATATTAAGTGATATTGAGAATCAGTCAATTTAACTTTTTTGAAATTTGACGGCAGATAATTTATTAGTGTATTATAGCTTCAAGTAATTTATCAACAGAAATGCGAGTATTAATATCTTTTATTTTATTATTTACAGTGAGCTGCACTCACACTATTCACAATCACGGAGCTCCTGGCATTAGTGTTGAATTGTGGAGCAAGATAAAAGTAGGTGACGATAAAGAAAAAGTGGTTCACACTTTAGGATCACCAACATTAGTATCAAAGTTCGATGACAATGTTTGGTACTATGTCTCATATAAAATTAAACAAGCCAATTTTTTAGGAAAAAGGAAGTATAGTAGTAAGTCTCTGCAAATTTCATTCGACCAGGACGGTAAAGTTGAAGATACAAAAGAAACTGACATCTTAGAGAGATCTTTGGCTGTTTCTGATTGAAAGTTTGCTCAGATCTTCCTACGTCATACCGCGGTTCATTCCATAACTGTACGAACATTGCGATTTGGGCCTACCAGAAGGGTGTCATGAAAGTAGCTGACACTAGTTCCTTTATGACGGCAGTGCCCAGACTACTTGGATCCAGGAAACTTAATTGCAAGTAATGCATTGGGTTTGGTAAGTATGGGTTTTGCGTTATAGAATGAAGCACTTTTGGTGAATTTGTAAAGAAAACTGGATCCCAGTGGGCTTTGTTGCATCGCTAGCTATGATGGATTAAAGATAAAAAAGATAGGGAATATCAGTAGCTTATTATTCTGGTATTTATAACAAGAACGGTCAATGAATACCTAAATTTGAGTAAAAGAAATTTCACTACCATTTACCAATCCGGCTAAAATTCAAGAATTTCAATGCTTTAGCTATTTTCAATAGAATTAAATTTATTAATATAAATAACAAATTACTATTCTTAAATTTGATCAGATTGATTGCAAAAAAACAAGATTTTCAATAGGTTGCTTATAATCCTAACTATAGTTAGCCTTTCATAAGTAGCGATGCAACAAAGCCATCCCAGTGTCAAGCACTGGGATGACACCATTTGTTGTAAACTCACTTTTACTCTATGGTTATACTACCTTGCTGCTATCCTGAACGGATACAGTGGGCTTATTAAATTATAGAATTACTTTAGCTATAGAATAAAATCTAGTGTTACTTCACGCCAAATGTGGTGGTGCTGAGTAGGCAAGCCGGTCAATGGGCTACATTTATATACTGCACGCATTGCATTATCTGCTATCGACCTGAAAAGTGGATTATTTCGATAGGAATCACTGTCTGCTACATCCGCCATAATTATCTCGCCTTGACTGGATAACAATAAGTTAATTTTTATATTAAAATTTTCTTTGTAAGCTATGCTTTCAGGAATGCTCCAGCATTTTGTGAGCTTGTCTCTTATAGAGTTAATAATTTCTGTTACAACTAATTCATCCTTTTTGCTCTCAATGCTTTTTTCGTTTCCTATTTCATTTTTTGCCCCTCTAACATCCCTTCTTAGTTTTTTCTCTACACTTTTTTTTCTTTTTGGAATTGGAATGAATTCTTTACCCTCGTTAATAATGACTTCTTCTTGCATTTCGATAATTTGCCTCGGTTGTGCTACAACAGTGTGCTCAACTATTTCTTTTTTCCTTTGTGGTATAGGAACAGCTAACGTATCATTCGTTTGGGCTTTTGTTGAAGATAACGAAAAAAGCAAAAAACAACATAAAGACAAAAAAAGAATATAACTCGAATAGAAAAAACGCATATGTTAAGCAGCTTGTTTTACTGGTTTAAAGCTAATATTGCACGTAAAGTCAATATATTTTAGTTGATGGACGAGTTTGAAGTCAATAAGGAATCCCTTCAAAGCTGAAGGCAAGCGGAAGATTGTCTTCTCGACAGACAAAGGAATTGTATAATGGATTAAAAGGAACCGTATGACAAAAATTATAGCAAAAGAATATACAGAATTTTTAGAGCAATTGAAGGATCATATTGCAACAAACCGTTATAAAGCAGCACTTGCAGTAAATAGTAAGCTTATTTTGCTTTACCACCATATTGGTACAGAGATCCTAAAACGCCAAAAAGAACATACCTGGGGAGCTAAGGTAATTGATCAATTAAGTAAGGATTTGAGAAGTACATTTCCAGAAATGAAAGGCTTTAGCATGAGAAATCTGAAGTATATGCGTAAGTTTGCCGAAGAATATCCTGATGTTGAATTTGTGCAGGAGCCTCTTGCACAATTAACTTGGTATCACAATATCACTCTTTTGGAAAAAATAGAAAGTCATGAAATAAGATTATTTTATGTAAAAAAAGCTATTGAACATGACTGGTCACGTAACATTATGGTGATGCAGATAGAACTTGGACTACATAAACGTCAAGGAAAAGCAATAACTAATTTTAAAGAAAAATTACCATCTCCACAATCCGATCTAGCACATTACACATTAAAAGATCCGTATATTTTTGATTTTTTAAGTATAGGTAAGGATGCTCATGAAAGAGAAGTAGAAAAAGGACTCGTAGGGCATATGGAAAAATTTCTGTTAGAACTCGGTGAAGGATTTGCATTTGTTGGTAGACAATTTCATTTAGATGTTGGTAATAAAGACTTTTATATTGATTTATTATTCTATCATTTAAAGTTACGTTGCTTCGTAGTGATTGAACTAAAAGATAAGGATTTTAAGCCGGAATATGCTGGTAAAATGAATTTTTATCTTTCTGCAGTTGATGATTTACTGAAGCACTCGACAGATCAACCTTCTATAGGGTTAATCTTATGTAAATCTAAAGACGATGTACTTGCTAAATATACACTCCGAGACATGAACAAGCCAATAGGGCTAGCAGAATATCGAATAACTGAAAATCTACCAGAGAACATAAAAACAGCTTTACCGACGATAGAAGAATTAGAAGCTGAATTATCCAAAATTTCAGACGAGGAAAAGTAATGTTACTAAAATCATTCAAACAATTATTTAGCAAACCAAAAGCTCAGTATGAAATGCATCAGGCTCAGGAAGAAGAGTGGCAGCCAATAACTTACTCTCTCATAGCCTTGAAACTTTGGAAGCAAACAGTAACGGAGTAAGTGATTTTTATGGATTACACGCTCTAGGTGCACTATCCTATATATCATACGGTCAATACACTCTAAATGAGATGGAAAGATGAAGGCATCATTATAGCTGCTAAAAAATACGGCGATAAAAACTTAATTCTTTCTCTGTTTACAAAAAATCATGGAAAGCGCAGGGGATTAACTAAGCTAACAAACAATAGCAATTATAAGTTTCAGATAAGTAATCTATTACATGCAGAATGGAGTGCTAAGTTACCTGAAAATCTAGGTTTTTTTAAGTGCGAATTAATCGAATCTCCATTCCATCATTTCTTTCAAGATAGGTTAAAAAGCATTACTATTGTTTCTTTCTCCTCTATTTTAGAAAAAGTGCTTCCAGAAAGTGAACCCTGTGCCATGCTGTATGACAATTTTCGATATTTCATCGATGTAATTAAACACAACAATCAGTCTTGGCAAAGCCATTATCTTAACTTAGAGCTTCTGCTTCTTACGCAATTGGGATTCAAGTTAGACTTATCCAAATGCGCTGTAACAGGTGTTAAGGAAAATTTACAATTTATTTCTCCAAAAACTGGTAGAGCAGTGTCAAAAAAAGTAGGAGATTATTATGCAGATAAACTCCTACCTTTTCCACAAATGTTACATGATGTATACAATAATAACCTACAAAACAGCTACTCATTCCAAGAATTTCAGTTAGGACTGAAAGTCACAGGATATTTTTTAAATAAGTATCTATTTTTGCAGTTAAACGTGAAATTTCCAGAGCTGAGAAACCTCATGTTGTCGCTTTAATTTTAGCAGTCCTACGTCATACCGCGATTCATTCGCGGTATCTCTTAGCATAGATCCAGCTAACAAGTAGCGGGATGACGAACTTATCGTCATGCCACCGCGAACCGTCATACCGTGATTTATTCACGGTATCTCTTAGCATAGATCCAGCTAACAAGCAGCGGGACGACGGTTGTCAGGGTGTCATCCCAGCGCCCCTATGATGTCATCCCAGTGCCCAGACACTGGGATCCAGAAAAGTTTGCTTGTGAACAAGCAAACTAGCATGGAAAGTGGTTACAACGTTTTCGATGAGATTATATGGAAAACTGGATTCCAGTGTCAAGCACTGGAATGACAAGGTATAAACCTTATCGTCATGCTGCCGCGAACCGTCATACCGCGATTCATTCGCGGTATCTCAGCATAGATTCCGCTAACTAGTAGCGGAATGACGGTTGTCGGCAAACTTAAGCCACTTTAGCTATAGCCAGTAACCACTCTATTTCTACCACTGTTTTTTGCTTTATATAAATATTTGTCGGCACGTACTATAAATTCTTTAATATTGTCAAGGTCAGATTCTTGCATTTCTGCAATTCCAATGCTCACAGTTACATCGTGGGTTGTATTTTTATCCGCAAGTATAAAAGGTTTTTTAGCAATAATTTTTCGTATTCTCTCCGCAATAGTATACGCATCTGATACATTGGTATCTGGCATTACAACAACAAACTCCTCACCACCAAACCTAGCTAGTAAATCTGTCACTCTGATATTTTCAGAAATTCTTTTCTGTATTTGCTTTAAAAGTTCATCTCCAGCACTATGCCCAAAACTGTCATTCACTATCTTAAAATAGTCTATATCAAGTATCATAAGAGACAACCTTCTATCCTTTTCCACAGAGTCCTTAACAATGTTTCTTAAGTGTGCATCAAAATATCTTCTATTATAACAGTTAGTTAATGGGTCCTTTATAGACATTTCCGCATTATTAAATAAATTCATTCTCAAGGCATCTTGATATCTTTTGCGTTTTACTTGCGAATTAACCCTTGCTATTAGCTCACCCTCATCCAAAGGTACTGTTAAATAATCATTAGCACCTACATCAAGTGCTTTTACTAAATTGTTTTTATCATAATCCTCAGAAAGAATCAGAATTGGTGTATAACGTGTTTCCACCTTACTACGAAACTCAGAACACAAACGCAAGCCGTCAGTTTTTGAAAATTGCATATCAGAAATGATCAGGTCGTAACCATTCTCAATACCAACCTTCAATGCTTCCATTGGATCACTCAGTATTTTAATTGACCTAAAGTGTTGCTTTAATATATTATATATCTGCTCTGCTTGATGAACATCCTCATCTATAACAAGTATGTTAGCATCAAAAATCTGATTGGAATAATCCATAATACTGTTTCCTGCGACTCCACCAATCTCAGCGTTAGTTTCTCCTCTCAAACGCAATTCATCGATAATCATCTTTAAGCGTGTGAGAGACTTAATTCGTGCAGATAAAGCAGTTTCGTTTATTGGTTTAGTCAGAAAATCATCCGCGCCAGCATTAATACCTTGCACTCTATCATGAGTATCATGCAGCGCAGTTACCATAATTATTGGAATATGGGTTGTCAAGGGATCATTTTTTAGCTCCTTACAAACTTCAAAGCCATTCATCTTTGGCATCATGATATCAAGTAATATAATATCAGGCTGCTGCTTTGCTACTAAATCTATAGCTTCTTCACCATCATGAGCTACGATAACCGTATAGTACTCTGCTTTTAGTCGAGCTTCTAAAAGCTTGACATTAGATAGTACATCATCTACTACCAGAATCTTTGCTGTCATTATCTTTAGATGTATTATCTATATCATAAGTAGGATAAAGCTTACCATTTTTACCAATTATGTAATTTACTTTCTCAGCATTACATTCTTTATATAAGTCTTCAATTCCGGCATCCTTCAATAACCTCCTAGCTTTTAACTTTACAATTATAAAATACCTATATATAGTCTTAATAAAATCAATAAATACAGGTACCTTATTTTTATCAAGAACAATTATGCTCACTAAAGCTACAACTAAAATTTCTGAAAGACCTATATTGAACATTTTCCTATGAAGCAAGTACTTTAATCCTTCTGATTATAAATATTAATTTGCTTAAATCAAATTTAGAAGTAACCATCTCATCTAAAAAACTATTATAACGTTCTATGTAGTCCTTATCATTACAAGCCCAGGTTTGAACCTTATCTTCGGGGTTATCAGTAGCTTTTATGACTTTAACAGTTAGCTTGTGATGGTAATTGCTTAAATCGTCCAATAAATCATTAACTAAGCTGCGATCCCAATAAGAAGAGCGGCTTTTCATCTTGATGGCAATTGTTCTAATCAGATCGAATCTTAACAGCGACTTTAACTCAAAGTATATTTTACCAGCATCAAGAATGGACAAAGATGTCTGTTCAGCAACAGATATAATATCCAGTGCATAAGCAAGAACGCACAGGTCAGCAATTTTTTTTGCTAGATCTTTATCTATATTAAGTTCCACTAAAGAAGTGTATCCATGATTATAGACCTTTAACAGGTGTTCATCTAAAACATCATGGCCTAAAGTTTCAATTGCATCTTTAAATTTTGTAACATCATCCAATTCTACAAAGCTAAGATTTTTTACTAACCAAAACGATACTCTGCCAATAAATTTCTGCACGTTCCTCACTATTTGTAAGTATGAGTTAACATCAATTTTTCCATCCAATTCATCAATTTTCTGCCACAGGCTGTTTAAATCATACAGGTGGTTAACAACAATATATATGTTAACCGCTTCTTGTATCTTAATTCCAGTGTTCTCAGCCAAATTATTGATGAATATACAGCCCATTCTATTCACTACATCATTTGCAATGCAAGTAGAGATAATTTCTCTACGAAGTTGGTGTTTTAATATGAAATCCTTAAACTTTGTTACCATCTTTTTAGGAAAATAACCTAGCAAGTAGTCATGAGATATAAGATCTTTTTCAGACAGATCGGAATGTATAATTTCATTTTTTATTGCTGTTCTAGCATAAGACATTAGAACAGAGAGCTGAGGAGAACTGAAACCTTCTGCACCAGTTAACATCCTTGCTATCTCTTCTTCAGTTGGAAGAAATTCTACGCTTCGGTTTAACAGCCCAGATTTTTCTAAACTGAGCAGTAACCTGTGGTGCTGCTCCAATCTCTCTTTAGCTTGCAAACACTCAAGAAGTAATGCTTTTGTTTCAATTTTGTTGTGGTTCTCAAGCACTTTGGATGCAACTTCATCCACCATACTTGCCAGTATTTCATTCCTTTTTTCTAAAGAAATACCCCCTGCTTTCATAGCTGAAACAAATGCAATCTTAATGTTAACTTCAAGGTCTGAACATATCACTCCGGCTGAATTATCAACAAAATCTGCATTGATATATCCACCTCTTTCAGCATATTCTATTCTTCCAAGCTGTGTACAACCAAGATTTCCACCCTCTATAAACATAGAAGCTCTAATATCCTTACCATTTACTCTCAGCTCATCGTTTGCTTTGTCACCGACCATGCTATGATTTTCACTCTTTGCCTTAACAAACGTGCCAATTCCTCCATTCCATATGAAGTCCACTTTTGCTTTCAACAGATATCTAATCAAATCACTTGGAGGTAGCATATCTTCTGTTATATCAAAGCATTTTTTCATTTCTTGAGAAAGATTTACTTGCTTGCTGCTACGCTCAAATACCCCGCCACCCTGAGAGATCAAATCTTTGTTATAATCCATCCAGGTTGAAAATGGTAACTTAAAGAGACGTTTACGTTCTGTGAAACTCTTTTCTGCATCAGGATTTGGGTCAACAAAAATATGCATATGGTTAAATGCGCCGATTAAATGTATATTTTTTGAAAGCAGCATACCGTTTCCAAATAGATCGCCAGCCATATCTCCAATTCCAATAACAGTTGCATCCTGGTAAATATCCTTATTCATTTTCCAAAAATGCCTTTGTGCTGCAATCCATGCACCTCTTGCTGTAATACCCATTTTCTTATGGTCGTAACCTACTGATCCACCAGATGCAAATGCATCGCCAAGCCAAAAGTTATATTCAGAGGCTATCTGGTTGGCATAATCAGAAAATGAAGCAGTTCCTTTATCAGCAGCAACCACGAGATATGGATCATCTTCATCATACCTAATCACATTCTCTGGTGGAATTATTTTACCATCAACCACGTTATCAGTAATATCAAGCATTCCTCTGATAAAACTCTTATAGCACTCAACACTTTTCTCTCTTAAAATATTCTTATCTTTATAAGCTTGCTTTATTACAAACCCACCCTTTGCACCAACAGGGACAATAACCGCATTTTTTGTCATCTGAGCTTTCATGAGCCCCAAAACTTCAGTGCGAAAATCTTCCGTCCTATCCGACCACCTTAAGCCACCACGGGCTAATTTCCCTCCTCTTAGATGTATTCCCTCAAAAAGGTTTGAATAAATATACAATTCACGATACGGACGAGGATCAGGTAAACCATTTATTTTACTTGAGTCAAATTTTGTAGATAAATATGGTTTATCGTCTTGATAATAACTGGTCCTTAAAATAGCCATTATCAAGTTAAATATCGAGCGCAAAACGTAATCATGTGAAACATTGCTGATCTCTTTTAGAAGTTCCTCAATTTTTTCTCTGACAATGTCCGTAGTTTCTGCTCTATCAATGTCTATGTTAGGATCAAATCTTGCATGAAATAGTTGTATCAAATACTTTACTATTTTTGGATGCTCTGAGACTACCTTTTGGATATATTCTGGATTGTAGTTAAATGACGTCTGCTTTAGGTAAGCACTTAACGCTCTAACCAGAAGCACTTCTTTCCACTTGAGCCCAGCAATAATGATCAAACTATTGAAATAGTCATTTTTAATTTCCTTGCTAAACACTTTCGCAAGTGTTATTTCAAATTGCTCTTTTAGAGTAATGTTGTCTATTAATTCATCGACTCTTGACAACACAAAATGGTGTATCCATATTCCGCCGTTAATTTCTATGTAATAGCCATTATGAGATAGAATCTTAGCTCCCAAATTCTTAGTAATTCTTAATATCTTCGATAATTCTAGACCTCCATTGCTCGAAGTGTAAACCTTTAATTGATAATTAAGATTGTCACGAGTAAGTCTTAAATCGACCTCGCTAACTCTTTTTTTCCTCACTATCTCCAATTTTTTCATATCGTAATATGCGTCATGAGGTTCGAAACTCTCTTGATAGCTTATTGGAAATGCCTTGCAATAACGGATGAATATATCCTCAACAGTGCTAAAAGTATTATATAAATTGTCTATAAAACGATCTTCCCATTTTTCCGTAATGTTCCTTAATTTGTTTTCGATACGCAAAACTTCATCATCAGGAACACTAGCGTTTTTAGCCTTTAGCACCACGTGCAATTTCATTAAGTCATATTCGTTTATAATGTGGTGGTTATAAATATCTGAACTTTCTGCATTTATCTCATCCTTCAATATATTGCTTATCTTGAGCATTAGCCTGGAGCTAGCATAACGCATCGGTATCAGCACTATACAACTAGTAAACGCTCCCTTACTTCTTAAGCATAACTTGACTCTTGGTCTTATTGCAAGGGACATAATAGAAGTACAAATTTGAAATAATTCTTCCTCATTAGACTGGAACAATTCATCACATGAGAATACTTGTAAAATATAAATTAGAGCTTTGTTATTGTGGCCCCCGGTTACAAACCCTGCATTTTTTTCTATAACTTTAACTTTATCTCTTATTATTGGAATAGTTCTAATATCTTGGACCTCCGCTACAGAAGTAAATAGCCCGAAAAAACGCCGTTCCTTTACCACATTACCCTGGTCATCAAATTCTTTTACTCCTATACAATTCATGTATGTACGCCGATGGACTATTGAGATTAGATCTGATCTCAATATGTATAGGGAATCAAGGTTTGCAGAAGGAATCAACGTACTTTGACCTACTCTCATCAGGCCAAGGTCCTTTTTGCTGTCACAGACGAGTTTTTCATCTTTACCAGCAATATATTCTTGATAACCTAGAAATACGAAGTTATTATTCTTTAACCAAACTAGAAAATCTTTTTGCTCTTGATTTCGGTCTGGTGTCATTCCAGTGCGTGACACTGGAATCCACGTGTCCTTTTCCTGGATCCCAGCTGGGATGACAGAAAGACTTGCCTCATCAAGTTTCTTGAGCATTAAGTGCCAATCTTTCACAACGCAATTAACCGCTTTCAGCGTTTTCTGTAGAGATTCTTTTAATGTATCAACAAAGCTGTCACTTATACCTTTGATAATTACATATATGACTGACTCTTTGACTCCATTGCTTTCTTCCAAAGAGTAAATCTCGTCTATTAGGGCATCTTTTCTTTTAATGTTAATTATGCTGTTGCTGTAATAGCATATGGTTAAATCGTGCGACTTAATAGTTGCAATAACGGAGTCAACCAAAAATGGCATATCATCGTTTGTTATCTTAATCGTGGTAAAATCGCCTTCTATTCCTGGTATATCATCTATATTGCTTACTACTAACTTACTTTCATCTTTCTCTTTTTGAGAAACAAAATTGTAAGCATCGTTTACAATATATAGCAAAAACTTATCATTGGCTTTTAGGTCGCTTTTATAAACAAAACTATAAAAATACTTAATAAATTTTTTAATTTTTTCTTTATCTTGCTGATTTTCTTGATCAGCTAACTTAAATAAAGACTCAGTGTCAACATTATGATCTATACACATTTTTTTTAACAAAAATACACAGTGAACTTAAACCTTTTTAACTAAGATTTCATTATCAAGAGCGTACACTATTAGCTCATCATTTTCTACTACTTCCCCTGATAAAACTAATTTAGCTAAATTATTTTGAATACACTCTTGTATAACCCTTTTTAAGGGCCTTGCTCCATATTCAGGGTCATAGCCAGTTTGTGCTATTAGTTCTTTAGCTTCCTGCAACAAACTTATACTCAGTTTACGCTTAGCAAGTGTTTTTTGTAAATAAGAAAATTGAACATCTATAATTTTATAGATGTCATCTCTGGTTAAACTGTGGAATATAATAATTTCATCCAGCCTGTTTAAAAATTCTGGACGAAATGCTGATTTAACTATTTGCATCACTTCATTTCTTACAGAATCAACATTCCCTTTTAGCATTATCTCAGCGCCAAGGTTAGAAGTTAAAATCAGTATGGTGTTGCGAAAATCAATTAATTTACCATGACTATCAGTGAGTCTACCCTCATCCAAGATTTGCAGCAATAGATTAAATATATCTGGATTTGCTTTCTCGATTTCATCAAACAGAATAACCTGATATGGCCTTCTTCTTACCGCTTCAGTTAATCTGCCACCTTGTTCATAGCCAACATACCCTGGAGGCGCGCCAATTAGCTTTGAAACAGAATGTTTTTCCATATATTCTGACATATCAAAACGCAGAAGCGCTGATTGATCGTCAAACAGAAATTCAGCTAAGGCTTTCGCAAGTTCGGTTTTACCAACCCCGGTTGGGCCTAAGAATAAGAATGAACCAAAAGGTCGATTAGTATCTTGCACCCCAGAGCGGGAGCGCCTAACTGCATTACTTATCGCTTCTATTGCATCTTTCTGCCCTATTACTCTTCTTCCTATTTCATTCTCCATGTTAAGAAGTTTTTCCTTTTCACTGTGCATCATGTTATCAACTGGAATTCCTGTCCACTTTGAAACAATGTTTGCAATATCATCTCCAGTCACTTCTTTCTTTAAGAAACTATCAGTAACCTTTTCCTGATTTTTTAATTCATTCTCAAGCTGAGGGATCACACTATACATCAGCTCTCCTGCTTTTCCTAAATTTCCACTCCGCTGAGCCAATTCCAGCTCTTTTCTAGCGTTATCTAATTTTTCGGCTGTTTCTTGTATTCTAGCTATTTTATTCTTTTCCATCTGCCATTTGCTGTTCAAGTCAGCAAATTTGCTATTTAGGTTTTCAACCTTCTCATTTATCTTTTTTAAACGCTGTTTAGAATTTTCATCACTTTCTTTTTTTAAAGCCTCTGCTTCAATCTTTAGCTGTATAACCTTTCTCTCAAGTTCATCAATAACTTCAGGCTTGCTATCCATTTCAATTCTCACCCTACTTGCTGCTTCATCAATCAAATCAATTGCTTTATCAGGTAAAAACCTATCTGTTATATATCTATTGGACAACGTTGCAGCAGCAATTATTGCACCGTCTGTAATTCTTATACCATGATGCACCTCATATCTTTCCTTCAAACCCCTGAGTATTGAAATGGTATCAGTTTCAGTTGGTTGAGAAATAAACACAGGCTGGAAACGCCTTGCAAGCGCAGGATCTTTTTCTATATGCTGACGATATTCATCTAAAGTTGTGGCTCCTATACAGCGAATTTCTCCACGCGCAAGAGCAGGCTTCAGCAGATTCGAGGCATCCATTGCACCACTTGTTGCTCCTGCTCCAACTAAAGTATGAAGCTCATCTATAAACAAGATAACTTTTCCCTCCGCTTTCGAAAGCTCATTAATAACTGCTTTTAACCTTTCTTCAAATTCTCCTCTAAACTTTGTTCCAGCGATTAATGCACCAAGATCCAAAGCTAAGACCTTTGCATCATGCAAACCAAGTGGTACATCGTTTGCAACAATTCTATTTGCAAGCCCCTCAACTATTGCAGTTTTTCCAACACCAGGTTCACCGATCAGCACTGGATTATTTTTTGTCCGCCTCAGTGATACCTGCATAGTTCTTCTGATCTCTTCATCACGACCAATTACAGGATCAAGCTTTCCTTGCATAGCAAGCTCTGTAACATCTTTTGTATATTTCTTTGCCGCGTTTAATTTTTCCTCACTGTTTGGCGAGTCCGCACTGCTGCCCTTTCTCATTTCTGCAACAACTGAGTTCAGTTTTTGTGGAGTCACACCATTCTCTGCCAGAATTTTGCCTACAGTATCATCTTTTTGTGCAGTGAGGCCCTGCAGTAAACGCTCGACAGCAACAAATGAATCTTTATTTCTCTTTGCAATACCAATTGAATCTTCAAAAACTTTTGCTATTTCTCTTGAAAGTTGAAGGCCACCACTTCCTGGACCTTCAATTACTGGCAACTTTTTTATTGCGCTATCCACAGCATCAGAAATACTTTGCACACTTCCACCACAAGCGTTTATCAAATCCTGAACTAAACCTGATTCATCTTCAAGCATCACTTTTAGTAAATGCTCAGGCATAAAAATCTGATGCCCAGCTCCCAACGCTTTCATTTGAGCACTTTGAATTAGACTTTTTGCTTTTTCGGTAAATTTATTTAAGTCCATAACACCAGTTAAATTCGTATTTGCTGATGTATATAACAACTGATTTCATAAATTTAAACCTAAAGTTGTTTATTGTTAGGTATGAAATTTAAAACTTTCTTAAAAAAGGAACTATCATAGTAACCATACAAATATCTTGTATCTCAAGACCTTTGGTTTTTGTTGCTGAAAATGGTTGTATTATTTAAGTTATTAACAATATACAATACTAAGTTAATGTAATTTATTTGGAGATGACAGGAAAATTTATTGTAACTTTATATTTTAAATAGAATAAAGTTCTTTTGTTAGTATTGTCCTTTTTGTAAAAAATATTCCTAATTTCTTCATCATTTCTGTGGGTAAGGTCATCTGCTTCTCTACCTCAAGTGGTTAACAAAGTTTCTTGTCACGAGGGACCAAATGGAAATCTGCTCGTTTTCACGCGAATTAATGTTACAAATTCTATACATTTCGTTACAAAATGGCATTCGCTTTCTCCATTATCCTTTACCTGCATTTTCATCAGCGTTCCTTGCGGTTTGCTTGCCATATAGGCGGAAATACAGGCTTACCCTGTTCCTTCTGTCATACAAC
Source organism: Wolbachia endosymbiont (group A) of Tromatobia lineatoria (assembly GCF_964028565.1). NCBI lineage: Bacteria > Pseudomonadati > Pseudomonadota > Alphaproteobacteria > Rickettsiales > Anaplasmataceae > Wolbachia > Wolbachia endosymbiont (group A) of Tromatobia lineatoria. The sequence goes on from NZ_OZ034791.1 coordinate 766,270, forward strand.
AGTGGGTTAGGTGACTTCTCTATACCGGTGATTTGCGTACATCCAGAAATGAAAAATGTCACATTACCTTTTGGTCGGAGCTTATCAGCATCTTTAGCTCTTTAATCGTTACGATACTTATGAAGCTTCACTTACGTTCACCATACCACTAAGCCTAGCTCTCCAACCACATGATGCTTGTAGTTTATGCTCCTTTCACGATTGAGCATCTTCTTTTTCAAGAGGAGGTTCATTGTCCGCATCGCTTGGCACCAACCGGTTACCCGATTCGCACTGATGCATAGACTCAGATGGCAAAACATCTGGTTTAATAAGTTTTAGAACTCTTTTAGTTTCTTTCTGAAGGAATTCCTCTCCTTTTAAACAATATGACCGAAGACTTTCAGGTCGCACCATTTCAATAATTAGCTGGGTTCCAGCAGAATCAGTACAGAAAACATCAACAATACTTTGTTTTTTAGAGGCAATCTCAGCATCCATGATAGTGCTGAGAAATTCTATTTCTTCTATTTCATCTTTGCCAGCGAAGCCCAATATATCATTGAGAAAGTGAATGAGAATATCTTTATTTTTCTCAGTGCCAAATATTCTCTTGAACGCGAAATTGTTTTTTGGATCGAGAAATTTCGAAAAGGCCATAATTAAATACAATTAGGAGACGAATAATTATACACTATTTTTCGCAAATGTTCAACCTCTGATTACTCCTTATTCTTTGCCCTTCCTGCACGCTTACGTTCATTTGGATCAAGGAATTTCTTGCGTAAACGTATAGATTTTGGAGTTACTTCCACCAATTCATCATCATCTATATACGCTATCATATCCTCCAGTGTCATTATCTTTGGTGGAGTGAGCTTTATAGCTTCATCACTACCTGAAGCTCTTACGTTTGTTAATTGCTTACCCTTTAACACATTTACCTCCAAATCATTGTCACGGCTATGCTGGCCGACAACCATGCCACAATATACCTTATCCTGTGGCTTAATAAACATAATTCCCCTGTCTTGCAAATTGAAAATTGCATATGCCACAGCCTCACCCTTATCTGTAGAAATTAAAACTCCATTGCGCCTTCCAGAAATTGGACCTCTATGTGGAGCATAACTGTGAAATAAACGGTTAATTATGCCTGTGCCACGAGAATCAGTTAAAAACTCTCCTTGATAACCGATTAATCCTCTTGATGGAACTAAAAACGTTAATCTTGTCCTGCCATTACCAGAAGGTCTCATGTCAGTTACTTCACCTTTACGGAAGCTGAGTTTTTCCATGATGATTCCACTATATTCATCATCTACATCAATTACTACTTCCTCTATAGGTTCAAGTTTTTTACCGCCTTCTTCTTTAAATAACACGCGAGGGCGTGATACCGAAAGCTCAAAACCTTCTCTCCTCATATTTTCAATTAACACTCCAAGCTGTAACTCACCACGCCCACCTACTTCAAATGCTTCACCGCTTGGTGCCAAAGTCACAGTAATTGCAACATTTGTTTCTGCTTCCGCATATAAACGATCCTTTATAGCAGTTGAAGTAAGCTTTGTACCTTCTTGCCCAGCAAAAGGTGAATCATTAACGCTCAGAGTAATCGCCATTGTTGGCGGATCAACTGGAGTTGAGCTTACTGCAGTTGTAACTTCTGGTGCTGCTATAGTATCTGAAACCGAAGCTTCCTCAAGTCCTGCAATTGCAATTATGTCTCCCGCCACAGCTTGTTCTACTGGAATGCGTTTCAAGCCAGAAAATGAGAGCAACTTAGTTAATCTTCCTCGTTCAATTACTTTGCCATCGAGGTCAAGCACCTTAAGATCTGAATTGACTTTTGCAATGCCCTGATAAACCTTTCCTGTCAATATTCTGCCAAGAAACTTATCAGACTCAAGTAGAGTGACCAACATAGCAAAAGGTGCATTTTGATTATAAACAGAAGGTTTTATATAATCTATAACCGTTGAAAATAATGGGCTTAAATCTTTTCTTTCATCAGAAAGCTCCTTAGCACACCAGCCATTTCTACCTGAAGCATACAACACTGGAAAATCTAGCTGCTCGTTGGTTGCATCAAGGTTAAAAAATAACTCATATATTTCATTTAATACTTCATCAATTCTGCTATCTGGTCGGTCGACCTTATTGATTATCACAATTGGCTTCAAATTTGCTTTTAGTGCTTTTGAGAGCACAAATTTTGTTTGTGGCATGGGACCTTCTGCAGCGTCAACCAGCAGCAACACACCATCTGCCATGCACAATACCCTTTCCACTTCCCCACCAAAGTCCGCGTGCCCTGGCGTGTCAATAATATTGATCTTTTCATCGCCCCACATTATTGATGTACATTTTGCAAGTATTGTAATTCCGCGTTCACGCTCTTGATCACCACTATCCATCACTCGTTCTTGAACTTCTTGATTCTCGCGGAATGTGCCACTTTGTTTTAACATGTTATCAAGTAAAGTAGTTTTACCGTGGTCAACGTGTGCGATTATTGCTATATTTCGGATCGATTTAAATTCGTTCATTTTCTATCATTTCAAAATTAATTTAGTAATAAGTATACATAAAATACACTTGGAGTAAATAACTAAAGCTGTGTATAAATGCTGTGTTTCCAAGATATTATAGGATTACTTTGTTAAATATTCCCTACTCCCAGGTTTTGTTATGGGTAGTTGTTTTAATTCACTTGGAAGTTCTTCCTCGCTGTAGTTTTTGATGTTCAGTTCAATCAAAGATATGACAGGAAAAGGCAGTTTCGTTTCACTATTTCTCTTTATCAAAGAAGCTTCAGCAACAACTTTACCTCCTTCCCCTTCTGCACATTCCACTGCTTCAAGTGAAGATTTACCTGTGGTTATTACATCTTCAATGAGCAATATTTTCTCACCCTTTTTGATCTTAAATCCACGGCGTAATTCAAACTTACCATTAACGCGCTCGCAAAACATTGTCTTTATTCCAAGCTGCCTGCCAATCTCATAACCCACAATTATTCCACCAATTGCAGGAGATAATATTAAATCTATGGAGCTATTTAATTCTTTTTTTATTTTATCTGCTAATAATGCGCAAACTTTCATGGCTCTGCTTGGATTTTCAAAAATCTTCGCACACTGTATGTATGTGTCACTATGCAGCCCGGATGATAAAACAAAATGCCCATGCAAAATTGCTTCTGCTTCTTTAAATTCTTTTATTATTAGGTTATTTTCGTCTAATATCATTTTTTAAGTTTCACTATTACATTCTTTATTAATTATCTGAGTGATACAAACATCAGACCACACATTTATTGCAGTTTCAAACATATCGATGATTGTATAAATAGGCAAAATCAGTCCCATAATATGCAGAGGAACATTCATCGACATGAGATAACTGGTTGCCATAAAATAGCACCCCATCGGCACTCCAGCGTTACCAATTGCAGCCCCTGTAGCTAAAAAAATCCATATCAACATTTCGCTTAAGGAAAATACGTATCCGTTCATTTCTGCAACAAACATTACAGTGATTAGTATAAATGCAGCACATGCATTCATGTTAATTGTTGTGCATATTGGTAAAATAAAAGACGATAATTTCTTTGGCACCTTTAGCTTGTTCTGCACACATTCTATAGTTGTTGGCAATGTTGCACTGGATGATTTAGAAAAAAACGCAAGTGTGAGTGCTGGCATAACCCCTTTCAGCGTTTGAATTGGTGATATGCCTTTATACCACATAAATAGCGGTAAAATCAGAAATGCCTGCACAAAATTTGCAGACATTATGCAAACAAAATACCATAAAAGATTGTAGAACTCACTACCGCCTTTTAATTCATGCAAAAAACATGTAATAAAAGACCAAACAGCAAGCGGAATAAATTTTAATAACCCTTGAGCAATTTTAAGTAGCGTATCAAAAAGTGCAGAGAATACTTGATATAATATATCCTGCTTTTCTTTTGAAAGTGAAACAATAGCTCCACCCATCAAAAAAGCGATTAATATGCTACCAATCATATTATTTTCAAGAAAAACTTGCACAAAATTAGAAGGAATGAGTGATTTTAAATATGAAAAATAACTGTGGTTATTGCTGTTAATACTCCCTATTGTATTACTTATGAAATTTTTTCTTGCTGGATCTATTAACAAATAAAACGATAATGCAACAAACGCAGCTATAATAGTTGTAAGCAGAGTATAAAATAGTGTTTTCTTAACTAAGACTTTGATTTCAATTGAGTCTTTGAGCCCGGAAATTGTGGAAACTATGGATAAAAAAACCAGAGGTAAGCTTATTAATTTGAGCAAGCTGATAAAGATATCACTAAATAGCTTTGCTATTTCAAATATGATTTCATTGTTTAGGTAGTAAGCAACTATTGCAAGCAGTATAGAAAAAAGTATTGCAAACTTGTGCATTGAAAATAAAACTTCAAAGTAACATTATACAATAATTTTGCTGTTTTGGAATCAGATTGATAGACAAAATAACTTTACAGATTAGGGAAAGATAAGAGGATGTGTTTATTCGGAGACAGTGTAAGATTTCTTAATTTAAATTTAGGTGCACTTAGCCCATTCTGGTGATAACAAATTGGAATAGATAAGATATGATAACTAACTCTTCTGCGAGTATATAGTTTTGCCGGACACAACAGTACGTACTACGTGTCCTTTTACTTTGCGACCATCGAAAGGAGAATTCTTTGATTTACTAGCAAAGTTGTCAGTTTTAATTTCCCATTCATGATTGAGGTCAACTAAAATTAAGTCTGCAGCAAGGTTTTTTTGTATACGACCACGTGGTATGTGTATTATATCTGCAGGCTTATATGTCAATTTTGCAAGCACATCAAGTAGACCCATTTGCCCACTGTGATAGAGTTCAAGTGAAAGGGGCAGCATTGTTTCAAGACCAACAATACCAAATGCAGCATTTTCAAGTGGTAGATCTTTAGAACTACGATCATGCGGAGCGTGATCAGTTGCAATGCAATCAATCACACCTGTCTTTAAACCTTCAACCATAGCTAAACGATCTTCTTCAGTGCGAAGCGGCGGATTCATTTTTGCAATTGCTCCATGTTGTTTTACTATATCTTCAGTCAAAGTGAAGTGATGAGGGGTTACTTCGCACGTAACATTTAATCCCAAATCTTTTGCACGTTTAATAGCATCAAGTGAATCTTTTGAAGAGACATGTAGAATATGGTAGTGCACATTTTCCATATCCTTCATTAGCAGTATATCACGATTTACCATAACCGATTCTGACGCACTCAAGATCCCCTTTACTCCCAATTCTTCAGAAATTTTACCTTCGTTGATTGCGCCACCAGCAGATAAATTTAAATCTTCTGCATGTTGAGCAATAGGAACATTCAGCATACTTGAATAAAGCAGCGCCTGTCTCATAATCATTGGGTTCATAACTGGCATGCCATCATCGGTGAACCCAACCGCACCTGCTTCCTTTAAAAGTGCCATTTCAGTCAGGTGTTCTTCCGAAGTGGTGATTTTAGCGTAAAATTCAACGTTTACATGTGAAGTTTCAAGTGCTCTATATTTCAAATATTTAGCCAAAATAACGCTATCAATTGCTGGAACAGTGTTTGGCTGACAAACTACAGTTGTAACTCCCCCCGCAGCTGCAGATTTGCTGCCTGTATATATAGTTTCTTTATGTTCCTGGCCTGGTTCACGAAAATGTACGTGAATGTCAATAAGGCCTGGCATTAGAACAAGCCCTTTACAGTCTATTGTTTCATCAACTCCACTTGTTGAAAATAATGATTCACCAAAGTCAACAATTTTATCCCCTTCAGTCAATAATGAACCTTTTATATCAAGTTTAGTTTCCGGGTCGATAATACGAGCATTAGTATACGCAATTTTATAGCCTTCCTTTTGCCCTGTTTGCAACAAATCCCAAGTTTGAGTCATTATATTTGAGTATCGATTATAAAATAAATCTAAAGTTTTTTTAATAAAACACAACCAAATTAAAACACAGACTAAGAGCTGTCTTGAATTAAAGTGCTTTCATTATCCTAAAGATTTGGTTCTTATAACCTAGTTAGCTCAGTTTTAACGTTAATGTGTGAAGCTCTGAGTTCTGTTGAAGGATTTTCCAGCTGAATATCTAGCTCATTCTGTATGTTCGATAAACAAATTAAAGCTGAATCAAAAATTTCATCACACTGCTTTGCTTCATGTATATCATCAATTATTTCCTCGAATTCTTCCACATCATCCATTTCTTGCGGCGCACTTTTTAATATCGCTTTTATTTGGTTTAAGTTTTGACGAATTTTCTCCTGATATCCAACAATTCTCTCTTGATATATATCAATCATTTTTTGACATGCGTTGCCTCTAAATGGATGTTCTTTTTTCTCTTTTATGTAAGAATTTTGAAAGTCTTTACAGTTAAGGATTGCTTCTCTATGTTTTTTTATGTCATTAATTGCGCTGATTATCGACTTATCTATTTTCTTTAAATTTTCTTCCCGTTCTTCTCTTTTAATTATACTTTTGGATTCATTTTTTATCTGGTTCATTTTGTCATACAGGTTTCTGCATCCTTTGTAAGATGCCATTGGTTGTAACATTCCTTCTTTTACACCTTTATTGTAAAAATTCTTCAACTCATCACTTGATAGTATTGTTATAGCATCTTCCCTTTTACCTTGTGATTTAGGATACTTTTTATTCAATAAACTAACATGATTTAACAAGAAATCTCTAACTAGCCCTTCTTTTTTTACTTCGGATAATCTTTCTAGTGTTTCTATATATTTCAGAGTTTCCGCAAAGAGCTGTCCACCAGAGGGAGCAAATCCTTGAAGTGATTTACTCTGTGCTTTACAAAAATCAGTTTGTAAAAAATCTTCAGCTTGTTTTTTTATTACTGAAAGTTCATTAAAGGCTTTTTCTGGATTGATTTTTCTCAAAATACTAATAGCTTTTCTAATCGCTTTTTCTCTCTTTTTATTATCTTGCTTTTCATTTAATATGAGATGTTCAGTTTTGGTAAAAGCATTACCTTGATCACTCTTTGCAATGTTACAAACGATGTTTTTTACAACTTCTTCGGTTGCTGCATAATCTATTTCTTTTGCAAAGCAGTCAACAAATGATTGCCAAACTTTTTTATTAACAAGTTTACTTGTCTTATTTTCAAAATCTTCTATATCTTTGAATCCTAAAATAGTATAGAGATTTTTTTCGATTATTGGTTCGGCATGTTGTTTTGCCACTTTACCTTTTATATTGAATGGAAATTTACTAATCTTAGTTGTACCCACAATGTTACCTCAATATTAACGCTATCTATAAAAGTATAAAGATTTAATATTTAATTTTTAATTAATACTAGCACAGCTAACTACGGGAGCATTATGCTAGCATCAATTAACACTTTAACTTCTAACTTGTCATCAGTAATATTGTTTATATAAAAACTATAATTTTTTATGCCTGAACTTGGGAATATATTGCTATTGCTAGCCTGCTTATTGTCTTTGACATATTTGTTTTTACCGCTTAGTTCTTGTCGGTTTATTACCACTGCCATATTTTTTTGTGTATCAGCGTCAATGGCTATTTTGATCTACTGCCACATTACAAATGATTTTTCACTTGAAAACGTATACTACCACTCACACACAACAAAACCTTTGATCTACAAGATTTGTGGTGTTTGGGGAAACAAAGAAGGGTCCATGTTGCTTTGGACCTTAGTGCTTGTCATGTATTTATTACTAATGGATATTTATATACCTTCTGTCATCCCAGTTTCCCCCTCTGTCATCCCAGTCTCTTCTTCTGTCATCCCAGTGCCCAGACACTGGGATCCAGACAATTTAATTGCAAATGAGTACATCAAATGGCAGTGTAATAAAAACTGGATTCCAGTGTCAAGCACTGGAATGACACCAGAACGAACTAATGGTAGTAAATTAAAAAAAATATCTCTTATCACTCATGGGCTGATTTGCTTTTGTTTTTTGCTGTTCACTTTAATTGAATCCAGCCCCTTCACTAAAATGCCAGGCATTGAAACAGATGGATTGGGTTTTAATCCGATATTGCAGGATATAGGCCTTGCTATTCATCCACCGATATTATATTTGGGGTACCTTGGATTTAGCGTTCCTTTTTCGCTCTCTATAGCTGGATTAATTTTAAATACTGAAGGAAATGTTTGGGCTAAAATTGTCAGGCCTTGGGTACTTATTTCTTGGTCGCTGCTCACTTTGGGCATCAGCTTGGGTAGCTGGTGGGCATATCGCGAACTTGGGTGGGGTGGATTTTGGTTTTGGGATCCAGTGGAAAACGTTTCTTTGATGCCGTGGCTAATTGCAGTAGCGCTGACACATTTGTTGCTCGTGGTACGGAATTTCAATGTTTTAAGGAACTTTGCTATTTTACTTACGCTTACAACTTTTATATTGAGTGTGACTGGAACATTTCTAGTCCGCTCAGGAATACTTACCTCAGTGCACACGTTTGCAGATGACCCAAGATATGGACTATATATATTAGCTCTACTTGGTGTAATTACAGTCAGTAGCTTAGTAATATTTGTAGTATTTACGAGAAAAAATCACACGCCTGCGATGTCATTCCAATGCTTGACACTGGAATCCAGAAAGAAACTTGCTACTCAAGTGACAGAGGGTAGAAGATTCTTTTCACGCTTTACGATGATACTGATGAACAATTTATTATTCATCACTGCCTTTTTCATCGTGTTCGTTGGCACTTTATACCCTACAGTGCTTGAGTATTTAACCGGTGAATTAATTTCAGTTGGAGCACCATATTACAATTCTTTATTTAACTCTATTGCACTAGCTATTCTAGTGCTCACCATGATCGGGCAATACTGCAGTTGGCAGGGAAATAGTCTATTGCCAATATTCCGTGAATATAGATTTTCATTCTGCAGTGCTGCAGCTATTTTGCCGTTTATCTTTCACATGGAGCTAATAATTGTGCTATCAATTACTATCTCCATAGCATTATTAATCTTTGTTTTAGAAGCATACAGTAAAAGAATTCGTTTATTTAAGGTAGCATTTGGTGAATCAATTTTATTAGCAAGAAGAGTTTCTAAGTCCTACTATGCAATGATGCTTGCTCATGCTGGAGTGGCAATTCTAGTGCTTGGTATAGCTTATTCAGTTGGTTGGCAGGAGAAAAAAGAAAATTACTTAAAAATAGGGGATAGCATAACAGTCAATAAATTTAAAGTTACTTTACGCAATATTGAGCTAATAAAAGAAAAAAATTTCCATGCAGTGAGGGGTACAATGGATATCAGGAATTTGCTGAATAATAAGATATTAGGTGAAGTAACTCCTGAATATAGATTTTACCTTGCGGAAGGTCAGAAAAATGTTGAAAGCAGTATCTACCACAATTTGCTTTCTGATATTTATGTTGTAATTGGAGAGATTGATAAGAGTAAGAGCAAAATCGCAGCCAAAGTGCACTATAAACCTGGAATGTCTATAATCTGGCTTGGATCCTTTCTTATCGCTTTTGGTTCGCTCCTTGCTGCTTTTCCTTTTAGTGGACGAGCAAGGATTGTCTAGCTGTCGTGGATTTTATTAACAACGCTCCTAGGTCCAGAGTGCAACGTATGAGAAATTACCGAGCTATAGATACTGATTTGCAAAGGTTAGAACCAAAGAAAGTTATATTTTTTTATTGACAGACCTATATATTACGATATTCACTAAGGGATTAGTGAGTAATGGTTATACAATATGAATGGTGGGGTATCAGGCAAGGAAAAAGTTATACGCACTCCTTTCGATTTTAAGGAGCCTTACAGCGATTGGCGTCAAATTTTTAAACGTCCTAATCAACAGTATAACCCTTCCAACTATGATTCGTCGAGCGAAATAAATGAACACGATATAGAAACTCAAAAGATTGAAGAAGGTGATGGCCATGATTCAGGTATTAGTTCCGATGATGAGGATGACCGGACAACTTATACAGCAGTACAATTAACTAATGATTCTCTTGATAGCCAAAGATATACAGGAATATGCATTCCAACACCAACTGATGGTTGGGTAGGTGAAAATAATCATCAGACTGGTTTATCAGGTGATTTGCCAGACGTGAGTAATAATCCACAAATTTTTGAAAGTACTGATTCAGTACAGCTAGATAATATTGTTTTTAGCAATCTAATTCAGCTTTCCTTGATTAGTCAAGAGCATAATTCTACCTGCAATGATCATGTAATTTGTGATTCAGGTCACAATTCTGACGATGAGGATCAGATTCCAGAGGACTTTCCTTCAAGGAAACGAGTACGATCGATTGAAATTGATCAGTTTGAACCGTTGTACAAGAAGAGGAAAATAGAAGCACAAAATAATCAAAAATATACAGAAAATGTATGTAATCCAACAAATGGTGGTTTGTTAGGTGAAAGTGATAATCCACAAACTTTTGAAAGCGATCCTTTACAGCATGGTAGTAATGGTTTAGGTTATAACTTCAATGGTTATAGTCAAGCAACTTATAGTAAATTAAGTGCTTCAGATCAAGAAGAGGGTCAAGGCTATTCTTTAGGTGGTTCTTGTGAAAATAAAGAAAATTTGACAAAGGGCGCTGGTGGTAGTAATCAGACTTTTGAAGGTGAACAGAAAAGCTCAGAATTTCCGAAAGTTGACAATTGGTCAGATAGTGATGGGAACTCAGAAGATAGTTCGGACTCAAAAAAGGGTTCGTACTATAGTTCAGGTAATCTTGATTCAATGGAGTTAACAGATGATTTGGATTCAGAAAATGATCGGGACCTAGAAGATGATAATCCTTTTCTAAAAGACTCACTTTTTATGAAACTAAAAATGTCGTTAACTCAAAGTAAACAGGATCTGATTGATAAATGCTGTGGGGAGGTGAGAGGTATAACAGAACAAAATGAACAAAAAGATATAAAAATACTCCAGAAAGTATTAAGTGCATAGTAGCTAAATACTTAGAAAAAGAAGTAATGTTAAATTTAAAATGTAGTTGTTGTAACAAAACTGTAACAAATACAGTATTTGAAGAAATAAAAGATCTTACTAGTGGTAGTCATATAAGTAACAGAAGTAACACTTTTGTATTTGATAACTTTCCCTATCAAAGTAAAGATAAAAACTGTAACAAAGAAAGTAAAGGTCAAAACTGTAACAAAGAAAGTGAAGATCAAAACTGTAATAAAGAAAGTGAAGATCAAAACTGTAACAAAAAAAATGAAGTGTCCGAAGAGGACATTATCAAAAGCATTGTTAGTAATTTATTGTTAGAAGGTGGGAAAGTAAAACGCCATAATTTTTTCGATGGGAATGAGTTTGAGCAGATAGTTACTTGTAATGGATTTGATGATGGTCTTTCTGAGAAATGTAAGGAAATTGAAAGCAAGCTAAAAGGTTTAGCATATGAAAGTATTGTAAACAAAAGCAAGCAGACTCAAAATGTATTAGGAGTAGACAAGGATAATAGATATTTTTGTATAGAGTACTCGCAAGATAGTATTGTTGAAGTTGCAGAAATCCTAAACAATGAAAAAGCCAAAGACTTAAATTTAAGAGTTGGCATACTCAAAATTGGAGAAAGTATAGTAAGAGTTGAAAATGTAGAAGAAATAGGGGGAAAAAGAAATTACATGGATGTCTCAAAAGGTGGTATTGAAATGTCTTTTACTACTGAGGTAGGAGAGATAAGTATTTATCTAAGTCCTAGTGAGAAAGGCAGCAATAAAATAAAAGTGGAGATTGATGGGGAAAACAGAGCAAGGCTTAATGAGTTAAAAAATAGGGGAAAAAGTTTAGGGGAAAACTGTCTTTTAGGAGGAAAAAGTGTTGAGGAAGCTATAGAGCATGAAAGTTTTGAAAGATATGGCAGTGTACCTAACACTGCTATGAAGGAACCTAGCTTAGGTTGCGTTGCTAACATAGCAAGGGGGGGATAAGCTTGCAGAGATAAAATGATGGGCCAAATTGGCAGTATTTCGCTTTTGTAATGTACTTCAAAATGGTAGTATGCAAGCTAGATAGAACTTAATTGACAGACAAGAATTAACTGATGGAAAAATTGACATAATCAAACAATCACAGAATAAACTAGTGAATTTTTTGAAAAGTATATAAAATTCAAGTTTAAGTAAATAGCATGGCACTTAGACTCATTCCAGACAACCTCGATATCAAGTTTAGTAAATATAGGGATTTGACTGCATTAATTAGCATTATTCTTATCATCTTTTCAATATTCACTGTTGTGCTGCGTGGAGTGAACTTAGGCATAGACTTTGCAGGCGGAATTTTGATAGAGATAAAATCTTCAGATGAGAATCACTCTATTCTCGATGCATTAAAAGAAAATGGTTTTACAGTGCAGAGTTCAAAAGCGGGTGATAATTTAGTCATGCGTTTTAAAGATGAAGGAGATGAAGATAAAATCAAAAAGATAAAAAGCATACTAGAAGAAAAGCTGGGGAGCTCAATAAGCTATCGTAAAATAGACTATGTTGGCCCACAAATAAGCTCAACACAAATATTTGAAGGAATGTTATCCATGTTGATCGCGATTGTTGGAATATTTTTTTACGTTTGGTTTAGATTTAATTGGCAATGTGGATTCAGTGGAATAACAGCACTGATTCATGACGTGATTTTAACTGTTGGTTTTATTAGCCTAACTGGCATTGAGTTTAATATTTCATCAGTTGCAGCTCTCCTTACTGTCATTGGTTATTCAATCAATAACTCAGTAATTATATATGATCGGATTCGAGAGTATCGCAGGAGTGGTAAAAGTGGGCGGATGAGTGAGGTAGTAGATGCAAGTATCAACGCTACATTATTTCGCACTATATTAACTTCTGGTACAACCCTTCTTGCTGCTCTTCCTTTGGTATTAATCTGCACAGATGCAGTGAGAGACTTCAGCTTGATCATTTTTTTTGGTATTTTGATTGGCACTTGTTCTGCAATATTTATTTCTGCTCCTATATTGACCTACAGAGCTTTGATAAGTAGATTGTAGAAGTGTTTAGTCGCGGTATAATATCAACTTATTATCTCTTATAGTGAAATGAAAATACCTTAAAAAGCTCATTCCAAGTAGTGAATGAGACATAGAATGAGTGTTAACGCTTGCCTGTACATCATTAATCAAAAAATTTCCTATTTTAACTTGAGGTATTTGAACCACTCCAGCTTTTATTTGACCTTTCGCAGTTTCATATATTTTAAAATCCTGAACATTTTGTAAGTTAATACCAACATGTAATGCGTCTTTTTGTGATAGAACAATATCGGTTGCTCCAGTATCAAGCAAAAACGTTATATTGCGATCATTGACTTGAGCCTGAATATAAAAGTGTCCATCATATGACTTCGTAAATTCAATACTTCCACTATTCTGACCGCTATTTTGAATTCTTCCTTTATATGGTAAAAAAGTACTGAGAAATCTGTCGCTTAGTTTGTCCCTTTGTGAATCAATAAGCATTGCAGTAGTGGCTATTATTAGCAACCAAATAACTAGATTTTTCACCGCGTTCATATTGTTAAAATTTGAAGCTATTAAAATAAATTTTAAAGATCAGCGTTAAAAGTTATTATTAAAAATAAGTAAATTTCATTGTTTTAGTACAATATTTAGTATACACTTTAAGAAGATATGTTTGATTTAATTTTATGTCAGAAGCAAAAAGTTTAATTTTGGCAGCTATCCTTTCCATGTTAATCATGGTGTCTTGGCGTATTATTTATGATAATTTTTTTAGTACAAACCAAAACCAGCCATTGATTGAAAATATTGAACATATCGAATCTTTTAACGACCTTGCTCCTATAATATACCAAAATCGTTCTGAAATTATTAATTCTACTCGAGAACAGAGGGTTAGTTTAACCAATAACATGATTAAAGGATCAATTTCTCTGAAAGGTGCAAGGTTTGATGACTTAATTTTAACTAATTACCACTTAGAACCGAGTTCTTCTTCTCCACAAGTGGTGTTACTGTCACCTGCAGAATCAAAAGATGTATATTTTGCAGAATTTGGGTGGCTCGATCCGAGTAACAAGATTAAAGTTCCAGATTCTAAAGCAGTCTGGCGAGCAGATAAACTTAATCAAAAAGAGGTCAATTTATCTTGGGACAATGAGAATGGCATTTTATTTAGAATGAAAATTAACCTCGACGATAATTACATGTTTAAAGTTGAGCAAGTTGTTGAAAATAATACAAAGGATAATGTAGTTTTGGTTCCTTATGGTAAAATTAACCGTAAACGTGACAATATCAACGAATCTTATTGGATATCCCATGAAGGAGTACTGGGTGCATTTGATAATAAACTAGAGGAGTGGACATATAAGGATATTTCCAAAAAACATTTAATAAAAGCAAGCACGAGTGAAAAAAATTGGTTTGGTTTTGCTGATAAATACTGGCTCACAGCCATCATACCTGAAAAATCTGATAAAATAAATGTAAGCATTAAACACACAAACGTTAATAATACTGATAAATTCCAAGTAGATTTTGTCAAACCTTACAAGAGCATACTTCCTGGTGCAAGCGTTTCTAATGTGAATTATTTTTTTGCTGGAGCAAAAAAGTTGAATTTACTGGATTCTTATAAGGACACTCTCAATATACCCCTGTTTGATAAAGCTGTAGATTTTGGTGTTCTTTACTTTATAACTAAACCAGTGTTTTTACTGCTTGAATATTTTAACTTCGTTTTAAAAAATTTTGGCTTAGCAATATTATTGCTGACTTTAGTAATCAAACTTTTGATGCTTTCCTTATTTAATAGATCATATATTTCGATGTTTAAGGTAAAAAGCCTGCAGCCTGAATTAACTCGTATAAAAGAGTTGTATAAAAATGACAGCTTAAAGCAGCATAAAGAGACAATTGCATTGTTTAAGAGAAACAACGTAAATCCAATGTCGAGCATTTTTCCCATGCTAATACAAATACCGGTATTTTTTGCTCTATATAAAGTATTATTTGTTACTATAGAGATGAGGCATGCTCCTTTTTTTTTATGGATTAAGGATCTTTCAGCTCCTGACCCAACGAACATCTTTACATTATTTGGGTTGTTTAATTATAACTTTCCTATTTCTATAGCCATTTTACCTATAATTTTCGGTGCCACCATGATAATTCAGCAGAAGCTAAGTGAGAAAGATCAAACCAGTAAAGATGATATTCAAGTAAATGTTATGAAGTTTTTACCTTACATTTCTGTCTTTATTTTTTCTTCTTTTCCTGCCGGCCTGGTAATATATTGGATATTTAGTAATATTATAACTCTAATTCAACAGTCATTAATAAAGTTGTTTTTAACAAAAAAAGTGGTAGTAAATGTCGAGAATACTAATAGTTAATTCGATTTATTATACTGAAATAGCGAACCTTTTGCTTGAAGGTGCAATTGATAAATTAAAAGGCAGTAATGCCAGTTACGATGTAGTTGAGGTTCCTGGTACATTTGAGATACCAGCTACAATTCTTTTTGCAGTCAAGAGTGGGCATACTAATTATGATGGTTATTTAGCTCTTGGGTGCGTAATTCGCGGTGAAACCGATCATTATCAATATGTTTGTAAAGGAGTAATTGAAGGCTTAAATGAGGTTGTTATGCATTATGCAATACCCCTTGGTATGGGTGTAATTACCGCTGACAGGAAAGATAAAGCACTAGTTAGAGCTGATAAAAACAAAAAGAACGTTGGTGGCCATGCAGCCTCAACTGTTTTGCGTATGATAGATTTACACAATAAATTAAAATAATGGAGGAAAAACCAGTAGATAAAAAGTGGCGCATAAAAAGAAGCACGGCAAGATTTCTTGCTGTACAAATTGCTTATTCAAATATTTTCGTAGGTTACAACAAAAGCACTTTTAAACTGGAAAATTGTGAGCTTAAGGACTACATAAATAAGTTGAAAGATATATTTGAATGTGAAGAATTTGAACATCAGTTCTTAGAAAACTTGTTATATAAGGTTATAAAAAGCAGTGAAGAATATGATAAAATAATAGAGTCTTATTTACACCCAAGTTGGTCCCTTTCACGGTTAAATCTTATAAGCTTATCTATTTTGCGTGTTGCAATATGTGAGTTAGCTAATTGTGATACGCCAGTTCCAGTTGTCATTAATGAATATACTAACATTGCATCTGATTTACTTGATAAACCAAGCGAAATTGGTTTTATTAATGGGTTATTGGATAAGGCAAAAGATGCAGTTAAATTAAATAAAAATCCTTAGCAATTATAGCCAGCAAGCACAAGGTGTCATCCGAGTAGCTGCTGTATGAACATTGTCTACCAGATCCCAGTGCTTGACACTGGAATGGCTTTGTTGCATAGCAACTGAAAAAATCTGGTGGCTACTGACAAAATTCATTATAAAATAGCCATTTAACCTTGAAAGAAAAAATATGCCACAAAAAATGAGGGTCAGTAACCATAGCGAATATAACAAATTTCTAGAAAAAAGAGGAAATATTTTTCATTATATCAACGAAGCCATAGAAAAGTGGTACGAGAATGGTCCAAAAATACCAGGTGGCAACAATATTTATAGCGATAAAGTTGTAATTTTGGTGCACATAATAACTTGTTTATTTAGAATAGGCCTGAGGCAAACAGTTGGGTTTATAGCAGGATACCTTGAGCAAATTGGGAAAAATTTGCAAGTTATCAGCTATTCACAATCATCAAGAAGGTTTAAGAAACTCAATATTAAGATCAATGATTGCAGAATTGATAAAAATAATATGGAAGATATCGAAATTGCTATAGACAGTACAGGAATTAGTATATACAACAACACTCCTGGTCATAGCAAAGAAAATAGCGAAGATAGAAAGTATCGCAGCTATGAACAGACAAGAAAATTGCATGTAATGTTGAATACAAACAGCAAAAAAGCCATAGCTGTAAAATACAGTAACGGTGTCTACTCTGATCACTATGGAGCTTGTGATTTGCTAAAAGAAGTCGATTTTCAGTATGTCATAAAAGTACTATATGCAGATAGGGCATGTGATAGGCACAAGTTTTATAAGTTGTGTAACGAATATGATATAAAGACAAAAATTCCACCAATAAACAATGCGGCAGAACATCCAGAAATAGATTATATGTCTGACAGGAATGCTGCTATTAGGTTAATAAAATTATACGGTGAAGATGGCATGAAAGAATGGAAAAAAGAAGTAAATTATGGGAAAAGATCTTATATTGAAGGGTTTTTCTCAAGATTAAAGCAAATATTCGGATTTAGTTTTAGGAATAAATCTGAGATAAATCGAGAAAAAGAACTAAATGCTATTTGCTTAATAAATTCACTGATATTGGTATGGCTAAATTTGAGATAGTTACATGAATTTACCATAAATCACCATCTCATAAAGTGTGATGCAACAAAGCCATCCCAGTGTCAGCTACTTGGATGACAAGAAAGGGAGCACTGGAATGACATTATCTGTTGTGCAATTTACCTTCAAAAATGAATGTTTGTACAGTTATGTGTCAAGCACTGGGATGACAAGAAAGGGAACACTGGAATTTTTGTTTCAGCATTAGCCATGCATCTAAACAGATACGTTGCCTTGAGAATCGCAACATCCATGCAGTTATGCGCGTAACACTAAAAATCAAAAAAAACAAAGAAGCAGACTTAATCTACCTCTTTTATTTCACTTGGCTATACTGTCTGTTGTTGAGAAGCAACTTGTTCAACAATAAGTGAGCCTAAATAAGTGTTAACCCCTTTAGCACCATCTTTGTCTAAACCTAATGTTTTATTCCACTTTGTTTCATTTACTGCCTCGAACTTACCTTCATCGTTTTTCTCTTTTAGTGAACCTATCTCGAAGAGTAAAGTATTGCCTAGCGTATTGGTAAGCTGATTAATATCAACAATAGTACGGTAGTTCTTGCCTTCTAAGCTGAAGGCTATATAATGTTTACCCTTTTCTACCTTACCTTCTTCATCTTTAACTTGGTTATTCCTTGCCATTTCCTTAAATGTGTCTTTTGTTACTAGCAATGCTGTTTCTTTACCGTTTTTTCTATCGTTATTAACAACAATCTTCGGAGCTCTCAACTCAGATATTTCATTGTTTTTGCTGATAGCGTACATTGCTGAACTAACCAGTGCAACAGCAACAATTGCTAATATACCGATTCCAAGTGGTGTAGCTGCAAAAGCTGCAAGTGGAGCAAGCGTGCAAGTTGAAGACACCCAATATGGTGCTGAAAGTGCTACTGCTGCGCCTATGACATACAAAGAAGTAAGTGCAACAAGTGCAGTATTTGTTTTGTGGAATTGACCACAGTGATTATTGGAAGCCCAGAACAGATAAAATCTGTAAAACCAAAAAGAAACTCCCTCTTTATTTTATGTTCTTTGGGTATAGTGTTATGAAGAAGCGCTTCTGCAGCTATAACCGAAACAATCAATGGTGCTATAAATGCCCGTTTGAAAGCATGGTTTTGGGGGAAATGGTAAAACCATTGATGGAGTTCTTTTTGGGCTACCTCGTTTAGAAGATTGTATAACCTAACCGTCCCAAGCTGAAGTGCTTCTTATCATAATAATATAGGAGGGATTTTATATGGCAGAAGCAAAAAGTAAATTAAAAACAATAAACCTTGATGCAGCAGGGATTGATATTGGCTCGACTGTACATTATGTATGTGTACCTGAAGGAAGAGATGAACAACGTATCCAAAAATTTGGGTGCTTTACAGTAGATCTACACAACTTAGCAAAGTGGTTAAAAAAGTGTCAGGTTAGAACTGTAGCCATGGAGTCAACTGGAGTATATTGGATTCCCTTATTTCAAATATTAGAATCACATAAATTTGAAGTAAAATTAGTAAATGCGCGACATGTCAAAAATGTGCCTGGTAGAAAGTCTGATGTTCAAGATTATCAATGGCTGCAACAATTGCACAGCTATGGACTGCTTCAAGGATCATTTAGACCGGATAATCAAATGTGTGTACTGCGTAGTTACGTTAGACAACGTGCTAATCTAATTGAAAATGCAGCTAAACATACTCAACGTATGCAAAAAGCGCTAATTCAAATGAATATTCAATTACACAAGGTTATTAGTCATATTACTGGGATAACTGGTATGAAAATCATTGAAGCTATAATTGAAGGCGAAAGAGATCCTGAGAAATTGGCTAAATTCAGGGATGCACGAATAAAAAATGATCAGTCTACTATAGCAAAAGCGTTAGCTGGTGATTATAGAGAGGAACACTTGTTTGTGCTAAAACAAGAATATGCAGCATATACTTTTTTTCAAGAGCAAATAACGGGATGTGATAAAAGTATAGAAAATTACTATAAAACATTTGAAACAAAGTCGAATGAGAACAGGGCATTGAATAAGACACGAAAGAGAAAACAGAAGAATAGTCCAGATTTTGCCGTAGATGAAGATTTATATCGAATAACGGGGATGGATTTTACTAGAGTTCCAGGACTTGATGTATTAAGTATACAGGCTATCATTTCAGAAACAGGTATAAATCACAATAAATGGAGGACAGAAAAGCATTTTTCTTCCTGGCTCGGATTAAGTCCTGCTAATAAAATTACAGGAGGGAAAATTATTGGAACAAGAACTCGTAAAGTTGTTAATCGTGCTGCAACTGCCTTGCGACTTGCTGCTCATTGTGTATCAAGAAGCAACACTGCACTTGGTGCATACTGCAGGAGGTTAAAGAAGCGACTAGGGATACCAAAAGCGATCACTGCTACAGCAAGGAAATTAGCATGTATTTTTTATAATATGCTAAAATATGGACAAGAATATGTAGAAAAAGGAATGAACTATTATGAAACACTCTACAAAGAGAGAGTAGTCAAAAATTTGACTAAAAAAGCAAAGGAATTTGGTTATATACTAATGAAAGAGGAGCCGATAGATGAAGAAGGTTCTTAGGAGTTTCTTAGAAGAGAGTTCTAAAATTGCAAATCAGATAGAAGTTACTAGTGATATAGTATATAAATTGTTATCAAGAGGAGCAGTGTTTCATAACTTAAGTAGTATAGATGTAATCAATACACTGGAGTCAGAATTTAAAGACCACACAACCAATGTGAAAGAAGCTTGTGGCAAGTATATCAATAATACTTTAAAGTTTATGAAAATTGTTAAAAGTGCAGCTAATGGTAGAGTAAAAAATGTAAAAATGGATAATTCTACTTTTTACTTAGAATACTCAGAGAACAGCAAAATAGATATTGCGAAGATTACAGATGGAGCAAGGGGTTTATGGCTAACTCAAGGAGAAATAGAATACGGAAGAGATATAATAAAGATCGGTAAAAGTGAGGTAGAAATTATAACGAAAAATGGTATAAGGAATTACACAGACCTTGCGGATAATAGTGATATAGCATTGACTTTCTACACCAGTGAAGGAGAATTAGAAGTTAATTTGTACCCTGACAAACAAGATAAAGATAAAATAATAGTAGAAGTGAGTAATAAAAAGGAAATACTGGAAAAGTTCAAAAATTGTAAAGAAGAATTAGGTGAGAATTGCTCGCTTGGTGGGTGTCTGGTCTACAATGCTATTGAACAAGGCTATTTTGAAAGGTCTGGAAAATTGATACGTTCTGAGGCTATGAGTCAATCTAATGGCCAAACAAAAAAGAGTTCTTGGATAGAGCGTGAAGAAAGGAGAAGAGCCCCAAGTCTCGAAGAAACAGTAAGCCGTGCTTAGGGTGAAATGGAAATGTTCAAAATTTCATGGTGATGTTAAGTTAACAGCTTAAGAGATTTTCTAAAGAAATTATCTTGATGTTTATGATCTTTCAAGCATACCACTAGCTTTAAGATTTTGTGGATCCAGTTGTTCTACATCTTCCACTTTCTCGAGCTTGGTGTTGGGATTTATGATATTATACAGCGCAAAACCTATACACGCTAATCCAACTATTCCCACAACCGCTGCTACTACAGGCATTTTCATGATATACAATGCAACACAATTTACCAATAACACCGCACCAACACTACCAAATATGATTGCTTGCCTTTGTTGCAGTGCTTTTGCTGATAGGTTTTTGTCTGCAGCATCACCATTAAAACATGGTTCAGCGGAAGATGGGCTGTCAGCTCTATCAACGGAAGTTGGCTCTACAGTAGTTTCTACTTGCGCTTTTTCGCTGTTTTCACATATAGGTTGAAGATCTTCACTATTTATATTACATAATTTAGTGTCAGTTTCTGTAAACTGTATTGGTTTGCTTTTTTATTTCAACTTTAACTTCCTCAACATCTGCCGGCATCTCCATATCAGCTCCTTTTGCGGTAGTGGTACCTTTTTTATTTCTAAGCTTTTCAGCAATATCTTTCCATATTTTTTTCGGTGTTCTCATAATGTTTTTCTCCTATTTCTTTTGTAAATTAAGATCATAAAACTTCTCCAACTGCTCACTCCACAGCATCGGTATTTCCCTTAAATCAACCAACCTCAAACTACTTGGCTGCCTCCCATTTACTATGTCTTCCTTAATTTTTGGAGCTAAATAATTTAACCTTAAAATTTGCTGTATACGTCTTGTACCTATATTAATTTTAACGCTCAGCTCTTTCACACTTCTATATTTTCCTTCTTCTAGCTGCCGTTTCCACAGATGGGCTCTTACCACTGCTTTCAGTAGCGCATTGTTTGTTTTGCCTTCTGGTTCTACTACCGTGCATTTGTTTCCTTTCTTCTTTAAATTCATTGCTATAAATGTCTTCTCTGACTCAGAATGCACCTCTATTCCATCTTCTTTCACCATTACTCCCTTTATTAATTTTTTCACTGCTTCTTTCTGTTCTCTGAAACTTAAATTTTTCCATTCTCTTTCTCCCCTTTCTTCCCAATTTTCATATAAGAGTTCAGCTCTCTTCATTACTTCTTTTTCCACTTCTCCAGCGACTATTGTTCGGTTCATCGACTCGCAACCTTTTCCTCTTAAATGGTTATTGCATATATAATATCGATACCTTTTATTTTCTTTTTTTGAGTATGTCAGCGTCATGTTTACACTACAGCTCTTGCACTTTATTATTCCCTTTAGCAGCGCTTCCTCATATTTTACTTTTCGATATGGTTGATTCTTTATCAATTCTTGCGCTTTTTGCCATTTTTCTTCTTCTATTATTGCCTCATGCTTTCCTTTATACTGCTTCTCATAATGCCGTATTTTTCCCATATATATCGGATTTGTTATTATCCTCCTTACCGTGGCCTTTTTAAAAATATCTGATTTCGTTCGGTACCCTTGGCTATTTAACTCTCTTGCCAATTCTGCCATTGATCTCAGCTCCATATATCTCTCAAATATATGCTTTATTACTTTTGCTTCTTTTTCATTTATTATTAATTCCTTCTCTTTTACATCATACCCTAGTGGCACATTCCCTCCCATCCATAATCCTTCCTCTTTCGATGTTGCTATTTTATTTTTTACTCTCTCTACTATCATTTCTCTTTCTAGCTGTGCCGCTCCTGATAACACTGTTTGTACAAATTTTCCCATTGGTGTGTTGTTATCAAATATTTGCGTCACTGCTACAAAACTTATCCGGTGCCTTCTAAAAAATGACGTTACTTCTATGCAATCCTTCGTTTCCCTTGATAACCTGTCCAACGTGTATACTACCACGCAGTCTACCTCTCCGGCTTTTACATCTTCAAACAATCCCTTTATCGCTGGTCTTTCTAAATTTTTTCCTGAAAATCCACCATCGTCGTACCTTTTTGCTAATGCTATCCACCCTTCTCGGCTCTTTATGTATTTTTCACATGCTACCCTTTGTGCGTCCAAGCTATTAAACTTTTGTTCTAGTCCATCCTCATTTGATTTTCTCGTATATATTGCGCATCTTACTTCTTTTAGCATTTTTTCTCCTTTTCTCTCATTCCAAACAAGAGCGGTCCGTTATAACTCATTCCCATTATTTTCCCTGCTACTGCTGATAATGACGTATAAAACTCTTCTCGGTAGATTAAACCAGTATCTGTTACCAATACCGCATGCGTTTCCTCACCTCTTTCTAGTATCAACTCCGTTCCCTCCACTGGCAGTTTATCACTACTTATTCTTTTCCCCTGTTCTAGCCGATTTGCCAGGTATTCTAGTCTTTTTGCTCCTTTTCTTGATATTTCTCCATACGTTTTCTCCTGCAACCTATACGCCAATCTTGGTATCAGGTATTTCTTTGAGTGTCTAGGTGCCTCTTCCCCAAATACCTTTTTCCATATTTTTTTCAGTTCTGCTAGTGGTTTTTTCTCTAAACATTTTACCTCTTTTTCTACTTTTTTTTCCATATAATCACCTTTTCAAACACAGCCCTTCTGAATTTTTAAAACGCTATAGCACTTTCTCATCCACAGTTTCTAGCTCTTCCTTTGCCACTATCACACCTGCTGTCGTACTTTCCGATACAACCCTTATTCTTTCTATGAACTCTCTCTGTTTATTTGCCATTTTTACGTTCTCTAACACTTCTTTTATCTCTTTATTATTTCTCGCATAATCCATTGGGGTCTTGCCAAATTTATCTTTTTGTTCCACATTCCCTCCCGCTTTTACTAGCTCTTCTACTATTTTTATCTCTGCTACCATGCACGCAAGGTGTAACGCGGCAAATTTGCTACTTCGTTCCACTGCGTTTACCTCCACTCCTGCCTTTATCAGCTCTTTTGTGTTTTCTACACGTTGCCCCATGACTGCTAAGTGCAGTGGTCTATATTGTCCCGCATCCGCCACATTTATATCTGCTCCTTTCTTGATTAATAACCTCACTTTTTTTGGATCTGGCATTCCCACCGCGTAATGCAATATCGTCCTCCCTTTCGTGTCTTTTTTATTAATATTTTCTATTGAGTTATCTAATACTTCTTTCCATGACTTATTAAATTCTTCTCTTTCTTTCTTACTAAATTTTACCATAAGTTCCTCAGCTATTAATGCAATATAAAGTGGCTCCAATTTGGCTCACTTTAGCGCTTAGCAAATCTTGTTTGTTTACTAGCTACTTTTTCACTTAGGGCTATTTTGGCATAAAAAGCAAGTTTTTTTTTACAAAATATACATATTTTTTCAGCATATTATATTAAGATATAAATCTATATGTTTAATCTGTTAAATCTACCTCCTGCAGTTGTAATTCATTTACGTTTCGTTTCTCCATTATCTCCTCTATTGCCTTGTTTGCTTCTCCATACATCACCGCCACATCTCTCATATTCACTCCCCTTTTCTCTAGAAAATTCGTTACCTTCTGGTAAATCTTCGCATAGTTTAGTGGACTACATCCAAATTTATCTACTGTATCAAGATCTCCTCCCGCCTTCATTAACTCTTCTATTGTTCCTTTCCTCCCTGCTAAACAGGCTAAGTGTAGTGGTACTGCTTTGTTGTTCGACTTTGCATTTACCTCGGCTCCTTTCTCTATCAGTGCTTTCACATTCTTTCTCTTTCCTAAAAATGCTGCTAGGTGCAACGGTGTCTCGCCTCTATTGTTTCTATCGTTTATACCTGCACCTTTTTCTATTAATAACTTTATTACTTCTGGGTTTGACACTTGTGCTGCTCGGTGCAATGCCGTACAACCACCTGAATCTTTTCCTTTTATGTTTTCTTCTGAGAGGTTGTCCGGAAACAAGTAAAAGGCTATAATATCTGAAATTTTAGTACGGGGTAAAGATGAGAAAAAAGTATCCAACAGATCTAAGCGAAAGGGAATGGGCAAGAATAGAAAAACACTTCAGAGTATCATACAAGAAAGGAGGAAGGCCGCCAAAGTATAGCAAAAAAGAAATATTAGAAGCAATTTTCTATGTATTGCGTACAGGGTGTCAATGGCGGTATTTACCAAATGATTTTCCGCTATGGAAGACTGTGTATGAGCAGTTCAGGCAATGGAAGAAGCAGGGAATTTTTGAGAAAATGAATTATGAAATTACAAAATATAGTAGAAGAAAAATAGGAAGGAATGAGCAGCCGAGTGCCTGTATAGTAGATAGTCAATCTGTAAAGACTACAGAAAAGGGGGGATCAAAGGCTATGATGGAAGTAAAAAAGTAAAGGGTAGAAAAAGGCATATAATTACAGACACTCAGGGTTTTATACTAGGTTGTTACGTAGGCGCTGCTAACGAAAATGATAGAGATGGTATTAAAATAGCATTAAACAATATGAGAACAAAATATACTAAAGTTAAAAAAATGTGGGCTGACATGGGATACCAAGGAAGAAATTTAAAGAATCACATAAAGGAAGAATATGACATAGATATTGAAATTGTTAAAAGGCCTCCATGTAGATTTTGGGTGCACAAAGATACGCCACCTGAGCTACTACCAACAAGAGAACAAGGGTTTAAAGTACAGCCAAGAAGATGGGTTGTAGAAAGGACTTTTGCTTGGGTTAATAGGAATAGAAGGCTATCGAAGGAGTATGATTTACTCACAACATCCACTGAGAATTTCATATACCTAGCTATGAGTAGGGTTATGTTAAAGAGGGAATATGCTTGAATTTACTAGTTTCCGGACAACCTCTAATAACTCTTTATTTGCTGATTCTCTACTGCTTATTTTTCTTGTGGTCCACTTATAGTAGCCACTAGCAGAAAATCCTACATAATTCCTGTACTTTATAGCAGTTACTATATAAAAAAATATTTTACTCTTTTTGACTGGCCAGGGCTTTTTTTAAAATGTCTCTTTCCCTTGTTACTCTTGCTTTGTAAATCAAACCTCTCTTTGTCGTAAGGAGCCATGTTACCTCTACCTGGAAATGCATCTGCTGCCGACTTTTTTTCGTTGTGTTTCTTTATCCATTTTCCTAATAAACCACCCTTTATTCCTAAATCCTTTGCTATTTTCGTAATTGTTTGACCTGCCTTTCTTTGTTCATTTGCCAGCTTAACAGCTTCCAATTTGAATTCTGCCGTATATTCTCTTGCCATTTCTAATCCTCAAAAATTTTATTTTACCCGAAAAAACTCCTTTCTTTCTCTCCACTTTTTCTGGGTAAGGTCAAGAAGCCTATTGTCTAATTATGTACCTAAATTTTATTACGGCACTTTCACTACTACTTTAACGAGTGAGCTACCTTTCTATAAAAGACCTATCGACTGTTGCAATTATAGGCGTAAACAAGAATGATAAAAGAGTACGAGATTGAGTAACTATGTACACTTCTGCTGGCATACCAGGGTATAGGTATACGTTTTTAAACTGAGCAAGCTCTGGTTTTGGTATCACTACACGTACTGAATAATAACGCCCTAGCCTTGGATCATCAAGGGCATCGGGAGAAATATTGCTTACTATACCATTAATTAAACTTAAACGACGTGCACTGTAAGCACTTAAACGAACTTTAACCTTTAGCCCTTCTAGCCCATCAATAGAGACTATGTTGCTATCTTTCTTTTGTGCTGACAGTATCTCTTCTATGTTTCTGGTCTGAATTTTAGCATCTATTATTAGGTCATCATCCGATGGCACTACGCTCATGATCGGAACTCCAGATTGTATAACACCACCTTCAGTATGGTATCTTATATCTGTGACTATCCCATCTTGAGGCGATTTAATTATTGTACGTGCTAATGAATCTTCAGCAACCATCAGTCTCTCTTTCAAGTCTGCAATAGACGTACTAACTTCCTTAAGTTCAGCGTTTGCTCTTTCTTGAGAATCATTTCTCACGTTTATAATTTCTAATTCGTTCTCTCCAATTTTTTGCTGCACTTGAGATATTGCAGAACGGTAATGTCCAACTCTGCCTTCAATTTCAGCAAACTGCTTTTCTAAAGCTAAAATGTGTGGTTTGCTTATATGGCCACTATCAAGTAATTGTCTTTTTGTTTCCAACTCCTCAGTTATCAAGTCATATTGCTTATGAGCTGCATTTAGTTGAAAGTTTAGCCCCGCTAATTCATCATTTAACTGCTTTATACGTTGTTGCAGTATGTCTGTTTTTCCCAATATGCTCTTTCTCTGAGAGTTGAACAACTTTACTTGATTCTTTATCGCTTTATTTACAAGTTCATCGTGAGATAATTTTTTAACCTCATCAGGAAACTCGAGCGTGTCCAAATCTACTCTGATTGCAAGAAGCCTTGCTTCTGTTGCTAAAAATGATAAGAGCTTCTCTTTGATGATACTTAAATTCGCCTTCTCGTTAACATCACTCAACAAAACTAGAGGCTCATCTTTTTTAACTGCTTGACCCTCTTTTACTAAAATTTTGCTTATTATTCCTCCGCCCAAGTGTTGAACTATTTTTCTATTTGAAGATACAATAACTTCTCCACTTGCATGCACCGCACCGTCAATTGGAGCTATAGCCGACCAAATACCACCTATCCCAAAAAAGATGAGTATTACTACCAGACCAAAAAATAGTGGTCCCCATGTTACTTTCAGGACTTCATTTACGTTATTACTTTCGCGTTTTAAAATAAAATTTATCACTGCATCAATCAATGCAAACGTCTTATCCAAAAATTTTGGGTACTTCTTCTTTTTATTTTTTGCTCCTTGCATATTTATATTATCACCATGGCCAATCAAGCCTGTCAAAGAAAATCCAGCGCTAAGCTTTTTTAACTTACTTATCATAATACTACTGTGAATTTGTGTTAACTCAAGATAACACACAAAAACAAAGAATCTATAATTTAAGCATTCCATTTAGACTGTAGAGCACCAGAATAAACTATTTAGTAACAATTCCTGCATCAACTATGTTTTTAAAATTTTTTGACGTTTAACTTTATTATAACTTTTTCTTTATTTTGTGAATATCTGAGTTACTTATATTATGTAAGAAATCTATTGCCAACTAGTCAATATTCTGTTAGGAATTAAGATAATATAAAGTTATTATGCTTAAATTGGAAAGCAGAAAGTTCCTGATTACTGGCGCATCAGGCGGAATAGGGCAAGCAATTGTAAAAATTATGCACAAAGCCGGAGCAACTTTATGTATTTCTGGCACAAAAAAAGAAGTGCTCGAAGAAGTTGCTAAACAATATGAAAAAAACATGCATGTACTCCCTTGTGATTTATCAAATGCTGAGGAAGTAAATCAACTAATAAATAGAGCAAGTGAGCTGATGGAAGGCTTTGACGGGCTCGTATGCAATGCGGGTATTACGCGAGACAGTTTATTATTGAGAATGACAGATGAAGCATGGCAAAAAGTAATTGATATTAACTTGAGCTCTACATTTAAGCTGAGTAGAGAAGCATGCAGAAAACTAATTAAGAATAATTGGGGAAGAATTATAAATATTTCCTCAATAATAGGGCTGACAGGAAACGCCGGGCAAGCAAATTATGCGGCGTCTAAAGCTGGAATAATAGCTATGAGCAAATCCATAGCAAAAGAAGTTGCAAGTCGTAATATAACAGTAAATTGTATTGCTCCTGGGTTTATAGATACTAAAATGACTGAAGTTTTAAATGAAGGACAAAAGGGAAAAATATTAGATAATATTCCAATGAAAAGAATGGGAACAGGGGAAGAAATAGCAGCAGGGGTCTTGTTTTTAGCAAGTGATGAAGCAAAATATATAACAGGGCATGTGCTCAATATTAATGGTGGGTTATTTATGTAGCAACACTTATGTATGGACAAATTATAATTTTTACTTTAAAATAAAAAATGTGTAGGTTTAGGTTAATTTATTACTTAGAGGCAAAAAAATGAGCTCTATAATGGAATTTTTTAGTGTTTTTTGCGTAGTATTGCTTTTCTCTTTCTCAGGTTATGCAGCTGACCCTGATATGGATGACACAACTAAAGTAATATGCAATATTATTGGTTATGTTTGGGGGATAGGCGGTCCACTTATGACGGTAGTAATAATTGGTGCAGCTTTGCTTGCAATATTTGGCAGGATGCCGTGGCCAGCCCTCTTTGCTCTTGGCATGTTCTGTGGTGTATTTTTTGGCGCTAAAACTATCATAACGAAAATTATGCCCAACGTAAGCGATGAAGCAAAAACTATGTTGGAAAAGTGTGGACAAAAATAATCCAAAAAGTGCAGAAATGCTTTTTTGTTATCCATTAAACCGCTTCATATCTTCAACTTGCAACAAATAAGGGCTATCTTTTGGTAAAGTTTTAACAGCTAGCTCAGCATATTTTGTAAATTGCTTTAAATCACCTTCAATACAAGCCTTTTTTGTCAAGGCAAAATAATGCATTGCCGTATCAGCTTCACATTTATATGCAATGCTTAAATACTTCCAGACAAAAGCGTTATCTGGTTCTACATTCAAAATCTGCTCCAGGTAAAAAATCGCCTTTTTTGCATCACCGTGTAATAATAAAGTATGAGATAATGCAAGTTTCACTAAATAACTGTTTTTCTCAGATAAATACCTAAGCGATTCCTCATACATTTTTATTGCTTCACTTAAATTTCCGGCCTTGTATAGCATTTCTGCTTTTAATTCATATAGGTATGGGTCATTGCGTGACTCTTGAATCAATGAATTAACTTTAGCAATAGCCTCTTCTATCTTTCCTTGCCTATAGCAAACTATAGCATTTACATACTCAGAATTATTTTCATATTTATTAGATAACACATGAATAGGAGCAAAGAAAGAGTCTAGCTTGGCAACCACACGCTCAAACTTTAGTAACTTATCCGCAAAAATTGGTTTTACGTTGTTTTTAACCTTATAATTTTGTACAGCAAATATACGTTTCTCACTAAGTGGGTGAGTGCGGAAATATTCCTCGGTGTTCTCATGCTCAATACTTTTAAAATAATCAAAAATCTCTTTCATACCTGAATTATCATAGCCAGATTCATCAAGATACCTTAAAGCATAGCTATCTGCTACACTTTCTTGCTCTTGAGAATAGTTAAAAAATAGCCTTGAACTAAACGCTACACCACTAAGCAAAATTGCACCAGCAACCTGAGGGTTAATGATAATACTAGAAACTAATCCTACCATATAACTAATCATTGCTATCGATTGAAAATAACCCATAGCACTACTCATTTGCAATATATGACCAGCAGATATGTGAGCAATCTCATGTGCTAATATACCAAGCAGGACATAAGGTTTAGCCGAATATTGTAAAAGTCCTAAATGAATGAAAATACTGTTATTGTTAATTACAAAAGCATTAATCGAATTGTCATTAATTATAAAAACTTTTATTTGCTCATGATCAATATCCGCAGCAGAAAATAAAGGTTGCGCTAGCTCTTTCACTATTGCTTCCACTTCACTATCTCTAATAATGTTAATAGAGTAAGCATTATTACAATATGCAAAAAAGAACAATAAGGTCAAAAACTTAGCAACTCTAAACATGAAAATTCTGTGCTTGTATAATTTATAGAAATTCTATATTTTAACACTTAAATTATACAAATTTATAAACGCTAGTTTAAATTTTTAACGTAACTGATAAGTTTGTCGATGGTAGTTAACTTAATTTTATGTTGTTCAGCAAATTTAAGTAACTGAGGTAAGCGCATCATAGAGCCACCATCATTCACTAATTCACAAATAACTGCTGAATGATCAAACCCTACTAACTTCGCCATTTCAACACTCGCTTCAGTATGACCAGCACGTTGTGCCACCCCACCTTTATGTGCAATTACAGGAAAAACATGACCTGGAGTTATGATGTCATCCTGAGTACCATCCTTGTTGATAGCAGCATGTATAGTTTTCGTTCTATCCTCTGCTGAAACACCGGTTGTAATGCCATAACGTGCATCAATTGATGTAGTAAATGCGGTATGATTTTCACCAATATTTTTCTTTTCCATGAAATTAAGGCCCAACCTTTTCATGTGAAATTTAGTCATTGCTAAGCAAACAACCCCTGTACCATACCTAACCATAAAAGCCATATGTTCCGGCTTTATTTTCTCAGCTAAGACAATCAAATCGCCTTCATTTTCTCTATTTTCATCATCAACTAAAATGAATAATTTACCGGAACGAGCATCCTCTAATACATCTTCCACAGAAGAAATACCTGGTAGACTCATTGAAGCATAAGTGGCCTGTACCATAATAATTTACTTAAATTCAATCTTAACTATTTTATACAATTTCTCTCCATTTGGCACTGTCACTTCCACATATTCACCGACTTTTTTGCCGATTAAGGCACTCCCAAGTGGTGAACTAGTAGATATTAACTGCTTTGAAACATCAGCTTCATATTCGCCTACAACCTTATAAACATATTCCACTTCACCGTTATTATCACTTAACATGCTTAATGTCACAGTTGCACCAAACATTACTGAATCACCAGACAAATTTTTTACTTCTATTACTTCCGCATGTGAGAGCTTACTTTCTATCTCCATTATACGGCCTTCAATAAAACCTAACCTTTCCCGTGCTGCATGATACTCTGCGTTTTCAGACAAATCACCTTGATCACGAGCATCAGAAATAGCCTGTATCACAGAAGGTTTTTCTTCCTTTAATTTTTCAAGTTCGGCTTGCATATTCTCAAAACCTTCCCTCGTCATAGGAAATTTATTAATAATGGATGAAGCCATAATCACCACCTAAACGCAATTAAATTGAGTAACGAAATTACTCACAATGTTAAAAATATCACCTTTTATATCATCACTCATGTCATTTGACAACTTTTTTAAAACCCCAGGGTGTACAGTATGAAAATAATTAATAAGATCATGTTCAAATTTATTAATGTAACTTATTTGTATTTTACTTAACTGATTATATAGGTTAGAAAAAATATACATCAGCACTACTTGCTCTTCTATTGACATAGGTAAATGTTGTTTTTGCTTTAATAACTCGACAAGATATTTACCCTTATTCAAGGATAATTGAACACTAGCATCAAGATCAGAACCAAATTTTGCGAAATCTTCTAATTCTCTATACTGAGCTAAGCTTAGCTTTATAGAACCAGCAACTTTCTTCACAGACTTTAGTTGTGCAGCAGAACCAACCCGTGAAACTGACAAACCTATATTTACTGCAGGTCGAAATCCTTTATAAAATAATTCAGACTCAAGAAAGATCTGCCCATCGGTAATTGAAATAACATTTGTTGGCACATATGCAGATACATCACCAGCTTGAGTTTCGACAATTGGCAAAGCAGTTAAAGAACCCTGCCCTTTTTTATCAGACATTTTAGCAGCTCTTTCAAGCAAGCGAGAATGTACATAGAATATATCTCCAGGGTAAGCTTCACGACCAGGAGGACGTCTGAGCAATAAAGACATCTGCCTATATGCCACAGCATGCTTAGATAAATCATCATATATAATCAAACAATGCATTCCATTGTCACGGAAAAATTCCCCAATAGTGCAACCAGCATAAGGTGCTAAAAATTGCATAGGCGCGCAGTCAGATGCACTAGCCACAACTACAGTTGTATACTCTAATGCTCCGCTTTCTTTCAGCTTATTTACCACTTTTGCTACTGTTGAAATTTTTTGCCCAATAGCAACATAAACACAGTAAACTTTTTGATTTTCGTTTACCTCATCGTTAATCTTCTTCTGATTGATAATAGTATCAAGCGCAATAGTAGTTTTACCAATTTGTCTATCACCAATAATTAATTCACGCTGCCCTCTACCTATTGGAATTAGCAAATCTATAATTTTAATTCCTGTTTGCAGTGGCTCATGCACAGACTTACGATCAATAATGCCTGGCGCTTTAGATTCTATATCCATTCTGTTTTTGGCTCTAATTTCCCCACCGTCGTCCATAGGATGGCCCAACGCATTTACAACTCTCCCTAACAATTCATGCCCTACAGGCACCTGCACAACATCACCACTACATTTTACAACGTCCCCTTCTTTCACATCACGGTCATTACCAAGCACAACTATTCCAGCCGTATTATGATCTAAATCGAGAACTATTCCTTCTACACCACTTGCAAAAAATACCTTTTCACCGAATTTTGCTTTTTCCAGCCCATAAACCAATGCGATACCATCTGTTACTGAAATTACTTCACCTATATTTTCCCGCTTTATAGGATTATCAAACGTCTCAACCTTTTCTCTTATTATACTTGCTATCTCAGAAACATTCATACTGTTCTTCATACAAAATTCCTTACTTTTAATATTTCCATTTTACTTAAGTCAACTAACCTATCCAAGTAACTTTTTAGCGAAGCATCGATCAAATTAAAACCATACCTAACTACGAAGCCACCTAGTATAGAAGGGTCAACCACATTGCTTACTTTTATTATTTTACCAAGAAAGCTCAAAGATTCAGTAATTATTTTTATATCAGATTCCTTTAAAGTTTCTGCTGACTTTATAGTAATTTCGAATTCATTTTCATTTTCTCTTGCAAGACTTAAGAATTTTTCTAATATAAGGATCAATAAACTAGAGCGTTTATTTGCAAATATAACCATAATAAATTTTACTAAATTCTCACTCAAGTGCTCATTTATAGAAAGCATCACTTCTTTTTTGTGTGCAAAAGAAATCATAGGATGAGATAGGTACACAAAAACATCACGTTGATCCTTAAAAAAAGCCAACAAAAATTCTACTTCTTTCCTTATAATACCTAACCTGCTTCCTGAGACATGAAATAGCACTCTAGCGTAAGATGAAACTAAATTATTGTATTGGGTCTTTTTCATATTAAATCCAGTAAATCTAAATTAATTCAGCTACAAATCTTTCATTCTTCAATCCAAGCATTTTTTATATAAACAGGTCTTCTCTTTAAGGAAAGAAAATATAAATCATATCTGACTGAATAATCTAAAAAACTAAGGTTTTTACTTAAGAAATACTTAGAAGAATTTATAATAGACTGACATTGAAGATGAGATATCGGTATTTCTTTTCCAAGTAAACTTGTTTTAACTTCTATAAAAATCAGCTCCTTTTTTTTAGATACAATTAAGTCAATTTCACCGAACTTACAACGGTAACGGCGTTTTATAACATTATACCATTTCAGTTTTAAATATACTAAAACTAATAACTCGCCAAAGTAACCTACAAAGTAGCGTAACCTACTTACCACAAGAAGAACAATTATGATAACAATTAACTTTGTGTAACTACTTTGCCTCCTTCTTTATTTTTACTATAAACCTTACCTCTTGCTGCAATATCCCTATCAACCAGTTCTATCACTGCCATTGAAGCGCAATCACCCTTTCGAGTGCTAAATTTTATTATTCTAGAATACCCACCTTTACGATCTTGATAACGGCTGGCTAAGACGTTTAATAACTTATCAACTGCTAACTTACTATTATGAAGGCGTGAAAGCAAAAGTCTTCTACCATGTAAAGTATTCTTATTCTTAGCAATTGTAATAAACTTTTCGACATATGGACGAAGTTCCTTAGCTTTTGGTAAAGTAGTTACAATCTGCTCATGGTTAATTAATGAGATAGATAGATTCTTTAACGTCGATAATCTATGTTCAGTACAACGAGATAGTTTACGTTTTTTTATTCCATGTTTCATATATCACCTAATCTTCATCAGTATGTTGTTTAGCCAACTCATCTATATCCTTAGGTGGCCAGTTTAGCACATTCATACCCAAAGACAAGCCAAAATTAGTCAAAACTGCCTTAATCTCATTCAAAGACTTTCTGCCAAAATTAGCAGTTCTTAACATTTCACCTTCTGTCTTTTGTACAAGATCACCTATATAAGTGATGTTTTCGTTTTTCAGACAGTTATGAGACCTGACAGATAATTCCATTTCATCTACCTTACGCAATAAGACAGGGTCATAACCCAAATCTTTAGCACCACTAGACGAAGAAACCTGCGATTTTTTATAACTTACATCAGAACTAATAAAGGGCTGAAGTTGCTCCTGTAATATTCTTGCAGCAGAGTCAACAGCTTGACTCGGAGAAATTGTACCATCAGTTTCAATTGACAATATCAGCTTATCCTTATCAGTCACTTGGCCAACACGACTGTTCTCTACCCTGTACGAAACCCTGTTGACAGGGCTATACAAAGCATTAACTGGAATAAAACCAATTAAATCCTGTTCACTCATAAGCTTCAAAAGTTCATTTTCTTTATATTTAGTTACAGGAAGATAACCTTTTCCGCTAGCCACATATATGGTCATGTTAAGCTCCACATTTTGCCCCAGCGTACATATTAACAAATCTTTATTAACAATAGAGCATTGATCATCAGTTTCTATCATCCCAGCTAATACCTGGCAAGGCCCTTTAGCGTTTAAATTTAAGCATTTATTAGAAGCACCATTTAATTTACACCTCAACATACCCATATTTAATACTATATCAGTTACGTCTTCTCTCACCCCTTGAATTAAAGTGAACTCATGAGTTACACCTTCAATTTTTATTCCATAAACAGCACTACCTTTAAGAGAAGATAACATTACACGTCTTAATGCATTGCCTAATGTTAAAGCAAAACCACTTTCCAACGGTTCTAGCACTATATCACTTTTTTCACTTGAATCATCTGATATTACCTTAACTGAACTAGGTTTAATCAATTTATCTAAATTGCTACAGAGAGAAACATCATTATTATAATACATAAAACAACCTTTTCAAATATCCTATACTCTTCTTTTTTTTCTTAACCTGCACCCATTATGAGGAATTGCGGTTTTATCTGCAATTGAAGTCACAGTCAACCCACAGCTCTGAAGTGCTTTAACCGCAGCTTCGGTACCAAAGCCAGGGCCGCGAATTATTACAGAGACAACCTTCATACCAAATCTCTCCATTGCGTTCTTCGCAGCAGACTCCGCAGCCTTACCTGCAGCATAAGGTGTGGATTTTCTCGAACCTGAAAAACCACATGCACCCACAGAAGTTTGACATAGCGTATTACCATGAACATCAGTTACATTTACAAAAGTATTATTAAAAGTTGCACGAATATGGACAACACCAGTAATAAACTCCTTCTTACTCTTACTAACCGTTTTGACTTTTTTCATTAAAACTCACAATAATAATAAATTTTATTTTTTCCCAGCAATAGGCAACCGAGATCTACCTTTACGAGTCTTAGCATTAGTATGAGTCCTTTGCCCTCTCACAGGTAAACCTTTTCTATGTCTCACCCCTCTATAGCATCCCATTTCCACTAAAGATTTTATGTTCATAGCCACTTCTTTTCTGAGCTCACCTTCTATAACATAATTTTGTCTAATGAAACCGCTGATCTTTTCTATATCTTCATCTCGTAATTCTGAAACACGTTTGCGCTTATCAACTTCGCAAGCGTGACAAATTACATTCGCAGTAGCAATACCTATACCATATATATAAGTTAATGCAAAAGGAACACATTTCCTCACTGGAATATTTATGCCTGCAATACGTGCCACTGGTACCTCGATACTTTATTAATAACAACTCTTAATTTATACCATAAAACAACTCAGAGTCAAACCAAATTACAAGAAATTTTACTTTCAATCTCTTGCGTTACCTCATCAACACTCAAATTAGCGTCAATTGTTAATAATTTGCCTTTATAATACTCGCGTAAACCTTTCATTTGAAGGTGATATTCACTTATTCTCTTATTAATTGCAGACATATCAGCATCATCAATTCTTTTCTCTAACCTCGTACTTTTACATTTAGCACAAGTAGTACTCTTAAAAGAAGATACACTATATATGCTTTTACAGTCCAAACACGCGAGACGATTTTTTAACCTATCGATTGCAATATTATCGTCAAGCTGCAGCTCAACTACAATGTCAACATCCCTATTATATTTTTCTTGCAAAACTTGAGTCAAAAAATGAGCCTGGTTTAAATTTCTCGGAAAACCATCTAATAAGCAATTATCATCCACTAATGCAAGCTGGTCACGTAATAATCCACATATAATTTCATCTTGAATTAAATTACCAGATTCCACGGTACCCTTTATTTTTTTACCTAACTCACTACTGCTAGATATAATATTCCTTAATAAATCCCCTACTGAAATTAATTTTAAATTATATTTTGCTATTAACAAGCTTGACTGAGTACCTTTACCAGAACCTGGAGGACCAAAAATCGTAATGATCATCTTACTTTCCTCGTTTTAGACTCATATTTCTTTATCCAGTTGTCGTACCTATTTGAAAAAATATAAGATTGTATTTGCATAATAGTATCAGTAATAACGTTCACTATAATCAGTAAGCTCGTCCCACCAAAAATAAATGGTATATCATAATAATATCTCATAACTTCAGGTACAGTACATATGACTACCAAATACGCAGAGCCAATGAATGTCAACTTAAAAACTATATCTTGAAGGTAATCAGAAGTATGTTTCCCAGGCCTTCTACCAGGTATAAAACCACCATTTTTTTTAAGAAAATCTGCGTTTTCCTCTGGATTAAATATAAAATTGGTATAGAAAAAATTAAAAAATACTATCAGCACCAAATAGGCTACAATATATACTACTTTATTTGCCATAAAGTAATTCAAAATAAAATCAGAAAAAGCGTGCCCCTTATAGAAATTTGCAATTGAAATAGGTGTCAATAAAATTGCATTAGCAAAAATGGTTGGTACTACACCAGATAAATTAATCTTCAATGGAATATAAGTAAAATCGTCATTATGTAATCTTTTAAATTGCTTTTTAGGATGTTGAACAATAACCTTTCTATAAGAAGACTCTACAAAAATGACTAAGAGTAGCAGCAAAAAAAACAATACCAAAACAAAAAGGATAATAAATAACGATACGCTACCGTTTTTATTTAACGTTAACAAAGATGACAAAGCGCTGTGTAACTCTGATATTATACCCGTGAAAATGATTAATGAGATACCATTGCCTATACCGCTAGCGCTGATTCGTTCACCAAGCCATATTAAAAGCATAGTTCCACCTAAAAGGCTGAAAACACCTATTGTACGAAACATAACACCAGGTTCGATTACAACCAATACCCCTTCCCTATTCATCCCTTCCAATCCAACCAAAATTGGAATTGATTGAAATACACAAATTACTATGGTCAGATAGCGTATATAAGAATTCATCTTTCTACGGCCTGACTCTCCATCATTCTTAACTTCCTTCATTCCTTTAATCGCAGAAGAAAGTAACTGAATAATGATAGAAGCCATTATATATGGCATAACGTTCAATGCTAGAATTGTCATTCTAGCCAATGCACCACCAGAAAATAAATTAAATACTCCAAAAACGCCTGAGCCATCTTTGGGAAATATATCATTAATTACATCAAGATTAATTCCAGGAATAGGCACATAAGTACCCAAGCGATAGCAAATTAAAGCTATTAGCGTAAAAAATATACGCTTTAATAAATCGCCTTTATATAACAACGTAGGATCCAAGCTATTAAATGCTGATTTATTGCCCATGACTTACGATAGTATTTCCACACTACCACCAACTGAAGCTACAGATTTTTTTGCAGCTTCTGACGCAAAATCAACATGAAACACAAATTTTTCGCTCAACTTACCTTTATTAAGAAGTTTAATTTTATCCTTAATAGACTTTATAAAACCTAATTTATACAGCCTCTCCTTATCTATAACAGAGTCTTTCACTATTTTTTTAGCTTCCATTAAGCGCTGTATATCGCCAACATTAATTATAGAGTATATGCTCCTACGTATAGGCTTAAAACCTCTTTTAGGCAAACGAGTATATATAGACTGTTGTCCACCCTCAAAACCATTTATAGAAACTCCACTTCTAGCCTTCTGCCCTTTATGCCCTCTACCGGATGTTTTACCTTTACCACAACCGATACCTCTACCCAGCAACTTAGGCTTCTTTTTCTTAGATAATTTAGTAAATATAGAGTTTAATTTTACAGCATTATTCATACTTTACCTGTTTCCAACTATCTCGCTAATCTTTTTGCCTCTTTTGCTTGCTACCTGACGAGGAGATAACATACTATCAAAAGCCTTAAACACCGCACATATAACGTTATGAGGATTATTTGATCTAGTGGATTTAGCTACCACATCCTTTATACCTAACACCTCAAAAACTGATCTAATCGCTCCACCAGCAATAATACCTGTTCCGGCTCTTGCGGTTCTTAAAACTATCTCACCAGAACAAAATTTAGCTTTAATATCATGATGCAAAGTTCTACCTTCACGCAAGTACACTCTAATCATTGATTTCTTTGCAGCATTTACAGCTTTGACTCTTGCTTCAGCAACTTCTGCGTGCTTACCTATTCCACACCCTACCCTACCCTTCTCATCGCCAACAACAACCAAAATTGAAAATGAAAATCTTCTACCACCTTTGGTAACCGTTGTCACTCTTCGTACCGAAACTAAAAGCTCTGATAAATCATTATTATTTTGTAAATTCTTTATAGCCATATTCAAAACCTTCTAAAATTCAAATCCAGAACTTCTTAAAGCCTCAGCAAATTGAGAAACTAATCCTGTGTATTTATACGCTCCACGATCAAACGTAAGCTGCTGCTCTAATTTCATGCCAGACAGACGCTCAACCATTAAAGAAGAAACCTGTTTTATAGTTTCAGCGTTGACTTTCCCTTTACATACATCCTTAATTTTAGCATCCAAAGTAGAAGCTGAAGTGAGAGTTATTCCTTTTACATCATTAATTAACTGGACATAAAAATGCCTATTAGATTTAAATATGGATATACGTAAACGTTCAGCGCTCTTGTCAAGCTTCGCTCTATTACGTAACTTCCTTTTTTCAGAATTACTTAAAAAATTATACGATCTTTTCATTTTTATTACTTCTTTTTACTTACAACCTTACGCAGCATAAATTTGCCTTTTATTACAACACCCTTACCTTTATAAGGATCATATTTTCTAATTTTGCATATATCAGACGCCACCATATAGACCTTCTGCTTATCCATACCACTAACTACTAAGTGAGTTGGCTTTATGCACTTAATCTCAACATCTTTAGGCACTTTATATTTAACATTATGGCTATAACCAAGATATAAAGTCAAATACTTACCATCACACTCTGCCTTATATCCCACACCGTTAATCTCAAGATTAACAGAAAAACCATCAACCATGCCGTTAATGATATTATTAATATTACTCCTATAAGTGCCCCACATAGGCTTTATTTTATCATAATTATCTTTATCTTGATCAACAGAAAGCAATAGCTGATTATCAATAATCTGACACACAACATCCCTGATCAAGCTAACTTCCTTTTCAGCCTTAGCACTCTTTATTAACATACTACCATTATTATATTCAACTGAAACACCAGCAGGAATATTGATAGGAGCAGCACCTATACGAGACATGAATTTCTCCTATTATTTAAAACACACGACACAAAACTTCTCCACCAACCTTTAATTTATGTGCATTATAATCAGTCATCACTCCTTTGGGTGTCGATATAATAAAAATACCAAGACCATTATATGCTTTAGAAATGTCCTTATACTTAGAATAACGACGACAACCAGGCTTTGACACCCTAACTATGTCACTAATTACAGGTGACTTCTCATAATACTTCAATTTTACAATGAAAGAAGGTAAATTATCTACAACTTGCTTTTCATAATCAAGGATATACCCTTCCTCTTTTAAAATCTCCAATATAGAAGAATTCATCTTAGAAAATAGTACCCTTGTTGCCCTATGCATTGCCAATTGAGCATTACGTATCCTTGTTAAAAAATCACCAATACTATCAGATAACGCCACAATATACTCCTTATATTATATTTACCAACTAGACTTTGTAACTCCTGGAATTTGCCCAAAAGAACATAAATCACGCAAAACAATTCTACATAAACCAAATTTTCTATATACTCCTCTTGGTCTCCCAGTTAAAGCACACCTATTTCTAATTTTGGTTTTAGAAGAATTTCTAGGCAATTTTTTAATTAATTTATTTTGAGCTGTAAACCTTTCTACAATAGACAAATTCTTATTATTTATTATAGATTTCAATTTTTCTCTTTTTTCTTTATATTGATCGCACAACTTTATTCTGCGAAGATTTCTTTCTATCATAGATTTTTTTGCCATATATTTCTCCTCTCAATTAATCAAAAAAAGGAAATTTAAGAGCCAGTAATAATTCCTTTGCTTCCTTATCACTAACTGCACTTGTTATAATATTAATATCCATACCTCTAATTTTACTTATTTTATCATAGTCTATTTCTAAAAACGAGATATGTTCCTTTATACCAAAGGAAAAATTACCATTACCGTCAAATTGCTTCACACTAAATCCTCTAAAATCTTTTTCCCTTGGCAAAGCAATATATATCAATCTTTCTAAAAACTCATACATTTTATCTCTACGCAAAGTTACTTTGCAACCTACTGTAGCACCTTTTCTGATCTTGAAGCCAGAAATAGATTTTTTTGCAAAAGTTGATAAAGGCTTCTGCCCAGCAATCAAATATAGGCTATCAAGTGGTTCATTTATTGCTTTACTATCTGTAGCAGCATCTCCAACGCCCATATTGATACACACCTTGACAAGTTTAGGCACTTGCATTATATTGCCGTAATTAAACTTATCCTTCAAGGACTTTACTATGCTATCTTTATACAATTCTTTAAACATATCAACCTAATCTATCACTTCTCCAGAAACTTTTGCAAAACGCACTTTTCTACCGTCTATAACCTTAAACCCCACTCTAGTTGGAGTTTTATATTTAGGGTCCAATGTTGCAACGTTGGATATATCAATAGCTAACTCTTTATTTAATATATCACCACTACTACCAGCTTTTGGTTTAGTATGTCTCTTATGCACATTCACTCCAGAAACAATTACTTTCTTTTTAGCATCACGTGCTATAACTTTGATTACCTTACCAATTTTTCCCTTATCTTTACCAGTTAAAACTATAACGTCGTCACCACTTTTTATTTTAGCACTCATTATAAAACCTCAACAGCTAATGACATTATCTTCATAAAAGAACCAGATGATAACTTTTTTACCGGACCAAACACCCGAGTGCCAAGTGGTTCACCTTGATCGTTAATCAAAACTACAGCATTGCTAGAAAAACGAATTACAGAACCATCAGATTTCCTAATAGGGCTTTTCACCCTCACCACAACTGCTCTATATACTTTTCCCTTCTCAACTTTCCCTCTTGGAGTAATAGATTTAGTAGATACAATAACTGTGTCACCTATAGATGCAGACTTTCTACCACCCAATAAACCAATACAAAGCACTGCACGCGCGCCAGAATTATCAGCTACTTCCAACAATGTATTTTTTTGAATCATATAAATATCCTATTCAATGTGAGCTATTAACAATAACCCATTTTTTAGTAGTAGAAATAGGCTTGTGTTCTTGTATTAAAACCTTGTCCCCTTCTTTACAACTATTATTCTCATCATGTGCTGTATACTTCTTGTATTTTTTTATAACCTTTTTATACAGCTCATCCTTATACACTTGTAATACCGAAACCTTTACAGTCTTATCACACTTAGCCTTAGTTACAGTACCACAAAAAACCTTTTTAGGCATTCTTTTCCTCTCTTCTTCTTTTATTTAATGTAGTTAAAATACGAGCTATGCTCTTTCTTATTAAGCTAAAACGCGAAATATTGTTGCACTGGCCCAGCTTCTTTTGAAAAACCAAATTAACAAACTCTTTTCTCAAATTCACAAGAATTTCATGCAATTCTTGCGAGGACCTCGATTCAATGTCAGCTATATCCATTGCAACTCCATTTAATTATGATTAGATACAAATTTACACTTCATAGGAAGCTTAGCAGTTGCCTTTTCAAGCGCCAATCTTGCTAAATGCATGGGAACATCACTGCTAATTTCAAACAACATTCTACCGGGCTTAGCTTTAAATACCCAAAACTCAACACTACCTTTCCCTTTACCCATACGCACATCCGCCGGCTTTTTACTAACAGGGGTATCAGGAAAAATTCTTATCCACACTTTACCAGAGCGTTTTAATGTTCTAGATATTACACGCCTTGCAGTTTCAATATGCTTAGATTGAATCCTACCTGCTTCCATAGCCTTTAGACCATAATCTCCAAAAGATAATGTGCTACCACCTTTCGTGTTACCCTTAATTCGTCCTTTAAATACTTTTTTATATTTACTTTTTTTAGGAATAAACATTTCAATATACCTAATTAGTTACCAATATAAACCCAGACCTTAACTCCTATGATGCCATATATAGTTTTTGCTTCAGCAAAAGCATAATCTATATTAGCACGTAAAGTATGCAAAGGCAAACGGCCTTCTTTATACCACTCAGTACGAGCTATCTCAGCTCCGCCAAGGCGTCCAGAACAACTTACTTTAATACCTCTAGCACCCATCCTCAAACAACTTTGAATAGCTTTTTTCATCGCTCTTCTAAATGAAACCCTTTTTTCTAACTGCTGTGCAATGCTGTTTGATATTAAAACTGCATCTATTTCAGACCTTTTAACCCCTACTACATTCACTTCCACATTATTTTTTACTTTTTCAGCTATCTTTTGCTTTATCTTCTCAATATCCGAGCCTTTCTTACCTATTATCACTCCAGGTCTAGAAGAATGTATTATTACAGATACCAAATCGATCGTACGCTCTATAATTACTTTAGAAACACCAGCATGCTTAAAAGATTCATTTATATAACTGCGAATAGATAAATCTTGATGCAACCCTTGTTTATAACCCTTCTCAGCATACCAAATAGATGACCAAGTATTAATTATTTTTAACCTAAATCCTTTAGGATTAACGTTTCCCATATTTTTGCACTTTCCTTATTAATTTTCTATTTTTATGAATCATATAATTTCCCCCAATTTTACAGTTATATTACTATAACGTTTACTAACTCTATTAGCTCTACCCATAGCTTTTGGACATACCCTACGCAAAGTAAGAGACTTACCTATTAAAATTTCTTTTATATATAAATTATCGATATCCAATCCATAATTTTGAGCATTAGCAATCGCAGAATTTAATACCTTCCTTATAAGACCTGCAGCTTTCTTTTCACAAAATCTTAATTGCACAGTGGCAAAAGAAACTTTTTTATTACGTACTAAACCAGCAACCAAATTCAATTTACGAGGAG
Organism: Wolbachia endosymbiont (group A) of Tromatobia lineatoria; assembly: GCF_964028565.1. NCBI lineage: Bacteria > Pseudomonadati > Pseudomonadota > Alphaproteobacteria > Rickettsiales > Anaplasmataceae > Wolbachia > Wolbachia endosymbiont (group A) of Tromatobia lineatoria. The sequence goes on from NZ_OZ034791.1 coordinate 810,523, forward strand.
TTGATTTTAAAACCCTAGAACCAGCTTTAACTATTACATCTCTGTTTTTCATATCAATTACCTTCTTGTCGCCTTTTTATCACCACTATGCCCAGTAAATTTACGAGTGGGTGAAAACTCACCAAACTTATGACCTATCATATTCTGATCATTAACATTCACAGGAATGTAATCCTTACCATTATAAACAGCAAACTTTAAACCTAAACAATTAGGAAGAATTACAGAAGCCCTGGAATGAACTTTTATAGCCATGTTAACAAACCCCTTGTTTAAAGCATTATTCACCGACTTTAATATAGAAGGATGACAAAAAGGAGGCTTCCATGCAGATCTACTCATAAACTAACCTTTCAATTGTTTTATATACTTATCACTAGATTTATTTCTCCTTCGAGTTTTCTTTCCTTTTGTTGCAACACCCCAAGGAGTAACAGGATGACGACCACCAGAGGTTTTTCCTTCCCCGCCTCCATGAGGATGGTCAACTGGATTCATTGCAACTCCACGTACAGTAGGTCTAATCCCAAGCCACCTACTTCTCCCAGCTTTACCCAACTTTCTATTCTTATGGTCAGGGTTAGATACTACACCAATAGTAGCCTTGCAAGAAGATAAAATCAACCTAATTTGACCAGACCTGAGTCGTAATAAAACATATTGGCCATCACGACCAACGATTTGTGCATAACAACCAGCAGCTCTAGCAATCGCAGCACCATTACCTGGCTTCAGCTCAACATTATGAACGAAAGAACCAACAGGTATATGCTTGAGTAGTAAACAATTCCCTGGCAAAATATCAGCATCATTCCCAGCTGTAACAACATCACCTGGCTTCATACCTTGAGGAGCTAATATATAAGACTTAATATCATCTTCCTTATATGATATTAACGCCAAAAACCCACTTCTATTTGGGTCATACTCTATTTTTTCAACTATACCTTGACCACTTCTATTACGCTTAAAATCTATCACTCTATACTTCTTTTTGTGACCACCACCCCTATGACGAGTTGTAATTCTACCATGATTATTTCTTCCACCACTGGACTTTTTACCGGATGTAAGAGACTTTTCTGGCTCATCTTTTGATAAACCAACTTTACTTACTAACACAGTCCCACGAGAAGACGGAGTAACAGGATTAAAAAATTTCATACCCATACTAAACGCTCATTATATCTAATTTTTGACCATCCATCAAAGAAAAATAAACTTTCTTTTTCTGTTTTTCACAACCAACTACACCCCTAAAACGCCTATATTTAGGCTTAATTCTAACAACATTTATAGAAGAAATTTTAACATCAAATAGAGACTCTATTGCCAACTTTATTTGACGCTTATTTACATTTACAAAAACATACAAAGAATATTTATTAAACTTCTCCCTCAAAAAAGAGGCCTTTTCTGTAATTATAGGAGATTTTATTATATTATTATATTTGATCATAACAATCTACCTTCAAGATGCTTTAAAGTATCCTTTGTCAACATCACGCATTCGTGATTCAATATATCAAAAACATTTAACCCAATAGGTTTGATTAAGTCTACATAGTGCAAGTTTTTAGCCGCACGCAACAAATCATCTCCATAATCACCAACTATCAAAAAGGAAGAAAATTTAAAATTTTTAATACATTTACACATTTCAGACGTTTTCTTCACATCAATATTTAAATTATCCAGAATAATTACTTGATTATTTAAATACTTTAGAGATAAAGCAATTTTTAAACCAAATTTGCGTACCTTCTTATTAAGAGAATAAGTATGACTCCTCACAACAGGGCCGAAAATAATCCCACCACCTCTAAATTGAGGAGATCGCAAGCTCCCTTGTCTTGCCCTACCGGTACGTTTTTGACCATAAGGTTTAGCTGTTGTACCAGAGACATCACTAATACCTTTTGTTTTATGAGTACCAGCTCTTCTCTTCGCTAATTGCCATCTCACTATATCATGCAAAATACTCAATTTTTGCTTAGCAGAAAATATCAAAGGATTGAGCTGAGCAGTACCTACATTATCATTAGATAGATTAACTAAATTACATTCCATAACTAACTTACCAAATTACTAGCATCATCATTTACATCTAACAGTAAACCTACCGGAAAAGGAACATCTTTATGTAAAGATTTTTTAACTGCATCTCTTACAAAAACATAGGAATTTTTAAACCCAGGAACATTATTACCCTTCACAGCAATTATACTATTTTCATGATCAATGGATAATATCTTCATATTTTGTGCAGTTATCCTGCTGTTACCTAAATGACCAGCCATTTTCTTTCCTTTGAATACTCTACCAGGATCCTGACATTGGCCAGTGGAACCTTGTGATCTGTGAGCAATAGAAACACCATGAGATGCCCTAAGCCCACTGAAATTATGCCGCTTCATCACACCAGCAAATCCTTTACCTATAGAATAACCCGTAATATCAAGATATTGACCAACCACAAAATGATTGATTCCCACTTTTTTACCACATTCTATTCCCGACAGGTCATTTAATCTACTTTCGTATAACTTACATTTATTATTTATACCCTTTTTCTTTAAATATTCCAACTGAGGTTTTGCTATATTTTTAAAATCTCCTATGCCTAAAATGACTGAATTATAGCCACATTTATCTTGTCCTTTTATATCAATAATATAAGTTTCGCTGAGATGCAATAAAGTTACAGCCATGCGACTATTGTCAGAATACATAGCAGTATGACCAATATTCATCATTAGTAAACCAATTCTCCTCAGCGAATTTATTCTCTTCATTTCCTTCTCCTAAACCTTAACTTCCTTGACTTTTAAATCCACTTCTACGCCAGCAGAAAAAGATAAACCTGTAAGCATCTGCATCATAGTAGGAGTAAGATCATGTAAAACAATCAAACGCCTAGAAGTTCTCATTTCAAACTGTTCACGAGATTTTTTATCAACGTGAGGAGATCTATTAACAATAAATTTAGAATCTTTCCTTGGCAACGCAATCGGACCAGATAATTTTGCACTGGACCGCTTTAATTCATCAACAAATTTTCGAACACACTCCTCCAATAAAGAACAATCGAAAGCCTTAATGTTAATATATATATCTTGCTTCATCTTAGTTACTACACTCACTCCAAAATTTCAGAAACAACACCAGAACCAACAGTTCTACCGCCTTCTCTTATCGCAAAACGCAATCCCTTATCCATTGCTATCGGTACTTGCAATTCTACTTCTACACTCACATTATCTCCTGGCATTACCATCTCCTTCCCATCTAGCAATTTTATGCTCCCAGTTACATCCGTTGTCCTTAAATAAAACTGTGGCTGGTAATTCGCAAAAAATGGTGTATGCCTTCCTCCTTCCTCTTTCTTTAATATATAAACCTCCGCCTTAAACTTTCTATGCGGTGTTATCGTCCCCGGTTTCGCTAATACTTGCCCTCTCTCCACTTCTTCTCTTTTTGTTCCTCTTAACAATATTCCTACATTGAGTCCTGCACTTCCCTTATCCAGCAACTTCTTAAACATCTCAACACCTGTGCATATCGTCTTTTGCGTCGCTTTCAGACCTATTATCTCTATCTCTTCTCCCGTCTTTATCTCTCCCTTCTCTATTCTTCCTGTTACCACTGTTCCTCGCCCCGATATCGAAAATACATCTTCGATTGGCAATAAAAATGGTAAATCCACAGGCCTTGGTGGAACCGCTACATATTCATCTAACTTTTCCATCAATTTATCTATTGATTTCTTTCCATATTCGCTGCTGTCATCCTCCAGCGCCTTGAGCGCTGAACCAACCACCACAGGCACTTCATCCCCTGGAAATCCGTATTTACTCAGTAATTCCCTCACTTCCATTTCTACTAAATCTATCATATCAGCATCAGCAACATCAGCTTTATTTATATACACCACGATATATCCAACACCTACCTGCTTCGCCAGCAATATATGCTCTCTCGTTTGTGGCATTGGCCCATCAACCCCCGACACTACCAATATCGCCGCATCCATCTGTGCTGCACCTACTATCATGTTCTTTACATAGTCAGCGTGTCCAGGACAATCAACGTGTGCATAATGCCTTTTTTCCGTCTGATACTCAACATGCGCTGTTGCTATCGTTATCCCCCTCTTCCTTTCTTCTGGCGCTTTATCTATCTGATCGTACGCTACAAAATTTCCATAATGCTTCGTTATCGCCGCTGTTAACGTCGTCTTCCCATGATCCACATGTCCTATTGTTCCCACATTTACATGCGGCTTTCCAAATGCTTCCACTATTGCTGTCATAATTTAAACTTTTCTACCTAAAATACAAATACATCAATAAATAATATGTTGATTTTATAAAAATACAACAAAAAAAAGAGCGGATAGTGGGAATCGAACCCACGTCACTAGCTTGGAAGGCTAGAGCTCTACCATTGAGCTATACCCGCACAATGGAGGAGGTAGGATTCGAACCTACGTACGCTCACGCGGACAGATTTACAGTCTGTTACCTTTAACCACTCGGTCACTCCTCCGCAAAAATTTGTTAAGAGAATACTATTTTAGCATCTTAACTTAAGCTCTTATTGTATTTAATACTAAACGCCTAAAATTAAAAAATCAAGCAATAAAACCTACCCTGATTAAAATCATGCAGATTTCATTTTATATAACACAATATTGCCAATAAAACGCCTAAACAAATAATGCGAATCATGCGTACCTGGCGCTTCTTCTGGATGATATTGCACAGAAAAGACTAGGTAATCCTTCATCATTATTCCCTCTACACTATTATCAAATAGAGAAATGTGAGTAATTTCAACATTACTTGGAAGAGAAGCTGAATCAACAACAAAACCATGATTTTGGCTAGTGATCTCAACTTTTCCACTAATTACATCATAAACTGGATGGTTACTCCCTCGGTGACCTATATCCATCTTGATGGTCTTTGCCCCCAAAGTAATCGCAAGTAATTGATGGCCCATGCATATGCCAAAAATTGGTATTTTAGATTTTATAATAATGTCTATTTCTGAAACTACACTTTCTCCTATTTCTTGCGGATCACCAGGACCATTTGAAAGCACTATACCATCTGGATTCATACTCAACACTTTTTGAGCAAAACCTGTGCTTGGTCTGATTAATTCAACTGTACAACCAAGTTCTATTAAGCGTGAAACTATACTGATTTTTACGCCAAAATCAACGATTACAATCCTATATTTTGCATTAAGGTCAATAGCTCTATCTGATGTCATTCCAGTGCGTGACACTGGAATCCATATATTTTTTGCTGGATCCGAGTAGTCAGCTACTTGGATGACAAAGTGCTCCGCTAGTCTATTATTTTCAAAACTGTTATTTAAACTAACCTTATTAGTTATTTCTATCCCATTTACAGGTTTGTATTCCTTCAATTTGTCTAATGCATGCGCCTTACTCGATGAGCATATCATTCCATTTTGAGATCCATGTTCTCTCAAATGTCTCGTTAAAGCTCTAGTATCAACTCCTGATATCCCAATCACGTTATTTTTCTCTAACCAATCATTTAAACTGATATATGAAGAAGGGTGGGACATAGAAGAAAGTTCACGCATAACCACACCACTTGCAAAAATTTTCTTTCCTTCATTATCCTTATGGTTTATTCCAACGTTACCAATATGAGGAAAAGTGAACGTTATAATTTGATCGGCAAAAGAAGGATCAGTTATAGTATGCTGATAACCGGTCATACCAGTGGTAAAACAGACCTCACCTATGCATTTGCCTTTTTTACCTACTGATTTTCCCCAAAAGCACTTGCCATCTTGTAAAATTAAAACTGCGTCCTGCACTTCATTATCTATTTAACTGATTCAAAACAGTATACAAGAATTTCAAATAATACGTAACTCTTTCTAAAATTCCAAATTTAACCACGAAGCAGCAAAAAATAACATGAAAAACTTTTAATACAATCTTTCATATAAAATATATAGTTGACTACCTTCATATTTCGTATTAGATATAGGTAAATCATAAGTAAAGTGGAGGGTAATAATGAACACTGGTACAAATCAATCAAAAAAAATAAATGAGAAGTGGTTAGCTGGAGGAATTGGCGCGCTATTATTTGTAATGATGCTACCGTCGATTCTTCTTTTAGCAAAAATAGCTATAGGGCTAATTATGGTTTCAGTTGCAGCAATAGCGATAAAAGTTGCCTTAAAAACAATATCGAATGCTTTAGAGGATAAACAGGCAGATCAAAGCCAAGCGACGCAACAAACAACACAAAGTAAAATTATAAACCTGGCTATTGGATTAACATCTATATTCGTAGGAGGATTATCACTATTCATTATAGCACAAACTGGCTTAATTGCAGCATGTGCAGCTATAACTGCTTTAGCTCTACACGAATATGTTAAAAATCAAGAAATAGGAAAAGAGATAAATGATAAATTCGATAAGGTAGCTGACGATACAATCAATTTTATTGTTAGCAGTGTTGAAAAACTTATTCCAACAAAGCCGCCAGGCATAACAGCCTAAACTGTCTCCGTTCAGGGCATAAGTGTTACAAGTAGCATTATATAAAGCGATTAATGGCATCCTCCTGATAATAGAATAATTGTATCTGTTCAGGGGCATCGCAAATATTGAAGCAAAAGTGGTCAGTGCTTACTATACGAATATTGTGATTTGAATCCACTAGGGAGGATGTCATCCCAGTGCCCAGACACTGGGATCCAGGAATTTTGATTAGAGATTAAATTGGTGAGTATAAAAGTAGCTAATCCTACGTTAAAATACAACGTTTTTAATGGGACTGCGTAAAAGGGCTGGATTCCAGTGTCAAGCACTGGAATGACACCTTTGTGTTTGAGGCAAAACCTGCTATAACATTTCTTCGCAAACAAACGTTCGTACAGTTATGTATCAGCTACTTTCATGGCACCATTTGTTGTAAACTCACATTTCTCTATGATTATCTTTATTTGCCGCTTTCCCGAACGGATGCTCTACAGTTATTTCCTCATTAGTAGAGCGAGGTGCACCGGAACCAGGTACAACGATATTCTCGTGCGATTGCATATCCTTCTTTCCCTCACATGGTGTTTGCTTAATGAAATGTGCTGCTAAAACTTCATGTAAAGCTTTACCTTTTATAAGCACAGCCTCGTTTTGCTTAGCTAACTCTAAAATTTTCTTTGGTTCAACATCTTTACCGTCAATAGTTGATTTTTTAATACTAACTTGACCTAAATTTATATTTAGAACAACAGTACAGTTAAGGTCTTTTCCAGATTCATCTTTTGCACCCCAACTAATTTCGATGTCACATATTGCAAATTTTGTAAAGGAGTAGTTCCTCTGTTGTTTCTCATTCTTCTCAATTGTTACTATTCTTTTATCATTACTGCATATTTTTACTCTTTGTACCTCATTTTTAATTGTTTCCATCCTTTTAATCTTTTCGCTAAAAAGACGACTAGTTTCTAAACTCTGTCCAGGTTTAGTAATGTTGATACTAAGATTATCATAATGATTAACAAGATGTCCTGCCTTTTTGTCTGGCCAATAACATCCATCAAAGAAACCAATTAGATCATCTTTGTTTAGAAATTCTTTTGCATCATTCATTCCTTCGTCAATTCGAAGAAGATATCTACCCAACCTCTTTTTAAAATTTTCTTTTAACTCCTCCTGATCTTTAGAAGTAAGCTTCTTATCCAATATATCCATTATTTCTCTTTGCTTACTTAATACCACATAGTTAAAAAGGAAAATGCTCTCCTTCTCCCGTCGATAATAGTTTGCTATTTTGTCAAATGGATCCGCTGGCCGGCCGTTATTATAATTTACAGAATCAGAAGAATCTTGACATTTATTATCCTTAAAATTGAAATTCAATTTTTCAAAATCTGATAACACTTCTTCTGCCCTATCTTTAAAAGACTGAAGTCTATCTTGAAGTTCTTTTCCATAACTCATTCCTTTGTCAATTTGAAAAACATATTGACTATATTTCTTTCTAAACTCCTCCTGTTCTTCGAGAAGAGGAAGATTCCTATCTAATATATCGATTATTTCTTTCCGCTTATTCAATATCACGTAATTAAAGAGGGAACTCTTCCCCTTCTTTTCATAATCGTCTGCTATTTTGTCAAAACACTTATTATCCTTAAACTCCAATTTCTCAAAATCTGAGAGCACACTTTGTACCTGAGTCTCATCGAATTGAAGATTTGCTTGAGGAGATAGAAGAGTCAACTTTTCTTCACTTTCCTTGGTACTCGAATTTTTGTAAAAACCATTCAGAGGTTGTCCGGAAACTAGTAAATTCAAGCATATTCCCTCTTTAACATAACCCTACTCATAGCTAGGTATATGAAATTCTCAGTGGATGTTGTGAGTAAATCATACTCCTTCGATAGCCTTCTATTCCTATTAACCCAAGCAAAAGTCCTTTCTACAACCCATCTTCTTGGCTGTACTTTAAACCCTTGTTCTCTTGTTGGTAGTAGCTCAGGTGGCGTATCTTTGTGCACCCAAAATCTACATGGAGGCCTTTTAACAATTTCAATATCTATGTCATATTCTTCCTTTATGTGATTCTTTAAATTTCTTCCTTGGTATCCCATGTCAGCCCACATTTTTTTAACTTTAGTATATTTTGTTCTCATATTGTTTAATGCTATTTTAATACCATCTCTATCATTTTCGTTAGCAGCGCCTACGTAACAACCTAGTATAAAACCCTGAGTGTCTGTAATTATATGCCTTTTTCTACCCTTTACTTTTTTACTTCCATCATAGCCTTTGATCCCCCCTTTTCTGTAGTCTTTACAGATTGACTATCTACTATACAGGCACTCGGCTGCTCATTCCTTCCTATTTTTCTTCTACTATATTTTGTAATTTCATAATTCATTTTCTCAAAAATTCCCTGCTTCTTCCATTGCCTGAACTGCTCATACACAGTCTTCCATAGCGGAAAATCATTTGGTAAATACCGCCATTGACACCCTGTACGCAATACATAGAAAATTGCTTCTAATATTTCTTTTTTGCTATACTTTGGCGGCCTTCCTCCTTTCTTGTATGATACTCTGAAGTGTTTTTCTATTCTTGCCCATTCCCTTTCGCTTAGATCTGTTGGATACTTTTTTCTCATCTTTACCCCGTACTAAAATTTCAGATATTATAGCCTTTTACTTGTTTCCGGACAACCTCTAAGGGAATTTTTTGATAAATTAGTATTTGCAGTAGATCAACCTAACGAGATAAAACTAGCGGAAATCATTGAGAATGAGTTGGGAAAAGAATTTAATAATCTCGATAAAAAGAACGTTTATAGTCGCTTTCTGGTAGAAGTTCTGGATTGGATGAAAGCAAGAGAGGGAAAGTTTCTATCACATGAAGAAATAAAGGAGTTTTTTGAAAAAATAAGAGAGGAAATTTTAGGAGCGATTTGGTTTGATGTAAGAGGTCCAGTCAGACTATTTACAGGAAGAGATGAGGAATTGGGAATGCTACATGATTCGCTACAACGCGATCCCAAAGGTGCTGTAATTTCATACATAACGTCTATTAGTGGTCCTGGGGGGATGGGAAAAAGCCAGTTAGCTAGAAAATATGCTTGTAAATATAGAAGATATTATGACGGCAATGTTATATGGATAGACGCTGAAAACTTTGAAGCTATGAAAGATTCTTTCTTAAGGTTAGCTAGAGATAGATTAGGTATTTCTTCTAAAGATAAGTATGGAAACGACAAAACGATAGAAACTATTGTTAGAGAAGTATATGCTTTCTTCGCAAGAAGGAGGAGCCTGTTCATTTTCGATAACGTTCAAGAGTACAAAAAGATAAGTAAATTTTTGCCATTTTCTTTATCTCCTGATCTTAACAAGCCTCATATTTTGATTACCTCGCATGATCAGGAACTGGAAAAGGGAATAGACGTTATAAAGCTAGGAGAATTGGAACAAAGAGACGCTATAGAGTTTGTTAAAAAAGGATTTAATATACTAAAAAAAGATAAATCGCAAGATCGGGAGATAGAAAATTTGGTAAGAAGGTTGCAATGCTTTCCTTTAGCTATACAACAAGCAATATCATATATTGAAGATCAGAGAATAATAGAGGAGTTTAAAATTAGTGATTACCTAAAAGAGTATGAAAAGAAAGCTAAGAAGTTGCTTAAGTCTAAAATATTTCAAGGAATTGATAACGACTATACTAAAACAACTTTTACAGCTTGGGAAGTTACGATGGATAAAGTAAGAAGTGATGAACAATATGGACCGTTAGCTTCAGAGATTTTAGATGTTTTGGCTTATTTTGCACCTGATAAAATCGCTAGAGAAATATTCTTAAATTCGGTAAGTGATTATAAGAAAAAACAGTTAAAGCTAGCCATCCGTTTACTTGTGAGATATTCCATGGTGGGCGGTGAACAAAACCAAAGTGTATTAAATGTCCATAGGTTAGTACAGGAAGTAACTGAATTAAATTTACAAAAGGAAGGCCGAGAAGAAGAAGTTCTCAGAAAAGCCCTAGAATTAATAAATAGTGGTAATATAGTAAAAGATAGTACAATTCATGTTGCATCTATTTGGGGATATGCAAGTAAATATGGTAAATTGATTGATGACTTTTATTTCAGCTCATCTTATGTACATGGAGAACCGCTTTTTATAAAGAAAAGTGCACCTTTACACTTCCTTGCTGTAAGTGGTGATTATGAAGCAATTAGTGCAATAATAACACATATAGAAAGACATTACCCAGGTGAATTGGTAAAAACTGTTAATGTTAAGGACAATCTCGGTCAAACTCCGTTACACCACGCTTCTTATAATGGAAATTTGAGAGTAGTAGAGTATCTTATTAGTAAAGGTGCTGATATTAATGTTAGAAGCGAAAATGACTGGGTTCCATTGCACTATGCTTCTAGGAGTGGAGTACTAGCTGTAGTGGAGCATCTTATTAGTAAAGGTGCCGATGTTAATGCTAGAAGCAAAGATGACTGGGTTCCGTTACACCTGGCTGCTTGTATTGGAGAGCTAGATGTGGTGAAGTGCCTAATTAACAAAGGTGCTGATGTTAATGCTAATGCTACAAAGCCACTTTATTATGGAACTCCATTACACTTAGCTGCATACCACGGAAAATTGAATATCACAAAGTGCCTAGTTAGTGAGGGTGCTGATGTTAATGCGAGGGATGGGAATAACTGCACTTCTGTCCATAGAGCTGCTTACAGTGGAAAATTGGATGTAGTAGAGTACCTTATTAGTAAAGGTGCTGACCTTAATACTGAGGATGGAGATGGCAATATTCCGTTACATAAAGCAGTCCAGAATGGGAAATTAAATGTGATAGAATACTTCGTTGGCAAGGGTGCTGATGTTAATGCTAAAAACAGATATGACTGGACTTTGTTACATTGGGCTGCTTATAACGGCCAGTTGGATATAGTGAGATATTTAATCAATAAAGGTGCTGAGATTAATGCTAAAAGTTGGTCTAATGACACTTCGTTGCACCTAGCCGTATGTAGCGGAGTGTTGGATGCGGTAAAGTGTCTTGTTGGTAAAGGTGCTGAGGTTAATGCTAAAAGCAGGTATGGAGGCACTACATTGTGCTTAGCTGCTATGACGGGAAATGTTGACATAGCTAAGGTGCTACTAAAACACAACGCAGACATTAACACCAAAAATAATGAAGGAAGAACAGCATTACATTATGCTGCTAAATATAATCACTAAGAGCTTGTGGAATTACTTTTAGCTCATGGTGCATCCTATGACTACTAGAAATTTTGCATTTAATTTATAGCTCCGCTTCTGTCAGAGCATAAGATGACAGAAGTGGGCTTTAATAACTGTAGTACTATAGCTGTTATACTCCAAAAGTAAGTATTAGATATAACAAATAGAAGAAATTAGATAGAATGATTAAAGGGGCAAGAATATAAAGGTTTAACTTGAAATAACCTGATAAAATTTGAATCACACTTCCAAGTGCTGGCACCCACGAAAGTAATAAAGTTGCAAAAATTAGCAAATTTTTTGTAACTTTTGGCATTGTATATCCGTTTTCTAATTTGTGGTATGATTTTCGTATAGAGATTGTTATTTTACCTAAGTACCAATTAACTATTCCACCAAGACTTGATCCTAGTACTCCAAAAAATAACATCAGTAGTGGAGTGTGATACGACCTGAAATAAAGCATGGTATTGAACACAAAACCTTGATGTATGGGTAAGACTAATGATGATACTAGACTATCTGTGAATAACAGGAAGTAGTTTTCCATATGAATTTACCAGGTTGTTGTACCATCTTCATTGTCAGAAATTGTAACCCCTATTTGTTTCAACTGGTCCCTTATTTTGTCTGCAGTATTATAATCTTTATTTTGTTTTGCTGCTCTTCTTAAATCTATCAATCTTTCTATTTCTTGATGACTCACACCAGCAGTAAACCACTCTTGATAACTTGACTCAAGAAGACCAATAAATCTGGCACTCTTAACAAAACTCTCAGTTAATTTAAGCTTTTCACTTTCATTACTCATTTTGTTAATTTTTGCAGCCATTTCATGTAATATAGCTAGAGCTTCAGGAATGTTTAAGTCGTTTTTTAAAGCGTCTATAAAATCTTTAGAAATCTCTGCGTTACTTTCATCAATATTCGTTATATCTAAACCACGTAATAACCGATAAAATTTGTTTAAGGTTTCCTGTGCATCAGAAATAACGTTTTCTGTCCAATCAAGTGGTTTTCTGTAGTGAGTTTTGAGCAGTGCATAGCGTATTACTTCACCCTTTATTCCACTATCTAGCAAATCTCTTACTTTGACTATATTAAATAAGGACTTGCTCATTTTTTCTTCATTTACTGTAAGAAAGCCGTTATGTATCCAGTATTTTGCAAACATTGATCCAGCAAATGCAGACTTACTCTGTGCAATTTCATTTTCATGGTGAGGAAATTGTAAATCTATGCCGCCACCATGAATATCAAAATCTTTGCCAAGGTAAGCATATGACATTGCTGAGCATTCTATATGCCATCCAGGCCTGCCCTCTCCCCATGGGCTATCCCAATAACTTGAAAGTTTGTAGTCAATATCACTTGCAGGCTTCCACAGCACAAAATCTCCCGGGTGCTTTTTATTTTCATTAACTTCAACTCTGCTACCTGGAACCAATTCATCAGTTTTTTTTCCTGATAAAGCACCATATTCATGGTAAGATTCTATATTAAAATACACGTGTTTGTCAGATTCATAAGCGTGGCCTGATTGCAGCAAATGTTCAATTAATTTTATAATATAATCTACGTTTTCCGTTGCTTTTGGTTCGTATGTTGGTTTTTTACAATTTATGCTTTCCATATCATCATGAAAAGCTTTAATGTAATATGTGGTTATACTTTCTATGTTGCTATTTTTCTCACTTGCTGCATTAATTATCTTATCATCAATGTCGGTTATGTTACGCACATAGGTAACTTTGCCATAACAAAACTTAAGTAGCTGAAATAACACATCATACACAACAACAGACCGTGCATTGCCTATATGTGCTGTGTCATATACTGTTGGTCCGCAAACATACATTTTCACATGATCTTTATCGATAGGTGTAAAAAGCTCCTTTTTTTTTGTTAAGGTGTTGTAAAGCCTAACCATATACGAAGCTTTTGAGAAAAGAAAATGCCCCAATGATAAGTTGTGGCCCTTTGACTACTACAACAAGAGTAAGCAATAGCCCACACAATGATATTAAAACTCCCAATATGGATAGAAACCCATCTTTACTCATAATGCCAAGCGAAATAAGAGTCGTACCAATTGCAGGAATGAAGTTAGTAAGAGGCAATGGAAGAGCTATCGATAATGCAGAAAGCAACATTACAAAAGCTAAAATCTTTTCACCGGGCCCATAGAAAATAAAAGACATTCTTGGTTTCATGAACTTTTCTATTTTTTTTAATGCTGGAGAAGTTTTCTCTACCACAAGAGCTAGTGTTGAACGCTGAAAAGATCTTCTTTCTAGCCAACTGGGCATCCAAGGAGAATCAAATCCAAATAAAAGCTGTAATGAGAATAAGATTAAAGGTATAGAAAGAATAGTTGTATAACCAGGTGGAACCGGTATAGGCACCGATAGCGGCAAGGAGAAGATGATTATTAAAATACCAAAACCACGCTCATGCAAAGCTGTTTTAATGTCAAACAAAGTTACTTTATCGCTATCATTGTTATTGGTATCTGCAACTTCTTTTAGAATATCAGAAGCTAATTTATCACTTTTAGTCAACTTATCATTTTTTGACACGAAAAACCTTTGATAAAAATAATTCTTAACACAATTATTGTTTTATTTCAATATGCATTATTCATTTTGCGCTAGTAATTCGTTCTTTTGTTAAAGTGTTGTAAAGCTTTTAAGAAGAGAAAGTGCTCCGGTTATAAGTTGTGGTCCTTTGACTATTACAACAAGAGTAAGCAACAACGCGCACAATGATACTAAAACTCCCAATATGGATAGAAACCCGTCTTTACTCATAATGCTAAGTGAAATAAGAGTTGTGCCAATTGCAGGAAGGAAGTGAGTAAAAGGTAATGGAAGAGCTATTATTATTGCACAAAGCAACATCATAAAAGCCAGAATCTTCTCACCAGGCCCATAGAAAATGAAAGACAGTCTTGGCTTCATGAATTTTTCTATTTTTTCTAATACAGGGGAAGTTTTCTCTACCACAAGAGCTAGTGTTGAACGCTGAAAAGATCTTCTTTCTAGCCAACTGGGCATCCAAGGAGAATCAAATCCAAATAGAAGCTGCAGTGAGAATAAGATTAAAGGTATAGAAAGAATAGTTGTATAACCAGGTGGAACCGGTATAGGCACCGATAGCGGCAAGGAGAAGATGATTATTAAAATACCAAAACCGCGCTCATGCAAAGCTGTTTTAATGTCAAACAAAGTTACTTTATTGCTATCATTGTTATTGGTATCTGCAACCTCTTTTAGAATATCAGAAGCTAGTTTTTTATCTTTAGTTAGTTTCTCACTTTTTTGCACAATTATCCTTTAATAAAATATTCCTCTTAAGCTAACATAGTTGTTGCTGTATTTCAATATTTGTTATTTATTTCATACCAACACTTCATCTCTTTCATTCTTTAACCTGACTAAGTTTTTAAACAGATGACATGCACTAAGGTGCATGTCACGAAGTATGAGGACGCTAACGATCTGGTTCATTAGACGATAATTTTTCTGAGTCCTTAAGCTCCTGTTTAAGGTTTTTGATGCCTTTTCCTAAATCACCCATAACTTGCGGTAATCTGCCTGCACCAAACAGAACTAAAATTATTATTAAGACTAGAAACAATTGCCATGGTCCTAAACTCATTTTCACCTCCATTTAAAATATTGACCTTGAAATATTAAAACTTGACTGAAGTCAAGTAACACATAGATTATATCACCTTTATTTAATTATAAATCAAGGTTTTTTAATTATTTTATAACAATCCCAAACTAGATTATTTTCTTGCAGCGAATAAGTGGAAACTTTTCGCTTAACTGTAGAGTAGAAGAGAGCTCACTAAAAAACTTTGCTAGCGTATCATCTTTAGGCTTATGGTATATATCGCTAGAAACTCCTGATTGAATAATTTTACCATTTTTCATTACGTAGATAAAATCTGCAACTTTCAATGCTTCTTGCGGGTCATGAGTTACCATTAGCACAGGGATATTTTTACTTCTAAAAAGGGACAATATATGTTGTCTTATTCGGCACTTGAGCAGTATATCTAAATTAGAAAATGGTTCATCTAACAACACAACATCAGGGTTTTGTGCCATCACTCTTGCTATTGCAACTAATTGTTGCTGTCCTCCAGATAAGGCGTTAGGGTACATATTTTCATATTTTTCTATATTGAGTAACTTCAAGATTTCCAATGCAATTAGGTGCTTTTCTCTCTTGGAAGAGCTGCGGATAGCAAAGGTTATATTTTCTACTACTGTTTTATGAGGAAATAATGCAGAATGCTGAAAAATCAATCCGATATTTCTATGCTCTATAGCGACTGATGCCTTATTACTTGCAACTAACCTATCATTTATAAAAATAGTTCCAGATTTTGGATTTTCTATCCCCGCAATTAATTTCAAAATTGTTGACTTGCCACAGCCAGAATGCCCCAATAAACATGCAACATTTCCTTTCTTTACTTTAATGTTTATATTGCTTAAAGCAAAGTCGTTTTGATTGTTATAGAAATAACCAATATTGTTAACTAGCATTAATCTTACTTAAACCATGTTATTAAATATAATAGCATTATACTCAAGAAGTACAGAAATGTTTTTTGTCGTCATAAATTGGTTATGCAAGAAATCTAGAAAAGAAAGGATTTTTTGCTATAATTTTACATGAATGGTAGGAAATACGGGACTATAGCTCAGCAGGATAGAGCGTTGGACTCCTAATCTGAAGGTCGTGCGTTCGAATCGCACTAGTCCCACCACATTGCTTCACAAATTTTATGGAGATTTTTTTTCACAAATACGCACACCTTTTTTTGCGGTTTTAAGATATAAATTCCCTAATAATAAAACGGGTTTTGTGTCATTCCAGTACTCCTCTCTTATAATTTACGTGTTTAAGAATAACTTCTGCTAAACCTTTACTAATTCCAGGTATGTTTTGAATTTCAGCCAGAGAAGCTTTGCTTATATTTTTCACTGAACCAAAATAAGACATCAACGCTTTTTTTCTTTTGTTGCCAATGCCGGGTATTTTGCTTAATTGTGAAACTATAAACTGTTTATCGCGTTTTTTTCTATGTGAAGTTATCGCAAAACGGTGGGCTTCATTACGCAGCAATTGTAAGTAAAGCATGACTTTGCTGTCATTTGCCAGACTGAATTCTTCCCTGCCCAGCATATAAAATCTTTCATTTCCTGCGTTACGATCAGGACCTTTTGCCATACAAGCAAAAGGAACGTTTATATTCAATACTTCCAGTACATTCTGTACTATGGAAACATGTCCTGGTCCACCATCAATCAGTAAAAAATCAGGTATTATGCCTTTTATATTGCCGGAGAAACGTCTGGTTAGCACTTCCCTCATCATTTTATAGTCATCGCCTGAAAATTTTTCCTTTATAGTAAATTTTCTGTACTCACTTTTTAAAAAACCCTCCTGCCCTGCAACAACCATTACACCAATTTGTTGGTTTCCAAATATATGGCTATTGTCATAAACCTCAATACGCTTTGGAATATTTGGTAACAAGAAGATTTTGCTAAGCTCCTCAAGCTTTTCTAGGTTATTTCTATAATCGATAAGCTTCTGCTCTAAGCTATGCTGAGAGTTATCATAAACAAATTTCAATAAATCACGCTCTTTTTTATTCTTTGCATGCAGAACTTTTACTGGCTTTTGAGCAACCTTATATAGTGCTTGTTCTATAATTTCCTTATCCACAATAGAATCTGGAACGTAAATTTGTATTGGAGGTATGTTAGCTGAATTATAAAAATTGACCAAAAAGGTGGATAAAATTTCATCATTTGAGTGATCACCACAGTTCTCGGCAAAGTAAGGAGTGCTGCCGTAGTTGTCTTTATTTCTGAACGATAACACACTAATACATGCTAGATCCTCTTCACGTACAATACTGAAGAAATCTGCATCTTTTTCAAAAGAAAAATCCGTGTGCTGTATTTGAATTTGCTCAAGAAACTTTACCCGATCTCTATATATAGCAGCAAGCTCATAGTTTTCTTCACTGCTGCACTTTCTCATTGTGAAAAGTAACTGTTCTTTC
The DNA here is from genome assembly GCF_964028565.1 of Wolbachia endosymbiont (group A) of Tromatobia lineatoria. Taxonomy (NCBI): domain Bacteria; kingdom Pseudomonadati; phylum Pseudomonadota; class Alphaproteobacteria; order Rickettsiales; family Anaplasmataceae; genus Wolbachia; species Wolbachia endosymbiont (group A) of Tromatobia lineatoria. Next base: position 828,407 of record NZ_OZ034791.1, read on the forward strand.
ACTTCCTTATTTCTTCCAAGCAATGTATTTCGTGCCTGTTTTACTGATTGGCAGTAGTCGTCTTTTGTGATTTTGTTTATGCATGGTGCTGAGCAGCGCTTAATTTGATATTCAATACATGGTCTTTTTGTTGAGGAAAAGTATTGATCTGAACATACTCTTAGGAGAAAAGCTTTTTGCAATGACAATATAGTTTGCTTAACAGCAGCGGCAGATGTAAAGGGACCATAATAATGAAACTCATTTTTCTTAAATTTGCCTCTATATTTTGCTATTCTTGGATAATCGTGCTTGGAAATTGTTATATAAGGATAAAATTTTCCATCCTTGAGCACAATATTATAAAGTGGTTTCAATGATTTTATTAGCTGTGCTTCAAGAAGCAGTGCTTCGATTTCATTCTCAGTGATGAATATTTCAACCTTAATAACCTGTAAGAGCATAACTCTAATTCGTTCAGAAAGGTTTTCGAATTGAAGGTAGTCGGATAACCTTGACTTTAAGTTTTTTGCTTTTCCAACATATAAAACTTTATTCTTATCTCCAACCATCTTATACACGCCACAGGATTGTGGAGATGATTTGATTTGTTCTTTATATTGCCTGAGCATTTATCCATTGTTTAACCTGTATGAGGTTAAAATCTGCTACTAAATGAAAGATGGAAACTACATTTTCAAGCAAAGATAATCTGTTTCTTCTCAGCTTATCAGAATCACAGTTAATCTTTATACTGTCCATAAACTGATTGATAAACGGAGCAAAACCAGCAAGTTCATCAAGTGCTACATTAAAGTGGTTATTTTTTATCGCTTGTTTTATGTTTTTACAAGCAGTTATAGCACAATTTGATAGCGCAATTTCTTCACTTTCAATCAAAAACCTCTTACCGTAAGATGCACTATAAGTAGTGCCATCACTTTTCCTTGCTTTGCTCATCATGTTACTGACTCTTTTGTAAGTGCTTAGAATTTGTTCACCTTCTGGAGTACTAAGATAACGATCCAATATAACAGTTTGCTTTTCTGCTGTCAGCAGATCATTAATATCGATTTTATATAGTATTGAATCTACAACATCTTGCCTTATATCTCTATTTTTTAAAATAACCTTGAATCTTTCTAAGCAAAATCTAAATACTAGTTCTGAAATTTGTTTTCTATTCGGCTTATCAACTGACGCTGTATTTTTATTAAATAGAAGCCTTGAATATAAAGATACTGACTTGTCTATCATTAGCCTAATTGGAACATGCAAATTATTTTCAAGTATTGTCCTAATTATACCAATTGTCATTCTCCGCAAACCAAATTGATCATACGAACCAGAGATTTTCTCACCTGCTGCAATTAAACCAACTAAGCTATCCACTTTGTCTGCAATTGACACAGCAATTGCAGAAGGAGATTTAGGACACTCCTGCTCTGGCCCGATTGGCTTATAATGCTCAGTTATAGCTTCCACTATTTCTCTATCTTCTTGAAAATAAGAAGCATAATATCCACCCATTACTCCTTGTAATTCTGGAAACTCTCTTACTATCGATGTTGCCAAATCAGCTTTTGCCAAATATGCAGCACGTTCAACTTTTATCAGCGAAGCATGTGGAATAAATATAGCTATATACTTTGACAAAGCCGTAATACGCTTCACCTTTTCCCCCACGCTGCCAAGTGAAGCATGAAATAATATTGAACCTAATCTTTTGACATAATAATCTAGATTTTCCTTTTTATCTTGAGATATTAAAAATTGGGCATCAGCAAGACGTGCTTCTAATATTCTTTCGTGTCCTTTAACAACTTCACCATTGTTGACGTTGACAACAGTGACAAAGTGTGAAATTCTCTTTCCATTACTTAAAGCAAGGTATTTTTGTTGTGTATTAACTATACTAAGTATTACTTCCTTCGGTAATCCAAATGACTTTTCTTGATTCACTTCACCAAACAGTACGATTGGCCACTCTATAAGCCCTGTCAATTCATTTAGTAAATAATCATTTTTCTCAAGTTGTAAATTCTGCTCTTTTGTGAATTTATTAATCTGATCTAGTATAAATTGCTTTCTTTTGTCCATTTGGAGAATTACACTGTTTTTTTCTAGCAATTCAAAATAGTCTTTAGGTGTTTTAACAGTAAGCGCCGTACCACTTGAGAGAAATCGATGGCCATATGTTGTGTTAGATGCTGTAATCCCTGCAAAAGATACAGGTATTATTTCATCATTTAAAATGCATAAAATGTTTTTAATTGGCCTAACCCACCTTTCTTTTCCTTTGCCCCATCTCATACTTTTTGGCCAAGAGAAATTTTTTAATATTTCTCCTAGTTGATTTTTAAGAAACTCTTGAATGTTAAATGAGCAGCTTTCTCTTTTAATGAAGTAAAAATCCTCATTATTTACTTTTCGAACGAGCAAATCTTCTTCATTTTTCTGATATTTTCTTAAAAAACCTTCGATAGCACTTTTTGGTGCGTTAATGTTTGGTCCCTTAACTTCGTTATTGGAATCCTTTAGCTCCAAAGCATTTATGTTGTCGACAAATAGGGTAATGCGACGTGCCGTTACAAAAACCTCCATTGATGTAAATTTTACATTATTTTTGTTAAAAACATTGGCAATACAGCTCTTAACTTGAGTTGCAGCTACATTCTGCATTCTCGGTGGTATTTCTTCTGAAAGGCACTCAAATAATAACTGCAACGACATACGCTATTTACTCATGTACAATTCACAACATTTTTTTGTTAGCTCTCTAACTTTACCAATATAAGCTGTACGTTCATTCACACCAAGCACACCTCTTGCATCAAGCAGATTAAGTAGGTGACTAGTTTTAATACATTGGTCATAGGCTGCCATTGGTAGCTCCTTTTCAATAAGGAACTTACACAATTTTTCCGTATCTTCGAATTGCTGCTGTACCACTTTAGTATCATAATAGTCTAACGCTAGATAAGAAAATTCATATTCTCTTTGTTTAAAAATATTTCCGTAAGTTACACCGTTATCGTTCCAAATTATATCGTAAACATTATCTACACCTTGTATGCACATTGCTAAACGTTCCAACCCATATGCCACCTCACCAGGAATCATCTTGCAGTCAATCCCTCCAACTTGCTGTATATAAGTAAGCTGTGTTACTTCCATTCCATTGCATGTAACTTCCCAACCAAGTCCTGATGCACCAACACTTGGATTTTCCCAATCATCTTCAACAAACTTAATATCATATTTTTCTGTAGATATGCCAAGAACTTTTAAGCTATCTAAATAGACGTCTTGTAAATTATTACCAGATGGCTTTATTATAACTTGATATTGGTGATGTTGATACAAACGATTAGGATTATCACTATAGCGCCCATCTGCTGGCCTAATTACTGGTTGTAGATATGCAATTTTTGCCGGTTTTGTATCAATTGCAGACATAATTGTTGCAGGATGTAATGTGCCAGCACCAACTTCAGATGTGTATGGGTGAAGTATAACACATCCTTCACTAGCCCAAAAATCTTGTAACTCTTTTATTATACTTTGTAAGTTCACACAAATTGTACACTTTTTATACTAAATATATAAATAAATAAGTACTATTCAATACCTATTTTTTTAACAGTATCATGTAAATAATCACCTAAAACTGCTGAACTTTCCCTCACATACTGAATTATGCTTTTATTTAGGACAATTGCATCATGCATAGTTAAATCGCAGAATATAAATGCTGTTAAATACAGTAAAATCACCGCATAAAATGTGTAAAAAATCCCCTCAAATGTAATTGACATTGCATTATTATAGCTGAGCTGTATTGAACTTATTGGCCATGGTTTTATCACTTCTACGACATTAAAAAATACGTAAGGTATCATAAGAAAAAAGAAAAAGTGCATAAAATCATTAAACCAAAATGGGCATTGAAACATCTGCTTACATATATTCCCATAGAGTTTACTTACAGCATAATAAATCGACATCATTGCCGGCATTGAAAGTGCTACAGTCAGTACTTGCCCTGACGCTATTTGTATTACTATTTCTTCACCACTGTTTGCTGAAGGGTCTTGAGCATGAAAAATAAATATTCCAATTAATTGCATTACTAACATAACTATTGCCAATTTTGTAAAAACAGCAGCTACAACTATTCCTGAGTCTGGCATTTTATATAGTAAGTATTCGCCTCCATATGTAAGAATTAATATAACATCGACAATAAATAATATTAAAAAAGAAGACCAATAGTTCTGCCAACTTGGTAAATATCCTATTCCTAAAAGAGAGCTTACTGTTTTAGCAGGAAAAACCTTGCCTAGCATCTTTCCCAAAAATTTAAAAAAAATCCCCATGTTCTAAGTAACACTTGGTTTATATTATTTATAATACTGTATTGTAACGGACTTATCAACAACTTAAAACATGTATTGGAAAACTTTAAGTAATATGCAGCAACAGTAGAAGAACGTGCGCCAAAAATTTAATAATTTTATAGGGCTTATGCACTTAAATTTTTTGCAATATCAAGTGCAGCGTAAGTGAATATTGCACTTGCACCCGCACGTTTGAAACCAATCAAAGATTCATAAATCACCTTGTCATAATCTAGCCAGCCATTATTTGCAGCAGCTTTTATCATTGCGTACTCACCGCTTACTTGGTAAGCAAAAATCGGAAAATTAAACTTATCACTTGCTGTTTTGATAATATCTAAATATGGCATACCTGGTTTAATCATAATAAAGTCTGCACCTTCATTTATATCCATTTCAATTTCGCACATTGCTTCGCGCGCATTTTTATAATCCATTTGATAACCACTTTTGTCTATAGAATGTGATAGCCCACATGAACCAACGACTTGCCTGAATGGAGCATAGAAGCTAGAGCAGTATTTCACTGCATAAGATAATATTAATACGTCTTGAAAGTTGTTATCATCTAATGATTTTCTGATTCTTCCTACTCTACCATCCATCATATCAGAAGGAGCAACTATATCACATCCTGCCTTCGCTAAAGCAAGTGCTTGCTTACACAGTACTGATATAGTTTCATCGTTTTCTACATCCATCTGATTATCTTTTAAAATGCCGTCATGGACATGAATAGTGTATGGATCCAGTGCAACGTCTGCAATAATACCAATTTCAGGTACCTTTAATTTTACAGCACAAATTGCTCTGCAGATTAAGTTGTCAGAATTATATGCTTCTTCAGCGTTTTCAGATTTTAGTTTACTATCAACTACAGGAAAAATTGCAACAGCATTAATTCCTAAATCTTTAGCTTCCTTAACTATAGACACTAATCCATCTATTGAATAACACTTTACGCCTGGTAAGCCAGAAATTGGTTCAGTTGTTTCTTCTCTGTCGTGAACAAATAGAGGAAAAACTAAATCATTTACTGATAAGCTATTTTCACTTGTTAAATTGCGAACCCATTTGCTCGAGCGCCTGCGTCTTAATCTTGTATTTGGAAAATTAAACATTGGATCCAGGTAAATTCCCAGTAAAGAGCAACACTCCTGAAATGAGTACCACCCAAAGCACCGATATTGGCAGAAACACTTTCCAACCAAGGCGCATTAGCTGATCATATCGATAACGAGGTATTGTTGCTCTAATCCAAATAAATACGAATAAAAGTATAATTATCTTCAAAACGAACCAAATTAAACCTGGAATTTTATAAAGCAAACCAAGTTCTAACGGAGGATACCACCCTCCTAGAAAGAATATTGTCATCATAGCACTTGCTAAAATCATGTTTGCATATTCTCCCAAGAAAAAGAGAGCGAAAGGCATGGATGAATATTCAACGTTATATCCAGAGACAAGCTCTGCTTCAGCTTCTGGTAAATCAAATGGGTGACGATTAGTTTCTGCAAGCAAAGAAATAAAAAATATTATTCCTATAGGCATTAGTAGCAAATCAACCCAAAATGGCATATTGTGTTTCGCTACCACCATCTCTCCGAGGTTCAACGTGCCAGTCGTAACAACAACTGTAGCAACTATTAAGCCTATTGAAACTTCATATGAAATCATCTGAGCAGCCGACCGTATAGCGCCAAGAAATGCATAATTAGAATTGCTTGACCAGCCTGCAATAATTACGCCGTATACTCCCAGCGACGATATAGCTAGCACATAAAGCACTCCAACATTAATATTTGCTATAACCTTAGGAATAACTACTTGCTGGCCATTTTCTACAATTACTTCAGCACCAAACGGTATAACTGCCCAGGCAATTAATGCCAAGATAAAGGTAAGCATTGGAGCCATAATGAACAGTATGGTGCTCGCTCTAAATGGTATTATCGGCTCCTTAATCAGGAGCTTAATAGCATCTGCAAATGGCTGCAATAGCCCAAAAGGTCCAACTACACTCGGGCCGTGCCTTAGTTGAATTGCACCAATAACTTTACGTTCAAAGTACACCAAATATGCTACTGAAAGCAAAAGTGGAATGAGAAGAAAAATAATTTTAAATATTAAAGGCATACAACTCTAAACCAAAAAAGTAATTCATAATCGCCAAAATGAAGAATATAGCAAGCGCAGTAGATAAAGCAGATGATGTTATTAGAGTAAGAGCAGCAACCATATTCCGCAACCTACCATTTTCCGATTTAGCGTAGTAGCGCGATACGTACCAACTGAACAATATAAATGACATAATAATAACAATTATAATTATTGATAATCTAGAACTATCATACACCCCGCGTGAAACTATACCAGCTGTAGCACCACATACAGCTGCCACAATAATTTGCCTAAAAAGGTTAAACATATTCCATGAACTAGTATCTTTAATTTTAACATCATCACCTAATATGAATGAAAGTAAAAAAATCATGATTATTATTAACGGAAAATAACTCCATCCATCTTTAATAACTCCAGGAAATATACCACCTGCCAATATCAGTACATGAACAAATAATGTTACAATATCAGCGCGCAATTGTAGCAACGTATAAGGCTTACATTCTAAAATTGGATCCTTGTTCATTATTACTAAATTGGCTTTATGCTCAAAGTAAACCAAGACTGGCAGTAAAAAAGGCGTTAAAATAAATAAAACATTAACTAGCGTTATCATAAAAAGCCTTAGTACAATCCGCCATTATTTTTGAAGCGCGACTTATTGAATCCGTCATATAAAAATTACACTCCTTTAAACTAAAAGGTGTATTACTTAAGCTTATTTCACCACTGCTGATTGGTACCCATGTATTTTTTATCACTTGATCAGCATTTCTAAACTGTGGACCGATAGTATCTAATTTTTTTCTCACGTCAAATAAACTATCATATGGTAAGGAGAGATCCAAATATTGCGAGAGATTTTTAATAATTAACCAGTCCTCCTTTGCTTCACCTGGAGGAAATACAGCTAAATTTGTTCTTTGCACTCGACCTTCAGTGTTTACATAAGTTGCATATTTTTCTGTATATGCAGCACCAGGCAAGATAACATCTGCCACATGTGCACCCTTATCACCGTGATGACCTTGATAAATTACAAATGTGTTTTCTAACTTTGATGTGTCAATTTCATCTGCACCAAGAAGATAAACAACTTCTATTTCACCACTTTCTGCATGTTCCAATATTTGATTAATATCCCTTTCGCCTTTTTTAGGAACAAACCCAATATCTAGCCCACCAACTCTTGCTGCAGCTTTATGCAGCACATTAAAGCCATTCCAGTCATCTCTGACCATGTTAAATTCTTCTGCAATTTTGCCAGCTAGAATTAGAATTGATTCAGAATCGTCTCTTACTAATGCATCTTGACCGATAATCAGCATAGGGCTCTGAGCAGCACTCAGCAGCTTACAGAACTTATGATTTCCATTTGCTATTTCACTCAAAATATCAGGATTATCGCCCAATTTCTCAACATGATACAAATATTCAATGTTAGGACCAACACTTGCAACAGGAAAGTTGCCCTGTAAATATCTCTTTCTCAATCTTACGTTAATGATCGGTGCTTCTATCCTTGGGTTTGTATTTATAAGCAGACACAAATCCGCATTCTCTATACCTTCAATAGTGGTATTGAACACATACGATCCACGATTATTTGGTATAAGTTTTGCACCATCCTGCCTGCAATCTATATTTCCCGAGCCGAGCTTCTGCATCATTTCTTTAAGTAGAAGCATAGACTCACAATCTGCTAAATCACCTGCAATTGCAGCTATTTTATTTGATTTTGTATTCTTTAATTTCTTTGCAGCAACAGTTAATGCCTCATTCCAATCAACTGGGGCTAATTTACCATCTTTTTTTATATAAGGTCGATCAAGACGCTGAACTTTTAGTCCATCATAGGCAAAGCGGGTTTTATCTGATATCCATTCTTCATTTATTTCTTCGCTCAGCCTTGGCAATATTCGCATAACTTCCGGGCCACGATAATCAACTCTAATACTACTTCCCACAGCATCTAGTACATCTATAGTTTCGCAATGTGATAGCTCCCATGGACGCGCTGTAAAGGAGTAAGGCTTTGAAGTTAAAGCTCCTACCGGGCAGAGATCTATGATATTTCCGGATAATTCAGAACTAATATGCCTTTTTATGTAAGTGCTAATCTCTACATTTTCTCCCCTTCCGATTCCTCCAAGTTCATTTGTACCTGCAACATCAGACAAAAATCTAACACACCGAGTGCAATGAATGCATCGATTCATCGCGGTCTCAATCAGTGGTCCGAAGTGTTTTTTTGGCACAGCCCTCTTATGCTCATCAAGTCTGCTGGTTCCTTTCCCATAAGCCATCGTGATATCTTGCAAATCGCATTCACCACCCTGATCGCAAATTGGGCAATCAAGCGGGTGGTTAATTAGCAAAAACTCAAGCACACCTTCACGTGCTTTTTTAACCTTAGGGGTATCAGTGTGAATAACCATCCCTTCTGCAACTGGCATTGCACAAGAGGCTACTGGTTTTGGAGGTCCACCCTCCACTTCAACCAAACACATTCTGCAGTTACCAGCAATTGCTAAACGCTCATGATAACAAAAACGTGGAATTTCAACGCCCACGACTTCACAAGCTTGAATTATAGTGAGCCCATGCTCTACTTCACATTCCTTAGAATTAATAGTAACTTTAACCACAACTATTATACAGCTTCCCACTTTATAGGATTGCCGCTTACCTCATCTTCAACCAGATTGCCGTTGTCATATTGAGCAGACATATAATTCATGCGCGAATCACGATCTATATATCTAACAGGTTTTACCGGTTTATCTTTATACATTTTTTGCTCAGCTTTCTTACGCTGAGTAGGGTTATTTTTACTAGCTGTCTTTGCTTTCCCACCTGCTGCCATATAAACTCCTAAAAACTTTTCATTCTATTTTAACACTTAAGTATATAGCGTCAATATTTAATAACTTTAAAATTTCAATAGATCTCTTATTATAATCATTTTACAATCATTGTTTAAATAAAAAGTTACCCCTTGATGCCATTCCAGCGCATGACGCACAGCTGTACGAACATTGCAATTTGCAGGCAATTTGCGTGGCAGATTCAAGTAGCTGACACTGGTTTCCATCCAAAACAGCAGTAGCCCTTTTGGTGTCATTTCAGTGCTTGACACTGAAATCCAGGATTTTGATTGGATACTGAGTTGGTAAGCATAAAAGTATAGCTAACGCGAGCTCTACGTCATACCGCGATTTATTCGCGGTATCTCAAAGCATAGATCCCGCTGCGGGATGACGATTGTCGTTTAGCTATAAACATTAAGAAATTTACCAAACGAAAAAAAAGGCAAAAGAAGCCCTGGGGTTATTATCCGCTTTAAAATATTGGCGTTTTTTATGTTTTAAACGCTTGACAAGCAAGATTAAGCTGCTTTTAATTGCAACTAACTTACGCTGCAAATGTTTAAGAAATTTACTAAGCAGAAAAAAAGACAAAGAATCCCCGAGTTAGCTAGTCTTTTACTATCTCTGTCGAGTATTGGCATTTTTTGATGTCTTGTAACGCTTTATAAGCGCGTTCAGCTTATTTAGATAAAAATCTAGATGTAGATGAAGTTTTGTAAAGACATACAGTATCTATATACTGCAAAAAATTGAACATAAGACGCCGATACATTAAGTAATCCTTACCTTTTAATCTGCAGATTGGCGAAAGCAAATACAATAGCTTCAATTTTATGATAAGGGGGCTGGCGGAGTTTGTCAAGGAAGTTTTTTCGTTTCTAACGATTGTTAACATGCTGCAAAAAACTATGCAAGAGGTCTACCACTTTATTAGGTATTTGTGCAGTTATTGGTGTTATCAAGATACTCCCTAATCTTCTTCAAGTCCTCCCAGGCTAAACGTTTTTGTGCCGGTTGGCGAAGTAGGTAAGCTGGATGAAATATAGCGGCTGTGGTGATTGAATTGGACAAATATTGGTTAGTGTACATATGAAATCTGCCACGCAAATTCGATATAGTTTTTGTGCTGTCAAGAAGGCTATAACATGCGATTCCCCCGACTAAAATTAGAATTTGCGGTGAAACCAGTGCAACATGCTTCTCAACAAATGGTCTGCACATATCAAGCTCTAGGTCGGTTGGCTTTCTATTGCCAGGTGGGCGCCAAAATACAGTATTGCTTATGTATACCTTAGTGCGATCAAGATTGATTGCATTTAACATTTTATCGAGCAACATTCCACTTGCACCACAAAATGGTATGCCTTGAAGGTCTTCATTTGCTCCTGGAGCTTCACCAACGAGCATAATTTTTGCATTTGGATTACCATCGGAAAAGACAGTATTAGTTGCAGTTTTTTTTATCTCACAACCTTCAAATGATTCAACTGCACTTCTTAATTCATCCACACTACCACATTTACCTGCAAGTTTCCTTGCTTCAATTATCCAATCACTTGGAAACATGTCTTTTCCATCTTTAGTGTCATTCCAGCGCATATCTGCATCTTTCTTCTTGGTCCCAGTTTGGATAACAGAGGGTTGTACACTCTCTTTGCTCTCCAATTTTTTTTCCTCTTCACCCTCCATTAGTGTGCAATCAACGCCCACTTCATGGTAAAATTTTAATAATTCTAGGTCTTTATTGCTCATAATGCTTTTTAACCTTTTGTGCTTTTTTCATGGCCATATCATACTTTAATTTAGATAAATGTCTAATATATAATATGCCGTTTAAGTGATCTAATTCATGCTGAATACACCTTGCAAGCCAACCACTAGCTTTTAGCGTCTGTTCTTCGTTATTTAAGTCTCTGTATTTCACAGTTAGATACTTTGGACGCTTAATTTCATGACTTTGCTCTGGAATTGAAAGGCATCCTTCCTTGAGAATTACTTGTTCATCGGATAATTCTGTAATCTCAGGATTAATCATGTAAAATTTGCCAGTTGAGCCATATCCTGCTGGCTCATTTTCAATCGTTTCTAGCTGAATATCCATAACAAAAATTCTCTTTAACACTCCAACTTGCACTGCAGCAAGGCCAAGACCTTCTGCATCATACATAGTTTCGAACATGTCGTTTACTAATTCTTTAATTTTATCGTTTATATCTGTTACTTCACTGGCACGTGTGATTAGTCTTTCATCAGGGGCAATTACAATTGGTAATATGGACATAAAAATTATAATTCTATGTTTTGCTTTTCCTTTTGTCCATAATTTAGTGTATATTAAAATGTTGCTATATCTATAATAGAAATATAAATTATTAAAGGAAGCTACAATTTAAATGAAATTGCGTAATAAGGTTAACTAATGTACTCTGCAGTAATAGCAAAACCAAAGAGAAACGTTTTTGCTGTTTTAGACATAGGTACAACAAAGATTATTTGTCTAATCGTTAAAATAAATGGCAACTTCAGCTATAAAGTAACAGGAACGGGCTATAAGATTGCAGAAGGTGTAAACGGTGGGTCGATAACTAATGTAAAACACGCAAATTACTCCATCTCATCAACTATAGGTTTAGCTGAGCAAGTATCAGAAGAAACCATAGATCAGATATATGTGAACATTGCTGGATGTGGCATCTCATCTTTCAATGTACATAATGAAATTATTGCAGCTAACCATGAGATTTCTGAGCGTGATATAAGACGTGTAGTTTTTCAAACATTTGAGAAATATATTGAAGACAATGTTATCATTCACAATATACCACTAAAATATCACTTAGATGACATGACTGACATAAAAGAAGTTGGTGGATTGTACGGAAAAAGACTATCTGCTGATGTTAATGTTGTCACTGCTTCGCGTCCAGCGCTTACCAATATTGAAAACTGTATTACCAATAATGGTGGATTAAATATGGCAGGTTGTATTGCTTCTGCATATTCTGCAGGTCTTGCCTGTCTGAGTGGAGATGAAAAAGAGCTCGGGACTGCTATTGTTGATATAGGCGGTGGGTGCACTGCAATTGGAATTTTCAAAAGAGGGAAACTTGTGTATGCAAGCAGCGTTCCAATTGGTGGTGTTCATATCACTCGAGATATTGCTTACGGGCTATGCACAAGCATAGAACGTGCAGAGTATATAAAAATACTGTATGGCAGCACTATCGTAACTTCAATAGATGAGAATGAGTACATTACAATGCAAAACAACGAAAATGATGAACCTACTCAAGTATTCAAATCTGAGCTTATTAACATCATAAGACCAAGAGTTGAAGAAATACTTAAAATGGTAAGAGAGCAATTTCAAGAGCAGAAAGATCCAATTAATAAAGTAGTGATCACAGGTGGAACTAGTCAACTCACAAGCATGAAGGAAATTGCAGGCTATATATTCAATAAGCAAGTTCGAATTGGGTGCCCTGAGTCTTGTAGCGGTCTTGATGGCGAATATGATAAAAATCCTGTATTTTCTGCTGCTATAGGCTCTATAAAGCTAATAGTTGACACTTTTTATAAAAATAATTCTGGTATTTTAGGTCAGGATGGTAAAATGAGTAAATTGTATAATTGGGTTAAATCAAAAGTTACAGTCTAGATTTCTGTTTTACCACCTTTCATACAAATGACTTGACACTAGGATCCATAGGACTTATTTTTATAATATGTAAAATTATTATGTTTATGTACTTGCGAGTAAGCGTACCAATTACAATAAGACATGGAAAATATGAACATAACTATACACTCACAAGAAGATTTTGAATTTATGCGCAAGGCTGGCAGGCTTGCTGCTGAAACTCTTGATTTCATTGCACCGTACGTAAAGGTAGGGGTGACAACCAATGAATTAAATGATCTATGCCATGACTTTATAATTAATGCAGGTGCAATTCCAGCACCACTAAACTATAGGGGGTATCCAAAATCAATTTGCACTTCAAAAAATGCAGTTGTGTGCCATGGTGTTCCCGATGATAAACCGCTTAAAGATGGAGATATTTTAAATATTGATGTCACGGTGATTTTAAATGGTTGGCATGGTGATACAAGTCGCATGTTTTGGGTTGGCAAACCATCAATCAAAGCAAAACGTTTATGTGATGCTACTTATAATGCGTTGATGGAAGCAATCAAACAAGTTAAGCCCGGCAATAAGTTAAATGAAATAGGGCTTGCTATAGAGAAATATATTAGAGATTTTGGATATTCTATCGTACGCAGCTACTGCGGACATGGTATAGGAAAAGTCTTTCATGCTCCACCAAATGTAGTGCATTTCTATGATCAAGATGAAGATCTTGTCTTAAAGGAAGGTATGTTTTTTACAATAGAGCCAATGATTAATGCTGGAAAACATGAGACTCTGCTCAGTAAACTCGATGACTGGACAGTAACAACACGCGATCTTTCACTTTCTGCTCAATTTGAGCATACACTTGGAGTGACAAAAGATGGTGCTGAAATATTCACATTATCACCTAAGAATTGGCATTTCCCACCTTATAATTAGATTTTTTTAAATTCTGCTATACTGCAACTATACTTGGTTTACTTTGGGTGATTTTGAAGAAAGCTCACCCTTAATTTGCGATATAGCAACTAGCCCAATTAATGCACAGAAAATCATGTAAAAACTAGCTGAAGTCTCTTGTCCTGTAACCTTGATAATTGTTGTGCATATAAATGGTGCAAGGCCGCCAAAAAATCCAGCAGCTATATTTCTTGATAAACCAAATCCACTGTACCGAACCTTTGTTGGAAATAATTCGCACATAAGTGCACTGACAGGACCAAGCGATGCAGCTATTGGAATTATAAAAGAATGTGTGCCAGCAAGTAATTGCCACTACATAACATTGAAAAAACTGGATAACTTACTATTACAAAAGCTATAAATGCAAATTTCATAACTTTTTCTCTTCCTACCTTATCAGAAAGTATAGCAAATAATATTGTCAATCCTCCGAGCGCAATTTGACTCAGTATTTCCACTATATGATTAAAATGAGTATTTACTGTTAATATTTTATTCGTAAGCACATTGAAAAATACCAAATATATATAGAGAGACGCATTTTCAACCAAGTCAATACCTATTGATATTAGAACAGGCTTTTTGTAATTGTTTAATAACTCTTTTAGTGGCAATTTAGACGGATTTTTTTGTCTTTTATACTCTGGGCTTTCATCAAGTATATATCTCATATATATGCTAATTAATCCCATTGCTAAACTGAAAATGAAAGGTAATCTCCACCCCCAAGATTCAAAATCAGATACTTTTTTGCATATGAGTACCGCTATCAGGCTTAATATTGAACCAAGAATTGCACTTAATACCTCAATGCTGCCAAAAAATCCTTTTTTGTTTTTAGGAGCATGTTCTATTAAAAATGGTGCATTTCCTGCTTCTCCTCCAAGAGATATACCCTGCAATAATCTTAAACACACTACCAGCATTGACGCTAGTATTCCAATGCTTTGATAACCTGGAACAAAAGCAATTAATACGGTTGATAAAGTCATTAATATAATCGAGAGCAATAAGGCAACTCTTCTGCCATGTTTATCACCAATGTGACCAAATATAGCAGCACCGACTGGTCTCATTAAGAAACCCACTGCAAACACTCCAAAAGCCTTCAATACGCTGGTTAGTTGATCATCCGATGGAAAAAACACACCACCTATTATGTTTATTAAGTGGCCAAAAAGCATGTGGTCATACCACAATAAAGTGTTACAAATCAAACTTGAAAATATTACTTTTGTTATTTGCTGCATAATTTCCCTATAGCCTGTTTGATCTTATATATAAAAAAAAATGTGAACGTTATGTGAATATTATATTAACAATATTAAACCTTGATTTTAATATTATTGCTCATATATTCCGATAAGATACCATATTTTGGCAAGAAAATCTATGTACATAAATAAAATTGATGTGAAGAGTAGAGTAGAGTAGGATATCTACACCAACTGTACTTAAATTTTTTGATATGACACACACTCCAGTTTTGTTAAAAGAGATGCTATCACTACTATCACCGCAGGATGGTGGCATATACGTGGACGCCACATTTGGAGCTGGAGGGTATAGCAAAGCAATATTGGAGTCAGCTGATTGCAAGGTATATGCAATTGATAGAGATGAAACGGTAACTAAGTTTTATGATGATTTAAGCGTTAGATATCCCGATAGAATAAAACTATTCATTGAGAAGTTTAGTAATATTAAAAGTATACTAAGCAGCGTTGAGCCATCTCCTGTCATCCCAGTACTTGATACTGGAAAAAATAACTGGTCACGCGCTGGAATGACATCAAACGGAGTGGATGGAGTGGTCTTTGACATCGGAGTTTCATCTATGCAGCTTGATAACGGAGATAGAGGGTTCTCATTTTTACATGATGGTCCACTCGATATGAGTATGGATAACTCTTCTTATATAAACGCTTCAACGTTTGTTAATGCTTTACGCGAAGAAGAAATCGCAAATACTATATATAACTACGGAGGAGAGCATCATTCTCGCAAAATCGCAAGAGCAATAGTAAGTGCACGGAAGAAGAAAACTATCAAAACTACATTTGAGCTTGCGAACATTGTACGTTCTGTGGTGTTCCGTGGAAAAAGCAAAATTGATCCTGCAACCAGAACATTTCAGGCAATCAGAATATGGGTAAACGATGAGCTGGGAGAACTTGAAAAGGGTATTAAAGCTGCATCTGAGATTTTAAGTGAGAATGGCAAATTAATTGTCGTCACCTTTCATTCCTTAGAAGATCGTATAGTCAAAACTTTTTTTAAAGATTTATGTGCTACTGATTGCAAGACATTCTCTCTGCTAAATAAAAAAGTGATCGAAGCAAGTATAGAAGAAGTAAGTGCAAATCCGCGTTCACGCTCAGCAAAACTAAGAGCTATACAGAGGTTGTCGTGAGAACTTTCTGCATCATCTCAATAGTTATGTTTTTTCTTAGCATTGTAGGACTATTTAAGGTAAAATTACATGTTCAGTCGTTAAATAGAGAGCTAATAAAAATAAAAAGTGAAATTAATTTAGTACAAAGTGATATAAAAGTTTTACAAGCAGAGTGGAGCTATTTAAATAATCCAAAAAGACTTGCAAGCCTTGTAAAGAAATACCTAAAAAATAACTCTTTAATACTGGCTAGCCAGGTTAAAAATCTTGACTCTTTAAATGGCCGCAGTGTGTTAGCACAACTTAAAATCCATGATCAACAGTGAGATTAAGTCTTATTTTTTACAGATGAGCACATCACAATAAAACTTACTTTGTATCCGTTCAGGATAGCGGCAAGGTAGTATAACCATAGAGTAAAAGTGAGTTTACAACAAATGGTGTCATCCCAGTGCTTGACACTGGGATCCAGCCTTTCCATAATCATCAAAAACATTGTATTTTAACGTAAAACAGCTATTTTTATGCTTACCAACTTAATAAAATTCCTGGATCCCAGTGTCTGGGCACTGGGATGACAAAGGAGAGCAGTGTCAGCTACTTGCATAACACCATTTGTTGTGCAACTTACTTTAGTATGAAATTGCTTGCGTAAGATTTTGGCAGCCTCTTAACATTTTTTGGCATTTCAATTATGTATTTAACGTTGCGTTTTTTTGCGTAGAATACTGCTTTTTCAAGAGAATCAAACTTTAATACAATCTGTTTTTTTGGATCTTTTGAGCCAACCCACCCCATTAAAGGTTCAATGTAGTAAGAGCCAGATTCAATTTTCAGGTGCCAGAAATTTGTATTACCTAAACCAGATTGTGTTGCAGTTCTTGTTGGTCTATAAATCCTAAAAACTACTTTATCGTCAATGCCCATAGTTCTTGTTAAATAAGCTTAAATATATATCTAAATAAATCCTTTCACAAACAATTAGTATGAAAGAATGAAGTTTGAAATAAATATTTTTATGTTATATTATTGTTAAATTATATTAAAAGGATTAGCTGAATAGGAGTAACCGATGACGCAACAGGAAATAGTAACAATTAATGCAGAGTTACGTGATATAACAAAAACAAAAGCGATGCATTCTCTAAGGAAGAAAGGAAACATCCCTGGAATCATATATGGAAAGGGCCATGATAATGTAAATTTGACATTGTCTGCAAAGGAATTCACAAAGCAATATAAGTCAGGCTCTCTTTCTGCACATTTGATAGAGCTGAATATTTCGGGCAAAAAGGAATATGCTCTTGTTCGCGATATCCAATTGCATGTAGTAAAGGATACTGTGCAACATGTTGATTTTCAGTTTGTTGATAAAGGCAGTGAAATTAAAATAGACATACCTCTATCATTTGTGAATGAAAGTAAAGCTCCAGGAATCAAATTAGGTGGAGTGCTTAATGTTTTGTGTCGTTCTATTGCTGTTAAATGCTCTCCTGATAAAATACCTCAGGTTATTGAAGTTGATTTATCCGGTAAAATGATTGGCCAGTCTATACATATTAATGATGTAAAATTACCAGAAGGTGTTAAGTTTGTAGCTCATGAAGAAGAAAATTTTACCATTGTTACAATTTCTGCTGCCGATAGTGACGTTGAAGAACCTCAAGCAGAAACAGAGGAATAGTGCACCTGATAGTTGGGCTTGGTAACCCTGGTGGTCAATATGAGTTAACTTATCATAATATCGGCTTCATCGTAGTTGATACAATTTGCAAATATTGGAATTTCCAGTCGTTCTCTAAAAAAGCCGATTATCTAATAACCTCTGGCATAATTAATGATAATAAAATCATGTTAATAAAGCCTTATTCATTTATGAATAATTCAGGCATCCCTGTTGCAAAAATACGAAATTTTTACAAATTATCGCTAGATAATATTGTTGTCATACACGATGACGCTGATTTGGAACTTGGAAGAATAAAAATAAAGAAAGGTGGTAGCTCTGCTGGACATAATGGACTTAAATCCATAGATAGTTTTATTGGCAACGATTATTGGCGCTTGAGATTTGGAGTGGGTAGACCTGAAGATCAAAGAAGCTTAGCAGATTATGTGTTATCAAAATTTTCAAATTTTGATAATGTTACTCCCTTAGTGGAAAAAATAGCAAAAAATATACACTTAATGCTGCAAGGAGATAATACAGCTTTTATCAATTTGATTGTATAATATTACGAAACACAGGAAGTGTATGGTCCCAGAGTGTGATGGTGTGGATTTAGTATGAACAATTCAGGAGATTTTGTCCACTGTAAAGATATAAACTCAAAAGGTGTAAGACCCTTAAGAGTTTTGAGTCTTTTAGCATAATTGTAGGCCATAACAAAGTCATAAAGATGCTCTTTGAGTTGCTGGTGAGACTGATAGTAATACTTCTTAACAGTGGCATTCTTTAAAGTTTTGTTCATACGCTCAACTTGCCCATTTGTCCAAGGATGGCTAACTTTTGTTAGACGGTGTTCAATGTCATTTTCTTCACAAGCTCTATCAAATATATGTTGAAAAGCGTATTTATGGCGTTTTTGGTTGGTAAATTGTACACTGTTATCTGTCAAAATAGTGTGGATTTTATATGGTAAAATTTTAATCAAATTACGTAGAAACTCAGCAGCTATAGGTTTTGTAGCACTTTTATGCAACTCAACATACGTAAATTTGGATGTTCTATCTATTGCAACAAACAAATATAACTTTCCTTCTTCTGTTCTGACTTCTGCAATATCAATATGGAAATAGCCTATAGGATATTGTTTGAATTTCTTTTTTGGTTTAACTTCGCCATCAACATCTGGTAGTCTGCTAATGCTGTGCCTCTGTAAGCAACGATGTAGACTAGAGCGAGTCAAGTGTGGGATTGAGGTTTGCAAAGCGTAGAGACAATCATCTAATGGCAATAGAGTATGCTTACGAAATGCAACAATTACAGCCTCCTCTTCTAAAGTTAAAACAGTTGATCTTGCATGCTTCGGACCCATATCAGCGTCTTTGGCAAAAGACCGTTTTCTCCATTTAATGATAGTTTTTGGATTAAGGTTATAGTACCTGGAGAGTTTTGCTATGCTCTCTTTACTATTTTGTATTGCTCTACGAATTGTCTCTGTTGTTTTGGCGCACCCATGTAATATTTGTCCCATAATTCCTCCTTTGATGGTATTGTTTTCTCATATTTTATCATACCATCACACTCTGGGACCATACATCCCCCCTCCCCCCCTAATTCCTATATCAAACCTTTCTTTACTAGATTATATAGTCAATATAAAAAGCCATATAAAATTGCTTCCACTGCTGCCATGAGGAAATTGCTTATTCTTGCTAACTCTTTAGTCAGAGATGACAGGGTTTTTACTGAGGAATATAACTCTCTGTCTGTTTCTATCTAAGAGCCAGTATAGCTGTGGATAAGCACGTTTATACAGATAAAAGTACTTATCCACAGCTACATCAATTTTTCTATTGACTTTTAACACAACTGCTGAACAGATACATTCGTCATCCCGCTACGTGTTAGCGGCCAAGATACCGCGGCGGTATGCCGTGGGAAACCTGACTTGCATTAGCTATAAAATAGTGATTTATATAAATCCCATAGCATGCCGAATGAAGCGTTTTTTGAGGAAATTTGAATTTTCAACTGCAATCAAGCCAAGATTTCTTAGTGCTTTAGCGCAGAATATTCTGTTGGAAAACATCCTATTTAATCCATCAGTTGCAAGCGCCATTGTAAAATTATCAAAGTATCTGTTACGTGAAATTTTCTTTAATAAATAACTACTGCCAACATCAATACCAGATGCTTTTGCGGCAACTACGTGCTTTATAATACTTTCTACATCTCTAATTCCAAGATTAAGCCCTTGACCTGCAACTGGATGAATTGAATGTGCTGCATCGCCGATAAGCAAAACTCTACCCTTATATAACTTTTTTGCGAAAACAAAACTTAAAGGATAAAGTTTTCTTTCACCCTCTAGTTTTATCTTTCCTAAATAAGAACCAAATCTTTTTTTAAGCTCTATAATAAATTCTTCTTCAGACAGATCCATTAGCATTTTTGAAATTCCAGATTTTTCTGTCCAAACTATCGAAGAAGTATAGCCATCCTTTATCGGTAGAATTGCAAATGGACCGCCAGGAAAAAAACGCTCTACAGCTAAGTTTTGGTGATGCAGTTCATGCTTTACATTAAATACTATGCTACTTTGTTTATAATCAAATTTCGCTGTCGGTATAGAAAATAACTCTGGTAGTTTAGAGTTCTTGCCTTCAGCGCAGATAAGTAGCGATGATATTAATTCCTGGTTATTATCAAGAATAACTTCCACATATCCTGAATCACAAGCAATTGTTTTATAGGAATGTGGAGAGTATATATTTAGTTTATTCAAAAAATTATTGTTGATTGCATTCCATATAGTGGCATTGTTAATAACATAACCCATTGGTTCTTCACCAACCATTTTATGATTGTAATGCACAGTAACCGCATCTAATATGCATATATCAAGTATTGGCTCAGCTTCGCTTTCTATAAACTGCCAAATCCCTAATTTTTCCAATATTTTTTTCGAACCTTGAGAAATAGCAAATGCTCGGTTGTCATCTACTACACGTGGTAGACTATTTTTTTCAATCACAGCTACAGACACAGAGTCACAACTGAGGCCAATGGCAGTAATAAGACCAAGTAACCCACCACCTGAAATGATTACATCATAATTCATTTTATTTACGCTAATTGTAAAATTATATTTTATCTGTTTTGAAAATAGTTTAAACAAACTTTATATATAAATTAAATTTTTTAGATCCCAGTGTCAGCTACTTGGATGACATCTAAAGACACTCCACCTTGTCATTCCAGCACGTAACGAACAACTGTACGAACATTTTGCGAAGGCAGTGTGTTAAATGCTATGGCCGGTTTTGCCTCAAACATAAAGGTGTCATCCCAGTGCTTGACACTGGGATGGCTTTGTTGCATAGCAACTGAAAAAATCTGGTGGCTACTGACAAAATTCATTATAAAATAGCCATTTAACCTTGAAAGAAAAAATATGCCACAAAAAATGAGGGTCAGTAACCATAGCGAATATAACAAATTTCTAGAAAAAAGAGGAAATATTTTTCATTATATCAACGAAGCCATAGAAAAGTGGTACGAGAATGGTCCAAAAATACCAGGTGGCAACAATATTTATAGCGATAAAGTTGTAATTTTGGTGCACATAATAACTTGTTTATTTAGAATAGGCCTGAGGCAAACAGTTGGGTTTATAGCAGGATACCTTGAGCAAATTGGGAAAAATTTGCAAGTTATCAGCTATTCACAATCATCAAGAAGGTTTAAGAAACTCAATATTAAGATCAATGATTGCAGAATTGATAAAAATAATATGGAAGATATCGAAATTGCTATAGACAGTACAGGAATTAGTATATACAACAACACTCCTGGTCATAGCAAAGAAAATAGCGAAGATAGAAAGTATCGCAGCTATGAACAGACAAGAAAATTGCATGTAATGTTGAATACAAACAGCAAAAAAGCCATAGCTGTAAAATACAGTAACGGTGTCTACTCTGATCACTATGGAGCTTGTGATTTGCTAAAAGAAGTCGATTTTCAGTATGTCATAAAAGTACTATATGCAGATAGGGCATATGACAGAGAAAAGCTCTATAAGCTGTGTAATCAATATGGTATAAAAACGAAAATTCCTCCGAAAAACAACGCAGCAGAGCATCCAAAGTTAGACTATATGGCTGAGAGAAATTCTGCAGTCAAGCTCATAAAGTCATATGATGAAGATAGTATAAAGAAGTGGAAAAAAGAGATGAGTTATGGAAAAAGATCTTATATAGAAAGTTTTTTCTCGCGACTGAAACAAACATTCGGGTTTAGTTTTAGGAATAAATCTGAGACAAATAGAGAGAAGGAACTACTTGTTAAATGCTATTTGCTCAATAAGTTCACTGATATTGGTATGGCTAAATTTGAGATAGCTTCATAAATTTATTGTGCGTTACCTACTATCCGAAGAGCGATGCAACAAAGCCCACTGGGATCCATTCTTCTTTTTTTCTGGATTCCAGCGTCACGCGCTGGAATGACAAAAGCTGCTAATTTTTCATGTAAATAATGGTTATGCAAGCAGTCTATTTTGTAACTAACAAAAGAGGACTTTGATTCGCATGTTTCTCACGCTTATTCTATTGTTTAACTATACTTTGAGCAATGTCTTCATAAATCTCTGCCAAATCCTCACTTAACATTAAAGGATTTCCGCAATCAGAAGCATGGCATATTTGTGGATCTAGAGGAACTCTGCCTAGAAGTTTGATGCCCAGCTCCTCAGACATTTTTTTTGCACCGTCTTTTCCAAATATGTATATTTTTGAGCCGCTTTGAATGAAATAACTCATATTTTCTACAATGCCAATAACCGGTACGCTGAGCTTTGTAAACATATCATAAATTTTGCGAGCATCGATTAAAGAGAGCTCCTGTGGAGTTGAAACTATTATCGCCCCAGTTAAGTTAAAATTTTCCATAAGACTTAAATGCACATCGCCAGTTCCAGGTGGTGTATCAATTATCAAATACTCTATATCGGACCATTTTGTTCCCATTAGCAGACTATAAAGTGCTTTTGTAATCATAGGTCCGCGCCATATTGCTGCACGATCTTTATCGATAAAATAGCCAATTGAAATAGTATGCAGTCCATACTTTTCTATAGGCATTGCTTTACTATCCTGTATTTCTGGCTTTAATTTTTCAGCGCCAAGCATTTTAGGAATTGAAGGACCATATATATCTGCATCAACCAGCGCAACTTTGTGTTTTAACTTTGCTAATGAGAGAGCAAGATTTAGCGCAACTGTGGACTTGCCCACACCGCCTTTACCAGAGGCCACAACGATTATATTTTTCACTCCTTCGATATGTAATTTAGCTTTTTGTTGCCCAGTTTGTTTTTGACAAGTAGCAACCACGGTCACTTTTGTCACCCCCGGTATAGCTTTAACAGCTTGCTCACAATTTCTTCTTAATTCTTCATTTGCTTGCGTGTTACCGGCAACTTCAAGCACAAAACCAACATCTTGACCTTTAATAATAATTGAAGATATTATGCCAAGAGCGATCACATCTTTACCGCTTTTTTGCTCTATGACTTTTTTTAAGTTCTCTCTTACAATTTTTTCGTTGATCATTAGCCTTTTAGGTGATTTCTTCCTGAAGTCGTTTAATCTCAGCTTGAGGAAGGCCGGTTTTCTGAGAGATAATATCAATAGAGATGTCAGCCTTAAGTAGGTTTTTTGCTACTTCAATCTTTCCTTCAATCTTTCCTTCAATCTTTCCTTCAATCTTTCCCTCATCAAGTTTTTTAGCGAGGATGCCTTCTTCTTTCCGCAGATCCATTATTCTTTCTTCATATGCTACTAAATCTTTTTCATTCCAGCTAAACCTATCTAATTCATCGTAGGCTAACTTTATTATTGGTGCTTTTTCTGCTATTTTCCTTAAGTCTTCTTCCGTAGTTTCATCTGCATATTGTTGTCTAAGTGAAGAAGGTCGCCCCTCCTCACTCGACTTCAAAACCGTACGTGAGACTTTGCGCCTCATACGGCTTCTCTCCAATTTGGAGCTTTTCATGCACACCTCCTGTGTAATTCATCGTGACAATGTCCATGTAACAAAGATAAGTTTTTGATCATGTTGTTTCGTCTATTCCGGTCTTTGTGATGTATTTCTATTGTATCATCACTTTTAAACCATAGTCTACAATTATCACATTTACTTTGTTGTAACTTCAATAGTTTTATTACTCTTAATGGCTTATCTGGTATTTTTCTCAGACGTTTACCCCAATAAACCCAATCACCATCATATGGAGATCTGGTTTTTTGCACTTTGATATGTCGTTTAATAACATGATCGCTGTGTATAATAAAATGTATCTCGTTACTTGTCATAAAACGCCAGTTATCGTTATTATACTTTTTAAAGTATTTTCTTTTTATCCAGCATTTCCCTTTGTTTGGGTGCCTAAAGACTGACCTTACCCAGAAAAAGTGGAGAGAAAGAAAAGAGTTTTTTTGGGTAAAATAAAATTTTGGAGGATTAGAAATGGTAAGAGAATATACGGCAGAATTCAAATTGGAAGCTGTTAAGCTGGCAAATGAACAAAGAAAGGTAGGTCAACCAGTTGCAAAAGTAGCAAGAGATCTAGGAATAAGGGATAGTGTATTAGGAAAATGGATGAAGAAATATAACGAAAAAAAGTCAGCGGCAAATGCATTTCCAGGTAGAGGTAACATGGCTCCTTACGACAAAGAGAGGTTTGATTTACAAAGCAAGAGTAACAAGGGAAAGAGACATTTAAAAAAAAGCCCTGGCCAGTCAAAAAGAGTAAAATATTTTTTTATATAGTAACTGCTATAAAGTACAGGAATTATGTAGGATTTTCTGCTAGTGGCTACTATAAGTGGACCACAAGAAAAATAAGCAGTAGAGAATCAGCAAATAAAGAGCTACTCGAAGCTATTCAAAAAATATATCAAGTTTCTAAATGTAGATATGGAGCTCCTAAAATTCATGCTGAATTGAAGGCTTTGGGTAAAAGTTGCAATTTGAAAACGGTGCAAAGTATTATGCAGAAAAATGACATCAGGGCTATACTGAGAAGAAAGTTTAAAATTAAAAAACAACAAACAGATAATAGAGCTGTAGCTCCCAATATACTAGATCAAAACTTTATTGTTGATCAACCAAATAAAGTATGGGATTACTTACATCAAAACCAAGGAGGGATGGCTATATTTGGCAGCAATAATTCTCACGTATGGTAGTTAATGAGTAGTGCAATAAATAAACAATTGGTTATGAACTCTTTATTAATGGCCATTAATAGGCGTAAACCTGTTAAAAATCTACTGCTGCACAGTGACCAAGGTTCACAATATACTGCGCAAGGGTATCAATATCTCTTAGCTGTAAAGAATATAGATGAGTAATAAAGGCTGTTGTTACGACAATTCTGTTGCAGAAAGCTTCTTTAGCTCATTGAAAAGAGAAATACTTATTGATACTTCACAACACTCTGCTCAACACACTAGAACTGCAATATTTGAATACATAGAAATTTTTTATAACAAACAACGTCACTATTAACTATTGCATTCCAGAACAATTTGATGCATCATTCTTTTTGTAAAAAACATTCCACACTTTCTCTCCACTTTTTCTGGGTAAGGTCATTTTTCATTGCACCCTATATTGTCCATTCCATTAGCTTTACTACGCTCGTTACCTCACGCAGCATAATGGTCTGTTCTAGGCTGTTGGCTAGACTTTGCCTAAGTTGGATTTTCACCAACTGTATTCTAAACGCTTACTTGGCGCACCCATAACAAAAATGCCTGAAAAACGTTAATAATTATATACTATTATTAATAATTATTCAACCATATTTTAAGCTTACAATTTTGAGCTTAACTGACGCTTATGGATAGAGGCAACTCTATCACCCTGTGTTATGTTTATTTTCTAACGGACGCTGATTTTTGTATCGTAATTTCTTGCTATAAATTGGTTATATAAGAGCTGGCTTCTAAAATTTTATAACCCTAATTTGAATTAACAGACAGTAGAATCGAAAGATTATTACAAGGAGAAATCTACACAGATCGACCCTTTTGTGAATCTGCGTTTCTGCTTTCTTCAACTTGTTTTGCAAAAGATGTTTCCGGTTCACGCACAACGGCAATAACTGCTGTTAAAAACGTTTTTAACAATGCACCTAAAGCTCCACCAACTGCTTCCCTGCCATATATATGAGCTTGCTTTTCGTTACCGTCAGCAGTTTCCCCTGCCCTCCTTCTTGGATCCATCCTATGAGCAATCACCGAAAACAACACTCCCCTGATTGAAGACTTCACTTTTTCCTTTGCTTCGTGGACATCCCCATCTTTTGCTGTTTCATGTCCATGACTTAAGTGTTTAGCGTTCATTAGCTCCTTTTGTTGCTGGGCAAACATGCTACTTAATACTTCTTCTATCACTTGCTTTCTTCTCTTCTCTCTAACTCTTTTCATAGATTCTGATTTATCGCGAGTGTGTTTGGTAGTTTCAAATTCTGCATCAATATCTTCGGACGCAGCCTGACTATATAAAGTCTCTATGAGCCTGTCTATGCTTCGCTTTATTTGCATAGTCCTTTCGTAACTATCCGAATTATCAATTCCTTCGTCGATCTGATTTAGAATATCCTCAAAAACTTTCAAATAGTCTTGAATATACTGTATTATGTATTGCTTATCTTCCTCTTTGTGTTGTTCTTCTTGATTTTGCTGATTTTCATTTTCTAAACTTCTCTCTCTTTTATCATCGTTATTTTCTTCAATATTATCACCGTCTTCCTCGAAAAGGTTTTCGTCATTCATGATTTTTTTTAATTTAGTTAAAATTCTCACCAGTTATTATTGTATATGAAAAAATTAAATTAACATTAATGAAAAGCGTTTACAACTTCAGCACTAGTTAAAACTACAGTAAAGCTGTCAAAAGTAACAGGATCATAATACCTCTCATACAATTCAACTGAACACCTAAGCCTTATCTTTTCCTTAGCATTAAAACTAATTTCATAATCATTATTAGAGTTTAGCATAGCAGAATTACGTAATAATTCATCAGCTAATACAGAGTCTAAAATTCCATTAATTTTTATCGTAATGTGTCTGCTTCCAGCACAATCGAGCACTTTCCTCCAGCCAAAAGAAGAAATATCTTTCACCTCTTCTCTGTTATTACGCAAAGTAAACCTTAGGTTTCTTATATTATTTAACACAATAAAATTATTGTCATGATCTTTAATTTTTAGCTGTAATTTGCTCATTATCACCTCCTTTTATTAAAATATCAAAATTAATTGTTGAATGTAAAATTTCATCGTGCTGATCCATAGCACAATTACTTTCTAAAATGGCCTCATTATTAAAACCTTCAATGCTCTTAAGTATCAAGTGAATATGCCTTATAATGGCAAACATACTGTCTATATGATAAGTATATATGTCGCATGAAAATCTTGCCTTTGTAGCAAAATTGGACAGCATATGCAGGTTATTATAATTCACTACACGCAATCTCAGGTAAGGAATGGTGACCTGTTTAGGTAAGTAGTCATAAATGTTAGTAACATATTTCCTTAAATCAGAGTTTGCTTTTAGTGCTTCATAAATGCTACTGTACAACTCGTTTATAGCTTGAATTTTTTTCATAATTAACCCTCGAAAGATATATAGAAACTCTTCATCCCGCTGCTTGTTAGCGGGATCTATGTTAAGAGATACCGCGAATGAATCGCGGTATGACGATAAGGTTTATACCTCGTCATCCCGCTACTTGTTAGCGGGATCTATCCGTGACGGTATGACGTAGGACTGCTGTCATTCCGCTACGTGTTAGCGGCTGAGATACCGCGGCGGTATGACGATAAGGTTTATACCTCGTCATCCCGCTGCTTGTTAGCGGGATCTATCCGTAACGGTATGACGTAGTAGCCCAGTTTGAATGACCAGAAAGAGCTACAAAACAACCTTTGGTTCGCGAAATGGAGAATATACCTTCTTCACTTCAGATAAATGGCTACTTACCTCCGATTCACGATTTTTGTAAAGAGCAGAAACATGCCGCATAATACCTAGTTTTATCTGCTCAGGAACATTGTCATAACCAGCTTCGTATACAACATCAACTCTTATTGCATTCAAACAATTGAAAAACTCAACGTAGCCCCCTACATCACTAAAATAATACTTAAGTGTACTCTTCTCTTGATTTTTAGACATCATTGCAGTAGCCAATACTATCTTACTCACAGGGCCATAGCTTAAATAGATCCTACGAGGTACATAATCTTCATATGAAACTTGCCATGTTTGTTTCACCAGTGACTTTTCCATATGCCATTCAGCGTAATCAGTTGCCATAAAAATTAGATCTGAAATCAACTTATCATCCTGGTCGTTCTCAATGCGTAAAAAAGATTTAACCTCTTCTAAAGTAACTGGAAAAGATTCAGGCTTAGATTTACGTTGCACAGATATTCTTGGTGAAGTAGATCTTATTGACATAATAACCCTCCTTTTTGATATAGCTAGAATAAGTAAGGTTTACCTCGTGACAGCGTGGGGCAAATCTTACTTACTTTAGCTATGCAGCTTGCATGCAACATTAAGTTAAATTGGCGCAGCAACAACTCTGAGTGCTTTATCGTATGAATATATTAAGAAGAGAACGTATTAAAGCTGTTTCTCCTTTTTTGTTGATAAAATTTGAACTTATAGCATATTCAACTAGGCTGGATTTTAGTAGATTGACATTTTGAGAATGAATATTATTGAAGGTGGAGTTTAACTCTTTAGCAAGCAGACTGCGAAATTTTTGCACACTGTCATATGCGATATTTTCAAGTTCATGTGCAAATTTATCTTGAGCTATAGTTGTTATATCTTCAATTTCCTTATTAAACTCCTCTAGCTTTTTTTCGTTATTTTTAAAATTTTTCGTAAAAGTTTTCATATCAATTAAACTCAACTATTATTATGATTATAATGACAATGAAAAACTACCGAAGTAAAAAATTCACACTACTGTGTAACTTACAAATACTTTTTACTACATTCCAGCGTCACGCGCTGGAATCTATAGCAAGTGTACAAATTAAATTTTACAAACACCGTTGTGCTGAATCTTGAATATTCACTTCTTTCAATTCAGTGGTAGGTTTTGGTTCAGCGATGGGTTTTGATATTGTGTATGTAATGCCACCAGCTATCAGTGCAGATACCACAGAAGCTGCAACTATTAATAGAGCAGACAATCCGGAAGCAATACTAAGAGCAGCACCTACTGCTAACATAGCTGCAAGGCTCGCATAGGCAACTTTTGGGGAAAATTGTCTTTTTCCTACTTTTTCTAGTGACACTTCATTTGTTTTAGTTTTGCCCAGTTCACCATCAAGTGGTGTGTTTTCATTCTCCAGACTTCTTATTTTTTGTGTTAGTGATTCATTCTCTTTATTGAATTCTTTCAACTTAGTCTCATGTCCAACTATGCAACTTTTTGATTCTGCTAGTTCCTTTTGCGCTTTTTCTAACAACACTTTTGTTTTAGAATGCTTATTTTCGTTTTCTTCTAATTCGCTATTAAGTGTTGTATTTTTACTTTCTAGATCTTGTATTTTTTGTTCTAGTGATTCATTCTCTTCATTGAGTTTCTCCAGTACTTCCAATTTAGTCTCATGTTCAGTGACACAATTTCTCAATTCTGTTAGTTCCTTTTGCGCTTTTTCTAATGGTACTTCGTTTTTTTTAGTTTTTGTTTTTTCTAATTCACTATTAAGCGTTGTGTTTTTACTTTCTAGATCTTGTATTTTTTGTTTTAGCAATTCATTCTTTTTCTGCTCATCCTTTAGCTGAGTACGTAATTCTTTTAACTTAGCTTTACGTTTTTCAACCTTTTCTGCTTTTTCTGGAGTTTCCGTTGCGTTGTGTGTTTTGGAATGAGAAAAGGTACTAGGTACAACCTCAGATGGCTGATCATACATACTGTTTAGTCTATCTATTAGGTCTTCATCCTTTATCAATGAGTGATCTGCTCCATGCTTTATCAAAAGCTTTACTAATTTTTTATTGTCATTTGCAAGAGCATAATATAAGGGAGTATCCCCAACTTTATCTTGTGCATTAACATTTGCTCCACCTTCTACTAGATATTCTACAATCTCTACACAACCATATTCAGCAGCATAATGTAAAGGGGTCAGTCCATCTTTATCCTGTACATCAACTTTTACTCCACATTTTACCAAAAATTCCACTGATTCTTTATTGTTATCTGCAATAGCCCAATGTAAATGGGTCACGCCATCTTTATCTTGTGCATTAATATCTTCTCCATTTTCTAATATAGATTGGCCTAAAGCTTCAGATTTATCTGCATCAAAATATATTCCACTATCGCCACTATTACTTTTATTTAAAAAGGTCTGTTCCCCATTATATGTAGTATACTGCTCTGGATGTTGACTGTGCAAGTCATTATGCTCTATGCGCTTCTGATTATTGGCAAGTCTTTGTTCTGCCTCTTGGAACTTTTGCACCATAGCATCTCTTTCTCTTATAGCCTGTTCTTTTTCTAATGTATCATCTACTTTGTCTGTATTGTTTTCATTAACGATTGAGTTTGAAGAAGTCTGTTCATCCTCATCTTGTACATAGACTTTTTTGTTGTTTGGTGTAATTCTACTATTCTCTTCCTGATGTTTTGCACCCCATGCTTGTACTGCAGCAGTTACGTTATTTCCGTTCAAAGCTAAATTTCCTGGAGTTTTATTATTAGGCTGCAGTAAAGTGCCTTGTCTATAAGGTTGTCTTCTCGTAGCTCTTGTCTCAGCATAACGTTGTTCTCCTTCCTCTAACATTTTTATTATAGCCTTTTTACCTTCTACATCGCCGACAATATCCCTTGGAGTTCGGCCTTGACTATCTTTTAGTAAAGGATTTGCGTCATTATTCAATAAAAGCTGAACTATCTCTTGATGACCATGCAAAGCAGCAATGTGCAAAGCAGTTAGCTTAGACTTAGCTTCATCAAGTTCATATATTGGTTCATTAACTTTTGCTTCCTTTGCTAGTAGGAGTTTTACTATTGGTACACTGTTACATTCCACAGCAAGATGTACCAACATATAATTTACAATTTTGTCTGAATTTAATATACTGAACATCTTATCTATCTTCAAATTGTTATAAGTGCTATATACTATTGAGTCTGCATCTTTTAGCTTATTCCCTATTCTTTCAAGTAAATTATTCTCATTTAAACCTTCACTCTTGCTTACCTCATTTATTATTTCAAAAAACTTTTTCTTTTCCATTGCCATAACCTTTCCTCTCAATTTATTTATTATTGCTGAATCATCTCACAAAAAAGTTAAGTTTGTCTAAATTCCATGTTTGATCTAAAAATTAGTCATAAACATTTTCTATGCAAGTAGCTGACACTGGTTCATTCTATAATGGTGTCACAGCAGTCCTACATCATGCCACCGCGAACCGTCATACCACGATTCATTCGCGGTATCTCATCCGCTAACTGTTCTCCCTCATCATACCGTCACGGTATCTCCAGATCCCGCTAACAAGTAGCGGGATGACGAGTTACTATACCACCGCGAACCGTTATACCGCGATTCATTCGCGGTATCTCATCCGCTAACTGTTCTCCCTCATCATACCGTCACGGTATCTCCAGATCCCGCTAACAAGTAGCGGGATGACGATTGTCAGGGTGTCATCCCAGCGCCCCTATGATGTCATCCGAGTAGCCGACACTGGTTCCTTTATGATGGCAGTGCCCCTATGGTGTCATTCCAGTGCTTGACACTGGAATCCAGCCTTTCCATAATCATCAAAACATTGTATTTTAACGTAAAACAGCTATTTTTATGCTCACCAACTTAATAAAATTCCTGGATCCCAGTGTCAAGCACTGGGATGACAAGATATAAACCTTATCGTCATGCCGTCGCGAACCGTCATACCGCCGCGGTATCTCCAGATCCCGCTGGGATGACGATTGTCGTTTAGCTATAAATATTTAAGAAATTTACCAAATGAAAAAAAAGGCAAAAGAAGCCCTGGGGTTATTATCCGCTTTAAAATATTGGCGTTTTTTATGTTTTAAACGCTTGACAAGCGAGATTCAGCCGCTTTTAATTGCAACTAACTTACGCTGCAAATGTTTAAGAAATTTACTAAGCAGAAAAAAAGACAAAGAATCCCCGAGTTAGCTAGTCTTTTACTATCTCTGTCGAGTATTGGCATTTTTTGATGTCTTGTAACGCTTTATAAGCGCGTTCAGCTTATTTAGATAAAAATCTAGATGTAGATGAAGTTTTGTAAAGACATACAGTATCTATATACTGCAAAAAATTGAACATAAGACGCCGATACATTAAGTAATCCTTACCTTTTAATCTGCAGATTGGCGAAAGCAAATACAATATCTTCAGTTTCATGATAAGGGGGCTGGCGAGGTTTGTCAAGCAAGTTTTTTGTTTCTGCGGACTACCTAGATTAATATTATATAGAAGGTTTGCTGCCAATAAAGCCTAAACTTACCAAATACATTTCTGTAGATTCAGATCTACTTGACTTTGGTTTAAAGTATTTTACTGTTTTAAACATTTTTTTTAGCTCGTTACAAAAATCTTTGTCAGATTCTCCTTGGAAAATTTTTACTACAAACGTGCCACCATGACTCAAGAAATGCTTTGCAAAATTGAGCGCTGCTTCGCATAAAAGCATAATTCTGATATGATCCAACGATTTTAAACCACAAGATTCGGGCGCCATGTCAGATAAAATTACATCAAATTTTTGATCCTTGAATTTTTCTCTTAAAATTTCAAACTCATTGATAATATCACATTGTATAAACTCTACTCCATTAATTGCGTTCATTGGTTTTATGTCAAGAGCAACCACATTTGCACCTTTCTGAGATGCAACTTGTGACCATCCACCAGGAGAAGCACCAAGATCAATAATTTTTTGCCCTTCTTGGAATAATTTAAATTTGTTATCCATTTCTACCAGCTTATATGCTGAGCGTGACCTATAACCATCCTTGCTAGTTTTTTGCACATACTGATCATTCAAATGACGATGTAGCCACCTTGTTGAAGATAGTTTTCTGCCTCTAGCCGTCTTTACTCTAGTTTTTATTGCTAATACCCTACTTATTATTGATTATATCTTTAAGCTCTTTTTCAACTACTTCTTTTACCAGTGCATGTAGATATTTATTCAGCCATTCTGAGAGCTGAGGTTTTAAAAGAGATGTAACTAATTCTTCAACAGTAAGGTTCGCTTTTTTTTGTTGTTTATGCTGTAATTCGTTTTGCATTTTTCCAAGCAACGCTTTGATCTCTTCCATATTCTCTTTTAAAATTAGATGATCGTTATTTTGCGCTTGTAAGCCGCTATTACTCGCTTTGTTATTACTCATTTGGATATTATCGTACAAATAAATATCTTTTTTTTCTTCTGAATTGTAGCTATGGCCATTAAATTGGTTATTGTTGCAAGCCATTTCCTCACTTTGGTCATCATTATCAATGTCCTCTTTTTCATTATTTTCTTTTTTGCCATCTTCTTCTATTTCTTCTGGATACTCTTCCTCAAGGTATAGCACATCATCATTTTCATCCTTTATTTCTGCTTTATCGTTACTCGCGTTTTTACCCGATATAGCTTTTTTTATATCTTCTAGGATATCTTTTACAGATTGATTACCTTGTTCATCATGCATAGTGCTAATACCATTAAATTTAGAGGTTTATACTATTTATCATAAAAAGCAAGTTGTAAACACTAATCACATAATTGCTTTTTGCTTCAACTAAGTCTGAACGTGCTTTAAATAATGCATCTTCAGTGTTCAAAAGGTCAGATGTACTCTTTAAATTTAAGTTTACTTCTTGCTCAACTCCTTCCAATGCTAGAGCTGCTGCTTTTTCCGCTTCTTGACTTGCTTTGATAATGGCCTTTGCTGTCAACACATTATTCCAAGCATTTACAACTGCTTGTTCTATATTTTTTACCGTTTCATAATAATCGTAGGTAGATTTTTTTGCATCCATTTTAGCTTTACTGACACCAAAAGCATTAACTCCTCTCTTAAAGATTGGAACATCAAGAGTAAAAACTACATGAACATTTTCTAATAGTTTGTCTACCTTCATACCATCCTCCCCCAAATTTTTGCTTGCACTTAGATTTAAAGAAGGAAGCCACTTAGAGCTTTCAGCAATCACTTCCATTCCGGCTGCTCTTTTTTGATAAACTGCTGCTTTTAGAGATAAATTATTGGTTTTTGCTAACTGTAAACATTCATTTAGCTCTGGAACAGAAGGTAGTTTATCATTAGCTTCAGAAAGGTCATCAGCATCTTCGCCAATCAAATGATAATAAGCAATATTTACCAACTTTAATTTACCTTCAGCATCAACTCTTTCGGATATAGAAGACGAAAATTTTGCTTTTGCTAACAAAACTTCAGCATTGGTTACCTCTCCAAGGGAAAAGCGTTTTTTCATAGCTGACAAATGTTCCAAAGAAACGCGTTCTTTATGTTCTCTGAGCTTTAATATTTCTGTCTTTTGTAAAACATTAACATATGCTTTCACAGCATTAAGTGCAAGCTCTTGTTTTAATTGCTGAAATCGCATCTTTTCTGCTTTGAGAAGATGGCTTGATCGACTGAATGTGGCAAAGGTACCACCGCCATCGATTAATTTCTGGCGCAATGTAAGTTTTTTTTCAGATGTATCAAGATTAAAGTTACTATCGAAATTGTATTGCAAATTAATGTCAGGTAAAAATCCAGCTAACCCAGAAGATTTATAGTGTTTTTCTGCGCTTTTATATTGGTAAAATTGAGACTTTATTTTTGAGCTATTTTTGATGGCTTTGCTTATCACTTCTCCCACATCGGTTGCATAGCAACTTATAGTATTAAAAATGATCGCAAGTGTGATAATCAATCGAAACATTCTAATTCCTATGCATATTGGTTGCGCAGCTCAATTACTAACATAAATTACTTTAATAATCAATAACTAATATTGTTGACACTATTGAGAAATTAAGTATATCATAGTTTACTATTGTTGGATCAAATAATGAAGACTTTTTTCTTAAAGGAGAAACAAATCAATAAAAAGTGGTTTGTCATAGATGCAGAAGGATTAGTGGTAGGGAGGCTTGCAGCATTTGTAGCGACACTATTACGTGGAAAGCATAAACCTGAGTATACACCTCATATGGATTGTGGCGATAATGTAATTATTATCAACGCAGAAAAGGTGCATTTCACCGGAAAGAAGCTTAAAGATAAAATTTACTATAAGCATACAGGTTATTCTGGTGGTTTGAAGAAAACTACTCCAGATAATATTTTAAATGGCAAATTTCCTGAGCGTGTAATAGAAATGGCAGTGAAAAGGATGCTTGATGATGGGCCTATGGCACGTAGACGCTTTGAAAATTTGTATGTTTATTCTGGTTCAGAGCATAAGCATCAAGGACAGCAACCTGAAAAGATAGATTTTGCCTCTTTGAATCGTAAAAATAAAAAGTAATGGAGTAAAAATGAAGAGTTCTACAATAAATAACAATGATTGGTCAGAAAAGACAATTAAATCAGCAGTTGATTCGCTTGGTCGTTTATATGCTACAGGCCGAAGAAAAGAATCTGTAGCAAGAGTATGGATAAAGCCGGGGAGTGGAAAATTTAGTGTTAACAAAAAAGGCGATCTAATTTCTTATTTTAAAAGAGAGTCAGTGTGCCAAATAGTAAAAATGCCATTTGTTGCAACTTCCACATTGGATAAATACGATGTATTTGCAACTGTAAAAGGTGGAGGGCTATCTGGTCAAGCAGGTGCTCTAGCTCATGGAATAAGCAGAGCTTTAAGTAGTGTAAGCCAAGATTTGCATTCTATACTACGTAATGGTGAGTTCTTAACTAGAGATTCACGTGTTGTTGAACGTAAGAAATATGGTCAACATAAAGCTCGGAAAAAGTGTCAATTTTCTAAGAGATAGTTATTTTATAGGGGTGTTTTTTTGTAAGTATTATACAAATATTTGCAAAAATGTATGATATCCTCTATTTTTGTGATGAATTTAGTTGACTATCGGTGTCAACATAATATGCTATTTATGTGATTTTTTCAATATTAAGGTAATTTATGAGTAAAGAAGATATAATAAAACAATTAAAGGAAGATTGTTCTAGTCAGAATATAGATATAACAAAATCTGATTTGAGCAAGATTCATGATGCGTTTATTAAAATAATAAAGAATGAGCTGCATGGGAAAGGTGAAATACGTTTGCATGGAATAGGAACATTTTCTACTGCTATCAGTCAGGAAAAACAATGTCGTAACCCCCAAAGTGGTCAGATCATGACTGTTCCTAAAAAGACAAGGGTAAAATTTAAAGCAAGCCAAACTCTTTTAAGTATTTTAAATGAG
The DNA here is from genome assembly GCF_964028565.1 of Wolbachia endosymbiont (group A) of Tromatobia lineatoria. Lineage (NCBI taxonomy): Bacteria > Pseudomonadati > Pseudomonadota > Alphaproteobacteria > Rickettsiales > Anaplasmataceae > Wolbachia > Wolbachia endosymbiont (group A) of Tromatobia lineatoria. Next base: position 864,958 of record NZ_OZ034791.1, read on the forward strand.
AAGGAAAAAGCAGCAGTTAGTTAGACATTGTCATTTTCATTGTTTTTACTACGCTGTGTAAGCCGTAAAATACAGCTTCGCTAATTAAATAGTGGCCTATGTTAAGAGCTGAGATGTGAGGTATTCTTGTCATCTTCTTAGCGTGTTTATAAGTTATGCCATGTCCTGCGTGGCATTCTATTCCTAATTTATTGACGTACTCTGCAGCATTAGTAATTAACTGTAACTTTTTTTCTGATGGATTATCACAGTAATCCCCTGTGTGAATTTCTATTATGTCAGGTTTTGTCCCTAGCTTTTCAAGATATTTTAGTTGATCAATATTTGGATCGATAAACAGTGAGACTTTTATGCTAGAGCTATGCATTTCCTCTATTATACTAGAAAGTTTACTGTGCATATTCACGATATCCAGGCCACCTTCGGTTGTTAATTCTTCTCTTTTTTCTGGTACTATACTAATCGAATAGGGTTTTACCTTTTTTGCTATTTCAAGCATTTCTTCCGTGGCTGCAATTTCAAGATTTAGCTCAGTGCTAATGCTTTTTTTTAGGTTAAATACGTCTTCATCTCTAATATGCCTTCTATCTTCTCGTAAGTGTACAGTAATAAAGTCTGCTCCAGCGTCAATGGCTATTTCTGCTGCTTTCAATGGATCTGGATAAGAAGTTCCGCGTGCGTTGCGGAGGGTTGCAACGTGATCGATATTAACACCTAGTTTCACAATCTACCTCAGAAATTATTTATAGATTATACATGTTATTAGGTTTTTTGCATAGTCATTGTTTGACCTTACCCAGAAAAAGTGGAGAGAAAGAAAAGAGTTTTTTTGGGTAAAATAAAATTTTGGAGGATTAGAAATGGTAAGAGAATATACGGCAGAATTCAAATTGGAAGCTGTTAAGCTGGCAAATGAACAAAGAAAGGTAGGTCAACCAGTTGCAAAAGTAGCAAGAGATCTAGGAATAAGGGATAGTGTATTAGGAAAATGGATGAAGAAATATAACGAAAAAAAGTCAGCGGCAAATGCATTTCCAGGTAGAGGTAACATGGCTCCTTACGACAAAGAGAGGTTTGATTTACAAAGCAAGAGTAACAAGGGAAAGAGACATTTAAAAAAAAGCCCTGGCCAGTCAAAAAGAGTAAAATATTTTTTTATATAGTAACTGCTATAAAGTACAGGAATTATGTAGGATTTTCTGCTAGTGGCTACTATAAGTGGACCACAAGAAAAATAAGCAGTAGAGAATCAGCAAATAAAGAGCTACTCGAAGCTATTCAAAAAATATATCAAGTTTCTAAATGTAGATATGGAGCTCCTAAAATTCATGCTGAATTGAAGGCTTTGGGTAAAAGTTGCAATTTGAAAACGGTGCAAAGTATTATGCAGAAAAATGACATCAGGGCTATACTGAGAAGAAAGTTTAAAATTAAAAAACAACAAACAGATAATAGAGCTGTAGCTCCCAATATACTAGATCAAAACTTTATTGTTGATCAACCAAATAAAGTATGGGATTACTTACATCAAAACCAAGGAGGGATGGCTATATTTGGCAGCAATAATTCTCACGTATGGTAGTTAATGAGTAGTGCAATAAATAAACAATTGGTTATGAACTCTTTATTAATGGCCATTAATAGGCGTAAACCTGTTAAAAATCTACTGCTGCACAGTGACCAAGGTTCACAATATACTGCGCAAGGGTATCAATATCTCTTAGCTGTAAAGAATATAGATGAGTAATAAAGGCTGTTGTTACGACAATTCTGTTGCAGAAAGCTTCTTTAGCTCATTGAAAAGAGAAATACTTATTGATACTTCACAACACTCTGCTCAACACACTAGAACTGCAATATTTGAATACATAGAAATTTTTTATAACAAACAACGTCACTATTAACTATTGCATTCCAGAACAATTTGATGCATCATTCTTTTTGTAAAAAACATTCCACACTTTCTCTCCACTTTTTCTGGGTAAGGTCATATGTGTACATCCCCATCATGAATGCTATTTTCGGTAAAATCTCTTACAACGCTCAAAAGCAGAAAAACAAAAACTTGATTTTCTCAGCTAAATAGTGGACCATCAAAAGCACGCATAAATATCTACAATGAAAGAAAAAACTTTCACAATCATCGATGGCTATGGTTTTCTTTTCAGAGCTTACTATGTACTACCTCACTTAATTACCACAACAGGAATGCCAATAGGTGGTGTATATGGCTTTCTGAATATGGTTCTTAAGTACATTGCCCATTCGGACTACTTAACTATAGCACTTGATGCAGGGAAAAAGAATTTTAGGCACAATTTATATCCTGAGTACAAAGCGAACAGAGTAACGCCTCCTGAGGATCTAACTCCACAGTTCACCATACTGAGGGAAGCGGTAGAAGCTTTTAACCTCAGCTATGAAGAGATTGAAGGTTATGAAGCAGATGATATAATTGCAACACTAGCTGCAAAATACGCCAACCACCAAGACTTTAAAGTGGTAGTCGTTTCATCAGATAAAGACTTATTTCAACTCTTGAACCACAATATTTTAATATTCGACCCCATTAAAAATATATATATATATGAAAAACAAGTAATAGAAAAATTTGGTGTAAACTCACACAAGCTTCTTGATTTATTTTCTCTAACTGGTGATGCATCTGACAACATTCCAGGCGTTCCGGGAATAGGTCCGAAGACTGCAGCTAAATTACTGGATGAATTTGATTCATTGAATAATATTATAGAGAACATTGATAATATCGAGCAAACGAGGATTCGTAATATTCTCACCGAACATAAGGAAAAAGCTCTAATTTCAAGAGAACTTTTATCACTATGCGAAAAAGTAGACCTTCAACATGATATTGCAAAATATGAAGTCCATTCTCCAAATATGGAAAAACTATTATCCTTTTTAAAGAAGTATGAATTCAATTCCTTAATAGGGAAAGTGGAAAAGCTTTTTTCCTATAATGGGTCTAGCACAAAAGAGAAAATAGAATATAGTAGTGAAGAGTTAGAGAAATTTTTGGAGCATTGTAGATATGAAGGCAAAATTGCAATTCATTACCACCTTGAAAACAATGTATTAAGTCTATCTTATAGCGAAAGTAATATTTTTTATATAGAGCAAGACAGCATACAAGATGCACTCATTATAATTAACTTAACTTTGCTCTCAAATGGAGTGCTTAAAATAATACATAACATTAAAGAGATCAGGAAAATCTTCCCTACAGTAGAGAAGATGCTAGATTCAGTTGATGATTTGATGATAATGTCGTATAGCTTGGATACAGGAAAGCATGATCACAGTATTCCAAACATAGTTGCGCATAATTTGAGTGAAAATGCAGAAATTTTCTCGGCAAAAACTTTAATAGCAATTCATGAAAAGCTAAAGCAAAGGTTATTTCAGGAAAAATTGCTCACAATTTACGAGCGCTTCGATAAGCCACTTATGAAAGTAATATTTGATATGGAGAAAAATGGGATATTACTGAACATACAAAAATTACAGGAGCTGTCCGATAAATTTCAGCAGGTAATTGCCGTGCTTGAAGATGAGATATATAATTTGGCAGGAGAAAGATTTAATATTGCTTCGCCAAAACAATTAAGTGATGTTTTATTCAACAAAATGGGGCTTAATAAAAAGAAAAAGTCAAAAAAATCTGGATCGTATAGCACCAATTATGAAGTTCTAGAGGCACTCGAAGAAGAAGGGGTAGAAATCGCAAGTAAAATCTTAAATTGGCGACATTTAAGTAAATTAAAAGGCACCTACACTGATGCATTAATAAAGCAAGTTGATCCACTTGATGGTAGAATACACACAAGCTTTTCAACGACTGCAACTGCAACTGGAAGGCTGAGCTCCAGCAATCCTAATTTACAGAATATTCCTATCAGAAGCGAAGAGGGAAATCTTATCAGACAAGCATTTATTGCGCCAAAAGGGCATAAGATAATTTCTGCTGACTATTCGCAAATAGAATTAAGACTCCTGGCACACGTTGCAAACGTTGCAGCATTTAAAGAAGCTTTTGCAAACGGACAAGATATTCATGAGATCACCGCAAGGCAAGTTTTTGGAGTGCAAGAAATAGATGAGCAATTAAGACGCAAAGCAAAATCCATCAATTTTGGAATTATATATGGCATTAGCCCATTTGGTCTTGCAAAGCGGCTTGGAATTACCATTGCGGAAGCTGCTGAATACATTAATTACTATTTTTCCTGTTACCCAGAAATAAAGGCCTATATGGAAAAAACAGTGTCTATCGCAAGATTGCATGGTTATGTAGAAACTTTGTTTGGCAGGAGATGCTTTGTAAGAGACATAAACAATACAATTCCTTATATAAGACAATTTGCAGAAAGGGCAGCAATAAACGCACCACTGCAAGGAACCGCTGCTGATATAATAAAACGTGCGACAATTCAGCTTTTTGACCAATTGAAAGTAGGTAAAATAATCCTCCAGGTTCACGATGAACTACTGGTTGAAGTAGAGGACGAAAAGGTACAAGAAACAGCAAAACTTATGAAAGATATAATGGAAAATGCAATAGAAATTTCTGTACCACTTGAAGTAGAAATAAAAGTTGGCGACAACTGGGGTCTAAATTCCCTTAATTATGACTTAAACATCGTGAATTCTAGGAGTATAGATTATTTGAATTAATATGAAAAATATGCTACAATTGAAGTATAGTAAATGTGAGTAACTCAGTTATGACAAAAATATTAACTCCACAAACAAAGAATTTGGAACCTTCAAATCAGGTAACTAACAAAGATGAGAAAATTTTTGAAAAAGAGGAACATCAGGTAATCTATGATTACTTTGTAAAAGTATTAGAAGGTAAAGCCGAATTAAAGGAGAACAAAGAAACAACTGATTATTTTATATCAGCTTATAAGGACATACTACTTAATAATGTCAATCCAAAAGATATAAAACCACTCAGTGAAGAGAATTTTTCTCAGTTTTTACTTTCTATGTTTAAAGAAATTAGAGAGCAAGGCTTAGCTAGAGAAGAGAAATTAAATAATGATAAAATACAACAAATAATAACCAAGTGTGTAGCTGATATACGGGGTACAGAAGCTAAAGATTCATCCATAAAGTTTGTATTGGAAATGCTGCTGCTAATTGGAGGGATCAAAATAGACCCGAAAAATATTTCTGGCTCCTTTATGGATGGGATGAAAGAAAAAATACCATTCTTAGGTAAAGACAAGAAAGAAGAGGATGAACCACCACTCAGTGATGAAGAGATGGTAACAACGTTCTTAAGCAAGATCTTTTTTCCTGTCCTTCTTTCCACTATTCCAATGTTAATTTTTGGTCCTACTACACTCGGAGTAGTTCTTACTGCTATCGGCACAATATTTGCCATAAAAGGAGGAGTGGAGGTTCTTTTTTCAAATAACAAAAAAGGTACTTTGTATGACCCTAGCTCACAAGATAAAGATGATACAGAAAAGAGAGCAAAACTGAATGGAAAAATTCTCGAGGGCATTGATGATATTTTAAAAACCCCAGTTACAGAAGTTGAGAAAGGCACCTCTGTTTCTGAACAAATTTCCCAAGGAAAAGAAAAGAGTGAACAACAGCCTGTTCCTGAGCAAATTTCCCAGGTAGGAAACGAAAAAAGTGAGCAGCACGATCAATCTTGGACAGGAAAGGAAAACAAACGAAGGGAAAAACCACAGAGCAGCAAAGGTAAGACTACTCAGGTTTGCTAAAAGTGAATTGTGTAAGAGATCTGCTATTATTCTATAGCACATACAACAGGAGTATGGTCAGACGGATTTTCTAGCTTACGCAATCTATCATCTATGTAGCATGTTTCCAATTTATCTACAGCTTGTGGTGATAACAGCATATAATCTATTCGCATTCCTTGATTATTTCTGAGTGAATTGCCTTGATAATGCCACCAAGTGAATTGTTGCAAATTTGGGTGAGATATTCTAAACGCATCTTTAAACCCAAGATTCAAGATCGCTCTTAACTTCTCACGTTCTCTTATATGAAAGCACACTTGGCCATTAAATAAGTTTGAATCAAAGACATCAATTTCATCCGGTGCAACATTATAATCGCCAGCTATAATAGTTAACTCTTCATTCTTTAACAAAGTGCTCATCCTTTCATATAGATTATCAAAAAACTTGAGTTTATATTCAAATGCTTGAGAGTCCGGGCTTTGACCGTTTGGAACGTATACACTTCCCACCCTTACCTTCTGATTATTGTGCTTTATTATGCACTCTATATAACGCGCTTCTTGATAACCTTCTACGATATCAATCTTAAACTTCTCCAGTATCGGATATTTAGATAAAACACAAACGCCATTTCTTGCAACTTGTCCATAGACAGCACATTCATATCCCAGCTTCTCTATCTCTGCATAAGGAAATTGCTCTTCCATACATTTTATCTCTTGCAGCAAAATTATATCTATCTGACTATCAACTATAAAACTACAAAGTTGGTTAACTCTTTTACGTATGGAGTTTACATTCCAAGTTGCAATCTTTAGCATCAACAATCCTTATTAATTATATCAATTAAACTCTCCCCAGTAGGCAACCTCGATGTTATAATTTTTTTCCATTTGATTAACTTTAAACTATCAGCAATGTTTTTACTCATGGTATATGCAACTGCATTATTCATCACATGAGATAACCCACTTTTTAGAACTAATGAACAAAATATCCTTGCTGTCTGTGAGGAAAAAAAAGCAACACTATCAATTTTACCATCCAATAGTAAATTTTTACACCTATTAGTTAGATTCCTTTTTATAATTGTTTTATAGAGTACAACTTCTCTTACGTTAAAATCTTCTTCAGATAATCTCTTTTTTAGGTCACATGATACTTCTTGTCCCCTTATATACAAGAACTTTATTGCGTTTGAATAATGAGCTTTTATGAATGATATCAGACCATCAACGTTGCTGTCTGCTGAGATTATATCAGAAAATCCCAAATTTTTTGCAGCCTGCATGGTTGAATTACCAACTGTAATAATCGGAAAGTCATCCTCTTTGCATATTTGACTAAGAGCCTTTACACTGTTTTTACTTGTAGATATCACAACGTCAAATTCGTACGCAGATATATCAGGATTTAAGTACTTTATTGTGAATACTGGTTCTATAAAAACTTTGTATCCATACTTTCTCAATATATTTCTTGTATTGAACGAGTCCAATAAAGGCCTCGTTAATAAAATAGACTTCATTCTGATTTATTTCACTACTAGTAAAATAGTACCCTTTATACACAAATTACTGAATAAAAACTTTTATTTTGATAGCTTGAGCAATTATTCAAGTAATTGATGTGGAAGTAGGAGTACTAAGCGCTCCTACCCCAATAAGCCCACAATTTCTGCTTACACTTTTTTGACGCTAATTACATCGAACTCTTTTGAATGGCTTCCTTCAGTGGAATTATATAGCTAATATTCCTGTATAAGTTAAATAAGTTAATACTTAAGCTTGTACTCTTGCAGTATTTGAAGAGAGATTCTCAAGGACGTTTTTTGTCTGTGGTTCACTAATCATAGTTTGAACGATATTAGCTGCCATAATAACACAGCCTAGAATAAAAAAAGGCGTAGAAACAAAATAAATAACAGAAGACTCAAAAAGCGACATAGATGCAATACCTCCTATTAGAAATGAAGCACTGGATGCTATATCAAGATAGATCTTTGTTAACTTTTTTTGTCCTGGAGTGTTTTTTATGCCAGATTTCTTATTAAGATTCTGTTGTCGGGAATGATCATTTAGTGACCATATATTTAAAGCAAACGAAAGTGCACTGAATATAGTGCCGGCAATACTAAAATACAGACTTAAGATAGGAATATTCAAGACCAATGCCGCTATGTATCCAATGAAAGAGATAGTAGATAGTGTAGTAACTAAGCGTTTCGAGTAAGTTCGTACCTTCTTTCTGTAGGCTAACTTATCTTTTTCACCATACATAGCATAAATATTACCTAATATGTTATATTATAACATTAATTAATTCAATAAGCAATATGGAAGCTAAGAGTGCCCGAGAGAAGACTTGAACTTCCACAACTTAAAAAGTTACTAGCACCTGAAGCTAGCGCGTCTACCAATTCCGCCACCCGGGCTTTTTATAGTTTACTATGTTAAAGTTAAATAATATACTTAAACAATTTTTAGTTCAAAGGTAATGCCAAATCTAGATCAAATATTTTTTGCTCAAAACAATGTTAATATTAATAACGTATATAAAATAGTCAATAACGCTTTGAGCAATAGCGATGGTGGTGAGCTGTTTCTAGAATTTTGCCAGTCGGAGTCCCTGGTTTTTGAGGATAACATATTAAAACACATGGACTTGAATACTAGAAGGGGATTTGGTTTAAGGTCTTTTTGTGAAGATAGTACATCTTTCGTTTGTTCTTCTGAGATCAGCGAAAAAGAAATTAGTAATGCTGCTTCTATGGTAAAAAGCTCAGTGTCTTTAAACAAGACAAATTCAATAAATTTAAACGAAGAGACAAAAAGCCTATATTCGAGGATTAACCCTATAAATGAAATGGATCTGAATTCAAAGATTAAGCTACTCAATGAGGTTAATGAGTATGTAAGGTCCAAAAATAACTGCGTGAAGCAAGTAAAAATAACTCTAAGTGGAGAATGGCAAGTTGTACAAATAATAAAGGGTGATCACAGATTAAGCGATATCAGGCCTCTGGTACGTTTTAATGTGCTAGTCATTGTAGAAAAAGATGGCCGTACCGAAAGAGGTTCTGCAGGGCATGGTGGAAGGGACTCTTATAGTAAGTTTATTTCTGAGAAAAAGTGGAAAGAAGTTGCAAACCAAGCGTTAGAACAAGCACTGGTAAATCTTGAAGCAATTCCAACTCCAGCCGGAGAAATGACAGTCGTTTTAGGTCCAGGCTGGCCAGGAATATTGTTACACGAAGCCGTGGGTCATGGACTTGAGGGCGACTTCAATCGCAAAAAAGTCTCAGCATTTTCAAATTCTGTGGGTAAACAAGTAGCAGCTAGTGACATCACAGTAGTTGATGACGGAACTCTGCCCAATTTGCGCGGCTCTATCAGCGTAGACGATGAAGGCACTCCACCCAGTTATAATATATTGATAGAGGATGGGATCCTAAAAGGATACATGCAGGATCATATGAACGCTAAACTCATGGGTGTAAGCCCAACTGGTAATGGTAGAAGAGAAAGTTATAAAGAAGTTATTATGCCGCGCATGACAAACACCTATATGTTGCCCGGAAAGTATACACCGAAGGAAATAATATCTAGCGTAAAGAAAGGTCTATATGCAGTAAATTTCGGTGGTGGGCAGGTTGATATAACGTCAGGAAAATTTGTTTTTTCATCTTCGGAAGCTTACCTAATAGAAAATGGCAAAATTACACAGCCAGTAAAAGGAGCAACACTAATTGGTGACGGTCCAACAGTGTTGAAAAAAGTATCTATGGTTGGTAATGACTTAAAGTTAGATCCTGGTGTTGGCACATGCTCGAAAGATGGACAAAATGTGCCCGTTGGAGTTGGTCAGCCGACACTCAAAGTCGACGCAATAACTGTTGGTGGAACTGAGATATAGATAAGGGCTAAAACGGATTCCAGCGCACGGCGCACAGCTGTACAAACATTATGATTTGGAAGCAATTGCCACCAATAGGGTGTCATCCCAGTGTCTGGGCACTGCCTTTGTGTTTGAGGCAAAACTGGCTATAACATTTAACACACTGCTTTCGCAAATAAATGTTCGTACAGTTATGTGTCAGCTACTTGGATGACACTTTTGTACTTGATGCAAGATTATATCTTGAAAAAATTAAGTTTTAATGCTATAAAATAATTGTAAATTTTGTCTCCGTGGTAGCTTTATGAATGTTGAAAGTAAAAAAATACACGATGCTAAAATAAAATTACCAATATTTCTTGATTATCAATCTACTACTAAAGTAGATCCCCGTGTTTTAGAGGTGATGATACCTTACTTTGGTGAGTTCAGCAATGCACACTCTCGCAGCCATTCATTTGGTTGGACTGCTGAAGAAGCAGTGGAAAAAGCAAGGAAACACATCGCTGATCTGGTGAACGCAGATAGCAAAGAAATTATCTTTACCTCAGGTGCAACTGAGTCAAATAATACGGCAATCAAGGGCGTTGCTCACTTTTATAAAAATAAAGGAAATCATATAATCACTGTCTGCACGGAGCATAAGTGTGTTCTGGATTCTTGTCGGCATCTGGAAAATGAAGGCTTTAAAGTTACATATTTGCCTGTTAAGCAAAACGGAATTATAGATTTATCAAAGCTTGAGGAAGCAATTACTGATAAAACAATTTTGATTTCAGTAATGATGGTAAATAATGAAATCGGAGTAATTCAGCCTGTAAAGGAGATTGGTAAAATATGCAGAAAGCATAATATATTTTTCCATACAGATGCAGCTCAAAGCTTTGGAAAAGTTCCAATTGATGTTAATGAGATGTGCATTGATCTTATGAGTCTCTCTAGCCACAAAATTTATGGACCTATGGGAATAGGCGCATTATATGTACGTAGAAAGAATCCTCGTGTTAGGCTGATACCACTAATTAGTGGTGGTGGACAGGAAAGAGGCATGCGTTCTGGAACAGTTCCAACACCTCTTGCAGTTGGTTTTGGTGAAGCGGCACGTATTGCTAGAGAAGAAATGAAAAAAGAAACAACTAGAGTGGAAGAATTAAGGGATATTTTGTATAACAAGATAAAAGAAGCGTTTCCTGATATCGTTTTAAATGGTGATTATGAAAATAGAATTCCTGGCAACCTAAACTTGAGCTTTCCCTATGTTGAGGGTGAGTCTCTCATCATGGCAATCAAGGATTTAGCAGTAAGTTCTGGTTCTGCGTGCACGTCTGCGTCTCTTGAGCCTTCCTATGTAGTACGGTCGCTAAATAATGGCCATGACCTTGAGCATTCATCAATTAGATTTGGCCTAGGCCGATTTACAACTAGAGAAGAAGTTTTGTATGCAGCAGATCTTGTTGCTAAAAATGTTGGCCGACTGAGAGAAATGAGCCCACTTTGGGAGATGGTACAAGAAGGAGTAGATTTGAACACCGTGAAATGGGACTCTCATTAAATGTATCCGTTCCAACTGCAAATGCACTTTGAAATTACTCTGTACCGTTCACACTTAATTCTTCAATCTCACTAATAGAAAGGCCAGTAAATTTGACAATAGTGTTGACATCAACATTGTTAGCCAGCATTGCTTTTGCGACTTCGATTTTTCCTTCGATTTTTCCTTCAATTTTCCCTTCCTCTTTACCGATTTTGATGCCTCTTTCTTCGCCAATTTGGATGCCTTTTTCAGTAGCAAGGTCAAGTCTGTATTCAAGAATGGCTTCTTCTTTCCGTAGATCCATTATTCTTTCTTCATAAGCTACTAAATCTTTTTCATTCCAGCTAAACCTGTCTAATTCATCGTAGGCTAACTTTATTATTGGTGCTTTTTCTGCTATTTTCCTTAAGTCTTCTTCCGTAGTTTCATCTGCATATTTGAAGAAAAATAACCAACGATCCACTATGCTTTCTAGCTGTTCTTCCTTATTCTTAGGAAATTTAGGTAGTTCAATAAATACAAATTGAAAATCTTTTAAGTCATGCTCATTGGTTTTCTCATCTCTTATAGTGTGGCTGGATATATAATCAAGCTTATCAGGAAATAAATTACAATTAGAGATAGCAATAAAGAAAACCTTCTTTAAATCAATGTACTTACCAGATTTATCAGCTTGCCTTGAGTAAGCCTTAGCAGCATATAGTTGAGCTCGTTTTTCGAAGCCTTTATCGCGAGTGAGCTGCATTTCAATCACATACCTAGCCCCACTAGAGTCCCTGCAAAGAACATCAACTATACTTTGCTTATCAGAGGCAATTTCAGGATCCATTATAGTACTGAGGAATTCCACTTCTTGTATAGTATTTATCTCGGTAAACCCTAAAATATCATTCAAAAAATGTATGAGAATATTCTTATTTTTTTCAGTGCCAAATATTTTTTTGAAGGTTAAATCCAGCTTAGGGTCGAGAAACTTAGATAAAGCCATAGCCAAAGTGCTTAAAAATATTAATAATTATACACTATTATTAACAATTATTCAACCATATTTTTGAAGATAGCTATGCCGCCGCGAACCGTCATACCGCCGCGGTATCTCTAGATCCCGCTAACAAGCAGCGGGATGACGAATTACTTAACCGTCATACCACCGCGAACCGTCATACCGCCGCGGTATCTCGGCATAGATTCCGCTAACAAGTAGCGGAATGACGATTGTGTATCGTGTTTTGCTAAAAATCACAGAATGCAGTCTGGTTACATTACTCTAGCTATACGCAACAACTTTACTTTCAACAATTTTGTGAGCAATAATACGACTTTCATAATCAATATTTATTATATCAGATAGTGAATTAATATCAGTATAACTACCAAAACTTTCCATTGTTGATTCCACTACCTCTACTATTTTTAAAAAACCGATTCGTGACTTCAAAAATTCATTAACAGCTATTTCATTTGCAGCATTGAGCACAATACTGTTTGTTTGTGGAGCAGAAGAGTTTAACACTGCCATGCTAAGCTTTAGCGCAGGAAAACGCTTATGGTCTGGTTCTTGAAAGGTCAATTTTCCTTGCTTTGTTAAATCTAATTTACGATTTAAAGCTGATCTTTCCGGCCAAGATAGAGCATATGAAATAGGAATTGCCATGTCAGTTTCTGCAAGCACAGCAAAGTTGAACCCATCCTTATAAGTTACAATTCCATGTACTATTGACTCAGGATGCACTATTGCTTCAATTTTATCCGGGCTGATATTAAACAAGTTATGTGCTTCTATTATCTCTAGTGCCTTATTCATCATTGTTGCGCTATCAACCGAGATTTTCTTTCCCATATTCCAAGTGGGGTGACTAAGCGCCTTATCTACCATAACATTTCTTAATTGCTCAAGGCTATAATTTAAGAATGGTCCACCAGAAGCAGTAAGTATGATCTTTTCTACGCATTTGTCGTCATTTTGCAAAATTTGAAAAATTGCATTGTGCTCAGAGTCAATAGGGATTATTTGTACATTTTTTTCTTTAGCTTTTTTGAGTAATAACTTTCCACCGCAAACAATGCTTTCTTTGTTTGCCAATGCAATGACTTTGGTACCGCTTTCTATAACTTCCATAACTGGCCCAAGGCCTGCAATGCCAACTATTGCAACAACTGAGAGATCAACAGGTATGGTAGCAATATTTGTAGCACCAATTGCTATTTTTACATCTGTACCAAGTAAACTTTCTTTCAAATCTTTGTAAAGCCTTTCATCTGAGATAGCAACATATTTTGCATTTAGCAGTTTTGCTTGGTGTGCCAGTAGAGCAAAGTTCGAATGGGCACTTAGTGCTTCCACTTGGTATTCTTCTTTTCTCTTTGAGAGCAAATCTACAGTCTTTTTTCCAACACTTCCTGTTGATCCCAAAACTGAAACCTTTTTCACTAAGACAAACTCATAACAACAGCAACTTTTCTTATTAGGCCTTCTTCCAACTATTCAATAGTTTTTAAGTGTTTAACCAAGTTCATGTCCGTGGTCATCGCCAACAGATGGTGAAGGACCAGGTGAAAAAGATTGACCATGGTGATCACCTGCATCATGCATGTCTTGCAAACCATCAGCATTATGAGCTATTTCGTTATTGGCATGAGGGTAATCATCTGAGTGATGTCCATCATCACCATGAGCCATATCCATTTCTTCTGATGGCATATCTTCCCCACCTCCACCTGAAAAATATTCTGCAAGGCCTTCAAGAAGTTTTATGCCAAACATATTACCTGACTTTCCAAACAATGTTACTAGACTACTGCCACTCACCAAACCTTCAAACACGTTACTATAAGCAGCAATTGCTCCTTCATGAAAGTTGAACAACCATTTCATTCCATCGACAACTGTTGAAACAAAGTCACTATGACCAAGACCAAAACCACTTTTCTCACCAGCAGCCCCTTGGTGTTGCTGCTGCGCTTGCCATTCTGCAATGTTTGGACCTTGAGCTTCACTCATAAATTTTTACTCTCAACCTTAAGCTATTATTTTATCACAAATATTGCAAAATATCAATAGAGCTTTTGAATATAGCTAATACAAACAATTTCTGTCATCCTATATATAGCTAAACTGACTTACGACAATTTGAAAAACGACAAATTCGTCATTCCGCTACTAGTTAGCGGAATCTATGCCGAGATACCGCGAATGAATCGCGGTATGACGTGTTAGCTATAGGATCCAGTTTGAAAAAAATCTGAATTCCAATGTTCACTACCTTTTACAAAGTTAAAACTTAAAAATATGACTGTTAGCAATAGTGTATATATCTTTAGCTATATATAATGAATGAATTTTTTTATATATTCGTTATTAGTATTTTGTATTTCCTGAACAGTTCCATGGGAAATGATCTTCCCTTCATATAATACTGCTATTTTATCAGCTATTTTAAATGCGCTATGAATATCATGTGTAATCGTGATAATTGTAGGGTTAAGATCTCTAGATAATTTTATTATTATCTCGTTTACTATATCTGACATAATTGGGTCCAATCCTGAAGTTGGTTCATCCAAAATAATGATTTCTGGATTGTGTGCAATCGCCCTTGCAAGTGCCACTCTTTTTTTCATTCCACCTGATAGCTCTATTGGAAACATATCTGCTATGCTTTCCTCCAGTCCAACATCATTTAACTTCTCGATTGCTAGCTGTTTTGCCTCTTTTTTGCTGATATTAAAGCGCTTTTTATAATTAAAAGATATATTTTCCCACACTGTAACGTAGTCAAATAAAGCGGAATTTTGAAATAAAACCCCAAATTTATTTTTGCTTTTACTATTTATTTTAACAGACCCTGAGTCTGGAGCAAGCAAGCCGATAATTGTTTTTGTTAATACAGATTTGCCGCTTCCTGAGCCACCAAGTATGACTAATGATTCCCCTTTTAATATATCAAAATTTAGATCTTTTAGTACTGTCCTATCATCAAAAGATAAGCTTAAGTTCAATATTGATATTATGGGGTTACGCATGTATCAAAGTAATCATGTAGTTTGCTAAAATGATCAGTATGGACGATAAAACAACAGTTGATGTTGTAGCAACACCTACTCCTCGTGCACCTTCTTTGCAATGGTAACCGTAATAGCAGCTTGAGACAGAAATTATGGCGCCAAATACAGTTGCTTTTATTAGCCCAGTTATAAAAGCATACGTATTAAAGAACTGAGCTGTGTGTTTAATGTATATATTTAAATTGTGGTTAAATTCGAAGACTGCAGTGATACATCCTCCAAATATTCCTATTAAATCTGCACATACTGTAAGTATGGGAAATACTATGATTGACGCTAAAATCCTTGGTGCAATTAAATATTTAAAAGGGTTGATGTTCAAGGTTGTAAGTGCATCTATTTGCTCGGTGATGCGCATTGTACCAATTTCTGCTGCAACTGATGATCCAACCTTTCCTACCATTATTAAGCTGATCAAAACTGGTCCTAACTCTTTAATGATAGTGATCGTAACAAGTTTGGGTATTATCTGTTCTTGGTTAATTAATGGGTCACTCAAGCTACTTTGTAAAACTATTGCCGCTCCTATAAAAACTCCAGTGAGCCCAACAATTGGCAGAGAGAAAAAGCCTATCTCTATAATTTGTCTTGCTATGTTGCTAAAATAATATGGTGGCACAAGGCAGTGGTATAGAGATTGAATAAAAAATATGAATGCACTACCAAGCCTTAACAAAAAATTGATAAAGTACCTACCAATTATTCTAACACTATTTATATCAAAAAAGCTCACTTTGTATTCATTTTAGCTAGAGGTTAGTCTTACTGATTTTATTAAAATTTTTATTAACTTTATCGCAAAGTATAGCTGAGATATGTTTTAAGTTCAACATACTTGATGTTTTAATTTAAAGCTCATATAGCTAACCCAAGAAAGGTTTCCCTACGTCATACCGCCACGGTATCCACAACTGTACGAACGTTGTAGTTTGGGAGCAATTCCCACCAGTGGGCCAGTGCCCAGACACTGGGATCCAGCTTCTATGCAACTTAATTAAAAACGTTTGTTTTAGCGTAAGACAACTACCTTTAGCTCATCAGCTCAGTTATAAGCAAAATTTCTGGATTCCAGACTGGAATGACATCATCTGTTGTGCAATTTACCTTCAAAAATGAATGTTCGTACAGCTATGGATTCATTCGCGGTATAGATTCCGCTAACGAGTAGCGGAATGACGGTTTTTCAAATTGTAGAGCCACTTTAGCTATAGAACTCAATTACATAAGCAAACCTTACTTATTTTACTATCCCTGTTTACTTCCTGTAAAAAACATGTTACTAATGTATTGTATTTTGTAGTAGAATGGAGGAAATTTTGGCAGTTCCAAAAAGAAAAAAGTCAAAGTCAAGGCGTAATATGCATCGTTCTCATCATGCTATTGAGCCTAAGAATGTTGTGGTATGTTCAACAACTGGGGAATTCATGTTGCCTCATAACGTAGCAGTTGATGGCAGTTACAAAGGAAAACGGGTTTTCATCAAGCAACAGGCAGAGTGACTATTATGATATGTTACCTACGGTCAATAATAATATAGTTATTGCACTTGACGCTATGGGGGGCGATTTTGCGCCTCTTTCCGTAATTCAGGGTGCTGGTTTTTTTTTAGACAACCTTGTTGACCCAGGCATTAAAGTTTTTTTTCATATTTATGGAGATAAGGAAGAAGTATCTCCTTTGCTTTTGAAATATAAAAAAGTAAGTAACAATTCTGAATTTACTCATTGTTCTGACAATGTCCTTGCAAATGATAAGCCATCTTTTGCACTGAGGCATCGTAAAGACTCAAGTATGAAAGCTGCCATTGAGGCAGTAAAAAAAGGTAAAGCTTTCGGAGTGGTGTCTTCAGGCAACACCGGAGCATTGATGGCAATTTCCAGATTTATTTTAGGAACATTACCAAACATTTATCGTCCTGCTATTGCCTCTATCTGTCCAACTAAGACAAAAAGCTTCGCTTTGCTTGACCTTGGTGCAAATGTTGATTGTAATGCCGACTCATTATTTCAATTTGCGTTAATGGGTAGTATATTTGCAAAAATAGCATTAAAAATTGACAATCCTGAAGTTGCTTTGCTAAATATCGGCACAGAAGAAGTTAAAGGTAATGACTCAGTGCGCGGCGCTTTTGAGTTGCTTAAAAACGCTCCAGGCATTAATTTCAAAGGGTATATAGAGGCAAGTGAATTTTTAGAGGGTAATATAGATGTGATTGTTGCTGATGGTTTTGTTGGCAATGTAATGCTCAAAACGGCTGAGGCAACCGCTAGTACCTTTATCAATCTAATAAAGCAGGAAGTATTCAATTCGTGGATAGCGAAAATGCTTGTTGGTATATTGTTAAAATCCAAACTAAATAAAGCTTTAACGCGTTTTAATCCCAAAATTAGAAGTGGAGCTATGTTTTTAGGGCTGAATGGTATCATCATTAAAAGTCATGGAAATTCTGATGCTATTTCTTTTGCCCATGCCATAAAATTTGCAGTAAATGCAATTAGTGAAAATTTAAATCAAAAGATAATTAACGGGGTAAGTCATATTGAATAAAAGTTTCATATTAAGCACTGGATCTTACCTACCAAGAAAAATGTTGAGTAACAACGAAATTGCATCGATAGTTGAGACGAGCGATGAATGGATAAGGCAGAGAACAGGAATAGTTCAAAGGCATATAGCAGATGAAGGAGAACTAACGTCAGATCTAGCTGTAAATGCAGCAAAAAGTGCTATAGAAAAAGCTAAAATTTCAGTAGATGAAATTGACTTGATTATAGTTGCTACAACAACTCCTGATAAAACTTTTCCTAGCTGTGCAACGATTGTACAAAGTAAGTTAAAATGTAAAAACGCATTTGCTTTTGATGTACAAGCAGCATGCTCTGGTTTTATATATGCAGTTACAGTTGCTGATTCGCTCATAAAATCTAACAATAGAATTAAATATGCATTGGTTATAGGTGCTGAAATAATGTCTAGGATTGTTGATTGGGAAGATAGGTCAACTTGTGTACTCTTTGGTGATGGTGCTGGTGCAGTGGTGATGAAATCAGAAATGGGTAGAAGCGGCATCATATCAACAAACTTATACTCTGACGGCAATGTGGACATACTATGTACGAACGGAGGGGTATCCTCTACTGGTGATTCTGGAAAAATATACATGAATGGAAGAGAAGTGTTTAAACATGCAGTGGATAAGTTAACAGCCTTAATAGAGGAAACTCTGAAATGCAATAATTTGAAAATTACTGATATTGACTGGCTAATTCCCCATCAAGCAAATATTCGTATTATTGAAGCAGTAGTAAAGAAGTTAGATTTCCCTATAGAGAAAGTGATTAATACTGTTGATAAGCATGCAAATACCTCAGCGGCATCAATTCCACTAGCACTTGATTATGCAATACAAAAATCAAAAATAAAATTAGGAAACCTGGCACTGCTGATTTCAATAGGTGCAGGCCTAACCTGGGGTTCTGTGTTGCTGCACTATTAGACTTCCTGCATTACCTCCTGTCATCCAAGTACCCTCTTTGTCATTCCAGTGCCTCTTTCTCCTGTCATCCCAGTAGCCCCTTCGGTGTCATTCCAGTCTGGAATCCAGTTCTTATTGTACATTCACCTGGTGTAAAGTTAAGTTTCCTGGATCCCAGTGTCAGCTACTCGGATGACAAAAAAAGGAGCACTGGAATGACAGCAGTCCTACGTCATACCGCGATTCATTCGCGGTATCTCTAGATCCCGCTAACAAGCAGCGGGATGACGGTTGTCGTTTAGCCACAAATATTTAAGAAATTTACCAAATGAAAAAAAAGGCAAAAGAAACCCTGGGGTTATTATCCGCTTTAAAATATTGGCGTTTTTTATGTTTTAAACGCTTGACAAGCGAGATTAAGCTGCTTTTAATTGCAACTAACTTACGCTGCAAACGTTTAAGAAATTTACTAAGCAGAAAAAAAGACAAAGAATCCCCGAGTTAGCTAGTCTTTTACTATCTCTGTCGAGTATTGGCATTTTTTGATGTCTTGTAACGCTTTGTAAGCGCGTTCAGCTTATTTAGATAAAAATCTAGATGTAGATGAAGTTTTGTAAAGACATACAGTATCTATATACTGCAAAAAATTGAACATAAGACGCCGATACATTAAGTAATCCTTACCTTTTAATCTGCAGATTGGCGAAAGCAAATACAATAGCTTCAGTTTCATGATAAGGGAGCTGGCGAGGTTTGTCAAGGAAGTTTTTCTTTCCCGTGAATTCTCTTTGAGGTTGAATATTGAAAATTAACCGGAGAGTTGTGGATTACTTTGTATATGTCATAACAAGCCATGGCGCTCTCAGCAAAACCATTTAGTATTAATTTTAGTTTGCCTGAATAAATAGCTATATCTCCGATTGCATATATCCTATCTCTACTGGTTTTAAGTGTAGCTGGGTCGACAACTATGCGGCTATGTTCTAACTGTATACCCCAATTGTTTATTGGACCAAGATTCATTGACAGTCCAAAAAATGGCAGCAAAAAATCAGCGGATATTTCTTTTTCTTCCTTAGAGGCAATGTTTTTTACTATCACTGCGCTCAACTGCCCATTACCTCCTGCTAGTTCGTGTAATTGATATGGCACTACCAGTTCTATTTTTCCATCAATTTCAAGTGATTCTAATTTATTTCTAGTTTCAGGAGTGCAGCGAAATTCCTTTCTCCTATGTATCACATAAATTTTCTTCGCAACTTTAGAAAGTTCTACAGTCCAATCAGCCGCAGAATCACCCCCACCTGCAATGACTATAGTTTTGTCCTGAAAATCAGAAATTTTATTTACACTGTAAAATACAGATTTATTTTCATATTCTAATATACCACTTAAGGGTGGACGGTTAGGTTCAAACATTCCGTTACCTGCAGCAACAATAACGGCTTTGCATTTTACCTCTGTACCTATGTTCGTTATGACAGTAAAGCTTTCACCTTCGTTATTTGAAATCTTTTCCACTTTTTGACTTAAATGGTAAACAGGCTTAAATGGCGAAGATTGCTCCATTAGTTGCTCAATTAATTTTTGGGCAGTGATTACAGGATAACCAGGTATATCATATATTGGCTTTTCTGGGTAAAGAGCTGTGCATTGTCCTCCTGCTTGATCCAAAACATCTATTATATGACATCTCATATCAAGCATTCCCGCTTGAAAAGCAGTGAATATTCCAACAGGTCCTGCACCTATTATTACTATATCGGTTTTCATATTCAGATGGTGATCTATTTATAGATATTAGCTTTCTTTGCTAACAAGGTCAATTTACAAAGGGATGTATTTTTAAAAGATGTGGCTAGATTAGACAAGATTTCCAGCGTTATGAACCACATAGTCCAAATAAGCTCTAAAAATCAGCTAGCATAGCGAGATGCTGTGCGGACGGAATGGGATTCGAACCCATGGTACGCTCATCACGTACGTCAGTTTTCAAGACTGGTGCCTTAAACCGCTCGGCCATCCGTCCATTTCTTTTCTATCACAACATTTGATTTTAAGCAATCTATAAAAGCTTTACTTGCCCACGCAAAAGTTGCTAAACACACTACTCAATATTTCCTCAACATCAATAATTCCAATCACCGCACCAAGTTCAAATGCAGCAAGCCTCAAATCTTCAGATATCAACTCAATTGGATTATCGATATTAAAACGTTGTAAATGTTCCAGTGCTTTCTTCATGTGATTCCTATGTCTTTGCCGAGTGATTACAGGAGTGTCTCTATCATGCCCAAATTTTTCCTCTGCCTTCTCTTTTATGAGAGAGATCAATTTGTTTGTACCTATTTCCTTTAGAATAGAAATGGGTAAAAGATCTATGCCATTAATTTTTATATTGTGATTATTGATAACATCGTCAGCTTTGCTCAATACATAAATGGTGTCATTTTGGTCTGATGTCATGCAAGTAGCTGACACTGGAATCCAGCTATGAACATTGTTTTCAGCACATGTTTCTAGAATCCATTGTCTATTGCATAATTTGCAAGTATTTTTATATCTGGATCCCAGTGTCAAGCACTGGGATGACACCGTTTGTTGATTACAATATTTGCATAGTTGTGTGTCAACGACAGATGGTATATTGCCTGTGGCTTGATAATTGACATCGTGTCGTTGTTCAAAAGGAAATAGCTCTATTCTTAAATCAGCTTCAAAAGACCTCTTTTTCGCTCGACTTATACCTTCTAATTCTATTGGATCTGAACTTTCACGAATTCCAGCAGTATCAGAGAGAATGATTGGGTATCCGCCAATGTCAATATGAGCTTCAAGTATATCTCTTGTTGTGCCTGCATATTCAGAAACAATAGCAATATCACGCTTGGCTAAGAAATTAAACAGAGTTGATTTACCGACATTTGGTTCACCAGTTATTACAATATGTAAACCCTCACGCAACCTTTCGCCCCGTCTATTATCATTTAAATGCTCTTGTATCAACTGCACGAGAGATTGCACTTCATTATTAATTTTTTCCAATTCACTTTTTTCTGCCCAAATGTCCTCTGGAAAGTCTATATATGCTTCGATTTTGGATTGTATCGTTATTAATCTTTGCCTCCAATTGCTGTATAGTCTCTCCAATTCTCCTGATATCTGCTTAATCGCTTGTTTAGCTTGCATTTTCGTCTCAGCATCAATTAAGTCTGCAATCCCTTCTATTTGCGTTAAGTCAAATTTACCATTTAGAAAAGCCCTAAGTGAGAATTCTCCAGGCTTGGCCATAACGAAAACTTTTGATAATTCCTCCAAGATGATTTTTATAACTGCCTTGCTTCCATGCACTTGTAACTCTATAACGTCCTCGCCAGTGAAACTGTTTGGAGCAGGGAAATAGATGATTATTCCATTATCTATCAATTGACTGGAATCATCATATAGATCAACTAAAGTAGCAAATCTTGGTTTAATTTCTTTCTTAATATGAAAATGATTTAAAGCTTTAAGCGCGTAGTTGCCTGAAATTCTGATTACTGCAACTCCTGACTTACCAAATACGGTCGATAAAGCGAAAATAGTTTCATTTGTGTTTGTCATTATCTATATAAACTACTTAGCAATATTACACTTAAGAAACCAAAATACCTAAAAAGTCACCCAGGTGAAAATATTTATTTTGAAAACTGATAATATGATTTATAATGACTGACACAAGTTTTAAATATTTTATGCTCAAGAAATTAGCTTGGTACTGGTCTTTTGTAGAGTTAATTAAAGGGTTTGTTATTACATTAAAATATATGTTTAAGCCAAAGGTTACTTTGAGGTATCCTATGGAGAAGGGCCCTTTAAGTCCAAGGTTTCGTGGTGAGCATGCGTTGCGTAGGTATCCAAACGGTGAAGAACGATGCATAGCTTGTAAATTATGTGAAGTTATCTGCCCTGCTCAAGCAATAGTTATTGAAGCAGAGGAAAGAGAAGACGGTAGTCGCCGCACCACGCGCTATGATATTGATATGACAAAATGCATATACTGCGGACTTTGCCAAGAGGCATGTCCAGTTGATGCAATTGTTGAAGGTCCTAACTTTGAATTTGCTACTGAAACAAGAGAGGAGCTAATGTACAATAAAGAAAAGTTATTGCGTAATGGTGAAGTTTGGGAAGACGCAATTGCACTCAGGTTAAAAAAGAATAGGCCTTATTATTAATGTTCAGAGCTTATAACCCTGTTATCCATTATGATTTAGGGGCAGTGCCCACTAGGGGTGGTGTCATCCCAGTAGCTGATACACAACTGTACGAACATTTGTTTGCGAGGGCAGTATGTTAAATGTTATAGCCTGTTTTGCCTCAAACACAAAGGTGTCATCCCAGTGCTTGACACTGGGATCCAGTAAAATTGATTGTGAACAAGCACACTATGCAACATTTTCAATGAAATTACAAAAAAGCTGGATTCCAGTGTCAAGCACTGGGATGACACCATTTGCTGTGCAATTTACCTTCGAAAATGAATGTTCGTATGGCTATGTGCGTGACACTGGGATGACACCGTTGGAAGAAGCAAACCGCCTTCAAGCTACATGTCCGTATAGGTTTATTTATGGTTAGGGTTACTTTTTCAACCGAACAAAAAGTAAAAGAATACAGTGGTAAAGTCACTGGCTTTGATATATTACAACCGGATGCTTTGAAAGAAGTAGTTGCATTGAAAGTAAATGGTGAGCTATATGACCTCTCACGTGAAATTGAAGCTGATGCAGAGATAGAGGTGATACAACTGAGTGACGAAGTGGGTTTAGATATAATAAGGCATGATGCTGCTCATATAATGGCGCAGGCAGTGAAAGAGCTATTTCCTAATACTCAGATTACTATCGGCCCAACAATTCAGGACGGTTTTTACTATGATTTTGCTACAGATCGTACCTTCACTACGGACGATCTTACCGCAATAGAAAAGAAAATGAAAGAGATTGTAAAAAGTAACCACAGATTTGTTCGAGAAGTTTGGACTCGCAAGCAGTCAGTTGATTTCTTTAGTGGTATAGGCGAAAAATATAAGGTTGATATTATCTCATCCATACCAGAGGGTGAAAACCTAACTGTTTATAGGCAAGGTGATTTTGTTGACCTATGCCGTGGTCCGCACTCACCATCAACCGGTAGAGTTAAAGCGTTTAAACTTATGAAAGTAGCGGGTGCATACTGGCGTGGTGATTCTAAGGGCCCAATGTTGCAGCGAATATATGGCACAGCATGGGGAAATAAGGATGAATTAAACGCTTACCTTGAGTGCCTCAAAGAAGCAGAAAAACGTGATCACCGCAAAATTGCTAAGGATATGGATTTATTTCACATTCAAGAGGAAGCTGTTGGGCAGGTTTTTTGGCATGAACAAGGATATATTCTATATAATGTTCTTGAGTCTTACATCAGAAAGAAGCTAATAAATAATGGCTATTTTGAGGTAAAAACTCCTATTTTAGTAAGTAAAGAGCTGTGGGAAAGATCTGGACATTGGGATAAGTTTCGTGAAAATATGTTTATTGTTGACGAATCTGAGAATAAAAAGTTAGCAATAAAACCCATGAATTGTCCTTGTCATGTGCAGATTTTTAATTCTCACACCAGGAGCTACCGTGATTTACCAATACGTATGGCAGAGTTTGGCACATGCCATAGAAATGAAAGCTCAGGTTCATTGCACGGACTGATGCGAGTGCGTGGTTTTACGCAAGACGATGCACACATTTTTTGTATGGAAGAACAAGTGAATTCTGAGACTATAAAGTTTTGTGACCTTTTAAAAGAAGTATATTCAGAGCTTGGATTTAATGAAATTTCTGTGAAATTTTCAGACCGTCCAGATATTAGAGCAGGTAATGATGAAGTGTGGGATAGAGCTGAAAAAGCGCTGCTTGAAGCCGTTAAAGAAGCGGGCTTGAGTTATAAACTTAACCCTGGTGAAGGTGCATTTTATGGTCCAAAGTTAGAGTTCGTTTTGAAAGACGCAATAGGCAGAAATTGGCAATGTGGAACATTACAAGTTGATTTCATTTTACCAGAACGTCTGGGAGCTTTTTATATAGGGGCAGATGGGCACAAGCATCACCCTGTCATGTTACATAGGGCAATTCTTGGGAGTTTTGAGCGTTTTATCGGAATTTTGATAGAAAATTATGCAGGAAAATTTCCAGTTTGGCTTGCTCCAACGCAACTTGCTATTCTGACCATTACAAATGAAGCTGACGGTTACGCCACAGAAATTAGCAATATTTTAAAAGAACAAGGTGTGAGAGTCAAGACTGATTTGACCAATGAAAAAATTAGTTATAAGATACGTTTGCATAGTTCAAACAAGGTTCCTATATTGTGGATTGTAGGCAAAAATGAAGTTACAAGTAAAACTGTGTCAGTAAGAAATTTAGGATCGGAAAGACAGGAGTTTTTTTCTTTGGAAAAGGCTAATGAATCGCTGTTAAAAAGTATTAATTTGAATTAAGGGAGTTAAAGTTTGCAAGTTAAAAAGAACAATAAAAACAGAATTAATGGATTTATCACAGCTAAGGAGGTACGCTTAGTTGATCATAGTGGTGAAATGGTCGGAATCGTGCCAATAGAACGAGCTTTGGAATTTGCACAGGGTGTTGGTTTAGACTTGGTGGAAATTGCACCTGATTCAACCCCTCCAGTATGTAAAATTCTGGATTATAGCAAGCAAAAGTATGATATAAAAAAGAAAGCAAGTGAAGCAAAAAAGAAACAAAAAACATTAACTATAAAAGAAATTAAACTGGGTCCCAATATTGGTGATCACGATTACGGAACAAAATTGCGTCAAGCAAGAGACTTACTTGCCCACGGACATAAAATTAAAGTCACAATGAGATTTAGAGGGAGAGAGCTTATAAACACTGAAGTTGGACTGGAAAAATTAGAACGGCTAATTCGAGACACTGAAGATATCGCAAAGGTAGAATTGGCACCTAAAAGAGAAGGGAATCAATATTTTTTAGCTCTGGTTGCTAAGTAGCAAAACGGCTTAAGAAGTATAAGTAAAGTTAAATTATCGCTCTCTCTTTGATAACATGGCGAAAATGTCTTATTAATCCTTGAATCGGCCAAGCTGCAGCATCGCCAAGTGCGCAAATTGTATGTCCTTCTATTTGAGTTGTAAGGTCAAGCAGCTTATCTATTTCATCAGGCTTAATATCTCCTGCCACCATCCTCTTCATAATCCTCCACATCCATCCAGTACCTTCACGGCATGGTGTGCATTGTCCACAGGACTCATGCATATAAAAGTGTGATAACCTCTCTATTGCAGCTATTATATCAGTTGATTTATTCATCACTATTACAGCAGCAGTACCAAGCCCTGATTGTGCAGTTCTTAATGAATCAAAATCCATTTCAATAGTATCACATATAGATTTTGGAATTAATGGCACTGAAGACCCACCAGGTATTACAGCAAGTAAATTATCCCAACCTCCTCGCACTCCACCTGCGTATTTTTCAATTAATTCACGTAATGGAATTCCGAGCTCTTCTTCAACATTACACGGGTTGTTTACGTGCCCTGAAATACAAAAGACCTTGGTACCAGTATTATTTGGTTTACCAAGAGATGCAAACCATTCTCCTCCGCGATTCAGAATATCTGGAACCATGGCTATAGTTTCAACGTTGTTTATTGTGGTTGGGCAGCCAAAAAGTCCAACACCTGCGGGAAATGGAGGCTTCATGCGAGGAAAGCCCTTTTTTCCTTCAATTGATTCGAGTTGAGCTGTTTCTTCCCCACATATGTAAGCTCCTGCGCCCCTATGGATAAACACATCAAGATCATAACCTGATTTGCAGGCATTTTTTCCAATTAAACCTTCTTTATAGGCTTCCTCAAGTGCTTTTTTTAGAACTAAATATTCATTATAAAATTCACCCCTGATATAAATATATGCAACTGATGCGCTGATCGCTTTGCCGGCCAGGAGAATTCCCTCAAGTAACTTATGTGGCTCATATCGCAATATATCTCTATCTTTACATGTACCAGGTTCTGACTCATCTGCATTGACTACTAAATATGCTTTTGGGAGATTTTTGGGCATAAAGCTCCACTTAAGGCCGGTGGAAAATCCTGCACCCCCTCGACCTCTCAAACCAGATTTCTTTACTTCATCAATGATCTTTTCTGATCCTAAATCCAGTAATTCCTTTGTTTTTTGCCAGCTACCACGTTTTTTTGCACCCTCAAGTAGTGGAGTTCCTTTACCATTTAGGTTGGTGAATATTTTGTCTTGTTCTTTTAGCATGTTTTTCAAAATTTGTGAGTGATCCCGACGCGATTCGAACGCGTGACCCACTGATTAAAAGTCAGTTGCTCTACCGGCTGAGCTACGGGATCATTTCATTTTTCAGCTATACTAAACATCAATACAGTTTTTATCCGTTTTAATCAAACTAAAATTTTCATGTGTGGTTAAATAAATTATATAATATACTGCGTTAGTGATAATTTAGTTAAAAAATCTATGAATAATTTAAAAAAATTTCCAAAGGAAAACTTCTTGTTAATTTTCAGTTCACAGATTTATTTGGATGGTGTGACGTATAACGCTAAGGAGACAAAAAAATAGAGAAGTGTGTACACCCTGCAGAATTTGTACACTATTTAGCAATAGCCTAATAGATAAATATTTCTTGCATTTCAGCCTGAGTGATTTATGCTTTAAGCAAGAATTACCTGGGGGTATAGCTCAGCTGGTAGAGCATCTGTTTTGCACGCAGAAGGTCAGCGGTTCGATCCCGCTTGCCTCCACCAGTCTATACAGCTCTAGCCGCCACAAAACCTGTCAAAGCAGCTTATTTTAATCTATGAGGATTTTATACTATTTCCCTGAAAATCTCTATTTCTTTTCGTAACTTTTCTCTACACAAGTAATGTTGGTTATTACAATTGTAATATATACTAACTTAACAATAAATTAATCAATAAATGTTAGAATACTAACAATTAATTTATTGGTAACGCCTATGAGTGGAAAAAAGCATGTTTTTAAGATGATACCTGGAAAAGAGGTGTTTAGAAAAACCCCGACTACAAGGATAAAGTGGCCTGAAGGTAATGATCCTACAATGCCTATTAAAAAAGTTGAGCTTGTATCGCTGGATGATAAAAACGATGTAGTACTAGGCTTATTGCCTATAAAACTTTGCAGCAGTTCTTGCCTAGACAGTTACATATGTCTGGAGGAAGAAAATGAAGGAAATCTGGTAGCCAAAGATTATAAAAGTGATTCTAACTTAGATTATGTAAAAAGTAACCATACATTTGTATATTACGGTAATGAGTTGGCTAAGTTATCATATACAAGAGAGCTTGTGCAGCCTTTCAAAACTATGTGTAGCAGTTCTATTAAATCAAAAAAATTGGAATACAAATATGTAACATGGGAAGATTCAGATACTGGCAACAATAAATATTATTTTTCAGACGAGGCAGGAAATATAATCGATTCACCTGACAATGAGGTATTACAAGACATTATGTTATACTACGGTGAGAGACATATAAGAGATGTGCTACTGTTGCTATCAAACGCGTTTACTAAAGTTTTTATTCAGGGCCTAACAGACGGCCAACTAAAAACTCTTGCCAATACTCTTAGTAACGAGCAACTGCAAAAAATAATTCCTGAACTGAGCTCAAGCCAGTTGCAGGCCTTAGCAGAGAACTTAACAGATGAACAACTCCAAGCTTTAGTGGATCATCTAACCAATCACCAGCTGAAAACCCTCGCTCAGGAACTAAATCCAGAAAAGTTACAAATAATTGTTCCTATTTTAAATGATACTCAGCTTGAAGCTCTAGTGAGAAAATTAAATTCAGAGCAAGTAAAAGAAATTTTACCTCACTTAAAAGTGGATCAGTTCAAAGCACTTATTAAAACTTTAAATGACGAGCAATTTACAGTGCTTGCAAAAGACTTGGCTGAGCACCACTTGACAATACTCTCCAAAGAATTAGAAGGTGATCAGTTGAAAGCTTTAGTAAATAGTCTGCAAGAAGACCAACTGAAAGACTTAGTTAATAAGCTTGATCCTGAGAAACTCGAAGCAATTGCTCAGGATTTAACTGATTCTAATAGGATCCAGATTATCATTAAGTCTTTAGTTGATAACCCAGACAAACTTCAAGCTTTTGCTCGCAATATGTCTAATGAGCAGTTTAAAGAACTTTTGGATAACGTAGGTGCAGAAGAGCTTAAAGAGATTATTCACAAACTGCCTTATGAGAAAGTGACAGCTGTGATTGGTGATCTCAGCAATCAAGATCAGTCTAAAGCTATTATTGATGCATTAAAAGGGAAACTTGATGAACAAAATGAAAAACAAAAGGAAATCCTTGAGCTGATTAAGAAACTTGGAGATTCTGCTGATGAACCTAAATGGGAGGGCCCTCTTCAAAACGCCAATGCTGAACTAATGGTAATGGAAGAGTACTTTCAGACTGGATACGAAGTATTGTTGAGCTAAATATTTATGGGTTTGAAAAGAGCTTTTTATATTTCTATAGTTGATTTTATTTGAAATTTTAAATTTTAATGAGGTAGTTTATATGGCCAATGAACCAAAAATTATAAGTAAAGTTACCCTTGCAAAACCGACAAATTACGAAACGAATAAAGATAAAAATGCGAAAGTTAGTTATACTCATAGTGTTATTGATAAACTGATTGAAAGTATGAATGACGGACTTGTTGTGCAAGTAAATACTAACT
The DNA here is from genome assembly GCF_964028565.1 of Wolbachia endosymbiont (group A) of Tromatobia lineatoria. Lineage (NCBI taxonomy): Bacteria > Pseudomonadati > Pseudomonadota > Alphaproteobacteria > Rickettsiales > Anaplasmataceae > Wolbachia > Wolbachia endosymbiont (group A) of Tromatobia lineatoria. Next base: position 894,472 of record NZ_OZ034791.1, read on the forward strand.
TGCATGGAGAACAAGAAAAAGTCAATCAACTGATTGAAGACGTTGGTAATGTAGATAGTGGTTTAGTACAGAGCCTGAATAACTTACAGACAAGAGTAAAAGAATTAGAAGACAATACCACTAGTGAACCAGATTGGGGTTAAACTGGAAAGAGTAATAGTCTCTAGGCTATTACTTTCTCCACATACCATTTCAATGTAGCTGAGTTGATTTTAAAAGTATAATTTTTTATAGAAGTTAATATGAGTAATTACAGTGTAAAAGAAAGCGAAAGCAACTTTGAATTAATAAGCGAAATAGGCGGAGATAACCCTAGAGTAATAGACGACATAGAGGTCAAAATTAAGCCTAAATCTTTTGAGAGCGATAAAGAAAAGAATGCATCGGTCAATTACGTTCACAAAATTCTAGATAAACTAATCGCAGATTTAAACGACACATTTGTTCCTAAATTGAATAATGAGCTGAAGGATCGTCAAGATGAAGTGGATCTATTGTATAAAGATTTAGATAGGCTTGAGATGATAGCTATAGAGGCTGAGAAGGATTATAAAATTTTGGAAGGAAACCTTAACAACCTAAAAGAAGAGGTTGAAAAATTAAAAACAGGAACAATTGGTGGTGATAATATGATGAATGGGAAGCACCAACTCACTCTGATATATTGTAGTAGTTAGGAAAGTCACAGCTTGCTAGCAGGCTGTTACTCTCTCTACATACTATTTCAATATAGCCAGATTAAGGAATCTATTTTAAAACTTTCGGCATATAGTTCTCATCATGTTTTGCAAACACCGTATCTGCAAGAAAGGTATTATTATCAGACATTTTACCTTGCACAACAACACCACTTTTTTCTGAAAACATCGGTGGAAGTATTCCCTGGTATTTTACCACAACGCTTTTGTTAAAATCTGTCATTTGAAAAACTACTTCACTTTCGCTCCGTATCACACTATCTTCAACAACCATTCCACCAACACGGATTGGCTTTTGACTATTTGGTAAAACTATTGCCTCACTTACTGTATAGAAAAATGAGATATTTTCTTTGAGCGTTGTTAAAATAAAAAAGACTATGCAGCTTAAAAAGCAGAAAATTCCTGAAGTTATAAGTAATCGCTTATGTTTCTTCTTCATTATTATCTTTCAGGCTTTCTAGAATTTTTTTACTTTTAGTATAGCAAGAAATGGTAAAAATTAGCTCTCCAACAATCAGCGTGAAACTAATAAGGTAAGCAAAAATTACATATGTATTCATAATGCACTGCCAATAAATAACTCACCTGCATCAAAATAAATTAAGCTTCCATCCTTTTGCTGCAACACCAATTTACCACTTTTATCTATATCAGCAAAAATTCCTTCATACAATTTGTCAGCTAACTTTACACTGATTTGCTCATTCATTTTGAATGCTTTTTTTAACCACATTTCTCTTATAGCATAAAACCCATCAAATAGCCATTGCTTTCTTAGCTTATTAAAATTTATTATTAATTCCTTTAACAGATCTATGTTAGACACAGACTCACCGTAATTGCTAATGCACGTTGTTCCTGGAAGTGGTGCATGACTGACATTAATTCCAATTCCTATAATGAGCCAATTCGAATTGGATCTTTTTTCAAGCAATATTCCGCTTATTTTCTTGCCATCAATAAGGGCATCATTTGGCCACTTATACTGGAGATTTAGACCATTTATAAATGACAGTATAGTATTTCCAACAGCAAGAGCAGTAACAAAAGTCAATTCTGTTAATTTGCTAACATCCGCAATTTTATTCACCAAACCCTTCTCTGTCATCCCAATGCCCTCTGATGTCATCCCAGTGCTTGACACTGGGATCCATTCTTCTTTTTTTCTAGATTCCAGCGTCACGCGCTGGAATGACACCGAAAGCTGGCTTTCATTCAGATAATCGTTAAAGAGGTTTATCACCAAACTCGCATAAAAATTACCCTCTGGAGAAACCCAACTTTTTCCGGTGCGCCCCCTGCCTTCTGTTTGTTTATCGGCAATAATAACGGTTTCATTTGATATTCCTTTATCAATTAAATCCAACGCTTCTTTATTAGTGCTTGAAACTTCTTTGTAATGATGAATATGAAAGCCCTCAGGGATCACCTTGTCAGCCCTTTAGTTCAATGAGTGAGTAAAGATCTTCTACATACAAGAAAAGAACGAGGTTGATCAGTGAAGCCACTGAAGTGATAATGAATAGACCCTTAGAATAAGCAACCTTATTACCACTAGCTTTATCAAAATACATAACTTTCATGATATTTAAATAATAGTAGCATGATATCACACTCGCTATTACAAGGATCAAGGACAGGCTGATAAAGCCAGAATTTATTAAACTTTTGAATATAAAAAATTTAGCGAAAAACCCAGCAAGTGGAGGTATTCCCGACATTGAGAGTAACAGCACAGAAAGATGAAATGCTACAATTGGGCGTTTCTTCCCTATACCAGATAAATTTGCAATATCACAATCGTCATCGTCAATTTGTACGAGATATGAGAATAGCCCTATGCTTGTGATGATATATATCACCAGATACATTAAGGCACTATCTGTTCCTGCTTGTGTAAAAATAGAAAGTGAAGCAAATATAAAACCAATGTGACCAATTGAACTGTAAGCAAGCAGCCTTTTTAAGTTTTGCTGACGTAAGGCCCCAAAAGCTGAGATAAGCACAGACAATGCTGAAACGTATAAGAAAATAGGCTGAACATAACTTTTTACATTTACTAACTCTTCATTCATCAATCGAATTAAAAATGTTACAAGTGCAGCTTTTGGGGCCGTAGAAAAAAACGCAGTTACTATGGTAGGTGCACCTTGATAGACATCTGGAGCCCACATATGAAAAGGAGCAATAGCAAGCTTGAAACACAAACCAATTAGGACAAAGACTAACCCAAAAACTATTCCATAAGTTATCTGATGGTTTTGCAAGAATGAACCGAGCTCAGAGAAATTGACTTGTCCTGTATATCCATAAAGCAGCGACATTCCATATAGCATAATGCAGGAAGATAATGCACTGAGTGTAAAATATTTCACTCCTGCTTCACATGAATAAATAGAATCTTTATTAAAGCTCGCAAGAACATACAAAGATATACTCATCAACTCAAAAGCTAAATAAAAAGAAATCAGACTATTTGCTGAAACCAAAGTTATCATGCCAAATAGCGCAAAAAGAATCAGCATTGAAAATTCATACTTATAGTCATATTTTGATAAATTCAGCATCAAAAGTATTAAAATTCCTGTGCTGAGAATTAACCCTTGGGCTGACCTGATGTATAAATTGAGTTTTAACAACGAATTAAAGAGAAAAATTTCATTGTTTTCTGCCGAAAGAATTAAAATAATCAAAGTTACCACTGTGCAGCCAAGTGCTAATAAGTTGATAGTTCTGCGGTTAAATATAATCCCAAGCAGCAGCAACACTAACGAGGAGATAATAGAGAACGTTTCCGGCAATATCTGTATATAATTCATAGCGCATTATATTTGACTAACAAATTTGCCATACATGGCTTCAAATAATTCAGTGCAAGGGTTGGGTAAAATCCAAGCAAAATAACAAACACTGCAAGCAGAATTAAGACAGAAAATTCTATGCTATCCAAACGGTTATTTAATAATTTAGAATAGCTAACCCCCCATATTATTTGCTTACATAAATTCAGCATATAAACTGCGCTTAAAATAGTGCCAAGTGCGATAAATCCTGTAAAAAACCCTATGCTCTTAAACATTCCAACCATAGCCAAAAACTCACCTGCGAACCCAGATGTTCCAGGTAGCCCTATTGAAGCCATTGAAAATAAAATGAACATAAAACCAAATTTTGGCATTGTGTTTACTATGCCAAAATATTTTGCAATCTCCAAAGTTCCATTTCGAGTATATAGCATTCCAACACATAAAAATAAAGCAGCAGAAATAAGGCCATGACTAATCATTTGAAATATGCTACCCAGTACTCCTTCCTCACAAAATGAAAAGAGGCCAGCAGTAACGATCCCCATATGTGCTATTGAAGAATAAGCTATTAACTTCTTTATATCATCTTGAGCAAACGCAACTAGAGAAGCATATATCACCGCAATAATGCTCAGCACAACAACGAAATTTGAAAAATACAAACTTGCCTGAGGAAGCATTGGAATAGAAAACCTTAAAAATCCATATCCCCCCATTTTAATAAGCAAGCCAGCTAAAATCACAGATCCAGAAGTTGGTGATTGCACATGTGCATCAGGAAGCCAAGTGTGAAATGGAAACATCGGTACTTTTATTGCAAAAGAAATAAAAAATGCAATCCACAGCAATGACTGCACTTCAAGATCAAGGCTTGGCACTAATGTAGCTAATTTTTGTATATTAAACGTTCCAAAAATGTTATAGATGTAAACCAATCCAAGTAGAAATAATAATGAGCCAGTTAATGTATAAAGAAACAACTTAAACGTTGCATATACCCTGTGTTTTCCTCCCCAGATGCCAATAATAAAGAACATTGGTATTAAAACAGCTTCAAAAAACACATAAAAGCTTATAGCATTCAGTGAAACGAAAAAACCGACTACAAAACTCTCAAGCAGTAGAAACAATGCCATATAGGCTTTTAGGGTCGTATAACTCATTTTGCAGTTGTAGAGTATACAAATTACAAACAAGAAAGTTGTAAGCAGAAGGAAAAGCAACGATATACCATCTATCCCTATTCCAACATTTCTAATTGGGTAGCTGACAAACTGAAAGTCCGCATTGTTATAATCAAATTCTATACAAGCTACAATGCTAAGCAAAAATGGAAGTACAGCAAAAAATAGAGCAAGGAATCTTAAGTGTATAGATTGATGATTAATCCTGATTAAGGATAAAATCAACGCTCCTATCAGTGGAAGCAAGAATATACTAAGTAACAACACCTTCTATTTAATTCCAATAATATATAAAGCACCGATTATTAGAGTAACAAACATAATAAATGCATAATCAAATATATAACCAGTTTGTAACTTTATAGAACTTTTTGAACATTCATTAACCAACCTTACAACACCATTTGGTCCAAATGAATCAATAGCCTTAACATCAAACTTCCATAGAAGCCTAGATATAAACCTTATCGGTGCAATTATAACAAACTCATACACCTCATCAAAGTACCATTTATTCTGCAAAAACTTAAGTAAAAATTTACTCTTAATTTGCCTAATTACTTGATATTGGTAAATTAGGTACGCAAGTGCTATTCCACTTAGGCTTGCTAAGGTTGGCAGTAGTTTTATAAAGAAATTATGAACTCCATGCTCATCAATCATCACTAAACTTGATTTCCAAAACGCATTACTAGTTATGTTCAAAATATTTGCTCCCCATATTCCAGAAAATACTGATCCAAAAGCGAGTATCAGTAATGGTATAAGCATAATCTTTGGTGCCTCATGTATATTAATTTTACTTTGTTTTTGGCTGTGGAACACAAGAAGCAATAACCTCCAAGAGTAAAACGCTGTGAAGAATGCAACAACTAAGCTTATTACAAAAGCAAAGCTATCCGTGCTATAAGCATGTTCAATTATCAAATCCTTTGAATAAAAACCTGCAAATGGGAATATCCCAGAAAGCGCAAGAGATCCAATCCACATGAGAGCGTAAGTGCAAGGGATTTTCTTCCAGCAATTTCCCATTTTCTGAATGTTTTGCTCATGATGCATTGCATGAATCACATTGCCAGCACCAAGAAATAGTAGAGCTTTAAAAAAAGCGTGTGTCATTAAATGAAAAATAGCAACATTGTAAGCAGAAAGCCCACATGCCATGAACATATAACCAAGTTGACTGCAGGTTGAATAAGCAATTATTTTCTTTATATCGTTCTGAGTAATTGCAACGGTGGCTGCAAAAAAAGCAGTGAGTGCTCCAACGATAACTATTAATTCTCGTGCCACATTTGATAACTCAAACAATGGAGAACACTTTGCTACTAAAAATATACCTGCTGTTACCATCGTTGCTGCGTGAATAAGTGCAGAAACAGGAGTTGGCCCTTCCATTGCATCTGGCAACCAAACATGTAAACCAAGCTGTGCAGATTTACCCATACAGCCAATAAAAAGTAATATGCATATTATATGAGTTACTTTGAATTCACAGCAGAATGCCCTAATGTTCTGCGTGCCAAGAAGATCAGTTGTGTCAAAAACTTCAGTAAAATTCAAAGAGTGAAATGTATAATAAATAAGAAAGATTCCAATCAATAGTGCAAAGTCTCCTACCCTATTCACAACAAATGCTTTAATTGCTGCATTATTTGCAGAATATTTTTGGAACCAAAATCCTATGAGTAAATAAGAACATAGGCCAACCCCTTCCCAGCCAAAAAAAAGCTGCACGAAATTATCGCTTACAACCAGCACAATCATGCAAAACGTAAATAGCGATAGGTAAGAAAAAAACCTCGACTTCCCCTTATCATGCTCCATATAACCGATAGAGTAGAGATGTACTACCAGTGAAACGGTGGTAATAACAATAAGCATTAAGGATGAGAGAGCATCCACACTAATTGCCCAATTTACTTTTAAGATGCTCAATGAAAACAAAGGAAATAAACTCAAGTGATAATTTTCAGAGAAGGTGAGAAAAACATACCAAGATAAAACTGCAGATATTCCAATCCCTGCCGTTGTAACTAACTGACTTTTTCTAAAAAGTGCTGCAAATAGCGAACCAAAAAGTGGCAAAAATACTATTAATTTCAGTATATCCATCATACTTTCATTCTTTCATTAAATTTGCTTGTTCAACATCTATATTGCCACGGCTTCTATAATATACAACCAATATTGCAAGCCCAACTCCTGACTCTGCTGCCGCAACAGTCAACACAAACATCACAAAAATTTGCCCAACTATATCATTCATAAAGGCAGAAAAAGCAACTAGATTGATGTTAATCGCCAACAATAATATTTCTATTGATAACAATATATTGATTATGCTCTTACGGTTGATGAAAATACCGCACACCCCAACAGTGAACAAAATAGCAGCAACTATCAAAAAATGATTTAATCCTATTTCCATTCCACTCCTTTTCCAAATTTAGCCTTAACCAATTTTACAGATGAAGATTGCGTCAATTGCTTTAATACATTCTGTTTTTTAACTCCTTTTTTCTTGTCCTGCAAAGTAAGAGCAATTGCACCGACAATTGCAACAAGTAGCAAAATTCCAGAAAGATGAAAAGCGTACATGTAGTCAGTGTAGAGCAAATTACCGATAGCTTTCACGTTATTGGCATTATAGTTTATAACATTACTTATATTCAGCGTTGAGCTGCGGATTACAAAACTGATAATCAAAAAAAACACATCACACAATATAGCACCAAGAGTGAAATGCTTCGCAAAACCCTGGCGCAATCTTATGTAGTCAATATCGAGCATCATAACTACAAAGAGGAACAACACTGCAACTGCACCGATGTATACTATCAGTACCATCATAGCGATGAATTCAGCTCCAAGGAGAATGAAAAGCACTGCAGAGTTAACGAAGGTGAAAATTAAAAATAATACTGCATGCACAGGATTTCTTACACTAATTACGCATACAGCAGATAAAATGCTAAGAATTGCAAAAAAATAAAAGAAAAAAGGCATTGATACTTTAACTGCAACAATAGTTACTAATTTAAAGTGACTATCGTTGTAAAGTCAATATTATATTAAACGTTTGAAAACATTGTACTACAAAGCTCCAGCTCCATTTTAAATTATTATACAGAGCGCTTTCTAAGTGCTTAATCAATACACTAAGTCCTTAATTTATCAATATATAATATGTGTATGTTAGTAATTAATGGCGGCTCAAAATGTACAACATATTTGGTTATTTTAAAAGCAACAATAGTTCTAACGCACAAAGTAGCAGACTAGATGGAGAAAGTTATCAATACACCACAAGAGACTATATGACAATTTACTTTAATAACACACTAGCAAGTTTCAGTAGATCATTGAGAGAATTTAAAGAAAAAGCGTATGGATTTATGTATGATATCGGAACTTGGTTGAAAGAAACATATGAAAATCTCACTGAACGACCTGCAACGCATAATCGCTATACCCCAAAAGAAAAACCCCTTGTTGAAGTTGAAGAAATAGAAATGAAGGAACTAAACCGTACATATAAGCCATTCCAAACTCCACTTATCCACCCAACAAGCAGAAGTTCTGGTGCCAATACCTCAAATCAAGTTGTTGTTACTCGACATACACCTGAAACTACTAAAACAAAATAGATGTAAAACCTACGTTTAAATATGTAGTACTTGAGTGAAGCATTCTTTAACTGTTCTATTCAATAAAACCTTTACAATATTTCAATCATAGGTTTAACTTTACGAAGTTATAATCTATAGGGCTACGATGAACGATTATCTCTCACTGCTAAATCCAGAACAACAATCAGCTGTAACTAACATAGATGGACCAGTTTTGATACTGGCAGGAGCCGGGACGGGAAAAACAAGAACGATTACTTCAAGAATAGCACACATAATTAGAAACGGTCACGCTTATTCTGATGAGATATTAGCAGTTACATTTACAAATAAAGCAGCAAATGAGATGGTATCAAGGGTACTTGAGCTAACGGGCACAAACATACCATGGCTTGGCACTTTCCATGCAATTGCAGCAAAAATCTTGCGCCTGCACGCAGAAATTGTGGGCTTAAACCCCAATTTTACAATCATTGGTGTGGATGACCAATTACAGGTAATAAAAAATATTATCAATGAAATAAATCCTGATTACCTATCAGAAAAATGTAAGACCATTATGAATATTATTCAGCAATGGAAAGAGAAGTGCTTATTGCCATCTGAAGTGGAAGATATTCAATCATTTAGGCCAGTATATGTAACTGCACTCAAAGTCTATCACCAGTATCAGGAAAGGTTGAAATTCCTTAATTCTGTCGATTTTGGTGACTTATTGCTATATAACATACAGCTCTTTAATCAAAAGACCGAAGTTCTGTCCTACTACCAAAACAAGTTTAAATATGTTATGGTAGATGAATATCAAGATACAAATGCGATACAATATCTTTGGCTAAAATACCTTGCAAAAGAGCACTCAAATATTTGCTGTGTAGGAGATGATGACCAGTCGATATATAGTTGGCGTGGTGCAGAAGTTGAAAATATTTTGAAGTTTTCTGATGATTTTAAAAATGCAAAAACCGTTAAACTAGAGTGTAACTACAGGTCAACATCCCACATACTTGCAACTGCGTCATATGTTATCAATCACAATAAGACTCGCTTAGAAAAAAAATTGTGGACAACAAACATTGAAGGGGAAAAGGTAAATCTAATAAAATTATGGGATGGGAAAGCTGAAGCAAGGTTCATAAGCGAACAGATATTGAAACTCAATAAATACAGATTTAGTGACATTGCAGTGCTGGTAAGGGCCACTTTTCAAACTAGAGTTCTCGAAGAGTATTTTATAAAATATTCAATTCCCTACAAGATTATAAGTGGCGTAAAATTCTACGAACGTCAGGAAGTCAGGGATATAATTGCATATTTAAGACTTGTTACAAACAATAACGATGACTTAGCTTTCGAAAGGATAGTAAATCGGCCAAAAAGAAGCATAGGAGCTACAACTCTAAAGAAAATATACACGACTGCTCAGGATAACAAAATTTCTTTTTTTGAGGCAGCAAAAATATTAGTTAATAGTAATCAGGTAACCGAAAGAATTAAACTCTCACTCAACGATTTTTTAAATAAAATTAAAGCTTGGGAAGAAATAGTAAGCGTAAAACCACTGCATGAATTCGTTAAAATCGTAGCAAACCAATCAGGATATATTGAAATGCTTGAAAATGAGGAGGTAACAGGCTTAGCACGAATAGAAAATGTTAAAGAGCTCATCTCATCTTTAAAAAATTTCGATAATGCCACAACTTTCTTGGAGCATATAAGTCTGGTGATGGAAGTGGATAATATGAATAACGATGACACCGTATATGTTATGACTCTTCATGCAGCCAAAGGACTTGAATTCCCGTGCGTGTTTCTACCTGGTTGGGAAGAGGGATTATTTCCTCATCAAAGATCTTTTGATGACAAAAGTGGTAAAGCTTTAGAAGAAGAAAGGAGACTCGCATATGTTGGCATAACCAGAGCCAAAGAAAGGTTAATCATTTCATGTGCAGATAGGAGGGAAATTAACAACCAGTGGCAACCGATGCGCACTTCTCGGTTCATTAAAGAATTGCCAAGAGAAAATGTTGAGGTAATTAAAAGCAACATTGCCTACTGTTGAAGCTATAATTGCAGATAAACATATCTTACAAATCTGAATTACTTTAACTATATGTTTCTCCTGGCAAAAATTCTGTAACCGTTCACACTTAATTCTTCAATCTCATACCAATTTCTATTACATAACAAACAAATAGACAATAGAAGTGAGAAGGTTATACTAAGGCAGTATAATGATGGAGTTTTGGAATGGCATTGGTATCAGGTTGCAATTTTAGCTTACATTATGCCAATCTTTCTTCAATTGCTGCTCGCATAAATTCTGCCTGTCTTTTAGTTCTGCAGTGCACTATCGCATCATCCACATATCTTTCAAATGGTACTGTTGGGTGATTTTGTTTCATCCATATATCAAATGCATGGTGCATAAATATGTTTGAAATGATTGGGCTTATTGAACCTCCTTGCGGAACTCCTTTTTTCCCTAACTACCTTACTGCCATCTGCTTGCTGAATAGGGGATTTCATCCACCTTTCAACATACAGTATGACCCATTTGCAGTCTGTGTGCTTCTTGATAGCCTGCAGTGCTAAATTGTGGTCCAGATTGTCGAAAAATCCTGTAACATCAACAGCTTTCTTGGTAATCGTATCCTGTCTCCAATAAACAGCGGTTTTGCTATGTATCCTTGATCAGCAAAAAACTTACGTAAAGTTGGAGCCTTGTATTTAGCTTGAGTGAAAAGATTTAGAGCACCATCACGATCTTGAACACTTGCACTATGAACATCAGCCGCAATAATTAAGCCCACTGTATCTACAACAATATGACGTTTTCTACCCTTTATTTTTTTTCAGCATCATATCCTCTGGATCCCCTTTTTGAGTGGTTTTTACTGATTGACTGTCAATTATTCCTACTGAAGGTGTTTCATTTTTACCAAACATTTTTCTTACCTCTTTTACTAGCATATTATGTATTTTTTCCAATTTGCCATTACTACGTCACCTGAGAAAATAGTCATACACCGTCTTCCATGGAGGAAAATCTTTCGGCAGCATTCTCCATTGACAACCACCTCTCATTATATACCTTATTGCATTAATAATTGTTCTGATATTGTGCTTTCTTGGCCTCCCTATCTTTCCTTGTGCAACATGTGGCTCCAAAATTTCCCATTCCTTATCACTTATATCACTTGGATACAATTTTCCCTCCTATTTTTTACTTACACTATCATATTTTTTTCCTCATTCCTTTTTAAGACATACTCTTAGACAACTGGACGTCAAGCCTATCCTAGTGCTGCATATCAAGCTCATACTCAGTATGTAAATCTTTGACTAAAGCTACAGCGCATTCTTTTTGAACAATTATACTGATTTTGATTTCAGATGTTGTGATAGCAAGTATTTCTATCTTTTTTTCGCTTAAAACCTTGAGTGTGCGGTGCATCACTTCAGTGTTAGACATAACACCAATACCAATTATTGAAATTTTAGCTACATTATCGTTTATAGCATAATTTTCATTCTTATTCAGTAACTTTTCCATTAAATCAATATCAAATTTGGAGATAACAAAACTTGACCCATGTATCATATCAATTTTAACGTTTGCTCCTGCTATATCTCTTAAAGTACGCAAGTTATTTGCAAGGTTAGTGAAAGTTACAAGAGCTTCATTAGTGCTATAAGTTATTCCAGTAATTAAGTATCTCTCTAGTACATCCCTTTTGTGTAGCACTGTGGTGCCTTCTACTTCCTTAAAAGTGGATAGCACTTGCACTTTAATGTTATGTTTCATTGCAAGTTGTACTGAACGATTATGCAGTATTTTAGCACCAGATGACGACATTTCCAACATTTCATCGTAAGAGATAAATTTGAGCTTGCGTGCCTTTGGAACAATTCTCGGGTCTGCTGTATATATTCCATCAATATCAGTAAAAATTTCGCAAGTTCTAACACCAAAGGCTACCGCGAAGGCAACTGCTGATATATCAGAGCCTCCTCTTCCAAAAGTAGTGATTCTATCATCATTTATACCCTGAAAACCAGCAATGATCGCAGCAGTATAACCCTCAGCAAAAGATCTTTTCACACGTTCAATCTTTATTGTTTTTATTTTAGACTCAGAATAAAAATCATCAGTTACAATTGGTAACTGCCAGGCAAGCCACGATTTAGCATTAACTCCGATCGATTGGAGAGTGATAGCTAATAGACCGCAAGAGATTTGTTCTCCTGCTGAAAGCATAACGTCATACTCTGATAACTCTTGTCTATAACTTAAATTTGAGATTTGCCTAGCCTGAAAAACCATTTGGTCAGTAAATCCTGCAACAGCAGATACAACAACGATTACATTACAACCTTTCTCAATATCGTTTTTTATCAAATTTGCAACTCGGTTTAAATCAGTTAGCGAAGTCCCACCAAATTTTTTTATGATTATTTTGTCCATAGTTACAATATAACTCTCTTCTGAAGAAAAATATAGTTTTTGTAGAGATAGCAGCTTGCAAGCCATTCAGAAAAGGGAAGACAAAGCTATAGCTAACGCGTCATACCACGATTCATTCCATAGCTGTACGAACATTCATTTTTGAAGGTAAATTGCACAGCAAATGGTGTCATCCCAGTGCTTGGCACTGGGATCCAGAAGACTTAATTTCAACCAAGTGGCTGCATAATAAAGGCTGGATTCCAGTGCCAAGCACTGGAATGACACCCTCCCTTGTGGAAATTGCTCTCAAATCACAATGTTCGTACAGCTATGGATTCATTCGCGGTATAGATTCCGCTAACTAGTAGCGGAATGACGAATTTGTTGTTTTAAAATTGTCAGTAAATCTAAGTCAGTTTAGCTATATAGCACGAACTAAACCACTAAGCAGCAGAAGACCTTGCATGACCTCCAAAAAATGTTTTTACTCTTTCAAGATAAGTAAGTGGTTCTGCAGGAATTTCTATCTCGTCTATCTTATAAGATATTGCTGCATCTATGACTTCATCTGTTATTAATTCTCTTAGCCTTTGTTTTATTTGCCCTCTCCGAATATGTTCTCCATAGTCGTTATAAAACTTTACATATAATTCCTTAAACACAAATTCTTTTATAGCATCTCTTGTATAAGAAATGCCATCCTTTACTTCATCACTCACGCTGCTCAAATCCACCCCAGAACTTGGTGAATACAAATTATCAAAATTTTCTTTCAAAACTTTTATTTTATGGTAGTGCTTATCCACATATTTCTCAAGAAATCTTTTAGTAGCATCACTAGCCAACTTTCCTATTGGCTGAGGCTCTAGTTGAGCTGCAAAATTATTTTCCGCTTTAAGACCACTTAATGCATAAATGATACGGTTGAGCATTCCAGGACCACATTGGCGATTACTTTCCTCAAAGCGAACCAGTAATATAGACTTCAATAATTCTATATCTGCATTTTGCTTTCTTGCCGCAATTAAAACTAAATTTATAGCCTGTGTCAATGTCAATCCGGTTTGTGAATCTGCCCAATTTACCCACTCCCCAGTTTCATAACCATCCAATCTTAGATAAGGTTCTATCATTCGTTTTTGCTGACTTGTTAAACCGCTTATATAACTTTTAAACTCTTCATCCAACTCATTTAACGGCGTACCATGTTCTTCCTTTAATTTTTTGGCACATTCAATAACGCTTTGCTGAAAACTTCTAGTATGAACGCTCTGACTACTAGTACCCACATCACTTACATTAAACAAAAAGCTTAGCTGCTTTACATTCAAACCCAAAGGTGAAAAGAGTTTTACTGATGGATATTTTATTAACTCAAGAAGTGCTACTGGAATTAGCAGTGCATAATTTAACAATAATAAACCAAAATTAAATATAAGAAACCCACGTAGAGCTGATACCTTTGATGCAATATACAAAAATGGAAGCTGTAGGTAATATATCAAGTGTATACTGAAGAATAAGATTTTGTCCTTTAATTTTATTGTTGGATCTTTATAAACCTCAAACAACATGCTATTGCTATCAATATTGTTGTTTTTAAAGGAGGTATAGTTGTTTATGATCTTCTCTTGCAAGGGAAGAAGCATTTTATTCAGGCAAATAAACGCAGCAATAACAATAAAACCTGTAGCCAAAAATGCTAGTGCAGGGCTAGAAGTGCTTGTAGATAAATAGGCATAAAGACCATCAACAATTAAGTTTTTGTATAATCTTTCAAAGGGACGAACTAGAATCGGGTCAAGGATATAGTTAACAAGAAGATTTAAATAATACACGAGAAACAAAAGTGCAATCAAAAATGCAATAATACTACAAACAACCAAAAATGCTTTTAATCTCGGATTCATAACCCCCTCTTAATAATCTGTTAATATAATCTATTTTAGGAATAAATTGAAAAAAATGCAAGTTTTTATGTTAAAAGATCAATTGAAATTTCTGAGTTTAGGGTATATTGTTAATCTATTTAGATAAGAATTATTGTGTCAAATAAAATAGGTTTTTGGGCTATTTTTGCCTTAGTGATTAGCAGCCAAATTGGCTCTGGAATTTTTATGCTTCCAATTAGCCTTGCTCCATATGGCATGTATAGCCTTATAAGCTGGATAATATCAGGGCTTGGTGCTATATCTCTTGCTTTAGTTTTTGCCTCACTCTGCGCAAAATTTCCGGAAACGGGTGGCCCTCACGTCTATGTAAAGCATGCTTTTGGCCCTGCTGCAGCTTTTTTTGTTGGTTGGACGTATTGGGTGATCTCATGGGTTAGCACAACAGCCGTAATAGTTGTGGGTGTTGGTTATCTTACACCATTTTTCCATGAAGATATTCAAAACGTACATCTGTTTTTAGAGATGTTATTACTTACAATTATTACACTAATAAATTTTAGAGGAGTAGCTACTGCTGGACGTGTTGAGTTTTTATTGACGGTGATAAAAATTTCTGTATTGCTTGTAATACCTATAGCAGCATTGTTTTTTTTTGATAGAAATAACTTCATCATAAGTGAAGAAATATCAAATCTTACAACATCGCAGATTCTTGCCCGTTCTACACTTATTACTCTATGGGGTTTTATTGGAGTTGAATTGGCAACAGCACCTGCAGGGTCAGTTGATAATCCAGCTAGAACAATACCAAGAGCTGTGGTACTTGGAACAATCTCTGTTGCTGTTGTGTATTTTATCAACAATCTTGCAATTATGGGATTAATAAATGGCAATGATTTAGCAAGTTCAAGAGCACCATATGTTGACGCAATAAAAATTATGGCCTCTGGCAATTGGCACTTGATTATTTCTATAACTGCGTTCATTTTTTGTGTTGGTACTTTAAACGCTTGGGTACTAGCTAGTGGACAAGTGGCCCTTGGCCTTGCAAAAGATAAACTGATGCCACAGTTTTTTGCTCAAAGAAACAAGCACGATTCTCCTTTCTGGGGCATAACAACTAGCTCAGTTGGAACTGCAACTTTACTAATCCTCACTTCAAGCAACAATTTTGCTAAGCAGATCACATCAATTATCGACTTTTCTGTAGTTTCATTTTTATTTGTTTACCTTGCATGCAGTCTTGCTTTTCTCAAAGTTATTGTGCAAGAAAAGAGTTGTTACAAATTTTTAATTGGCAGTATAGCAACAACCTTTTGCTGCTGGGTAATATTTGAAACTTCTGTGAATACCTTGCTGATCGCAAGCTTATTCACTGCAAGTGGCGTACCTCTTTATTTATTTTGGTATCGCAGAGTTTCTGTATAGCAAATGTTATGTATCTGTTCAGCAGAGTGGCAAAATAAGGTAGACGAGAAAAGACAACTATAGGAAGAAATGGGTGTCATGCCAGTGCGTGACACTGGCATCCAGTTCTTTCGCGCAGTTCCATCAAAAACGTTGTAAAGGATTAATCGCTTTCGTGTTTACCAACTTAGTGCCCAATCTGGATCCCAGATACTGTCTCTGCTGTCAAACAAATTATCCAACAAAATTACAATTAAATGGTTGATTATTTTTAAGAATACCAAAAAAGACATGCATTAATTTTCGCATTAACGCAAGAACTATGACTTTTGGACATTTGCCTTTACTTGCTAGACGCTGACAAAACTTTTGAAAATGATTATTATGGTTTTTGACTACTATAGCTGGCATATAAAGAGCTTTTCGAATACGCTCAGATCCTATTTTGCATATGCAACTTCTCTTACTTACTGACGATCCCGATTGATAATGTCCTGGATTTAGACCAGCAAAAGCTGTAAATTGTTTAGCATTGTCAAAGTTATCAACTGATGGCATTTCTGCGACAACAGCAACAGCAGTAAGATATCCTATACCTTTTATAGTCTTAAGGTTTTCCACCATATTTTTTAGATGTGGATAGTTATTTATATGCTCATTAATTTCTTTTTCGAGAACAATAATTTGCTCCTCTATTGCCAAAATTACTTTAGATATAGCTTCTTTGCAACTGGAATGCATATTTTTGTTTTCCAAGCGATTTGTCTGTTGCACCTTATCATCTTTTAGCGATTGCATGCAACGGTAAAGCTCCCTCAAATGCCTCATTTCAGGTGCAATGGGCTTCCAAAGAGCAGGTTTGTTGGCGATACAAAATCTAGCTATCATAGCTGCATCTGATTTATCTGTCTTATTTCTGAGCAGCTCACTTTTGCCAAAAGCTTTCTGGGTTTACTATACTGACATTATGTCCTAAATCGTGCATAAAAGTAGCCAAATCTTCTCCATACCAACTAGTTGCTTCAAGACATAAATGAGTAAGATTTGCTCCATGGCCATTGCACCAAACTACAAGTTTTGCAAAACCATCTTGATTATTTTGAAAGACTTTGTGTCGTTTTTTACTGTCCACTAACAAACATCAAATTTCTTTTTTGAAATATCCACACCCAAAATAGCATTTACTTGCATAAAATTGCCTCCAAGACTATAAATAAACTGAGAGTTTAGACTAACCTTGTAATACGGGATATAATTCCAAAAGATACTGTTCAGTCTTTAACTCTATGGGAGGGAAGCAAAATCTGGCTTAATGGCATTAGTGTCGCATCAGCTTCACCCTCCCTGTGAGGTATTTTAGCTCTAATGCCTCACATCATAAAGATACAAGTGTCACGCACTGGGATGACGAGAAAGGAGCACTGGAATTTTTGTTTCAATATTTGTACATGAGCCATGCATCTGAACAGATACAATGTTATAACTAGAGATAATTTTTAAATGATTGATATTTATGAACTACGACTTTTCTTGTTGTCCACTTGTTCAACATTACCCTTCTCAAGTTTACTATCTACTTCTTTTGTGTGTTCATCATCTATACTAGTTTCATCTTTTATCTTACTAGGGTAATCTTCCTGCGATTTTTTATATGCTTCCATGTTGTCATATATAGGGTTACTGATGATTTCTATTTTTTCAGGTGTGAAAATCCTTGCTAAAAATCTCCTTATTATTGGTATTGACCTTAAGAGATCTCTTAGCTTTGAAGATTCTTGTCTTTTGTTTAGAGACTGTTGGTCTATTTTAGAGGTTTTTACACCATACTTTTTATCATCAAAATTTATTGTAGGCTTTCTTTTATTCGAAAGAACACTTTGGGCCTTTGATCCATTGGTTCCTTCAGGCCCTTGAGGTGTAGACATTGCAGGTTTAACCTTAGTTTCATCGTATTCCTTACTCATCTTTCATTTCATTATGTAATATTACTAATATTGCATAATAATAGCTAAATTACAATTAATTGCAAGGTAAAAATATTAAAACAATTGTAAATTTTGTCAGTAAAAATATAATAGAACTTTAAAATTAGAGGTTCATCTATATGAGATACAAAATTGCTGTTATTGGAGCAACCGGAAGAGTAGGGCGTGAGGTATTAAGCACGCTTGCTGAATTTCAAGATGAGGCGATAGATTGCGTTATTGCACTTGCATCGAAAAAATCAGAAGGGAAGAAGGTGAGCTTTGGTGACAAAGAGTTAACAGTTTTATGCCTTGAGGATTATGACTTCGTTGGAACTAATGTAGCCATTTTCTGTGCTGGATCTCATGTTTCTGAAGAGTATGTACCAATTGCAACACAGGCTGGATGCATCGTGATAGATAACAGTTCCCATTTTAGAATGAAAGAGGGTGTGCCACTCATTATTCCAGAGATTAATAAAGAAAAAATTATGGAATATAAAAACCACAACATAATATCCAATCCAAACTGTACTACAATACAGATGCTGCTAGTACTACATCTATTACACCAAAAAGCAAAAATAAAGAGAATCGTTGCTTCAACTTATCAATCAACTTCTGGTGCAGGCAAAGCAGCAATGGATGAGCTCTATGACCAGACAAAAAAAATCTTTATGAACGAAGCTAAAAAACCCAAGATATTCTCTAAGCAAATAGCATTCAATTGCATTCCCCATGTAGGAGAATTCATGGAAAATGGCTCTACAGAAGAGGAATGGAAAATGCAAGAGGAGACAAAAAAAATTTTAGAGGAAGATATAAAAGTTACTGCAACTTGTGTAAGGGTACCCGTCTTTATCGGTCACGCTATGGCAGTAAATGTGGAATTTGATCAACATATCACTGAAGAACAAGCTCGTGAAGTGCTAAGTGAAGCCGAAGATAGTGGAGTTTTAGTGTACAACAGGCGTGAAGATAGTGAATACATAACTCAAATTGATGTTGTACAGGAGAATGCTGTATATGTATCGCGTATTAGAAGAGACAATACTGTTGAGCACGGATTAAATATGTGGATAGTGGCTGACAACCTGCGCAAAGGCGCAGCATTAAATATAGTGCAGATTCTTGAGATTTTGATAAGAGAGCATTTGTCAATCAAGTGCATATAGAGCGCACGTACGTTGTAATTCGAAGGAAATTGTATATCACATGGCAGCGCGTGACGCTGGAATGGCTTTGTTGCATCGCTACTTATGAAAGGCTAACTATAATTAGGATTATAAGCAACTTATTGAAAATCTTGTTTTTTTTGCAATCAATCTGATCAAATTTAAGAATAGTAACTTGTTATTTATATTAATAAATTTAATTCTATTGAAAATAGCTAAAGCATTGAAATTCTTGAATTTTAGCCGGATTAGTGAGTGGTAGTGAAATTTCTTTTACTCAAATTTAGGTATTCACTGACCGTTCTTGTTATAAATACCAGAATAATAAGCTACTGATATTCTCCACCTTTTTTATCTTTAATCCATCATAGCTAGCGATGCAACAAAGCCGGCTGGATTCCAGTGTCAAGCACTGGAATGACACCATTTGCTGTGCAGTTTACCTTCAAAAATGAATGTTCGTACAGCTATGGAATAAATCGCGGTATGACGGTTCGCAGCGGTATAGTAACTCGTCACCCCGCTACTTGTTAGCGGCTGAGATACCGCGGCGGTATGACGTAGAAGCTATACTTTTATACTCACCAACTCAGTATCCAATCTGGATCCAAGTAGTCAAGCTATTCGGATGACACCCTCATAAAGTGAAATGAGATCCCGCTAACACGTAGCGGGATGACGAGAAAGGGGCTACTCGGATGACACCCTCATAAAGTGAAATGAGATCCCGCTAACACGTAGCGGGATGACGGGAAAAGAGGTACTGGGAGACATCCTTCCTGGTAGACCCAAATCACAATGTTCGCACAGTTGTGCGTCACGCGCTGCCGAACACTGTATGGTTATACAAGAAAAATTAAGGCTTAAAAGGAATTTTAAGTATCAGGACTCAAGGTTTTTATTCCTTCTTAATAAAACATAAAAAGCCCCTTTACCACCATGTTTTTTCGTAGCTTGTTGGTAGTATAGAACCATATGCTGGATTTTAGTGTCATTTAACCATTTATTTAAGTTACTCTTTATAGTGTCTGTTTTGTTTGTTGCACTGCCGTATCCCGTAATTACCAATAAACATCTATTTCCTGCTCGATAATTTTTGATAATAAAATCTATCAATTTACAGTAAGCATCCTCTATATTATAGCCATGCAAATCGAGCTTATCGCTTATAAAATATTTACCCCTATCAACTTTTGATTTTGTGTTTTGGTCAAGACAAAATGATGAGTTACTATTATTGGTATTAAGAAAATTCCCTTGTAAGTCGGAGGTACCTTTATCAACCATAGACTTTATATTTACTTTATGATCAACTTTCAAAGTAACTTTTCCACATTTTATTGGCTTAACATTTTTTTGCCAATCCAACTCATCGTCCGACATAAACGCATTAATCGAATTGTATAATTTTACAACAATATTCAAACATAGTAAAATGTTGCTTATTCTATAAAAACCCGATTTTCAATAATACGATGAAATCGTCAAAAACTAATGAGAATTTTTGGCTGTATGGAAAGCACACCTGCATGTCAGCACTGAAGAATAAAAATAGGCGGTGTATAGAACTGTTAGTAACAGAAAATTTCTATAGAGAACACGAAAAAGAAATTAAGCAATATGCAAATAGTAAGGGCATTAAAGTTCGATTAGTAGAAAACAAAATACTTAATGACGTTTTACCCAAAGGTGCTAACCATCAAGGAATTGCTTTAAATGTTGCCCCTATTCTTTATAACTTAAGCATCGAAGAAGTAGCTGAAAGCTCAAACGACAGTTCTACTATAGTCATTTTAGATCAAGTCACTGACACGCACAATATTGGATCAATTTTAAGAACTTCAGCTTGTTTTAATGTCGACGCATTGGTTTTACCACATAACCATTCACCGAGTGAAAATGCATCTATTGCAAAAGCAGCAAGTGGGGCTTTAGATATTGTTCCGCTAATATACGTTACAAATATAGTAAAAACTATGCAGTATTTAAAAAAGGTCGGCTACTGGTGTTACGGGTTTGATTGCAATGCTAAAGAAAATATAGATGAAATAAAGAGTTTTGAGAAAAAAAGAGTAATTATTTTTGGTTCTGAAGAGAAAGGAATGCGGAGGTTAGTTAAAGAAAATTGTGATTATCTTTTAAAAATCCCAATGTCAAATGCAATTAACAGTTTAAATGTTTCAAACGCAGCAGCAATAGGCCTATATTCTATTTATATTAAAACAAATGCCAGCGCATAGCTGTTTATAATAAAAACACTTGATAAAAATATGGTTTTATATTATAATGTGTTAAGTAATGGATAAAAGGAGTTATATTATGTCTTATATGAGAAATGAACAGGATATTCGCTCTCAAGGCGTTTATTATAGTGCTGGGCTTAGAAGTTACCTAACTAAAGTATATAATTACATGGCTTTAGCTTTGGGCGTCACAGGGCTTGTTGCATTTTTAACAGTATTTTCTGGTCTTTTTCAAGTAATTTATTCTAATCCCGTTCTATCGCTTGTGGTAATGTTATCTCCGGTTGCATTGGTGTTCTACATGTCTTATAGAATTCAACACCTAAGTGCTCAGTCTGCCGTTACTATATTTTTCTCGTTCTCAGTGTTAATGGGGCTTTCCTTATCTTATGTTTTTATAGTTTATACTGCAGAAAATATAGCAAGGGCGTTTTTCATTACATCAATCATGTTTGGCTCTATGGCTTTATATGGCAATACTACAAAAAGAGATCTTACAAGTATGGGCTCTTTCTTGATTATGGGAGTTTGGGGGTTAATCATTGCGTCTATAGTAAATTTATTTCTTGGAAGTAGTCCTCTCCACTTTGCAATATCGTTCATATCAGTAATAGTCTTTACCTTAATGACTGCGTATGATGCTCAAAGAATCAAGGACGTTTATTATAAACATAATGACGGATCAGAAGTTGCTACTACTAAATTGGCAATACTCGGTGCAACTAATCTTTATTTTGACTTTATTAATATATTTCTCAATCTACTCAGGTTACTTAACTTGTTCAACAATAGGGATTAGATGTTTTCCTTTTTAAGGAAAGGCAGTAAGAATTCTATAGTTTTCTTTTTAGTATCTTTAGTTGTGTCGATGATATGTCTTGCATATGCATCGGTACCTCTATATAGCATTTTCTGTAAAGCTACTGGGTATGGTGGCACAATAAGAAAAGTAACTAGCACAACAACAAATATAACTAACCAAAAGATCAGGGTCCATTTCAATGCTGATATAATGTCCGATCTACCTTGGGAGTTTAAATCAGAAACTAACTACGTTGACGTAAACATAGGAGAACAAAGTTTAGCGTTTTATTACGCAAAAAATCTATCTGATCAGCCTTCATTTGGTATGGCGGTGTATAATGTTACGCCTTTCAAAGCAGGTAAGTATTTCAATAAAGTTGCATGCTTTTGTTTTGAAGAGCAAATGTTGCTACCAAAACAAAAAGCAGCTATGCCCGTATCTTTCTATATAGATCCTGAGATAATGCTTGATAGTAATACAAAAGATTTGGGCGAAATAACACTATCATACACGTTCTTTAAGCTTAAGTAACAGAATGTTTGCAAACCGTGTCATTTCAGTAATCAATAGGGTGTCATCCAAGTAGCTGACACTGGAATGACAGGAGGTAACGCAAGAAGTCTATTGATTGTGAAAACAATAACTTTGCAAAATATTAATTGTTAGATAACATAATCAAAGTTTTTATCTTAATATTCATCATGGTTAGAGCTATACAAATTAAAAAAACTGGGGGACCAGAAGTATTAGAATTTGTAGATAAGAGTATAGGTGAGCCAAAAGGCGAGGAAGTTTTAGTACGTCACACAACTATCGGCTTAAATCGTTATGATTTAGAGCACAGAAAAGGTACACGCAAAATTAAAAATTTACCATCAGTGCTTGGGGTAGAAGCAGTGGGAGTTATTGAAAAGCTTGGTAAAAAAATCAGTGATGGATTGAAGGTTGGAGACAGAGTTGGATATTGCACAGCTCCTCCAGGGGCATATTGTGAAAAGCGCATTATACACCAGAAATATCTGATAAAAATTCCAGATGACATATCTGATGAAGTTGCTGCTGCAGTGCTGTTTAAAGGTATGACAGCTCACTATTTAGTTAATCAATCTTATAAAGTTAGGCCTGGTGCTTTCGTGCTAGTTCATGGGGCTAATGGTGGTTTAGGACAAATAATATGCCAATGGGCAAAGGATAAAAAAGGTGTAGTGATAGGTTCTGTAAGCTCTGATGAAAAAATGAAGATAGCTTTACAAAGTGGCTGCACATACGCAATAAACTACAATGATAAAGACTTCGTTTCTAAAGTTATGGAGATTACGCAAAACAGAGGAGTAGGTGCAGTGTATGACCCTATAGGTTACGCTACAAGCAAGCTTTCTTTTGAATCTTTAGGCAGGTTCGGCATATACGTTTCCTATGGGCAGATATCAGGTAACGCTCCTATTAGTTTTTCTTTACTTAGTTCACGTTCGTTATTTGCAACTGGAACCTCAATATACCATTATAAGCATGATAGATTCACATTAGTGCTTACCACAATGGAAATCTTCGAGATGATAAGAAAAAAACTTTTAACTGTACGGATCAATAAAAAATATAAATTTGATGAAATAATTCAAGCACATCGTGATATGGAAAATAGAAAAGCGAGTGGGTTAAATATTATCAAAATCTCTTAAATAAATTAGTAATTTAAACTAACCATTCATTAAGTCATATCAACTAGAACTTCACATATTTAATTCTCCTTTTGGGGGAATTAAAAGCATATAGCTAAACTGACTTAGATTTACCGACAACCGTCATCCCGCTACGTGTTAGCGGAATCTATACCGCGAATAGACTTCTTGCATAACCCAAATTAAGTAGAAAAAGGTATCATCCGAGTAACTGACACTGGTTCCTTTATGACGGTAGTAGCCCCCCTTCTCCTGTCATTCCAGTGCTCCCTTTCTTGTCATCCAAGTAGCTGACACTGGGATGGCTTTGTTGCATCGCTCTTCGGATAGTAGGTAACGCACAATAAATTTATGAAGCTATCTCAAATTTAGCCATACCAATATCAGTGAATTTATTAAGCAAATAGCATTTAGTTCTTTTTCTCGATTTATCTCAGATTTATTCCTAAAACTAAATCCGAATATTTGCTTTAATCTTGAGAAAAACCCTTCAATATAAGATCTTTTCCCATAATTTACTTCTTTTTTCCATTCTTTCATGCCATCTTCACCGTATAATTTTATTAACCTAATAGCAGCATTCCTGTCAGACATATAATCTATTTCTGGATGTTCTGCCGCATTGTTTATTGGTGGAATTTTTGTCTTTATATCATATTCGTTACACAACTTATAAAACTTGTGCCTATCACATGCTCTATCTGCATATAGTGCTTTTATGGCATGCTGAAAATCAACTTCTTTTAGCAAATCACAAGCTCCATAGTGATCAGAGTAGACACCGTTACTGTATTTTACAGCTATGGCTTTTTTGTTGTTTATATTCAACATTACGTGCAATTTTCTCGTTTGCTCATAGCCACGATATTTTCTGTCAGTGCTATTTTCCTTGCTGTGACCAGGAGTGTTGTTGTATATACTAATTCCTGTACTGTCTATAGCAATTTCGATATCTTCCATATTATTTTTATCAATTCTGCAATCATTTATCTTAATATTAAGTTTCTCAAACCTTCTTGATGCTTGTGAATAGCTGATAACTGCCAAATCTCTTCCTATTTGTTGCAAATACCCTTTTATAAACCCGACTGTTTGTCTTAAACCAATTCTAAAGAAACTGACGATTATATGCACCAAAATCACAACTTTATCACTATAAATATAGTTGCCGCCCTGCATTTTTGGACAATTCTCGTACCAATTTTCTATGGCGTCATTGATATAACAAAAAATGCTTCCTCTTTCTTGGAGAAATTTGTTATATTCATGGCAGTTACTGACTCTCATTTTTTGTGGCATATTTTTTCTTCAACAGTTAAATGGCTATTTATAATGAATTTTGTCAGTAACTGCCAGTTCTTTTCACTTGAGCGATGCAACAAAGCCCACTGGGATCCAGTTTCACCTTGTGATGGTGTCATGAAAGTAGCTGACACTGGTTTCCATCCAAGACGGTGTCATTCCTTACTATTACCCACAAATATAAATGGACTAAAAAGTAAAATATTACAATATTAAAGTTTGCAAATATTGAGGGTGTAAAATGGCAAGTAAAAGTAGTGAATGGGCTAAAAATGAATTTGGAGATAAAAGGTTAACTGAGCGATTAGTAAAGATTGCTGATATGTTTGACAAAATTACCTGAAAGTTAGATTAATCAAGCATGTGAAAGTTGGTCAGAAGCAAAAACAGCATAACGTTTTTTTCAAAATGAGAATGTAAAAGAAAGTGATATTTTAGCTACACATATTAATAAGACGGTTGAGAGAACAAAAGCTCACAAGAGGGTTCTTGTCATTCAAGATACCAGTTACATTGTATATAATAACCATAAAAAAACAAGCGGATTAGCAAATTTGTCCAGTTATGATACTGCAAAAGGTATTATAATGCATACAGCTCTTGCCGTTAGTATAGAAGGTTTGGTACTAGGGATACTAGATCAAAAAGTTTATTCAAGACCTGAAGAAACTGAGAACCTTAAAAAAAAGAGCGATCGCATTGAAGATAAAGAAAGCGTAAAGTGGTTGGAAACTTTAAGAAAAACAAATAATATTATTGATCCAACTCAAACTGAGACTATAACTGTATGCGATAGAGAAGCAGATATATATGACTTTTTTGAGCTTGCACATAATCTTAATTCGGCAGTGCTAGTTAGAGCATGCAGAGATAGAGCAGTAAATAGAAAATCTCGATATCCTGAAAAAGGTGAGCAGAAGTTATGGGCATTTATTAAATCCTCTCATTGTGCAGGTACGGTAGAAGTTGAAGTTCCTGTAAAAGATAATAAGCCAAAAAGAACAGCACGTTTGGAAGTTAGATTTGGAAAGTTTATGATGAATCCATCTAAGAATAATATTAGGCATAAGACGGAAGAACTACCTAAATTACCACTTTATGCAGTTTATGTTGTTGAGAAAACTCCCCTTCCCTTAAAAAAAACCGCTAGAATGGATGCTATTAACGAATCTTTCAGTTAATACTTTCGATGAAGCTGTTGAAAAAATTAGTTGGTATCAACTATGTTTTTTAAAAATTTTTTTATTTGTGTAATTTTGCAAATTATATGGGCAATAAAAACCCGTTTGTCATAGAAATAGAATTTTATATCAAACAGCTACCACAGCAATTTCTGCTTAAGCTAATGAATATGTGCTTTAAGTCTGTGTGGACGCACATATTCATTAGCCAATTTCAGTTACCGTTGTGAAGATTTTTAAGTATGCAAATTAATTGCTTCTTTAAGTCTTGTATTAGCAATTACTATAATTTTACGCATTAGGGCTGTTATAGCCACCATCTTCTTCTTACCACTTTCAACAAGCTTAGAATAAAAGGCGCCAAGTATAGATTTTGACCTTGTAGCAGCCATAGCGGCTGTAAAGAGCTTTGAACGAACGTTACTTCTACCACCTGTAATCCTTCGGTAACCAACAGCTTTACCACTTTCTTTTGGATGCGGTGCAACTCCGGCAAGACTTGCTACTTCTTTTCTATTTAAGTAACCAAGCTCTGGCATTAAACACAAAAAATCTTGTGATAACTTTTTACCTATTCCAGGAACTGTTTTAAGAATTTTTTGGCGTTGTTGTAATTCGCGGCTTTCATCAATAATCTTTTGTATAGTATCATTGAGTTCGTTTATTTGACTATCGAAAAACTCAATGGTCTTTTGACAGCTTTCTTTTATATGATCATTTTCCGGTGCTTCAAGTCTGCATTTTTCTTGAGTTCTCATTTGCGTAATATCATCACGACGTTGACAAAGTGCAGCCAAAGTTGATTGTTCTGTAGAGGTAGGTACAAATAGAGAGATAGTTCTATGGCGTTCAAATCCATATTGAGCAAGAGCTCTTGCATCTGATCTATCAGACTTTGCTAAAGTTCCGTGAGATAAAATAAAGCTTTTTACTTTACGAGTATTAGCTCGATGCACGGCAATATTTTTGTCGGTAAGAAAATGTGATAAGCCAAGCTCATATTTCCCTGTATTTTCTAAAGTCACTAAAGCATTAGGTAGAATATCTGAAAACTCTTGAAATAATTGTTGCCAACCAGAAGCATTATTATCAAATTCGACAGCATTCTTCTGTTTGTGAATTGCAACGACATTTTTAAATTTTCCGATGTCAATGCCAATAAAATTTTGATAAGATGTAACCATAATAAACCTCGATAGTTTTAGTTAATTTAAGATTGTAAACGGGTGCATATATATGTCCCAAGCAACTATTCAAACGTATCGAGAGATAGGGCTAGCGTACCTTGATACCAACGGTTGTAATACCAATTTCCTTTCGGTCGCGCACGCCCGCTATTCCTAGTGAGCAGGGTTATCTTTCTCTCTTATCTCTTTTATATCACGTTTTTAACTTACAATTGCCTTAGATGGAAAATAGAGATATTACATAAAATTTTAAATCCGGTCTCAAAGTTGAAGAATGTAGGCTTGGAATAGCAGAAAGACTAATGAGATATCTAACAGTTATGAGTATTATTGCTTGGAGGATCTTCTTTATTACATCAATTGCAAGAGCTAACCCAACATTACCATGTACTACCTTATTAGCTGAAGAAGAATGGAAAGTTTTATACGTTAAAATACACAGAAAACCATGTCCAAGTGTAGTTCCCAACATAAAAGAAGCTGTTTCATGAACTTGGAGGCCATTTAGCAAGAAAAAATGACCCAAAACCAGGACCAATTACTCTTTGGAAAGGATATAAACGTCTCTTTGATTTAGCAGAAGGATGGCGACTTGCTCACGAACCTCATATTTGTGGGTAATAGTAAGTTGTTAGGGGGATCTGGAGATACCGCGGCGGTATGACGTAGGGAAATCTTACTTATTATAGCTATAGTTCTACATGAATTACAAAAGTAATATTTACTAGATCTTAATATTTTAGATCTATATTTTAATAAATAATGAGCTGTAATTAGTATGAATAATCCATTTAAAAGTGAGAACTATAAAAAAAATCTCGATTCTCTGATCAAAGCTGTAAAGCTAGGAAATGCAGAGAAACAATATAACAAAACGTTAAGGGATTTATCTCATGCATTAGAAGGTTTTACAGGTGAGGCAAAAGGTATAGCTGAGTTTGTTATATATACTGACTTGAACAATTATGTAGAACAGCCATTAGGTCTTTTTAAAACATTAATGAATAGAATTTTGGGAAAAAATTTTCCAACCAAGAACAGTAGTATAAGTAATTTTGTAAATGATGAGTTGTCAAGTTTCACTTTAGAAACAGCAGCTAAGTATACAAGAATTTTAAAAAAAATTGATCTCTTGGAACAATTAGAAAAAGATTTCAGAAAAAATAATATTTTAAAAGATTCTTTAAATTTAGAACAAAGTGAAAAGAGTCAAGGAAAAGATAGATCACACGAAGTGAGTTTGGAAGGTAGAAAGCAAAAGGAAGGTACTTTTGAGCTGCGAAAAGAAGAACAGCCGAAAGAAAAATTAGGTGGTGATCGCATGAGGCAAATAAAGCGACCAACAACAGCACCTCCGGCTGCTCCAGATTCGAGGAAGGTACGCTTTAAATCAGAAATATCCTCAGATGGAGAAAGCAAGGCAAAGTCTACATCTTCTTTACTAAAAGGAGCTAATAGTTTTAGTATGCCTGATGCTAAGGAAAATCCTTCTGAGGATTCAGGCTATGAAAGTTCATTAGATCAGGGGTCTGAATATGAAGACATATCAAATTATCAAGAGAAAAAGCAAAAGGAAAATCCTTTATATGAGCAGAGAGAAGATTCAGGCTATGGAAGTTCATTAAATGAAGAGTCTGTATACAAAGAGATATCAAATTATCAAGAGAAGAAGAGTAAAATTTTAATAGAAAATTCGCAGAGTTCAAAATCGCCCAAAGAAGAGCCAATTTATGCAACAGTTCCTAAAGAACATATAGAAGCAAAAAGAGAACGTAAGCAGAAACAACAACCTCAATCCCTCGTACCACCAAAACCACCGCAAGTGCCAAAAAAAATGTTTACTACTGGTCAAGAAGTTAGACAAGAATCGAAAGTGGTAATCAAAGATAAACCTGCAGTACCGCCAAAGCCTAAAAATCTAAGCCGTGCTAATCAAAAAGTAAGCACAGAGCCAAAAGTAGTAGGAGTAATTCTTAAAAAATCAGCTGAAAGAGTACCACTAAAATCTGAAAATCAAGACAATAGGAAATCAGCACAAAAAGCTGCTGGTAAGGCGATACCAAAAGTAGCAGCAGCTACTATGAAAGGAGGAGCTAATCGCGAGATGGGCAGTAAAGTAAAGGCATTAAAAGAAAAATTTGAGCAAAATCAAGCAAAAGGAAATGCTAATGTACAGCTTGCTGAAAGCAAAACCACTCCAGCAGCACAAGCGGATATCGGTGTGAAGAAAAAACAATCTCATTCATTTCTAACAGAGAATAAAAGATCTGCAACGAAACACGTAACAGCAAAATCTGATCCAAAATCTCATGTCAGCAAAAATTCCCTTCTCACGCATGCAAATGTAAAGGAAATGGTTGCACAAATTGAGAAAGGAAAAGGAGGAAGATAGTAACATTTGGGAAAAAAACATATGTGTCAAGTCAAGAGATTGTGAGCAAATTTAGGAAATTATAGCTAAACTGACTTAGATTTACCGACAATTTGAAAAACCGTCATTCCGCTAACTATAGTATTTTCAAAAGCGAATGATAAAGGTATAATATGTTTTTTTAAAGTAGGGAAAGCGATGGTATATAGTGTAGATTTAAGGGAAAAAGCAGTGTCTTTGGTAGAAAAAGGAAAGTCAAAGGTTGAAGTTGCAGAGGTTTTTGAGATAGGGATAGCAACACTATATAGATGGCTAAAAAAGAAAGCTACTGGCCAAGGTCTCAAAGCGGTAAAAAGTACTGGTTTTATTCGAAAAATAGATCCAGAAATACTCAAAGAATATGTCAAAAAACACCCAGATCACACACTAGCAGAAATGAAACAAAACCTTGGCTTTGGGATAAGTGCAATTTGGTATAGATTAAGACAGCTAAAAATAACCTTTAAAAAAAGTCACATTCTATCAAGAGCGCAATCAAGAAGATAGGCAGCAATTTATCGATAAAGTCTCAAAAATAGACCACTGTAGCATTTTATATATAGATGAAGCAGGAGTTGATAATAGACTATACCGAGAATATGCACGAGCTCCAAGAGGAGAAAAAATATATGCTGATGTTCCAGGAAAAAAGCGGGAAAGAGTGAGTATAATAGGTGGATGAGAAGTTTATTGCACCAATGACCTTCACAGGAGGGTGTAATAAAGATATATTTAATGTATGGTTAGAGCGAAGATTACTTCCACAATTACAGCGTGATACAACCATAGTTATGGATAATGCTACATTCCATAAAACTCCCAAAACAAAGTCATTAATAGAGTCTTTTGGCTGTCATTTGCTTTATCTTCCAACATATTCACCTGATCTAAATCCGATAGAGCATTGTTGGCACACCATCAAAAGTTGCCTCAGACCTCTAATGCATCAATGTACAGACTTACACCTTTTAGTTGGTAATACCATTTTAGACGTTTATCATTCGTTTTAGAAAATACTATAGTTGAAATAGCGCAGTTACTCACCCCATAAATTTGGTGCTCTCTTTCAATCAAAGGTGTCTTGCTGCTTGAAATGTTTTCTTTGTAAAAATTTGGCTTATCTTTATATCATCTCATTCAAACAGCATTAACATAACTTATGCCTTTTTTGGATGTAGAAATTTTCTAGGAATTGTCTTTTTGAATTCTATGGTATTTTGTTTAACATTGAAACAAGAGGCCAGTGTCACGCACTGGCATGACACCCATTTGTTCCTATAGTTGTCTTTTCTCGTCTACCTTATTTTGCCACTCTGCTGAACAGATACATAAAGAAAGTGGAAAATTGGACATTCTCAACTCGGCTCCTGCAGATTAAAAATTAAGTTGAATAAAAATTGGATTTGACGCAGTTTTTTCCCATAGTTTAAGAAATTAAAAGTTTAACGATTAGAATTATAATTACAAACCACAATAAAAAATAGACTTTTCCATTTGATTTATTTTTAATTTGGATGTTTTCTAATTTTTTATCAGCTATTAGGTTTAATTTTTCTATAAGGCTAAATATCCCTTGGATTGTTTTTACAGGATAAGAACTTCTAATTTTTTCCCTATACCCTATTTTATTTTCATGTTGACTGCTTATCCACGCTTCAACTACTTTCCACATATTGATTTCTGAGTAGATCTTTCTACATGTCCCTTCCAGTAAAATCATAGTTTTCTGCAGCAATAACAATTGTGTTTGAACTTTCATATCAAAATCACCAGTTATTTTTAATAGCTGAGCAAGTAAACTAGCAAATGAAATCTTCTGTATAGGCTGCCCAATAATGGGTTCACCTATTGCCCTGCAAGCTGTGACAAAATTTCTATGCTGTGATGAAACATAACCAGCCCTAAAGTGCATTTTTGCAACGTGATCATAATCCCGATTTAAAAAGCCTTTGAGTATCTCTATAACGTAATAGCATGTCTCACGATCTATTCTACCCATGATTCCACAATCCAGGGCAATAATATTGTTATTACTATCAACCATTAGATTTCCAGGATGCATATCAGCATGAAAAAAACAATCCCTGTATACTTGATTGCAAAACGATTCTATAAGATTGATAGCTATTTGCTTACGATTATTCAGTTTTTCAACTTCGTATATTGGCGTTGCTTCTATCCATTCTAATGTTAAAACCTTTTTCGAAGTTCTATTCCAATCTATTTCAGGTACGTAAAAACCTCTGTCATTTTTTGTGTTTTCCTTTAGTTCCGAAGAGTGAGCAGCTTCAAAACGTAGATCTAACTCTAATCGGCAAATTTCAGCAAAAGTTTTGACTAATTCAATTGGCCTCAGCCTTTTTGATTGTTCGCTAAATTTTTCTGCAATTTCTGCAAGCCAAGAAAGCATTTTTATATCCCTTGAGAATGTTTTCTCAATATTTGGCCTTAAAACCTTCACAGCAACTTCCTTACCCTCAGTTGTAACCGCTCTATGCACCTGAGAAATCGATGCTGCTGCAATTGGCTTTTCAGAAAAGCTTGAAAAAATGTCGCTCAATTTACAATTAAACTCACTTTCTATAGTTTTAACTGCTATTTTATGTGAAAATGATGGCAATCTATCACATATCAATAACAAGTTATTTGTTATATCCTCATTTAAAACATCAGTACGTGATGAGATAGACTGCCCAAACTTAATGAACACCGGACCTAATTTTTCAAGAGCACACTTTAGCTTGTGGCCTTGTATTTTATTTATTGATTTTTTTGATGGTGGAAGTAAATAAGGTAATATATTGTAACGCGTCAGCACCGTAGTTATGTGCAGAAGACGCAAAATATTTTGAATCATTTCGCTGCGTAACTGCTAAATATTTCATTTAGGGTTCTATTTTTCATAATCTCATCAGGCTTGCCTTGGCAATAGATAGTATTATTTATACAAATTATGTAATCTGAGGATGGTAGAGCAGAGTTAAGATCATGAGAAGTCATAAGAATCGATACCAATCGTTTTTTTGCTATTTTATTTATAATATCATAAAATTTAGCCCGCGCGTTAATATCCATTGCACTAACTGGTTCATCTAGAATGATCAAGTCAGGCTCTGCAATTAAACAACGTGCAAGCAGTAATAATTGTGTTTGCCCTGCAGAAATTTCTAACACTTGATTTTTCAAAATGTTACCGATAACAGCCAACTCTATCGTTTCTGTAATAATGGATTGATTTTTCTTTAGTCTTTTCAAGGAGCTATTTAAAAGAAAATATTCAACTGTTATTGGCATCAAATTACTAATACTAAAATTTTGCGGCATGTAGCTAATTTTTGTGTTCTCAGCTAACACAATATTTCCAGTATAATTTTTATTTATACCAGCAATTGCTTTCACTAAAGAGGTTTTACCTCCACCATTTGGACCAAGTATTGTAATTATGTCTCCTCTTTCCATGAACATATTGATATTGTCAAGGATTCTTTTACCATCATATGCGAGAGCAAGATTTTCTATTTTTAGAACACGATTATTGACATTATTCAATTTATTGACAAAATTTAACTTCTTCTCAACGTTTATATGAGACATTTACTGGCTTTTTTTCTATTACTTTCACTTACACTATACTATAATATTGCCTTTTCATCCAATTTAAAAGTTGTAGCTACAATCAAACCTATCCACTCACTTGTAGCTTCTGTTACAGAAGGGATTTTAGAACCGGAATTGCTTGGCTATGCAACATCTGCACATAATTATATATTAAAGCCATCTGATGCGAGTAATTTAGAATCAAGTGACGTTATATTTTATGTTGACGATAACTTAGAGACGTTTGTTCAAACTTTCGCCAAAAATAATAAAGAACTAGTGCAATTGTCAAAGGCAATCAACCTACTTCCTACTCGGCCACATTCATTTTCTAGAAAAATCACTCACATTCAAGATGAAAAAGATTTACACATGTGGCTGAGTCCCGAAAATGCAAAGAGCATGATACTTTCTATAAGTGCAACATTGTCTGACATAGATAAAGGAAATTCCCATCGATACAGTTCTAATGCAACAAAAGCTATAAAAAAAATAGACCAAGAAGTAAAAGAAATCATGAAAGAACTGAATGATTTTAAAAATCAAAAATACATCGTTACTCATGATGCTTATCAATATTTTGAAAAATATTTCGGTCTAAATCATCCAAGCGCTATTCTTTCCATAGAAGAGGATTCTTACATAGGTATGAAGAGTTTAATGAAGCTAAAAAAGATAATGAAGGAAGAAAACGTTAAATGTATATTTGCTCATTCACAGGAAGATAGCATAAAGCCTAACGCCCTTTCTAATGACGCAAAAATGGTAGTTCTTGATCCTATTGGATCAGACATAGAGCCTGGAAAAGATGCATATCTAGCTATAATCAATAGCATTGCACAAAATTTTAAGTCTTGTTTTGTTGAGTAATAAGTTCCCTTTTAGCTTACTGTTTTATTGTTCTACAAATCAAGAAGAAGTGAGTTTACAACAAATGGTGTCATTCCAGTCTGGAATCCAGCTTTTTCATAATCATCAAAACGTTGTATTTTAACATAAAATGGCTGCTTTTATGCTTACTAACTTAATAAAATTCCTGGATCCCAGTGGGCTTTGTTGCATCACACTTTATGAGATGGTGATTTATGGTAAATTCATGTAACTATCTCAAATTTAGCCATACCAATATCAGTGAATTTATTAAGCAAATAGCATTTAGTTCTTTTTCTCGATTTATCTCAGATTTATTCCTAAAACTAAATCCGAATATTTGCTTTAATCTTGAGAAAAACCCTTCAATATAAGATCTTTTCCCATAATTTACTTCTTTTTTCCATTCTTTCATGCCATCTTCACCGTATAATTTTATTAACCTAATAGCAGCATTCCTGTCAGACATATAATCTATTTCTGGATGTTCTGCCGCATTGTTTATTGGTGGAATTTTTGTCTTTATATCATATTCGTTACACAACTTATAAAACTTGTGCCTATCACATGCTCTATCTGCATATAGTGCTTTTATGGCATGCTGAAAATCAACTTCTTTTAGCAAATCACAAGCTCCATAGTGATCAGAGTAGACACCGTTACTGTATTTTACAGCTATGGCTTTTTTGTTGTTTATATTCAACATTACGTGCAATTTTCTCGTTTGCTCATAGCCACGATATTTTCTGTCAGTGCTATTTTCCTTGCTGTGACCAGGAGTGTTGTTGTATATACTAATTCCTGTACTGTCTATAGCAATTTCGATATCTTCCATATTATTTTTATCAATTCTGCAATCATTTATCTTAATATTAAGTTTCTCAAACCTTCTTGATGCTTGTGAATAGCTGATAACTGCCAAATCTCTTCCTATTTGTTGCAAATACCCTTTTATAAACCCGACTGTTTGTCTTAAACCAATTCTAAAGAAACTGACGATTATATGCACCAAAATCACAACTTTATCACTATAAATATAGTTGCCGCCCTGCATTTTTGGACAATTCTCGTACCAATTTTCTATGGCGTCATTGATATAACAAAAAATGCTTCCTCTTTCTTGGAGAAATTTGTTATATTCATGGCAGTTACTGACTCTCATTTTTTGTGGCATATTTTTTCTTCAACAGTTAAATGGCTATTTATAATGAATTTTGTCAGTAACTGCCAGTTCTTTTCACTTGAGCGATGCAACAAAGCCATCCCAGTGTCAAGCACTGGGATGACATCGTAGGGGTGCTGGCCTGATAACCGTCATCCCGCTACTTGTTAGCGGGATCTAGAGATACCGCGAATGAATCGCGGTATGACGGTTCGCGGCGGCATGACGATAAGGTTTATATCTTGTCATCCCAGTGCTTGACACCGAGATTGATTTATCTTGTCTACCTTATTTTGCCACTCCGCTGAACGGATACCATATTATGCAGGTTTAGAATTATGCTTTATTCTTACGTTTATGTATTGGCCCAATACAATCAATAAGTTAAGCAAGTATTCTAAGGAGAACCCTTCGATTTTTGACCTATTGATTTGAGATACTTTAGGTTGATCAATCTTTAGAGCGTTTGCTGCTTTTTTCTGTGTTGTGTACTTCTTACTTATTAATTGTGCAATGACCTTTATTAATTTCAGTTTTGTATCTTTCACATCCCCCAACTCTACTATTATAGGATAACTTAATTGTAAATTTTGCATAATAATAAAATTCCTTATAAAAAAATTACTTTAGTTTTTCTTCTTTAAATAACACATGCCTTCTGACTACTGGGTCATACTTCCTAAACTCCAGTTTTTTGGTGAGCTTTTTTGGATTACGCTTTTTTACATAAAAATAGCCAGTTGATTTTTCTTCACCAGTTTTTGTTATCTTGATTGCAGTGCTGACTAACTTAACGAGCAAAGAAGCATTTTTTTTCGCCATACTTATAATGATATAATAAATTCTATGCGAGTTTATTACGCAAAATACTAAAAGTCAATCAAATAATGCAGATTGCAAAATCCTTGACAATCAACAGTGCATTAAGTAGCATAAAGTTAACTTCAGAATAAAAAGCAAACGGTAAATAAGTGACAAATAGTGGTAAAAGGGTATTATTGATAGAAAATTCTATCTGTTCTAATGAGGTAAGAGTTGCCTTGTCAATTAATAACAAGGTTGTAGAATTTGAACAAGAATTCAAGGAAAAAAAACAATTAAGAGGTAATATATACGTTGCTTATATAAAGCGTATAGAGCCTTCTTTGCAAGCCGTATTTATTGAATATGGGAAAAATAAGCAAGGTTTTTTGTCTTTTTCCGAGATATCTCTAGATTACTTCAACATTCCAGAAAAAGAAAAGGAAACTATCTTTGAGGGCTACTCAAATGACGATTGTATAGAAGAAGCCTCAGCAAATGTTTCTTCAGATTCTGCAGCTAGTAAGAATGTCAACGGATCAGGTAGTGGTTTTGTAAGAGAGGTACCTTTATATAAAAAATACAAATTACAAGATGTTATTTCAGTAAATCAAAAAGTATTGGTCCAGCTAACTAAAGAGGAACGAGGCAATAAAGGAGCTTCATTTACAACATACATAACTTTAGTGGGTAGATACTGTGTTTTCATGCCAAATTCCATGAGCAAAGGTGGAGTGTCCCGCAGAATTGAAGATGCTAATGTCAGAAAGCAGTTAAAGGAGATACTGAGTTCAATAAACTTGCCAAAAAGATCAGGTTTAATAGTAAGAACTGTTGGTTCAGGAAAAAATAAGAAAGAAATTGAGCAGGATTACAATTACTTATCCTCATTATGGCAGAGCATTCAAAAAAATGCCTTCTCTGTAAACGTTCCATCATTAATTTACAATGAAGCAGATGTAATTATGAGATCTGTTCGTGATTTTTGTAGCGATGGTATAGAAGTTATAGTGTCTGGAAAGGAAGCTTTTGAGGCAGTTAGGCAATATGCTAACAATGCACTAAAAGGTAGTAAGTTGCGCTATAGATTGTATAGAGGTTATGCTCCGATCTTTACTTACTACGGAATCGAAGATCAAATTTCTGAGTTATATAGCAATAGAGTAGAATTGCCATCTGGTGGGTCTTTGATAATAACTTTAACTGAGGCGTTTGTTTCAATAGACGTAAATTCAGGAAAGATGACAGGAGAAGATAGCATAGAAGAAACAGCTTATAGAACCAACATGGAAGCAGTACCTGAAATATCAAGACAGGTGAATCTTAGGGGCCTATCAGGATTAATAGTAGTCGATTTTATTGATATGTTGAAATATCAGTATTGCAGAGCTGTTGAGTCTGCTATAAAGCAAGCGTTTAAAGATGATAAAGCTAAAGTTCAATTTAGCTACATAAATGACTTTGGTTTAATGGTATTTTCAAGACAAAGAATTAAACCAAACATACAAGAAATTAATACTACAGAGTGTTTACACTGCAAAGGTACTGGAAGAGTAAAATCAAACGAAGTAATTGTTTCATCAATACTAAGGGATTTACAACATATTGCTAACAAGAATCGAAATAAGTCTTTTGATTTAGTAGCACACAGTGCAGTTATAGCGCACATTTTTAATAACAAACGCAATACAGTTTCTACAATCGAAAAAGAGTTTAATATTACATTGAACGTTAGTATTGATAACAGTTTAGATGTAAATACATTTGTTTTAAAACAAGGAGATGATGTTAATTTAAACGGTTATAAGCCATTACAGAACTCTGGATACCAAATTGGGGATAGCAGCAATGAAGAAGCTGATAATTCAAATAAACTACGAGGCAATTTTTGGCTGACTAAGTGGCTTTCGCGCCTTTTAAGTTCTAATAACTAATTAGAAACCTAAATTGGGCTTGTAATTAATGAGCCCTATACTTATATATTCTTATATAAGATAATATTTACAATGGGTACTCATTATGGGAAGAGCAATAGGCATAGATCTCGGAACAACAAATTCTTGTGTTGCAATAATGCAGGGCAAGGATACAAAGGTAATAGAAAATAAAGAAGGGGCAAGAACTACTCCATCTATAGTTGCATTGACTTCTTCAGGAGAAAGGTTGATTGGTGCTCCAGCAAAAAGGCAAGCAATCACCAATGCAAGTAATACCTTTTTTGCTACTAAGAGATTAATAGGCCGTCAATATAGTGATCCTGAGATGAAAAATCTAAGTGTACCATACAAAGTATTTGCAGCAAAAAGTGGTGATGCATGGGTTAAAACAACTGATAATAAAGAATATTCTCCTAGTCAAATTGGTGCATTTATACTACAAAACATGAAAGAGGCAGCAGAAGCTTATCTTGGAGAGGAAGTAAAAGATGCTGTGATAACAGTGCCAGCATACTTCAACGACTCTCAACGTCAAGCAACAAAAGATGCAGGAAAAATTGCCGGATTAAATGTACTCAGAATAGTAAATGAACCGACTGCTGCAGCACTTGCTTATGGTCTTGATAAGAAACATGGGCACACAATAGTAGTATATGACCTTGGTGGTGGTACATTTGACGTTTCAATACTTGAAATAGGTGATGGAGTTTTCGAAGTGAAAGCAACAAACGGTGATACCCATCTTGGAGGTGAAGACTTTGATAATGGAGTAGTGAGTTATTTACTAGATGAATTCAAGAAAAGTAATGGCATTGATTTGAAAAATGATCCAATGGCTATGCAAAGAATCAAAGAAGCTGCTGAAAAAGCGAAAATTGAATTATCAAGTGCAATGGAAACGGAAATAAATCTACCGTTTATTACAGCTGATGCAAGTGGTCCAAAACACTTAAATATGAAATTAACGAGAGCAAAACTTGAAAGCTTAGTGAATGATTTAATCGAAAGAACTATGGCTCCTTGTAAAAAAGCTCTTGAGGATGCTGGTTTATCTGCTAGTCAAATTGGCGAAGTGGTTCTTGTTGGTGGCATGACTCGTATGCCAAAAGTCATAGAGAAAGTTAAAGAATTCTTTGGCAAAGATCCACATAGAGGAGTTAACCCTGATGAAGTTGTAGCAATTGGAGCTGCAATACAGGCGGGGATCATTCAAGGTGATGTAAGAGATGTGTTACTACTTGATGTGACCCCACTTTCTCTTGGTATTGAAACTCTAGGAGGAGTATTCACTCCACTTATTGAGCGTAATGCTACAATTCCTACTAAAAAATCTCAGGTGTTTTCAACTGCAGAAGATAACCAAACAGCTGTTACAATTAAGGTGCATCAGGGTGAAAGAAAACTGGCAGTTGATAATAAGCTACTCGGTCAGTTTAGTTTGGAAGGGATACCTCCTGCTCCGCGCGGAAGGCCACAAATTGAAGTGACATTTGATATAGATGCAAATGGAATAGCACACGTTTCTGCAAAAGATAAAGCTACTGGAAAAGAGCAAAAAATACGCATTCAATCTTCAGGTGGTTTATCTGATGATGAAATAAATCGCATGGTAAAAGAAGCTGAAGAAAAAGCGCAAGAAGATGAAAAGCGCAAAAAGTTTATTGAAGTGAAGAATCAAGCGGATAGCTTAGTCCATTCTACAGAAAAGTCTCTGACA
Organism: Wolbachia endosymbiont (group A) of Tromatobia lineatoria; assembly: GCF_964028565.1. Lineage (NCBI taxonomy): Bacteria > Pseudomonadati > Pseudomonadota > Alphaproteobacteria > Rickettsiales > Anaplasmataceae > Wolbachia > Wolbachia endosymbiont (group A) of Tromatobia lineatoria. Next base: position 934,575 of record NZ_OZ034791.1, read on the forward strand.
GAGTATGGTGATAAAGTTTCACCAGAAGATAGATCTGCTATTGAAAATGCAGTTAACGAATTAAAAGAAGTTAGTAAATCTGATAACATTGATGACGCTGATTCAATACAGCAGAAAGTCACTAATCTTTCTCAATTATCTATGAAACTTGGAGAAGCTATGTATCAAGCATCTCAACAAAATAGTGCTGAAAATGGCTTTTCATCAGAAGGAAATCCAAATGATAAAGAGGAAAAAGTAGTAGATTCTGATTATCAAGACATAGATAATAAAGAAGAGAATAAGTAATTGCGATTGTCATCCAAGTAGCTGATACTGGGATGACAAGAGGAGCATATTGTTGCTTAAAGAAACCATTATGGATATTATTAAAACAATAGAAGAAAAGATACGCGATTCGATAGATGTAATTGATATCAACATTATCGATGAATCAGCAAAGCATGCTGATCATTATTTTGCTTCATCTTCAACATTACCTTCGCACATTAAATTAATATTAATATCTGACGGCTTTATTGGAATGAGCGTTCTAAAAAGACACAAGTTGATTTATGAGTTATTGAAGGGTGAGATAGAGCTAATACATGCAATTTCTCTTCACTTGTATACGCAAGATGAGTACAATTTAAAAAATAAATAATAAAAATGTGAAGGAAGAGTCTATATTAGTTAAAGCAGGAAGAAAATTTAATGACTATAAAGGTTCCATGAACCCGCCAGTTTATCATTCTTCTACCATATTATTCCCTACTTACAAGGACTACTTAAATGCAGCAAATGGAGAAAGTATATACGATGTAATCAATGATGGTGTTGCAAGGGATTATAGCTACAGTAATGTTGGTACTCCTACTGTTCATTATCTTTCAAATGCACTGGCTGAAATTGAAGGGAGTGGACAAGCGCTTATTTATCCTTCCGGACTATTTGCACTTACTTTTGCTATTCTAACTTTCGCTAAAGCAGGCTCGCACGTTTTAATTCAAGATAATAGTTATTATAGGCTTAGGAGGTTTGCAGAAAATGAGCTACCAAAAAGAGGAACAGAAGTAACTTTTTATGATCCAACACAGGATATAACTGATTTAATTCAGAGTAATACTTCATTGATAATGATCGAGACTCCTGGTTCTGTAACGTTTGAGATTTCGAATATAGAGCATATAGTAAAAGTTGCTAAGGAACATAAAATTGTGACCGTTTGTGACAATTCATGGGCCACTCCTTTGTTATTTAAGCCGCTTGATTATGGAGTTGATGTTGCACTATATGCGGTGACAAAGTATCTAGCCGGTCACTCAGATTTAGTGATGGGAGCTATGGTTGCTGAAGGTGAAACTTTTAAATTGCTTTATGAGAGCTATAAAAATTATGGAGTAACCATTCAATCGCACGACTGCTACCTTGCACATAGGGGACTAAGAACACTGCACACACGTATAAAAAGGCACCAAAATACAGCAATGGAAGTGGCAAAGTGGCTAGAAAAACATTTAAAAATCAAAAAAGTTTTGTACCCAGCACTTCCCTCCCATCCTCAACACGAATTATGGAAAAGTTACTTCAAAGGAGCAAGTAGCGTATTCAGTATAATACTGGATAGAGAATATTCATGTGAAGAACTAAGCTGCATGGTTGATCATATGAAAATTTTTAGTATTGGTGCTTCTTGGGGAGGGTGCGACAGTTTGATATTACCAATAGATCGTAGATCTATGTCAAGATCTGTAATGAATTCAGATTATGGTGGAAGTTTCATGCGGATATTTTGTGGACTAGAAGATTCTGAGGATTTGATCTCTGATTTAAATGCTGCACTAGCAAGACTGCCATGTTTGAATATCAAAGCTGGCAGATGAAACTGAGAGAATTACTGCATAACATTATTGATGTTAACTTTGATATTGAAATCAAGGGCGTTACATGTAATCCCAAGAGAGTCAAGGAAGGTTATCTTTTTGTTTGTGTGTCAGAAAGGAGTAAAGAATACGCAACATGCGATACTGGAATCCATATCCTTCCTACTGAATCACAGTGTTACGTACACAACTGTGTAGACGTTGTGATACAAGGGGCCAAGAAAGATGTCATCCCAGTGCTTGACTACTTGGATCCAGAAAATTTAATTGCAAATGAGCACACTAGGCAATTGTATAATAAAAACTGGATTCCAGTGTCACGCACTGGAATGACAGATACTTCGAGCTTTGCAGTGCTTGAACACCCAAACCCTCAAGAAATATACAGCGAAATAGTCAGCAGGTTTTATCAATTCAAACAGCCCAAATATGTTGCTGCTGTAACTGGTACAAATGGTAAAACTTCAGTAGTAGAATTTTGCCGCCAGATCTGGCAAAACTCTGGCTATAATGCTGCGTCTATTGGAACACTTGGAACATGCATCAATAATGGCAGAAAAGGTAATAGCAACAGCCTTACCACTCCAGGTGCAGAAGACCTTTACGCAACATTGCGTGGTATAAGTGTAGAACACTTAGTGTTGGAATCATCAAGTCATGGGATTGATCAATACAGAATCCATGGATTAAAGTTGAGTGCTGCAGCTTTTACTAATTTCTCGCAAGATCATTTAGATTACCATAAAAGTCTTGGTGGATATTTAGAAACTAAAAAAAGGTTATTTTACGAAGTATTACCAGAAGGAAAAACAGCGATTTTAAATGCGGATATAGATGAATACGGCGCATTGCTTAAAATAGCTGAAAAACGCAGTAATAAAGTTGTGACTTATGGAAAAAAAGGCTCTGATATTACTTTATTAGAGCAAACATCAACCCCTAATGGTCAACATCTTACAGTAAAAATTGATAACCAAATTTACAATACATTTTTCCCAGTTTTAGGAAAATTTCAAGCATATAATCTGCTATGTGCAATTGGTATATCTGGATTAAATTACAGAGAAATATGCGTAGAAAAACTCGTTTCTCCACCAGGAAGAATGGAAAAAGTGAAACCTTTTGCATTCGTGGATTACGCTCATACTCCAAGTGCGCTTAAACAAGCCCTATTGTCTTTAAAATGGCATATCAACAAAAAAATAATTCTAGTTTTTGGATGCGGTGGAAATCGCGATCAGACGAAACGTTCAGAAATGGGCAAAATAGCACAAATGTATGCAGATAAAGTAATAATTACAGATGATAATTCGCGTGATGAAGATCCGGCAAAAATTCGCCACGATATTTTGCTACATTGCCCTGATGCACTGGAGATAGGAGGTAGGAGAGAAGCTATAGAGAAAGGCGTAGATATTGCCTATAACGAGGGTATGATTCTGCTAGTTGCAGGAAAGGGAAATGAGAAATTTCAAATTATAGGCAACCAAACTTTCGAATTTAGCGATGTTGAGGTTATTAAAAATCATGCCTTAACATACTGATTTTCGCAATGGGCTTACCTCCGCTAATGTGCGAATATTGAAGCAAAAGTGATGTCATCCCAGTGCTTGACACTGGGATGGCTTTGTTGCATAGCAACTGAAAAAATCTGGTGGCTACTGACAAAATTCATTATAAAATAGCCATTTAACCTTGAAAGAAAAAATATGCCACAAAAAATGAGGGTCAGTAACCATAGCGAATATAACAAATTTCTAGAAAAAAGAGGAAATATTTTTCATTATATCAACGAAGCCATAGAAAAGTGGTACGAGAATGGTCCAAAAATACCAGGTGGCAACAATATTTATAGCGATAAAGTTGTAATTTTGGTGCACATAATAACTTGTTTATTTAGAATAGGCCTGAGGCAAACAGTTGGGTTTATAGCAGGATACCTTGAGCAAATTGGGAAAAATTTGCAAGTTATCAGCTATTCACAATCATCAAGAAGGTTTAAGAAACTCAATATTAAGATCAATGATTGCAGAATTGATAAAAATAATATGGAAGATATCGAAATTGCTATAGACAGTACAGGAATTAGTATATACAACAACACTCCTGGTCATAGCAAAGAAAATAGCGAAGATAGAAAGTATCGCAGCTATGAACAGACAAGAAAATTGCATGTAATGTTGAATACAAACAGCAAAAAAGCCATAGCTGTAAAATACAGTAACGGTGTCTACTCTGATCACTATGGAGCTTGTGATTTGCTAAAAGAAGTCGATTTTCAGTATGTCATAAAAGTACTATATGCAGATAGGGCATATGACAGAGAAAAGCTCTATAAGCTGTGTAATCAATATGGTATAAAAACGAAAATTCCTCCGAAAAACAACGCAGCAGAGCATCCAAAGTTAGACTATATGGCTGAGAGAAATTCTGCAGTCAAGCTCATAAAGTCATATGATGAAGATAGTATAAAGAAGTGGAAAAAAGAGATGAGTTATGGAAAAAGATCTTATATAGAAAGTTTTTTCTCGCGACTGAAACAAACATTCGGGTTTAGTTTTAGGAATAAATCTGAGACAAATAGAGAGAAGGAACTACTTGTTAAATGCTATTTGCTCAATAAGTTCACTGATATTGGTATGGCTAAATTTGAGATAGCTTCATAAATTTATTGTGCGTTACCTACTATCCGAAGAGCGATGCAACAAAGCCATCCCAGTGTCAAGCACTGGAATGACAGCAATCCTACGTCATACCGCGATTCATTCCATAGCTGTACGAACATTGTCTAGCAGGAGGGTGTCATCCCAGCGCCCCTATGATGTCATCCCAGTGCTTGACACTGGGATCTAGAAAAATTGATTGTGCACTATGCAACATTTTCGATCAAAAGCTGGATTCCAGTGTCAGCTACTTTCATCTGCCACGCGAATTGCCTGCAAATTGCAATGTTCATACAGTTATGAGCTAGTGTACATAATTGCACATGGGTTTTTACAAATTTGAAAATTAGTGTTAAATAAAAATATAAATGCAAAAGGAAAAGAAATGATTGAACTTAAAGGCCCAGAAATTTGTGCAGGCGGAAATAAGAAAAATTTGATTATTTTTTTACATGGTTGGGGCTCAAGTGGCGATAATTTCATTCACCTTGCTAAAGTTATGAGCAAGTTTTTACTGGGTTCATATTTTGCAGTACCCAATGCTCCCTTTGAAAGAGAAATAGGTGATGGTTATCAGTGGTTCAGCTTGGAAGATCGTAGTGAGGAAGCGCTATATAATGGAGTAAAAAATGCTACATCAATTGTAAATCATTTCATTGATACAAAATTAAAGGAGCTTAATTTAAAAGATACGCAACTTTCTTTAGTTGGATTTTCTCAAGGAGCAATGCTTGCAATACATACAGCTCTCACCCGCTCTCAATCCTGTGCATCAGTTGTTGCATACTCTGGTAGATTTCTTTCACCTTCAAAAACTGCACCAGAGATCAAGTCAAAACCTAACATATGTGTTATCCATGGTGATGCTGACGACGTGGTACCTTTTTCGTCCCTCGACTTAGCGGTTAAAGCTCTGAAAGAAAATGGAGTAAATGTTGAAGGACACCCAATTCATGCATTAGGGCATATTATTAATGAAGAGGGAATAAAATTAGGAGTAGAATTTATCAAGAAGAATTTTAAAAATTAATTTTCATGCACTTGTTTTGCTTTGGTTATGGATATGTAGCTAAATTTTTATCGAAAAAATTACTGAACTTAGGTTGGAAAGTCAGTGGCACATCAAGAAGTAAAGATATACAAAATGTAATCCTCTTTAATTATGAGAAGGTTAGCCAAGATCTGCTTAAAAGCGCAACGCACGTTTTAATTTCTATTCCTCCAGATGGTGATGATGTTGTGGAGAGATACGGTGATTGCCTGCAAAATGTTAAATGGTTTGGTTATTTGTCTGCAACTAGCGTCTATGGTGATCACTCTGGTAATTGGGTGAATGAGGAATCTGAAACAAAACCTATAGAAATCAGAGGAGAAAAGCGCCTTAGATCTGAAAGGAAGTGGCTGAATAGCAGATTGCCTGTACATATTTTTCGTTTAGCTGGAATATACGGTCCTGGTAGGAACGTGTTAATTGACTTGCAGCTTAGCAAAGCAAGAAATGTGAAAAAAGAAGGGCATTTTTTTTCTCGTATTCACGTTGAAGATATATCGAATATTTTATTTTCTTCCATGCAAAACATAAAACCTGGTGAAATATACAATTGTGCAGACGATTTACCCACTACACAATCTGAAGTGATAATGTATGCAGCCAAACTTCTCAATGTTAGCCCTCCAGAGCCAATTGAGTTACCAGATTATGCACAGAGTTTTTATTTAGGATCAAAAAGAGTAAGTAATGTTAAAATTAAAAAAGATCTTAATGTCTCTCTAATTTATCCTAACTACAAGGTGGGATTAGAGAGTTTGCATGTAAAAAAAACTGAAATCACATCAGAATGATAGATAGGCTTATTGTCACTGCCATTAAGTTAAGGAAAGAATGGTTAAAAACTGAACTAAAAAGTCAGAAATAATTAAGGATTTATGACAAATGCTGAAACAGAATAGAGTAAACTTTAAAGCAGATAAACTCTGAAGTGTAAATTACTTAAGAAATAGTGACCTTACCCAGAAAAAGTGGAGAGAAAGAAAAGAGTTTTTTTGGGTAAAATAAAATTTTGGAGGATTAGAAATGGTAAGAGAATATACGGCAGAATTCAAATTGGAAGCTGTTAAGCTGGCAAATGAACAAAGAAAGGTAGGTCAACCAGTTGCAAAAGTAGCAAGAGATCTAGGAATAAGGGATAGTGTATTAGGAAAATGGATGAAGAAATATAACGAAAAAAAGTCAGCGGCAAATGCATTTCCAGGTAGAGGTAACATGGCTCCTTACGACAAAGAGAGGTTTGATTTACAAAGCAAGAGTAACAAGGGAAAGAGACATTTAAAAAAAAGCCCTGGCCAGTCAAAAAGAGTAAAATATTTTTTTATATAGTAACTGCTATAAAGTACAGGAATTATGTAGGATTTTCTGCTAGTGGCTACTATAAGTGGACCACAAGAAAAATAAGCAGTAGAGAATCAGCAAATAAAGAGCTACTCGAAGCTATTCAAAAAATATATCAAGTTTCTAAATGTAGATATGGAGCTCCTAAAATTCATGCTGAATTGAAGGCTTTGGGTAAAAGTTGCAATTTGAAAACGGTGCAAAGTATTATGCAGAAAAATGACATCAGGGCTATACTGAGAAGAAAGTTTAAAATTAAAAAACAACAAACAGATAATAGAGCTGTAGCTCCCAATATACTAGATCAAAACTTTATTGTTGATCAACCAAATAAAGTATGGGATTACTTACATCAAAACCAAGGAGGGATGGCTATATTTGGCAGCAATAATTCTCACGTATGGTAGTTAATGAGTAGTGCAATAAATAAACAATTGGTTATGAACTCTTTATTAATGGCCATTAATAGGCGTAAACCTGTTAAAAATCTACTGCTGCACAGTGACCAAGGTTCACAATATACTGCGCAAGGGTATCAATATCTCTTAGCTGTAAAGAATATAGATGAGTAATAAAGGCTGTTGTTACGACAATTCTGTTGCAGAAAGCTTCTTTAGCTCATTGAAAAGAGAAATACTTATTGATACTTCACAACACTCTGCTCAACACACTAGAACTGCAATATTTGAATACATAGAAATTTTTTATAACAAACAACGTCACTATTAACTATTGCATTCCAGAACAATTTGATGCATCATTCTTTTTGTAAAAAACATTCCACACTTTCTCTCCACTTTTTCTGGGTAAGGTCATTTTTGCCTTGACCAAGAAAAAATTCAGCTATTGCCTTACTTTCTCTTGCAACAACTTCTTCCTTAACAATTTTTCCTTTCTCATCAACGATACTTATAAAAGTTTCTTTTAGTGAGATCGCTATAATATTCCATGAGACTGCTCCTACTAATAAAAGTTTAAATTATTTTTGAAGAACTTATTCTACTGAATTCGTTACTTCGTGCTAAAATAATGGACTCCATCATTCAACAGCAATTACAGTATGTTTACCCTTTTTCTTGTTATTTTTCTAATCTATAGCTAGCGTTCAAAACCATATTCGAAAATACGTTTTCGGATTTTTTTTAATGCTGTTTATTTCATCCTCAACATCGTCTCTACCTTTATGAACTAAGTAGCAGCATTAAAAATTATAACGTACCCCTATCTCTAGAGTTGCATCTGGTATTTGTTTTGCTTTTATACCACTTAGTTGCCCACCCATGGTCATACCAACTGCACCAATTATCTGCGGAGTAATTTCATAATCAACACCTAACTTTAGTTTATAGGAAATAGAACTCAGTATTTTATCTACTACAGATGAACCAGCAGCTTCACCACCTGATTCTGGAGCACCTTGTGTTTCTTCTTCCTTTTCTTTTTCTTCTTGTGAACTATTGCCATCACCATCAACTGTATCACTAACACCAAAGCCAAAAGGTGTTATTTGGAGATATCCTCCTAAACCTCCGCTGACATATAGTTTAACGGGATCAATATCAAGGTCAGGATAGAAGCGGTAGTTTGCCAATAAGCTAGCTCCTATGCTCTTTAATGACTTAATATTACTGAGAACCTCAAGTTCAAATTTAGAGTTTTGGTCATAATGGTAACCAAGAACAACACCAGGTTTCATTTTAAAGCCACCACCCCAACCAGCACCAAAGTTTAAACCTGCATAGTACTTATCTTCTGACTTACTTGCACTATTACTAGCTGCACCTGCTAGAGATGAAGTAAGCAACACAGCCAAAACGCACAATCTCTTTATTTTCATATAACTCCTCATACAAAAAAATATATAATGCATAAGTATATATCCTTTATATTAAAAAAGATATAACTACATGTCAAAAAAAGTATAGCCATAAAATCAGATTATATAAAACGTACTACTCAGGTCTTTTATATAACTATATTTACTATCTTATTTGGTACAGCATATACAGTGCGAACTTTGCTTTGATCGATCTTACTGGACACAGAGTCTATCGCTATTTTCTTCAATTCTTCTTGAGGTAAGTTAATTGCCACCTTGATTGTTGTACGTAATTTTCCATTGATTTGCACTGCTATAGTTACCGTATCGTCAACTAATAATGATTCATCAGCTTTTGGCCAAGGTTGACCTCCTATTTCTTGCCATAGGCTTTCAGCTAGATGTGGTATGAATGGTTCGATTACTCTGATTAATATACATATACCTTCATCAATAAGAGATTTTCCAGTTTTTACGTCTATTTCAGCTATTAAATTCGTCATCTCACGAAATTTTGCCACTACACAGTTTAATCTGCAGTTTTCCAAGTCATCTGTAAGTCCGTGTAAGAGTTTATGAATTTTTTTTCTGTACTCTAGAAGTCCACCCATAACATTTTCATTATCATAGTGTATATTTACAGGTCTTAGCTGCATGACCATACGCCACAATTTATTTACATAACGAGAACAACCTTCCACGCCATCATCGGACCATTCCATATCTTTCTCCGGAGGAGTGTCGGACAACACAAACAAGCGAGCAGTATCAGCACCATACTTTTCTATGATAAAGTTTGGGTCAACTGTATTCTTTTTCGATTTGCTCATTTTTTCAACTTTGCCCACTTGAACTTTTGCACCTCGCGCTATTAATTCTTTTGCTTCTGCGGGAAATAGCCACTTACCATTTTCGTCTTTATAAGTTGCATGGCAGACCATTCCTTGAGTGATTAAAGTAGAGAAAGGCTCTTTAATATCAAAATAGCCACATTTGGTTAAAGCACGGCAGAAAAATCTTGAATAAAGCAAATGCAGAATTGCATGTTCTATCCCACCTATATAATAATCAACAGGCATAAAACGATTACATGCATCTTTGTCTATTGATTTATCTTCACTACAGAATGCAGCAAAATACCAGGAAGATTCAAAAAAGGTGTCGAATGTATCAGTTTCACGCTCTGCTTGCTTTCCGCACTTTGGACAATCAACAAATTTCCAAGTTGGGTGCTTATCCAGCGGATTGCCACCACTTGTAAATTCTACATCTATTGGTAGAACTACAGGAAGGTCTTTTTCTGGCACTGGAACAGTTCCGCAATCTTTGCAATATATGATAGGTATAGGGCATCCCCAATAACGCTGCCTTGAAACTCCCCAATCGTGCAAACGATAGTTTATTGTTTTTTTGCCTATTTTTTTTTCTTCAAATTTTTTAACTATGGCTTCCTTTGCTTCACTAACCATTAATCCGTTTAAGAATTCGGAGTTAAACATTGTCCCGTCTCCAGTATACGCCTCCTTTGTCATCTGAGTAGCTTGACACTGGGATCCATTGTAAGAATTCTGGTCACGCGCTGGAATGACACCTAAGTGGGCTGAAGAAATAACGGGAATTATCGGCAAATTATATTTCTGTGCAAATTCAAAGTCACGCTGATCATGTGCAGGGCAACCAAAAATCGCGCCTTCCCCATATTCCATCAACACAAAATTCGCTATGTAAAGCGGCAATTCCTTATCAAGAAATGGATGTTTGACGTTTAATCCGGTGTAAACTCCTATTTTTTCATCGTTCTCTCTTTTTGATTTTATTTCCTGGATCCCAGTGTCAAGCACTGGGATGACAACAGAAGAACCATTCTTTAAATCCTGCACAATAGGATGCTCTGCTGCCACTGCACAAAAAGAAGCCCCAAACAAAGTATGAGGATAAGTTGTAAAAACTTTTAATTTCTTATTCAGGCCAACTACTTCAAACTCTATAGTTGCTCCTTCAGATTTTCCTATCCAACGCTCCTGCATTGTTTTGACTTTTTCTGGCCAATTTTTCAAACTTTGCAGGCACTTGAGTAAATCTTCAGCGAAATCAGTAATCTTTAAAAACCATTGGAACAACTTACGTTTTTCAACAACTGCACCTGATCGCCATCCTTTTCCATCAACCACCTGTTCATTTGCAAGCACTGTTTGGTCCACTGGATCCCAGTTAACCCATGATTCTTTTCGATAGGCAAGCCCATGCTTTAAAAAATCCAGGAAAAATTTTTGTTCGTGTTTGTAATAATCAGGCTCACATGTGGAGAGTTCACGCTCCCAATTATAAGAAAGACCTATAGATTTCAACTGTGTACGCATATTATCTATATTCTCTTTTGTCCATGTTTCGGGGCTAATATTGTTATCCCTTGCTGCATTCTCAGCTGGTAATCCAAACGCATCCCAGCCAATTGGATGCAAAACCTCAAATCCATTAGCTCTCTTGTAACGCGCTATCACATCCCCTATTGCATAGTTACGTAAGTGTCCCATATGAATTTTACCAGATGGATATGGAAACATTTCCAACACGTAACACTTTTCTTGTTTACCACTCTTGCTTACAGAAAAATCCCATTTATCTTGATAAAATTTTTCAACACTTTTAAAATCATATTTCATATAAATCCAAATTCAATTACAGTTCATATGCATCAAAGGATCAACCGCTTGGCCATTATGTCGTATTGTGAAACACATCTGTGGATCTTTATCTTGTGTGCTTGATTTACCTGCAGATCCAATTACTTGACCTTGCTTTACTTTATCGCCAATTTCAACATGTATGTTTTTTAAATAGGAGTACACAGTCATGTAATTATCTTTGTGTTCCACTATAATTAAATTCCCATACCATCTCAGCCCTTTGCCTACATATATCACTTTGCCTGGTGCAGAGGAAACTACGTTCGTTCCATTTTGAGCAGCAATTTTTATGCCATCCTTACACATTTCATCAGAAGAGGTAGCTGAACCTTTAACTGGCATTACAAATTTACAATTTACCCCCACATTTTGTGTATTATTGTTATCTTTGTATATCCTATTTATGATGGCTTTTCTACTTTCTTTTTGCACTGAAGGCTCCCTAATTAAATGGTACTCTCTTGTATATTCCAGATCTCTTTTTCCGTAAAATTCTTCGCCTTTAAGCAGCACAGGTGCAGGTTTTTGCAGGCCACAGCCTATTAATATTGCTAATAACATAAGAAATGAGGCTATATGCCACATTTTAAACTCTCACAAAACTCCAAAATTTTAGCGAGACGTAGTGTTTCACGCCTGCTTGTTACTTTCCTCGTTATTTATTTTACTAGTTAAATAGTCCCTCAAATCGGTGAGTTCTTGCAACAAATTCTTTGTGACTTTTATATCATTACCAAATTCTTTTTGCACTCCTTTTATTGTATATCCTTTATCATATAGCATGTATTTTACTTTCTTTATGGCCTCTATACACTTGCGATCATATAGCCTTCTTCCTTTACGCTTTGTAGGCTTAATTTGATGAAATTGACCTTCCCAAAATCTCAAAACATGCTGTTCCAAATGTAGCTCTTCAGCTACTTCCCCAATCGTATAAAATAATTTTTCCTTGTTCATTAATTATTGATTGATTTTTTTATAATTTTTGAAGGCCTAAAAGAAACTGAATTTCTTGCCTCAATCATCACTTTCTCCGATGTATTTGGTATATTTCCTGGTCTTTCCTTCTTTTTCTTAACCAAGAATGTTCCAAATGACGATATTTTTACTATTCCATCCTTTACCAAGCTTGTCTTTATTTCGTCCAATATATCATCTATTATCGAAACAGAGTCTTCCTTTGATAATCCTATTTCTTGGTTTATATCTCCAGCTATCGTTGCCTTAGTTACTGTTGTGTCTTTTGTTGTAACGTGATCCATTATTGATAAATATTACAATACGTAAATATAATATAGCAATCGACCCGAGATTCAGCTACTTTATTTTTTAGAGTATGTCTCTTTTGTTGCATAATTTAAAATACCGGCAACTATCAATATTGCAAAAAGTGCCATTTTATGATCTGTAAAAAGTGCTAACATTGACACTATAACTCCACTGCCAATAAACATAAATCCATTGATAATGGATGATGATGTGCTGATGTATTTTCGTTTCACAATCTCGCTGCCGACAGTAAAATTAAGCATATGTCCTCCCGCAAAAAACCCGAACATTAACATACAAAAGTACACAACGTGGAATGTTAAATGGCTGTATAGTAAAATAATAATTGAGACGCCTTGCAATAAAGCAAAAGCAGAAATTACATGTTTCCTATTTTTAAATAAGTTTGAGATTCGATCTGCAATTGGAGCACCAACTGCAAGACCAAGCCATAGTATTGCAGTTGCTATACCTGACTCCATTGCATTGAGTTCTGAGTTGCCCAGTAACCTTGGAGCCCACAAGGTATTAAGTGCTAAAAATGTTCCAAAAGTAATAGCACCCACCACTGAAGTTATCCAGATATCTCTTAATTTTAGCACTGTTAATATAGAGCACATTACTGTCTTCATAGAGCTTTTTATTGTGCGCTTTTCTGAGCTGCTTTCTGGAAGTGTGTTTGGACAAAAAAGCGTAAGTACAAATATCAACACACCAAATAGTATTATGCATACAATCAGATTTTTCCAATATGCATCTTCGGCAAGCAAGTTAGAGAACAGTATTTGAATTACCAAAGCAGAAAGGCTTGAAATTGTCTGCACTAGTGAAAACATTAGTCCAAATTGGGCAGCGGAAAAACATATGCTACTTGTGTGAGCAGCACCAATAAAACCAAATGATGCTCCAGTTGCAATCAACACTTGAGACAAAATCAAATGGGAGAAATTGTCACTATTAATAAGGACAAAAAACCCCAAGATCATAGTTGATAACGAGAAAAAATAAATTTTTTTACTGGAAAAAACATTAAACGTTGCTCCACTAAAAAATTGTAAGATGGCGAAAGTCCAAGTATATGCTGAATTAGCCAGTGCAACTTGCGCGATTGTAAGTCCAAGTTCCTTTTCGAGATTTACACTTATAAAGGTATAAATTATCTGCATGTTGCTGAATATAACAACCAAGTTACTAATCAGCCAAATGAACCAAGCCTTAGCTCTGCTTTCCATAAGATTTATTTTTATAAGTAATCTATTAGAAATTTAACACTAAGTCTCTTTTTAAGCTATTGTTTCCTGACTACTGTTATAGCTAACCCAAAAAACGGTTTCCCTACGTCATGCCGCCGCGGTATCTCTTAGCCGCTAACAAGCAGCGGGATGACGATTGTCAGGGTGTCATCCCAGCGCCCCTATGATGTCATCCGAGTAGCCAACACTGGTTTCCATCCAAGACGGTGTCATTCCAGTGCTTGACACTGGAATCCAGACTTTAATTGTTATACTTGTAAATAATCTGGTGAAAATAAACGTTCATCTCAAAATGCAGTATTTTTGTTGAAATAGCTCAACTGGATCCCAGTGTCTGGGCACTGGGATGACACCATAGGAGGCTACTTGGATGACAAAAAAAGGAGCACTGGGATGACAGCAGTCCTACGTCATACCGCCGCGGTATCTCTAGATCCCGCTAACAAGCAGCGGGATGACGAGCTTATCGTCACGCCGCCACGAACCGTCATACCGCGATTCATTCGCGGTATCTCAGCCGCTAACAAGTAGCGGGATGACGGTTGTCAGGGTGTCATGAAAGTAGCTGACACTGGAATCCAGAAAAAAAGAAATATGTATCAGCTACTTTCATTTGCTGCGCCTCGAAAATAAACGTTCATGTAGCTAAGCCATAAATCCAGTATAAAGACCTTTAATCATTGGCTTCGTAGTACTTCTCAACCAACTTATTAAGTAACCTTACACCAAAACCTACTGCTCCTCTTGGACAAATGTCAGTACCTTTCTCGTGCCAAGCAGTGCCTGCGATATCTAAATGTGCCCAGCAAGTTTCATTCACAAAACGCTGTAAAAACTGTGCAGCCATTATGCTATCTCCACCAGAGCCTGCAGGAGCGATGTTTTGAACATCAGCAATCGGTGAATCAATAATTTTGTCATAAGTTTCATTCATAGGAAAACGCCATAACTTCTCATTTACTTCATTTCCTGCATCAATCAGACGGTTTGCTAATTCATCATTATTTGAAAAAAGACCAGCATATTCGTTATTTCCAAGTGCAACCACTATAGCACCAGTTAAAGTTGCAAGATCAATCATAAATTTTGGTGAGAATCTATCTTGCGTATACCATAAAGCATCTGCAAGTATGAGCCTTCCTTCTGCATCGGTGTTCAACACTTCTATTGTTTGTCCAGACATTGAAGTTACTACATCACTTGGTCTTTGAGCATTACCACCCACTGCATTTTCTGCAAGTGCGACCACACCGATCGCATTTACTTTTGCTTTTCGTCCTGCTAAAGCATGCATCACCCCAACCACAGTAGCAGAGCCTGCCATGTCATATTTCATTGACTCCATACCACGTGAAGGTTTGAGTGATACTCCACCAGTGTCAAACGTTATACCTTTACCAACAAAAGCTATAGGCTTTTGTTCTTTAGAAGCTCCATTCCATTTTATCACTACTAATTTTGGTTCTTTACTACTTCCTTGTGCAACTCCAAGCAAGGCTCCCATTTTTTTCTCTTCCATCTGCTTTTTATCAAGCACCTCGATTTCAAGGCCAAGCTTAGTAAGTTCTTTTTTTATATGATCAGCATAGGATTCTGGATATAGAATGTTAGGAGGCTCTGTTATAAAAGAGCGCGCAAGGAATATACTCTCACCTTCTTGCCTTAAGTGCTCAAATGATCTTTCAGCATTACTTAATTGTTCATCTTTTACTAATACGGTAATCTCCTCTACCTCTGTAATTTTCTCATCCTTTTTAGTTTTATACTTATCAAACTTAAAACTACGCAGAAACGCACCATATGCAACATTTGCTGCACTACCTTCGATTAAAACCGCTGCTTTTTTAATTTTTAATCTGCTTAGCTCACAATATATTTTACCACCAATATTTAATTCTTTATTTTCATTCCATTCATCCTTCTTACCCAGTCCAACAACTATAACATTTTTTTCTTCTGGCAAAACAGTAGAGAAAAATTCACCAAAACTTCCATTGAAATTGCTAAATTGCTTTATATTATCTATGACCTGTTTCCCTTGCAAAACTCCGCCATCATTTACGGTTTCGTTGTCTTCAAATAAACCCATTACTATTGTTTTAAAATCGGGCGAAATTTTAGAAATTGTTATTTTCATTGCTGGTATCTCCGTTGCAAATAATTGTAAACTGTACATAAAACATAGCAAAAACATCAGTAAGATATTTTTCATATACATCCTAAGTACAATAACACTTAAGTTTACTATGGACTCCCTTACATGCAAGGTTTTTTATCTTTTATTAGAGAACTTATTATATCCGCCCAAGGTAATGTTAAACGTATAGGTTTTTATGACCTGATCACTGTAAGTAAATGGTGTTATGAGAAGGCTTGCAAGCCCATTACTAACAAAATCTTCAAGAACAGGATCAGCGCAATTATCGCAATTATGGTCAGCAAAAAACATTTGCGTTGTGAATTCTGGAAAATCCGGATGTTGAACTAGAAAGTTGATATGTGGAGCTCTATCACCAATTTTACCAGGTGCTATCGTAATAAAATTATAATAGCCAAGATTATTCACTACAAACCTTCCTGATCCAGCAAAATTCAGATCATCCTCTATATTCTTACCGTAATGGTTCACGCCGCGTGAATTCGCGTGCCATATAGAAACTACAGCATTTTGTATTGGTAAGCAGTTTATATCAGTAATTCTACCCACTATGTGTATTAATTCCCCTATTGCACTATTTGGAGAACCAGGTTTCCTTCTTAAATTGTTTGAAGAGCTAAAATTTTTTGGCCTTGCATCAAGGTCATATATTTCCGGAGTTTTAATGCAGTTGAGCAAAACAGGATCAGCTGCAAATAGCGGCAAACTGAATATCATTTGTACTAAAAGTGCTAACAAGATATTTTTCACATTCATTTCATTTATAATAGACTTCTTGCATAACCATATAACAAACTTTTATTGGAAATAGAAACGAAAAAACTTGCTTGACACCCTTCGCCAGCCCCCTTATCATGAAACTGAAGGTATTCAGTTATCTTCATCTGTACAGATTAAACAGCAAGAAAACAACGTAGTTGGCGTCTTATTTTTAATTTTTTGCACTATGTGCACCTTATGTCTTCACAATATTTCTAGGTTTTTACCTACACAAGCTGAAACGCGCTATTTAAAACATTAAAAAACGCCAACTTAAAAAATGGATAGTGAATAACTAGCTACCCTAGGGTTTCTTTTGCCTTTTTTTCTGTTTAGTAAATTGTATCCGTTCAGCGGAGTGGTAGAATAAGGTAGACAAAGCAAGATAATAAAGATAATCATAGAGCAAAAGTGAGGTAATGTGGTAAACCTTTTAGAACTTTGCAAAAATTTACAGCAAAAAATAGGAAAACTGAAAGCAGAGATAGAAAACTTAAAAGCAGAAAATAAAGCTTTAAAGATAGAGAACGCTGAATTAAAGGAAAGGCTTGGTTTAAACTCGAAAAATTCATCTCTACCGAGCTCTAAAGAATTGTACAAAACAAAAAAGGACAAGCCAAAAAGCGAAAGGAATGTTGGCGATCAGGTTGGGCATAAAGGAAATTTTCATGCTACAATGGAAGCGGATAAAGTAGTAAAAATAGAGTTGCCTAATATTTGCGAATGCGGAGGAGAGCTTGTAATATGCGAAAAACCTTATGTTCACCAAAAAGTTGATCTTCCGGAAATTAGGCCTTATGTAGTAATTGGAACATGGTCGTTGTTGGAGATGCAGAAAAAGAAAAAGTAGCAAGTTACCAGAAGGTGTTACGCCAGATACATTTGGTCCAAGGGTTAAGTCTATAATTGCAGCACTCAGCGGATTTTACAAAAACTCAAAGCGTGAAGTGGCTAGTATCATAAATGACATTTTTAATTTGAACATAAGTGTTGGCAGCATATCAAATCTTACTATTACCCACAAATATAAATGTACTTATAAATAAAGTATTACAATATTAAAGTTTGCAAATATTGAGGGTATAAAAATGGCAAACGAGAGTAATGAATGGGCTAAAAATGAATTTGGAGATGCTGTACTTGGAGATAAAAGATTAACTGACCGATTAGTAAAGATTGCTGATAGTTTGATAAGTTTACCTGAAAGCTCAATTAATGAGGCATGCGGAAGTTGGTCAGAAGCAAAAGCAGCATAACGTTTTTTTCAAAATGAGAACGTAAAAGAAGTCGATATTCTAGCTTCACACATTGATAAAACAGTTGAAAGAACAAAAGCTCATAAAAGAATTCTTGTGATTCAAGATACAACTTATATTTCATACTCAAGCCATAAGCGGATTGGGAACTATTGCTGGAAAAGGAGCAGTAATGCATACAGCCCTTGCTGTTAGTACGGAAGCTGGGAATACTGGATCAAAAGATTTACTCGAGGCAACTCATTTCTGAAGAAGAAAAAAGACTAAAGAGCCATCGTAACAACGTTCATATTGAGGATAAAGAAAGTATGAAATGGCTAGAAAGTTTAAAGAAAACAAATAATATTATAGATCTGGCCCAAACCGAAGCTATAACTGTATGTGACAGAGAAGCAGATATGCATGATTTTTTCGAACTTGCACATAATCTTAACTCAGCAATTTTAGTAAGAGCTCGCCACAACAGAAATGTAAATAAAAAATTCATGCATACCAGGAACAAGCAAAAATTATGGTCATTTATCCAAGGCCTCCCTTGCGCTGGAAAAGTAGAAGTTGAAATCCCTGCTAGAGATAACAAGCAAAAAAGGACAGCGTTTTTAGAAATTAGATTCGGAAAATTTATCACATGAAGGCCATATAAAATGTAAAGAAGGTCACATAAAATATAAACCGACAGAGTCTACAACTTCACGCAATTCATGTTGTTGAAAAAAACTCTCCTCCCGAAGCAAGTCCTCTAGAGTGGATGCTTTTTTCCGGTCAGTACTTTTGAAGAAGCTGTTGAAAAAGTTAGTTGGTATTGTTTGAGATGGAAAATAGAGATATTGCATAAGATTTTAAAATCTGGTCTCAAAGTTGAGGAATGTAGACTTGGAACAGCAGAAAGATTAATGAGGTATTTAACAGTCATGAGCATTATTGCTTGGAGAATTTTCTTTATTACATCAATTGCAAGAACTAACCCAACATTACTATGTACTGCCTTATTAGCTGAGGAAGAATGGAAAGTTTTATATGTTAAAATACACAGGAAACCATGTCCAAATATAGCCCCTACTATAAAAGAAGCCGTTTCGTGAACTTGGAGGTCATTTAGCAAGAAAAAGCGACCCAAAACCAGGACCAATTACTCTTTGGAAAGGGTGGAGACGTCTCTTTGATCTAGCAGAAGGATGGAGACTTGCTCATGAACCTCATATTTGTGGGTAATAGTAAGGTTTCTAAGGGAGGGAGTAGTAGTAATACTGCTTCCTTACCTGACCAGTTTGCTCGTGATAAAGGTTTTGAGAAACGAGCTCAACTATATGCTGCTAAGGCTTACTCAAGGCAAGCTGATAAATCTGGTAAGTACATTGATTTAAAGAAGGTTTTCTTTATTGCTATCTCTAATTGTAATTTATTTCCTGATAAGCTTGATTATATATCCAGCCACACTATAAGAGATGAGAAAACCAATGAGCATGACTTAAAAGATTTTCAATTTGTATTTATTGAACTACCTAAATTTCCTAAGAATAAGGAAGAACAGCTAGAAAGCATAGTGGATCGTTGGTTATTTTTCTTCAGTGCAACCCGGAAAGCCGTGGTTTTGTGATGGTTAAATTCCATCTTCCCTAGACATCGGGGATAATGTATGTCTCACATTTCAAAGGATGGCAACCTTTGGGATGCAAGCATGAGATAAAAGCAGGTAACACTAAACCTCATGGTGAATCCCTGCAAACAGAGTTAGATATGATTACGAGAGGAACCTATGTTTGAATTGTCGTCAAAGCATAGTATGCGAAAAGAGGTTGAACTACGCATAGACCAAAATGGTACGAAGCAAAAGGGGAACTAAAGATTGAAGACTTTAGTTATTGATGTTCCCAGCTTCCGGCAAATAGTAGGAATCTAAGTTTAACGTGAAACGAAGCTATGGAACGGAGTAACCACATAAAAGCTCTTATATTCATTAAATATAAGTAGGTAGCCAACCACAAGCTGCTATGTGGAAGGATTGTTTAAGAAGCTAATGCCCAAAGTAATATCTGGGATATGCAGACGTAAACACTTTAATTTGGAAGGTAAAGTGGTGAATAGTAGTGAATATGTTATGGACCAGCAAAAAGCTAGGTATGAATGGAATGGAATTCCTTGGCGAAAGCTGAAGAAATCTTCATTTAAGCTACAAAAACGAATTTACCAAGCCTCTAAATGTAATGATATCAAAAAGATGCATAATCTTCAAAAATTATTGCTCAAATCAACAAGTGCAAAAACACTCGCTGTTAGGAAAGTAACACAGGACAATAGGGGGAAGAAGACTGCAGGTATTGATGGAAAGGCTAATCTTAATCAAAAAGAAAGATTACAACTATCATATTCTTTAGATATAAAAGAAAAAGCAAAGCCATCAAGACGCGTCTGAATCCCAAAACCTGGTAAGCCATCGGAGCATCGCCCGCTTGGTATACCTACTATATCACAAACACTTGTAAAAATGGCTTTAGAACCAGAATGGGAGGCAAAACTTGAGCCAAACACTTATGGTTTTAGACCTGGTAGATCATGTCATGATGCAATTGAAGCCATATTTGATGTGCTAAAACAGAAAACAGCATATGTATTAGATGCTGATATTTCTGGATGTTTTGACAATATTAACCATAATAAACTGCTTGAAAACCACACCAACGTTAAAGAAAATCATAAGAAGATGGTTAAGGGCAGGCGTTATGGAAGATGGAAAGTTTCAATCCACAAAACGTGGTACAATTCAAGGAGGCACCGTTGCTAGCTTGTGTTGCATTACACGGATTAGAGCAACATGTCAAAAAAGCATTAACAAACGAACTCTTTCAATGCATGAAAAGAAAATATGGTAGGATATCGCATAAAAACGCGCAAAAGTCTATTAGTGTAATTTTCTACTGTGATGATTTTGTCATCATACATGAAAACGAAGAGATTATTCTTAAAGCAAAAATTTTAGTTGAAGAATGGTTAGAAACCATTGGACTAAAATTAAAGCCCTCTAAAACAAGAATTTCTCATACATTAAGAACCATTGACGAAACAAAACCAGGATTTGATTTTCTTGGATTTTCAATAAGACAATATCCAACAAAAGAAAGTAAAAAAGGTTACACATTATTAATAAAACCAAGTCGTAATTCTATAAAGCAGCATACATTTGCTATTAAACATAAACTTAGAGAAATGCGTGGGGCGCCACAGGAAGTAATAATAAGGAATCTCAATCCAATAAACAGAGGATGGAGTCAATATTACTCTTCGGTAGTTTCATGTAAAATCTTTAGCTCATTGGATAATACTATACATAGAAAGCTCTGGAAGTGGGCAGTCTTTAGGCACCCAAACAAAGGGAAATGCTGGATAAAAAGAAAATACTTTAAAAAGTATAATAACGATAACTGGCGTTTTATGACAAGTAACAAGATACATCTTATTATACACAGCGATCATGTTATTAAACGACATATCAAAGTGCAAAAAACCAGATCTCCATATGATGGTGATTGGGTATATTGGGGTAATCGTCTTAGAGAAATACCAGATAAGCCATCGAGAGTAATAAAACTATTGAAGTTACAACAAAGTAAATGCGGTAATTGTAGACTATGGTTTGAAAGTGATGATATAATAGAAATACATCATAAAGACCGGAATAGACGAAACAATATGATCAAAAATTTATCTTTGTTACATGGGCATTGTCACGATGAATTACACAGGAGGTGTGCATGACAAGCACCAAATTAGAGAGAAGCCGTATGAGGCGCAAAGTCTCACGTACGGTTTTGAAGTCGAGTGAGGAGGGGCGACCTTCTTCACTTAGACAACAGTATGCAGATGAAACTACAGATGAAGACCTAAGGAATATAGCAGAAAAATCACCAATAATAAAGTTAGCCTACGATGAATTAGACAGGTTTAGCTGGAATGAAAAAGATTTAGTAGCATATGAAGAAAGAATAATGGATCTGCGGAAAGAAGAAGCCATTCTTGAATACAAACTTGAGGAAGGTATAGAGAAAGGAAAAATCGAAGTTGCAAAAAATTTACTTAAAGCTGGTGTATCTGTTAATTTAATAGCTGAATCCACTGGCCTTTCTCAAGCTGAAATTGTACAGCTTAAGCAAGAAATGGCCTAAGTATCACGTTTTTCAGGGCTTTTTTAGCTCGGCAGTGGTCTGAAAAGTCCATTTTTCACTTTATAAAATGTTTATATTTTACCACCTACTTTATTTGAATAAGTTCTTCTGCCACACTCTGAACGGATACTTGAATCAGGCTCAAGTTGACAAGTAGATGTTATCTTGTTATAATAAATATTTATTAATTTAATCTTAACTTAAGAGGGTATTTATGGTAGCAAGTGATAGTGTTTTAAAAAGGTATGCGTTAGCCTATATAAAGAAATTAGGTAATAATAATATTGAAGGGTTTCTACAGTATTGTAATAATACACCGAATTTAACTTGGAGCAAGGAGAATTTTAAAAATGTGTATGAAGAATTTACACATCCAAATTCAAGCAATAGGCACGATACAGGAAGCAGAAATGATCAATATAACGCAGGGAATAACGCACAACCTACAGGCTCTCAGATTACACATATACATGTACACAATAGAGGTTTAGACTTTTGGGATTATTTGCTATTACAATGCTGGATGGATTCTTTATTCGGTGGACGTGGTCACACTACGGTTAATAATATAACGAATATTAACAATGGTAATACCACTCATCAAGGGAGAAAAGAGAATAAAAAAGAATCAGAAGACAGTAGAAAGCTATTAGCTTTGGGTATAGTAGCTGCAGTTGTGTGTGTTGCTTTCCATGCTGGTATGTGTTTTTGGTATAACAGCAGCAGAAAAGTGGCTAGAAAAGAAGAAAAAATAGATTACCTGGATAGTAAATTTAAAACGTTCAGAAATATAGAATTTGCGGTTGGCGTTGTTTCTTTGGCAGCTTTGGTAGCTTGTGCTGTTTACCCAGTCTTACCAGTGTGGGGTTTAGCTATCCTTGGCGTTAATTCTCTCGTATGTTTTGCTGGTGGTTTAGCTTTTCATATGAAGCATGAGGAAGAATCAGAAAATATCGAGAAAGCTGAAAGAGCGGTAGATAGCTATCTTAAACAAGTGCATGGTTATGGAGATTCTTCTCGTGATGCACCACCTCCTTACTCTCCTCAATATCCTAATACTACTCCAAGCGCTCCTCCTTACTTTCCTTAAAGCGCTTCTCCTTCTTATAGTGAATTTAATAATCCTAATGTGGAACAGCAGTCTGGGAATTGTGAGTGGTTCATGCGTGGTAAAAATTAACAGTTTTATTTTTAGCCAAATTAATTGAATCAAGCTACAAAACCTGCTAAAGTTAACTTTGTGAAAGCACCCTTAGCTCAGTTGGATTAGAGCATTTGACTACGGATCAAAAGGTCGGGCGTTCAAGTCGCTCAGGGTGCACCACATTTTATAGGAAACAGAAGTCACACTTGAAATTAATATATGTAATACCTATCTTTAAAGGTTAAGCACTAAACTATTATATATGAGCAAAAAAGACTACTATGATCTGCTGGAAGTAGGCAGAAATGCCAGTATTGATGAGATAAAAAAAGCGTATAAAAAATTAGCATTAAAATATCATCCTGATAGAAATCCTGGCAATCAAGAAGCAGAGGAAAAA
Source organism: Wolbachia endosymbiont (group A) of Tromatobia lineatoria (assembly GCF_964028565.1). Taxonomy (NCBI): domain Bacteria; kingdom Pseudomonadati; phylum Pseudomonadota; class Alphaproteobacteria; order Rickettsiales; family Anaplasmataceae; genus Wolbachia; species Wolbachia endosymbiont (group A) of Tromatobia lineatoria. The sequence goes on from NZ_OZ034791.1 coordinate 958,394, forward strand.
TTTAAAGAAGTAACAGCTGCATATGAAGTTCTGTCTGACTCTGAGAAAAGGGCAGGCTATGACCGTTATGGCCACGAAGGTGCTTCTGGTGGATTTCAAGGCTTTAGCTCTGCAGGAGATTTTAGCAACATATTCAATGACTTCTTTGGTGGAGGATTCGGTGGTGGTGCAAGTAGATCGAGAGCAAAAAGAAGTACAACAGGAGTATCTGGAGCAGACCTACGTTATGATCTTGAAATTACCTTAGAAGATGCATTTAAAGGAATACAAGCGCCTATACATTATGTGACAAATGTAAAATGTGATACATGCCAAGGCACAGGTGGCGAAGGAGCAATTAAACCAGTTCAGTGCCACACATGCCAGGGAAGCGGTAGGATTAGAACTCAACAAGGCTTTTTTACCATCGAAAGAACATGTACTACATGCTATGGGGAAGGAGAAATAATACAAAACAAATGTAAGAAATGTGGTGGAAGTGGACGTAGAAGAGATGAAGTAAATATATCCGTTTCAATTCCAAAAGGCATAGAAGAAGGAGCTAAGGTAAGGATAAGTGGTAAAGGAGAAGCTGGAACAAACGGTGGAAAAAGTGGAGATTTATACGTATACGTGAAAATAATTTTCCATAAAATCTTTGCTAGAAATAAAGCAGATTTACACTGTAAAGTGCCTATAAGAATGACACTAGCAGTGCTTGGTGGTGAAATCGATATTCAATCAATTGATGGAGCTAAAATAAAAGTAAAGGTCCCTGAAGGCACTCAAACTGGTACCAAACTACGTTGTAGGGAAAAGGGTATGCCATATATGAACTCACATGCTCGTGGTGATTTATACGTACAGGTAATAGTTGAGACTTTAAATCCAAAAAATTTAACTAAAAAGCAAATTGAACTATTAAAAGCGCTTGAAGAAGAGGAAAATGCAAGTGTACAACAGCAATCTGAAGGGTTTTTTAGTAAAGTAAAAAAAAAATAAGAAATCTGCTAAATGACATAAAGGGGTAACTGTTTACGGGTTTTCATTTAATCCTGCAATTCTTTGACCTTATTAATGGAAAACTTAACAATAGTGTTATTATTAGCCAACAGAAACTTCTTAGTTCCTTAAAACTATGTAAAAGCAATAAATTTCTTTATTTAAGGTCGAAGTTTTGCTATTCTCAGGTTTTAATAATTTAAATTTAATGAATATAAACAAAAATGAGTTTTTATTTCTTCCGCTTGGGGGAGTAGGAAGAATCGGGATGAATGTTAGCCTATATCATTACCAAGGTAAGTGGATTATGATCGACCTTGGTGTTGGTTTTGCAGATGAAACTATGCCAGGTGTTGAGCTGCTCATTGCTGATATAGATTTTATTGCTCAAAGAAAAAAAGATTTACTTGGAATAATAATTACACATGCACATGAGGACCACTGCGGTGCAGTGCCCCACTTGTGGGAAGAGTTGCAGTGCTCCATATATACAACAAAGTTTACGGTTAATTTTCTTAAAGAGAAACTAAAAGAATTTCGATTGGAAGGTATAGTGCCTGTGAAAGAGGTAGACATAAATGGCAGCATAAATTTGGGTCCTTTTACCGTCGAGTTTATAAATGTAACTCATTCAATTCCTGAGGCAAATTCAATATTAATTAGCACTGAAATGGGTAGTGCACTCCATACCGGAGACTGGAAATTTGATCCAAAACCTGTTGTTGGATTAACTTCTAATATGGAGCGTCTAAAAGAAATTGGCGATAAAGGTGACCTGCTTGCAGCAATTTGCGATTCAACCAATATATTAAGCAAGCATCACCCTGAGTCAGAAGGTGAAATTTATAATAATATTTATAACATAATAAAGCGGTCTAAAAAATTAGTTGCTGTTTCGCTATTCGCTTCAAATGTGGCACGAATTGAAACGATAAGCCAAGCTGCAAAAGCACTAAATAGAAAAGTAGTTTTACTTGGTAGATCTTTATGGAGAATAGTGAAAGTTGCGCAAGATAGTGGTTATTTAACTGATTCTCCTCAGTTTCTTGAAGCAAAGGAAGCAGTAAATTTTCCAAGGGAAGAACTGGTGCTACTTTGCACAGGTTGTCAAGGTGAGCCACTGGCAGCTACCGCAAGACTTGCTGCTAAGAGTCATCAAGCATTTAAAATGCAGCAAGGTGATACCATGATCTTTTCGTCAAAAATCATTCCTGGAAATGAAACTCGTGCGCACAACATGCTCAATGCCTTTATTGAGATGGGGGTAGAAGTTATTACTGAAAAAACAGAGCATGTTCATGCTTCTGGGCATCCAACAAGAGAAGAGCTAAAGGAAATGTATTCTTTAATAAAACCGAAGATGTCTATTCCAGTTCACGGCGAATATATTCACACGCATGCACATGTAAAATTTGCTAAAGAGTGCGGTGTGGCAAAAGCAATAATGATTGCACCAGGTGATATTGTTAATTTGGAGAACGGAGAAAAGGTTGATTCAATTGATGTTGACTACTTTGGTATTGATGGTATGTTGCTACGTCATCCGGAGAGCAGTGTTATAAAAATGCGTAAAAGAATGAGAGATGCCGGAGTTATTGTGGTAACAGCAGTTGTAAACAAGAAAAATAAATTGCTTGCTAAACCAAAAGTATTTGTACCTGGTGTTTTTGAAGTGCTAGAAGATGCAGCTACCATACAGAAAATTGTCAAGAAAGTTGAGTCGTTGTTTAGTTTGCAGCCAACAAAAAAAATTAAAAATAAGATTGAAAGTTCAATATTGAGTATCTTAAAGGAATATTTACTAAAAAGGCCTATAATTGAGGTTCAGATAGAACAGGTATGAAATGAATGAAGCTATTCGTTCATCTGGTGTTATTTATTTCGTTATTTATTCCTTATTTTACAAAAGCTGCTTTATATGTTGATATAAAAAAAAGCAGTGTTGGTAACATTGGTCTTGTTGTATCTAAATGTACATGTAAAACAGCGTTGGAAAGCGAATTAAGCGAAAATATTGCAAAGGTAATAGGAACAAATTTATCTAATTGTGGCTTATTTAATGTAAAACGTGGCGCGGAAGCTGAATCTAAATCTTGGAAAAGCGATACTGTAGTCACAGTAAGTTTAAGCGAAATATCTGGTAGTGCATTAGAGCTATCATTTCGTTTATTTGACGCTTTTACAAAAAGAGAATTACTTACTCAGTCAGTTGTTTTTCCAGCAAAAGACTGGAGAAAAATTGGTCACCTCGTTTCGGATGTGATACATGATAGATTAATTGGTGAGAAAGGGCACTTCAACACAAAAATCACGTATATCGCTGAAGAAAAAGATAGCAACTACAAATCTGTGCGTAAAATTGCTGTGATGAATCAAGATGGAAGTAATATAAAATACTTAACAAATGGCGATAGATTTGTGTCAACACCGAGATTCTCACCAAATGGAAAGGGCATTGTTTATATCTCGTACGCAAATGGTAAAAGTTATATAATATTAAAAAATTTAAAAGATAACACTGAATCAATAATCAGCGCATTTGAAGGAGTTGTTTCTGCACCAAGATTTTCTCCCGATGGTAAATCTCTTTTAATTTCCCACTCATTGGGTGGTGAAACGAATATATTATCTTTGGATTTAAGTAGTAAACGAACAAAAAAAATTACTAAAGGTTCAGCTATAAGCACTTCTCCCTCTTTTTCTCCAGATCAAAAGTATATGGCTTTTAGTTCTGATATAAGTGGGAGTCAGCAACTGTACGTTATCGATTTTACTAACAAAAGTAAAAAACCTAAAAGAATTAGTTTTGGAAGTGGAAGATATGCTACGCCTGTTTGGTCGCCAAAAGGAGATCTGATAGCTTTTACAAAGATTCAGTCAGGAAAATTTTACATAGGAGTTATGAAGCCAGATGGCAAAGAAGAACGTCTGCTTTCAGAGGGGCATAAAATTGAATCCCCGGCATGGTTACCAAATGGTAGAGAAATCATTTTTACAAGAACAGAATCACCAAGCAACTCTAAACTATATTTAGTAGACTTAGTAAAGAAAAATCAAAAAATGGTTTCCACTCCCACAAATGCTTCTTTACCGGATTGGTCTTATTTTTGAAAGTAGATCTATTATAGATTTGATATGAGCCTTATTTTACTTTAATTGCTTATAACCTTTGGCACTACGAAATACCCATGCTCAGGTTTTGTATTGGACAATATCTCTTTTTTAATGTTTTGAGAATTTATAACATCATCGCGTACATGAATGTCCTTGTCTATGCTGCCATAACGCATAGGAGAAACACCTTCAGTATTAACTTGCAATAAAGTATCATGTATCCAATCCAGCATTGTCAGTTCTTTGGAGTAGTGATCAATCTCGTCATTTGATAACTTAATCCTTACAAGCTGTGCAATTTTAAGCATTTCTTCTTTGGTAATTGTTATTTTTCTCTTATTTGCAAATTCTATTAGTGAAGTAATAACGTCTTCTGTTGACTTAGCTGGCATCTTTACCTCCTTGGATAAAGTGAGTTAAAATATCTACGACCGAAACAACTTCTATTTTACCAGTTTTTTCAAATTTGTGAAGTATGGTATCCGTAATCACTAATTTATCTAAAGAAGAGGAAGAGATTTTCTCAACTGCACTTCCTGAAAGCACGCCATGTGTGATGCATGAAATTACGGACTTTGCTCCGTGGCCTTTTAAAGCAAGAGCTGCATTACACAATGTTCCACCAGAGTCAACTATATCATCAACAATGACACAATTTTTGTTTGCAACTTCTCCTATTATGTTCATTACTTGAGATGTGCCTGCTTTCTCCCTATATTTATCTACTACAATAATCTTATCACTTAACCCTATCTTGTACTTTTCCTCTAAAGTCTTTGCAAAAGCACGTGCTCTACCAATTGCTCCAACATCAGGTGCAACAATTGCCAAATTTTCCGTGTGTATAGAGTCAACAAATGCTTCAAAGCAGTTCAAATTAGTTATCGGTACATCAAAGAATCCTTCAATTTGACTTGAGTGCAAATCAATAACTGCAACGCTACTTGCACCTGCAGTTTGAATAAGATTTGCAACTAATTTGGCACTTAAAGCAGACTGCACATTATTGTTCTTGATAATTCTATCTTGCCTGCTATATCCATAATAAGGGATAATTACTACTATCCTTTTGGCTCCTAATCTATTTACTGCATCAATTATAAGCAGAAGCTCCATAAGATTATCATTCACAGGGGGAGAAAGAGATTGTATTATATATACTTCTTGATTATATAGATCATTTGCTACTTCTACATTTACCTCACCATCGGTAAACTTTGATATCCAAGCAGAGGATGGTTGAACATCTAGCCGGTTAACTACTGATTCCCCTAATTCCTTACTAGCATTACCTATTATTATCTTCATAACGCACTAATTGAGTTTTTAAGATTATACAGAAATTGTGAAATAATTGAAATGTAAGTGTCTTTATCTAGCATTCTTGTCGGTGAATTAGATACCTCTTGTACAATGACCTGTCATTTTCACGCGTTGTTTCAATATACAGACCCAAATTGAAACAACCATACAAAATCCTGCTTATGTTTCAAGATAAATGACTTTAATGAAATATAATTTATCTAGTCATTTGTATCTGCTAACATACTACACTTCCCATTGTAGAGCCTCTGCAACTTACTGAAATTTATAATCGCTTTATAAAAAGCTTTATACTCTTTGCTTAATTGGAGGCGCTACCTCTGCACTTTCTGCTCTGTCTAGGGTACTACTTGGTTTTTCTGCAGTAATTTTTTGAATGCTACCATCTACCTTATTCTTGATATCTGCTCCATATGATCTTAATACTTCAATAGCTTTCTCGTTTCCACTATTCAGCGCAATATCCAAAGCATCCATTCCATCATTATTTTTGTGGTTGATAAAATTCTCTAACTCAAAGATTTTTATATATTGCTCAATGATGAATTCTACCACTTTTCCAGGGCAATTATTAGCGGCAGGAAAGAGTACTGCATTGTTATTATTGTCTTTCTTTGTTACATCTGCTTTGAGCTTGTCTATCAAATACTTGATAATTTCTATTCTGCTATCATCTTCTGCTTCAGTGCACTGCCTAGAAGCTAAAAACAGAGCTGTTCGCCCATTATTGTCCACATCTTCAATATCTTGTCCCTTATCAATTAAGGCTTGTATTATATTTTTGTTCCCATATAAAGCAGCAAAGTGAAGAGGAGTATACCCTTCGGTACTTTCTCTTTCATTAATCAATGCACCATGGCTAGCTAGTAATTCTATAAATTCTGGCGTATTTGCAAAAACTGCAAAGTGCATTGGTGTTAGATCATCTTTACCATGATTTTGAGTTTTTGCATTAACGTTTGCTCCATTTTTTATCAGCAATTTTGCTATTTCTAATTGTTTGCGTCCGATGGCAATATGCAGTGGCGTACGATTGCGTTCATAATGATCATTGACGTTTGTGCCACATTTTATTAGTAGTTCTGCAGCTTCAATATTACCTTCCTGAATTGCAACGTATAAGGAAGCATATCCATCTTTTGTTTCCTCTGTCATACGAAATTGCAAACATGTTAGTTCATATATTATTAAGGATTATTATTAAGTTTTTATTAATACAATATTAATGTAGCGGGATGACGAGCTTATCGTCATACCACTGCGAACCGTCATACCGCCGCGGTATCTCTAGATCCCGCTAACAAGCAGCGGGATGACGGTTTTTCAAATTATCGTAAGTCAGTTTAGCTATAGCTACAAGTTTCATTCTTCCCTTACAAATAACTTTACTGCGTCCTTTTTTCGGATTCAGAATTAGCAAGAAACGTTCTTGTAAGGTGGTCTACTAAAATTTTGCTTTATAAAACAATGTCTGAACTATGCAATTAATACATTATCAACACAACTGATTCATAAAAGCAAATATTATAACCACGAAGAGAGAAAATGTTATGCTTAGTTTAATAAGAAAGACCTTGAGAAAAAAAATGACTCATCAGGTAAACGATTCGAAATTGAAAGAGAAAGATGAAAAAAGTATTTTAAAATTAGCATCAAAAATAGAAGGCAAAAAAAGTAGCATTGCTGAAGAACTAGAAAAAATATCTGAAAAGGAAAAACAAAGGATTCTTACTACGGAAGTAAGTAAACATCGGGGTAAAGAATCAACTATTATATCACTTGCTTATGCTATACTACGTAAAGATAGTATAGCTGTTGAGAAAATGTTAAGAGTAGCTAAAGAAAACGGTATTCTGAAAGACATTCTTGACGCAACAACAACTATAAAATATCCAGGTGGTCAGGAAGAAACTTGCACACCACTTACTTATGCCATATTATGTAAAAATAGCAAAACTATTGAAGAAACTTTAAAAGTCTCTAAAGAAAACGGTATTCTGAAAGATATTCTTAACGCAACAACAACTATAAAATATCCAGATGGTCGGAAAGCAACTGTTACACCACTTGCTTATGCTATACTATATGAAGATAGTATAGCTATTGAAGAAATTTTAAAAGTCTCTAAGGAGAACGGTATTCTGAAAGATATTCTTAACACAACAGCAACTATAAGATATCCAGATAACAAGGAAGTGACTTACGCGCCACTTGCTTATGCTATGTTCTGGAAGGATAGCAAAGCTATTAAAGAAATTCTAGTAGCAGCTGAAGAGAACAGTATTCTGAAAGATATTCTTAACACAACAACAACCATGAAATATCTAGACCGGGAAGTGACTTACACACCACTTGCTCATGCTATGTTCTGGGAGGATGGCAAAATTATTAAAGAAATTCTAGTAGCAGCTGAAGAGAACAGTATTCTGAAAGATATTCTTGACGCAACAACAACTATAAAATATCTAGATGGTCAAGAAGAAATTTACACACCGCTTACTTACGCCATATCATGTAAAAATAGCAAAACTATTGAAGAAATTTTAAAAGTCTCTAAAGAAAACGATATTCTGAAAGACATTCTTGACGCAACAACAACTATAAAATATCTAGATGGTCAGAAAGAAATTTACACACCGCTTACTTACGCTATATCATGTAAAAATAGCAAAACTATTGAAGAAATTTTAAAAATCTCTAAAGAAAACGGTATTCTGAAAGATATTCTTGATGCAACAACAACTATAAAATGTCCAGATGGTCATGAAGAAACTTGCGCACCGCTTACTTATGCTATACTACGTAAAGATAGTATAGCTGTTGAGAAAATGTTAAGAGTAGCTAAAGAAAACGATATTCTGAAAGACATTCTTGACGCAACAACAACTATAAAACATTCAGATAGCCGGGAAGTAACTTACACACTACTTGCTTATGCTATACTACGTAAAGATAGTATGGCTGTTGAGAAAATGTTAAGAGTAGCTAAAGAAAACGGTATTCTGAAAGACATTCTTGACGCAACAACAACTATAAAATATCCAGATGGTCAGGAAGAAACTTGCACACCACTTGCTTATGCTATACTACGTAAAGATAGTATAGCTGTTGAGAAAATGTTAAGAGTAGCTAAAGAAAACGGTATTCTGAAAGACATTCTTAACACAACAATAACCATAAAACATAAAAATAATCAAAAAGTAACTGATAAGTTACTTGCCGCATTACATGATCGCAAAGTTATTCAAAAAATTTTAGACATAGCTAGAGAAAATGATATTCTGAAAGACATTCTTAATGCAACAATAACTATAAAATATCCAGATAGTGAAGAAAAAATCTACACACCACTTACTTATACAATATCATGTAAAAGCAACGAAGCTTTTAATACAACAAGAGCTATAAATCAAGATGGTCAGGAAAAAACTCACATCCCATTTCCTACCCTTGATAAAAGAGAAACTGAATTAAAATTAAAAGAAAAAAGACAAAGTAGAAGAGATGAGGGATTAAATTTTAACAATGGTAGTAGTGACAAAAATGTTGAAATAAAAGTTAATGGGGATATCTTGTTGCAGCATAGTAGTGGAATTGAAAATGAAATAAATCATACTGCTGTACGTAATGATGTAAGGGGGGTAAAGCCTCTAATAGAAAGTAGAGTAAATGTTAAAGTACAGAATATAAATGCAGTGATTGCAACTTCTGTGACATTTAAAATGATTGCAACTTCTGTGACACTTGAGTTGGTAGCTAGTAAAATAACATGTGTACTGTCAAAACCCACCACTAAATTGGAAGAAGTAGCTATAACATATTTTCAAGGTTTAGCACTATATTTGTGAAACTTAATTTATATGTGCTAAACAAGATGCTGATTAGTTTTATAGCTAACCCAAGAAAGGTTTCCCTACGTCATACCGCCGCGGTATCTCTAGATCCCGCTGCGGGATGACGATTGTCGTTTAGCCATAAATATTTAAGAAATTTACCAAATGAAAAAAAAGGCAAAAGAAGCCCTGGGGTTATTATCTGCTTTAAAATATTGGCGTTTTTTATGTTTTAAACGCTTGACAAGCAAGATTTAGCTGCTTTTAATTGCAACTAACCTATGCTGCAAATGTTTAAGAAATTTACCAAGCAGAAAAAAAGACAAAGAATCCCCGAATTAGCTAGTCTTTTACTATCTCTGTCGAGTATTGGCATTTTTTGATGTCTTGTAACGCTTTATAAGCGCGTTCAGCTTATTTAGATAAAAATCTAGATGTAGATGAAGTTTTGTAAAGACATACAGTATCTATATACTGCAAAAAATTGAACATAAGACGCCGATACATTAAGTAACCCTTACCTTTTAATCTGCAGATTGGCGAAAGCAAATACAATAGCTTCAGTTTCATGATAAGGGGGCTGGCGGAGTTTGTCAAGGAAGTTTTTCGTTTCTGTGAACCACCTGCTAACCGACAGCTAACATTAACTACCGATATCGTATCTGAAGAAGCCCCCTGGCCATTCTAAAAAATTTAATGCTGAGTACACCTTACTTTTGGCTTCCTCTATAGTGCTCCCTTCTGCTACTATATTTAGCACTCTTCCGCCATCGGAAACTAAGTTACCACTTTCATCGAATTTAGTACCAGCATGAAACACCAACACACCAGGAATGCTTTCAATCTTATCTAATCCTTTAATTACTTCTCCCTTTTGATAATCACCCGGATAGCCTTTACTTGCAACAACTACACAAACTGTAGATTTGTTGTTAAGTTCCACCATTTTGACATTTAACTTTCCTTCTGCAACTGACAACATCAATTTTAACAAATCGCAATTTGAATCAAATCTAGGTAATATAGATTGCGTTTCTGGATCACCGAATCTAACGTTATACTCGAGAAGTTTTGGGCTATCTTTGCAAATCATTAAACCAGCAAAGAGTACTCCTTTATAAGACGTACCCATGTTAACCAATGCTTGAGCTGTAGGGTATATTATTTTTTGGATAATTTTTTGCTCCATGTCCTTACTTATAATTGAAGGTGATGAGTACGACCCCATACCTCCAGTATTTTGGCTTTCATTACTTTCATCAACTCTCTTATAATCTTTTGCACACCCAAGAGTTACTACTTTCAACCCATCAATAAGAGCAAAAAAACTTACTTCTTCTCCAATTAAAAATTCTTCTATGATTATTTCTTCACCTGATTCACCAAATTTTTTCTCCACTAGCATTGAATCTATTGCTGAAAAAGCTTCGCTTTCTGTATTACATATAACCACCCCTTTTCCTGCTGCAATTCCATTTGCTTTCACTACAAGTGGAAACTTTATTTTATTGCTACATACAAAATCTTTAGCTAACCCTTCATCAACAAAACACTCGTACTTGGCAGTTGGTATACCATATCGTTTACATAGTCCCTTGGTGAAAGACTTCGATCCCTCAAGTTTTGCAGTTGCTTGACTTGGAGCAAAAACATTTATTCCCTCTGCAACTAAATCATCAGCAAGCCCATCAATTATTGGTTGTTCTGGACCAATAACAACCAACTCTATATTTTCTCTCTTGCAAAATTGTGTAACATCCACTGAATTTTGAATATTTACATCCACAAGAGCCCCAAGATCTTTCATAGCTTGGCGACCAGGAGTTACATATAACTCAGTCAAGATAGGAGATTTTTTTAGAGCCCAAAGTAGAGCGTGCTCACGCCCACCAGAACCTATAACCAGAACCTTCATCTTTATTTCCTCGCTTTTCTATATGTCAAAATTATTATTTGCTTATAACAGTATCATTACTCATGTATTTTTGCAACACGTTTGGTATTGCAATCGACCCGTCAGAATTTTGATAATTCTCCATTATGGCAATAATCGTTCTTCCTATAGCTAAAGCTGAGCCGTTTAAAGTGTGAATATATTTTTTCATCTTTTTATCAGTTTCTGAAGAGTATTTAGCGTTCATCCTTCTTGCTTGAAATGCACCACAATTTGAGCAGCTTGATATTTCTCTATATTTATTTTGCCCAGGTAACCATACCTCTATGTCATAAGTCCTTTGTGCAGCAAAACCCATATCGCCACTGCAAAGCAGCATTACTCTGTATGGCAATTCTAATTTTTTTAATATCTCTTCAGCAACACTCGTCATACGCTCAAGCTCATCATTTGATTGGTCTTCAGTTGTGATGCTTACCAACTCCACTTTACCAAATTGGTGTTGCCTTATCATGCCCCTGGTATCGCGACCTGCACTACCTGCTTCTTTACGAAAGCACTCCGAATATGCAGTAAAGCGAATAGGCAGTTCTTTTTCTTCCATTATTTTGTCAGCAACTAAATTTGTTAAAAACACTTCACTTGTGGGAATCAACCTCAATTCGTCGGTAGTTAAATACGAATCGTCAGAAAATTTCGGTAGCTGACCAACATTATACATAGCTTCGTTTTTCACCAAAGCCGGGTGGTACACCTCAGTATAGCCAAATTCATTAACATGCATTTCAAGCATACAATTTATTAGCGCTCGTCCAAGCTTAGCTAACTGTCCTTTTAATATCGTAAATCTTGATCCGGAAATTCTCGCCGCTTGTTCGAAGTCCATTAAACCTAATTTTTCTCCGAGTTCATAATGAGATTCTGGTACAAAATCAAACTGTCTTTTTCCTCCATATCTTCTCACCTCTAAATTAGAGTTCTCATCTGCGCCTATTGGCACATCTTGCGCAGGAATATTCGGCAAGTTAGATAAAACATTCACTAACTTATCCTTTTCTGCTTGTTCTTTTAAGCTGATTGCCTCTATCTCATTTGTGATGCTTTTTGACAACTCTATTTGCTCTTCACAGGGGCTCTTGCTCATTTTAAGCTTTTTTATTTCCTCTGTGATTTCATTGCGCTGCCTATTCAAATCCTGCAGTTTAGTGGTTAATGATCTTTTCTCGTGATCGATTTCTAATATCTCTTCCGCAGTAGATTCTCTAATTCCCCTGCTTTTCATTGCCTTTTCAAATCCTTCAGGGTTTTTGCGTATATATTCTATATCGTGCATATATTGTGCTATTACTAACATTGTTACTGTACTCCAAAAGCTCTTAATATTCAATATATTCTCATACTACTAAAATTATTATGGTTGATTTTTTTGTTAGAATTTGTTTAAATTTAATTAACTTAGCGTTCATAGGGTGTAGTATGTTGGGCATTACAAAAAATAATCAGAAAGAGAGCACTTACTTTGCTGGTGAGGAATTCGTTATCTACGCTACTTGTGTATGCCTAGCAGCCACATTCGCTGCTGGCTGTTTAGGGGCGGTAATAGGATCCCCTCTATTGACCTTTCCACTTGCTATGCTCATCTCTAACCCCGTAGTTTGGGTTTTAATGGGAACAATTCTTACAGTAGCATACAAAATGGTTGTTGAACCTTTATTTTACTTAGCGAAGGGTTATATTAATGGAAAAAGAGCAAGTCAAGGTGAGCAAAAAACTCCAGATGAGGATAGTGGTATTTTTCCTGGACCAGATAATGAAGATGGGTCAACTGTTTCAGAGAACAGTAGTCGCAGAAGTTCTATTGCTTCAAAAGATAGTGGTTTGGGTGGTAAAGAGTTTCATGAAAATTTGGACACTCTTGTGCATCAGACAAACAGAGGAAATTATGCTTACTGGTTATGTGATGATGACATTACACATATTGCAAGAGTTGTGTATGGGTACTCACAAAGTGAACATAGTAATAATAATGTCTATTTTCTTGCTCCTAGCTATTCTAATGGTTGGGACGAACTCACAAAAGAATTTCTTCAGAATTATAGAGGTGAATTAAAACAAAATTCTAAATTGATATTTACTTCGGTTCTTCATATTAACAACAATCATTGGGTAACTTTGGTTATTAAACCTGATGCAGGTGATAAAAAATTTAGAGCTTATTACTGTGACTCATTTGGTAATCAATTGCCAGATAATGTGCTAAATATTGTTAAAAGAGAACTGCAAAAAGAGGAATGGGTATTAGACATAAGAATTTCCCCAACTAAGCAGCAAAGTGACGGGTATAACTGTGGAATATTTGCGTTAGAAAATGCTCATAAAATTACACAAATGCTTAACGAAGACAAATCATTTGACGAAATTGACAAAAAGTTATCAGAATATAAATTTGATTTGAATGAGAAAAGAGAAGAATTTACAAGAGCGCTTATGGAAGATGAGAAATGTAAGGAAGATCTAAGAAATCGTAAGCGTCCGCCAAGGACGAAAACATCTCAGTCTTCTATTTCAAGGGAGAATGCAAGTTTGTGTTGCATTATGTAATCAATGAAAAATTACCATTGACCTTATGCCCCTCCAAATAGGAAATTTGACAATTGATTCTCCAGTTATTTTAGCTCCAATGTCTGGAGTGACTGATTATCCGTTTAGAAGTATTGTGAAGAAACTTGGTGCAAGTTTGTTAGTTTCAGAGATGATCGCAAGCAGAGCTATGATTATGCAAACTCGCCAGAGTTTGCAAAAAGCAAAAGTCGATGCATTAACTGCTGTGCAGCTTGCTGGGTGTGAGCCAGATGTTATGGCGGAGGCTGCAAAATTAAACGAGGACATGGGAGCAAAAATTATAGACATAAACTTTGGTTGCCCTGTTAAAAAAGTTGTAAACGGTTATGCAGGATCAGCGCTAATGCGTGATGAGAAAAAAGCCGCTGAGATAATTGAAGCTGTGGTCAAAGCAGTGAATATGACAGTTACGGTGAAAATGCGCACTGGATGGAACGATGAAAATCGCAATGCCCCGAGACTTGCGAAAATTGCCGAAGACTTAGGAGCAAAAATGATCACTGTGCATGGAAGAACAAGAGCGCAGCTTTATAATGGTCAAGCAGATTGGAAATTCGTTAGAAATGTTAAAGAGCAAGTGAAAATTCCAGTTATAGTAAATGGCGATATTAAAAATTTAAATGATATTCAGAATGCTCTCAAAGAATCTGGAGCAGACGGAGTGATGATAGGTCGTGGTGCCTACGGTAAACCTTGGCTGATTAATCAAGCAATGAACTTTCTCAGTGGAAGTGAAACTTCTGAGCCAACAGCTTCAGAGAGATTAAGCATCATACTCGAGCATTACGACAATATTCTTGAGTACTATGGAAATGACACAGGAATAAAGATGGCCCGCAAACACATAGGTTGGTACAGTAGCGGGCTTCAAGGCTCATCTGAATTTCGTGTGAGAGTAAATAACATGACAGATAGCACAGAAGTGAAAGAAAATATTATTGGCTTTTTTGGTCAAGAGACACACTAGCTGTACTCAATTCGACTGATCGTATGCCACTACGCTCTCTTCCTCACCAGAGTGTAAATGACAACCATTATCCATCAACCATTCCTCGTCATAAGTTTCAATATCAAAATATTTTTCATATTTATCCACATTATCACAAAGTGAAAGTGCTCTGATCTTATTCATAATCAAACCTGTACCAGCAGGAATTAATCTTCCTACTATAACATTTTCTTTTAATCCACTTAAAGGATCACTCTTCCCGCAGAATGCTGCTTCTGTAAGTACTTTTGTTGTCTCTTGGAAAGAGGCAGCAGAAATAAAGGAGCTAGTTTCAAGACTTGCCCTAGTAATCCCCTGCAGAATAGGAAGATAATGAGTAGGCCGTTTGCCAGAGTTACTCATAGCATCATTTTCCCTATCAACTTCCAGCTTGTCAATGCTTTCGCCAACCAAGTACATAGTATCACCAGGATCAGTAATTTCCACTTTTTGTAGCATTTGTTTTAAGATCACCTCTAAATGCTTATTGTCTATACGAACACCCTGCAATCTATAAACTTGCTGTATTTCAGAAATCATATAGTGCGCTAAAGCTTCTAACCCAAGCACACGTAAAATATCATGGAGATCAGGGTCACCATCCATCAATAGATCACCTTTACGTACAAAATCACCTTCATTGACTATTACATGCTTACTTCTTGATACCAAATATTCAACTGGAGAAATTTGTTCATCTACAGGTTTAATTAATATACTGCGTTTTCCTCTACGGTCTTTTTCAGAAAACGCTACATAGCCATCTATCTCACTAACAATAGCATGCTCTTTAGGACGACGTGCTTCAAATAACTCTATAACCCTCGGTAAACCACCAGTAATATCACGAGTTTTAACTGACTCTCTTGGTGTTCTTGTAATAACATCACCTGCATGAACCTTCTGGCCATCTTGTACATTGAGCACTGCACCGATTGGTATAAAATAACATGCTTCAACGCCACTTGCGAGTGTCATTACTTTACCATTATCGTCAAGCAGCACAATACGAGGACGTAAATTAGCTCCACCAGAATGCAATTTCCAGTCTTTTACTACTTTGCTTGATATTCCTGTAGATTCATCCATCACTTCAGTGATCGAAATTCCATCTTTTAATTCCTGATAAGACACTGTACCAGTCTTCTCCGTGATAATAGGCAATGTATAAGGATCCCATTCCGCAACTTTATCGCCAATTTTTACTGACCCACTCTCATCTACATAAAGCTTAGCGCCGTAAGGTACACTGTGCTTCAACTTCTCACTACCAAGGCTATCAATCAACACGACTTCACAGGAACGGCTTATCACAATTTTATTTCCGTTTCTATCTATAATTATATTACTATTGTTTAACTTTATTTTAGCATTAATAGAAGCTATAATATTCGAGGATTCAACGCCTCTAGTCATTACTCCACCTATATGAAAAGTACGCATCGTTAACTGAGTACCTGGCTCTCCAACAGATTGAGCAGCTATAACACCAACTGCTTCACCTATTGAAACAATTTTACCAGTTGCAAGGTCTCTTCCATAACATAAAGAACATACACCAGGACTTATTTCACAAGTTAAAGGCGATCTAATTTTTACAACATCAAGACCTGCAATGCTGATTTGCTTTACTTTATCCTCATCAATTAATTCCCCTGCTTTTACTAATAATTCTTTTGTCACTGGGTTATATATATCATTTGCAGCTGTTCTACCCAGCACAACACTCTCTAGAGATGCAACTATAGTACTTCCTTCAACTGTAGCTCTCACAACAAGACCATTTTTTGTTTTACAGTCATGCTTTATAACTATGCAATTTTGAGATACATCAACTAAACGACGAGTTAAGTATCCAGAGTTTGCAGTTTTAAGTGCAGTGTCAGCTAAACCTTTACGCGCACCGTGAGTAGAATTAAAGTATTCAAATACGTTCAATCCTTCACGGAAATTAGAAATTATAGGTGTTTCTATAATCTCACCAGAAGGTTTGGTCATGAGCCCTCGCATTCCTGCTAGCTGTTTCATCTGTGAAGTAGAACCCCTTGCACCAGAGTTAACCATCATATACACTGAGTTGTACTTACTATTTCCATCATATATAGATATTGCTTTTAACATATCATTAGCTATCATATCCGTACACTTAGACCATTCATCTATAACCTTGTTATACCTCTCACTTCTAGTTATTAGCCCATCTTGATATTGCATAGAGAATTTCTTAATTTCACCCCTCGCGTGATCAACATGTGTAGCTTTAGTTTCAGGTATAACCATATCACAACGACCAAAAGAGACACCAGAAAATGTGGCATACTCAAAGCCAAGTACCATTAATTTATCAGAAAATGCCACTGTAGCACTTTGACCACAGTTACGATATACCAAATCAACTATACCAGTTATTTCCTTGACTGTTAATATCTGATTTATTAGATCGAAGCCTAGATTCTCATGCTTAGGAAAAATTTGCCATAATATTAAACGGCCAGGAGTTGTACAAACAGTTTTATAGTGAGTTTCACCGCTGCTATTAATATACTCCATCCTATACTTTATACTAGAATGAATATGTAAAGTACCATCACTCAAGGAATGCTCAACTTCACAAAAAGCACCAAAAGATGGTAAATTATCTTCCTTAGGTTCTTGTAAAGTCAGATAATATATACCAAGTACTATATCTTTACTAGGAACTATAATCGGTCTGCCATTAGAAGGACTTAAAACGTTATTAGTGGACATCATCAACACCCTAGCTTCAAGCTGAGCTTCCAATGAAATTGGCACATGCACTGCCATTTGATCACCATCAAAATCAGCATTAAACGCCGTACAGACAAGCGGATGAAGCTGTATTGCTTTGCCTTCAATAAGGATTGGCTCAAAAGCCTGAATACCAAGTCTATGTAGCGTAGGCGCTCTATTCAACAAAACAGGATGCTCTTTTATTACCTCTTCAAGCATATCCCAAACTTCTGGTTTTTCTGCTCTTATCAACTTACTAGCAAACTTAATAGTTGGAGCCATACCATACATCTTAAGCTTTGAGTAAACAAAAGGTTTGAATAGTTCAAGAGCCATTCTTTTTGGTAATCCACACTGATTTAGTTTCAAAGTTGGACCAACAACTATTACAGAACGTCCAGAGTAATCTACCCTTTTTCCTAAGAGGTTCTGGCGAAAACGACCCTGTTTTCCTTTTAACATATCACTAATGGACTTTTTATATCCAACAGCACCAGCTTTATTTACCAAAGTATTACGACGACTATTATCAAAAAGAGAATCAACTGCTTCTTGTAACATCCTTTTTTCATTACGAATCATAATCTCAGGAGGATTTAAGCTCAACAATTTCCTCAACCTGTTATTTCTATTAATAATAGTCCTATAATGATGATTCAGATCAGAAACTGCAGGACGACCACTCTCAAGCGATACCAAAGGACGCAAATCAGGTGGTAAAATAGGTATAGTTGTAAGTATCATCCACTCAGGCCTATTTCCAGATTTAATGAAGTTTTCAACAATACGCAATCTCTTTATAATTTTCTTTCTTCTTATCTCAGAAGCAACAGATTCTAATTCTAGTCTTAAATCCTTCCTAATTTCATGTAAATCAAGGCGCGTTAGCAACTCTCTTATAGCTTCAACACCTTGCATAGCTACAAAACTATCGATCCCATAGCTATCTTTAGCTTCATTATAAGCTTTTTCACTAATAATCTCACCTTTTTCAAAAGGCGAAACAAGAGGATCTATTACGATATAATTATCGCTATATAAAATATTCTCAATATCTCTGAGAGACATATCCAATAATGCTCCAATTCTTGAAGGAAGCGATTTCAAAAACCATATATGAGCAACAGGAGATGCAAGCTCTATATGACCCATCCTTTCTCTTCTTACTTTAGAAGATGTAACTTCTACTCCGCATTTTTCGCATATGCGACCTCTGTGTCTTCTTTTTTTGTATTTTCCACATAAACATTCATCGTCATTGACAGGGCCAAAAACCTTAGGGCAAAATAATCCACCTTTCTCAACTTTGAACGTACGATAATTTGCAGTTGAAACATCTTCTATCTCACCACAAGATATACGCTTAATACTTTCAGGGCTAGCAATCGATATGCTAACCTCATTAAAAGGTTGTGCAATGTTAGTGTGAGATATATCTTCAATCACTACATCATTTTGCTTTAAATCTACATTTAAACATAAAGAACGTAGTTCTTTTATCATCACATTAAAGGATTCAGGAATTCCACATTCAAAATTACTGTCACCTTTTATTATCGATTCATAAATCTTAACTCTACCATTAATATCATCAGACTTCACAGTTAACATTTCCTGCAAAGTATAAGCAGCACCATAGGCTTGTAATGCCCAACATTCCATTTCACCAAAACGCTGACCACCAAAATGAGATTTTCCTCCAAGAGGTTGTTGAGTAACCAAACTATAAGGCCCTACTGAACGCGCATGAATTTTACCATCAACCAAGTGGTGCAACTTAAGCATGTACATGTAACCAACTGTAACCTTGCGGTCGAATTTTTCACCACTGCAACCGTCATATAATACAGCTTGTCCAGAGTTATCTAAACCAGCAAGTTCAAATAATTTTGCTATTTGTTCATCTTTTGGACCCTCAAATACAGGTGCAGCAACAGGAACGCCATCACGTAATTTGCGTGCAAATTCAATGAGATTATTATCACTAATATTACGAATATCATTACAGATAGATACGTTACTGCCATAGCTATAAACCTCAATCAGGAAGTTACGTAAATTGCTGTATGAACTTTTACAAGAGTTCAAATAGTTCTCTACTAACTCATTCAACTCGTCATTTAGTGCATTCTTATTAGGTGTATTTAAAACAGAAGCCGTTATTTCATCATCATCAATATTTTCAATTTTTTTATTATCAAGGTATGCTACTGCAAATTGTGTAAAATTATCATCGTTAAGGGACCTAATTCCCTTGCAAAAAGCACTTTTGATCTTATTGATCTCATCGAGAATATTACTTACCTTTTCCCCTAATTTTCTACAAGCCCAACCTACATGCGTTTCCAGTATTTGCCCTACATTCATTCGTGAAGGAACACCAAGAGGGTTAAGAATAATATCAACAGGAGTACCATCTTCCAAATAAGGCATATCTTCCACTGGCACAACTCGAGAAATCACACCTTTATTTCCATGTCTACCAGCCATTTTATCCCCTGGTTGCAGACTATGTTTCACAGCAATGAAAACTTTTACTGACATCGACACACCTTGAGGCAGGTCATAACCTTCATGTAATTTTTCTACTTTTCGCTTAAACTGTGCTATTGCATGTGATACTTTTTCATCAAAATCTTTTTTTAAGCTCTTAACTTGCTCAGAAATGGATTGGTTTTTTAATCCTATACCCCACCATTGCTCACGTTCAATAGAGTCAAATTTTTCTCGATCTTGAGAACCAGAATTAATAAGAAGTTTCTTCAGTTCATCATAGAAATATTCACTAGTAACATTGATTATATAATCTCGCTCTTCCTCAAAGTCATTTATCTCTTTTTGTTTGATGAGTAATGCCCTTTCATTTTCTTCAACCCCCCTGCGTGTAAAGACTTGTACATCAATTACTGTCCCTTCAACATCTGGAGATGTATATAAAGAGGAATCCGCACAATCGAATGACTTTTCACCAAAAATTGTCATTAATAACTTCGTTTCAGGAGGCAATGAAAGAGAAGGTTTAGGTGTAACTTTACCTACCAGAATATAGCCTGGACCAACTCTTGTACCAATTTTCACTATACCACTATCATCCAAGTGATATAGATTTTCTTCATTAACACCAGGTATAGCACGAGTTATTTTTTCTGATCCTAAAGGGGTATCATGTACAACACAGTCAAATTCTTCTATATGAATAGAAGTAAAGAGATCTTTTTTAACAACTTCACTAGAAATAATAATAGAGTCTTCAAAATTATAACCTTGCCAAGACATAAAAGCGACTAGCAAATTTTTACCAAGCGCCAACTCACCACTGTTAATTGCAGGACCATCAGCTATTACATCACCCTTTTTAACATAATCACCTACGCACACTAGCGGTCTTTGATTAATACAAGTATTATGGTTAGAACGCTGAAATTTCCTTAGATGATAAATATCTACGTCCAAGTAGTTAACCCTTTCTTTATCAAAAGCACGTATAACTATAGAGTTACTATCAGAACTATCAACTATGCCATCGCGTTTTGCTAAAACTACAGCACCAGAGCCAGAAGCTACAAAAGACTCCATACCAGTAGCAACCAGAGGAGCGGTAGGCTTCAATAAAGGTACGGCCTGACGTTGCATATTTGAGCCCATTAATGCTCTATTAGCATCATCATTTTCTAAAAATGGAATCAAGGAAGCTGCAACTGATATTACCTGCTTAGGAGATACGTCAATGTAACTAACTTGGTCGCTACTTACCATGACGAAGCTACCAGCATATCTACAGTATAGCATGTCATCAACAAAGCAATTATTTTCATCAAGCTTTACGCTAGTGTCAGCTATATGATGTGAGCCTTCGTCTATAGCAGAAAGATACTCAATTTGATCAGTAACAACCCTATTGACTACTTTTCTATAAGGGCTTTCAATGAAACCATATTTATTAATACGCGCGTATATAGCTAAGCTGTTGATTAACCCTATATTTTGCCCTTCAGGAGTCTCAATAGGGCAAATTCTTCCATAATGAGTTGGATGAACATCACGCACCTCAAATCCTGCCCGTTCTCTTGTTAAACCGCCAGGACCTAACGCGGATAACCTTCTTTTATGTGTTATTTCAGATAACGGATTAGTCTGATCCATAAATTGAGATAATTGAGAAGAATTGAAGAAATCTCTTAAGACATTAGTTAACACTTTTGGATTAATAAAATCAGATGGAGAAACTTTATCTAAACTAGAAGTGGACATAGAATCAACTATTGCGCGTTCCAATTTCAACAACCCAGTTCTAAATTGATTTTCTATAAACTCTCCAACTGATCTTACTCTTCTGTTTCCTAAATGATCAATATCATCTACAGATCCTTGACCGTCACGTAACAATACTATTTTTTTCACAATTTCAATAATATCTTCATGCGTTAAAACAGTTAAATCCTCATCATAATTTAATCCAAGGTAAGAGTTAAGCTTCAACCTACCAATGTTAGACAAATCATAATATTCCGGACTGAAGAAAAGATTACGGAAAAACTCTTCTACTATCTCTAAAACAGGAACTTCACCAGGACGCAAAACTCTATATATTTCATATAGTGCATCCTGATAAGACATGTTTTCATCTAAGAAAAGCGTATTTAATATATAAGGTCCAACAAACAAATTATCTATGTTCAACACTGATATTTCATCTACAGATAATAACTCAAGCTTCTTTATGTCTTCCAGCTTTATAGATTCACCAGCAGATAAAATTTTCGTAGAGCTAGCACTATCCATTAAATCTTCTGCGAGGAATAAACCACATATAGAATTAAACGGAACCAGATACTCTTTCAATTCATTATCATATAGCTTTTTAGCTAGTCTTGAGGTAATACGAACGTTAGCTTTAAGCAGCACATTACCTTCAATATCCATTAAGTCGAAAGGCAGCCTCACTCCTTTAAATTTATCAGGAACAAAAGGCACTTTCCAACCATCTTTATGTTTTACATACTTTATTTTCTCATAAAATCTATCGAGTATATCATTATTTGATAGACCCAACGCCTTTAATAAAACTGAAATTGGCAATTTTCTTTTTCTATCAACACGAAAATACAAATGGTCTTTAACATCAAATTCAATATCAAGCCAAGAACCCCTATAAGGAATAATTCTAGCAGAATAGATCAATTTACCAGAATTGTAAGTTTTTCCCTTATCGCTATCAAAAAATACACCAGGAGACCTATGCATTTGTGAGACGATAACTTTTTCCACACCATTAATGATGAAAGTGCCCTTATCAGTCATCATAGGCAACCCACAAAAGTGGACTTTCTGCTCTTCTATAGATTTTACAACGGTTGCAAGTTTAGAATGATCTCCACTCTCTTTAATCGATTTATATTCATCAAGAGAAATACCATCCTGCATAACAACAAGACGTATAGAAGCAATAACCTGAGCAGAAAAAGTTACACCACGCTTTATACACTCAGATTCATCATACTTAGGATCATCTACCCTACAACTTATAAACTCAATAGTAGCCCTACGCAAAGGATCATTTATTGGAAAGATTGTATGAAAGATAACTTCAAGTCTTTCATTACCCTTATTCTTAGGAGTAAAAGAATCATATGATTCTTTTTGAACCTTAACCAAATCCAATAAAGAATCTTTTAAATCAATCGACCTAGAATAAGAAACTCTAGGAACAAAAGCACCAGAAGCGTACATATAAGAAGAATCAACCATTAAAATACCCCAAACTAATTAAAAGAGCTATATCAATATAAAATTAATACATTAAATATTATTCAAGCTCCACTTTAGTTGCTCCTGCTTCAATAAGTTTTTGCTTGATTTTTTCTGCTTCGTCTTTAGGAACATTAGCAGTCAAATCTTTAGGTAAAGATTCAACCAACTCTTTTGCTTCTTTTAAACCCAATGTAGAATTAACCTCTCTCACAGCTTTAATAACTCCTATTTTTTTACTCGCATCAATTTCTTTAATCACAACTTTATACTCAGCTTTTTCTTGAGCAGCAGGAGCAGCAGCATTATCACCAATAGGCGCCCCAGCACCAACAGCTCCACCAAGAAAAGAACCAGCAGGCAACCCTATTTTCTCTTCTAAAACTTTTACAAGTTCAGAAGCCTCTAATAGGTTTAAAGATAATATTTTATCAACCAAATCACTTGTTACATTACTCATAATTACCACCTTACTTAACAACAAATTTATTTTTTAGAACTATAATAATCCAAAACTCTCATAAGCCTCATAGAAGATGAATTAATAGACAACGCTAACCGAGCAGGAATATCATAAGATATTAAACGCATAATTTTAACACGCAATTCATCCAGAGAAGGCAACTTAGCCAGTTTATTAACATTTTCCACTGTTAACAATTCATTTAAATGAGCTGCGCAAATCACAGACATTTTTTCTTTGTTAGCATTAGTAAAATCAACTATTAATTTTGCAGCTTCTACTATGCCACTAGAGTATATAATAGCAACAGGACCGGAAAATTTGCCTGATAAATAAGAGAATTTACCAGTCCTTTCCAAAGCCAAGCGCGCTAGAGTGTTTTTAACTACTAATACCCCACCTGCTATAGACTTCAGACTATTCCTCAGAGTTAATGAATCATTAGCATTTATAGATTTAAAATTTACTAATATCAAGAAATCATTATTTACAAATACGTTTATTGTGCTCTGTATAAATTCATCCTTATCTTTACGCTTCACGGTATCACTCCCTTAAATTATATCTTCCACTTTGCCTATCTTATAAGCTTTACCCATAGTTGAATTTAAAAAAACACCCTTAAAGTAAATTCCTTTCGCAGAAATAGGTTTATTATCTTTAATTACTTTAAGAAAGGCTTTTAAATTTTCTAGCAAGTCATCAATATCAAATTTAATATTTCCTAATTTACCATGAATAACACCATTTTTATCTGTTCTAAATTTTACCTGACCAGACTTAATGGTTTTAATAGCTTCTGCAATGTTAGAAGTCACAGTACCAAATTTAGGGTTAGGCATCAGCCCTTTAGCACCCAATACTTTTGCAATAGGAGTGATTTTTGCCATAAAATCAGGAGTAGTAATGCACCAATCAACATCTAACTTTCTACCTTTTTTTATTTCTTCAACTAAATCCTCTCCTCCTGCAATATCAGCACCAGCTTTTTCAGCTTCTAATAAATGTTTATCTTGAGCGAAAACAGCTACTTTAATATTCTTCCCGATACCTTTAGGCAAAACTACTGTACCACGCACCTGCTCTTCAGATTTACGTGAATCTACGCCTAAATTGACCGCAATATCAACTGATTCATTAAATTTTGCTGAAGCAGACTCAACAATCTTCTTCAAACACTGCTTAGGATTATCATTATATGTATTCATTTACCTAACCTTCCACAACTTCTATACCCATAGATTTTGCAGTGCCTACAACCATTTTCACTGCTGAATCTTCATTATCCACTTTCATATCAACCATCTTGCACTTTGCTACTTTAATTATAGCAGACATAGGTAATTTAGCCACTAATTCTTTACCAGGATTACCAGAACTTTTACTTAATTTAGCCTCCTGCTTAAGTAAATAAGCCACAGGCGGACCGCTGACAGTAAAATCATGAGAGCGATCATCCTTTATGGAAATTCGCACTGTTACTAAATCGCCTACTTTATAATTAGCGTTAGCAGCACTAGTAACTTTATTAAAAGCTTCACAAAACTTAGGAACAGGTATACCACGTGGACCAAGTACTGAAGCAATTTTCGGTCCTGGAACTGCTTTCCCAGCTTCCATAAGTAAGTTAATCTTAGCAACTATAACACTCATAATTAATCCTCTATTTTCTCTACTTGAGCCAGATCAAGCTCTATTATTGTCGGCTTACCTAAAATCGATACTTCCACATTAATAATTTTTTTCTCATCGTTTACCATATTTACCTTACCATTAAAATTTTGAAAAAGACCATCATTAATTTTCACTTTTTCACCTTTTTCATAACCATAACCTAACTTCTTTGTCTCTTGAGCATTATAAAGTGCATTACACATTGAGTGAATCTCATCATCCAAAATCACCTTTGGAATATTACCATTTTTCAAAAATCCATAAACCTTAAGAGATTTTGGTATATTATTGATAAAATTCAATACTTCATCGCATAAATTCACGTATAAAAAGACATAACCAGGAAAGCATTTCCTTCGTGTAGCAATTTTCTTAGATTTCAACTCTACTTCACTTAGCTCTTCATATGGAATAAAAACTTCCTTAAAGTAATCATTAATACCCAATCTCATAGAATTTTCCAATATATGTTGGCGCACTTTCTCTTCACAATTGGAAGCAACTCTCAAGATATACCATTTATATCTATTAAATTCTTTACACTTTAAACTTATCTCATCATCTGAAATCATCTCAAAATCACCAGATTCGCCACTGCAGAATCCAGGCATTTGATTCAAAATATTTTTGCTTTCATCACACAGATGCATATATACATACACTTCACATAATTCTTTTATATCAGACTTTGAATTACATACCGTTTGATAAGGAATAAACACTTCCTTAAAATAAACAGCATTACTTACCAATTCGCGTATGTTTTGCTCATATCCATAATCAACTTTAATGATATACCATTTATATTCACATTCCATAAATAATTCCAAATAAAGCCTTAATTACGTAAAGAGACATAAAATCCACAAAACAGAAGAAAATCGAAAAGCATAATATAACAATCATTACAACAAATAGAGATGACAACACCTCCTGTTTCTTTACCCAAGCAATTCTTCGTATTTCTTGCTTTATATCACAGAAAAAACCACACAAACTTTTTAACATTTCCACCACAACATTAATGCAGGAGCGATAGGAATTGAACCTACAACCTCTGGTTTTGGAGACCAGCGCTCTACCAATTGAGCTACACTCCTATAACTCAAACTCTCACTCCAAAATTTCAGAAACAACACCAGAACCAACAGTTCTACCGCCTTCTCTTATCGCAAAACGCAATCCCTTATCCATTGCTATCGGTACTTGCAATTCTACTTCTACACTCACATTATCTCCTGGCATTACCATCTCCTTCCCATCTAGCAATTTTATGCTCCCAGTTACATCCGTTGTCCTTAAATAAAACTGTGGCTGGTAATTCGCAAAAAATGGTGTATGCCTTCCTCCTTCCTCTTTCTTTAATATATAAACCTCCGCCTTAAACTTTCTATGCGGTGTTATCGTCCCCGGTTTCGCTAATACTTGCCCTCTCTCCACTTCTTCTCTTTTTGTTCCTCTTAACAATATTCCTACATTGAGTCCTGCACTTCCCTTATCCAGCAACTTCTTAAACATCTCAACACCTGTGCATATCGTCTTTTGCGTCGCTTTCAGACCTATTATCTCTATCTCTTCTCCCGTCTTTATCTCTCCCTTCTCTATTCTTCCTGTTACCACTGTTCCTCGCCCCGATATCGAAAATACATCTTCGATTGGCAATAAAAATGGTAAATCCACAGGCCTTGGTGGAACCGCTACATATTCATCTAACTTTTCCATCAATTTATCTATTGATTTCTTTCCATATTCGCTGCTGTCATCCTCCAGCGCCTTGAGCGCTGAACCAACCACCACAGGCACTTCATCCCCTGGAAATCCGTATTTACTCAGTAATTCCCTCACTTCCATTTCTACTAAATCTATCATATCAGCATCAGCAACATCAGCTTTATTTATATACACCACGATATATCCAACACCTACCTGCTTCGCCAGCAATATATGCTCTCTCGTTTGTGGCATTGGCCCATCAACCCCCGACACTACCAATATCGCCGCATCCATCTGTGCTGCACCTACTATCATGTTCTTTACATAGTCAGCGTGTCCAGGACAATCAACGTGTGCATAATGCCTTTTTTCCGTCTGATACTCAACATGCGCTGTTGCTATCGTTATCCCCCTCTTCCTTTCTTCTGGCGCTTTATCTATCTGATCGTACGCTACAAAATTTCCATAATGCTTCGTTATCGCCGCTGTTAACGTCGTCTTCCCATGATCCACATGTCCTATTGTTCCCACATTTACATGCGGCTTTCCAAATGCTTCCACTACTGCTGTCATAATTATTACCCTTAATTATACTCTAACTTTAACTCATCAACCACATATTGTGGCACTTGCTCATAACAAGAAAAATGCATACTATACTGCGCCCTTCCCTGAGACATAGAACGCAAAACGTTGATATAACCAAACATATTTGCAAGAGGTACCGAAGCAGTAATTATTTTACTATTATTACCTAAATCGAGCATATCAGCAACATTTCCTCTTCTACTATTTATATCACCCATAACATCACCCATATATTCTTCAGGAGTAATGATTTCAACTTTCATTATAGGCTCCAGCATTTTTGGACCAGCTTTATTTGCCATCTCTTTAAAAGCACCTTTAGCAGCAAGTTCAAAAGCTAAAGGACTAGAATCAACCTCATGAAAAGCACCATCAAGAAGGGTAGCCTTAAAATCAATCAACGGAAATCCCGAAATTATACCACCTTCTTTTATCAACTCCAAGCCATTTTCTACCCCAGGAATATACTCTTTTGGAATAGCACCACCTACAATTTTACTTTCAAATTGAAACCCAGAACCAGGCTCAAGAGGTTCAAATTTTATTTTAACCTTAGCAAACTGACCAGCTCCACCAGATTGTTTTTTATGAGTGTAATCAATTTCAACAGATTTAGTGATAGTTTCACGATATGCAACCTGAGGAGCACCGACGTTAGCCTCAACGTTAAATTCGCGCTTCATTCTATCAACAATAATCTCAAGATGGAGCTCACCCATGCCTTTCAATATAGTCTGGCCACTTTCCGCATTTACTGACATTCTCAAAGAAGGATCTTCTGCAACCAACCTATTTAGAGCAATACCTAATTTTTCCTGATCTGAAGTGGTTTTAGGTTCTACAGCAATTTCAATAACAGGCTCAGGAAATTCCATACGCTCCAATAATATAGGAAAATCAACAGAACATAAAGTATCTCCGGTGGTTGTTTTCTTTAGCCCAACTAAAGCAACTATATCTCCAGCCCTAGCCTCAGTTATATCTTCTCGGTTATTTGCATGCATAAGTAACATTCTGCCAATCCCTTCAGTTTCGTTTTTTAACGCATTTGAAACGGTAGATTTAGACTTTAATTTACCAGAATAAATACGGATAAACGTCAAGCTGCCTACAAATTTATCCGTCATCACTTTAAATGCAAGAGCAACAAATTTCTCTTTTTCTGAAGGTTTGACCTCAATTTTCTTTTCTGAATCTTTAGGATCAATTCCAACAATTACATCAACATCAATAGGAGAAGGTAAAAAGTCAACCACACCATCTAAAAGTGGTTGTACGCCTTTATTTTTAAAAGCTGATCCACATAACACAGGAACAAATTTTCCTTTAATGGTCCCATTTCTCACGCATTTTTTCAGTAAATCCACTGGCAGATCATTAGACTCAAAGTAAGTATTCATCGCTTCATCATCCATCTCAGCTGCAGCATCTAATAAAAGATTTCGATATTCTTGAGCCTTATCAAGCAAATCAGAAGGAATATCTTCATAAGAAAATTTAGCGCCCAACGTTTCTTCTTGCCATATAATGGCTTTCATAGAAATAAGGTCAATTATACCTTTGAAATCTTTCTCACTCCCTATTGGTAAATGAATAACTAAAGGTGCTGCACCAAGCTTCGTCTTTATCATATCAACACATCGATAAAAATTTGCCCCTATTCTATCCATCTTATTAACAAAGCAGATACGAGGAACGCTATATTTATCAGCTTGACGCCACACTGTCTCAGATTGAGGTTCAACTCCAGCAACTCCATCAAATACAGCAACTGCACCATCCAAAACCCTTAAAGATCTCTCAACTTCAATAGTGAAATCAACGTGACCAGGAGTGTCTATTATATTGACCCTATGATCATTCCAAAAACATGTTGTTGCAGCAGATGTGATTGTAATACCACGCTCTTTTTCCTGCTCCATCCAATCCATAGAAGCTGCACCATCGTGCACTTCACCAATTCTATTTTGCTTACCAGTATAAAATAAAATACGCTCTGTTGTGGTAGTCTTACCAGCATCTATGTGAGCCATTATCCCTATATTTCTGTATTTAGATATTCCAATTTCCATATCACAATTAATTAGCTAACATTAAAAACGAAGAT
The DNA here is from genome assembly GCF_964028565.1 of Wolbachia endosymbiont (group A) of Tromatobia lineatoria. Lineage (NCBI taxonomy): Bacteria > Pseudomonadati > Pseudomonadota > Alphaproteobacteria > Rickettsiales > Anaplasmataceae > Wolbachia > Wolbachia endosymbiont (group A) of Tromatobia lineatoria. The sequence continues at coordinate 988,193 of NZ_OZ034791.1, forward strand.
GAGAAAATGCCTTATTAGCTTCAGCCATTTTATATTTTTCTTCGCACATCTTAAACGCACCACCGCGTTTATTATAAGCATCCAGTATTTCAGATTGCAAACAATCAACAGTGGTTTTTCCACTCTTTTTTCGAGCAGCAGAAGTTGCTTTAGCAATCCACCTTAACGCTAAAGAAACCGCTCTATCTTGTCGAACTTCAACAGGTACTTGATAAGTTGCACCACCAATGCGTCGAGAACGCACTTCTATAGAAGGAGTAACATTTCCTACTGCTGTCTCAAAAATTGATAACCCACCTTCGCCTATTTTCTTTTCAGCTAAAGACAAAGCGTCATAGATAATCTTTTCTGCAGTAGATTTTTTACCACATTTCATGATTGTATTAATGAAACGCATCAGCAAAACACTGCCGTAACGCGAATCAGGACTTATTTCTCTTTTTTTTGCTTTATTCCGACGAGCCATAAACTTTAACCAGATTTCTTTACACCATATTTTGAACGAGCTTTCTTTCGATTTTGCACACCACGCAGATCAAGGGCACCTCTTATTATTTGATAACGCACACCTGGCAAATCTTTAACCCGCCCACCACGTATCAAAACAACAGAGTGTTCTTGTAAATTATGACCTTCACCAGGTATATAAGCCGTCACTTCACCATACCCACTAATTTTTACTCTGGCTACTTTACGGAGTGCTGAGTTAGGCTTTCTAGGAGTTGTAGTATACACCTTAGTGCAAACACCTCTCCTTTGAGGGTTGCTTTCTCCCAAAGCTGGTACCTTTTTCTTATGGGTCAATCCTAATCTACCCTTACGTATTAATTGATTTATCGTAGGCATATGTTATAAACTCAAGCTCATTAAAATAACTAAGTTTTTAGTTATAAAATAATAAACCTCAATAGTCAATATAAAAATAAACATTACTACTCTAATAATTAAGCTCAACTGCCTTGAAAGCCATCAGTAGACTTCTTGCACTACCTCCCAAGCCACAACTGTCATTCAGTAGAAACGAAAAAACTTACTTGACACCCTTCGCCAGCCCCATTATCATGGTACTGAAGGTATTTATTTATCTTCAATCTGTGCAGATTAAATGACAACAGTATTACGTAATTGGCGTCTTATTTTTAATTTTTTGCACTATGCACACTTTACTTCTTCACAACATTTCTGGGTTTTTACCTATATAAGCTGAAACGCGCTTATAAAGCGTTTAAGACAGTATAGTACGCCAATTTGCAGGATTAGAGAGTGACAACTAGCTAATACGGGATATCTTTTGCCTTTTTTTTGCTTGGTAAATTTCTTAATATTTATGGCAACATGAACTGGGCAGGAAGGTGTCATTCCAGTGCTTGACACTGGAATCCAGTTTTCCATATAATCTCATCGAAAATGTTGTAACCACTTTCTGTGCTAGTTTGCTTGCTTACAAGCAAACTTTTCTGGATCTCAGTGTCTGGGCACTGGGATGACAGGGGAGGGAGGCTACTTGGATGACACCATTCTTTTTCCTGGATCCAAGTAGTCAGGGCACTGGGATGACAGGAGAAGGTACTAGGATGACACCCTGACCTCGTCGTCCCGCTACGTGTTAGCGGAATCTAGAGATACCGTGACGGTATGACGTAAAGCTCGCATTAGCTATACTTTTATGCTCACCAACTTAGCTGGATCCAAGTAGTCAAGCTACTTGGATCTGCAAATTGCAATGTTCGTACAGCTGCGTGCTTGACACTGGGATTTAGTGCAGCTACCCTAAACTGGAAGCTCATCTTGCTATTTTTGGCTGAAAGAAACATATTTTTAGAATAATGAAAACAATCAGCACTTTAATTCAAGAAGGATCGGAGTTATTATCGTCACATAAAGTTGAATCACCACATTTAGATTGTGAAATCATCATGCAGCACGTACTTGGAGTGGAAAGATCATTTATAATTGTGAACCATGCTGATCAAGTGCCGATGGAGAAAGAACTTTTATTTTGGAAATTAACAAAAAAAAGAGCGGAAAGATATCCAATATCGCAAATAATAGGTAATCGTGAATTCTGGAGTAAAAATTTTATAGTTAACCAGCATGTTTTAGATCCAAGGCCAGATAGTGAAACAATAATCCTAGCAGTGTTAAAATATTACCCAAACAAAAAACAGAAACTAAAAATTGCAGATTTTGGTACAGGCACAGGTTGTTTATTGATATCCGTACTTAGTGAGTATGAATATGCTGTTGGCGTCGGTTTTGAAAAAAGCTTGGAAGCATATAAAGTTGCCTATCAGAACACAAAAAAACATGATCTTCTCAGCAGAGCCAAAATATTTCCAAGTTCGTGGACAGAGTGCAGAGGTTCATTCGATCTTATAATCAGTAATCCTCCATATATTAAAAGAAGCAAATTGAAAGACTTGCAAGCTGAAGTGCAAAAGGAACCAAGAATTGCCCTTGATGGTGGTATTGATGGTTTGAGCTGTTACTTGAGCATTTTTCCAATATTGAGAAAGTGCCTTAAAAAAAATGGGTTTGCGATATTGGAGATAGGTGAAGATCAAAGCAATATTGACAAAATAATCCCCTCATACGAATTAGCTTTTCAGGAATATGTATATGACTTAGCGGGAATGAAGAGATGCATTGTTGTGAAAAGAACATAGCTAATGTTTTTTTGCCTTCATCCCATATTATCCTATATCATCCCAGTACCCTCTACCTAGTCATCCAAGTAGCGTGACTACTTGGATCTATATTTAACTAGATCCTATGGTCAAGCCATAGGACGACAGGAACGGTTTTATGCATTTTTTAAAGGGCAACATGTTTAAGCTTTGCTGGCAAAATGGAAAGTAAGACCAGCCTCTATACCGTGTGTGTGAAATAGTTGATTACCTATATTTATTTCCTCAGTTACTTTGCTACCTGAGCTAGGATTAAGCTTCTTTTTTTTATCATTATTAGGGTCGTCTACCACTTGTCCTAACCTTTTTGCTGTAAGCTTAATATCGCTACCAATAGCACCAAAACCTCTATATCCAATATGCATATTTACATCTTCGTTTATGCGATAGTCAAAGCCAGCTTTTAATTGACCTGCGGGTCTTATTGACGGTTTTTCAAACATCGTCATTCTTGTTGCACCGATCCCAATACCAACGTAAGGAGAAAAAGAGAAACGGTCACTTTTCCAATGATGATAAACATTTGCCATTACAGATATGTTCTCAATTTGGTCATGACTAACTGCAGCACTATAGAGATAAGTTTCTTTATTAGGATCCTCACCAGTCTCCTTTAGGTATGAAACAGTTATTTGGCTACTTGTTAAACCAATATTATCCACTTTTACAGAAGAATACATCCCTTCCAATTCAGCCCTATAGCTGTTGTTACCCAATTCTCCTGTGTAACCAAATGCCACATTTGCAGCAAAAGGTGGATTATAATTTCCTTTATACTCACTTAGTGACTGACCTTCTGTGTTCTGAGCACCCCTGTCATTTATAGACAAATTTTTGATACCTGTAGTGCTTGTTTTTAGTACGCTTGTGTTATTTAAATATTGACCGTAATACCCACTACCAAAGTAAAACCCTTCTGTTTCACTTGCAAAAGATTGTTGTGACAACAATAAAGCAAATGCTGTAACCGCTAATGTTTTTTTACTAATCATTATTATTCCCCTAGTTAAAATAGCTAATCTAATACTAATTAATTAAAAATGGCTTAATATGAAAAACCTAATTATTTGCATAACTTGCACTTTTCTGAGCTAAAAATAGGCAAAGTTAACCTTACTTCTCGTCATTTTTTAATTTATCCTCATCTTCAAATTCATCCTCCTTTTCTTCGTCATCAAACCCATCATCGCTCCTATCCTCATCTTCCTCGTCATCATCTTCAAACTTATCGTCGATATCTTCATCATCAATATCTCCGTCTGCAAATTCATCTGATTCATCATATACTGCATCTTCGGTTTTAGTTTCAGCAGGATAATCAACTGAATTAGGTCCCTCAAGAACATTATTCCCCTCGTTATTAACCTTATCTTTGCTCGCAGCGGCAGAAAGAACTTTGTTTGGGTCATATGGTTCTTGTGTAGGCACACGAGTTTGTTTGAGCAGCCTTCTTGTGAAGGTGGTATCACTGTAGTACAAAATTTTCTTTGATTTAATTGGGTAAGTCGACTCTATTAAAATTATCTGATCGTCACGTGGCAACATAATAACTTCTTGAGGCAATAGCAATGCTCTCTGTATTTCAGAGATATGTAATGACCTTGAAGCAGGATTTAAATCTAAAAATTTAGGCTTATTCAACGATTCTTGTTGTACAGTTTTGTTTCCTATAAGTTGCGATATTAAATTAGCTGTTTCAATATTATTGGCTGCAAAAGTTATTCTGTAAGTCGAGTTTGACAAAAAGGAGTTCATCCCTGCTTCTTCGTATATTCCTTTGAGCTGCTCAGTATCTTGAACAATTAAGAATAACCTAACTCGATAACCACGAAAATATGCAATACCTGTTTGAAATTGCTCCATTTTTCCAAGTGTAGGAAACTCATCCATTAAAAACAATACGCCATAAGGCTCGTCATCCGATGGCAATTTTCTACATAAAAACTCAGTTGCCTGTTGGTAAAAAACCTGCATTAAAGGCCTGAGCCTAGTCAAGTTGTCAGGAGTTAAACCAACATAAACTGTAATTTTCTTCTTTTTAAAATCTAGAATATTAAAATCACTTGACGCAGTTGCAGTATCAATCAATGGGTTTGCCCACAATTCAAGTGATGAGTTCATGGTTGATACAACACCTGACCTTTCTTTATCAGCTTTTTGTAAAAAAGCTGCAATATTCATATATGCTACAGGGTGTAGTATTTTACCCATTGTATCAAGAGCAACAGCAAGATTATAAACCACGTCATCACTACGCATCGTACGCACAACTTCACCAAAAGATTTAACTTTCTCTGGTGCAGCAAGTAAGTATAATACCACTCCAACAAATAAGCTTCTTGCTTCATTCTGCCAAAAGTCTTGTTCAGGCATGATTAGGTTAGCTATTTTCTGCACATCGTCAACCATCTGCCCAGGTTTTTCACTAATCCATTGTAATGGATTGTAACAGTGACTTATTCCATCTGGCTGCGCTGGATTCCATACGTATACTTTTTGTCCTTGTCGTTCTCGCCAACCACTTGTTATTTCATAGTTTTCTAATTTTATGTCGTGTACAATTACCGAGTCAGTCCAAAATAATAAATTAGGAATTACAAAGCCAACACCCTTACCAGAACCTGTAGGTGCAAATAACAATGCATGCTGAAACCCATCAGAAATGAAGTATCCTCTTTTATCTTTACCAAGCAATAATCCCTTTTTGCTTCTTAATCCTGCTTTTCGTATGTCTTTCTCTGATGCCCACTGCGAATCTCCATGAAGTGATTCCTTCTTTTTAAATGGTCGCCACTCAATTATCCTTTCTCTTAAATTCCATAAGATAATCATTAAAACAATGATAGGCAGTGCAGAAGATATAATTAATGTGATTTTGAGCTCAAGGCTATATAACTCTGGATGATGCCAACAATATTGTATATGATCAAAAATCGTTGGCCAAAGAGCTTGAGGGAAAGGCGTCAAACTAGGATTAATTGCCTTAAAATCCACAGCATCCGGACCATCAGCAAACAGAACAAACAATATACCAGATAGATAGAAGCAAAACTCAAGTACGCTAAAAGCTACTACACCTCCTATGAGAATATTACGTAGGTGATTTCCATTACTCATAAACTACTCTTCCTTAACTTATGTATAAATTTAAGCATTTTCGCTCGCAGATCTAGTAAATAATATCTCAGAAATGCTTCTTTTGCCCCCACCGGTTCTTTTTAGCTGAATAACAATATCAATCACATTTCTAATGTATGGTATAATTTGGTCTGGAGGAATGCCAAGGTTTGCTTGCATAACCATCAGTTTTATTTGCTCAAGGGCCATTGTTGGACTATCCGCATGAAGGGTTGATATTGATCCAGGGTGACCAGTATTTATCGCCCTAAGAAAACTAAAAGCTTCCGCTCCACGGAGCTCACCAACTATTATTCTGTCTGGCCTTAAACGTAAGCACGCTTCTATCAAATCTTGAGTGGTTACTTTTGCTCTGCCCTGCCCTCCTTTAGAGGCAATTAGATGGACTTTATTGGGATGATCGTTCAAAACGATTTCCCTTGCATCCTCAACAGTAATAATTCTTTCCTCATCTGGAATAGCACGCAAAGTAGCATTAGTAAAAGTAGTCTTACCAGTGGAAGTTCCACCACTAATTATAATATTTTTCTTACTTATTACAGCGTATTCTAAAAACTCTTTTATTTTTTTTTGCCTTAACAATAAATCCAAATGACGGTCAACTGGATTATCAGTTGCTTCTGTAACAGTTTCAGAAAAAGCCCCCATTTTTTCGTAATCATCGAGTGCTAACTGCATGCTAGAAGGCTTACGAATCGACATGACTACTTTATCAGGTTCACATGCTGGCGGAAATACTATCTGTATACGATAACCATTTGGTAATGTTGCCGAAAGTAACGGCGCTTCTTCGCTAAGTTTTTGTTCTGTAGCTTGAGCAATCAGTCTGCCAAGAGATTTCAAATGGTTAAGATCGAATACTTCTAATTTTTCACACCTTATTTCACCGCGATTTTCAATCCATACTTCCTTTGGCTTATTTATTGATATTTCATTTACGCCTTCTTCTTGAAATATGCCTTGTAATGGCTCCAAATATGTATCAAGTGCAGCATAGTTCATTTCATTGATTTAATATTGCCTGTGGAGGAAATACTATATCTTGGTTAACAAATACTTTCAATGCAGTGCCTTGATCAACATAAATAGTTGGTTTTTTATCTGTATATCTGCCCACTACATCCCGCATATCTTTAGAAAAATCCTCGATTGATTTCCCGATTGCTTCATCATAAACAGACTTGCTTTTTCTTTGAATTTGTTCTAACAGTTGATTTACAATTTCCAGGCTTATATTTACCTCGTCTTCTTCAATTCCTAGTGCTTTTGCTATTTCCTCTTTCATTATTTTTAGTAAATCTTGTCTGCTTTTGGCACTCCGAATTCTTCCGATAGCCCCAAGGCCTAATTTCCATTTGTCACTAGATATCTTCTTTTCTGGGTCAATAATGAGTTGGAGAGAAGAAAAATCTATTTCGGTTGCAGTGATAGACTTTACTGCATCTCTGACAGTTAGCGTATCAACAAGATTAGAAGCCTTTTGCCCTATAACAGCAGAACCAATCGAAACACCAGCAAGTGTCACCGAAGAGAATAACGCACTTACTATTTTGTTATCAACTATTCCTGCTATTCCTGCTCTACCAAGCTCGTCAGTACTAAGTGATGAGATTGCAATATCTATTCCATGTGGCAGAATCACTCTATTCCAGTTTATATTTACACGAGATTTAGCAACATTCGAGTCAAATGAATAACTGCCTATCAATCTTGAGCCTTTAGGTATTAAAACTGTATCACCAGTTTCTGCATAAACATCTCTACTCACCATAGCACGCAGCATTCCTTGCAGATCAGAGTTTATTGCAGTTTCAAGAACAGCATCAATAATTTTACCTTGAGTAATCATTAAACCAAGCTTTCCTACTCTGGTAGCTTTGCTCGATTGTGCTGAAGTGTCGGATAAAATAGCATCAGCAGCCTTGTTCTCTCCACTACCACCTGAAATTGTCAACATCTGTGCACTACGTCTGTCTCTAGGATAACCGCCACCCCCTATTGTAGGAAACGAGGTAGGTAAATTGCCCATAACATTACTAGAAGGAAAATTTTGCTTTGGCAAAATAGGTATATTTGACACAGGAGTTTCTTTTGGTTTCTCTTCTTCTTTTTTCATCACTTCTTCTTTTCTAATTTGTTTTATTTCTGGTATGATTAGTGGTGTAGGAAGAGGAGGTAAGGGTGGTAAGGGATCAGTTATTATTCTTTCAGGAACCATTACATTATCTGGAACTTGTTCCAACTTTCCTTTCAATTCTTGAACGTTTTGCTTTGTTTCCTCTTTTTTAATAACTTCTGAACCCTCTTTAGGAGAAGGACTAAAATAGAGATAATACACTCCACCAGCCAGAAGCACTAAAATAATGACCATCAATGCCCTATGACCTTGATTAGAGCCAACTGTTACTACCTTATTCTCTATTTCTGATTCATCTTCTGAATTGTTACGCCTTTCTTTATTCATATTGCATGTACCACAGCTAAAGTGACCTATTTATAATTTCAACTTCACCATCTTCATAACGCATAAATAGCTTTTTATGTACTCCTTTTATTATAACATAATCATCAAATAACAGCCTTTTACAAGGTTTATCCTCCCCTTCTACAAAAACCTGAGGTATTTTATTATTATTTCTAAATTTTAAATAGGTTAAATAACCATCATCAAATAACTCGATCGGAACTATATCCGCATTACCACCTTCATCAATATATGTATAATTGTACTTCGTATCATTTTCTTGTATTATTTTTTCTAGCTTGTCTGTAGTATATTGCATTTGAGTAGGTAAAGAAACCTCATCTAAATCAACATCAAATTCACCTTCTTCTTGAGGATAATAAAAACGTACTACGTAAGATATATCCTTTTCAGCAGAATAATCGTGATCTACTTTCTTAGCATCAGTATCCGGGTATTTATCGTAGTTTGGCCTTGAGATTAAATCAAAAATGTAATTTCTTTTTTTAGTTGTCGTAATAATCATGTTAGTGCGACTACTAACTTCAAATGGCATGATAAGCAATTTATTGTCATAAGGATTAATTTTCCAACTTGATGCATCACCAACAGCGATATTTTTAACTTTTTCTCCTTCCGCAAATTCAATATAAGAATAGTAACCCTGACTAAAAACCACCGTAAATACTTCATTAGGGCTATACACAAAAGTCTTTATTCTACTATCTATAGAAATAGTCTCATTATAATTAATGGATGCGTTTAAATTGCCACTTACAAGTAAAGCTAAAACTAATAATATCCTATACATATTCATCATCTACTCTATATGAAATAACTTGAAATCCTAATGGGTTAATATATCTTTGCTGATCATCCATTTCAAGCGATGCATATCTATATGACATAATAACTATCTTATTTTTTCTCGTAGAACTTCCATCTTTCCGTGTAAATTCCACAAAAAATCTCACCTGAAGAGCATCGTTACCCAACTTTTGAATTGAGCGAATTTTAAATTCACTTTTGGTATCTGAATATAAATTAAAAAGATCATCCATATTCTGCGATCCTACATAATTTCTAAATTCATTATACACATTAGGTGAGGAAAACAACCTCACCTTTGTATAATAGTTATAATTATAATGATATGGATCAAAAACCTCCCTTGCTTTTATATACTCTGAAATAAAATAATCGTTTAGCGCTTCATCTGCAGAATACTGTTTTACTGTGACAGGATCAACCAATTGCACTATTCCTGATTTCTTGTCAATTTCTATAACAAATGGCTCAATAGTGCTACTTGTGCTAATTTTAAATATGACTAATATGCTGATAGAGATCGTTGCTAATAATATTAATGCAAATAAAAGTAGAATATTCCTTTGAGCAATAACTGTGCTGTAGCGGTTTGAATTCCAATTTATATCCTTATCTAAGGATTCAGTATTTTTTTCTCGCTTAAAAAATCTTAGCATTTTAGTATTCCTAAAAATCTTAACTTATGTTAATAAACATAGCAAATTAACAAAGTAGTTACAGCAAAAAAGCTAAAAAACTCTTAATCTATGGCCTAATTTACCAAACTTTGTCTCCATATATGAATCGTTATATTTATTACGTTCCACAATAAGTGGTAGACACTTTGTAACTCCTATACCACTACTTTCCAATTCTGACAATTTCCTATCATTGTTTGTAAGTAATTGGATTTTGTTAATGTTCAATTTCTTAAGCATTTTAGCTGCAACAGCAAAACTCCTTTCATCATCTTCAAAACCCAATATTCTATTTGCATCAACAGTATCAAGATTATGTCCTCTTTGCATACTGTACGATCTTAACTTATTAGTTAAACCAATGCCTCTTCCATCTTGCATCAAATACAATATAATACCACTTCCAGAGTCAGCTATCATTTGAATTGCTTGATGTAACTGACTTCTGCAATCGCATGACAAGCTATCTAACAAGTCACCCGTATAGCACGAAGAATGAATTCTCACTAATGGTTCGTCATCTTTATCTGGATTGCCAATGATAATTGCATGATGTTCTCTTCCACCACTTTCGGTTCTATAAGATATGATATTTACTTCTTGAGTCTGTTTTAAAAATAATGATGTTTTGCACACTTCATATACATCCTGATTTTCTTGAAAATTATTTATGAATGACGTGTCCAGTGCAATAACGTCATTTTTCTCGCACCAATTTCGCATTTCATGGTTATTCTCAAAAGTCATATCAGCCACTAACGCGTATGGCAATAATTCTGAGAACTTAAGCAAGGCAATAGCACATTCATCTATTGTCTTTGAGCATTGCAACTCTTTTATGCAATCTTCCTTTGAACAGTTTATTAAATAGAGCAGTTCATCAAAATTATTCACCAACAGACGTTTGCTGTTATGTTCTTTATTCTGAGATATGTATTTTACCTTACTTGAAGTTAAAGTAACATATACATTACTTGATGTAAGCTTGTATTGATTAAATAAATCTCTTTCTAAAGCCTCAGCAGCAGCAAACAATAGGTAATTACTTTCATCATATATTACAATTGGCCGACCGCGCCTGATTTCGCTGATAGCTCTTTCTACCTTATTGCTACTCTGATTTCCTATAAACATTTTTACCCATATTAAACAGCGATAAAAACTGGTGCGGCCGAGAAGACTTGAACTTCCAAGGCCTTATGAGCCACAGCGACCTCAACGCTGCGTGTCTACCAATTCCACCACGGCCGCACTATATTCTAGTTTTTATATAATTATTTTAAATTACTTAATCATTTTAGAATTTTTCATCTAGAGTGTCAATCTGATACTAGAATAATTTAGAAATTGTTTGTATAATTTGATTATGAATTTTGTGATTATAAATTTTAATCATTTAAGATAACCTTACTACTAATTTTTAACTTAGGTTTTTATACAAATGAATATAGCTAATATCTTTATTTTTTTAGCTCTCTCTCTTATAACTAGCTTTCATTTCGTCCATGCACAAATATTATACACATGGTCTCAAGTTATCCCAGAAAATAAACTAAGCATACGCGCAATTACGGACAATGACATGTGTCCCATTGTTTATGTTGATGGCGAGGAAACAGAAATGCTGAATCGCAGCTCAATTAACAATGGTGATCATAACGAAACAGTTTGTGAACTGACAGTACAAACAAGTGCCAAAAACATTAGTATTGAGGATCTACGGGTTCCTATATTACCAAAAAAGGTTAATAAAATTGCTTTCATTGGTGACACGGGCTGTAGAATAAATATGTTATTTCAGCAGGAATGTAATTCGGTAGATAGCTGGCCTTTAAAAAAAAATTTAGATTCAATCGCCCTTCATAAACCAGATTTAATTATCCATGTTGGTGATTATCATTATAGACAAACAAAATGTAGAAATACAAAAAAGTGTGGCGATATTTATGGATATAATAAAGAAGTTTGGTACGCTGATTGGTTTGAGCCTGCAAAGGATATTTTATCACAATCCCCTTTCCTTTTTGTTCGTGGAAACCATGAGAGTTGTGATAGAGCTTATGAAGGATGGTTCAGGTATCTAGATTCATACCCCTTTTCGTCTGAAAAATGTGGAAACTTCGTTTCTAGTTGGTCCTTAGATGCTGGACCGATGAAATTTTTTATCTTCGACTCTTCATCCGGTGAGGATATTTTTACAACCCAAAGCACAATTGATGCTTTTGAGAGGCAATTTGATAAATTGATACAAAATAGTTCTGACAAGCCCATGTGGTTTTTAACTCATAAACCGCTTTGGAGATCTCCAAAAAAAGAATTTTTGACATTAAAAAGCCATGGTAATCTTACACAAATCGAAGCTTTTGGAGATAAATTTCCAAGCAATGTTACTACCATAATTTCTGGCCACATTCATATAGCCCAGATTTTATTAATGGATAATGTTCCAGACCAAATTATAGTTGGAAACGGTGGTGCATCATTACACGCTCAAGATCAAGAATCTGTTTATCAAAATGTAGAATTTGACTATTCAAATGGTAAAAACTACTTAGCACACGAGGTTAGAAACTTTTTTGGCTTTGGCTTTGCAATACTAAATTTAGATGATCACGAATTTACCTTCTATAATCAACACAATAAGGAAATGTATTCTGCGAAGCTAACAGAAGATTTTAAACTTAAACGGATTAAAACTATAGTCGATTCATTTTAGGATTTGTTATTAGCTATTTTAAAAACGCTACTTAGAGGTTGTCCGGAAACTAGTAAATTCAAGCATATTCCCTCTTTAACATAACCCTACTCATAGCTAGGTATATGAAATTCTCAGTGGATGTTGTGAGTAAATCATACTCCTTCGATAGCCTTCTATTCCTATTAACCCAAGCAAAAGTCCTTTCTACAACCCATCTTCTTGGCTGTACTTTAAACCCTTGTTCTCTTGTTGGTAGTAGCTCAGGTGGCGTATCTTTGTGCACCCAAAATCTACATGGAGGCCTTTTAACAATTTCAATATCTATGTCATATTCTTCCTTTATGTGATTCTTTAAATTTCTTCCTTGGTATCCCATGTCAGCCCACATTTTTTTAACTTTAGTATATTTTGTTCTCATATTGTTTAATGCTATTTTAATACCATCTCTATCATTTTCGTTAGCAGCGCCTACGTAACAACCTAGTATAAAACCCTGAGTGTCTGTAATTATATGCCTTTTTCTACCCTTTACTTTTTTACTTCCATCATAGCCTTTGATCCCCCCTTTTCTGTAGTCTTTACAGATTGACTATCTACTATACAGGCACTCGGCTGCTCATTCCTTCCTATTTTTCTTCTACTATATTTTGTAATTTCATAATTCATTTTCTCAAAAATTCCCTGCTTCTTCCATTGCCTGAACTGCTCATACACAGTCTTCCATAGCGGAAAATCATTTGGTAAATACCGCCATTGACACCCTGTACGCAATACATAGAAAATTGCTTCTAATATTTCTTTTTTGCTATACTTTGGCGGCCTTCCTCCTTTCTTGTATGATACTCTGAAGTGTTTTTCTATTCTTGCCCATTCCCTTTCGCTTAGATCTGTTGGATACTTTTTTCTCATCTTTACCCCGTACTAAAATTTCAGATATTATAGCCTTTTACTTGTTTCCGGACAACCTCTTAAACATTTTTTTTAATTGATTGATTTCATCAGCAAATTTTGAGTCGGTCTTTATAAAATTTTCTACTTGTTTTACTGCATGTATAACAGTAGCATGGTCTCTGCCACCAAAGTTTCTCCCAATATCTGGTAGGCTTTTTTGCGTAAATTTTTTGGCAAAATACATAGCTATTTGTCTTGGCCTTACAAGACTGCGAAGCCTTCTATTGGATTGCATATCTGCAACCTTTATATTGAAAAATTCAGCTACTTTCTTTTGTATTTCTTCTATTGTGACTGACCTATGATTTGACCTAAGAAGATCGATTAGGGTTTCACTAGCTGATTCTACCGTCATACTTCTTCCAATTAATGAGGTATGGGTAACCTTATTTAATGCTCCTTCTAATTCTCTTATATTAGATTTTATGTTCCTTGCTAAAAACTCTAGGACATCTTTCGGAACATACATATTCATCTGCTCCACTTTTGCCTGCAATATACCAAGCCTTAATTCAAAAGTTGTTTCATTAATATCTGCCACCAACCCCCAACCGAGTCGTGATTTTATTCTTTCTTCCACTCCATCAAGATCACTAGGAGACCTATCAGCTGATATAACCAATTGTTTATTTTGGTCTATCAATGCATTGAAAGTGTGAAAAAATTCTTCTTGTGTACTATCTTTACCACTGATAAATTGCACATCATCTACCATCAATACATCTACTGATCTAAATTGCTCTTTAAATAACATAATATCTTTGCTTCGCAGCGCTGTAATATATTGGTACATGAATTTCTCTGCTGATAAATACACCACTTTTCTTTTTGCTGATGGGGAATTGACTATGTGCCAAGCTATAGCATGCATTAGATGTGTTTTACCAAGTCCCACTCCACCATATAGAAACAAAGGATTGCTGCCTAATATTGGATCTATAGATTCTGCCACACGCTTTGCCGCCGTAAATGCTAATTCATTTGGCTTTCCCACTACAAAATTATCAAAGGTGAACCTTGGATCCAGCGGCGAACCAAGATTATGATTACTTTCCTCTCTGTTTTTTAGTATAACATTAAAATTTGAATTCCTCTCCTCAATTACTTGAATATCAATAGAACGTATACTTTTATCTTCGCTTTGCCATAATGATAATATTTTTTTCATGTAATGAACTGTAATCCACTCTTTTATAAACCTTGTTGACACGGATAAAAGAACTTCCCCATTTCTGCTACTGACAAATTTTAGTGAACTCAGCCAGCTATTATATGTTGCTTCTCCATAAAGATTATAAAGACAATTTTGGATTTTTTCCCAAGTAACATTGTGATCCGTTACTGTAATAATCTGATCAAAAAACATAGTAGAAACCTTAGGGCTAGTTAAGTTCATATACCACACCAAGAAAAAAGCAATAATTAGAAAAATATAAGATAATCAATAGCTTACTGCAAAATGAAAAGCTAATACTACTTAATACATACTAAAAATTATGGTGATTTTTTGATGGGTTGTAAAGGGTATAAAAACATTAAAATTGATCATTTTTATTTCAAAAAAATGAAAAATTTGTAAATGTCGCTTGTATCGAGGATTAGAAGCATGCTATTAAAAACAGTAATACATTATGTATAAATAAGATGTTAAATTTACTGGCAAATAAGTAAAGTATTCATATAAATATAGCTAACCTAATATAGATTTACTGAAGCAAATTTATGATTATATTAAGTAATTTGAGTTGTTATGCTGTATTCGGTATTGAACTAGAGTTTTACATTGAAGGAATAGAAAAAGAATACTTATTTCTGAATAGCATCAAAAATAAAATAGCATCTCTTGAATTTTCTTGCGAGAAGGAGAATTCTACACATCAGTATGAGATAAAAAGTGGTTGTTATACGAACTCCTACAATTTAATTAAGCATTTTGAGTTAGCAAAACAATCACTTACTGAAACAGCACAAAAACTAGGTGGGAATGTTTCTTTTAAAGCAAAGCCTTATTTGGATAGAGCAGGCAGTGCATTAAATGTGCATGTTAATCTCGTGAATTCAAATAACGGTAACTTATTTTATATCAATGAGCAAAAGTACAGTGACTATCTGATTCATAGTATTGGTGGATTATGTGCAATGATGAAAAAACATATGTTGTTTTTTGCTCCAAATGATGATTCATATTTAAGATTTCAGTATCCGGATATTCACACTCCAACTACGATTAGTTGGGGAGTAAATAACAGAACTGCTGCGATAAGAATTCCCTATTTTGGCAACGATTCCAAAAGATGCCGCCTAGAGCACCGTGTTCCTGGAACAGATTGTAACCTTGAAAAAGTACTCACAGCAATAATTGAAGGTATAGTTTTTGGTATAGAGAACAAAATTGCTCCGCCAAATAGAGTGTATGGCATCGCATCTGATCCTCAATATAAGATGGAGAGTTTGATATAGCAACTACCTGTTAAACCCTAACCCATTAAACTCCTTTGAGGTAATTGGCCATTCTAGCACTTTCCTCACATCATTATTTACATTCCCATACTGTAATAGCAAGTCTGCAGCAGATAGTTTCTGCGTACTTTTAGATGATCCAAGCCCTATATTGGTAAGGTTGCTCGGTGGCTGCTCAGGAAGTGGATTACCAGATACATCCATGTGTTCAGGGAGAGATTTCATCTGATTCTTTATAGAGCTAGAGTTATTTTGTGCAGGATTTCTATCATCTGACATGTCAAGAATAATTTTCTCAGGTACTACCATAGTTTTTGTATAATCAGCAGAATGACTGCCTTCAGTGTTCTTAAATTCATCAAGAATTGGTTCGCCAAACGCATTTATAGGGCCACCAAGTGATCCTTTCTCCATGCGCTCTTCTGCTCTTTTCCTTATTATTTCTTCTGCTAGCTCAGTTTCAGTTCTTTTTGGTTCTTTTACGGTACCTTTTTCTTCACCTTCATCTCCTGAAACACCAGTAATTTCAGCAGGCTGTTCTTTTTTAGTTCTTATTTTATGAATCAGCGAAAGTAATAAGTAAGTAACTGCAGCAGCAGAAACGATAATGGCTATCTTTGCGGCAATGTGGATTGCTGTTAAAAATATTAAAGCTGATAAAGCTCCAGCTAATCCAGACACAATAACTTTATTTTTGCCTTTTGTTATATTTAGAATTGCCACCATAATAACCTCTCAAATACTGCTCTAGAATTATTATACAGAAATTTTCTTATACTTGCAATTTTGCAAAAATTTTAATTATTTGCGTAAAGTTTTAAAGCTACACAAGGATTAATTAATATGCAATGTATCTCGACTATAATATTGTACAAACGCACATATTCAGCTAACATTCAACATGCAGAGCTTACTCATAGAGCGAAACAGGGCGGTGGTATTATTACTTATAGTAATTTTTATCTTCGGTTCATACGTTTATGTAAAAATGCCAAGGGAAAGCAATCCTGGTATACAGATTCCTATAATCAGCGTGTTTGTTGGACTTCCTGGGATTTCTGCTCAAGATAGTGAAAAGCTATTAGTGCTTCCTATAGAAAATGAACTAAGATCCATCGAAGGTGTAAGAGAATTGAGAGCTTTTGCAACTAATGATGGTGCTCACATGATACTCGAATTTGGAACAGAGTATGATAATAAAGAAGTGCTCGATAATGTCCGTTCAAAGCTTTCAAACATAAAATCGAAGTTACCTGTTGAAGCGGAATCTCCGATAATCAATGAAATAAACTTGAGCTTATTTCCGATACTCAATGTCGGCTTAATTGGTAATTTGCCAGAAAGAGCCTTAACTGAAATAGCACGCAAGCTAAAGAAAGAAATAGAATCTCTGCCAAATGTTCTCAAAGTTGAAGTGGCAGGTATGCGTAAAGAAACAGTGGAAGTGATAGTTGAGCCCACAGTTCTAACAAAATATAACATTCAATCAAACGAAATATTCCAAGCTATATCAAGCAATAACAGACTAGTGGGAGCTGGGTCACTGGAAAATGATACCGGTAAATATTCGATTAAAATATCAGGGTTATTAAAAGATATAGAAGATATTATGAATATTCCTATTAGATCTCAAGGCGATGCAGTTTTGAGAATCAAAGATATAGCAAAAGTATACGCTAGGTTTGAGGATCACCAAGGATTTGCTCGCATTAATGGATTACCTAGTGTCGTGCTAGGAATTTCAAAACGTAACGGAAAAAACATAATAGACACAGTAAATCAAGTAAAATACTTAATGGATAAGGCAAAAGATCAATTACCTGAAAATTTAAAAGTGGTGTACTTAAACGACCAGTCAAAAAACGTCCGCGATGTGCTTGATGACTTGGAAAACGGCATAATATTTGCTGTGTTGTTAATATTGATCATAATGATGCTTTCTATGGGAACAAGGATTGCTATTCTTGTGGCACTCTCGATACCCGGTTCCTTTCTCATTGGGATAATAGCTCTTTACTTTATGGGTATAACCTTAAATATCGTTGTGCTCTTCAGTTTAATTATGGCTGTTGGCATGCTGGTTGATGATGCAATTGTGATCAGCGAATATGCCGATAGAAAGATGATCTGCGGAATGGACAAAGTAGAAGCTTTTTACACTTCAGTTCGTGATATGTTTTATCCGGTTCTATCATCAACGTTAACTAAATTAGCAGTGTTTTTTCCTCTATTATTCTGGCCTGATACTGTTGGTAAATTCATGCAGTACATACCAATTACAATAATCCTAACTTTGACTGGATCGCTCATTATGGCTTTGGTTTTTATACCAACACTTGGTGCAATATTTGGTAAGCCTTCGATAACTTCAAAAAAAGAAATAAAAAAAATGAGTGCTATAGAAAGTGGTGAAATAAAAAATGCTGGGCCTATAATAAGAGCTTACGTACGCATGCTAGAGAAGGTTTTGGATCATCCTAAAAAATTCGTATGTGCTACTGTATTCGTTTTGTTTTCATTTAGTGTGCTGTACTTTACTTTTGGTCCTGGAGTAAAGTTTTTTCCGAAAGTGGATTCAGATAATATTTTAATCAGTGTTAAAGCAAAAGAAAGCTTATCAGCCAAAGAACGAGATCTGATACTCAAAGAAGTGGAAGAACGCATTTTGAGCATTGAAAAAGAAATTCATGTTTCTTATGCTAGATCAGGAGCATTTTCAGACAACGTTATCGCCAGAATACAACTAGAACTTATGGATTGGCGCTTCAGGCGCAAAGCTAAGCACATACTAAATGATATAAGGAGCAGTGTGCAAGACATGAAAGGAATAATAATTAATGTTCAAGAGGAAAAGCCAGGACCGTCGGCTGACAAGCCAATACAAATTAACCTCAGCGGGAGTGTATCCAGTTTGAATTTAGCAGCAGAGAAAATTCTAGAAATTATGAACCAACCTTCATCCGGGTTTATAAATATTCAAGATAGCAGATCAGCACCTGAAATAGAGTGGAATATGAGTGTTGATAAGAGTAAGGCTACAAGCTCTGAAGTAAGTGTTGCAACCATTGGCGATTTTATAAAGATGGTTACAAATGGAGTATTGATTGGAAAATATAGACCAAATAACACGGATGAAGAAATCGATATTGTACTCCGTTTCCCCAGAAAGGACCGCAATATGAAGACTATAGACAATCTTTTTATCAATACAGTTAATGGCCCGTATCCTATGAGCAACATAGTAAAATATGCTCCCGAAAAAAAGGTAAACAAACTAAACAGGATTGATGGATTACGCACAGTGACAATCTCTGCTGACGTTGATACTGGCTATCTTGTTGATGAAAGAGTAAAGTTCATTCAGAATTCTATTGCCCAGGATTGGGACAAGGGAGTAAAAATTGATTTTAAAGGCGACAAAGAAGATCAACAAAAATCAGGAGCATTTTTGTTAAAGGCTTTTATATTAGCGATTACACTAATGATATTGGTATTAGTGACACAGTTTAATAATGTATACCATACATTTATCGTAATGACAGCAGTGTTTTTATCCACAACATGTGTGTTTTTTGTTTTCTTTCTTATCCAACAAGTTTTCGTAGTTGTTATGTGTGGAGTGGGGATAATTGCTTTGGCAGGAATTATAGTGAATAATAACATACTATTGCTTGATGCCTTTCATCATCAAATTAAGGTACACAAAAATGACATCAAGCGATGTGTAATAAACGCTGCAATTTCTCGCGTTAGGCCAATATTGCTTACCGTTGCAACCACAGTTCTTGGTTTAATACCGATGATTACCAGGTTAAATATCAATTTTTTTACGCTACAAATCACATATGATGCTCCATCAAGCCAGTGGTGGGTTGACATTTCAACAACCATAGCAAGTGGAATATTGGCTGCAACGGTTTTAACTTTATTCTTTACTCCTGCGTTGCTTGTTATACAAAAACATGAAAAAACTTGACTTAAATTAGCAATCATTTAACATTTAAGATAGTGTTCTTTGCCCGTTGGAGCTATAATTATAACTAATTACATTGGATTTATTTATTATGATTGCTAATCGTAAAAGCAGTGTTAAGCAGAAAAGTAACAAGAATAACATAGTTGGAAGCCTTGATGTAATAAAAACAGCAGGAGAGCTTTCACTTCAAAAAGGTTTAGATTTTGATGTTGTAATAAAGGCACTAGAAAGTGCTATAGAAGCAGTGGCTCATCAAAAATATGGTAGCAAAAGTAAAATTGTAGTTGATATAGATAGAAACACAGGCAAAGTTACTTCATATAGAAAACTAAAAGTTATTGATGATGAATCAAATGAAAAAGAGAATACTGAGTGTGAATCAATTACGCTTACACAAGCTAAATTAATAAAAGGAGATGCAAAAGTTGGAGATACTGTTAGTGAATTGCTCTCTCTTAACACTGATCTTGCTTCAGCAAGAATTGCCCAGCAAAAGATTGCTCAAGTAATGAAAGATGAAGAGTCAAAAAAGCAATATGAGGAGTTTAAAGATAAAGTGGGAGAAATAAGGTATGGTATTGTTAAACAAGTAGAATATTCAGATCTTATTATAGACATAAATGGCACTAGGGCATATCTTCCATTGCGAAATTTAACTGGTGGTGAATCATTTCGTGAAGGTGATAAGGTTAAAGCTTACATACAGACTGTTAAGCGCTCTGATGATGGACGTCAAATTATTCTTTCTAGGACTCATGAAGGCTTTTTGGAGGCATTATTAAATCAAGAAATACCAGAAATTGCTGACGGATTAGTGACAATTAAAGGTATAGCTAGAGATGCTGGTTCAAGGTCTAAGGTTGCCGTTTTCTCTCCCGACAAGAACATTGATCCAGTAGGTGCTTGTGTTGGAGTTAAGGGAGATAGAATAAAAACTATTATACACGAATTAAATGGTGAAAAAATTGACGTTATAAATTACTCCTCAGATTTGGGTCAATTCGTTATTAAAGCCATTACTCCTGCAGAAGTATCGAAGGTTATTATTGATGAAAATGAAAATTGCATAGAGTTAATAGTTGCTGAAGATCAATTGAGTTTAGCGATAGGAAAAAAGGGCCAGAATGTAAGATTAGCTTCAGAGCTTGTTGGATGGAAAATTGAGATATTAAGCACTCAGCAAGAATCAGAAAGGCGAAGTAAAGAACTTAGTCAATGTTCAGCTTTATTTGCTGAAGCTTTAAACTTAGAAGAGATTATGGGTCAGCTATTGGTAACAGAAGGTTTTTCAAGTGTAGAAGACATATCTAGCGCTTCAATTAAAGAGCTTGCTTCAATAGAGGGCTTTAATGAAGATATTGCAAACGAACTTCACAATAGAGCAAATAAGTACCTGAAAGCAGAAAATGATAGAAAAATAGAAGAGCTAAAAAGTTTAGGTATGGAGGATGATGTAATCAATTTAACTTTATCAATAGACAATAAAATTGCTCTTAGTAAGCATGATATTAAGACTTTAGAGGACATAGCAGATTTATCAAGTTATGAGTTTTGCAGCATACTCTCTTCCTCATCCGATAGCAAAGAAGATCTAAAAGATACAGTAGATTCAATAATCATAGAAGCACGTAAAAAGCTTGGATTAATATAATAAAATAATATGAATAATGAAGATATCAGTGATAAAAAATTAACGCTCCAAGGTTTAAGCAAGCTTAAATTAGACCTCAATTTAAACTCTTCAGCTAGCCCAAGTACTGGAGCTACAGTAGTAAAAAAAAGAAGAAAAAAATCTCATGATGCAGAAGAACATAATTTATTTGACGAGAGTAAATTATGTTCTTTAACAGAGAAAGAACAAATTTTTCGCATTAATGCTGTGCAGAATGCTGCTTTGCTGAAAGAAAGAAATCAGAGAGAAGAAAAAGAGAAAACAGCAAAAGAAGACAGCAATAAAGAGATTGACGAGAAAAATGAAGCGGACGCTTTATCTAAGGAAATAAATAAGCAAGTTTTAAGTAATACCCACTTAGTTGAACCAAAAGAAGATAGTATTGACCATGAGGACAACGATAAAAAGTCTTTTAAAGTCAACAAAGATATATATTCTAAGCATTCTAAACTGGTAATTGCACAGGCAATAGATGAAAAAACTGAACAACCCCCTGTATTTAAGCAAAGGTTTGGTATAAGAGGTAGAAAGTCAAAGTTTACTAAGGGTAAAAATATATCAAGAGAAGTTATTATACCAGACAAAATAACTATCAGGGAGTTATCTATTCGCATGGCAGAAGATAGCAAGAGTGTGCTAAAAATGTTCAAAGAAGAAGTCGGTGAGAGTTATAGAGTAGATGATCTGGTGGATCCAGATATAGCATGTGAAATAGTGGAAAAATTTAATCATACGGCTAAACGAGTGAGCGATACCAACAGAGAAAAAGATTTATTTTTTATAGAAGGCAGAGAAAGCCTGCCTAAAAAACCTAAACCACCAATCGTCACTTTTATGGGACACGTCGATCATGGTAAAACCTCATTGCTCGATGCATTTCGTGAATCTAATGTTGCAGAAAGAGAGTCAGGTGGCATAACTCAACACATAGGTGCTTATCAAATAACGACAAAAGATAAGCAAAAAATTACCTTTATTGATACACCAGGACATGAAGCGTTCACTGCGATGCGTGCACGTGGTGCCAATATTACTAATATAGTTGTAATAGTAGTTGCAGCTGACGATGGAATCATGAAACAAACAGTTGAAGCAATAAATCATGCAAAAGCAGCAAATGTTTCTATTATAGTTGCTATTAATAAAATTGATAAATCTGAGCCTGGTGATGTGGAGAAAGTAATGAGTAGCTTACCTCAATATGATCTCATTCCTGAAGAGCTTGGTGGTGATGTTATGATTGTGCCAGTATCAGCAAAAAAGAAAACTAATTTAGATAAACTAGAAGAGACGATTTTGTTAATCGCTGAATTAATGAAGCTAGAAGCAATAGAAGATTGTCGAGCACTTGGATGGGTAATAGAATCCAAAATAGATAAAGCGAAAGGAATATCAGCTACATTGATAGTTGAGGAAGGAACGTTAAAGGTTGGTGATATATTGGTAGTTGGTACAACATACAGTAAAGTACGTAGTATGGTTAATCACCTTGGTCAAAGAGAAAAAGCAGCACTACCCTCTGCTCCAATTGAAATTACTGGTCTAAATGGTGTACCAAATGCTGGAGATAAATTTGTTGTTGTAAATTCTGAAAAGCAGGCGCGTGAAATTGTTGAATACAGGCTAGAGTTAATCAAGAAAAAGAAAGAAGATTTGGGCGACAATAATTTAGATATATTCAGTCGTAATAACAGCGAAACAGAAGAACTATCTGTAGTTTTAAAGTGCGATGTAACTGGTTCTATTGAAGCAATATCAAGTTCAATTGATAAACTCGGTAAAGACCAAGTGAAATTAAATATCCTACACAAAGCAGTAGGAGGGATAACAGATTCAGATGTGCTGCTTGCAGAAGCATCAAGTGCAGTAATTTTAGCTTTTAATGTAAAAGTGGACTCAAAAATAAGGGACTTGGCAAAACAAAAAGGTATAGAAATACATACTTATAACATAATATACGAGCTCATTGACGACATGAGAATGTATTTAACTAAAATGTTAAAGCCTGTTACACGAGAGGTTCGTGTTGGTTCTGCATCTGTAAGGCAAATATTTAATGTATCTAAAGCTGGTAATATCATTGGATGTTATGTAAGTGATGGAGTCATAAAAAAAGATTCTTTAATTAAGGTAATGCGTGGTGGCAAATTGGTGCATGAAGGAAAGTTAAAAGCACTACGTAGATTTAAAGATGATGTTAAAGAAGTAGGTGTAAACTTTGAATGCGGAGTATCACTAGAGGGTAATGTCGATATTAAAGTTGGAGATATTTTGGAAGCTTATCAATTAGTGCAAGAAGAAAGGGTGTTATAGTAGCTGGATATGAAAAAGGAAATTAGAAACCTAAAGATAGCATCGGTATTGCATAGAGCAATATCAAGAGTTCTAATGGAAGGTAAGGTGTTCAATAAAAATGTAGCGGTATCTGACGTAAAATTAAGTAAAGATTTGAAAAAAGCAGATGTATATATTGTGTTATCTTCATTGAATATTCAAGTAGCTGACTACTTAGATCCAGAAAAAAGACGCACTGGAGATCCTTCTGAGAATAATTGTGATCTTAACACCGTTGTTAATGAAATGAACCAATCTGCATGGTCAATACGTAAATCTATACTGTGTTATGTTGATTTGCGATTTATACCTGAACTAGTTTTCAAGCCTGACTTAGCGTTCGATAATTTTGTTAATGTAAGCAAAATATTACATAATCACACTTAATTAATGCATTTCAATCGTTACTTTTCATTAATGAGGTTGCACAGTTTAACGGGTTTGTGGCTTGTGCTATTTCCCAGTTTGAGCGGTATTCTTTTAGCCTCAACTTCTCTATCGTATCAGGTTCTTTTTCTCCTTGTTTTGTTTACTATAGGTGCATTTTTAATGAGACCCGCAGGGTGCATAATCAATGATATCTTCGATAGAAAAATAGATGCGCACGTTGAACGAACAAAATATAGGCCACTTGCAAGTGGTGCATTAAACATAAAGCAGGCTTTGGCTTTACTTTCACTGCTACTGTCTATTGCCCTGGTAATCTTATTATTAACTAATAAAACTACACTCATACTTGGAATAATCTCAATGTGTATGATAGCTACTTACCCTTTATTAAAGCGGTATGTTTGGTGGCCACAATTGTTCTTAGGGTTTACCTTCAATATGGGATCGCTCATGGGCTCAGCAGCAATAACAAACCAGATCAGTATAGAATCCTTGCTGTTTTATATAGGATGCGTCTTTTGGACACTTAGCTATGACACCATATACGCCCATCAAGATAAAAAAGATGATGAAAAACTCGGGATGAAATCTACCGCATTATATTTTGGTGATACAACAAAATCTTGGTTGAAAAGATTTTATTTAATATCTCTTATGACGTGGCTATATGCTGGTATCTTATCATCATTAAATAACATTTTTTATATTGCTCTACTTGCTGTAGGGTTCATATTTCACCGCCAATACAAAAATTTCAATCCTGACGATCCCAGTCAATGCATGTCCATATTTAAAAATAATTCCTACGTAGGGTTGCTTCTCTTTTTTGGCATCCTTTTAGATAGAATTATCACCTAGGTCTCAAGAGTTTTGGCTCTAATGAAGTCAATAAACTCAGGTACTCGCAGAAACGAAAATTGCTTGACACCCTTCGCCAGCCCTCTTATCATGAAACTGAAGCTATTGTATTTGCTTTCGCCAATCTGCAGATTAAAAGGTAAGGATTACTTAATGTATCGGCGTCTTATGTTCAATTTTTTGCAGTATATAGATACTGTATGTCTTTACAAAACTTCATCTACATCTAGATTTTTATCTAAATAAGCTGAACGCGCTTATAAAGCGTTACAAGACATCAAAAAATGCCAATACTCGACAGAGATAGTAAAAGACTAGCTAACTCGGGGATTCTTTGTCTTTTTTTCTGCTTAGTAAATTTCTTAAACATTTGCAGCGTAAGTTAGTTGCAATTAAAAGCGGCTGAATCTCGCTTGTCAAGCGTTTAAAACATAAAAAACGCCAATATTTTAAAGCGGATAATAACCCCAGGGCTTCTTTTGCCTTTTTTTTCATTTGGTAAATTTCTTAATATTTACAGCTAAACAACAACCGTCATCCCTAAGTATCCCGCTGCTTGTTAGCGGCTAAGAGATACCGCGGCGGTATAGCTATAGGATGACAAAAAAAGGGCACTGTGACGAACTTAAATCACAATTATCAGTTAATGCCAATCGCGGCATTATAAAAAACGCCAAACTTTTTTCTGCTTTTATGCAAGAAGTCTAGTCCATATATTCCTCCCACTTCTCCGCGACTTTCCTTACTATTTCCTCACTCATCTCAATTTTCTTTCCCCACTCTCGTTTGGTTTCAGGCGGGATTTTATTTGTCGCATCAAATCCCATTTTACCTCCAAGTCCACTTTCAGGGGAAGCAAAGTCTAAATAATCAATAGGTACACTTTCTATCATGATTGTATCACGCACAGGGTCCATCCTCGTTGACATTGCCCACATTACTTCCTTCCAATCACGTACATTTATATCATTATCAACAACGATAATAAACTTCGTGTATAAAAACTGCTTTAGAAAAGAAAGTATGCCCATAACAATTCTTTTTGCCTGCCCTGGATAGGATTTTTTTATCGACACTATCGCTATTCTATATGAGCAACCTTCCGGTGGCAGATAAAAGTCCACTATCTCTGGAAATTGATTGATAAGAATGGGCACAAAAATTTCATTGAGTGCTTCACCAAGAATCGATGGTTCATCAGGTGGCTTGCCAGTGAAAGTGCTAAGATATATCGGGTTTTTACGCATAGTAATTGCAGTAATATTAAATTCAGGAAATTGCTCAACAGAATTATAGTAGCCGGTGTGATCTCCGTATGGCCCTTCGTCTTGATATCTATCCAAACTCACATAGCCTTCCAGAACGATTTCCGCGTGAGCTGGCACTTGAAGTGGAATAGTCTTACAATTTACAAGCTCAAGCGGCTTCTTTCGCAGTAGTCCAGCAAATTGGTATTCTGACAATGTTTCTGGCACTGGAGTTACTGCAGCAATAATCGTTGCAGGATCACTACCGATCACAGCAGCAGCAGGAAATTTCATATTTTGTTCCTTCTCTTTCCATCGTTTGTGGTGACCTGCACCACCACGATGTGCAAGCCAACGCATTAGAGTCGTTTTTTTATCTATGACCTGCATACGATATATTCCAAGATTGAAATTATCTTGTTTGTCTTTCGTAGGTCCTTTTGTCACCACAATTGGCCAGGTGATAAGTGGTGCAGGTTCATTTGGCCAGCATGTTTGAATGGGCAGTAGACTTAGGTCCACTTCATCTCCGGTTAGCACTACCTCTTGACATGGAGCCTTGCTCACGACTTTACTTCGCATCGATAACACGACTTTCAACAAAGGAAACATTTTTATAGCATCCTTAAAGTTTTTTGGCGGCTCAGGTGATTGCAAAAATGCTAAAAGTTTACCAAGATCTCTTAGTTCATCAGGATTTATGTTCAACCCCAATGCAATCCTCTTAATAGTACCAAATAAATTCACCAAAACAGGAATCGAATTTTTACCATTTTCTGTGACAACATTTTCAAAAATGATCGCTGGCCCTTTGTTTGACAAAACCCTACGGTGAATTTCTGTCATTTCAAGAACTGTTGAAACTTTCTCCTTAATTCTAATCAGATTCTTTTTTTCTTCTAAGGCTTTGATGAAGTCGCGTAAGTTGTTGTACATATTCCAGTTTTTAAAATTTTAAGTTTACATTTAGTTTTCAAGCACTTTATTGAAATTTGACCTATGCACTACTTTCCTGCCTAGCGAGCTTTCAGTTAATTTGAGATCAAATCCTCATATTGCTTACTAAGTTTGTATTTCCTTCCTCTATTGGAAAAATCTACAATCTTGATAAACCCCATTTCCACCCACTTTTTACAAAGTTGCGCACTGGTACGAGGCTTAAAATTAAATAGTTCGCCAACCTGACTAGCTGTAATAGCGGAAAACTCCTGGAAGAGCTCAAGAGCTTTGCGTTGTTTAGGATCAAGCTTACGTATAAGATCAGTCTGATCAGCGTGGTATTCTTCTTTATTTATACGTTGTAAAACGTTCTCAAATGAATTTGCCATACCTTCTACGAAATACTCCACCCACTTAGTAATATCTGCTTCAGCTCGTCCCATGTAATAGTTGTGCGATGGACCTATACTGATTGCTTCATAATACGCTCCTAGATTCTTAGCATAATATTCTTCCAATGAATAAAGTCCTTTTAGGTCATACCCACCAAGGTGTAAAATTAATGTAGTCAACAATCTTGCAGTACGACCATTACCGTCATAGTAAGGGTGAATTGTTACAAATTGATAATGCGCAATACCTGCAATAATTGGGCAAGGCACTTGCTCACTGTTACGAATCCAATCAATCATACTGCTCATGAGCTTTGGTACATCCTTTGCTTCAGGTGGCATATAAATTATTGCACGTGTAAGACTATCGCGGATAACATTTTGACCATCACGATAAGGTGTTGATTTTATTTTAGATTTTCCACTTGCTATTACTAGAGCATGTAGTGTTTGAACAGCTTTCTCAGTAATGGGTATTCTCCTTGCTGCCCATTGTTCAACTTGAGTTAAAGCTGCATAATATCCTTTAACCTCATTTTCATCTCTCCTATATTTTGGAAAGTGGCTTTTACCACTTAAAACCTCTTCAATCTGTTTAGGTTCAAGTCGATTTCCTTCAATCATAGTAGAATAGTGTGTGGTATAAAGCCGTGCAGTTTCACGAAGAGACAAAAGCATTGATACAGTGAGCGGCAAATGTAACACTTTTTCTTTTGCTGCTTCAATCCTTATAAGACAACTAGCAATTTTAGAAGTAATCGTATAATTCGGCATCGGCATAATATCTGCATTACATTACTTCTATATTATGCTGATAAAATGCAGATAATACAACATTTACACGACGCCGACCATAAACAGCAATAAATTCGGCTGATTGAGAAAGAAGTTTGTCTTGTAGAATAGCTATTTCTTTTTCTCTGCCAATTATTGGTTCACTCATATGTTTATTCCGCGGAAAATTATACACAGCGGAATAAAATTATCAACTTTGTTTTACCGCCGTATTTACAGCGTGGCGGTAAAAGATAGAGCATCTCATAATTGGCTATTCTGGAGGTAGTTTTGTCACTTGCATCACCAATTCTTCTGATGAACTTTGTGGTAATGTGCTTGAGTTTTATTGTGTAAAGTTTGCATTTGAGGCAAAACTGGTTATAAAATACACTTGATACAAATGTTTTTATATATTAACATTAGATGCTTCTTTTAATATACAGATAAATGTGTACTAAAAGTTTTATGTTGTAGGTTTTTAAATAAATTGTATGTCTAGAATATCGTTTTTATTAATTTTAATAATAGCAATAGCAAGCTTGCCGATAATAAACAATTGGCTTTCAAATCGCAGCCAAATGCTAAACGATGATTATATAGGTGAGAAATTAGATAATTATATAAGCAGAAATTTTGATAAGATCGTAAAAACTCTCAAAGAGGAGTCGATTAAAAGTAGTTACGCTGCTCGAGATAATGTAACCAAAAGTAAAATTTCACAATACAAGGATCAAATATTTGACCTTACTTATCCTTACTCCGGAAATGAAAATAGTAGTGTTATAGCTGTAGGCTTCCTTGACTATTCTTGTGGACATTGCAAAGCTATAAAGAATGATATAAAGCAGTTAATTAACGACGGCAAAATTAAGTATATCTTTAGGGATGCTCCAATACTTGGTAACGCTTCTTTAAAGGCAGCAAAAAGTGCTTTAGCTGTCTATTTTCTCGATAAAGAAAAATATTTCGATTTTCACCATGCTGCTTTAAGTCACAAAGGAGAATTTTCAGACGAAAGCATATTGGATATAGTGAAAAACATAGGGATTGATGAGGACGATTTTAATGATTCCATAAAAGATAACGCGGACAAAATTGAGCAAATGATAAACAACAGTAGGCTTCTAGTAAGAGATTTGGGAGTAGGTGGTACACCTTTTTTAATAATTGGAGATAGCCTGTTTGTAGGAGCAACTGATTTGAATGTATTACGCAAAAAAGTAGATGAATTAAGTCACAAGCAAGGCTAGTTACAGTTTGCCATAAAATTTTATTTTTTTGCTTGACAACTCAAATGAACCTGAGTATAGTAACTGTGGGTGTGACAGCAGTTTAACTCAGTAGTCTCATCCACTTTCCATAGCGTCATTTACTATGTGAAACGCTTTCAAATTACAACATTTTCTTCAACCAAACTATTTTACTTTCACAGGAGGGTATATGTCATTCACAGAAATTAGATTTCCAGAAAATATATCTTATGGTTCCACTGGAGGACCGGAATTTTCCACTGACGTTGTAACAACTCACAATGGTTGTGAACAGCGCAACATCAATTGGTCTCATGCACGCACTAGATACAACATAGCTTACGGGGTCAGATCAAACGAGCAACTACTGGAACTAATAACATTTTTTCATGCACGAAAAGGTAAAGCAATAGGGTTTCGTTTTAAGGATTGGTCGGATTTTATAGCCATTAATCAAGAGATTGGTATAGGAGATAACAAAAAAACGACTTTTCAGCTAATCAAAACTTATGTAAGTGGGGAAGATAAGCATATACGTATGATCAAAAAGCCAGTACATGGGACAGTAAAGATTTATTTAAATGGTAAAGAAGAGAGTGAATATTCAGTAAATTATTCAACTGGAGAAATAACATTTATGAAGCCACCAGTAAAAGATGTGATAATCACTGCGAGCTTTGAATTTGATGTGCCCGTGCGCTTTGATACAGATTACTTAAACGCTTCTATTGATGACTATGGAAGCAATAGCTGGAATAATATCCCCTTGGTGGAAGTGAAATTTTAGTTATAAGCGAGCATAGATCCACATCATAGTAGGGCTACTAGTCACCATCAATTGAAAAAATTAAGCACCACTGAGGCTCTATATTTAAATGAGCCTCAGTATATGCAATTATTTTAAACTTTATCACCAGCTATATACTACAATGTTGCTGAGCTTTGCTAACATTTACACTTGAAGCTTGGGGAGATTCTAACTCAGTGCTTTTTTCTTCCTGCAAAATAGAAAGCTTCAACAACTCCTTTAGAGTTGATTTTGCAAGTGTTGTATCATCTTTGTTTAAGATGTAGTCTAGCATGCCGTTTTTCTGTAAGAGATTAACAAAATATCTATCTCCCTCATTAAGAACCTCTATCTTGTTAATACAAGATAATACTAAATCCGAATTCTTTGTTGCTAAAATTCCATTCAAAAAGATATCTAATTTTGTTTTATCTTCAGTTAAGTCTTCAGCTAACCTATTTCTGATATTCTCATTGTCAAACACAATGTACTCGAGGTACGAGGAAGGCTCAATAAGTATAAAGTCCTCTAAAGGCACTAGTTCTGGATAGGTGCCAGCGTAATCAAGTATGCCACACTCAGTAATACACCCTCCTTTTCTTATAACACAGCAATTGAGACGACCATGATACATTGATAACAAAGAAAAAAGACGTATTATACTTGTACCTCTATCTTTCATTTCCTTGAAAAGCTTCCTATCATTTATTAATTTGTGCAAAATGTAATCCATAGCAGGACCTGGTTTGCGGAAATGAAACATATTATTCTCTTCAAAAATGGCCTCAGCTAATTCGATAGATTCTTTATCCTCATCTACAAAAGCTTTTTCATTTCTATTTAACTGTATGATCTCAGCTTTGCTATCTCTGCGTAGACCAGTTCTCCTTATTAACATCTCAAATATTTTTGTATTCATATATATCCTATATTAATTAAAGTAAATATTAATAATGTTTACTTTTTAAATAAAAATAAATGAAAATTTTAATAAAAATTAAATTTTTTTTAATAGAATAAAAATCTTTTATATTTGCTTGAGTACCAAAAGGGCTTTATTGGTGTAATGCGTTTTCTATTGCACCTGGCTGCAGTGCCCAGCGTCAAGATCTGATGAACAATGTTCGCTTGCCAGCTTTCGCTTCAATATTTGCACAATTGTGCTAGATCCCCTGCATAACCTGCTTTAAAATCTCCTCCTGCTGCTGAGTGTGAACACTAACATAACCACATGCAGGAGATGCAGCAGCAGGTCTTGCGATACACTTAGGTCTTTTTGCTTGGATATCGAGATTAGATAACACTTCTTCTATCAATGGGTTGACAAAAAACCATCCTCCCATATTTTTTGGTTCTTCTTGACACCATATAATTTCAGCGTTTTTGTACTTTTCAAGTTCATTACTTAGTTTATCGGCAGGAAACGGATAGAATTGTTCTAAACGTATCACTGCTATATCGTTTATTTTTTGTGCTTCACATACTTCAATTATGTCGTAGTAAACTTTACCGCTGCATATTACAACTTTTCGTACTTTATCACTTGAAACTAAACCTTTTCTACATTCTGGAATCACCGTGAGGAATTTTCCTTCAAAGTCAGATAGGTTAGAAACTGCTCTTTTATGACGCAATAGTGATTTAGGTGTAAACACTACCAGAGGCTTACGAAAGTCTCTATGCATTTGTCTGCGTAAGACATGGAAGTAATTCGCCGGAGTGGAACAATTAACTACCTGCATATTATCCTCTGCGCAGAGTTGCAAAAATCTCTCTATACGTGCGGAGCTATGCTCAGGTCCCTGTCCTTCATAACCATGAGGCAGCAATAAAACTAGACCGCTTGATCGCAACCACTTTGTTTCTGCAGATGCGATAAACTGGTCGATCATAATTTGCGCACCGTTTGCAAAATCACCAAATTGTCCTTCCCAGAGCACCAGTGAATACGGAGAATCAAGACTATATCCATATTCAAAGCCCATTACAGCATACTCAGATAGTGCGCTATCTATGACCTCAAAGTGAGCTTGCTTTTCATTTATATTGTTTAGCGGAATAAATGCTTCTTCTGTTACCTGATCAACAAGCCTTGAATGACGGTGCGAGAAAGTTCCACGACCAGAGTCTTGTCCTGATAAACGCACTCCTATTCTTTCTGTGAGCAGTGATGCAAACGCAAGACTTTCGGCAGTTGCCCAGTCTATATTACTACCAAAATTTATGCTGTCTATTCTGCCATCGAGTATTTTTCTAACCTTATTGTTAATGTTAAAGTTACTTGGGATATTGCTATTTATACGCACACCTAATTTTTTCAGCTCATCTGGCGGAACACCAGAATCCGTGTAGTATTCGCTCAAATCGTTCAGCTTTGCTCTTCTTAATTTTGACCACACTCCACCGAACCAGTCAGCTTTTTTTGGAGTGTAAGCCGCTGATTCAGCAAGACTTTTATCTAATTTTGCCCTGAATTCACTGCGCAATTTATTTACTTCATCGCCATCTAATACTTTCTCTGCAGTCAATTTTTCTTCATACAATGTTCCAGGAGTTTTATGCTTTGATATCGCCTTATACATAAGTGGCTGAGTGAAATTCGGTTCATCACCTTCATTATGGCCATATTTGCGGTAGCACATTATGTCAATTACTACGTCCTTTTTAAATTTCTGCCTATATTCCATCGCCAGACTTGTAGCAAAACTCACAGCTTCCGGGTTATCTCCATTGACGTGAAACACTGGAGCTTCTATTGATTTTGCTATATCAGTGCAATAAAAAGAGGATCGTGCGCAACATGGGTTAGCAGTAAAACCAACTTGGTTATTAATGACAATGTGCACAATGCCATCCACTTTATAGCCTTCAATATTGCTTAAGGTTAAAGTTTCAGCAACCACTCCTTGACCGATGAAAGCCGCATCACCATGAATTGATATGCCAAGCACAGATCTTATATTCTGTTTTGCTCTTATTCTTCCAGCCAAAACCGGATTTACCGCTTCAAGGTGAGATGGATTAGGGCATAAACTTAAATGTATTTTTTTGCCACCTGAAAGTGCTCGATCAGAAGAGTAACCAAGGTGATATTTAACATCACCGGACACCTCAAGACCACTTGGGTATGCAAGATTGCCTTGAAATTCAGACAGCATTGCCGCATATTCTTTCCCCATCACTTTGGTTAGAACATTGAGTCGTCCGCGGTGAGCCATGCCAAGGACTATTTCTTCAATACCAAAAACCGTAGAATCACTAATGATTTTTTCAATTGCAACGATAGCTGACTCTCCACCTTCGATAGAGAAACGCTTATACCCAGGAAATTTCATATGGAGAAATTGTTCGAACATCTCAGATTCGATCAAGTGCCTCAGTATTTCTTTTTTGTCTTGTGAGCTCAGCGTATAGGTTTGATTTTCGATCTTTTCCTGCAGCCACATTTTCTCTTCATAAGAGGAGATATGCATAAATTCAAAACCGATATTCTTGCAGTAAATATCTCTATAGATTCCAGTGTCACTTGCCGGAGATAGATTCGAGTATTTTTGATAATCTACTTCCTTATTCACATTGGGTGATAACGGATTAAGATCCGCAAAAAAATGACCGTAAGATCTGAAAAAATTTGCTAAACTAGAAACTGAATCATCCACCTTAGTTACATGTTGTGCACCGCAGGTCTCCGCTTTATTAACTTCTAAATTGCTTGAAAAAATTCTATACCAATCCTCCCCGATTGATTTATCACCCTGCAAATAACGGCTATACATTTCTTCCACAAATTCTGCATTATCACCATAAAGGCAGCTTAAACTCGACATAATCACTATAAAAAGTATCAAATACTTATAAGTATAACTTAAGTTTTTTAAAAAAGAACTTTTTTAGTTTCTATACGTCATACCGCCGCGGTATCTCTTAACATAGATCCCGCTAACACGTAGCGGGATGACGATTGTCAGGGTGTCATCCCAGTGCGTGACACTGGTTCACTCTATAATGGCAGCGCCCCTATGGTGTCATCCCAGTGCCCAGACTACTTGGATCCAGAAAAAAGAATGGTGTCATCCGAGTAGCTGACACTGGGATCCAGAAGACTTAATTTCAACCAAGTGGCTGCATAATAAAGGCTAGATCCCAGTGTCACGCACTGGGATGACAAGGTATAAACCTTATCGTCACGCCGCCACGAACCGTCATACCGCGATTCATTCGCGGTATCTCAGCCGCTAACAAGAGATCCCGCTAACACGTAGCGGGATGACGATTGTCAGGCCAGCGCCCCTATAATGTCATCCGAGTAGCCGACACTGGGATCCAGATTGGATACTGAGTTGGTGAGTATAAAAGTATAGCTTCTACGTCATACCGCCGCGAACCATCATACCGTGATTTATTCACGGTATCTCACATAGATCCCGCTAACAAGCAGCGGGATGACAACAATCCTACGTCATGCCGCAGTATCTCTTAGCCGCTAACACGCAGCGGGATGACGATTGTCGGTGAACTTAAGTTACTTTAGCCATAAATATTTAAGAAATTTACCAAACGAAAAAAAGGCAAAAGAAGCCCCGAGTAGCGAATTTTGACTCTATATTACTGTAAGTGGCGCTGTAATAATGTGCTGACGCTTAGTTTAAGCGCGGTTTGGCTGAATGTAGAAAAAATTTAAAAGACATGCAGCCCCTATAATTTTATGTAATCCGCCAAAAAATACCCTGAGTTTTTTACTGAATTTTGTCATTGAGCCTGCAGGTCAAAAACAAGTTTTGAGTCATAGATACCCTTAATACTATAATAAGGGCGCTGGCGGAGTTTGTCAAGGAAGTTTTTTCGTTTCTATGAGCTACTTGGATGACGAGAAAGGAGCACTTACATATTTATGGCAACCTCTTACCTCCGCTCAAAAAGTTTTTCAATATCACTGAGTTTCATTTCTATATAAGTTGGTCTTCCGTGGTTGCATTGCCCGGAATATGGGGTTTTTTCCATTTGTCTCAGCAGCTCATTCATTTCATCTAACCTCATTTTTCTACCCGCTCTAATTGATCCATGACAAGCGATAGTGGCCAATATTTTGTTCACTTTATCTTCTACTGGCAATGTATCTTCTATTTCCGTTAATCTATCAATTATGTTAATTAGCATCTCTTTCACATCTATTGCTCCCAAAATTGCAGGGATTTCTTTTACTATCACTTTATTCTCTGATTTGATTTCAATATCAAAACCCATTTCAAATAACTTATCTTTATAGATTTCAATCATCTCCATTCCGGCTTGATTTTTGATTTCAACCGTTTCAGGAAGAAGTAGTTTTTGTCTTTTTATACTTGATTTTTGTTTTAAGCATTCATATACTAGCCTTTCGTGGGCTGCATGCTGGTCGACTATAATCAATTTGTCTCTTACCTCGGCAATAATGTAAGTATTATAGACCTGACAGCGTGCAAACCCGAGCGGGTGGCTCTCTATCAAATCAACTTGCTCTAACACCTTTTTTTCTAGAACCATAGTCTCCGCTTGTGATGGTAATTTCTGTATGCCGGTATAATCAAACGATTTTGACTGTTCTGATAAGCTTTTTACTCTTTCATTTGGAGAAGCAAATTCTTTTATTAGTTGATTTTCAAAAGGACTTGGCCTTCTTTCATTTTGAACATTAGGTTTATCAAAAGGATCTGGCAATGTTGAATCCATTTTCTGGTCATGCGCTGGAAAGGTGCCTATCCTTCTTGACAACGCTTTAATTAATCCTCTTGTCACTATCTCATATATGAGCTTCTTATTCTGAAACCTTACTTCTGACTTATTTGGATGCACATTTACATCTACTTGATCATAAGGTATCTCTAAATGTAACGCTGCAAAAGGATACCTATCGCTTGGAATAAAATCATGATATGCATACCTAACTGCGCCAATAAGTAAATTATCTTTAATTGGCCTTCCATTAACAAACGTATAGATCTGAGTTGACTTACCACGATTGACGGTTGGCTTACAGATGTGTCCCGTAAGTTTGATGCCGTCTTCTTCTTCATTGACCTCCAAAGAATTGCCCTGAAATTCTTCTTCTACTTCACACAATCTATGAAATAACGAAGTCTGCTTAGCGTATTTTAAGAGCTTTTTATTACCTGAAGTGAGAGTAAACCCTATATGATAGTTAATCATTGCTAGGTTGTTTACAATATCAACAATGCTTTGAGTTTCTGCTCTTTCGGTTTTTAGAAATTTTAGTCTATTTGGAGTAGCGAAAAACAAATCTCGTACTTCAATATGTGTCCCTTGTGATAAAGGGTAAGGAGTTAGCTCCCCTATTTTCTCTCCACCCTCATAACTTATAGACCATGCTTCATTTGCTTCTCTTGCCTTAGACGATAATTTTATCCTACTTACTGCTGCTATTGAAGGCAGAGCTTCTCCTCTAAAGCCAAGATGCTTGATTTCTATTAATTCACTATCGCTCAATTTTGAAGTAGCATGGCGCATAAACGCAAGTTCTAAATCGTTTTTTTCTACTCCGTTACCATCATCTGTCACAATAATAAGGTTACGCCCACCACTTTCTATTTTGATCTCTATTTCTAAACTTCCAGCATCTATTGCATTTTCCACTAATTCCTTTACTACACTTGCTGGCCTTTCTATCACCTCCCCCGCTGCTATACGGTTTATGGTTTTTGTGTCTAAAAGAGTTATTGCCATAGATTTATTATGAAACTGGTTTTTCTTTTACTTCTTTGGTCTGTTTCTCTCTCCACTTTTTTAACCTACCTGCAATTTCACTGTTGGAAATTGACAATATAGATACGGCAGTAATGGCAGCATTATATGCTCCATTTTCTCCTATAGACATGGTTGCAACTGGAACACCCTTTGGCATTTGAACTATAGAGAGTAGACTGTCCAGCCCATTTAATTGTTTACTATGCACAGG
The DNA here is from genome assembly GCF_964028565.1 of Wolbachia endosymbiont (group A) of Tromatobia lineatoria. Taxonomy (NCBI): domain Bacteria; kingdom Pseudomonadati; phylum Pseudomonadota; class Alphaproteobacteria; order Rickettsiales; family Anaplasmataceae; genus Wolbachia; species Wolbachia endosymbiont (group A) of Tromatobia lineatoria. The sequence goes on from NZ_OZ034791.1 coordinate 1,025,670, forward strand.
AACGCCGATAACTGGTAAACAAGTTAGTGACGCAACCATACCAGGTAAATGAGCTGCACCTCCTGCACCAGCTATAATAACCTTAAAACCTTCTTCTTGTGCAGATTTAGCAAAATTGAAGAGCCTTTCTGGTGTTCTATGTGCAGATATTATGAATATATCATGTGAAACTTCTAATGCTTTTAACATATCAACAGTATGGACCATAGTGGTGTAATCTGACTCACTTCCCATAATAACAGCAACATCTTTTTTTATTTTTGTCATATTCAACACAATTTTACTTACTAACTAAATAATGTTCCAGCTAAAAAGCAACAAATATTTAAGTTATATTATAAATATAATATATAGAATTCTTGTTAAAATAGAAATTTTAAAAATTTAAATAAATATCTATGTTAAGATATAGAGATATAAACTTCTTATGTAAGATAAATTTATAAAATAATTATTTTTGTATTTCAAGCTTTGTAATCTTAGCTTGTTCTTTCTATCAATGGTTTTTTCAGATAGACTGATGGTAAAATGGTAATTTAAAATTACTAGAAATTTGATAAAAATATTAATATATAATCAACTTAAAGTTTTAAATATTGATATCATATAATTATTGACAAGTTACATGATATTAATATCTTGGTATATTAAATATCATGTTATAATATTTAATAAAGTTAATTGATATGTGAGTGTAAGAATTATGGAAATAATATCGTTAAATAACTTAGACAGTGCAGGAATAAAAACAAAGTTGCTTTATATAATAAATAAAATTATAGAAAAAAATGCTTGGACTCAGGCTTTTGCAGCTGAGAAACTTGGTATTGATCAGCCAAAGGTATCGCAAATTAAAAATGGTAAAATAGATGGTTTTTCTTTAGAGCGATTGTTAGGATTTCTAAAAAAACTTGATCATGAGATAACAATCACGATGACAGAAAGCCAAGAAATAAAATCTGAGGCAGAAAAAGTAAAACATGAAGTTGAATCGCAATAGATACAAAGTTGACAACTTGTTTTTTGTGATATAGTATAAAATTTATTAAGGTAGTATCTTATGGCTGAGTCTATTGTAGAAAAGTGTATAGAACGGGTAAGTAACCGTTTCAAATTGGTTCTGTTGGCAAGTCAAAGAACACATGATTTAAATACAGGGGCAAGTAATCCAATTCAAGCAGCTAAGTTTAAAGGTCATAAAAATACCATAGTTTCCTTACATGAAATAGCAGGAAAACAGGTGGATACTCATGAGCTGTTTAGCCTTTTGGTAGGTAGATGCAAGGAATACATGAAAGGAAATATGAATAATGTTTACAGCAGTAATACAAGTAAGCTAGCGAATTTATTAAATTTTTCTGATAACACAGATCTTGATGTAAGTCAAGAAAGCCAAGATTATGAAGTGGATGGTGAAATAGATGATGAAATAAATGATCAAGATGGCGATGAAGAAGTATCCGTTTAGAAATCTACTGAAGTTACATAGTCTTTAAATGATTTGCATTGCTATCTATACACTGTTGTTCTGTATGAGTGTAATGTTGTGTTGCATAGTGTCTAAGTCAAATGATGTGTACAATAAGGTTTTAGCGTTCAATAATTTCTCAACGCAAGTAGTTGTACTTATAACAGCAATATCAATCATTCTGAATAATTTTTTTTTAATTGATATAGCATTGTTGTATGCTAGCGTTAGCTTTATATCAACTATAGCACTAATGAGATTAATGTTGTTTTGATAATTTATGATAGGATCCATTTTCATATTTTTAGGTATTTGTTTGATAATTATTTCAAATATAGGGGTGATCAGATTTCCTGATTTCTATACTAGGTTACATGCAGCAGGTATTACAGATTCTAGCGGTGCAACGTTATTGTTAATTGGTTTTGCTTTGCAGAATGGATTTTCAATCAATACTGTTAAAATAGTATTATTAATTTTTATAATATGGGTAGCTAACTCAACTAATAGCTATATTTTAGCGCGCACTCATTATAAAGTTAAGAAAAAAACTGTTAAAGAAGGCTAAGGTGTTAGAAATATTAAATGTAGTGTTACTTTTGTTGTTACTAACAGTTACGGTTTTTATAGTTTTCTCGCGACATTTAGTCGTAAGTGCTGTTCTAATGTGTGTATTTAGTTCACTGATTGCGCTTATATACTTAATTATGAATGCACCTGATGTTGCAATTACTGAAGCTTCTGTTGGTGCGGGGCTCAGTACAGTTTTTACGTTTGCAGCACTCTCCTTGATAAAGAATCATAAAGTAAATCTATCTCATAACCCTATAACGCTTTTTTTTATGTTATTTCTGGCTGTATGTTTGTCATATTTTATGATTCAATTGCCAGATTTTGGCAGCCACAATGCTCCGATCCACTTGCATGTTGCTCCTTATTATGTGGAAAATACCGAAAAAGCTACCGGTATTCCTAATATAGTGACAGCTATTTTGGCAAGCTTTCGTGGTTATGACACGTTTGGAGAAACTATAGTAGTTTTTACTGCTGCGCTTTGTATAACGTTGATATTAAAAGAAGAAAAAGAAAATGATTAAAGATCCGATATTAAATGCAGTAACATTTTTGATGATACCTTTTATCATTTTATTTGGTTTATACATACAATTTCACGGTGATTACACTCCGGGTGGAGGTTTTCAAGCAGGAATAATTATTGCCTCCGGGATAATATTATATTCAATGCTATTTGGTGTATCTACAACTCTAAAAGCAATACCTTATTCTGTGATTAGATTGACTAACGTGTTAGGTATTTTAATTTATGGAGGAACGGGCGTTGCAACAACTTTACTTGGCCAAAATTTTTTATCTTATGATATCTTGTTAACCAATAATAGAACCGGTCAAAAATTAGGTATTTTTTTGGTGGAATTAGGTGTAGCATTTACTGTCTGCTCCTCTATGTTAATTATATATATAAATTTTGCTCGTAGGAAAAAACAATGACTTTATATAATTATACGATTATTATTGTATTAATGGTGCTAGGTTTATATATTATTATAAACGATAAAAATTTAATCAAGAAAATGATAGGGGTAAGCGTCTTCCAAGCATCTGTTTTGTTATTTTACATATCTCTAGGATATATAAAAAGTTCCTTGCCTCCTATATTGGTTTCAAATTTTTATTCATATAGCAATCCTATACCCCATGTTTTAATGCTTACTGCTATAGTGGTTGGAATTGCAACATTTTCAGTTGGATTATCCATAGCAGTAAAAATGGAAGAAAAGTATGGAACAATTGATTAAGACAAGTGTACATAAATTAACAGTATCTTAAACTATATGAAGTAACAAATAGCCACAAGTTAAAAGTAAAATTATAGACTTGCTCGTTGTAAGTTTGTTTGTTAATAAGAAATAAAATTATAAACTATAAAGGTAATGATGTCAACTATTAATGATGCAGAAGATAAGAAAAAAATTATCAAAGATCTGGTAACTAAGAGTATAAAAAAGGGTGGTTTTATCACCTTTGATGATATAAATGATAAATTATCAGATGAAAATTTTTCGTCTGACTTTATAGATGATGCTATATCTTTATTGCAGGATTCCGGAATTAATGTGCTTGAAAGTAGCGAAGATGAAGAAGATATTCCTTCCAACAGTGATGATAGTAAACTTGATGATGATGACACATCGCCAAATGTTACTGCAACTTTAGTACAAAATGATGATCCAGTGAGGATTTATTTACAAGACATGAGCTCCGTAAAGCTTTTATCAAGGGCAGATGAAATCGAGATAGCAAAAAAAATTGAATCTGAAAAGCATAACATGTTACGTGCAACAATTGAAACATCAGTAACATTAAAGGTGATAAAAGTATGGCGTGATGATTTAAGTAATGGAGCTCTCTTACTGAGAGAAATTATAGATCTGGATGCAATTTATAACTCTGATTTTAATGTGGTACCCAAAGAAGAAAGTGAAGAGAGTGAAGAAAGTGCTGAAGATGTTGAGGATTCTGAGGATGTTTCTGAAGATGCTGAGTACTGTAGTGATGATGAGAAAGATAGTAAAAAAAGTGATGATGAGAAAGACGGTAATAATGAAGATATAAGTTCAGTCAATTTAAATGTTTCTATTCTTGAAATGGAAAGTGACTTATTGCCAAAGGTCATAGTTGCATTGGATGAGATAATTACTTTAACAAATGAAGCGTTGATATTAAGAAAAAATTCTAAAAATTTCTCTAATGAGCTAGAAAATTTGTATAATCAAATATGGTCTATAGCATTACAAATTAAGTTAAGTGATGCTGCTGTTGCCAGAATTACACAAGAACTTTATAAGATAAATAGATCCATTACGCTTGAAGAGGCTAATCTTATTGCTGAGGCTAGAAAATACGATATCGATAGAGAAAGTTTCTATAAAGTTTATGATGACGTGCTTTTAAAGCACGAATTGAAAAAGATAAGTCTTTTAAAGATCAATGAAAATCAGTCCTCTTTTACAGGTGAATTAAAAAACAAATTTTTAAGGTTTATAGACGATAACTCTGAACATATAGCTAGTACCTTGAACGGTATTAAGCAGCATATACAGGAAGATAACGTACAAGAATTTAAGGAGCTAATCAAGAGAATACAAAAACACGAACGAGAAGTCTCTGAAGCAAAGCAAGAAATGATTAAGGCTAACTTAAGGCTAGTAGTTTCCATTGCTAAGAAGTATTCAAAAAGAGGCCTTGATCTGCTTGATTTGATACAAGAAGGCAATATTGGTCTTATGAAGGCCGTGGATAAGTTTGATTACAAACGTGGATATAAATTTTCAACTTATGGCACTTGGTGGGTAAGACAATCAATCACTAGAGCAATACCTGAGCAGTCTAAAGTAGTTAGAATACCAGTTCATATGGTGGAAATTATCAGTAAAATCAACAGAGCATTAAGAAAGATGACTCATGAGATGGGAAGAGAGCCGACGTTAGAGGAATTGAGTGTAGAACTGACAATGCCACTGGAAAGAATACGCAAAGTTATGAAAATAGCAAGGGATCCAGTAAGTCTTGAAGCTCCAACAGGAAAAGATGATAGTAGTACCTTTGGTGATTGTATAGAAGACAAGCGAGTCTCCAGGCCAGAGGATGCTGCAATACTTGCTGACTTGCGTGGCATTACAACCAATGTTCTTGCAACTTTAACACCAAAGGAAGAAAGAATTTTAAGAATGCGTTTTGGCCTTGGTAAAGATGGGAAGGAACATACCTTAGAAGAAGTAGGAAAAATTTTTAATGTAACACGTGAGAGAATTAGGCAAATAGAGGCAAAAGCACTGCGCAAGTTGAAACATCCAAGCCGTGCTAGAAAACTTAGAGGGTTCTTTTAAGTATACGTGTCAAGTTAAGAAGAAGCTGATTTTGCCCGGAAAAAGTGGAGAGCAAGTTAGGCCAAAGTTGTATAATTTCACCGCTATTTTTCTTTTTCTATGAATCTAATGAAACAACATGCTAATCTACGGTAAATATTATGACAAACAAAAATGACAATTCTAATTCAAAGTATAGAAATTTTTATGTTCTGGGTGATAGCTTATCCGATAATGGCGCAATCATTGGAATTTTAAATAATTTATCCTTTGCAAAAAGCGTAAAATTTGATGATCCTTTTTATCAAGGAAGATCTTTTAGCAATGGCCCTACTGCTGTTGAATATATAGCAAAATATTTAGATTTAGATGAATTTAAACCTGGGTGGAGTTATTCATTTTTTGGGAGATGCCACGAACAGCAAGGTCAGAATTACGCAGTTTCATGTGCAACAGCATCTGAAATTTTTGACCCTATTTTTTCTTATTTCTTCAATAAATTTCGTTTAGCTAACCAGCTAGATGCGGTAATTAAACATCATCCAGATATAGGTAAAGAAGATTTATTTTGCATCATAATCGGCGGAAATGATGTTATGGTTGCCACTGCTTATGACGATACTAAAGCGGAAGAAGTGTTGGAACAAGCAGTGAGTGAAATATGTAATGCACTTAAGGTTCTAAATGAACATGGTGTTAAGCATGTAGTTGTTGCAAATGCACCTGAAGTTGGCTCAATACCAGCTTTTAATAGAGATGAAGAAGCAAGGGAACTAGCTACAAAGCTCACGGAGAGTTTCAATGCAAAACTGGCTAAAGGCTTAGATTATATGAAGAAAAGTACAAATCTTGAAATAAAAGCATTTGATCTTAACTCTAAAATGAGAAGTATGTTTAGCGAATACAAGAGCAAAGGTTTAAATTGTCAAGATGCATGCACATCGAACATTGCAGACCAAGTTGGGAGATTTAAAGAAAATATAAAAATACTCTTAAAGTTGATATTTAAAGGGGAACTTGACGTTCACTATAACCTTGGGTGTAGCAAAGAAACACTAAAGGATTATTTCTTTTTTGATTATTTCCATCCAACTGCGGAACTTCATCATGAAGTTGGTAATGAAGTGTATGAGTTGATTTGACACAGTTTTTTGAACATATCCTTTTAAATAGTAACCAGACTGCATTCTGTGATTTTTAGCAAAACACGATCTTTCATTTGAGCTTTCTTCAATTTAAAATAAATACAGAAAATTGCTGCCTATAGCTAAACTGACTTAGATTTACCGATAATTTGAAAAACCGTCATCCCGCTACTATATAGTTATTGATATATATTTTCTTTTAAGCTCTTGGTTTTGATCGATAAATGTAATCATTTCATCTTCTAAAGTTTTAATTTGATTACGTAAAATTGCAAGAAGTTCCTCTATTTGTTTGATTATAGATGTATCAGTTACCTGTTGGATTTGGGTTTTTTGTATTTTTGCTATTTCTACAAGTTGGTTTCTACGAGATAATTTTTGTTTCAAGCAATCAATATTACCATTACTAACTGTTAAAGGAGTAACACGCATATCTGTATTATTAATATAACGTGAGATGATACTGCAGTCTATTTTATCAGTTTTTGTAGTAATACCAAGGCTTTTAGCATAGTCTCTCCCACCTTGGTTGAATGACGTACACCTCAAAACCATTGCTTAGTAAAGTATAGGCACATAATTTTTCGTATCCACCAGTTGCCTCAAGACCAATTTTGGTTACATTATGCAAACGTAAAAAGTCCAGCATTTCATCAATGGATTGTACATTGTTTTCAAATATTTTATAATGCTCAAGTGGGTGAATGTGGAGATCTAATTTACTTTTGCTAACATCAATGCCAGCAATAATGTTTGATGAATTCATAATTCCTCCGTAATAATAACATATACTGCATTTTCCAGCCTTATATACGAGCCTAAAAGCTCAATCAGTTGTTCGGAACTTTCAGTATAATAAACCAGAGAAGAGAACCTTGCTGAACAACGATTCTTATAATCAAGGGGCGTGACGATTCCTCTTCTCTGTGTGTCTTTAATCTCACTACTTTGATATTTATAAAGACTTGTTCTTAACATATAAGGGAAGTGTCCTCTAGGTGAGATTGTGGAGCATTCGTTGCAGCATTTGGCTGTTCAATTACGCTAGTTGATTCTTTAGGTATACTATTTCCTTCAAAATTTCCATCTTTTTATTATGTTCTCTTTAGCATTTTGAGAGTGAATTATTCTAGTTTTGATATTTAAACGTTTTGTATCTGCTGTAATGATTTCACTTCCAGTTTGCTATTCTTTACATATTGAATTGCAAGCACTAACGCTTTACTTCCGGAAGCTGTGGTGCTGTAAGCTATATTTTGCAAAATAGCAGTGCTCCTGATATCTTTGCTGTCTGAGACTGACTTTACACCTTTTGAAGTATTAATCACTAGATTTATTTTTCCATCTTTGAGCATATCAACTATGTGGGGTCTGCCTTCTCTTACTTTATTTACAGCTTGTGCAGCAATGCCGTTATTGTTCAGATACGAAGCTGTGCCTTTGGTGGCATATATTTCAAAACTCAGTTCTTTCAACATTCGTGCAACTGGCAATATATACTTTTTATCATCATCTTTTACTGAAACCAGAGCTGTTCCTTCTGTTGGTAACTTGTATCCTGCAGCCATGTACGTTTTTGCAAGTGCAGCTTCAAATGATGAATCAATTCCCATCACTTCTCCTGTTGATTTCATTTCAGGACCAAGTAAAGTATCAACTCCTGCAAAGCGGGTAAATGGAAAAACAGCAGCTTTAACTGCAAAATGATTGAAAGGCTTGTTTTCCTGATTCAATTTTTTACCCAAAATAACCTGAGTGGCAAGCTTTGCAATAGGAATATTGATTACCTTGGAAATAAAAGGAACGGTTCGACTAGCCCTTAAATTCACTTCAAGTATGTATACATCACTAGACCTCTTGCATAACTCGATTTCTGAAGGCAATTTTGTCGTCAAAGCTTGTCTGCGCTCCTCAAATACATTCGAGTATTCTGTGGTGCTCATCTGCACTTTTCCTAAAGATTTCTCATCACAAACAGGTTCTGCAAGAGGTCTATTCTCTTGAACAGCAAACTGAATGTTTATCAGACCTTTCACTTTTAATGCTAATGCTATTCTCTCAGTTTGGAGCTCGATCTCTTTTATTACTTCGTCACTCAATGTATTTGTCGGTATTGAGCATGTTGAATCACCAGAGTGGATACCAGCTTCTTCAATATGCTCCATGGCCGCTGCAATGAAAACTTTTTCCCCATCACATACAGCATCAACGTCAACCTCAACTGCATTGACTAAAAATTTATCAAGAAGCAGCGAACCATGCTCAAAGATTTTAGTTTGATCTAAGACGTACTCTTTAAAGCTCTGAGTATCGTGTCTAATCGACATAGACTGACCGCCGAGGACATATGATGGCCTGACTACTAGTGGAAACCCCACCTTTTCTGCGTTGGTTAACGCTTCTTCTACTGAATGGCAGATAGAATTTTCAGGTTGTTTTAAATTAAGTTGCAAAGCAAGGTTTTTAAACCTCATGCGATCTTCTGCAAGGTCAATAGAATCAAACGAAGTTCCCAGAATTTTGAAACCTCTCTCGTTAAGCACTTTGGCTAACTTTAAAGGTGTTTGACCGCCTATTTGAACTATTACACCAACCAGTGTGCCATTTTCTTGCTCTTTACTTAGTATTTCAAGCACATCCTCTGCAATGAGTGGTGCAAAATATAAACGATCAGCGGTATCGTAGTCAGTTGAGACAGTTTCGGGATTACAGTTGATCATTATTGTTTCATACCCCATTTCTTTGGCGGCAGAAGCTGCATGTACGCATGCATAATCAAACTCAATACCTTGACCAATGCGATTTGGACCACTTCCTAAAATGACAACCTTTTCTCGGTCAGAAATATTCGCCTCACATTCCGTTTTATTTTCAACATCACCCTCATAGCAGCCATACATATAAGCAGTGCTCGATTCAAATTCAGCTGCACAGGTGTCTACGCGTTTATAAACTTGTTTAATGCCAAATTTTTTTCTTATTTCTTCGATTTGTTTTACTCGATCTCCAGCGTGTAACGCTGGCTGGATCCCAGTGTCACGCACTGGGATGACATTAGAGGGTACTGGAATGACAGAGGTAGGTCTATTACTTAACTTTGCTAATCTTGCATCTGAAAATCCCATTTTTTTCAGCTCTAACATTTCGTACGCAGTTCCAGGAAATCCATTTTCCTCGATTTTTTGTTCAGTTAATATAATTTGCTGTATATTTTGCAGAAACCATAAGTCATATCCTGTAATCGAATTTATTTCTTCTATGCTAATTCCGTGGCGCATTGCGTCAGCAGCAATCAGTAATCTGTTTGGTAGCAATTTTGCTAATTGAGATTTTATGTGATCAATATCAATGTTCTCAGGAAATACTTCATCAAGTCCTGTAAAATCAGTTTCAAGTGAACGGAAAGCTTTCTGTAGTGACTCATTAAAAGTGCGGCCTATAGACATCACTTCTCCCACTGATTTCATGGAGGTTGATAATTCACAATTCGTCCCCTTAAATTTCTCAAACTCAAATCGAGGAATTTTAGTGACGATATAATCAATCACTGGTTCGAATGCTGCTGGTATTATTGGAGCACAGTCGTTACGTATTTCGTCGAGCGAATAGCCAATAGCAAGTTTAGTTACAACTTTTGCAATAGGATAGCCTGTTGCTTTCGAAGCAAGTGCAGAAGAGCGAGAAACCCTTGGATTCATCTCAATCACAACGAGGCTTCCATCTTCTTTAGGATTCACTGCAAATTGAACATTTGCACCACCGGCACTAACATCAATTTCTCTCAGCACTGCTATAGATGCATTTCTCATCTGTTGGTATTCTACGTCACGCAGAGTCAAAGCAGGAGCAACAGTTATGCTATCCCCAGTGTGCACTCCCATCGGATCAACATTTTCTATCGAACAGACTATTATGCAGTTATCTTTACAATCGCGGATAACTTCCATTTCATATTCTTTCCAGCCGATAATTGATTCATCTATCTGAACTTCATTTATTGGCGAAATTTTGAGAGCACTTTCTGCGATATTGAAAAACTCCTCTTTATTATATGCTATGCCGCTACCTGCACCACCAAGGGTGAATGACGAGCGGATGATTGCTGGTAATCCAATGTAATCCAAAGCCTTTTTTATTTGTTCTTGATTTTTTATAATGATACTTTTGGGGTATTTCAGTCCTATTCTATCCATGGACTGACGGAATAACTCTCTATCCTCTGCTTTTTTTATTGCTTCTCTATTTACCCCTATTAATTCTACGTTGTATTTGTCTAACACTCCATCATCTGCAAGTTTTATTGCACAATTGAGCGCTGTTTGCCCGCCCATTGTTGGCAATATTGCGTCTGGCCTCTCCTTAATTATAATTTTCTCTATGATTTCAGGCAGTACCGGCTCAATATACGTCGCATCAGAAAACTCAGGATCTGTCATTATAGTTGCGGGGTTGGAGTTAACCAAAATGACTTTATAACCTTCGCTTTTTAATACTTTACAGCTTTGCGTTCCGGAATAATCAAACTCGCATGCCTGACCTATAACTATTGGGCCTGCTCCTATTACTAATATAGATTCTATATCTGTGCGTTTCGGCATAATTACAATAACGGTCTCTATTCAAGTAATGTTACCAATCTTTCCTGTATATGTGAACTTTTATTAAACCTATTAGCTAATTACTTTTAGGCTTGACGCATAACTGTACGAACATTGCAATTTGCGTGGCAGATTCCAGTGCTTGACACACAGCTGTACAAACATTCATTTTTGAAGGTAAATTGCACAGCAAATGATGTCATTCAAGTAGCTGACACTGGTTCCTTTATGACGGCAGTGCCCAGAGGTGTCATCCCAGTCTGGGATCCAGAAAACTTAACTTTAAATAAGTGGCTGCATAATAAAGACTAGATTCCAGACTGGAATGACACCATAGAGGCACTGGGATGACATCCTTCCTAGTGGAGATTACTCTCAAATCACAATGTTCATACAATTGTGGGCTTAACGGTATCTTTGCAGATACTATGGTAATTTATTCGGGAGATTTGCTGAGCGGTAAGATTTTTCCTGATATGCTGCAGTCTTCAGAAGCTAATTCCACAAATTTATCTGTTAGTTTATCAGGTGACACCAATTCAGATCCAGGAAATGCCTGCTCACTACCCACAGGTCCTTCCGTGTATACAGCATTTACACATAATTTTGTATGTTTTGTCTCAGATGCATATATCTGCACCATTATTTCTAGTGCAACTTTACTTGCAGCATACGGCATCCAATATGGATAAGAGGAAGGAGAAAGTGTCACTTCTGAGGTCATGAATATCGCTCTTCCAGCATTAGACTTTTTTAGCATTGGATCTAAGTTTTTTAGTAAGTACCAATTGGCAGTAAAATTTGTATTCATTACGTTCTGTAGCTCTTCAATCTCACAGTCATGAATGGGGTTCAGTTTGCCTAAAATTCCAGCACACGCAACTAATATATCAAGTGCTCCAGATTCTGATAATTTCAGGCTTTCTATCATGTTTGTCAGTATCTTTACATTCTCAAAGTCTAAAAGATCAAGCTGAATTAGTTTCACAGAGCCTTCTTTAAATTCTTCAAGCTCTTCAATTTCATTATATAGTGGCTTGAGATTATCAAGAGATCTTGAAATCAGAATCACACATGCACCTTCTCTTATAAACCTTTTTGCAACAGCAGAGCCTACTCCACCTGAAGCTCCGGTGATTAAAGCTACTTTACCTTCTAACTTACCCATTTCTTTCTCCTTAGCGAGATCCATTGAAATATTTTAGCTGAAAATTGAATTTTGCTCCATATATAAAAATCAAACTTAGCATATAAAAAAATAGTAATGACACTACCACACCACCTAAACTTCCATATATCAAATCCAGTTGGTCAAAGGAAGCTTTTAAGTATTGCTTAAAAGCTGAAGCAGAAATCGTCCAAAGAATAACAGCTACACAAGATCCAGGAAATACGTCTGATAAATTTTGTTTTATGTTTGGTAACATAAAATATAGCCAAGAGACTACTGTGAAAAGTATAAATTCAATAAGTAAATACCTAGTATAACTTAGTCCCTGATAGGAAAAATCAATTAGCATTGGTACTAGTGTAGAAAACACTATAGTTAGAGTTATAATAAGCGTGATTACTAAAAATTGTAATATACTTAGTACTCTTCTTAATATATAAGGCGGCGAAACCGGAACTTTATAGGCCTTATTGAGTATTGTTCTAAGCCCTTCAATTGTCGATGAAGCGGTCCAAACAGCACCTACAATTGCTAAAGTTAGTAAGCTTTGCGGCGGGCCTGATATTATCTCTCTGATACGCGGCATCAAAGATGCCAAAATATCCTGTGGCATGTTATCAATGATAAATACCCAGCCAATGTTATACTGGTCTAAGAAATTTGCGAATGTTGATGCCACAGCCATTAAAACGATGAGAAAAGGAAATATTGATAACAGAATTAAAAATGATAGATACCCTGCATGCTCCACTCCATCATTATAAATTGTGTCAATCAAAGCACGATAAAGACAATAAACAATACCGTAAAATTTCTGTAGCATGTAATATAAACGAACCAAGAAAAGTATTCTAAATGAAATAAAGGATACTTTTAAGCAAAAAATCCTCACCATTTACTTAAATTCAATCAAAGGGATAGATAATTTAACATAGAACAGGAATTATAGGAGGCGTAATGAAAAAATTTCTTCTACTTGTGGCTTTAATTCTCTCCTTTGCGTTTGATGCAAATACTAATGAGCTAGATGCAACGTCAGCAGTGATATGCAAAATAATGAGCTATACTCACGGTATAGGTGGACCGATGATTACGATAGTGATAATAGGTGCAGCTTTGCTTGCGATATTCGGTAGAATGCCGTGGCCAGCACTTTTTGCACTCGGTGCATTTACTGCTGTGTTTTTTGGTGCTCCTGCCGTTGTTTAAAAAATAGCACCAACTACAGCAAGTAAGTGCGAGACGTGTGATGCTGGGAAAACATTGAAACCTGATGCAGATGGAAAATATACTTGTCAGTAAAAAGCATTGAGTAAATGGTACTTACTGCATCATTTACTCAAATTTAATCAAAATGATAGATAATCCAGCGTTAAATAGAAATTATCGGAGGCATAATGAAAAAATTTCTTCTACTTGTGGCTATAATTCTCTCCTTCGCATTTGATGCGCGTGCTGATGAAACGTCAACAGTGATATGCAAAATAGTACAATATACCCAAGGTATAGGCGGGCCGATGATCACGATAGTGATAATAGGTGCAGCATTGCTTGCGATATTTGGGAGAATGCCGTGGCCAGCGCTTTTTGCACTCGGTGCATTTACTGCCGTGTTCTTTGGTGCTCCTGCAGTTGTTTCAAAAATAACACCAGATGGTACGTTTTGTCAGAATGGTGCGATTGCTTGCCCTACTGGTAAAACGTTGACTAATGGTAAATGTACATAATAGGTATCACAGCCTCAAAGAAATTTTAAGTAAATGATACTTCTTGTATCATTTACTTAAATTTAATCAATGCGATAGACAATACAGCGTTAAATAGAAATTATCGGAGGCGTAATGAAAAATTTTCTTCTACTTGTAGCTTTAATTCTCTCCTTTGCGTTTGATGCAAATGCTGATGAAACGTCAACAGTGATATGCAAAATAGTACAATATACCCAAGGTATAGGTGGGCCGATGATCACGATAGTGATAATAGGTGCAGCTTTGCTTGCAATATTTGGCAGAATGCCGTGGCCAGCGCTTTTTGCACTCGGTGCATTTACTGCTGTGTTTTTTGGTGCTCCTGTAGTCGTTTCAAAAATAACACCAGGAGGTGTGATTTGTCAAAACGGTGCAGTAGTGAATAATCCATAGAAATTATAGAAGGCGTAAACGTAGTTTTCTTTACTTGAAAGTGGTAAGTTTTACCACTTTCAGTGTCTATAACTACCTAATAAATTCTCTTTCTGTAATCATATCAGTTAAAGTCTGGATTCCAGCGCCACGCGCTAGAATGACAAGGCTTATCGTCATGTCACCGCGAACCGTCATACCGCGATTCATTCGCGGTATCTCAGCCGCTAACAAGTAGCGGGATGACGGTTGTCGTTTAGCCATAAATATTTAAGAAATTTACCAAACGAAAAAAAAGGCAAAAGAAGCCCTGGTCATTGTCTATTTTCAGTATTGGCGTTTTTTAAGTCTTAAACACTGCAATTTAGCTGCTTTTGAATGCAACTCACCTTAGTTTGAATGTTTAAGAAATTTACTAAGCAGAAAAAAAGGCAAAAGAAACCCCGGGTTAGCTAGTTGTCACTCTCTAATCCTGCAAAATCGGCGTACTATACTGTCTTAAACGACTTATAAGCGCATTTCAGCTTATATAGGTAAAAACCCAGAAATGTTGTGAAGACATAAGGTGCACATAGTGTAAAAAATTAAAAATAAGACGCCAACTACGTTGTTTTCTTGCTGTTTAATCTGCACAGATGAAGATAACTGAATACCTTCAGTATCATGATAAGGGGGCTGGCGAGGTTTGTCAAGGAAGTTTTGCATTTAATTCATTTGATAATTCAAAAAACTTGAAAGAATAAAGATAGCTATTGAAATTATCTTGATTTACATCAGTTATCCAAGTTTGACATTGAATACTTAACACTTCCTCCATTAACGCCTTTCTGTAATGTTTATCCAGATGAGACATTATATCATCAAGTAGAAGAAGTGGTGCCTTATTGTAATGAATACACCTTGCTTTTACACTGGATAAAATAATAGAAAGCAGTAATAACTTTTGTTCTCCAGTGGAGCACAGATTTATTGGTACGTTTCTTTTTTGACAAAAAACCCGAAAATTATCGTTATGCACACCAAAGGTTACTCTACCAGTCAATGAATCTTTTTCTCTGTTTTCCTTTAGACGATTCTGAAAATATTCTGCAGTATCGTCCAAAGTTAGCTGGCTGCTGAATTTCAAACTTGCCTTCGGAAAAAACTCACTGGAATGGTTATCAATTGTGTCTTGTAGTGTCTTTAAAACAGACGATCGCATACGTAAAATACTAACTGCATTAACGGCCATTATGTTTTCAAGACTAGAGAGCCAATTTTCGTCCAAGGTGTTCTCTCTCAACAGTTTACTTCGCTCACGTTTAGCTTTTCTGTGTTTCATGTAGCAGCAAGTGTAATTTTCCTCAAACAGTGAGACTATACGGTCTAAAAATTTTAATCTGTCACTTGGAGAATTGAGAAGAACATAGTCCATTTGTGGAATCAGCCATATTACATTGGATATCTTATACAAAGATGAATAACTCGATTGCGTTTTTCCATCAATTTGTATTAGTTTCTTATCAAAACTCTTTGTGATACCAATTGAATTAAAATCCATTCCATTAAAAAAATCATAGTGCACTACCCAATCTTCATTACTGAATCTATTTTGTATCTCACTGGCTTTTGCTTTTTTCATTCCATTGCTTTTAGCAAGCAACGAGATTGCTTCAAGTATATTAGTTTTACCAATACCGTTTTTGCCAGTTATTACAACTGAGCTATCATCTGAATCCAGTTCAAAGTTTGAGTGGCTACGAAAATTATGTAATTTCAGCTTTTTTATGTAGCAATGGGTAGCCATTAACCTATTCTTTAGTTTATATTCTCTTTACTTCTTCCAGAACCTCATCAACATGTCCACTAACTTTTACATTTTTCCAGATCTTCACTATTTTACCTTTTTTATCTATTAAAAAAGTAGTGCGTTCTATTCCCATATACTTTTTGCCAAACATACTTTTCTCTACCCAAACACCATATTTTCCCAACATTTCAGCATTCTCATCAGAAACTAAAGAAAACGGCAGAGAATATTTTGCTTTGAAGTTAGTGTGGCACTTAACACTATCTTTTGATACACCAATTATCACTGTGTCAAGGAAAGAAAAATCATCTATTTTATCTCTAAAGCCTTTTGCCTCCATTGTACAACCCGGAGTATCGTCTTTAGGATAAAAATAAAGAACTACATTTTTTTTATCAAAAAATTCACTCAGTGATAAATTTTCACCAGAATCTGTTAGTAAGCTAAAATCGGGTGCATTATTTCCTACTGCTAATTCCATACCTTGCTCCATTAATAACACTTCTATCTATAGTAGTATATTGTAGTCAGAGTATCAAATTTTATATATAGCTAACAGATAAGATTCTTGATGGGGGCTTATTGATGAATTTCTGCCTACCTTCTCGGCTTGCCGCTTTTGATAAAGTGTGGTTTTCGTCTGATGTAAGGCCATATCAAATAGATCCTATTAAAAATCAATCGAATCTTCACATGTTTGTTCTTCATAAAAGAAGTTCAATGTTATCGTAGTACCAAGTTTTGCTTCACTTTTAATGTCAAAAGTTCCACCCATTAACTCTACTAATTTCTTGCTTAGCGGCAATCCGATGCCCGTACCTTCGTTTCTATACCCCGAATCTGCTTGGCCAAAAACAGACATAACTTTATATATATCCTGCTGCATTATTCCTATTCCATTGTCATGAAACTCAATAGTTAATAAGTTTTTTTCTATATTTTCTTTTATCACCATTCTTATTAAACCATCTTTGGGAGTAAACTTGATTGAGTTTGATAATAAATTTATTATAACTTGTTTCATTCTCTTGGGATCTGCAATGACTAATAATTGTTTATTAGTCATCTCTTTTTTTAAATTAATCCCGGCTTCTTTTAATTTAGGTAATAGCATATTTACGCATGAATCCATTATTTTGTTCAGGTTAAACTTCACTTTTTCTACTGTTAAACTACTTGATTCAGCTTTAGAAAAATCGAGCACATCATTAATTAAGGTAAGTAAGTGTGTTCCTGCATTATATATATCGTCTGCATACTTCTTGTATTGAGAATTATCCATTGAACCTAAAGTTTTATTTTTGATCAACTCCGCAAATCCAATAATAGCATTAAGAGGTGTGCGTAATTCATGTGTAACGCTTGTAAAAAACTTTAGCTTGTTTGCATTTTCTTGCTCTAATGTCTCTTTTATCTGCTGTAATTCAATGTTAGTTTTATGTTGCTTGGCTAGCATTTGGGTATTAGAAAAGTACAAATAGAACATTATTAATATTAAGATTATTAATAATAGGCCCAAAAATGTTAAAAACAGGCCATATGCTATAACATAAGAATTATTGTAGTTTCGAAGAATCTTCAAAAAAAACGACGGTTTAACGCTATTTTCATGGAATATAGGGAAAATAGAAGTTAATGTATTTCCTGTAGTATAAAATATTTCTTGGTTACTTAATAGTTTATCAATTTCATCGTTTGTAAGTAACTGTTCATAATCATAATCTTGAGTGTTAAAATTACTGAATATTATTCTGCCGTTTTGATCATACAGTATTAAGATGAAATCCTTTACTTTGCTCACTGATTGTAATAATTCAGCACGTAGTTTTACTAGTTGGTTTATGTAGTCAAAATTTTTGTATTTAATGTGATGCTTTTCTATTAGTAAATAATGGTATTTTTTTATTATGCCATTTTCCAGTACGCTTTTTAAGTTTACACTTGAATCACGGTAAGAAGAAAGGAAATTACTCCTTAGTAAATGATTACAATATATCACACTGAATAAAATCATAAAGATCGATGAGAGTAATACAATAACTTTTGTGTATTTGTTTTTCTTCAACGCAGAAAACATCAATTTACCTAGCTTATACATATCCTTCTTATTGTGAAACAACGGTTTTTATGTTATTAATAATAAAATTTAGCATATAATATTTTATGACAATTTCTCCTATTTTGCCAGTTTATTCTCCTGTTAATATAAATTTTTCTCATGGCAAAGGTATCTACCTATATGATGTTGATGGTGAGCGCTACGTAGATTTTCACTCCGGAATAGCCGTTAGTAGCTTAGGTCACACTAATTCGCGATTAATTAGTGCTCTTAAATTGCAAGGAGAAAAATTATGGCATATATCAAATACCTATAATATACCTGCTGCCAATAATTTTGCAGAAAAATTAATAAACAATAGTTTCGCTGACACTGTATTTTTCTCAAATTCTGGATCAGAGGCAGTAGAATGTGGACTTAAGATTGCTAGGATCTATCAAAATGGAAAAGGCAATAAAAATCGTCACAGAATTTTAACATTTCATGGTGCATTTCATGGAAGAACCTTTTTAACTTGTGCTACAAACGATAAACAGAAATTTTCTGAATTACTAAATCCCTACATTGATTGGTGTGATAACATCGAGCCCAATATTGAGAGCGTAAAGAAAGCAATTTCAAGTGGTATAGGCGTTATATTAATAGAACCAATACAAGGGCAAGGTGGTATCAAAGTAATGAATGAAGTCTTTATGAAAGAACTAAGAAGGCTGTGTGATGAAAATGACATATTGTTATTTTTTGATTGCGTACAATGCGGTGCTGGTAGGACAGGAAAATTATTCGCATACGAACATATAGGAGTGGAACCTGATATATGTGCTCTTGCAAAGGGAATAGGCGGGGGGTTTCCGCTGGGGGCTTGTCTTGCAACTGAAAAGGCTGCTAAATATATGGCAGTTGGTATGCACGGTTCCACTTTTGGTGGCAATCCGCTTGCAACCTCAGTAGGTAATGCTGTGCTCGAAGAATTGCTCAGCCCCGGCTTTTTGAAAAATGTTGAAATTAGAGGTAAATACTTAAAAAATAAACTAGAAGACTTAGCAAGTAAATTTCCAATAATAGAGGAAGTAAGAGGGAAAGGGTTAATGCTTGGAATAAAAGTGAAAGCAGACAATCAAAAGTTTGCAGAAGAGTTAAGTCATCGCGGCTTGCTTACTGTTGGGGTAACATCAGACAACGTTGTGAGAATTTTACCTCCACTCATTATCACTGAAAAAGAGATTGATGAAGGCATCGAGATTTTGACTCAATATTTATCTGAGAAATCTTCTGATTAGATACTTGCATTAATATGAACGACAATCTGGTATGCTTAGGAATTATTACCTCTCCTCACGGAATTAAAGGAGCTGTTAAAGTAAAAACCTTTACTGAAAAGCCTGAAAATATCTCCTTATATGGTAAGCTAATAAGTGGTGATGAGAATTATAAAATAGACTCAGTATCCGTCATAGGTGATAATTTAGTAATAGCTACAATAAGCGGAGTAAATTCCCGTAATGAAGCAGAGCTTTTAAGGAATAAGAAGCTATATATAGAAAGAAGCAAGTTACCAGAGCTAAATGATGAGGATGAATTTTACCAAAGTGACCTTGTAGATATGGAAGTAAGGCTGAAAAGTAATGAATTATATGGCTATGTAAAATCTGTGTATAATTTCGGCTCAGGGGATATATTAGAAATTTTAGTTATCAGCACAAAAAAACGTATTATGCTGTCTTTCACTAAAGAGATATTTCCACATATAAATATAAAGGGGAGGTATATAGTATTAAATATACCAGAATTTATTGACTAATAAAGACTTTGATATTTATATAAAGCTATTTATAATTATAAGATCAAATTGAAAATGTAATTATGGCAGAAAGAGCTAACGATATCAGACCAGGTCAGGTGTTGGAACATAACGGCGGATTATTTTTGGTTGTAGGTATTATGCATACTCAACCTGGTAAAGGTGGTGCATACATACAAGCCGAAATGAAAAACATCAAAACCGGAGCAAAACACTATGAAAGATTTCGTTCTGATGCAACAATCAGAAGGGCAATTTTAGATGAAGAGGAATATGTTTACCTTTTCACTGAAGGAAACATTGTAAATCTTATGCATCCAAGTAATTACGAGCAAATCACTATAAATTTGGACTTATTGGGAGAAAAAAAAATTTATTTACAGGATAACATGAAAATTAAAGTTGTAGCTTATCAAGACAAAATAATTTCTGCGCATGTGCCTGATTATGTTACACTTGCTGTGAAAGAAACAGAGTCTGTTATTAAAGGACAAACTGCTACTGCTTCTTATAAGCCTGCAATTTTGGAAAACGGAATGCGCGTTAACGTGCCTCAATTTATAAAAGAAGAGGATAAAATTGTAGTATATACTCCAGGTGACAGCTATTATGAAAGAGTGAAAGAGTAAAAGGAAGAATGTCCCTCTCATCACCACGAATTAATGTGATGCTTGATTCTGTGCGTAATGCTTCCAAGCAGCTTATGCGCGATTTTAATGAATTGCAAATTTCTAATGTTAAATCAGCAGACTTTATTAATAAAACTTATTCAAAATCCAAGCAAACCATATACGATTGCTTGCACGACTACAAACGAGACTATGGTTTTATTTTTGAAGATGATACTGATCAAGAAGTAAAAGATAACACTTATACCTGGTTTATTATGCCTATAGAGGGCAGGGAGAACTTTTCTAGTTGCATGGTTTATTTTGCAGTATCAGTCTGTCTCATTCATAAAAATAAAGTTGTGGCAGCTGTAATTGATGCTCCGGCTCTTAGAGAAACTTTTTGGGCAGAAGAAAAGAAAGGTGCTTTTCTTGAGGATTTTAGATCTCGTCATGTAAAAATGCGAGTGAAAAACCGTGAAGGGGGTCTAATAGATGTAAGTGGTAATTTGTTAAATAAATTGCTGCCTGGCAATAGTAATGTACGCTCCATAGGTTCAACAATTTTAGGCTTTGCATACCTTGCGGCAGGAAGGCACAGTGGAATAATTTACTCTGGAGTTAACAAATATAAAGCCTTGCTCGGTAGACTTTTTCTGCAAGAAAGCGGTGGAAGGCTAACGGAAGACAACGGGCTAATCATTGCTGGAGATATAAAACTATAGCTAAAGTAATTTATGTTTACCTACAATTTGATAAGCGTAAAACTCGTCATTCCGCTACTTGTTAGCGGAATCCATGCTGAGATACCGCGAATAAATCGCGGTATGACGTAGGGCTGTACTAGCTATAGCATAAACAGGCTACAGAGATAGACAACTTTTCGAAAACTTTTACAAGAGATTCTGTTAAATGCTCTATCATTTCATCGGTATGATAAGGTGTAGGGGTAATACGGAAACGCTCAGTTCCTCTTGGAACTGTCGGGTAATTTATATGTTGAACATATATTCCATACTCATCAAATAATAATTTTGATGCTTTTTTGGATAACTCTGAGTTGCCAATTATTATTGGAATTATATGAGTTTCTGTTGGAATGAAGTTAATTCCTGCATTTCTCAGTGAGTTTTTTACTTTTTCAACGACTTGCTTTTGCTTTTCCCTTTCAATGTTGCTCGATTTTAGGTGCTCAACGCTTGCCTTTGCTGCCGCTGCTAAAACAGGCGACATAGCAGTGGTAAAAATAAATCCTGGAGCGGAACTTCTTATTACATCTACCAAGCTCTTTGAAGACGCTATATACCCACCCATCACTCCAAAAGCCTTTGATAGTGTACCTTGAATAACGGTTATTCTATCCATCAGACCTTCTCTTTCTGCAATTCCGCCACCATGTGAACCATACATGCCAACTGCGTGCACCTCATCCAAATAGGTAATTGCATTATGTTGATCTGCAAGATCACATATCGCTTCAAGCGGCGCTATATCGCCATCCATTGAATATACGGATTCAAGTGCTATTATTTTTGGTGTCTTTTTGTCTATAGACTTGAGTAGCTGCTCTAGATGATTAACATCATTGTGTTTAAATATATGTTTTGGCCTTTTTCCTGATTTTATGCCTTCTATCATCGAAGAATGGTTCTTCTCGTCTGAAAAAATTACTACGCCCGGAATAACAGACGATAAAGTGCTAAGTGTTGTCTGGTTAGCGAGGTAGCCACAAGCAAAAGTTAAAGCAGCCTCTTTTTTATGCAAACAAGCTAAGGATTTTTCAAGTTCAACAACCTCTTTTGTTGTACCAGATATATTTCTTGTTCCTCCAGCACCAACAGATGAATTTTGGATAGCGGCAATTACACTCTCATTTTGTGACATTCCCAAATAGTTATTACTGCACCAGACTATTACTTCCCTATTTCTTTCATAGTCCATAATGTGGGGGAGCCTACCTGGTAATGACGCAAAGTGCGTAAATTCACGGTAGCGCCCCTCATCTTTTATATCTTTTATTTTATTCAAGAATATTTCTTCGTAGTTTACCAAGTCCTTATTTACCGATAATTAACATAATTATAATAAATTATTAAATGGTAAACTACTATATTTATTATACATGTACGGCAGTAGGTACTTTCCCCGTGTTGAAAGGTTTGTCAACCTTGTTGTTTTCAACTTGGCTTTTAGGTGTACAGCAGTATATAACTGCAGCAGCAACCAGACAACAAGCTCCAACTGCTATTCCTGCAGCTAGCATTTCCAAATAAACTGCAATAGCTACTCCTGAAACAACTCCAGCTACTGCTAACGTCCATGTAGCTATGGTAGGCCACTTACTCTTTTGCGTATTTTGTGTTGCAGTAATAGAGGTTGATTGATTGTTTATAGCACTAGTTTTTTCTACTGCTGCAGGCTTTTCCTTACTGTTAATAACACCTCCAATTGTAGACACATTGTCAGCATTCGAAGAAACTTCACTTACCCCCAACTTCTTTTCACAACCCGTAATTTCTGGAGTTGTGGTAAGTGTACTATTGCTTCCGGTATTATTAGAACTTGTAGATTGGTCTCCTGAATTTGGCAAATCGTTGTTCAGTGAAATATTAACATTACCTTGTTTTGTATTATGGTTTTTAATTTCTTTTTTAATTTCTTCTACTTTACCCTTAAAGGGACCTTCTTTATTTTTTACATATTGTAGTACAAGAGTAGGAGAGTTACTTTTTAGAATATTTTCGAGTTCTTCTCTTGAGTTAGTACTGGTTTTGCTTATAAGTCCATCAATCTTTTTCTTAACAGGACTGGCAAGTTGCTTAACACCTTTTTTTCCGCTGCCTTTTTTGATTTCACCCTCCTCAAAATTATTAATTAAAGGCTCCTACGTTGAAACCCCTGTGTTATTTAAGATAGCATTTTCTTCCTCCCCTGCAAGAACATTTTTTTCTGTCTGTTGACTGCCAGCACTTTTGGATTTTGGGTTTCTTTGACTGCTTGGTTGATTGTTATTCTCTTCATTTACTACAGCCGTATCACCTTTTATAACAGGTGATACTGCATTATCACTGCTTCTTTTATTAACTTGTGTATTCGCTTGTGTCTGTATATTTGCTTTACTGGAAGTATTGATTAATTTACTACTTTCTAACAAATTTCCAATTAGATATAGATGACTCAAAGTATCTCTATTTTTTTGATACTCATTACGAGTCATACTTGGAGAAAGTTCCATACTTATTTTTTCAAGCTGTTCTGCAACTACTGGTAAAGCTTTCTCAAATTCTTCCTTGCATATTGCCTGAAGAGCTGCGAATTTTAGGTCAACATGCTGACATAAGGGTACAACAACTCCATAACTAGCTTCTTTTATTGCATTTCTCAGTATATTTTGTATGGTTTGCCTGACTACTTGCTGTTTATTATTGGTATGCTTTGATAAATTTGAACATGAGCTAGAACACTGACTATAATGTCTTGACTTTCAGTATTAGACAATGCAATCAGAATTGATTCATATATTTCATCAAACTCGTTGTTTTTAGATTTATGATCAAGATAATTAATAACATCATTGCTGCATTTAGCACATTTTTCACACAAGTGCTCGATAAATGCAATATTACCAGCATCCAATGCAGTTTTCAGAATTAAATCATAAATTTCTTTTCTGCCACGAGCTCCTATGTTTTTCAGGATTTGTTGCCCTAGTATTGTAATAACTTTATCATCCGCAAATGCTTGTTCATATACATCGTAAATGGCATGATCTGCACTATTAGTGTATCGTTTGCACAGGTATTCAATGACAGATGTGTGTTCCTGGCTTATCGCAGTTTCTAATAAAGTAACAAAACTCTTTTTTAATAACTCTTCTGTTGAGGCTTTTTTAGTTAGCTTATTAATATATCTTTCAAATGCACCCAGCACTATCGTGATGAATTCTTCATTTTTGATCAGAGACGCTGTTTCAAGCACACCATACAAAGAATCAGGATTACTTGTTTTTAACACCTGTCCAAAATCTCTTAAAACGTATTCGACAAAAACTGCATTTAATAATTCTTGCTCTTTTCTTAATGCTATAACTGAGAAAAAACCAATCTTATTAGGTTCGACAAGTTGTATAGTTTGATCTTTTAATCTTCCATAAACTCCATCGGTACCATGGAATTTTTCTATAAAAGCTTCAATATATTTTTGACCACCAACAAGGAGAGGTAAAAGACTTAAATTTCCTTCAGCAAAAAGAAAATCCTGATATTGCTCTACTAGCTTGTCATTAGCTGCAATTGCCAATAGTACCAATTCTTTTACTGAATAATCATACTTGAAACCCTCTTGATCAAATTTATATTGTGATAGTACATTTGAATATATATGTTGATGGTTGCTTCCGTTTTGTAACTCCAAATTAAGTTGATTTGAACAGAAATCTTTGAGATTTTCATTATCCAGCGTAATAGACCTGCCTTCATAATCTTCAATATTTTGTACAACCTTGTCTAATTCTTCACAATTATCTTCTTGTATAGCTTGATTTAAGATATTTATAATCTCAGCAAAAGTTAAGTTTTTAGGAATGATACCATATGAATCTTCATCTTTTAACTCTACAGTAAACGACCTATCACAACCATCAGGAAAGTTTGCAAGTATTGCATTCTCTAAACTTAGATCTTCAGGGGGTGTGCTACATGGAGTAGCTGGTATCTCTTGACTTTCGCTATCTAAAACTTCAAACTCTTCTTCAATACCTGAATCTTCAGAATCTGGTTTTTCAAAACCATGCCAACTTTTGATTAATCTTTCAGAATTTGATTGGCCCTGTGAAGTTGTATCTTGTGATACAAAGTCTCTAAAATTGGAACCAAACATGTTTTACCTCCTAACTAGCAGCTAAGCTAAGTATAGCATTAAACAGAAATCTTGCCAAGCAAATTATTCAGTCTCTTAGCAAAGCTGCTCGCGTCATCCATCTCTTCGCCTTCCACGATGCAAGCTTGGTAAAACAATAAGTGAACCATGTCCTCCAATGTTGGGTTTTCACCACTTTCAGCATAAGATTTCATTATACTCTTTATTACAGGATGCTTAGTGTTAATTTCAAGCACCTTTGGCGTGCGGTAATTTAGCTGCTTTTGTTCACGCAAAAAACGCTCCATGCGAAGATCCATAGCACCTTCAGCAACCGCTAGGCATACGGGACTATCAGTCAATTTTTTGGAAATTTTTACGCTTTTTACTGAATCTCCAAGCACTGTGGTAAAATATTGCAATATAGTTTCCTCAGTTTTTTCTTCATTCGATTTGTTTTCTTCATTTTTCTTATCTTCTTCTGAAGAGAATTTTTCCAAATCAACATCAGCGCGAGTCACAGACTTAAACTTTTGATCTTTATATTCATGAATTACACTAGTCCAGAAATCATCCACTGGATCAACGAACAGAAGAACCTCCAGCCCTTTACTGACGAACCCCTCAAGTTGCGGACTGTTTTTCACTGAATCGAGGCTATTTCCGGTGAGATAATAGATATGTTCCTGCTCAGGCTTCATTCTGCTTATATAGTCATCAATGCTGACTAATTTCTCATCACCAGTACTATGAAATCTGCAAATTGAGAGTAGTGCTTCTCTCTCATCAGTTGGCATAGCTTCGCAAAGACCTTCCTTTAAAACTGCACCAAAATTGGTCCAGAATTTTGTGTACTCTTCTAAATTCTCCTTTGCCTTTTTACCGAGCTCTGATATCGCGCGTTTAGTGAGGGATTTCCTGATTTGCTCAACAACACGATTATTCTGCAGCGTTTCTCTGCTGATATTAAGAGGTAAGTCCGGTGAATCAACAATACCTTTCAAGAAACGTAAATACTGCGGTATGATCTGTACATTATCTTCAGTGATAAATACTTTATTTACATATAACTTCACAGAGCAACGTCTATCTGGATGGAATAAATCAAAAGGTTTTATAGAAGGAACATAAAGCAAATTTGTATATTCTATTGCACCTTCATTTTTATTATGCAATATCATCCAGGGCTCCCCGCCAACGTGAGCAACACTGCGGAAAAAATCGTTGTGCTCCTCTTGAGTAACGTCATTTTTTGGCTTAGTCCAAATTGCAGCCTTACTGTTTAACTTTTCACTTTTTCCTTCTTCGTCTATAAATTCAACAGGAAAATTTATGTGATCAGAGTAAGTAGTGACAATATTTTCAACACGAAATTTATCTAAAAACTCGTTTTCTTCAGGATGCATAATGAGCGTAATTTTGGTTCCGCGAGGGACTTGATTATCTGACTTGCTGATTGAATATTCCCCATCTCCTTTGGATTGCCAGATCCAAGACTCCTCTTCTCCAGCTTTTCTCGATTCTACTATTACTTCTAATGCAACCATAAAGCTTGAGTAAAAACCAACACCAAACTTCCCAATCAGCTCCACAGTTTGGCTTGAATCCTTGCTATTCTTAATCGCATCCAAGAACTTTTGCGTACCAGAGCTTGCAATTGTACCAAGATTGTCTATTAAATCCTGTCTATTCATTCCAATGCCATTATCAGTGATATATAGCTCGTTCTTATCTTTATTGGAGCTGATAGTGATTTTTAATTCGTCACTCAAATCTAGCAAATTAGGGTTTAGTTGAGATTCATAGCGCAACTTATCACATGCATCTGATGCATTTGATATTAATTCACGCAGAAAAATGTCTTTATTGGTGTAAAGTGAATGAATCACTATATTCAGTACTTTCCCTACCTCAGCGTCAAATTTTAAATTTTCAGTTTCTTGTACATTATGCATTTTGAGCTCCATTATTTGCCTACTACCCTAATAATTTAAGTATTGAATCACGATCTTTCAAGGTCACGTACACCAAAATTAATGTGGGTGTAGTTATTATGACACCCAATTTATGGGATCTCTTGCATAACAAACTTTTGGCAGCGCATTGGATGAAACGAAAAACTTCCTTGACACCCTTCGCCAGCCCCCTTATCATGAAACTGAAGCTATTTATTTATCTTCGCAATCTCTGCAGTGGATTAATGACAAAAAAACTTAATGTATTTGGCGTAAATCATGCTTAATTTTTTGCGCTATGTGCACCTCATGTCTTTATCAAATTTCTAGCTACACAAGCTGAAATACGCTATTTAAAACATCAAAAAACGCCAACTTAAAAAATGGATAGTGAATAATTAGCTACCCTAGGGTTTCTTTGCCTTTTTTTCTGTTTAGTAAATTTCTTAACGTTTATAATTTAGATTAGTTGCGGCTTAAAAGCGGCTGAGTCACGGTTATTAAGCGTTTAGAATAAAAAAACGCCATACTTGAAAGTATAATGTAAGTAACTAGCCAACCATCGGGCTTTTTTTGCCTTTTTTTTCGCTTGGTAAATTTTTTAATACTTAGATTAGTTGCAATTTAAGAGACCAGAAATGGTCAGTGCTTGGCACTGGAATAACGTCCTCCTTTGTTATCCCAGTGCCCAGACACTGGGATCCAGGAAACTTAATTGCAAGTAATGCATTGGATTTGGTGAGTATGGGTTTTATGTTATAGAATGAAACACTTTTGGTGAATTTGTAAAGAAAACTGGATCCCAGTGTTTGGGCACTGGGATGACAAGGTATAAACCTTATCGTCATGCCGCCGCGAACCGTCATACCGCGATTCATTCGCGGTATCTCAGCCGCTAACAAGAGATCCCGCTAACAAGTAGCGGGATGACGGTTGTCGTTCAGCCACAAACATTAAGAAATTTACCAAACGAAAAAAAAGGCAAAAGAAGCCCTGGGGTTATTATCCGCTTTAAAATATTGGCGTTTTTTATGTTTTAAACGCTTGACAAGCGAAATTCAGCTGCTTTTAATTGCAACTAACTTACGCTGCAAATGTTTAAGAAATTTACTAAGCAGAAAAAAAGACAAAGAACCCCCGAGTTAGCTAGTCTTTTACTATCTCTGTCGAGTATTGGCATTTTTTGATGTCTTGTAACGCTTTATAAGCGCGTTCAGCTTATTTAGATAAAAATCTAGATGTAGATGAAGTTTTGTAAAGACATACAGTATCTATATACTGCAAAAAATTGAACATAAGACGCCGATACATTAAGTAATCCTTACCTTTTAATCTGCAGATTGGCGAAAGCAAATACAATAGCTTCACTATCATGATAAGAGGGCTGGCGGAGTTTGTCAAGCAAGTTTTTTCGTTTCTATTCCCAATAAAAGTTTGTTATATGGTTATGCAAGAAGTCTAATGAATCGCGGCATGACGTCTTAGCTATAGATGCTGGTTTGTGTGATTTCAAGAGAAGTTTAGTAGATAAGTTGTGTTTTAAACCAGATTCGGTATTTTAAACTGAACATTTTCAGTAATACCACCTGGCATAACTGAAATTTTTACACTCAGGTTTACTTTTAGGTAGTCTATTAATTCATCAACTAATATGTCAGGAGCGGAAGCACCTGCGGTGATTCCTATCTTTTCTACGCCCTGAAACCAGCTTTTATTCACACAGCTGTAATTATCAATCAAGTAGGCTCTTTTTCCTCTAGCAGTGCACAGATCTAATAAGCGGTTTGAATTTGAGCTATTTTTACTTCCTACAACTAATACCATGTCTACAATTTCAGCTAGCTTTTTAACAGCATTTTGTCTGTTTTGCGTTGCATAGCATATGTCCTTTAAATCTGGACCTGTTATGCCTGGAAACCTTAATTTCAGGGCAGCAATAATGTCGCGAGTATCGTCGATGCTTAACGTAGTTTGTGTAACATAAGACAAATTATCTGGATCTTTAACCTTTAAATCATATACATCCTGCAAAGTTTGCACTAAAATGATAGGATTGTTTACTCTTCCTCTAATTCCCTTAACTTCTGGATGGTTTTCATGCCCAATGAGAATTAATTCTTTACCACTGTTTTCATACCTTTTTGCTTCTTTATGCACTTTGCTGACTAAAGGACATGTTGCATCAATCACTTGAATACCCTTTCTTTTTGCCTCATCTTCTATATTTTTTGATACTCCGTGCGCGCTGAAGATCAGTATTCCTTCATTATCTTCAATTTCCTCGATACTGCTTACAAAAACCACTCCTTGTTTCTTAAAGTCCTCTACTATATATTTATTGTGAACAATTTCGTGTAGCACATAAACTTGGCGCTCGTTTTTGTATTTTTCTAAAGTAATAGCTAATATGTCCACAGCTCTTTTTACCCCGGCACAAAAACCTCGTGGTTCAGCTAAGATGATTTCCATTTTTGTCAAATCAAGTAAATATGCAAGCATTACTTAAAAATAAGCTCCGCTCACTGTGTTTTATAGTACCATTATTTATATTTTATATAATAATTATTTTTCGCATATTCTCTTTAACATTTGATCAACTTACTACTTCAGAAAATTTTAGAAAAGATAATATAGTACATAAACAACCTGATATTTTAGATAGAAATGGAGTGGTAATAGCAACAAATGTGCCCACAACATCACTATATATAGATGCAACCAAAGTAAAGAATCCGGAAAGTATAGCAGCACAACTGTGTTCTACTTTGCATGACCTCGAATACAAGAACTTATATAGAGTACTTACTTCAGAAAAGAAATTTGCTTGGATAAAGCGGCACTTGACTCCAAAAGAATTACTAGCGATCAAAAACGCTGGTGTACCAGGAGTAAATTTTTATGACGACATAAAGCGTATATATCCTCACAGTAATTTATTTTCACACGTGCTTGGTTACACTGACATAGATGGCAACGGTATTGCAGGAGTTGAGGCATATATAAGTAAAAATAATGAGCAAGAAAAGCCCATAATACTATCCTTAGATACACGAGTGCAAAGCATAGTGCATGAAGAGCTAACTAAAGCTGTAAGCAGATATCAGGCACTTGGCGGAGTAGGAATTGTTTTAAATGTGAGAAATAGTGAAGTTATCTCGATGGTCAGCCTACCTGATTTTAATCCCAACTTACAGAATAAGGCAGAAGACGTACAAAAGTTTAATCGCGCCAGTCTTGGGGTATATGAGATGGGGTCGGTATTAAAATACTTTACAATAGCCGCAGCGCTTGATGCGAACGCTACAAAAACTAGCGATTTATATGACGTATCAACACCAATCACCATCGGAAAGTATAAAATTCAGGATTTTCATAAATCTAAAATTCCAAAAATTACTGTGCAAGATATATTTGTAAAATCATCCAACATTGGTGCAGCAAAAATTGCAGTCAAACTAGGTATTGAAAAACAGGTAGAATACTTTAAAACTATGAAGCTATTTTCTCCTTTGAAAATAGAAATACCAGAAAAATCCACACCGATAATCCCGGATAAATGGAGTGAAAACACTTTAATAACAGCATCTTATGGTTATGGCATAGCTGTAACTCCTATACATCTTGCACAAACTGCAGCAGCATTAATCAACAATGGGATATTTCATAACGCAACCTTGATGTTGAATAAAAGAAGTATAGGAGAGCAAATTATCTCAAGAAGAACTTCCAGGGAAATGAGAAAATTATTACGTGCAGCAGTAACAGATGGCACTGGCAGAAAAGCAAAAATAAAGGCATATTCAATAGGAGGAAAAACTGGATCGGCGGAAAAAGTTGTAGATGGTAAATATAGCAAAGATGCAAACATAGCATCATTTATAGGAGTGCTAACTATGCTTGACCCAAGGTACATAGTGCTAATTGCTATTGATGAGCCTCAAGGGATGCACCATACCGGGGGAATAATTGCTGCGCCTATAGTAAAGAACATTATAAATAGAATAGCGCCTATACTAAATGTTACACCTGAGATGTAAAATTATGATTGCTTTACTACAACTTCAAATTTATCATCACCAAAATCCTTATTAATATACCAAGAACCATCATCTTTAGTTACAAATTCAAGACCTTTAAGGTCTTTTTTTATTGTCTTTCCATTTTGACCATCAATAGCGATATTAATATCGAATGTAATAATGTCTAGATTTATCATAGCTTCTTTCCCGCTGCACGAATTTAGACTGAACTTGCCTAACATGACATCATTAAAACTCACTTCCCCTGTATAGACATCACACTGACCGTCCACACAACACGTAGTTTCAATATAGAAAAGATCTGACATACAAAATACCTTAAAAAAAAGAACTAAACATATATGGCCACTACACCACACCGCTAACAAGTAGTAAAGCGTCGATAAACCTAAGTTACTTTAGCTACGTAGCCATAATACAGCTAGAAATGTAAAATTCAACAGTTAATTGTGTGATTAATAGAGAAGTCTTATTTAGTACACCTTATAGGAATGGCTGTTTAGTTTTTTTGTTAATCTTTTTTACCATGCTGTCAATCATATGCTTTATCCCTTGATATACAGAGTATGTACTTTCGTCGCTACGCATATAAGCAGAACAGGAAAATACATTATGTTCTTCGTCTTCTATTGATAACTCTGTATCGCACTTTATGTGTTCGCCGCCAAGCTTTTCTATCAACTGTTCTTTGTCATCTCCTATAGTTACCTTAACCTTACTTTCTTCTTTACCTATCTTGCTACTTAAAATTGAAACAATGATGGCTGGAGATATGCATATCGCTCCTATTGGCTTTTTTGTAACAAAAAATTCTGAAACTAATCTTTCAAATTCAGGCATTACTGTCACCATGTCTTTACTTTCAGCTAAGTCAGATAAATTTTTCGCAACCCCGTATCCACCAGGTACAACTAGCATGTCAAAATTTTCAGCTTTGGCTTCTTTTAAGTCATATATTTCGCCTCTTGCGATTCTTGCTGCTTCCACAAGTACATTCCTTTTTTCTTTTGTTGCCTCTTTTGTTCTATGATTCATAACTTG
Source organism: Wolbachia endosymbiont (group A) of Tromatobia lineatoria (assembly GCF_964028565.1). NCBI lineage: Bacteria > Pseudomonadati > Pseudomonadota > Alphaproteobacteria > Rickettsiales > Anaplasmataceae > Wolbachia > Wolbachia endosymbiont (group A) of Tromatobia lineatoria. The sequence goes on from NZ_OZ034791.1 coordinate 1,058,209, forward strand.
TGTGATATTGATATCAGGTGCAAAGCATTTAACATCCACTTCCTGCTGATCAAGCACAAGCAAACTTAAAACCGCTTCTCTTACCTCTGCACCGTCAAGGTGACCACACCCTGATAAGACCACAGCAGCTTTTAATTTTTTTTCACCCATAAAGTACCTTGATTTCATATAATCTAGATATTTTAATACAAATTCTATATTTGGAAAGGGGTATGTTATATCAATTATAATATAATTAATGATTAGTATGTATAATTAGGCATATTTATAATCAACGAAGCTGAATATGGAATCTAGCAATAGTATGTTTTTTGACACTGACTATCCAGAACTAAGAAAAGCTATTTCAGATATAATAGAAAGTATTGCACAATCCTCACAAGAGGGGAAAAAAGAGTTATTTACAACCCTATCAGAACAAGTTAAAGGGATGAACCTCAAAGATTTAGGTTTAGCGATTAATGACCAAGGCTTGCAAAAGTAGGTCAACAAAGAATTATTTATAAAATTCATTGAAGAAGCGCTTGAAGGTTTAACTTCTGAAAATGTTGACTCAAAAATAATAGAAGAGGCGTTAAAATCTGTTAATCAGCAAGCAATAAGTAATGTTATAAATAATAATAAAGGTCCACTGGACAATCTAGTCAATTATTTTAAATCAGCATCTGCAAATAAAAAAATTGGAATAGCTTCTGCCGTAATGGTATTAGGAGCAGCATTTTCTCCACTTATTGTGCTTGCTACATTAATAGCACTTGTAGGTATTGGAGCACGTTATGCAGGAATAGGTATAGTAAAGGCAGGGGAAAAAATAAAAGAAGGTGCGATTGATGCAGGAAAAGCAGTGAAAAGTTTATCTAAAAATTTAGGGGATAAATTGCCTGAGGTTGGGCCAAAAAAAGATAACTTTAGTAAATTATACAACAGTTTGGCTCAAGAGATTATAGGCTATAATATGTCCGAAGAAGGTGAAAAAATAAAAAACGCCCAGAGTAAAGCAAAGGTCATAGGCATGCTTCAAAATGAAGGGCAGCGATCTGCTATACAAGAGTTAGTAAAGAATGGAACTATTCAAAATTTTTCAGAAGATGACATGAAAAAGCTTAGAGAAAAAGGTACTAGTACTTATGAAAGTGATAAGGAAGCACTTGAGGAACTTATGGAGAAATTTCAATCTAAAATTATGGCCATTGGTGAGGGTAAAATAGAGGAGGTAGAAAAAATGGTTAATGATAAAGTTAACCAAATGAAGTCACCAGTTCCTCAATTAGATAGTCCAAGTTCTGAACAAGCGAGTACAGGAGAAACCAAAACCCTCTGATGGCTTGGAGAGGGAGGGAATGGAAAAGGTAGAGATCTATTCTTTTTTATCCACTTTTTTGAGCAATCCACTTCCACATCTAACACACATCTCAGTGATTATAATATCCAATTTTTGATCATGTTTTTCTACAGGTAAATCTTTACAATATTGTTTCTCATAGGCTACACCTATAAATATTTTTCCAAGTGGCCGCAGTTTTTCTATCATTGTATCATACCAACCACCGCCAAAACCCAATCTATTAAAATGATCATCAAAAGCAATAACAGGAGTAATGATTGTGTCGGGAATTACGTCTTCATTTGTTTTGTTCCATTCCTCAAATTTTAGTAACTTATTTTTATTAGGAATTGCTACTTTATAATCTAAATCGAGTAAACTATGCATCAAAGGCACAACATCTATTTCCTCATCCATTGGAATGTAAGCTGCTATTGTTTTGCCTTTAACGTAGCTTAAGTTCTGATTAAAGAGATTAATAAGGGAATTTGCCGCATAACTGGAATAACTTTCATCAATATCTTTTCTTATAGCTCTATATTGCTCTCTTATTTCCTTTTTGTGCTGTTTAATATCTTTGAACATGATCTATCCATTTTGCAGTAAGTTTTTCTTGTAAACTATTTTGCTTCAAGCGCTCACTTAAAAAGTCAAAGTCAACACACCCCATATCCTGGTCTTGATTACTGCAACTATAAACAAAACTTCTTTCTCCTGTTTTCGCATTTATATGTTGCTGCACACACTGAGCGCAGATTTCTTTCATCATACACTGCATAGGAGAATTAACTGATGATATTGCTATGTGGCCTGATTTTAGATATGGCTTTAAAATTGTTTTTCTAGCTTCATTCACAGCTTTCATCATTTTATCAGAACCGATAGTGATAATTTTATCTATAGTGTTTAAATTAATACCTAATCTTCCTTGTTGATAAGAGACTATTGCATCAACTATATTACCATGAAAGGATTTATCTTGATCTCTGCTTGTTTCTATCAATCCTTCTTCACATGCCCAAACTACTGCATTTGATGCACGCTCTATCAGTGCTCGTTTAAATACATCACTTAACTTCTTATAGCCAGCGAAGTACAAAACCTTGTTATTATTTTCAAGACATGCCTTCCCTATCGAAAATAACACTGCATTTCCAACTCCACCACCAATTAGCATTATATTCTTCATGTGCTATTTTAACTGCATTTGTTCAAATTTTTTGAAATTTTATAGAACAAAGTAATTTATATAGTTCTATACACAAAGACAGAGACAAGGACACTCTCTGATTTCAACTATACCGATAACTGATAGCTGCATTTTTACGCATATCATCTAATAACAAGTTGCTTTGTATCATAATCTTTTGTTGGTACATTTTCTGTTTGATTGCTTCTATACCCGCTACATTACTCTTGATATCACACAACATCATCAACTTTGCAGTGCCATTTTCTCTCAATTCTACTATTTCATTCACACTTGTTTTACTAAATAAAATCTGTAAATCAGGATTTAAATCTCGCATTTTTATTTCAAATTCTTTTGCGTTTGGCAGCTTAAAATTATCTGCTAATTTATCAAAATTTAAACAATTAACTTTTTGCTCCTTGAGATTATCTAATAAACTTTCTGAACCTTCAACCACAATCTGTTTTAATTTTAAAGTGCTTTCCAGCAGTGCATGATTAAGTTGTACTTTATCTATTACTTTTATAACGGAGTAACCTTCACTGAAACTGAATGGACCTGCTATGTCGCTGGTTTCTAATCCTTCTAAAACGCTCTTGAGTTTTCCTTTTAGCTGACTTAAATTAACTGTTGCTTTACGCATCTTTATTGGAGATTCTGGGTTATTACTGTTGCGTAATTTTTTTACTAAATCTTCAGCTATACCATAAACGTCCTTGTCTTTTTGATCAGGAATTATAAACTCTTGGAACGTGATAAGATAATCCGGCTTTTCTGTTTGCCTTTTTACATCATCTACTTCTTTATCGCTTATATTAATAAATGGCACAATTCTTACTTCAATAATTTTGCTCCACAGTAACTGACATTTTATTTGTTTTCTTAAAATACCAAGATCTATATTATGCTTCTCTATGTATTGATCAACTTCATTAGCCTTAAGTTTAAAACTTTGGGTTAAAAATAACATAATAGCATTATCTAACTCCTCGTTGCTCAATTTTATATTCAGCCTCTGTGCTTCATTGATAATGATAATTTCGTCTATTAGCTCCCTAAGAATTTGAGGCTTTGCTTCTTTTTGATTAACACTTTGAGTGCCAAACAATGAATTTATAAAGTTGATGCGTTTTTCGATATCTAAATTTGAAATTGGTTCACCATTTACATCTGCAACAATTTCAATCTCGGTTGCAAGCAACCTAAGTGGCAACACTATTAACAGTAAAATTAGTATTCTATACATACAAGCAAAGTTGTTTAGTTAATGACCAATTCTATAATAAATACTGAGTCAATGCTAGCCAACTTTTTAATAGTTAAAGATGGAAATAAAAAAAACATTACAATAAGATCAGGTAAACAGGCTAATATAGCGAATTTAAACCGTGCTAAAAACAGTATACGGAAGGAGAGGGATTCGAACCCTCGATACGACTTTTGGGTCGTATAACGGTTTAGCAAACCGCCGCCTTCAGCCGCTCGGCCACCCTTCCAAATTTAGAACCTAAAGATTATATAATACCAAGACCTCTACCACCTGTCTAATGCTTTTAATTGCAATATTTGTATCTGTTCAGATGTATGGCTAATGCTGAAACAAAAATTCCAGTGCTCCCTTTCTTGTCATCCCAGTGTCACGCACTGGGATGACATCGTTTACTATGTGCCATATTGCAATGTTCGTGCAGTTGTGCGCGGTATAGATTCCGCTAACGAGTAGCGGAATGACGAATTTGTTATTTTTCAAATCGTAGAGCCACTTTAGCTATAAATCAACAAAAACTAATTTCCGCTTTTAATAGAGCTTGCAACAATTTGTTTTGCTTCTTCTACACCAACCCATTCTCCAACTGCTACCGTTTTTCCCTTTTCTAGATCTTTATAATGAGAAAAGAAATGAGTAATTTTATCTAGTAGGCTTTTAGATAAGTCAGAATAGTCCTTTATATTGTCATAATAGCTATCAACACTGGAAACAGGCACTGCTAATATTTTCTCATCTTCTCCTTTTTCATCTTTAGTGAGTAATGCGCCTATTGGACGTACCGATATTAAAACACTAGATGCTAAGGGAAATTGAGTTAGCACCAAAACATCCACAGGGTCACCATCACCTGCACAGGTATTTGGTATAAACCCATAATTGCAAGGATAAGTCATTGAGGTAGACAAAAATCTGTCAACTTGTAACAACCCAAGCTCTTTATTAAATTCATACTTTACAGGCTCAGCATTTGCACTTATTTCAATTACCACATTCACCGCATTTGGTCCCGCTGTTATTTTACTTAAATCCATAAATCACCTCTTAACTTAAGAATAAGCATTATACAATATGTGCTTTTAAGTTGCCACATTTATGTAGTTCTAAGCTTGTTTTGCATGGAGCGGTCCTAAATTTTCATTCGTCATCTTATTGACTGTTGAAAGTGGTGATTCCTGTGATAATTGAAATAAAGCATATACTATTACGATAGTAAGCACTGCAGCAATTACTAGATTAGCAAAATTATCCTGTGGTAGGACACCTTTTATTGGATTAAATAATTTTTGCTCCATAAAGAAATAATCAGCAACATATAACCCAACAGATAATACAAACATACCTAAAATAAGTTTACAGACTGTGTTTTTATGGTCTTTTTCTTTTTTCTTGCTGGTGATAGGATTTGGCCTACATTCATTTTCTTCTTGCAGCACTGAGTAGTATATATTATCAGGGCTCGTTATTAATTGTTCAAATTCATCACTATTTTGGTTTTTTAACAGTTGCTCTAGGGTGTTTTTTGTATTTATAGGATATATTAATCCATCCATTTTCAATGCTTTCTCTTGCCGATCCACATTCTCATGGTCGATTGTATATTTATCTCTACTTGATAATCCGATCATGTGTAATTTGCCAGCTAAGAACATTATATAGCTCTCTATTAACTGATTCTCACATATCTCTAATACTTCTCTTTTTACTGTTTTGTTAGATGACGAAAGTTCTTTATAGTGACCACCCAAAGAAAAGAACAATGCTATATCTTTATCTGCTTTTATGTCATGAATGGAATAATAGCTGCTGATAACGCACTTATTTAATGCAAATTCTCTGTCATATTTGTTTAATGTATTTCCTTCACTTAGTAACTTTCTAAGACCAATGAGTACTTTATTTTCAAAATCTTCTTCTGTTTTAAATATTGGTTCTCTCTTTGGATTTGCTAAGATGTTAAGTAAATCTAATTTTCTTCCATCTACTACTTCATTTATATATTCATTTAACTCAGATCCTTTAATAACTTCATATATTTTATCTATGACATCTTTAGTATTCAGGTTATTGTTTTCACTTAGAATTTGATAAGCTTGAGCATAAATTAAAAACAGCCCTTGTAGACTAAATTTTAAGTTAAAATATTTTTCTAATGAATTCAGACAAACCAAAATGATTTCTGTGATCCATAAAACGACCTAAGTCAGCATGTTGAAAGCTACCTAAAAAAATAAATAACGTCTCTAATAAATTACCCTTACCAACAATTTTTATTAGTTCTTCAATTTCTTTTATCATTGCTGAAACCTATAATGTTCTACTTTATAGTATAAGGGATACATGGCAAAATAGCAATAAATGTTATTAGACTTCTTGCATAACCCAAACTAAGTAGAAAAAGGTATAGCTATACCGCCGCGGCACTAACAAGAGATCCCGCTAACACGCAGCGGGATGACGAGACTTATCTTTATGCTGCCACGAACCGTCATACCGCCGCGGTATCTCTTAGCCGCTAACAAGTAGCGAAATGACAACAATCCTACGTCATACCGCCGCGGCGCTAACAAGAGATCCCGCTAGCGGGATGACGAGCTTATCTTCATGCTGCCACGAACTGTCATACCGCCGCGGTATCTCCAGATCCCGCTAACAAGCAGTGGGATGACGAGACTTATCTTTATGCCGCCGCGAACCGTCATACCGCCGCGGTATCTCCAGATCCCGCTAACAAGCAGTGGGATGACGAGACTTATCTTTATGCCGCCGCGAACCGTCATACCGCGATTCATTCGCGGTATCTCTCAGCCACTAACAAGAGATCCCGCTAGCGGGATGACGGTTGTCGTTTAGCCATAAATATTTAAGAAATTTACCAAACGAAAAAAAAGGCAAAAGAAGCCCCGTGGTTGGCTAATTACTTACATTATACTTTCAAGTATGGCGTTTTTTTATTCTAAACACTTAATAACCGCGATTTAGCTGCTTTTAAGCCGCAACTAATCTAAATTATAAACGTTAAGAAATTTACTAAACAGAAAAAAAGGCAAAAGAAACCCTAGGGTAGCTAGTTATTCACTATCCATTTTTTAAGTTGGCGTTTTTTAATGTTTTAAATGCTTTATAAGCGTATTTCAGCTTGTGTAGGTAAAAACCCAGAATTTGATAAAGACATAGAGTGCACATAGTGCAAAAAATTAAACATGAGACGCCAGATACGTGAGTTTTTTTGTCATTTAATCTGTACAGAGAAGATAAATAAATAGCTTCAGTTTCATGATAAGGGGGCTGGCGAGGTTTGTCAAGGAAGTTTTTTCGTTTCTGTTATATGGTTATGCAAGAAGTCTATTGTATGTTTACACTCTGCATTAAAGCTTTTAGTTAAGAGCATATCCATCCACCGCCGATAACTTGCTCATCTTTATACGCTACACAGGCTTGACCTGGACTGATGCCAAAGTAATCGTCGTTTAAAATGACACAGGCTTTATTTTTTTCGTCAGTTGAATGTATTGTTGCTAAACTTCCCGCATGTGATGATCTCAGCTTCACAGTTACTTCCATACCTTCCTTTGGTTGTTCTAACCAATTTAACTCCTTGATCAATATTTTTTTTTGCATTAATACGTTGATCGGACCTACTATAACCTCATTATTTTCTGTATTAATTTTTATCACATAAAGAGGTTCATTGTGTGCGATACCCAAGCCCTTTCTTTGCCCCACTGTAAAATTTACTATGCCACTGTGCTCGCCTAGCACTTTTCCATTTACATCCACAATTTTACCTTTCTGTACAGATTGTGGAGCTAATTTAGCTATTGTTTTACTATAGCTTTCGGAAACAAAGCATATATCTTGACTGTCCGGCTTTTCAGAAATTTGTAAGCTGAAATACTTTGCTAATTTTCTTATATCACTTTTATAGAACCCACCTAGTGGAAATCGCAAAAGCTTCAATTGCTCTTGAGTTGTAGCAAACAAAAAATAACTTTGATCTTTACTTTTATCAATGCTTCTGCACAACTTTACCTCACCATTTTTTTCTAACCTTCTCACGTAATGTCCTGTTACGAGCACATCCGCACCAAGATTTTTTGTAACTTGCAATAGATCACGAAATTTTACCGTTTGGTTACATCTCACGCATGGTATGGGAGTTTCCCCACGCATATAGGTACTCGCAAAATCCTCTATTACTTCCTTTTTGAATATTTCCTCATAGTTTAAAATATAGTGAGGAAAGCCAACACTTTCAGCTACACGCTTAGCGTCATAAATATCCTGTCCAGCGCAGCATGCGCCCTTTCTTGCGTTAGCATTACCGTCGGTGCCATAGAGTTGAAGAGTCACACCTACCACTTTGTACCCAAGGTTATGTAGCAGTGCTGCAGCAACGGAGCTATCAACTCCCCCGGACATTGCAACAACAGCCTTGGTCTGGTGCGGAGCTTTATCTTTTAGCAGAGGTTCTATTTCAAATTCTTTTAGCATAATCGCCTTAATTTATAAACACAAACTTGGTGTCATGCAAGTAGCTGACACTGGAATCTAGTTTCTATTACACAATTTCATCGAAACAGCATACTTGTTTATAGTCAATTTTTCTGGATCCCAGTGTTGGCTACTTGGATGACATCTTTATGCTTGAGGTAAAATTTGCTATAAAATTCGATGAACTACCTTTAAAAATAATTTAATCCTGCTTAAATAAAACATGGCCAAAATAATCCATGTTTTCAAGCACTTTTCCGCTACCCAGAGCAACACAACAAAGTGGGTCATCTGCAACACGAACTGGTAGTTTTGTTGTTTCACTGATAACTTTGCCCAAGTTACGCAATAATCCGCCGCCACCGGATAAAATTATTCCTTTATCGACTATATCAGAAGAAAGTTCAGGTGGAGTGCTCTCCAGTGCAGTCCTAATAGCAGAAATTATCTGATGTACAGGCTCTATTAAACTCTCTGCAACTTGGTATTCTGATAAAAGCATTTCTTTTGGCATGCCACTCACTAAATCCCTGCCTTTAATTATCATTCCCTCTTTGTTATTTTCACCTGGCAGACTGGCTGAACCTATGCTTTTCTTAATTTTCTCAGCGGTTGTTTCACCGATTAATAACTTATGATTTTCACGAATATATGATTTTATTGCTTCATCCATAATATCGCCACCTACTCTGGCAGAACGTGAATAAACAATTCCGCCTAAAGAAATAATTGCAACTTCAGTTGTACCGCCTCCTATATCAACAATCATAGAACCCTCAGGTTCAGTAACCGGGAGCCCAGCTCCGATTGCTGCAGCCATTGGTTCTTCAATTAAAAATACTTCATTTGCACCAGCACTTTCTGCTGCATCTTGTATAGCACGCCTTTCAACTGGCGTGGATCCAGATGGAACGCATATGATAATATTAGGTTTATTAACAGTGAATTTTGTGTTTGCACTGCGTATGAAATATTTTAGCATTTCTTCCGCACTTTTAAAATCAGCAATAACTCCATCCTTTAAGGGCCTTATCGCCTCTATTTCTCCAGGCGTTTTCCCAAGCATCATTTTAGCTTTTTTACCAAAAGCATAAGGAACGTAACTTCCTTTTTCTTTTATTCTTGCTACAACTGAAGGCTCATCAAGCACTATTCCCTGATTTTTCTGATAAACTAAAGTGTTTGCAGTACCAAGGTCTATAGCAATATCGCTAGCAAACAAACCTTTGAAAGTAAAAAGGCTATAAAACTTTCCGGTTAATTTTCGAACAAAATTCATACATAACTCAAGAAAACCATTTATTAAGACAAATTATACTTTTCAGATAAGTAGTAAGTAACACACTCAACGTCTAAACCCTTACCTGTTACTTTTTTTAGCAGTTCCGGGCCACACTTTGCACTGTATATATTTTGAGATAACCAACTGATAAGTAAACTAAAATCTCCTTTTATTATAGCACTTAATGATTCGTAATGATTCTTTTTAACGCAAGAGAAAATCTGCACAGCAGCAATTAAAGCAATAATTTTTATAGGAAAGTAGCCCATAACACCGCTTGCCCAATATTCATCTTGAAAATAAGTGTTTAGCTCATTTTCAGCTTTTACTGGAATTTTATAGTGCTTCATACCTTCCAGCCACGCATCATGCAGGTCTTTGACTTCCAATGTACCATTTATTATATCTTGTTCTAACCTAGTTCTCAACATAATATGAGCTAACAGACTAAATTCATCTGCATTTTTTAAAAAAGAAGAAAGGTTTATTTCATTGAAAATCAAGTACAAATTTTCAACACTGCTAACTTTCTCGTTAGTTTTGCCTTTTATAGCAAATTTCTCTTTTATGTGTGGTTGAATAAACTCAATAAATTCTCTGGATGTTCCAATCATCCTTTCCATGAATAACCCTTGAGTTTCATACATGACATGTCTCGTAATTGGACTACTTATAGAATTTTGCGCTAAACATTTTTGATAAATTGCATAACCACTATGCCGTAAAAGTGAAAATAAACCATAACAAAAATCAGATTCATCATAATCTATAGGGTAGTAATAAGAAGTACGAATCTCATTTAGTGCAATACCCATTTGCTGTAAACATAATGAGCCAAGTTCAATCTGTTTCTGAGTAGCAACTTTTTGTATATTAGTAACCTTATCCTTATCCTTTTTCTGCTTTTCAATTATTTTATCTACATTTTCGCTAAAAAATTTGCCTACCTTGGGGAATACTTCCCTTATATTCTTTTCTGCGATATCAGAGTCATAGTCAGCAAGCAGTGAGTCGTATTTTGAGCATTTTAATTGCTGCGATTTTATAGAAGCTACTTCGCGAATGAGTGTGATTAAATCAGTAAAACGTTCTTTTAGTTTTTCTAAGTTACTGGTTTCAGAATGAGATAGCTTCCATAAATTTTGGCATTCAACCTTAGCTTTGGATAAAGACTTTACTAAATCAATAGGAACAGCACTGTTGCTTTTATGTATTCTCTCTATTAACTTTAGCTGCTGAGTATTTGCACTTTTTTTGTTACCAAGAGCATCTGCTAATGATTCCTTTATTGCGTCATGAGAGATAATTTCATGTCTGATTTCTTCTAGAAGACTCATTTGTTCAACTTTGTCCTCTATATTCAATTGGCTTTGGTTTAGTACTTTTAGCGTATTTTCGATATTCTTTACCCTATATAATACTTCCTCTAAAAACTTATAAGATTGCATATTTGTTCATTATTTTAGAAAACATCTGTTTAATACCGTAATAGATTAATAATAAAGTTAAAAGTATATTTGCTTAAAGTACAATAAAAAATTGTACTTTTTATTCTTTTATTGGATTTTTCTATTCAGAGTCCAGCATATTATAGGAAAATTAATTGTAAGGTTGTAGAAAAAGTATTTAGTATTTTATTTCTCTTGACTATATTACAATATGGAGAGATATTAGCTACTGAAATTAAAGTTACGCACTATTTAAAATTTATGGAGGTTTAGTAATGTGGAGTAGACTGGTTATAATGTGCTGTTTTTGTTTATTACTTACTGGTGTAAGTTCTTGCCCAAAAAAAGGAGCAAATACAACAAATAAAATAAATTCTGTTGTTAAGCAGATAGGTGATAAAAGAGTTTTCTTTGGTTATGATGAATCTAGTATTGATGAAGTAAGTGCAGATGCATTACTTGACGTAATGGAGGTGTTACAAGATAACCCTGACGCGAAGGTTACTTTAACTGGTCACACTGACAACCGTGGTTCTCATGAATATAATCTTGCACTAGGCGCTAGAAGGGCTGATGCAGCTAAAAAATTTATGGTTAGTTGTACACCCTACATAGAAAACAGAATAAAAACTGCTTCTAAAGGTGAAACTGAGCCTTTGGTTAATGTAAAAGATGATTCTAGAAATTCTAAATATGAAAAAGAGCATGCTAAAAATCGTAGAGTGGAATTTTCATTTTCTGGAATAAAGAAATAGTTTCTTGCATTAAAACCTGGATCCCAGTGTCAAACACTGGGATGACATAAAGAAAGGGCACTGGGGTAGACAAAAAAGGACAAACTTGTCATATTTCGTTGCTTGTTAGCGGGATCTATATATACCACAAATAAGTCGCGTTATGACGTAAGAGATCTGACCTGTCTGGCCATCAAGAGACATAATGGAATTAGAGTTATTATTTCAAAATGTGGTTAATAGTTTTGCTTTCTATAACAATCAAGTTGCAGTTGCAGTATCAGGTGGTGTAGATAGTATAGTCTTACTGCACTTAATGACTAACTGGGCAAAAAAAAACAAGCTTTCACTTCCTATAGCATTAACAGTAAATCATGGATTACGTCCAGAGTCTCAAAAAGAAGCTGATTTTGTTGTAAGTTATGCAAAGGAACTTGGAGCAAAGGAATCGTTCATATTAAATTGGGAGAAGCAAAATATTAAAGGCAATATTCAGTTACAGGCACGAAAAGCACGGTATAAGTTACTAGCAGAGTGGTGTAAAAATAATAATGTTAAATATTTACTTGTTGCTCATCACAAAGATGATCAAGCAGAAACGTTCTTGTTAAGATTAGAGCGAGGTAGTGGCGTAGATGGATTATCATCAATGGACTACAAGTCTTTCCTAAATGGTATTTATATATTTAGGCCATTGTTAAATTTTAGTCGTAGTGAAATAGAAAAGTACGCTAAGCTTCATCGGTTAAAATGGATCGAAGATAGAAGCAATCATGACTTAAAATACAGACGAACTTTATACCGTAACTTACTTAAAGCAAGTGATAATCAAGAGATTTTAACAGAGCGAATATGCCTCACAGCCCTTCATATGAAAAGAGCTGCAAAAGCGTTGATGCACTACACACGCCTTGCGTTTAATGACTGCGTTAATGTGCATGATCTTGGTTATATTGAAATTAAACTAAGTGAATTTTATCAATTGCCAGAGGAAATAGCCTTGAGGCTTCTTCTTTACTCTATAATGGCAATTGCCAGTAAACATTATAAACCAAGGTACAGCAGCCTCATTGCAATATTTAATAGAATATTGCAAAAGGATAGTAATGTTAACTGTACACTTTCTGGGTGTAAAATAAGAAAGTATGGAGAAAATATCTTAATAATTAGAGAATCGTCAAGGATACAAGAAATTACCGTAAACCTACCTTTAAATGAACCTACCCAATGGGATAACAGATTTAGCTGCACAATACTCGGAAATCAAGGGTGTTCAGTTATCATCGCTCCATTAAAAAAAACACAAAAAGTTCCTGAATTTCTGAAGGATTACAACTGCTGCCCTGAAGTTTTCTACTCTTTGCCTACAGTACAAAAAGATAGCAAGGTGCTTGCTTATCCTGATGTAAATTATAACGGAAAAAATACCAATGACGATAAGGTTCAATGCATTATTAATAGCACGATAAAACAAAATTTGGTAAGCTTGATTAGTATTTAGTTAGAAATAGAAATGAAAAAATTTTTAGAAGGCTTATTGATCTGGTTAGTAATTATTGTTCTTATTTCAGTTGCTTATATTCAATTCAGCGGAAATGTAGGTAAAAGTAAAACAATTATACCTTTTTCGGAATTTTTAACTAGACTAGAAGACAATGATGTAGAAAATATTGTCATAAAAAACCAGAGCATTGAAGGCAAGTTCAGGGACGGTTCAAGTTTCAATTCAAGCGGTGTCATATATAGCGACCTAATAAAAAATTTACATGATAGAAAAGTGAGATTCTCCTTTTCAACTGGAGATTCTGCCATGAACGTAATTGGTGGATTACTTATCTCATGGGTCCCAACATTTATCTTTATTGGCTTTTTGCTATTCTTTCTTAAACAAACACAAGCGGGAGGCAACAGAACTATAAGCTTTGGCAAGTCAAGGGCTAGACTCATGACTAGTGGAAAAAAAGTAACATTTGATGATGTTGCTGGAATTGATGAAGCAAAAGAAGAGCTAGTAGAGATCGTTGATTTCCTTAAACAAAGGCAAAAATTTCAAATATTAGGTGGAAAAATACCAAAAGGGTGCCTTTTAATTGGCTCTCCTGGAACTGGTAAAACTTTACTTGCTCGTGCAATTGCAGGAGAAGCTAATGTGCCATTCTTTAGCATTTCTGGATCTGATTTTGTTGAAATGTTTGTTGGTGTTGGTGCGAGCCGTGTTCGTGATATGTTTGATCAAGGCAAGAAAAATGCTCCTTGTATAATTTTTATAGATGAGATAGATGCGGTGGGTAGACATCGTGGCATTGGTCTTGGTGGCGGCAATGATGAAAGAGAACAAACATTAAATCAGTTATTAGTTGAGATGGATGGCTTTGAGTCTAATGAAGGTGTAATAATAATTGCTGCGACTAACCGTCCGGATGTCTTAGATCCAGCACTGCTTAGACCTGGTCGTTTTGACCGACAGATTACTATTTCTTTACCCGATATAAATGGGCGTGAAAAGATATTAAATACTCATATAAAGAAAATATCAATAGCACCAGATGTAAACGTGAAAACAGTTGCAAGAGGAACACCAGGTTTTTCAGGGGCTGATCTAGCAAATTTGGTGAATGAATCTGCACTTATCGCTGCAAGAAGAAACAAGAAAATTGTTACCATGGATGATTTTGAATATGCACGTGATAAAGTAATGATGGGCGTAGAAAGACGATCCCTAATTATGACAGAAGAGGAAAAGAGACTGACTGCATACCATGAAGCTGGTCATGCGATAATTGCGGTTAATATGCCTGCTTCTGATCCTATACACAAGGCAACAATCATTCCAAGAGGTATGGCCTTAGGTTTAGTTATGAGACTACCGGAAACAGATAGAGTGTCCCACACAAGAGAAAAGCTGATAGCAGATATAACTGTTGCCATGGGTGGCAGGGCAGCAGAAGAGTTAATTTTTGGCTACGATAAAGTTACAAGTGGCGCGTCTTCTGATATACGACAAGCATCTAACATAGCACGTGCTATGGTAAAAAAATGTGGAATGAATGATGAGATAGGGCTAGTGTATCACAATCGTGAGCAGCAAGATCCACAACATCCTCATATGACATCTGAAGATACGCTAAAGCTCATAGATGAAGAAGTGAAAAAAATCATATCTTCTTGCTATGAAAAAGCAAAAGACATTTTGACCAAGCATAAGAAAGGCTTAGAGCTTATTGCTGAAAATCTACTGGAGTTTGAAACTTTAACAGGAGATGAAATAAAGGATATACTAAACGGAAAAAAAATTGTTAGAGAAGAAAATGAGAAGAATGAGAAAGTAAAAAAATCCTCTCTCTATGAGAGTTGACCTCATCTTAAAAATGCTAATCAGCTAACGCTGCAATAAAACATTCAGAATTGTAACTGTCAATATAAATTGTATTAAAATATTCATAATATTGCATTTTCATCACAATAATTCTATCATTCAGTTAGTATTAATGTTTAATGAGGTGTGAGTAATGATTGATATAGCTTCTATTGGTGTAAGTACAGTTATTGATCAGAATTATAGAAGAAAAGCACAATTATGTTTATCAGGATTATTTGTAACTGTGTCAATAGCAACTGTTACCTGGTTTATTTTCCCTGCGTCACAAAATGTATTAGCTCCGTTTTTACTTCCGGCTATGTTCTTGCTCTTCACTTTATCGATGGGTTATTACATGTTCATATTTAGTTGTGAAGAAAAATCTTTGGTAAAGAATGTTCTTGGTATGGTTGAACCGGCTGAATCGGTAAAGAGAGTGCATTGCCAAGAAAATATTAAGTCCTTATTAGCAGAAGTGAGAAGTACTACGAAAGATAGGTTTCGTAACGTGCTTGTTAATCTTTGTTTTGAAGATCGTAGTAAAGCACACAAACTTGCATTATATGTGAAAGAAATTGACGATATTGTGTCTTCAATAAAAAATAAAGACCTCTTAGACCATTTTGATCAATTTTTTACTATTACTGAAGTAAGCAATAAAAAAAATAGAAGTGAATTAATGAACCTCGCAAGGGCATATAAGATGATAAGTGAAGAAGATCCAGACAAAATACAGGATTTTTTAGCTACTCAAACAAAAAGTTATTCATATGAAATAATGTTACCTGAAATTGATAATTTTCTATCACAAGCTAGGTGATTTTATCAATAATTTCATTGTGTACGTGATTATCATTTTTTGTTTCAATTCCAGTGATAACACTGCACCTAACGGGCTCTTTTATGGCTATTTCCTGAAATCCTTTTCTGACCTTATTGTAAAAATTAACATCCATTTCTTCATATTTATTCTTGTCTTTTGCTCTATTTAACCCAACTTTAACATCAATATCTAGAATGAATGTAATATCTGGATATTTAATTTCCACTAGCTTATGTAAGTCCCTTATTAGCCCTAAGTCAACTCCAAACCCATATCCTTGATATGCAATAGTTGAATCAATAAACCGATCACAAATCACTATTTTTCCTTCTGCAAGAGCTGGTAATATTAATTTTTTCATATGTTCGCGCCTCATCGAGATAAGTAGCAAGAGTTCAGAAATAGAATCAATATTATTCGTTAACAATACTCCTCTTACCTTCTCTGCAAAGTTAGTGCCACCTGGTTCTCGAGTCAATACCACATTATTTTCGCCGCGAATTTGCTTAAAATGATTTGCAAGTAGCTTAGATTGTGTTGTTTTACCAGAGCCGTCTATTCCTTCGAAAGTTATGAACATAAGTTTTATAATTATAATACTAAAAAAGAATATGCAAACAGTATACATAGAAACCGTTTGACATTTAAATAATAAGACCGTAAATTACATGTGGTATAATAATAGTCTATGGTTGCTCTGAATACTCCTAAAGTCGATTTTAGTTTTACTGCAAAAGATTTTAATCTTTTGGGAGTAGACAATAAATATTATGCATTAAGTGACTGTTGTGGAAAAAATGGTCTTATTATAATGTTTATATGCAATCACTGTCCTTACGTTCAGTCAATTATTAGCAATCTGGTAAGCGATGTTGATCAATTGAAAAAAGATTATCAGGTAAACACCATTGCAATAATGCCAAATGATGTAAATGAATATCCAGAAGATTCCTTTGAAAATATGATTAATTTTGCCAAGGAAAATAAGTTTATATTTCCATATTTAATTGATAGTACACAGAAAATAGCTAAAGAATACGGGGCTGTTTGCACTCCTGACTTTTTCGGCTTTAATTCCAATTTAAACCTTTGCTATCGTGGACGTTTTAACGACACAAAAAAAGAAAAGGTTCAAAGCTATGAAGTAGGAAGTAGTGACTTATTTCAAGCTATGAAATTTATTGCAGAAACTGGTAATTCTCCAATTGACCAAAAATCAAGTATTGGCTGCTCAATTAAATGGTCTAATTCTACAGGTTAAATATCATGCACAGTGGCTCTCAGCATTTGTTTGATATTATAATTTTGCTTTCTGCTGCTGTGTTTATAGTCATAGCATTTTGGAAAATGAATATTAGTCCAGTGCTTGGTTACTTCGTTGCAGGTGCAGTTATTGGTTCTCACGGATTTAATCTGATACACTCAGCTGAAGCAATGGATAATCTTGCAGAATTTGGTGTAGTTTTTCTATTATTCATTATAGGCCTTGAATTGACATTTGAACGCCTGATCGCTATGCGTATTCATGTATTTGGGTTCGGTTCTCTTCAAGTTATAGTTACCATGGTAGCAATATGGTGCATCGCTCTTGCTTTCGGAGTGAATACGAATATAGCAACAGTTATTGGTGGTGGGCTTGCGCTATCCTCAACAGCAATAGTGTTGCAGGTTCTGCAAGAAAAAGGTTCTCAAGCAAGTCAGGTTGGTAGGTTGTCGATAGCAGTGCTATTAATGCAAGATTTTGCAGTGGTACCATTAATAGTATTGGTACCTTTACTTACTGGCAATTCTGAGCACAGCCTGATAAGCTCATTGGCAGGTTCATTGGTGCAAGCAGCTATTGCATTAGTGCTGATATTTATAACTGGTAGATTATTGCTTAGACCTTTATTTTCGGTTATTGCTAAAATGGAAAGTAATGAGATCTTTATATCAACAACGCTTTTAATAGTATTAGGAGCAGCATTTATTACTGAGCAATTCCATTTATCGTTAGCATTAGGTGCATTTGTTGCTGGATTGTTAGTTGCAGAAACAGAATATAGACACTCAGTAGAACACGCAGTATTGCCATTTAAAGATTTGTTTCTTGGCTTATTTTTCATGACTGTTGGTATGTCCATCAATACCGAACTTTTACTCAATAAGTTACCACTAATTACTTTATTATCGATTATCCTTATCGTTTTAAAAACATCTATTATATATATATTGTGTAGATTTTTTGGGTTTAAGAGTGCACCTGCTATACAAGCTGGGTTACTGCTTTCACAAGGCGGTGAATTTGCGTTTATTTTGTTTCGCTTAGCAGATGAGCTAAATGTGCTACCAAGTGAAATCGCTCAAGTACTTATGATGGTAACTACAGTAACCATGGCTTTCACTCCTCTTTTATCGGGGCTTGGAGATTGGATAGCAAACTCATTTAGCACTGAGAAAACAATATTAGATGATGAAGCTGTTGAAACAGATACACAAGATCTTTATAACCATGTGATAGTTGCTGGATTTGGTAGAGTGGGATATATGGTAACAAAAATGCTTACGGCAGAGCATTTAAGTTACGTTGTTGTAGATATTCAATCGAAAATAGTCAAAGAAGGAAAAAGTGATAGTTTTCCTATATATCTTGGAGATGTTACAAGATGTGAAATTTTAAAATCGGTAGGAATAGAAAGAGCTCAAGCTCTCGTTATTTCAATAAAGAATGAAGTTACTATAAAAAAAGTTGTTTCTTTAGTTGCAGCAAATTTTCCGCATGTAAATATTGTAATACGCTTACCAGATCTGAGTAATGTGGAGGTTTATAGAGATCTAGGAGCTAGTAAAATTATTCCTGAAACATCTGAGATAGGATTGCAGCTAGGTGGAGCTGCACTGAGCCTTAGTGGTATTAGCGAAAGTGGAGTTACGTCTTTAAAAAGTAGATTCAGAAAAGGCAATTACAGTATGTTAAAAGACCTTGGTAGTGATAAAGATGAATAACTACTTCTCTAATTTTATGTACAGAAAGCTTCAAGCTTTATTGAGGTTTTGCCTATAGTAAATTACGCACATAATCAACCAAATTAAGGAAAGTGCAAACCAAGTGATTGCATATTCCAAATGCTTCATTGGCTGTATAGCTACTTTGCTGCCAAAATTGTTCGGCCACAATACACACTTCTCTAGCTTAATACCTAACTCATTGGAAATTTCTTCTGTACTCAGGGTAAACCATGTATTCGAAGCAGTATCGTTCTTGATAAACCAATTTTTACTTTTATTGCTATCGCAATATAAAATTCCATCTGCAACTACTTTTTCAATTTTTACTTTTTTCTCCTTTTTTTCTCCGACTATTCCTTTATTCACCAACATGTAACGTCCAGTGGTGAGCAACATAGGAGACAGCACGTGATAGCCGTGTTGCCCTGCAAAAACATATAGTTCTATGTCACTTAGAATCCCATCAATCTTGACATGCCTATAGTTAAATTTTTCAAGGTCGTTATTGGGCAACAGATGAACAACAGGAAGACTCATATTTTTGATAATATTATTCTTCCAGTTCAATCTGAATACTTGCCATAATCCTAATAAAAAAAGGAGCAAGCAAGGTACAATTAAAATAAATACTATTTTTTTTAACACTCTATATTTGTGTTCTTAAATAGTTTTCAACACCCATTAGTTCAATAAGGTCAATCTGTTTTTCAATCCAATGGAAGTGCTCTTCTTCATTTTTTAACATCTCTTCTAATAACATTACACTAACAAAATCTTTTTCTTTCTCAGCGATAGAAATCGTTTCTTTGATATCCTTAATACCTTTTCCCTCTAATTTCAAATTAGCTTCTAAGATTTTCCGTATTGTGTCTTTTGTAAACTTTCCATCATGCTTTGATATTTCGTTTGTATCCTGAAAATTTGGAACTCCTTTGAATAACAAAATTCTTTCTGCCAACTTGTTTGCATGTTCAAGTTCTTCGTTAAGCTCATTTTTTACCTTTTCTGCAAATCTATTAATTCCATTGTTTTTGAGAATCGCAAAATGCAAAAGATACTGGCGTACAGAAGTTAGCTCATTGGTCAATAATTTGTTCAAATGTTTTACTATCTTTTCATTCATAATCTTCCCTTAGTTCAATTCATCAGCATAATTTATATGATAACGATAGTTATAGCAACTCATTTAATATTTCCTTTGATAACAACCGTATTAAATAGCATGTCGTGGTATGTCTGTTTTTTCTTAGAGAAGCAAGCAACTAGATACCAGCAAAGAGTGAGCAGCACCGTTAATATAGTGAGTAGCACTATTAATATATCGAAAGCGTTTATTAACACGTCCTGTTCTTGGAAAAGCTCGATGAGGATAACTATTATGTTATATAATAGAGAAAGAAAAAACTGAGAAATGCTTCTATCAAATGCTAAACTCAAATCTATTTTAGAACCGTCCAAGCTTATGGTATGTATGTTCATTAATTGCTGACCAGGAGTTGCTTGGGCTTTTGAAGATATAAAATATGTGAAGTAACTGCAATCTATACACATAGATGAAATTAACGGAAAATTCTTTAACAATAGTCTGATTAATAAGTTTGGAATTAATAAAATTGCTCTATCTATCAAATATGCGCAAAAGCGTCTTATTATACTGGCAATCTCTGTAACAGTGGTCATTACCTATCTTCTAAATACTTTATTATAAAATCTGTAAGTTTATCAAAATGTTGAAAACATAACAAATCTTCATAACCGCTTATTGATTGACCGTATATAATAGGTAAACAATTGGCATTTTGTGCACACAGAACATCTGTGATGCTATCACCAACGAAAAACACATTTTCTCTATTTATAGGCAACGTACTCTCTTCTAGTGCAAATAGCAGTGGGGTTGCAGATGGTTTATCTTCTGCAGTATCGCATGACCCAACCACTCTTTCAAAGTAGGAATCTAGTTTAAAATAGGCAACTTCTTTACGTAAATTAGTATTTTTCTTATTACTTACTATTGCTAGATAAATATTGTGGCTTTTCAGTGTCTGCAACATTTTCTCTACTCCTTGATTCAAAGCAATGTTTTGCAATAGTGCATCATCTAAATATTGTTGATATATCTGATTCGCTTTTTTCCACTGATCGCCAAATAAATTGACCATATAGCTCTTTCTCGACTCATGGGAATTTCTATCAGCAGCTTTATTACTATACCCCATTGAGTTTATGGTATGCTTAATAGCATTAAAAATATTATCTTGAGTGTCAACTAAGGTATTATCCCAATCGAATACTACTGCTAATGAGCTATCTTTCATCTCTTATATCATTATACATTTTAACTTAATAAGTAAATAGCATTTTAATGAAAAAGATATAAATAGGACGCCCTTGATAAACACTTTTTACCACAAGTTATGTTAACTGTTTTTTATATAATTAGCTAATATACTGATTATATGATATGTTTTAATAGGTAACAGGTATGGCCCAGACATCTAAAGAAAGTGTTGAAAAAAAGTTTAAAGATGTTTTTGAACGTTCTCCAGGTGCTTTTCCAGAAGGTACCTCATTAGAAAAGAAGGTTAATTATATCACAAAAGGAACAGAGGCTCTAAAAGCTGTGAAAAGTAAGGAGCTTGAGAACAAAATGAAAAACGTTGCAGAATTGAGTCAGAAATTTGAAAGTCAAAAAGGACGTGCAGATGAAAAAGTACGTCAAGATTTTGAAAGAATTGCTGAGCTTGACCAACAATATAAAGGGAAGGGCATCTTCACAAGTGAAAAAGTTGCAGAGCCAAAAAGTGACAAAAAACTCCAAGACACTCCGAGAAAAACTACAACAGCAGTTAAAGACCTTGAACATAATACACAAAAAAAGACTACTGAAGCTTCTGTGCAAACAGCATCAGAGCACGATTCACAAACCGTTAATCCCTCAGTAAGCAAGAGTTCTGTAAAAGAGAAGCTCAACACTGAGCCGGACAAAAAAGATAACACGCCTCAACCACAAGAAAATCAAAAAGAAGAAGGGTTTTTGAGTCTTCTGAAGCGCTTTGTTAAGAAAATATTAGAAAAATTTTTAGGTGAAGGTGAAAAGGATGTAGAGAATGCTCGTGGCATGAAAGAAGATGCTCAAAGAGATACGTCAAATAACGAAGAGCAACAAAAGAGTAAGCAGCTTGATGAAATTTTAAAGGACAAAAGTGTAAGCGAGGGTTTGAAGCAGGCAACAAAGCTTGAAAACCCGGCAATAACGCCTGTTAATACTCCTAAAGTGAATGAAGTAAACACGGGTCGTGAAAGGTGATCCGCTTTCAAGCTTCATTATACCGCCACGAACCGTCATACCGCCGCGGTATCTCATCCGCTAACAAGTAGCGGGATGACGATTGTCAGGGTGTCATCCCAGTGTCCCTATGATGTTATCCCAGTGCCCTGACTACTTGGATCTAGCAAGCTTTGCTTGCAAATAAGTCTAATACGCGTCGCGTTTTATGCCAAAACACAATTGGAGTTACATGCAAAATAGATCCCAGTGTCAGCTACTCGGATGACAAAAAAAGGAGCACTGGGATGACACCATTTGTTGTATTTAACAAAGTTCGTACTTAGCTTCATGTTAGCTATAAACATTAAGAAATTTACCAAACGAAAAAAAGGCAAAAGAAGCCCCAGCTAATATCTATTTTAGAACATTGGCGTTTTTTAAGTCTTAAACACTGCAATTTAGCTGCTTTTAAATGCAACTCACCTTAGTTTAAATGTTTAAGAAATTTACTAAGCAGAAAAAAAGGCAAAAGAAGCCCCAGCTAATATCTATTTTAGAACATTGGCGTTTTTTAAGTCTTAAACACTGCAATTTAGCTGCTTTTAAATGCAACTCACCTTAGTTTAAATGTTTAAGAAATTTACTAAGCAGAAAAAAAGGCAAAAGAAACCCCGTGTTAGCTAGTTGTCACTCCCTAATCCTGCAAATTGGCGTACTATACTGTCTTAAACGACTTATAAGCGCGTTTCAGCTTGTGTAGGTAAAAACCTAGAAATATTGTGAAGACATAAGGTACACATAGTGCAAAAAATTAAAAATAAGACGCCAACTACGTTGTTTTCTTGCTGTTTAATCTGCACAGATGAAGATAACTGAATAGCTTCAGTTTCATGATAAGGGGGCTGGCGGAGTTTGTCAAGGAAGTTTTTTCGTTTCTAACGGTTGTTACCAAAAACTATGCAAGAAGTCTATTGACAGGTGATTAAATTATAATGTAGCCTATCGCCGTATATCCGGGGGTGGGTTGTTGTGAGGCTTTTTCACTTTTTATTCTTGTTAATGTGTTTTTCTCTGTATTACTATGCGGGTTTTATATTTTCGCCCTGCCCAAAAGCTACGGTTTGCTTTTCACCTGGAGAAGATTGTGCTGTACCGATAATCAACGTAATAGATCAGTCTAAAAAATCTATCTTAGTTCAAGAATATACATTTACTCTTGGAACAGTTGCAAAATCTTTGATTAATGCTAAAGAACGCGGTGTTGATGTTAAAGTCATCTTAGATAAATCGCAACTCTACTCAAAATATAGTGTTATAAATGAATTATTTTCAGGTGGAGTACCAATTTGGATCGATGATAAGCCAAAGATTGCTCATAATAAGATAATGATTGCTGACAATCAAAAAGTCATCACAGGGTCATTTAACCTTAGTAAGACAGCTAAAAAAGGAAATGCTGAAAATTTATTAATTATTACAGATTATCCTGAATTGATTCAGCAGTATGTGAAAAACTGGGAGGCACGAATGTCACAATCTTACAAATACGCTCCCAACTAATCGAGAGCGCTTGCTCAAAATCAGTTTTAAAAACAGCAAGGGAGAGCTTTTTTGATTGATTGGCATAATGATTATGATATAATGAACTAAAAATTTAAGGAATAAAGTAATGGATTATATAAATGATGCTGCCGGTAGCTACACTGCTATTCATGATTTTTTTCAAAACAACAGTGTTGGAGATTACAAAGTTCAATGCAATTATGGTGGGGTGCCGTATGCTACTGATGAGTACGTGCATTCTGGCGATAAATTTTGGAGTAATAATTTCATAGACTCACATTTTGGCAGGGAAATAAAAATGTATCCTCAAAGTGAACTTTTAGCTAAAGAATATGCTGGAAATACGTTGCCAGTTTCAATATCACTAGATAAGGATTTAATAAAAATGAAGGAATGTCAGAAAAAAACGAAATTTGTGGAACTAGAAAGGGAGTCAGGTGATTTAGTGCATGATAAGCAAAAGTATGTAAAGTGTTACACAACAAAGCTATCATATGATGATGTACATATTTACAATAACGATAAAGTTTCAACATTTAGCATAAAATACGACGTGCCAAATGATCCGAAATACAGTTTAAATATAACATTTACAAAGGTTAATGATAATAAACCAGGATTTTGGCAGAAATTTAAAAATATGTTTTAACGTGACCATTCACTGGTTTTTACTCAATCAACCAACAACAGTTAATATCAAATTTTTATAATTAAAAAATATGCTATTTTTTAAAACTTTCATTCTCCTTGACTCTGTCAACTTCACAAAACAACTCTTGGACCAAATGTATCTGGCATAACACCTTTTGGTAACTTGCTACTTCTTTTTTTCCGCATCTCCGACAACAGCCATTGATATTCCACTACATAAGGCTTGATTTTTGGTAAATCAACTTTTTTATGAATAATACTATGCTTCTCCTTAAATTGACCATTTACCCTAAACGCTATTAGCTTCCTTAAAATTTACATTAATGCCTATTTTGCCTAAACTGAAGCGTCTTTTCCAATTTTTTCTAGCATCAACTCAGCAGCTTTTTGTTCAGCAATCTTTTTACTAGAAGCGCATGCAGAAACTTTACCATAATCTTCTATGCAAACTGATATAGTAAATTCAGGATTGTGCGCTGGTCCAGTTTGTTTTACAAGCTCATACTCTGGTAAAGGCAATTTGTTTTTCTGAGTCCACTCTTGCAGTGAGGTTTTAGGATCTTGAGGGGGGTCAAGCATGCCTTTAGCTAGCTTTTCCCAATATTGGATAATAAATTTTTCAACATTTTCAAGCCCGCCATCAATATAAATTGCACCTATTAGTGCTTCAAGCGAGTTTTCTAAATTTTTTAAGTTACATCTCCCTCCATTGCAGCGTTCACTATTATTCATGATGATAAAGCTGCCTAATTTTATTTCTTTAGCAACATTAGCAATGGTGTTGCCACAAACTAAATCCGTCTTTCTTTTTGCCAATGCTCCTTCTTTTTCTTCAGGAAATAGTTTAAACAGTGTGGCAGATACAACCATATTCAAAACACTATCGCCCAAAAACTCTAGTCTTTCGTAGCTTACAATCTGGTTTTTGCTATTCCTTTTATTTACGCTTGGGTGAGTTAGTGCCTCTTCTAATATTGCATAATTTGTAAATTTATAATCAATGATCTTAGATATTGCATCATTCAAACTCTTCATACCAATTATTTAAAAGAAAAGCACTTTCTACCACCTTTATACCAGAGAATTAGTTTTATTTTATTAAAATAATACCACCAACTTCCAAAATTAATGTATACAACCCACCACCTCACTAATGTTACTAAATCCATCTCTCCTTATTAGTTCTGCAAGTTCTAGATTAATTTTGTTTACAACTTGAGGTCCGTGGTATATGAGAGCAGTGTACAACTGCACCAAAGAAGCTCCTGCCTTTATTTTTTTATATGCATCAGCACCACTTGAGATTCCTCCGCACCCTATCAATAATATTTTGCCCTTAGTAAATTTGTACATATCGCCCAATAACTCGGTTGAAAGTTTAAACAGCGGTTTGCCACTCAACCCACCACTCTCATTATGGTGAGAATGCAGATTATCTCTACTTACCGTAGTGTTGCTTACTGTTAATCCGTCAATCTTATATTCCAACGCAAGCTCAGCGATATTTTCTTTCGTTTGCTGATCTACATCTGGTGAGATTTTTAATATTATTGGTATGGATTTAGAATTATCAATTGATTTTCGGGTTAGAGTTACGGATTTCAACAATTCCGATAATTCTTGCTTATTGTGCAGATTGCGTAAATTAGGCGTGTTTGGGGATGAGATGTTCAGCACTATATAATTGCTCTTTCCATATACTATCTTTATTAAGTCAACATAATCGCTGATTTGGTCCTTTGATGTACTGTTTTTTCCTATGTTGATGCCAAAAATGCAGTCATCAAGCTTGGTTTCACCTATTTGTTTAAGAAAATAGTCTATTCCTTTATTGTTAAATCCCAATCTGTTAATTACCCCTTGATCTTTAATTAACCGAAAAATTCTTGGCTTTTTGTTTCCATATTGTGGATTACGAGTTACAGTACCAGTTTCAATAAACCCAAAACCAAATGAGAGCATAGGCCTTATAACTTCTGCATTCTTGTCAAAACCTGCAGCCAGACCTATGGGGCTTCTGAGCTTATTACCAAAAAAATTCACACTCAAAGATTCTGGTAGCTCTATAGGATTCTTATAAGGCATTTTCTTTAATGCCATAATTGCCAAAGAGTGAGCAACTTCGGGCGGTAGTAAAAATAGTAAATTACGTTTGTAAAACACTTTGCTTATTTTTAGTTTATTTTTTACCATGAAACGCTATAAGAGTATAACCATAACTTGAAAAGAAATTGATTTTACTATGGACAAGCTTTCTCTATAGGTTACACACTTAAAGCTACTGTTAACTTTTACAAGATATAGAGAATGAAAGAGGCCGGGACCGGAATTGAACCGGTATAAAAGGATTTGCAGTCCTCCGCATAAGCCATTCTGCCACCCAGCCGTTTTTTATGTGTAGATATCCATTATATCTTTTAGCATAGATAAAGCCTCCTCCCTTTTGCGTTGAAAAGTGTTACGTCCAATGATTGAACCATTACCGCCACCCTGCTTAATTTCTTTCGCTTCATTGTATATGTTATCTACTTCCTTCGATTCACCACCAGAAAAAACTACTATTCTTTTCCCTGCAAAACAAGACCTTTTAACATATTCAATTCTTTTAGATAATGATTCAATATTTTCTGTTTCTATTTTCTCCCTTTCCAAATATTTAGTTGGAAGTTTTACTTTTATTATATTAGCGCCAAGCAAAGCTGCTATGTGTGCAGCATAGGCAATAACATCAACTGCTGTTTCACCTTCTTTGGAAATCCCTTCACCGCGTGGATAAGACCATAGCACTACTGCAAGCCCGTAAGATTTGGCTTCAGCTATGATTCCACGGGCTTCCTCCATCATATCGAAACACTTAGCAGAACCAGGATATATAGTAAATCCGACAGCTAAGCAGCCCAAACGCAGCGCATCTTTCACAGAAGAGGTTATTGCCTGATCAGAGGTTAGATCCTTTAAATGTAAAGAGTTGGAACTATTAAGTTTCAAAATAAGTGGGAGCATTCCAGCATAAGTTGCAGCACCAGCTTCAATCATACCAAGTGGAGCAGCATATGCACTTACTCCCGAATCAACCGCAAGCTGAAAATGATAATGTGGGTCATAAGCATCAGGGTTAACTTCAAAACTTTTAATTGGACCATGCTCAAATCCTTGATCTACTGGCAGAATCACTAACTTGCCAGTGCCGCCAAGCTTTCCATGCATGAGAATACGAGTAAGATTTGCTTTTACCCCAGGGTTTTCACTTTCGTAGTAGCTTAGGACTTGTTTTACTTTATCACTTATCACTATAATTCAAATTGAATTTAAGTTATAGATTGTAACAAAGATGAAGTTCAATACAAGGATTTTAAACTATATCAAAAGCAATTTTATTTTCTACTTTATTCATATAGATTATTAATTTCTTTCCTTTTATTAATTTACGATTCAGTATTTCTTCCGCTAAGTAACTTTTTATCTCTTTTTCAATAAGTCTCTCTATCGGACGTGCTCCCATTTCCTTACTATAACCTGTTTGTGCAAGATAAGATTTCACTTCATCTTCTACCAAGCAGTTTATGCCTTTTTGCGTCAGCTGCTTTTTCAGTTCCTGAATAAATTTATCTACAATATGCAGAATTATATCCGCATTTAAGTCAGAAAAAGAAATAATCGCATCAAGACGATTACGAAATTCAGGGCTAAAAACCTGTTCTATCGCTTTTTCACTATCACCAGTGTTAAATTTTTTATGCCCAAAGCCAACAAAACTTTTGCTGCGTTCAGCTGCTCCTGCATTAGTTGTCATAATTAAGATTATATTGGAAAAGTTAACTTTACGTCCGTAAGTGTCTGTAACGCAACCATAATCCATAATTTGTAGCAATATATTATAGATATCGCTATGAGCCTTTTCAATTTCATCAAGCAGCACAACACTATATTGATTATTAGATACAGACTCTGTGAGTAATCCACCCTGATCATAACCTACATATCCAGGAGGAGAACCAATCATCCTTGATATCGTATGAGACTCAATATATTCGGACATATCAAAGCGTATAAGATTCATGCCCATGCTTTCTGCTAATTGTTTTGCTAGCTCGGTTTTACCAACACCGGTTGGCCCTGCAAAAAGATAATTTGCTAAAGGCTTATTGTAATTTCTCAACCCAGATTTAGCAATTTTAATAGAATTAACAAGAGATTCTATTGCCTGCTCTTGGCCAACAATCACCTTCTCTAGATTAGCTTTTAAAGACTTTACTTTCTGCAAATCATCAGATTCAGATCCGCAAGGCACATTTGTAATTCTAGTAATGGTATTCTTAATATCTCTACTATTTACAATTTTACCCCTGTTTCTTAGCAATTTACAATATGCCCCTGCCTCATCAATAACATCAACCGCTTTATCAGGTAATATTCGCCCAGTAATATACTTATGCGAAAGTTCAGCCGCAGACCTAATGGCATTCTTTGTATAATATACTCCATGATACCCTTCATAGTAGTGCTTTATACCATCTAGTATCTTTATCGTTTCGTTAACAGAAGATTCCTTAACATTAATTTTTTGAAACCTCCTCGCTAATGCTTTATCTTTTTCAAAACTATTGCTGTATTCTCTATATGTAGTTGCACCTATACAACGCAGTGTACCTCTTGCAAGCGCAGGTTTGAGTAGGTTACCTGCATCAAGAAAGCTACCACTTGTAGAACCTGCTCCAATGATAGTGTGTATTTCGTCAATAAAAAGGATAGCACCTGGTTTTGCCTCAATCGCTTTTATTATAGATTTTATTCTCTCTTCAAAATCACCTCTATAGCGTGTCCCTGCAAGGAGTGACCCTAAATCCAAAGCATAAATTATACTGGACCTGAGCGCACTTGGAACACTGTTTTCAATGATTTTGAGTACCAAACCCTCAACTATTGTGGTTTTGCCAACACCTGGATCTCCAACATATAAAGGGTTGTTTTTTCTACGCCTCAATAATATTTCTATAGTGCGATTTAATTCATAATCACGACCAATAACATAATCTATTTTTTTGCTTCTTGCATAGTCATTTAAATTTTTACAATAACTTTGTAGAATTTCCTCATCTTTTAGTAGCTCACCTTTATTTACTGTAGTAGGAGCATCATTATTTTTATCAAGTTTTACTTTATGATTAGTGGTGTATTCATCTATATCGTTAGAGTATTTCATGTTAGATATGTGGTAAATCAAATTGGAATCTTTCGCACTTTGTTTCTGCAATAGATCTTCAACGTATAAATCTTGCCCAGACAAAATTTCTACTAGAACACTTGCTCCATTTATTTCTTTTTTCCCCAAGCTATGAGCCCGTATTATTGCTCTGTGTATTATGCATTGAAACATTGAGCTAGGTTTAACTCCACTGATAATCAATTCAGAACTGCTTTGTAAAAACCCTTTTATATTATTATTATAATCATTAGCCTTAATATTGCATCTTGATAGAATGTTATCCATACTGATGATTTCATCGGCTCTGATATTACATCTTGATAAAACGTAATTTACATCCACGTCTTTAGTTAACGCCAGCAATAAATGTTCTACTTTCGCATATTTAAGATTAAAATTAGAAGCAATGAATAGTGCTCTATTCAAACTTGCCTCTAAGTTTTTGGAAATCATCTCCTATTCTCTTTAAAAGTGGGAACTCATATATAATGAATAGCACACAATTATTAAAAAAATTGAAATCCAGCAGTTCGCTGTAGCCAATTTGAATCCCACTCTGGATCTACGTCATAGCACCGCAATATCTCAGCATAGATTCCGCTAATGAGTAGCGGAATGACGAGTTTTACGCTTATCAAATTGTAGGTAAATCCTATTTAATACGCTTTTTCTAGTACTCTGCTTTTCTTCTTAAATGCATTGATCTTTTTTCTACCGTATTTAGTCTTTAACGTACTTGGCCTTTTAAAGACCTTTTTGCTGTTACGTTTTTTAAATTGCACACTACAATCAAAATTTAGCTCTCCTTCTTTGTCTGCCAGTGCAGGCAGTCTTCTCTTATCTTGAGGTGTAACAAAAGATAGCGCATACCCTTCAGCTCCAGCGCGTGCAGTTCTACCTATACGATGAATATAGTCAGCTTGCGATTGTGGTGCATCATAATTGATAACATGTTGAATGTGGGGAATATCAAGGCCGCGAGAAGCAACATCTGTTGCAACCATGATTTGATTACGGCCACGACGAAAAGAATTAATGACCCTTTCGCGCTTGTGCTGCCTTAAATCACCATGAATTGCTAAAGCGCTATAGTCATCTTTGTGCAATCTGTTAGCTAGCTGATCCGCTCCTCGCTTTGTTTTGACAAAGATAATGATTGATCCTTCGCGCTGACATAGTTGTGTAACAAGCTTTTCATATTTTTCTAATTCTGATGCATAAACAATTTCTTGCTTAATTTTTACAGAAGTTGTAACCTCACAATCAACAGAAATACGTTCTGGTCGATTAAGGTACTTCTCAGCAAGTTTTACTATATCTCCAGGAAGAGTTGCAGAAAACATAAGAGTTTGCCTTATTTTAGGCAAATGCTTCATAATTTCTTCAATCTGAACTCCAAAGCCCATATCAAACATACGATCCGTTTCATCAAGCACAAGAACGCTAACATTGCGAGTAATCAAAGTTTTACGCTCAATATGGTCTATAATACGACCAGGAGTACCTATTACAATTTGTGGTTTTTTCTGAAGCTGATTTAGCTGCCTAAAAATAGGCTCACCACCAATCAACAAAGCGACCCTTAGTGCAGAATTTTGAGATAAGAGTTTTCTTATCTCATTTGTTACCTGATGCGCAAGCTCTCTGGTTGGCACGATGACTAAAGCTGAACCAGTGTTAGGCTCATTCAGCAACTTAGCAACCAACGGAATAGCAAATGCTAAAGTTTTTCCAGTCCCCGTTTGAGCAGATCCGAGAATATCTTTACCTTGTAGCGCTAAGGGAATCGCTTGTATTTGAATCGGAGTTGGGACGAAAAGATTATTTTTATCTAGAGCTTGTCTAAGCGAAGCTGGGAGACCCATCTCATGAAAATTATTCACAATACGTTAATCCTGTTAAAAGACTTCATAATAGATTAATCTTCCAATCTTAAATTTATTGCAGATTTTTTATCTTCTCCGTTTCTACCGCGCTCCTCTTTAACCTCATAACTCACCCTTTCTCCTTTTATTCCCTTCTCTTTATTCTCTCCTTTAAGTGCCTCAGGTCTTATTCCCGAACGTTCCAATGTGCTAATATGTACAAAAACGTCACCCCCTTTACCTTCTGGCTTGATGAAACCATAGCCTTTTTCGGCATTAAACCATTTTACATTACCAAATTCCATTTAAACAACTCCTAAATTATTAACTAACATTACTAATGTGATGAAAAACTTTGAAATTACGATTGAGAATGCTTTAAGCTTAGCTATTGAAACTAAACCTTTATACTCCATAGTCTATTCTTAACATTACATGACAATAATACACAATTGTTGTACTTGATGCAAATAAATTTTTTAATCGTTAAGCGAACCTGCAACCGTCATTTCGCTAACTTTAATCGTTGGTGAATTAAATTGCCCACAAAAAGTTAGATCATCTGCAACGACTAAATTGCTAAACATATCCTTCAAATTGCTAGCAATGGTAATCTCATGTATTGGATACGTTATTTTTCCATTTTCTATAAAAAATCCGGAAGCGCCTTGGCTGTAATCGCCATTGATTAAATTGACACCAAAACCAAATAAATCAGTTACATATATTCCCTCTTTCACTTCCTGAATTAATTCTTCAAACGATACATCACCATTCTCAATGTAGAGGTTACTAGCTGCAGGAATAACTGCAGCATTACTTGCACGAGTTGCACTTCCGGTTGTTTCTGAGTCTAATTTTCTAGCCGAGTATAAGTCTAAAATCCAATTTTGTAATATTCCGTTTTTTACAAATATATTTTTCTTGCTAGTTATCCCTTCTCCATCAAATGGTCTCGATGCTATGCCTCTTGGCAACAATGGATCATCGATAATATTAATTCTATCGTTGAAAATCTGAGCGTTTAAACTACCCCTCAAGAAAGAACTGTTGCTTATAATACTGCTCCCATTTATAGCAGAAGCAAAACTTTTTACTAGCCCTTTTGCTGCTCTTTTTTCAAAAATAACTGGAAATTTACCAGTTTTCATTGTACGTGAATTCAATTGATCAACTGCTCTTTTTGCTGCTTCTTTTCCCATTAACTCTGGCAACTTTAAATCACTAAAATTACATGCTATATCATAATCGTAACCAACCTTCATTTCACTTTCTCTTCCAGCAACAACAGAGACCTGATTAGCAAAGGTTGATTTACTAAACGAGCCAATAAAACCAGAAACAGTCGATAATACTGTATTCACTAAAGCGTATGAAGAAGAGGCTCCTTCAGAATTAGTGATACTCTTATGTGCAAGGGCTGAATTTTCTGCAGCTTCAGCAATTTCTTTTAGGTTATCAACGGTTACAACATTATTATCTGAGATACTTAAATCTGCAGAAGAGATATAATTACTACCATTTACAGCAAAATTAATGCAAGGATCTTCTGGCGCATTCTTTGCCATTTCTACCACTTGGCTTACTGTATCACTCAGATTATTCAAATCGTTTGTAGAAATATACGCAGCTTTGTTTTTACCTGCTATAGCTCTGATTCCTACAGTGCAATTTTTAGATTGTGATATTTGCTCAATTTTTGATAGACGCTGAGAAACTGAAGTCTTATTAGTTTCATATATTGTAACTTCCGCATCTTGATTTTGCTTTTTTATTAGTTTAGTAATATCTGCTGCAATATTTAATATATTCATTTTCTATTCCTTAGATTTCTATAAAGATTCTGCACCACCTATAACTTCAATTAAATCAGTCGTAATCGCTGCTTGACGAGAACGATTATAAAGCAATGCTAATTTGTTCAGTATCTCTTTAGTGTTTCTGTTTGCTGATTCCATAGCAACCATTCTAGCACTATTCTCACTCGTTGCACTTTCAAGTAAAGCAGAGTAAAGAGCAATTACAACGTAATCTTGAACCAAAGATTTTAAAATAAATTCAATATTTTGTGGTTCATACTCATAGCCGTAATCTGTTGTTGGACCAGCCAGAGAGCTATCAATCAAGGATGAGTCTTTACTCCATGGTTTTATTGTTTCCAACATTGGTTTTTGCGTGAAGGTATTATAGAATTTACTATAAAAAACTTTAACTTTATCGTATTTACTTAAATCTATACCATCAACCAAAGCTTCTACGTGCTTTAACGTGATTCCCTTACTATTTTCAATTTTTAAGATACTTTTAGAGTCAAATCTATTTTTACCTACATCAAAAGCTTTTTTACCAAGAAATACAATATCTACTTTTTTGCCATTTGCGATTGACTTATTTACACGCTCTTGACTAAATTTGACAATAGAAGAGTTAAAGTTGCCGCACAAGCCACGATCAGACGCAATAATGAATACTAGGTAAGAACCGTCGTTACTGACATTTAGAATTTTTGCCAGTAATTCTTGATCAACTGATAGCATTAATGAAAAAATAATGTTATGCAGCTTAGATACATATAATTTTGAATTTAATAACTTCTTTTGGCTTTGTAACAACTTTGCTGCAGAAACCATTTGCATTATTTTCGTGGTTTTCTGTACAGACCTAATATTCTTAATTCTTAAGGATAATTCCTTTAAGCTCTTCATTTTGTATACAACCCTGATTTATTAAAATATATAACTGTTAGTGTCTAAAAGCAAGTTTTTTTGACATTAAAACCAAGTCTAGCTAAGAAACTTGCAGGTTTATTGTTTGGAGATAAGGATTATATTAAGAAAGTGCTCTAACTTCAGCAATATCAATGTGAAAGTAGCCTAATGGTAATTTCTACACTTTGTGGAATTTTATAATATATAATAAACACAATTAAAACTATTACAACTTGAACACTTATGATCCCATTGTTCTAGTTCCCTGTTACAATTTTTACATTTCCAGCCTGGATCAGGCAAAGCTTCTGAGCCCATCTTGTTTAGCCAATAAATTACCTTGTCGTGTTCTTGCAATGTAACCTTGAGTTGTATTACAATAAAGTAGATTGACATGTAATTAGCTTTTTTCATAGCAGTGTCTAAATATTGACTTGCAAGATCATATTTACCTGAACTCATTGAGGACAAAGCAAGTAAACAGTAACTAAAATAATAATCAGGGCGTAAGTTGTATAGTCTTTCAGCACCTTTACTATTTAAATTGATGTACATTTTAGCTGACTGAGGAGTAGGATTTACTGTATACTCTGCCTCTAGCACTGCAGAAGCTTTTCTGATTTTTCCAAGTTTAATATATAATTCTGCCTTTAAATAATTGATGGGCTGAAAAATTGCACTATAACGTTGTGCTCTAAATAAAGACTTTATAGCCTCCTTAAAATTTCCTTTACTTTCATATTGCTTTGCTAAAGCGCAATAAAACACTGCAAACATTTCTTTATGATCAAAGGGGAGAAAAATATTGGACTTAACTGCTTCCTTCAACCTCAAAATTGCATTAATCCAATCTTCTTTCAATATGCAATGCTCTATTTGAAAGGGAATAGATAGCATTTTATCGTTAATTGAACTAGAGCAATATTCTATAAATTTTTGAAAGACTACTTTTTCTTGTTTGAGGTGGACAATCAGCTTATTGGCTAGAAGTAGAGCTAAGTTACGATTTTTATTTGCAATATTTGTTAAACCGTTACTGAAAAAGCTGTAATTTCCCGTCTTACCTGAGTTAAAGAGCTTTATTAAAGACAACCTATCGCTCTCCTCACTCAGACTTTTAACTAGCTTTTGGGCATTCTCTATATTGTCTAAGTCTATGCTAAAGAAAGCTTCAAAGAGAAGCAATTCTTCCCTATCCCTTCTTCTATTTCTTATGTTGGCAAATGTTGATGAAATGGAGGAAAAAAAGCGTACAAGTGTAATTAATAAAAATAATAAAACTACACAAGTAAAAATAATGAAATATAGATCAATACTTATAGTGTAATTGCCTAATTCCAATTTTATTACTTCACCACTTACCTTGACCCATATACCAAATAAAAACGAAAAAGCGAAAATTATAAAATAAATCATGAGATATATTGTAATAAGTGATGATATATTGTTGAAATATTCTTAGAAGCTACAATAAAACCATTCAATTTATTCAGCCATGGCTTGAATTCTGAATGCGTTAAATTGCTTACTGTAACAGTTATATTTTGCCAATCATTATCATTTATTGACTCCTCAATTTCTGCGAATTTTACTCTTAATGGATCATTTCGGTCGTCTACCTTTATCCAGTTTGAAATGATTTTTTTAGACAATGTACTTTTGTTGTAATCGATAGTATCAATAGTTTTTTCAAAAGATAACTTCAATTCGTGTAAGGTATTTATCTCTTTCAAATTTTCTAATTCATCTACTGCATTTTCTATCTCTGGATCGTCAAGCTCTGATATCAAAGGCTTTATTGAATTTATATGGTTATCAAATTTTGCTTCTCGCAATAACGAATTCTTCATTTTAACCACAAGTAATAGCAATTTTGCAAGGTTCTTACATCTTGAGTTATTATCACCTTGCTCACATTGAGTATGCTGACTTCTCTTGAGGTCAAATATCTTTTTTTCTATTCTAGATTGATTAACTTCAAGCAACATTCTAAATTCATCCATGTTTTCCGTTAAAGCTTTCACATTGTTTTCACTCTCTTGCTGATTTATTTTTAAAAAGATTATGTTATTTATTGTGATGTAACCGGTAAATAACAATACAATTAAGAACCAACCTATGTACTTTTGCTGAGTATCATTCATAACGTAGTATCTCCGCAGGATCTTGTGCAGCTGCCTGCAACGCAGGAGCAATTGTCGCTAAAAATGATAAGAGTAACGCAAGTGCAGAAATATTTACTACGTCTTGGGGTACTAATATCACTGGCAAACTTGAAAAAAAGTATATCATAGGATCAAACAGCTTGACGTTAGTAATGTTTTCTAAAAACACTCTAATGCTTTCGATATTGAGAGAAAAAACGACACCTATAATACAGCCAAGACAAGTTCCCGTAAAACCGATTAATAGACCACAAGCGCAAAATATACGCATAATGCTTCCACTTGTTGCACCAAATGTACGCATAATTGCAATCGCGGATTTCTTTTCTTGCACTATCATCATTAAATTTGAGATAATATTAAACGCTGCTACAACTATAATCAAAGTGAGAATTAAAAACATCACATTTCTTTCAGTTTTTAAAGCACTAAAATAATGGCTTTGCTGTGATTGCCAACTTTCAGCTTCCATTCCTATTTCTTTTTCTATAGCATCTGCCAGCTTATCAGCTCTAGTAACGTCGTCTACAAGTACTTCTATATTTTTTATGCTATTTTTATAATTAAAAAAGGCTTGTGCTGATTTTAGAGGCATATATATCAAGGTATTATCATACTCAAACATACCCATATCAAATATTGCTATAACTTTATATTTTTTCATTCGCGGCATTTCACCAAGTAATGCATCAAATTCTTCAGATGATATAAACGTAATTTCGTCGCCATAGTCAATGTTCAAAACTTCTGCTAAGCGTGCTCCTATTATTATCCCTTCATCAAATTTTTTTACATCACCTATAATTACATTATTTGTAACGGCAGTACTATCAAGCAAATCTTTAGTTGACACACCTCGCACTACGCTACCTGCAATTTTACCATTTGCTACAATAATAACTTGATCATTGGTCATAGGAGTAGCTTTTAATATACCAGGAATTCTCTCAATAGATTTTGAAACTGCGTAGTAATCTGAATTTATGTTCCTATCAAAATAAACGTTAATATGGCCATCAATGCCAAGTATTGAGTCAAGCAACTTTGCTCTGAATCCGTTCATCACAGACATCACCACTATTAGTGTTGCAACTCCAAGGGCAATGCCGATAATAGAGAATAAAGTCATTATAGAGCAAAATCTGGCATTTCTTGCTCGCAAATAGCAAGCAGCCATAGTAATTTCAAAGGCAATGGACATTACAAAATATTTTGAGGTTAGACATTATATTTTTGAAACTTCGTATAATTGTAGACTTTTCTTTATTTAAAAACTAGAGATTTTTGCTTCCTTAAATTTAGCAGACTTATAGAGTATCTTTAACATTAGAATTTCAAAATCTTCCATATACATCATCCAACCTCACTATATCATTATCAGATAAATGCTCTCCTATCTGAAATTCAACTATTTCAAGTGGAGAGCTTGTGCTTTTATAACATAGAAAAAATCAAGAATATTATTGGGTTTATTCAATAAGTTATAATTCTTTCCTTCCATAATTTTCAAATTGTACAACTAGTTGCTTTACATTTACATCTGTGAGAAGAGCATTTTTGCTAACATGAGGTCTCGGATCAGATTTTGCTGATAAGGGATTCATCTGAGATATTTCATCCCTCATTGAAAATAAGCGAGATTGGGAAGCAACTTTTGGTGATGGCCTAGTTTTTTTCTCCACATCTATATTCACTTGTGCAACAGGAGGGGTCCTGCTTTCAATAGTTTGCGCATTAGGACTTTCTTTTGCTTGATTTTGTTTGAATTTTTTTCTTATCTCTTGTACTTTAATATCGATATTATAATTAATTTCTTTTTCCATAGAAGATACTACCATTTCTAGCTTTGTGCTTGATTTTTGATCAGTATGACCTAACTTTTTAAGTTTTAGTGGTAATTCAGGTTTATCTTTAGTTGATTTAGGAACAGTTCCTACTACTTTTGGTTTTTGTCTAACTTCTTGACCAGCAGTAAACATTTTTTTTGGCAATGGGGGTGCTATTGATGGTTTTGGCAATATTGGAGGTTTAGATTGTTGTTTTTGTTTAAGTTCTCTTTTTGCTTCCATATGTTCTTTAGGAACTGTTACATAAATTAGCTCTTCTCTAGGCGATTTTGAACTTTGTGAATTTTCTGTTAAAATTTTACTCTTCTTCTCTTGATAATTTGATATCTCTTTGTATCCAGGCTTTTCATCTAATGAATTTCCATGGCCTGAATCATTATAATTAACTTCTACTTGTCTATCTTCTTTTAGAAAACTGCGTTCTGGCTTTTCTGGAGCTATTGCAATATTTCCTCTTTCAACTTGCTCCAAACCTGAAATTTTACGATAAGCCTCTAGATATTCAAAGATTGTCATTGAAGTAGGAGGAGGTAATTTATCAATAAAACTACTTATATTCTTAACTGGAACATTTCTTCCCGAGATTCTATTCAATATTTCCTTTAATATCTTAAGACCTGATGGCTTTCCATTCATCAATTTTACATAATCAATTGAGTCACTACGTATAACAAACTTAGCTACATCTTCTGCCTTATCTGTAAAACGCTTTAATGCCTGAGATAAATCCCTTACCGTTTTATTATAATGTCTAATAGTTACTAACTCATCTCTTGCTTTTATAGCTTCTTTAAGGAAACCGAGATTTTCTCTATAATTGTCACTTTTAAATGGATCCTTCATATTAATTACAACTCATTATTTATTAAAATATGGGTATAGGTTTAAAATATTAAGATTTAGTAAATATTATTTTTTACATAAAGCAGCTATACCCATATTATAAATTGCCAACAAATGCATTTATGGCGTTACCATATTCTTCCATATACATCATCCAATCTCACTATATCATTATCAGATAAATGCTCTCCTATCTGAAATTCAACTATTTCAAGTGGAAAGCTTGTGCTTCTATTTTCAATCCTATGGGAAACTTCCCTTGGGATTTCTATCATATGGTCCTTTGCTATAGCATATTCTTTGTCTTCTAAACTAACATATCCAACTCCTGATAGCACTATATGGTATTCATCTCTATAGTGATGGAATTGCTTAGAAGTGCAGCTTAATGGATTGATAAAAAGATATTTTATAAGAAAATTTTCGCTCATTAAAATTATACTACAAAATCCCCATGGTTTAACTTCTTTCCTTATCACCTTTACTTTCTTAACTTTATGAATAAATGAAATTAGACTTTTGTTTGGTTGCTTACAAGCTCCACTCAATAAATTTTTATTACTTTCTGTCGTTGAAACTGGTTCTTTTTCTCTAATCACATGCTGAAATGATGCCGGTTCTTTACTAAACTTCTCACTCAATTCTAAAACTGAATTCCAAGTTCCAACATCCAACCAATCGAAATTAGCTTCTATCATTGCAACGTTTTTTGCTTTCTCCATCACCAAGTAATCAATGGATATGCCTTCAATTCCTGCAAAATCTCGTTGTTTTAAATACAGAAATCTCTCTTGCGGTGTGAAATATTTAAAACATAAATTGTAAAGATTCGGGGCAGATTTTTTAATCTCATCTATGTAGCGTTTTGCTTTAAACACAAATATTCCAGAGTTCCAATAATGATCGTTACTTAACTTACGCTCGGGCTTTTCTGTAAAATCTTTCACTATATGACATTTTTCTTTCTGATCATATACTGCATTTATATAGCCGTATTCAGAATTGAATTCATGAGGCTTAACCCCAAAAGTGACTATAGAGTTAGTTTCAGAGGCTAACTTAGACGCTTTTTGAGTAGAAGCATAAAAACTATTCAAATCACCTATAAAATGGTCTGAAGGCAGAATTAACATTGTCTCGTTTTCATTGCAGAGAAGTGCAGCAATTAATATTGCCGCTGCTGTTCCAATTTTCACTGGTTCGAAAATCACTTTATATTCTTGCAGTGCATGCAATTCCTCCATCACTAATGACTCGTACTGTATATTTGTAGCAATTATGGGCGGCATATAATCGCTTTTTAGCCTCAACAAAGTGTTGTGAAACATAGTGTTCTGACTAAATATTTTCTGAAATTGCTTTGGCTTAGATAAAGGCCAAAGTCTGCTACCACTACCACCACACAATACTACAGGGCGCATTTAGTTAAGATATTAATTAAATAATTAATATCTTATACTGAGGGCAAAATACATGCAAGTTTTTGTTGTGGAATAGTTAATAAAGAAAGTAAATGTTGATTTAAAGTAATTGCTAATGAGAGTGATCATGTGTAGCGCCTTGCCCTTGCTGTGAATTTCTTCTATTTTGTAATTCCTCA
Source organism: Wolbachia endosymbiont (group A) of Tromatobia lineatoria (assembly GCF_964028565.1). Taxonomy (NCBI): domain Bacteria; kingdom Pseudomonadati; phylum Pseudomonadota; class Alphaproteobacteria; order Rickettsiales; family Anaplasmataceae; genus Wolbachia; species Wolbachia endosymbiont (group A) of Tromatobia lineatoria. The sequence goes on from NZ_OZ034791.1 coordinate 1,098,838, forward strand.
ACATGACCTTTTCTTTTATCACTTAATATTTCATTACCCTTATTTTGTTCTTCCTCAGGACTCTTTAGTATTTCATTACTCTTGCTAACTTCTTTATCATCCCCTTGTTTCTTTGGCCTTCTAGCGTTAAGCTCATCCCATGTGCCCACTAGTGAATCACGATTCCCATGATCCGGCTTTAGCCTTTCTTCACCTTTAATAACATTAAAGTCACTTTTTGCTTCTTCCAAACATCCTTTCAGTTGGTGTTTCCACATGGTGTAGTAAGCATCACCATATTTTTTCTCATTTGCTACAAACAATAAAATTGGAGCCTTAAGTATGGTAGCTCCCATATCCACTAAATTTTTTACTGCCATTGCAGGAGTAAATAAAAGATAACCAAAAGACTTTGCAATTGGGTTTTGTTCGCTTATTAAATGCTCCCCTAACTTTATAGGAAGAGAAGTCAACAATTTAGTACAAACTTTAGCTAAACTTGTAGCAAAAACGATAGGAACAGATATAAGACTTTTATCTAGCTCTAGATTACCATTCTGATCTCTAATTTCTGAAAAATGGGTGCTTAGCTTCTTGTAATCACTAGTGTATAATAATTCTCCATTTCTTCCTTTTTCATCAACAACTTCCTGAACTTTACCTTCTTTATTTTTTACCTCTTTAGTTAGCACAGAAGAATTAGTTAATTCAAATGGATATTGAGGATCCTTAGTTTTTTCAGCTTCAAAAATTGGCACGTGTTTTTTCAAATCTATTCTCGAAAAGCCTAATGGCTCAAAATATGACTTATGCAACTCATTTATCGGAATTTGCTTACCCTGATTGTCTATATAATTGATAGTAAAATAAGATCTATCATTATCTTTATCTTTGGTAACTAAAGATAATCTGAAACTTGGTTGTTCTCCATTCTCATCTTTTTGACCATACAAAAGTTTATAGGTTGGATTTTTATCTTTATCTAGTATAGCATTTCCATGCATATCCCTGTTTTCTATGATTTTAGCAGACTGTACAATTTGATCATAATTTTTTGGATACTGGCATTTCCTTCCATCATACATCATTACCTTTCTAAGGTCTTCGACGTAAACTTGAGATTCAGGTGAAGTAAGCAGACCTTTTGCTTTAAGTGTAAGATCTATTGCTCCCTTTTTTAATGCTTCAAACATATTGTCAAACCAAAATCGCTATAATGCTATAGTTCAATAATAAAACTAGTACACTAATAATATATTAACACAGCACCGGTGATTTTACAAGAAAATATGCCTGTAGAAGATAAAGATTGTAAAAGCGAGGGTTATATAAGTAATGCTTGATAAGTACTTTATGCATGTAATTGTAAAAATCCTCAAAGGTACGCTGTGTATATAATCTTCGCATACTACCTGCATTCCAAGAACTGCGTGCCAAAAAATGCAAAACAACAATACAACAAAAAATAAAAGCTCTAGAGGGTGATTAATAAATTTTTCACTAAAAGACAAAGAGCTATCAGTATAAAATGTGCAAGAAAATGAATAGATAAACCAAGGAAACAGGAACAGTAAAATTACCGCAGAAACACGCTGAACCCACCAATGATGTACTGAATTTCCAGACTGACTCATATAAACATAAATAAAAAAGCCATAGTAGAAAGAAGTAGCGTTACTGTCAGCAGTATAGCACTCCTTGAAACGCCAGTAATTTCTAAATTAAGCCCAACATCCCACAATAAATGACGAATACCATTAAGAAAATGATATACAAAACTTATAAAACATAAGACATAAGCTAATTTAGCAACAGGAGTGAATAATAATGCATTTAAGTACCTTACTATAAGTAACTCAGGAAAGTAAACATGTAATATGAAATACCAAGAAAGTATCATTAATAAAAGGAATAGCAAGATACCAGTCAATCTATGCATAATAGAGAAAAAACTAGTAACTTGTACTTTATATATTTGTAAATGTGGAGAAAGAGGTCTATCACTCATAAAATTCCGTTATCGGGAAATTAAAATAAAGTAGAAGTAAAGACAGCAGTATAGCACATAACAACACCATCATTAAAAATGGTAAATTATGTGCAAAGCCTAAGGAGGTAATCCAGCTGCAGATTCCCCTACTGCTACCTTGTTACGACTTCACCCCAGTCACTGATCCCACTTTAAATAACTCCCTCCTTGCGGTTAGGTCGTTAGCTTCGAGTGAAACCAATTCCCATGGCGTGACGGGCAGTGTGTACAAGACCCGAGAACGTATTCACCGTGGCGTGCTGATCCACGATTACTAGCGATTCCAACTTCATGCACTCGAGTTGCAGAGTACAATCCGAACTGAGATGGCTTTTAAGGGATTAGCTTAGCCTCGCGACTTTGCAGCCCATTGTAGCCACCATTGTAGCACGTGTGTAGCCCACTCCATAAGGGCCATGATGACTTGACATCATCCCCACCTTCCTCCAGTTTATCACTGGCAGTTTCCTTAAAGTCCCCAGCATTACCTGATGGTAACTAAGGATGAGGGTTGCGCTCGTTGCGGGACTTAACCCAACATCTCACGACACGAGCTGACGACAGCCATGCAACACCTGTGTGAAACCCGGCCGAACCGACCCTATCCCTTCGAATAGGTATAATTTCCATGTCAAGGAGTGGTAAGGTTTTTCGCGTTGCATCGAATTAAACCACATGCTCCACCGCTTGTGCGGGTCCCCGTCAATTCCTTTGAGTTTTAATCTTGCGACCGTAGTCCCCAGGCGGAATGTTTAACGCGTTAGCTGTAATACAGAAAGTAAAACTTCCCATATTTAACATTCATCGTTTACAGCGTGGACTACCAGGGTATCTAATCCTGTTTGCTCCCCACGCCTTCGCGCCTCAGCGTCAGATTTGAACCAGATAGACGCCTTCGCCACTGGTGTTCCTCCTAATATTTACGAATTTCACCTCTACACTAGGAATTCCTCTATCCTCTTTCAATCTCTAGATTAGCAGTTTTAAAAGCAATTCCAAGGTTGAGCCTTGGGATTTCACTTTTAACTTACTAATCCGCCTACGCGCCCTTTACGCCCAATAATTCCGAATAACGCTAGCCCTCTCCGTATTACCGCGGCTGCTGGCACGGAGTTAGCCAGGACTTCTTCTGTGAGTACCGTCATTATCTTCCTCACTAAAAGAGCTTTACAACCCAAAGGCCTTCTTCACTCATGCGGCATGGCTGGATCAGGCTTTCGCCCATTGTCCAATATTCCCCACTGCTGCCTCCCGTAGGAGTCTGGACCGTATCTCAGTTCCAGTGTGGCTGATCATCCTCTCAGATCAGCTATAGATCATTGCCTTGGTAGGCTATTACTCCACCAACTAGCTAATCTAATATAGGCTCATCTAATAGCAATAAATTTTTCCCCCGTAGGGCGTATACGGTATTAGTTGCCGTTTCCAACAATTATTCCGTACTACTAGGTAGATTCCTATACATTACTCACCCGTCTGCCACTAAGTTATACCATAGCAAGCTACAATATAACTCCGTTCGACTTGCATGTGTTAGGCCTGCCGCCAGCGTTCATTCTGAGCCAGGATCAAACTCTCAAATTTAGACTTCAACCTATAAAAGGTTGAGGGTACATCGGATAAATCCGACAAAAAATAATTTAGCTTAATACTGCTGTCTTTATTTCTACTTTAGAAATATTTTAATCTCCAACTATTCAAACAACTTTAAGAATATTATTATGTGATATAATCACTATGTCAATATGTTTTTGCAAATCAAAAGCATTAATGTATAAATATATAACTATTTGGAATATTACCATGAAAAAATACATCTTTCTGCTTGCACTCGCGCCAATGTTAGTTGGCATCACATTATACTTATTGCGCAACATTGATAACACAAAACAATCTATAACTGCAGGTGACAAGTTTTACGAAGTATTATTCTTAAAAAAAGATAATAAGCCGCTGCTAGAAGAAATAGATTCAAATTGGGAGTATTTAGCAAATTTTGAACGCGCATTCAATCATATCTCAGATTCAATGCCAACAGACACAGCATCTATTTATAATGATTTGGCAGATGATAAAGATGCTCCTAATGTTTTGCGTGAGTTAGCACAATATTTAGAAGTAATGAGCTTACTTCACTCCAACGGTGAAAAAATAAATAAAGATAAAATTGATAATTTAGAATCAAGTGCAGTGTATCCTTATTCAAGCCAAGAAGCTATCGCTGTAGTAAAGATACACAATAACGACATTAAAGGTGCAACTGAAGTATTGCGTTCCCTATTAAATGACAGAAAATGCCCTACTCTAATAAAGGCTAATGCACAAGAACTACTCCGGATATATGGGAGTTAACTCATTGGACTTTTTGCATAGCTTTTGGCAGCGCATTGGATGAAACGAAAAACTTCCTTGACAAGCCTCGCCAGCTCCCTTATCATAAAACTGAAGCTATTTATTTATCTTCGCAATCTGTGCAGGTTAATGACAAAAAACTTAGGGTATTTGGCGTCTCATGTTTAATTTTTCGCACTACGTGCATCGCATGTCTTTAAAAATTTCTGGGTTTTTACCTATATAAGCCGAAACGCGCTTACAAAGCGTTTAAGACAGCAAAAAACGTCAAATTGACAAGGGAGAATTTGAATGCTAGCTACTACGGGGTTTCTTTGCCTTTTTTCCTGCTTAGTAAATTTCTTAAACACTTGCGGTGTAGGTTAGTTGCAAGTTAAAAGCAGCTAAATCGCTCTTAATCAAGCGTTTTAGAATAAAAAAAACGCCGATATTTTAGTACATGGTAAATAGCCAACCACCACGGGGTTTCTTTTGCCTTTTTTTTCATTTGGTAAATTTTTTAAATATTTATGGCTAAAGATTGCACGAATGTTGCAATTACAAAAACGATTTCTACTAGGGTATCACGCACTGGGATGACACCATTCTTTTTCCTGGATCCAAGTAGTCAGGGCACTGGGATGACAGCTACCCTGACAATCGTCACCCCGCTGCTTGTTAGCGGATACCGCGGCGGTATGACGTAGAAGTTATACTTTTATGCTTACCAACTTAATAAAATTCCTGGATTCCAGTGTCAGCTACTTTCATGACACCAACAGTTGATATTGGTTTGTTGCTTTGCTAGCCAACTACTAGCTATGCCTCAAGTTTCCTATTCAAAATTTTCAATATCAAATCCAATTCATTTGGATTATCATACCGTATCATAACTTTACCCTTAGAATTGTTGTCATTAATTTTGATCTTTAAACCAAGTTGAGAAGATATAGCGCCTTCTATTACTGTCATATCTTGATTTCTAGTATATCTCTGCTCTTTTTGATTGTTGTTTTGATGTAGGTCCTTTATCAGTTTTTCAGTTTGTCTAACGCTTAAGCCCTGAGAAACTATTTTTTCTGCAATACTTTCCGCATTTTCAACATTAATCAACGCTCTTGCATGACCCATAGACAATTTTTTCTCATTGATCATTGTTTTCACCCTATCAGGGAGCAACAACATCCGAATCATATTGGTTATGTGGCTGCGGCTTTTGCCTATAGCTGAAGCTAATTCCTCATGTGTATAGAAAAACTCATCTATCAGTTTTCTGTAAGCTTCACCTTCCTCTATTGGATTAATATCTTGCCTTTGTATGTTTTCAATAATGGATACTTCCAAGCATTCCTTGTCGCTCAGATCTTTTATGATAACCGGTGCACTATCAAGATTTGCAATCTTGCTTGCTCGCCAACGACGTTCTCCAGCTATTATTTCATAACCATCATCATTTGAATCTTTGCGTACCACGATAGGCTGTATAATGCCACTTTTCTTTATCGAATTTGCAAGTTCTCTTAATGACTCCTCGTCAAAATGTTTCCTCGGTTGAAATTTGCTTGGGTGCAGTAATGAAATAGGCAAATGCTCTTGTCGATCTTCTTTATTATCATAATTATCGCCTATGAGGCCGGCAAGACCTCTGCCGAGGCGTCTATCATCCTTCATACTACGCCCTCGCTTACTAGTTTCTTCTCCTTACAACTGCTCGCGTGCTTTTTTAAAATTTCCCTTGCCAAACTTATATATGCTTGTGCACCAGGACACTTAAGATCATACACAATAGCGGGTTTTCCATGAGAAGGCGCTTCTGATAACCGTACGTTACGTGGAATAACAGTCTCATACAATGGGATGATAGTTTTGTATACTTTATCATTTAAATACTGGCAAATATCGTTTTTAATCTGTTCACTGAGTTTGTTGCGCCTGTCATACATTGTTAACACTATCCCTTCTATTGCCAAAAAAGGGGTTAGGTTATTCCTTTTTATTAGCTCCACAGTTTTAACTAAATGGCTTAATCCTTCCAGAGCAAAAAATTCACACTGAAGAGGAACAATAATAGAATTAGCAGCAGTCAAAGCATTTATGGTCAGAAGCCCAAGTGATGGAGGGCAATCGATGATTATATACTCATAATTATCGCGTATCTTCTCCAATGCGCTTTTTAGTACGAATTTTCCTCGCTCAAGTTGCGATAATTCAATTTCTGCAGCTGACAAATCAACTACTGACGAAATTAGCGATAAATTCGGAATTTCCTTTATATTGAAAATTGCCGATTCTATCAATTTATTTTCGCTGCTTAGTAGTATTTTGTATATGTTTTTTTCTTCCCTACTACGATAAGAAATCCCGAGTCCGGTGCTAGCATTTCCTTGAGGATCAAGATCTACCAATAAAGTGCTTTTTCCCACAGCAGCAAAGGCTGTCGACAAATTTATACTAGTTGTGGTTTTGCCAACTCCACCCTTTTGATTTACTATTGCAATAATCTTGCTCACGCCTTTTATCTTATGTATAAAATAATTCTATTGTATATATGCAAGAAACTTTTGCATTAGAAAATTTTTTTGTTGCTAACCACACTAAAATTAGACTGTCTTTTTTGCTTTGTGTAACACACTTTGAACCTTGTTTCCTAATTCATTCAGAGTGAATGGTTTTGGCAAAAAGTGAAAATCTTCTATATTGATGTCATCACTCTTTAAAAAAGCATCTTCTGCATACCCAGAAATAAAAATAACGTTGATATTTGGCCTATGGATCAATGCTTCTTTAACTATTTCTGGGCCGCTCACCTCTGGCATGATTACATCAGTGATTATAAGATCTATATGTTGACTTTTTTTACTGATTATTTCTAGCGCCTCGCTGCCTATGCTTGCTTCTATTACATCAAATCCTTTTCTTTTGAGTGCTTTAGAGATGAATTCCCTTACTGAATCTTCATCTTCGATTAATAAAATTATACCATTACCTTTAATTTCACTTACTACCGGTTTTTCTGTTTCTTCACTATCTTCCTCTCTATCATTTTCATCTGATATGTAAACCATGGGCAAAAATATGCTAAATTTAGTTCCATGATTTACTTTGCTAGCAACATAGATGTATCCTTCAGTTTGTTTAATAATGCCATATACAGTAGAGAGGCCAAGACCTGTACCAGAGGTAATATCTTTGGTAGAAAAAAATGGATCAAAGATCTTTTCAGTTGTATCACTCGTCATTCCACATCCAGTATCAATTACTTCAATCACAACATAATTTCCATGTTCAATCGCTTCCTTGTCTGGAGAAAACATATCCTGAGGTGTAGAATTTAATGAGTCAATCTTTTGATTAAAGGTTCGTATAGTTAATTCTCCGCCCTTTTCCATAGCAGCACTAGCATTGACTGCTAAGTTAAGTATAACTTGCTCTAATTGCCCTTGATCAGCCCTAACAGCACCCAAGTCTCTACCATAATAAATATTAAATTTTATATTTTCACCTATTAATCTTTTTATCATTTCATAAAGATTAGCTATAGTATTATTTACATCAATAATTTTTGGCTGCAAGGTCTGTCTTCTTGAGAAAGCAAGCAATTGTCTTACTAAATTTGATCCACGCTTTGCATTTTGCTGTATCTGTATTATATCTCCAAAAGATGGGTCACCAGCTGAGTGTTGGAGTAAAAGCAAATCGCAAAATCCTATTATCCCAGTCAATATATTGTTGAAATCATGCGCAATACCACCTGCTAACTGCCCTATAGCTTGCATCTTTTGATAATGCTCAAGCTTTATCTCTAGGTTTTTGTGTTCAGTATTGTCAATAAAATAACAAAGTATGAAGATCATTTTATTATGAAGAAACTTATTGAAATATATTTTTATGTTATTACCGCCGTTGAGCTGTACATCAAAAGACGCATTATTTATTCTATTACTCGAAAAATATTCACGTATTTTCACATGATAACTATCCAATATCAACGTAAAGATTGAATTATTATCTGACCCTGCAAGCTTTATTAGTGCCGTATTTTTCTTTACAAAGTTGCCGTTTATGTCACATTGTGCAATAGCAATTGATGAATTTGCAAAACAAGGGTGTAATTGATAATCAACAATATTTGATTCGGTTGGTGTTATAAAGCCATATATATAGCTATGGTTGTATTTATCACAAAATATAGCAGTGCTCATATAAGCCTTGAATGGAATACCACTTATAGTAAAAAACAAAATTTCATTATCGGTTGTTGTATTGTTATATTTAGATTGAGATATAAAATCACTGATTGAGCTACCTTTTTCCAGTTTTTTTAGTTCAAATATGTCTAAAAATCTTTTATTTACAGATAAAATCACCCCTTTGGCATTTGCAATGTAAGTTCCTATGCTGTGTTTTTCTATTAACTCTTCATATATCTGCTCCTTGTTTATCTGTGTTGCTTTTAATACAAAATACCCATCTGGCCTTGCTATTGGCACTAATGATAAATTTAAAATCTTATTACTATTTATAGCAATTTGGGGATTATCTGGTATCGGCTCAAAGAGCAAAAGAAAGTTAGATACTCTATTCTTCTTGTTTAAGGAAATGCATACCTGTACAGAAGAGTTATTTTTTAGTGCATGATAGAGTACTTTTTTGTCTGCTTCTGAAACATCTCCTATTTCAAGAATCTTGTCTAACGTAATGTCATCATCTATATGATCTTTAAACCTTTCGTAGAACCTTGCATCAGCATAAATAATACCTTCATCTTTATGTAAAATAAGGCAAAATTCTGTATTATGATTTAGTGCATTTGCAAATATTGCATTTTGAAATTCTATAGTATTAAGTAGGTATCTGTAGCGTTTTACATTATACATCATAAAGAGAGTTGTTAGAATGCTAACTAATAAATTAATCTCTATATTAATATGCTGACTATATATATCAAAAAAGTAGAGTATCGATATTGCTACTGGAGGTAAGAGCATAATAACTGCCATCACAACAATTGACATTCCATAATTTCTTAGTATGAAGTCAACCCTGTTCTCTTTTTTGTTATCTATGTATCTTTTATTCATTATTGTTACTTGGCATTGTTGTACATACGAAAATGTTCTATTATATTGATTTAATTATTATAGATTTATTAACGTCTTTGATAGATAATTATCATCCAAATCTAATTAAGTTCCTTAAATATCAGATATAACAATGTTAATAAGCTAGCAAGAGGATATTATGGAAAAACAAAAAACACAAGCATTTAAATGGTTCTGTGCACTAAGAGATAAGATTATAGAATCTTTCTTATTAATTGAAAAACAATCATCCGCAGAGCCAAAAATCGAAAAGAGAAAGTGGGATCGCCCAGGTGGTGGAGGTGGTGAATCTACAATTATTTTTGGTAATGTTTTTGAAAAAGTTGGAGTAAACGTTTCAAAAGTACACGGAAAATTTGCAGATTCAGCCATTAATGAAATTCCTGGTGCAAGTGAAAGTAACGGAGAGTTCTGGGCAAGCGGTATATCTTTAGTGTCTCATATGCAATCGCCCCTTATCCCTGCAGCACATATGAACACAAGGCTGATATATACTTCAAAACAATGGTTTGGTGGAGGAATGGATTTTACGCCAATATATAAAAATGAAGAAGATTGCAAGTATATCCATGAATCAATCAAAATGACATGTGATAGATTTGACACCGGATATTATCCAAAATTTAAAGAGCAATGTGACAATTATTTTTTCTTACAACACAGAAAAGAGCCACGTGGTATTGGTGGCATTTTCTATGATAATCTGAGTTCTGGCAACTGGGAAAACGATTTTGAGTTCACAAAAGCAGTAGGTGAAGCCTTTTTGGAAATTTATTTGCACATCATACGTAAACATATACAAAAATCTTGGACAAAAGAACAACGAGAAAATCAATTAATAAAACGTGGCAGATATGTAGAATTCAATCTGTTATACGATCGTGGCACAAGGTTTGGTTTAATGACTGACGGCAATCCAGATGCAATTATGATGTCAATGCCACCACTTGTTAAGTGGTTATAGAGAGCTGCTATTAGTAGAAAATAAATCATCATAGTTTAAAATTGTACCATGGTAGTGAGCTTTTATATAGGGGGTATAATCATGGGCATAATAGATAATTTTTTAATTAAATCTGTCAAAAACAATGACATAAAAGGTGTTAAACTGACTCTAATTCTCTATGATGCATTAAATAGTTTTAGAAAATTCTTTTCAAAGACTATGTCTCTCAAGAATACAGGATCATTTGATATAAATAATAATCAAGCCTTAAATCAGGCTTTAGGACATGCTACAGATCACAAAATAATGGAATTGCTGATTAATCGTGGAGCTGATATCCACTCAATAGATGAGAATGGAAAGAATGTTATAATTCGTGTTATTGAGAGTTTAGCAGAATCAAAAAATCTAAAATTGGATAGTGAGAAAAACTTACCAGCAGAGATAATTCTTCACCCCACAGTTTCCTTTTTACTAGGAAAAGGCGCAGAGTATTATTCTACAGATGATTTGAATGTTGAAGCTATACAACAAAAACCTCCTAGAACCTCTGAATATGAGCCAATAACTATGTACGCTGAGGTGAACAACAATGTAATACCACCTCAAAAACCTTCTAGAACTTTTGAGTATAAGCCAAAGAGCACTAATTATGATGCTTTGCCTTCAAAAGAGCCAATTTACGCTGAGGTGTATGATGCTAAGGTTAGTAACTCATTAGGGGAGAATGGTTATTTGAGTGTATCAGAAGAATCTATTTATGCTAAAATATATGATTCACATAAAAAATCCACTGAAAATTTATCATTGGAAGATAGTGGTTATTTGAGTATATCAGAAGAACCTATTTATTGCACTATAGATGATCTTTCAGAACAAAAAGCCTACTAGCCTAAAACAGAAAGAGCCAGAACAGTCGTCAGAACCTATTTATGCTAGGGTAGATTTGTCCAAGAAAAGAGCAGAAAGAAAAGCAAAAGACATAAAAGCTAATTCTGGAACTTGCCATGGGTTAGTGCAAGATAAAGTGAATGATTGGCAAGTGAAGCTAAATGAGCTAAGTGCTAATAAGTCGATAAGTCAGCAACAGACTAATGATCAAAAAATTAAGACCAAGGCTGGCTTTAGTGTAGAAGAAATAAGGCAGAAATATGAGCGTAGAGATTCTGGCTACGATTCTGGCTATGATTCCGATACAAAAGTTGAACAACAATTAGAATTAGCTCCTAAATCTGAGATAGGTTCAGTGAGTATTGAGCATGGAGTAATAGGAGGCTGTCGATATAAGATTACTGATATATCCCTCTAACTATGTGATTCAAAATAATTGAATTGACTTTATATATGTAATCGATATAACCTAGTTAGATTCAAGTTGACTCTTTCGTCTAGTGGTTAGGACACCACCCTTTCACGGTGGTAACACGGGTTCAAATCCCGTAAGAGTCACTCAAGTAGAATATAATTAAAGTTTTGAATGGGAAAAATTAGGCTCTATGTTGAAGAAGCTTTATCACAAGGCGTGAGTTTAGCACTTAATCCACAACAAAGTCACTATATTTGCAATGTAATGCGGCTTAAGAAGTATGATAATCTCTCTCTTTTTAATGGAAAAGATGGAGAATGGTTAGGAGAAGTAGTTAATATATCGCGTAAATTGACAGAAGTTACACCCAAAGAATGCACTAAACAACAGCAATATGAGGAAAATTTATACCTGTATTGTGCCATGGTAAAAAGTGCTGCTTTGAACAACATAGTAAGACAGGCAACTGAAATGGGAGTAATCTGCATTCAATTTATTTCAACGGAACGTACAGTGGTAAAAAATATTAACCTAAGTAGAGCAAAATTACAAGCAATCGAAGCAGCGGAACAATCAGGTAGGATAAGTATACCAGAGATTTTGCCTCCTATTAACTTTTGTGAGTTACCTGATTCCCAGAGTAAAAATTTTGTTTTGTGTGATGAAACAGGTAAAGCTGACAAAGTGCTGAAAGGCAAAAAAAATGTTGCTATTATTGTTGGCCCTGAAGGTGGTTTTTCATCTTATGAACTTGATCTTGCCGATAAGTTTTGTTAAAAATTGAGTCTAGGAAAAAGAATTTTAAGGGTCGATACTGCTGTAGTTGCTGCACTCACTTTCACCAATTGGTGTAGCTAGATTTTTAAATATGACTAAGGTTTGGGTCATAAAGAAATCTGGTTCAGTGTTGCGCGCACAAAAACCCTGTAGACTTTCTACGAAGCAGTCTGTTGTTAAAGAGGAGCTAATAAAAAACATATTCTAAGATAATATTAAATCTCATATTATATTTTTTCTAAAGTAAACAAATGAATCTTGCATTTTGCCTGAGTTATTGATACTCTGAGTAAAGAAGTCGGGGCGTAGCGCAGCCTGGTAGCGCATTTGGTTTGGGACCAAAGGGTCGAGAGTTCAAATCTCTCCGCCCCGATGTTAGTATAATTGTAAGAACGCTGTAACATAAGAGCAATCTCCATCAGTAAGCAAGTAGCTGACACTGGAATGACATTATTTACCATGTAAATTATGGCATATTACATTTTAACGCTCAAGTTTATAAAATAATTGACAATGTTAATTTTCTAATTTATAAATAGATTTTGAAATGATTACCGAAGGAGGTATAGAGTTTGATAGAAGTATCAGTCCATTATGGTGATGTAGACAGAGCTCTTCCAGTATTGAAAAAAACAATTCAAAAGGAAGGAAGAGGGTTGAAAATGAAAAAACAATATCATGAAAAAAAATCAGAAAAAAGAGCTAAAAAGAAAGCTGAAGCTAAAAAAAAGAGGTACCAACAAGAGTGCAGAAGGCAACGTTATGGTTGGTAGTTTGTACTCAAGTTAATAGTTTATCATTGGTTATTTTATGAATATTCACGAATATCAAGCGAAAGAAGTTTTGCATAAATTTAATGTCCCAGTGCCAAAAGGTTTTGTTGCTACATCTGCAGAAGAAGTAAAGACTCAAGTAAGTCAATTAAAATCTGACGTGTTTGTAGTTAAAGCTCAAATTCATGCAGGTGGTAGGGGTAAAGCCGGTGGCGTAAAGCTAGCAAAGTCAGTTGAAGAAGCTCAACAGTTTGTAAAGGACATGATTGGTATGACTTTAGTTACTCATCAAACAGGGCCAAGCGGGCAGCAAGTAAGAAAAGTGTACGTTGAAGAAGGCTCAAGCATTAAGAAAGAGTATTATTTAAGCCTGGTAATCGACCCGAAGCTCAGTAGGCCAATATTCATATTTTCCTCAGAAGGTGGAATGGACATCGAAGAAGTGGCAAAAAATTCTCCTGCAAAAATTGTGAAATTTGATATTGATCCTGCTACAAGTTTTGATAGCAGCAAGTTAAGCAGCAGTTTTCATTTGAGTCCAGAACAAATAGAAAAGATATCGAACATTGCAAAAAAAATATATGATGCGTTTATTGCAACTGATGCGAGCCAAATTGAAATTAATCCACTGGTTGAAACAAATTCTGGAGATTTTATTGCGCTCGATGCAAAAATTAATTTCGATGATAATGCTTTATATCGTCACCCAGAAATTATGGAACTTCGTGATTATGATGAGGAAGTGAAAGAAGAGATAGAGGCTTCAAAGTATGGGCTCAGTTACATCAAAATGGATGGCAGTATTGGTTGCATGGTAAATGGTGCAGGTCTTGCTATGGCAACAATGGATATAATAAAATACTACGGAGCAGAGCCTGCTAACTTTTTGGATGTTGGTGGTGGAGCGAGTAAAGAAACTGTAACTGAAGCATTTAAAATCATATTGTCTGATAGCAACGTAAAAGGAATTCTGGTTAACATATTTGGTGGTATAATGCGTTGCGATATTATCGCAAGTGGAATTGTTGCGGCTGCAAAAGAAATGAGCATTAAAGTTCCTCTAGTGGTTAGATTATCAGGTACTAATTTTGAAGAAGGAAAAAAAATTTTAGAAGAGTCAGGATTAAATATTATTGCTGCAGATGAGCTAGATGAAGCTGCGCAAAAGATAGTAAAAGAGGTAAAATAAAGCATGTCCGTTTTAGTAAACAAAGATACAAGATTAATATGCCAGGGTTTTACTGGTGCACAAGGCACATTTCATTCAGAGCAAGCAATTGATTACGGAACGAAAATGGTGGGAGGTGTAACTCCTGGAAAGGGTGGGAGCACTCACCTTAATTTACCGGTTTTTAATACTGTAGCAGAAGCCAAAGAAAAAACCGGTGCAAATGCTACAGTTATATATGTACCTGCTAAATTTGCTGCTGCTGCAATACTTGAAGCAATAGATGCAAAAATAGAATTGATAATTTGTATTACAGAGGGCATTCCTATACTTGATATGGTGAAAGTTAAGCGTGCGCTTATCGGCTCAAAAAGTCGATTGATTGGTCCCAACTGCCCGGGAATTATTACCCCTGAAGAATGCAAAATAGGAATTATGCCTGGCCATATCCATAAGCGTGGACACATAGGAATTATGTCTCGCTCCGGAACTTTAACTTACGAGGCAGTAGCACAAACAACCGCTGTTGGTCTTGGTCAATCCACGTGTATCGGAATTGGGGGGGATCCAGTTCATGGTATAACATTTGTCGACTGTATGGAGCTCTTTTTAAAAGATAACGATACTCATGGTATTGTAGTTATTGGTGAAATAGGTGGAAACGAAGAAGAAGATGTATCACATTTTGTGAAAACAGAAAAAACTAAAAAGCCAATCGTTGGTTTTGTAGCAGGCCAAACGGCACCTCCAGGAAGACGTATGGGACACGCTGGAGCAATCATCTCTTCCAGCGGTGGAAGTGCTGGTGCAAAACTAGAAGTTATGCGGAGCGCTGGAATTGCAATTGCTGAAACCCCTGCAGTAATTGGTAAGAAGGTATTGGAAGTAATGCATCACTAGAATTAGGGTCACAAAAACCCTATATCACCGGTCATGAATACGTTATTTGCCCATTCGATTAATAACTTGCCTCCTGGTAAATTTACTGAAGTCTGTTGGGCAACCAGATATCCACGTAGTGTGGATGCAACAAGTGCTGCACAGGCTGCACTACCGCATGATGCAGTAATGCCTGTACCTCTTTCCCAAACTCTTAAAGCTATTTCTCCAGACTTTTCAACTTGTGCAATACTAACATTAATTTTCCGAGGAAATAATGCGTGATTTTCTAGCTTTGGTCCTAAATTTCGCAATGGTATTTCACTTATGTTATCAACAAAAAAAACTATGTGAGGATTGCCAATATTTACTGCAACAGGATCTTTTAGCATTTCAAGCTCTATAGGTAAGTGAAGAGTGTCACACTCAGTAGATAAGGGAATTTCATGCCATTTTAGCAAAGGTTTACCCATGTTAACCTTTATGGATTTATCACCCACTTTAAAACACTCTAAAATGCGTTTGCTTGTTAGCTCAATAATGGAGTATTCAGCACCTTTTTCTGACATTATCAAATATCCAACACAGCGTGCTGCGTTTCCGCACATTTCAGCTCGACTGCCATCAGCATTATAGATATGCATAAAACAGTCTGCAGCATTAGACATTGTTATAATTATCACTTGATCACAACTGCTTTGATCAGCAATTTGTCTATGGTTCCAGTCTAAATTGTTTGTTGAACGTGAGTCTATGATAACGAAATTGTTACCAGTGCCGTGCATTTTGATAAAATTTTCAGAATTTTGGCCACTCATCATAAAAAAATATTTCTTCTATTGGTCTTCTTTTCTTCTTACTTGTTTCAGCACCCTCTTCTTCGTAACCAACCGCTATCACTGACATTACGTTAAAGTCATTGGGTATATTGAACTCTTTCACTATTTTATCTCTATCAAATCCACCCATTTGATGGGCCATTAAGTTCATAACTGCAGCTTGTAACATAAGTCCATAATTCGCTGCACCAGTATCGTGATTAGCCCAAAAATTTTCACCTTTATCAGATTTGCGGAAATTCTTAGCGCTTAAAGATATGATTAACACTTGTGCATCTTTTGCCCATTTTTGATTAGATTCATCAAGGCAATTTAGCAGCTTTTCCCATGCGCTTTGATTGTTCTGTTTGTTGCATATTACGTATCTCCAGGGTTCATCACCAAAACATGAGGGAGTCAGCCTTACAGCTTCCATTAAAATATCCATGTCTTCCTGAGATATTGCTCTTGTAGGATCGTATGAACGTCCGCTGTGTCTTGCTTTCATCAACGATAATAGATCTTGTTTACTCATCATTTTTAATTTAATAGTGCATAAACAATTCATTGTAGCACAATATAAGCAAAATTTAAATTGCAAAACCTCTCATACACATATATTACATTTAATAAGTTATTTTTATTGGGAAGGTATGTTTATAACACAATCTAGCAGCAGATCAACACTGGCTGAAATATTGTCTTGCGTTTTACTTTTATTCTTGATGGCTCAAATAAGTATACCATTGCAGCCTGTGCCTATCACATTGCAAACTTTAGGAGTAATGCTTATTGGGCTTAAATTTAACCGCAGAACAGCATTCTATTCTGTGCTTACATATCTATCACTTGGTGCAGCAGGATTGCCTGTTCTTGCAAATTTTTCTGGTGGTTATCACGCTCTCCTTGGACCAACAGGTGGATATTTAATTGGCTTTTTAGCTGCTGTTATGGTAATGAGCAAAGTAAATGAATTACTGAACTCTAAGTATAAATCATTTGTATGTAATTCTTTAAGTTGTCTGGCTGGTACAGTTGTAATCTTTATTTGTGGTGTTAGTTGGCTTGCTGTTTACTTGGGTCTGGAACAAGCAATAATGGTGGGTGTTTTACCATTTATCCTTCCTGGTTTGATAAAAATTTTTCTACTTGTAGCAGCTTTGCAATATTTGAAAAAATGATAAAATTTCGCCCTCATCATTTTATGTGCACCCTCGCGTTTCGGGGATATGGGTATTCTCAGGGTTTTGTAGAAAATTATAAAAGGATAGCAAGCAAAGTAATTAGTACTCAAATCGAAGTAGTTGGTAACCTTGATAATATCTGTAGTGCTTGTCCAAATCAGACTAAACAAGGTAAATGCACCACACAAGCTAAAGTTTTAGAGCTAGATAGAAGGCATATGGAAATTTTAGGAATTAAAATTGGCGAGACTTTGACCTGGAGTGAAGCGGTAGAAAAGATTAGGGAGAAAATGTCTTTAGAGAAATTCGAGTACGCATGTGAGGGGTGCAACTGGCAGCCATATGGAATATGTAAAAATGCCCTTTTAAATCTACAAAGGTAGTTGACAAAATGTGTGCGCCAAGAAGTGCGTAAGGAACAGTTGGTGAAAATCCAACACGGGTAAAGCTTAGCCGGCAACCTGGAACAAACCATTATGCTGCGTAAGGTAACGAGCGTAGTAAAGCTAATGGAATGGACAACATAGGGTGCAACGAAAGTGAAGGTATTGAGTCCCGTAATTCACGCGTCATGGGGGCTGACACTTTACATTTGGTGGAAGGCAACATGGGTAATAACGCTAAGGCAAGATATTACTCACCTCATCGGGATCGAAGGCCGCGTCATGTGTTGAGATGGACCTTACGTGAACTTGGGAGATCCTTTGTATTCCTGTAAGGGTACTCTGGAACAAGTCAATAAAGGCGAAGACTGGAGGAAGATGCAAAGGAAGTCGGACTAACTGATAGTACTCGGAGTGTGGGAAAGCCACATACAAGGGGAAGCGGTTAGCAATATAGTGACTGGTATAGGGATTGCTATACCAATACAACAGAGATTGGAGGAGTATGCAAGGAAAACTAAACCAGATAGCAGTAAGGGCTAAGCAAGATAAGCGAGTAAAATTTACATCATTAGTTCATTTGATTAATGAAGAGAATCTTGCAGAGTGTTATAAGGAACTAAAACGCAACAAGGCTTGTGGTATAGATCGTGTGACAGTGGAAGCTTATGGAGAAAATCTAGAAGAGAAACTTAAAACACTAGTGGATAGTATGAAGAGAAAACAATATCAACCGCTACCAGTGAAAAGGGTATACATACCCAAAGCCGGGAGCAAAGAGAAGCGCGGTCTCGGAATACCATCAACGGAAGATAAGTTGGTACAGGTAATGCTAAAGAAGATATTAGAAAATATTTATGAAGCAAACTTTATGGACAGCTCGTATGGATTTCGACAGGAAGAAATTGTCATCAGGCGATAAACGCTCTAGATAAAGCAGTTATGCACAAACCAATTAACTATATTGTAGAAGTGGATATCAAGAAGTTCTTTGATAATGTTCAACATAAATGGCTAATGAATTGTCTAAGGGAACGAATAGCTGACCCAAATTTATTGTGGTTAATAAAACGATTTCTAAAGGCAGGAATAGTCGAAGTTGGATGTTATAAAGCAACCGATCAAGGCACACCACAAGGTGGTATAGTAAGCCCTGTATTAGCTAATATATACTTACACTATGTGCTGGACTTATGGTTTGAAAAGAAATTTAAGCCAAAAGCCAGAGGATATTTACAGCTAATAAGGTTTTGCGACGATTTTGTAGTTGGCTGCGAGAGGGAAGAAGACGCAAAAGAATTTCTAGAATTACTGAAACAAAGACTAAGTAAATTTGGGTTGGAAATAGCTGAAAATAAAACAAAAATAGTAAAGTTTGGTAAGAAAGAATGGTATCAAGCAGAAAGAGAGAAACGTAGGACGGCTAGCTTCAACTTTCTAGGATTTACACATTATTGTGGAAAAAGTCGTAATGGTAAACTTATGATGAAGCAGAAAACTTCAAAAATAAGCCTAGCCAGAAAGATTAAAGAAATCAAAGAATGGTTGAAGATGGTACGAAGTCGTATCTGTCTCAAAGATTGGTGGCAGAAACTTAAAGCCAAACTAACAGGACACTATAGCTACTTCGGAGTTAGCGGAAATTATCGGTGTTTGATTCAATTCTATCGACCGGTAACAAAGTTAGCATTTAAGTGGATAAACCGACGTAGTCAAAAGAAAAGTATGGATTGGGAACAATTTATACACTATTTAAAAGTAAATCCATTACCAAAACCAAAGGTATATGTTTCTTTATACACAGGAGCACTAGTGTGAACGCTGTATTGTGGAGCCGTGTGCGGGAAATCCGCAAGCACGGTTCTTTTGGGGAGACTATGGTTATGAGACCAAATCGCTGGTTTCAAGGTCATGAGTCTCTACCAGACCTCTAAAGAATAAAATTTCTGAGTTAATAGAACAACAATTTAGCATTAAATACCATGACAATTATTTGGCTTACACTATACATAATTGGGCTGCAAGCGAAATATCTGATTCTATTACTTTTTGCATAATTGGTTGTGGAAATTGCAAGATTGGATATCAAGATGTTGCAAAGTCATTCAACATAACAAAAGAAGAAATTGACCAAGGTAATATTGCAAGCATAGAAAGTAAAATAAAAAGTGAAGCTGAAAAATCAGGTAGCGAGTTTTCTGAGTTGATTTCTAGAGTGGATCAATCGCTAAAAGAGCAGAGTGAAAAGTCTATTGTACAAATTTTAGATTCATCCGCTGAGGAGATGTTAAGGAGTTTCTGTGATAGCCCTGTACAGTCTCCAGAGCCTCAAGAACCCTCTGCTTCATCTGAAGAGCATGCTACAGAAGGCCCAGAAACTAGTGTTAATTCAGATCTTTTGTCAACCTAATCAACCCCATATATATGTTTTTTTTGTACCCATGCTTTGCGTTTTGGGGTGGAAAGAAAGCACCATTCTTCGTTGCATTTTTCTATCTTCATCACAACAAACTTGTCTATTTTCATAGTAATCTTGCTGTCTACACTCTGTTTTTGATATCCATAAGTATCTTCTTTTACAATCGCGTAGCGCTTATCACTAAGAAGATTGCCTTTTATCCATCCGCAGTCTTCATCTATATCGCAGACCTTTTTCCAACTCTCAAACTCTTCTATCACTTTCAGGGGCAGATTTTTGCAAGTGTATATCCATTTTACAGGATAGTGAAACCCTGGCCCCGTTCTCATGTTGATCTTATTTGATTTGGTTGAAACAAAGTTGTTAGCAAACAAGCTATGGCTAAATAATAAAAACAATAGGATAATAGTACTGAACCAAGATCCCAGTGTCACGCACTGGGATAACGTGAGGGATAGTGTAACAGACTTATTCATCATAATTCACGATTAGGTTGACATAAGATAAAGAGTAAATTAAAAATTGAATAGATCTTTAAATGCAAAATCAATGCTTATAGAAATATTAATGCCTGCTCTTTCACCGACAATGAGCAAAACTGGAGGAAAAATTGTAAAGTGGCATAAAAAAGAACAAGACAAAGTTGAAGTAGGCGACGTAATTGCTGAGATAGAGACTGATAAAGCCATAATGGAGTTTGAATCTATAGATGAAGGAGTCATAGCAAAAATTTTAGTAACAGAAGGAACAAGTGGCGTGTCTGTAAATCAACCAATAGCTTTAATGCTGGAAGAAGGAGAAGATGAAAGTGCACTTAACAACTATACTTCAACTTCCATCAATAGTGCAGTTAAAAAGGAAGTGACAAAAAGTGCTGTTGATAATCAAAAATCAGAACACCAAGATTTAAACGGAAAGCCAATAAGTCATTCTTCGGTGTCATTCCAGCGCGTGACGCTGGAATCCAACCCCTCAATGTCATCCCAGTGCTTGACACTGGGATCTAGAAAAGAAGAATGGATCCCAGTGTCAGCTACTCAGATGACAGAGGGTTATGCAGAAGGTAGAACAAAAATAAGCCCATTAGCTAAGAAAATAGCTCAAAATGAAGGGGTTAATGTGCAGCAATTAAAAGGTACAGGACCATATGGTCGCATAATTAAGGCTGATGTGTTGGAGTTTTTAGGCAGTGGTATACATACTGAAAGTCCTGAGAAAGATACCATAGTTGAAGTAAGCAACATGCGCCAAGTGATAGCACAGCGCCTGACTGAATCAAAACAGAATGTTCCACATTTTTATTTAACTGTAGATTGCCAGGTTGATAAGTTAATATCGTTAAAAAACGAGATTAATTCAGCAGATGAAAACAATAAAGTAACAATTAATGATCTAATCATAAAAGCTGCAGCTTTCAGCATGAAAAAATTTCCTGATATAAATTCTTCGTGGATAGATAATAAAATACTGAGATATTCAAATATAGATATTTCAATCGCTGTGGCACTTGAAGATGGGCTAATTACTCCTATAGTAAAAAATGCTGATAAAAAGGGTATTTTATCTATATCAAAAGAAGTGAAAGATTTAGTAAGCAGAGCAAGATCTGGAAAATTGAAACCTGAAGAGTTTCAAGGAGGAGGGTTTACTATCTCCAACTTAGGGATGTTTGGTATAAAAGCCTTCAGTGCTATAATCAATCCGCCGCAATCTTGCATTATGGCAGTTGGTGCATCTAAAAAACAATCAATTGTTATGAATGAGAAAATAGAAATAGCAGAAATAATGACAGTAACGCTCTCTGTTGACCATAGAGCAGTTGATGGGGCACTCGGAGCAAAGTTTTTAAATGCCTTTAAGCATTATATAGAGAATCCTCTGGTGATGCTTATTGAAACTGCGGTAATCTATTAGCATTGTTATTACAAAATTAATACCTCTAAGTTTATACTTTTATTAGTTAATAGGTTTAGAGGTAAAAAAATGAATACTACAGTAGAAAAAAATAATCCAAAAATTTTTCCTCAAAATGAAGGAAAGATTAACTCAAAAGGCATGGTTGCCCCACCTGTTCCTCCGAAATCTTCCCAAGCTAAATTTACTGGAATAAAAGCAATTTTTGAGCGAAATGTACCTCATTCTCAAGCAAATGATAGTAATAAAACAGTGAGTAGCAATCTTGGAAGAACATTTGGCCCAACAATGCAAAAACTCATGGAAGACAACATTCATAGCACTCCTAACAAACAACGCCGCAATTCAGGGGATAGTGGTATCAGTGATATTAGTAGCAGCACTTCTGATGATGAGGATAGAACAATAAAAGATAAAATGATGGAAAATGTTAAGCAGGATAACCATCAAAAAAGCTTTGATTTACATAAAGTACAAGCAACTGATGAATTAGAAACCGTAAAATTTCTCAAAACGCTAAGCAAGAAAGAAAGAGAAAAACTTGGTTTTTCTCCTAAACAGCAAAATAACCAAAAGGTTGAGACTAGCAAAAAAACTTATAATCCACTTGATTGGAATCCAATCTATCAAGGTAAAAAGCTCTTTAGCTTAGGCAATATGTCGAGTAATTCGTCTTCATGTAGTGAAAAAAGCAATATTTCAGATGTAAGCGATAAGTCTAATAATTCAAACATTGTTAGATGTAATATTACTAGGAGTAACAGTAAGGAAGACCTTCGTAAACCTGATGCTTCACATAATGACAAATCTGCAGGTAAAAAATTATCTAATGTCAATGTAAGCGAATTAATCAGAAAGTTTGAACAAGGTAATGACATAGTAAAAGGGCGTTAATCAAATGTTACCCTATCTTTGTATATGTAAAGGTAGGGTATCTTTTCAAAATAGTATATCCTTTATAGCTTTGTTAATTTTTGACTCCCTCTCTGCAAAAGCAGTTTCTAGAGAGGTTTTAAGTTTTTCCCATTCTTCTTGACCATTTAGAACTAAAGATTTATATTCATTTTCAATTTTTTCCAATGCTCTTTGATATGAAAAACCTAATTCCTCATATATATCAATATTTATCGATTGCAGTATTAGAGGTTGTCCGGAAACTAGTAAATTCAAGCATATTCCCTCTTTAACATAACCCTACTCATAGCTAGGTATATGAAATTCTCAGTGGATGTTGTGAGTAAATCATACTCCTTCGATAGCCTTCTATTCCTATTAACCCAAGCAAAAGTCCTTTCTACAACCCATCTTCTTGGCTGTACTTTAAACCCTTGTTCTCTTGTTGGTAGTAGCTCAGGTGGCGTATCTTTGTGCACCCAAAATCTACATGGAGGCCTTTTAACAATTTCAATATCTATGTCATATTCTTCCTTTATGTGATTCTTTAAATTTCTTCCTTGGTATCCCATGTCAGCCCACATTTTTTTAACTTTAGTATATTTTGTTCTCATATTGTTTAATGCTATTTTAATACCATCTCTATCATTTTCGTTAGCAGCGCCTACGTAACAACCTAGTATAAAACCCTGAGTGTCTGTAATTATATGCCTTTTTCTACCCTTTACTTTTTTACTTCCATCATAGCCTTTGATCCCCCCTTTTCTGTAGTCTTTACAGATTGACTATCTACTATACAGGCACTCGGCTGCTCATTCCTTCCTATTTTTCTTCTACTATATTTTGTAATTTCATAATTCATTTTCTCAAAAATTCCCTGCTTCTTCCATTGCCTGAACTGCTCATACACAGTCTTCCATAGCGGAAAATCATTTGGTAAATACCGCCATTGACACCCTGTACGCAATACATAGAAAATTGCTTCTAATATTTCTTTTTTGCTATACTTTGGCGGCCTTCCTCCTTTCTTGTATGATACTCTGAAGTGTTTTTCTATTCTTGCCCATTCCCTTTCGCTTAGATCTGTTGGATACTTTTTTCTCATCTTTACCCCGTACTAAAATTTCAGATATTATAGCCTTTTACTTGTTTCCGGACAACCTCTTACCAAAAATGAAAACAAATTCGGATCAGGTAATTCTTCTCTTGTGTGATTCAGAAGACACAGCTTTATTTTTTTTACGCAGTATTCTATTGTTTTTAACGATAGTGACAGGCTTTCTGCATAAAATATAAAACTATCTACAATCAAATTTTTTGACTTTTTCGGTAATTTAATATTTTCAAATAGTTCTTTTGTAAATTTTTCTATCGGTTGTTTTGGCAAATGTAAAGAGAGATCAGTAAAAGATTTTAGGTCAAAATTTGGTCCAAGTATTGTGCTGATTGCTCTTTGTACATTACTCTTATCTTTACTTACAGAAATAATGAAAACCAGCCCCTCCACATCAAGCATATACTTTATAGATTCCAAAAAATCGACAACGAATTTAGGACGGCACACATCAAGATTATCCACCATTATATAAATGTTTTTGTCTTTTCTGATTTTATGAACCACATCCGCTAACTGTGTTTTAAAATCTCTAGTACTCTCTTTTCTTCTTTGGAGAAGACTTAATTCACTCAAGACAAAACCTATGTCTTTTTTATCAGCCTCTTTTGCAGCATCAAGAAATACTGAAAGCATAGCAAGTGGAGATTTACTGATCAGCTTTCCTAGTGTGTTTAGAGAAAATAGCTCTTGGTTTATGTTCTTGAACTGTTGTATAACACTTCTTTTTACTTTATACGATACAAATAAATCTTCAAATAGGAAATTTAAAAAAGAAGGCAGTGGTTGGTCCAATGCATTGATATCCCATGCACTATAATAAGCTGCAATTTCATTTTGCTGTTTTAACTCTTTTACCCATTCTTTCAAAAAAAACGTCTTGCCCCATCCATCATATCCTTCCAAAGATATTATTGTAAAAGACTGATCAATTGTTTTAATTATATTGTTAAATTTACCTGAAAATTGCTTATAGTTTAGACGGTCATTTTCCCAAGCCACCACTTTAAGTGGTGGCGCTATTTCTTTCTTTTTGAATGTTATTAGCGATATAAGTTTTTTTAAGCACATGTCTTATTTTATATTTAACTCATATTCTTGTCTTGAAGTAAGTGCTATCCTCAGCGTTCCTTCATCAAGATAGTCAATTTCTCCGCCCATTGGTATGCCGCAAGCAAGACGTGATATTTTCACATCCAAATTTTTTAGCAATTCAATTATATATTGTGCAGTAACTTGACCCTCTAATGTCGGATTAATTGCGATAATTATCTCTTCAATTTTAGACTCTGTCACTCTTTTCAGAATAGTGTCAAGGTTGAGTTCTTTTGGACCTATGCCATTTATTGCAGACAATCTGCCACCCAAAACATGGTATAAACCTGAATATATATTTCCTTTTTCAAACGCCCATAGATCACCTAATTCTTCTACTACACACAGTAACTTAGTGTCACGTTTTGGGTTAGTACAAATAGAACAAGGTGACTTAGTATCTAGATTTCCGCAAACTTCACACTCTATTATAAGATCTGCTAGCTCTTTAATCAAAGATGCAAGTGGTAGCATAACTTTTTCTTTGTTTTGGAGTAAATGTATAACTAACCTGCGTGATGATGATGGCCCTAAACTTGGCAATTTAGAGAAAGCATGAACTAGATTTTTTATGTTAACGTTCATTCAATAAATTCAGAATAGGCAGTCAAATGGTAACATCAAACCCTTTGTAAAGAAAGTGGTAAGTTTCTCTTGATCCCACTTTGATCAGCTATAGAAAAAATTTTTTACTTTAACGAAAAAAATTACTTCCGCACACTTAAAGCCTGATTATAATAGACTTCTTGCATAACCCAAACTAAGTAGAAAAAAGGTATCATCCAAGTAGCTGACACTGGTTCCTTTATGACGGCAGTACCTTCTCCTGTCATCCGAGTAGCCGACTACTTGGATCCAGGAAATTTAACTCTACCAAGTAAATGTACAATAAGAACTAGATTCCAGACTGGAATGACAGCAGTCCTACGTCATACCGCGATTCATTCTCGGTATCTCTAGATCCCGCTAACAAGTAGCGGGATGACGGTTGTCAGGCTAGCTGTCATCCCAGTGCCCAGACACTGGGATCCAGAAATTTTAATTGTAAGTAAGCATACTGGGTTGATAAGTATAAAAGTAGCTAGAAAATAAACATTTTTGATGAGATTATATGGAAAACTGGATGCCAGTGTCAAGCACTGGCATGACACCCTTCACGGACTTTTAAATTACTTTAGCTATAAATATTAAGAAATTTACCAAATGAAAAAAAAGGCAAAAGAAGCCCTGGGGTTATTATCCGCTTTAAAATATTGGCGTTTTTTATGTTTTAAACGCTTGACAAGCGAGATTCAGCCGCTTTTAATTGCAACTAACTTACGCTGCAAATGTTTAAGAAATTTACTAAGCAGAAAAAAAGACAAAGAATCCCCGAGTTAGCTAGTCTTTTACTATCTCTGTCGAGTATTGGCATTTTTTGATGTCTTGTAACGCTTTATAAGCGCGTTCAGCTTATTTAGATAAAAACCTAGATGTAGATGAAGTTTTGTAAAGACATACAGTATCTATATACTGCAAAAAATTGAACATAAGACGCCGATACATTAAGTAATCCTTACCTTTTAATCTGCAGATTGGCGAAAGCAAATACAATAGCTTCAGTTTCATGATAAGGGGGCTGGCGGAGGGTGTCAAGCAAGTTTTTTCGTTTCTATGTTGTCAGCTACTTGGATGACGCCAATCTGAGTTAACTACACCAACTCACATTCAGCAAAAAAGAAAGCTATCTCCTTATGAGCATTTTCTAGACTATCCGAGCCGTGGACTCTATTTTCACTAATATCATCAGCAAAATCACCCCTGATTGTGCCTTTATCTGCCTGCTTTGGATTGGTAGCTCCCATGATTTGTCTGTATTTACTTACTGCATTTTCACCAACTAAAACTTGAACTACCACAGAACCAGAGGTCATAAACTCTACTAATTCCCCAAAAAAAGGCCTATCTTTATGAATTTCATAAAACAGCTCTGCTTGTTTTTTTGTTAGTAACATCATTTTTTGTGCTGTGATTTTCAGCCCAGATTGTTCGATGTAGGAATTTATATTGCCTGTAATATTATTTTTTACTGCATCAGGTTTTAATATCGAAAGTGTTCTCTCAATTGCCATATTATTTCCTTATATAAAATAGTATATTTATAGATTTATTTTATTGTAAATTTTGATTTGATAAAAGCAGTTTTTTACTTATAGTTAAGAATAAACCATCAAGGAGGTATTGTATGGGTGAATGTTGTAAAAATAACACTACTAAACAAGCTGAGCCTACCACTAAAAAACAAGCTAAATCTACTACTAAAAAATTAGTAAGTAACTTTAAGTCATCACTTTTTTGTGGAACAAAAGGATTTTTAACTTTTAATTTGGCCTTTTTAAGCTTTTTGGAATATAGCTTACATCATAATACAGAATTAAAAAAAGGTGCTGCTTTTGCAATGAAAAGAAACACTATTCCATTTCTTGAAATGACAATCATAGCACCGCTTGTTTGTTTTGCACTGCCAGCTATGCTAGGCAGTATGAGCCTCATGCAATGCGCACTTTTATGTGCTTCCTTAATGATTGCCACATGTTTTATTGTCAGAACTTTTCATCTGCGTGAGAAGTTAATGGAAAAAATCACTAACCATAGTAGAAAAGAAATAGACGCGGAATTTAAGAAAGATACTATAAAATTTCCTATCTTTGATCAAAATAGAAAACACACCGAGTATAATTCGCCTAACTCAGGGCGACTACTGGATGAAACAAATAGCACCTCTCTTTTCGTTAAAGTTTTACTTTTTCCCCTCAAGGTTCTTCTGAATGTCCTGCAAAGTTGTATAATGCTATCTTTAGCTGCTGTTGAACTTCTTGAAACGGTACCAAGTCTTTTTGTCGATACATTTTTCGATTGGAGCTTCACATCTACCAAGAGTAACCTGCAGAGATCAGGTCATTTATTGTATGCAAGTGTAAGAAATTTAGTGCCCATAACTAAATTTGATGAGTGTGTAGCTAATTTTATAGGCACCCCAAAAGTAACTTGTTGTAGTAGTGCGTAGGTGAAAAAGGCAGTTATCTTATTTAACCTTGGCGGACCTAATTCATTGAATGCGGTTCGTCCTTTTTTATTCAACCTTTTTTATGACAGGAGAATAATCAATCTACCGAATCCCTTTCGGTTTCTTTTAGCAAAGTTTATATCTGCGAAACGAGAAAATACTGCACGAGAAATAT
The DNA here is from genome assembly GCF_964028565.1 of Wolbachia endosymbiont (group A) of Tromatobia lineatoria. NCBI lineage: Bacteria > Pseudomonadati > Pseudomonadota > Alphaproteobacteria > Rickettsiales > Anaplasmataceae > Wolbachia > Wolbachia endosymbiont (group A) of Tromatobia lineatoria. The sequence continues at coordinate 1,127,170 of NZ_OZ034791.1, forward strand.
ATGAGCAAATCGGAGGCAAATCGCCGATTTTGGATAATACGAAAGCACAAGTTAATGCTTTAGAACTAAAATTAAATGAAGATAGAAACCATGTATACAAGGTATTCATCTGCATGCGCTACTGGCACCCTTTTGCCGACGAAGTTGTTAAAAGTGTAAAACAATTTGATCCTGACGAAGTAATTCTGTTGCCACTGTATCCACAATATTCAACTACCACAACTCTGTCATCCATCGAGAATTGGCAAAAAAATGCTAAACGGTATGGCCTAAAATGCAATACAAAAATGATTCACCGTTATTATGATAACCAAGATTTTATTGAAGCTCACGCTAATCTGATAGCTAAGTACTATAAATTGGCTAGCAAAATCGGTAAACCAAGAGTCCTATTTTCAGCCCATAGCTTACCTCTTAGTATCATTAAAAAGGGCGACCCTTACGCTTCACAGGTAGAAAGAAGCGTAGAGTTAATAGTAGAAAAGTTAGCTATCAATAACTTAGATTGGTCAATATGTTATCAGAGTAAGATTGGTCCTGTAAAATGGCTAGAGCCAAGCACTGAAAGTGAGCTATTACGCGCAAAAGCTGATGGTGTACCTGTAGTTCTATCACCTATATCTTTTGTTTCTGAGCATTCAGAAACTCTAGTTGAACTTGATATAGAATATAAAGCAATTATCAAGGATGGATATTACTTTCGTGTGCCAACTCTCAGTACCGATCCCTTGTTTATAAAATGCTTAGCCGATTTGTGCATAAATCTCCCTTAAAGTCCTGATTCATAGGGCTTTTCTTTTAGGATTTTATGTGATAGAATAACAGAAAGTTATTATTTTATTAACTATTTTATGCTAAACAAGCTAAAAAAGAAATCTAACACGCCCGCACAAAAGGTACATGATGCTTATAATCATGATATCAGAAAGGTAATCTGCATCACAACAGGTTTAACAGCCCTATTGTGTAAGATTTCACTGCAATTTTGCTGCGAGTTCATTGACAATAATAGATCCAATATCTCCTTTATAAAGAATGTTGCCCGATGGGTGAAATTTCCGACATCTACCCTATACATTGCCCATTCTGCATTTATCTTACGGAATTTGGTAAAAGATTATAAAGACCCTAAGGGTAAAAAAGAATTAGCAAAAATTTTGGGTAAATCGGCTAACCTTGCAAGCAGCACCATAGAAGCATTGATGATGTTGAAAGTCATCCATTTTTTGGCTAGAGGTAATGCAGATGTAACAAGTTATATTAGTTCAACATCAACGATCCTATTTTTGTTCATTTCAGAACCTATAAGCTATTATTATACATGCAAGAAATATCTGGATAATAAGGATCCTGAAAAGTCTGCTAAGTGTAAGAAGGACCTTATTATCAGCACATTAACTTTGTCGTTAGGTTTATTAAACTTCATATTAAGAAGGATAGAAACTCCAACTATACCAATAAACTTGGGTAGTGGTATAATCTATAATTTCAACTTAAGCGTAACAGTCAGCATAATATATAGTGCAGTATTTCTTGCAGTTCAACTTGATAAGTTGTTTAATCAACCTGTCAATGATGATCCTTCCACTGAACTTGATGATGTTCATAATATAAACGGTCATTCTAATGACAGCACTGTAGAGGTATAAGAATTAGGGATGAAAAGATTTTATTTCTACTGCCAACGCTAGTACTGCTAATTTGCTAACAATACTCCAAAGTGATAGAATTTTACCTTCTACAACCTGGCTAACATCATGAAACTCACAGTCAGTGGCATTCAAGCTAGAATATACATCTTTTCTGCTATTACATCGGTATAAGTAACATGTTGAAGTATCTCCTATATAGTATATTAGCGGTTCTGCAGAACTGCTTTTAAACATGTCAATGGTTGGTACACCTTCTTGTATAATAACGCTATTGATTGCTATTCCTTCTTTTATCTTTTTCATTTTATGACGCTTTTTTTTATTGAGGTTTAATATTTCCTCTCCACTTGTTGCTGTTATAATGCCCATCCCATATGTGCCATTGCTTGCTTTGATAAAAACGTAAGGTTGTGTTTTTATTTTATATTCTTCGTATTTTTTTTGCACTAGAGATAATATTTGGTCAACTTTAGTTGCTACTGCTCCTAGTGACAAATCATCATCAAAATCAACTCCATCACAGCTCTCTGTAAGCACAGAAATTAGCCATGGGTCTATTTTAAATTTGCCACAAAACTCAGATGCTAATTCTTGATAGATTTCAAAATACTTAAATTTCTGCCTGCTATGCCAACCGTATAGTGGGCTTGGTACTATATCTTGCTTTACGTCTTTCAGCGTGTCTGGAATGTGGCTCGTCATATCACGGTTCAGTATAATAACATCAGGCACAAATCCTGAAGTTGTCTTTAGCAGAGAGTTTTCTTTCACAACAGTTTCATACTGTTCTATTAAATTGTATACTTCATTATATAAAAGGCCAATTCTAGTCTCAAAACCTGCGAGTTGTAGTATTTTCTCTATAACAAATACGTTTTCTATATACATTTTATTGCGTGTATAATTTTCCGGTATTATAAGAACCTTTTTGTATTGATGTCTTTTAAAATAGCTTTTTATCAATCTTGCTGCCATCGTTCTTGATTCTTCACTTAAGTTATTGAACCCCGCAGGAAATAAATTAGCGTCTACTGGAACGATTTTATAGCCAGAGTTTCTAAGATCTATAGAGCTATAAAATGGCGATGTAAGGCCATTAAATTTTGCTTCGAACCAATTATTTATACTTTTTTCCAAATCTGGGTGAATTATGTTTTGCATCTGCACTTTAAATGTTATAAGGAAGGTATTATATTATAAGCTATAGTTGAACATATTTAGTAAATTTGACTAAAGATTAAAGTATAATGAGATTCTTATTTAAAGTGATAGAAAAATGATTCAACACGATAACAATAAAATGTATGGCACTACTATATTATCAATTAGAAAAGATAAAAGTGTAGTAGTAATAGGTGACGGACAAGTTTCACTGGGCCACACTGTTATAAAATCTGGAGCAAAAAAAGTTAGGCGTCTTTCTGGTGATTCCGTAATTGCTGGATTTGCCGGGGCAACAGCCGACGCATTTACTCTTTTTGAAAGATTAGAATCTAAACTTGACAAGCACCCAGGGCAATTAATGAGAGCATGTGTTGAACTTGCAAAAGACTGGAGAATGGATAAATATCTGAGGAAATTAGAAGCTATGATGATCGTTGCAGATAAATCTATTTCATTAGTAATTACGGGAACAGGTGATGTTCTTGAACCTGAAGATGGAGTCGCAGCTATTGGCTCTGGGGGAAATTTTGCTCTATCTGCAGCAAGAGCTTTAATTGACATTAAAGGAATATCAATAGAGGAAATTGCGAAAAAGGCTATGAAGATAGCTGGCGATATATGTGTTTATACAAATCATAATGTAGTTATTGAAAAGATAGAGGAGTGATATGTCTTCCAAGCAAAAAACTTTATGCACCAATTTTTCCAATCAGCCCATAACCCTTTCAGAAGGGCGGTCTTGTAGTAGTGACACCTACGATGAAAAAGATAACCTCTATAAAGATACTAAGAGTGGTTTTGATTCAAATGACAGCGATGTTCAAGTTAATGACAGCACTCAAGTTTTGTTAGATGACCTGCCACCACAGAAGATAGTTAAAGAATTGGACAGATTCATAATCGGACAGGATGATGCAAAGCGTGCTGTTGCTATTGCGCTCAGAAATCGTTGGCGTCGCAATCAGGTTCCATTTCCATTGCGTGATGAAATCATACCTAAGAATATATTGATGATCGGTCATACAGGGGTTGGTAAAACTGAAATAGCTCGTCGCTTAGCAAAACTTGCCGGTGCACCGTTCATAAAAATTGAGGCAACGAAGTTTACTGAAATAGGGTACGTTGGACGTGACGTTGATTCGATAATACGCGATTTAGTTGATGCAGCAATAGTTTTAGTTAAAGAGAAAGCCCGTAAAGCCTTAGCTAAAAAGGCTTTAATTTTAGCTGAGAAAACAATAGTAAACTCTATGGTAGGCGAAAATGCAACCGAAGAGAGTAAAAAAATTTTTAGAGAAAGGTTGAGGAATAAAGAGTTTGAGGACGGAGAAGTTTCTATTAACGTCAGAGAGAGCAAGAGTATGTTACCTACTTTCGATATACCAGGCATGCCAGGTGGGCAAGTTGGTGCGATGAATGTAACAGAAATAATGGGCAAGATGTTTAACGGGAGCAAAAAAACAAAAACTATTACGGTGAAGGTAAAAGAAGCGCGTGAAATATTAATTAATGAAGAAAGTGAAAGGCTAATGGATGAAGATAAGATAATCAAAGAAGCCATTGATCTTGTTAGTAATGACGGTATAGTATTTTTGGATGAAATAGACAAAATTGCAGCGCGTACAGAAGTAAAAGGTGAAGTAAACAGAGAAGGAGTGCAACGCGATCTGTTACCATTACTTGAAGGAACAACTGTTACAACTAAGTATGGCCATGTAAAAACAGACTATATATTATTTATTGCATCTGGTGCTTTTCATCAGTCTAAACCATCTGACCTCTTACCGGAATTGCAGGGCAGATTACCGATCAGGGTAGAACTTAAGGCACTTACTCAAGAGGATTTAATAAGAATATTAAAGGAACCAGAATCTAGTTTGTTAAAGCAGTACATAGCTTTAATGAAAACAGAAAATGTGACACTTGAGTTCACTGATGATGGTATAAAAACCATAGCTGAAATAGCGTTTACAGTTAATAGGCAAGTGGAAAATATAGGCGCAAGAAGGCTTCACACTGTCATGGAGAAGCTTTTAGATGAAATAAGTTTCATTGCTTCTGAGAAAAATAGCGAAAAATTCATTATAGACAGCAAGTATGTAAAAGATAAACTTGAGTCAATTTCGAAGCAGCTTGATTTATCTAAGTTTATACTTTAGGAAAAACGAAAAGCCTACTTTAAGTAGTATAGAGAGTGTTCAGAAGATTAGCCAGTAGACCTAAAATTTCAGCTATATTCTTTAGGCTGTTTTTCAACAGTAGAATGGTGTGCTGCGACCTCTTGCTTAACATCTAAGCTTAAGTCAATTATTGAGATATTTTCTTCATCATAATCTATGTCTTTTATTAACATATCGTCAGTAATAGTCAAAAGGTCAGGCGGAGAAAGAATAGTTCTTTTATTACCAGCTCTCATTCCCACAACTCCAAGCTCTATAGCAAGTGGTATTTTTTTATCGCCAACCCTAAATTGCACTGTTTGATCTTTGACTATATATTCCCCATTATGCTCCTTTACGCTATATTTAACCGATATCTCATCACCGCACCTTACTTGTTTTCCAGTCTTGTTAATTAAGTCATTAAAAACCATCAGATTATTTACTGAGTCGGGATATTTATCCTTTACTTCGATCAGTTTGACGTAATAAGAATTAAAATTCATTTTGTTCTCATTGGCAATAGTAACTACACGCTCTCCGCCTTCTTTCATACCTATTACCCCTAAACTCACTTCTTTTAGGTCATCTTGACCTATTTTCAAAGTAACATCAGAAACTTTGCTAGGGAGTGTTGCTGAGTTATTATTAGAAATTTTATATATTTGCAATAGGACTTCCAGGCCACAAAAAGCCTTGCTGCCACTGCCTTCAGTAATTTCATAAAAATTTATTGAATCTTCTTCCTTTTGCTGCGTTATTTCTTCTAAATATTCTGTCAGCCCATGCTTTTCAATATAGCGGTCAAGTGCTGATTCAAGTATTGGCTTCACTAGGTAATGTGCTATCGTCTGTATCAAACCACCATGCGTGGCATTTATCTCATAAAGCTTGTCCTTTTTTTCCGGTTTACCTTTGTTTATATAGACAATAGTAAACACAAAAGCAGAAGTTAAAGTGAGAATCATTACTACGGAAATAAGCATTTGTAATATAATTTTTCTAACCATCTTTCTTTACTTGATTCAATAAATCATATAAATAATTAGTATCCCCTGAAAGCGCACTCAAATTATCCAAGCCTTGTTTAAAGAGGCCGTCTATATAGTCCTCTACTTCACTTTTACCAAGCACAGACATAAGATTATTTGTTTTATCTTGTTCGTAGTCTTCAATATCATCCTTAGCTTGAAAGATAAGCCCTAGATTTATTCCATAGTTATATAACGCTTTACGTTGCTTGTCTGTAGCACCCCCTATTATAGCACCTATTTCACATGAAGCTGCAAATAGTTTTGCGGTTTTCATCAAATGAATTTCTTTTATTTTATCAGCTTGGCCCGACGTCATTCCAGCGTCATACATACAGCCGTACGAATGTTGTAGTTTTAAGGTAGAAAGGGTGTCATGCAAGTAGCTGACACTGGAATCCATTTCATGTTCAGCTCCACTATCGCATGGCTTTTTGCACGAAATGCTTGTAGGCAAAGCCTTCTGGATCCCAGTGTCCGCTACTTGAATGACAGAGGGTTGGGGGCTAAAATCTATATGCTCACTGTTAATATCTAAAGCCTGTCCTCCCACCATTCCCCTAATTCCTATTGCCTGAGAAAGAACTTTTATGATCTCACAGCGTTTCTCATTTAACGAAGATAATACCTCAAAAGCCAGAGTAAGTAGTGCATCTCCGGCAAGCACTGCTGTTGCTTCATCAAATTTTTTATGGCAGCTTAGCTGGCTTCTGCGAGTATCACTGTTGTCCATGCACGGTAAATCATCGTGAATTAGAGAGTAAGCATGAACAAATTCAATTGCTGCAGCAACTGATATTACTTTTTTAGCTTCCGCGTTAAACACTCGCGATGAAGCTACGACTAAAAAGGAGCGTATATGTTTTGCAGGAGCAAGGAGTATATAACGCATAGCTGATATAAGCTTATTCTCGCTATTTTCGGGTAAGAGTTTATTTACTTCTACAATAAGCAAATTTTTTGTTGTTTCGTCTAGCATTTTTGAATTGTTAATTGTTTAGCACGTAACGCTAGCCAGCTAGGGCAGTAGAAAACTTTACTGTAGTTTACCAGTTATAAAAGATATTGCAAACATAAAAATTTTTTATAACATCAAAGAATAGGTTATTTTTTTGGTAAGAAATGTGAATAGCGAACTAGCAAAGAGCACTAGAGAAGACATAGAAGAAAAAGTGAAAAAGATTATACTAGAGCATATTAGTAAGGATGTAGAGAAATTCAACAGCTCTTCAAAGCTTTCGGAGCATGGTACAGACAGCTTAGATGCAGTTGAAATCATCATGGCAGCAGAAGAAGAGTTTGGAATAGAAATTCCAGATGAAGACGCACAAAAAATGGAAACTATGGAGCAAATAGTTGAGTACATTAATAATAAAAAAGGCTAATAGTTAGTGTTAAATGAGCAGAAGAGTAGTAGTCACTGGTGTTGGTTTAATCACTCCACTAGCGGCAGATGTTGACAACACTTGGTCAAGGCTAATAAAAAGTGAGTCTGGCATAAAAGCAATCAATACGGATAGATTTGACTCTTCTGATCTTGCTTGCAAAATTGCAGGGCAGGTGCCGTTGCAATCAGACAACATTGAGCACCATTTCAATCCACTAGATTATATTTCTGAGAAAGACTCAAAAAGGACAGATCGTTTTATCCATTACGGTATTGCAGCAGCTATTCAGGCAGTAGATGATTCATTAATTTTGGAAAGCCAAAATATCAATCGGGAACGTGTTGGTGTGACTATTGGCTCTGGTATAGGTGGTCTTCCGTCAATTCAGGAAAATGTTATTACCATGCAGGAAAAAGGGCCCAGACGTGTCAGTCCATTTTTTGTCCCTGCAAGTCTAATAAATTTGATATCTGGCCATATTTCTATTAAATACGAATTTACAGGTCCAAACGATTCAGCAGTAACCGCATGTGCAACAGGTGCGCATGCAATCATAAACTCAGCAAGAACTATAAAACTTGGTGAAGCGGATGTTATGATTGCAGGTGGAGCAGAAAGTGCACTGTGTAGAGTTGGAATTGCAGGTTTTGCATCTATGAAGGCGTTATCAACTAAATTTAACGATAAACCGGAAGAAGCTTCAAGGCCATGGGATGAAGAACGCGATGGTTTTGTTATGGGTGAAGGAGCAGGTATATTGGTGCTGGAGGAATACGAACATGCGAAAAAAAGGGGGGCAAAAATACATGCTGAACTGGTTGGGTACGGACTCACAGGAGATGCGCACCACATTACAGCACCACATCCAGAAGGAAGAGGCGCATTTAAGGCAATGCAGCTTGCTTTAAAGAGCGCACAAATTAATCCCAATCAAGTAGGGTATATCAATGCACATGGAACTTCAACGCCACTTGGAGATAAAATTGAAGTAATAGCAATGAAACAGTTATTCGGTGACTACGTTTATAAAATACCTGTTTCTTCAACTAAATCTTCTATAGGACATTTACTTGGTGCTGCAGGGAGCGTTGAAGCAATATTCAGTATTCTTGCGTTAAATAATGGAATTATTCCGCCAACCTTAAATTTACACAAGCCTTCAGAAGGATGTGATTTAAATTTTGTACCGTTTAAAGCTCAGGAGCATAAAATTCAATATGCACTTTCTAATTCGTTTGGTTTTGGTGGCACTAATGCATCGCTCATATTTGGACAAGTTTAGTTGATGTCACCCCAGTGTCTTCCTCTTGTCATTCCAGTACCCTCCTCTTGTCATGCAAGCAGCTCTCCTACTGTCATCCCAGCACGTGACACTGGGATGACAAACGGTTGTGAAAGGGAATACATATAAAAATTAAACTATCAATAGCAATTCAAAAAGAAAAAATATTCTATTCATCCCTGAAGAAGTATTTTATTGACAATTTATGAATAAAGATCAATAATGCAGAAAAGGAATTGATGGGCGTATGCATGAATTTAACCACTATTAATTGTACATTATTTGTTGTAATTACATATTTTTTGACGTGCATTATAGCTTGGTGCTTACCTTTCAAAGACATAACATTATTAACAACATTTGTTCCGGCTTCAGTTGCAATTTTGCTAACCATTTATAATAAACAGAAGGTAAGGGATCTTTTTAAACTTAGTTCGCCAAAAAACTGTCTATTAGGGTTTATACTTATTCTGGTAAGTATGCTAATTTCCAATGGTCTTTTGTCAATTTATTGCGGTTTTTCATTTTTCCGAGAGTCTTTTACGTTAGACCGTGTAAAGGATTTGAGTGCAGTTTTGAGTCCATTAGTGATGTTATTTGTTTTATTATCAACCTTTGTGATGTGGATCATTATGTCTCTTGGTGAAGAGATCGGTTGGCGTGGCTATCTTTTGAAAAATCTTAAAAGCAAAATATCAAATTTTTATATCAGAGCAATTATTGTCGGTATTATTTGGTCAGTATGGCACATACCAACTTATGTGGTTGCTGGCTCAGCTTTGTGGAAGGATGGCTTTACATTCCCGACTATTTGTGCTTATACCCTTTATATTTGTGCAATGTCTATAATGTTTACCTGGTTGTTTGAAAAAGACAACTCGATTTGGCCAGTAACTATTGCTCATGCAACAAATAATCTTGTGTATAGTGTTTTGAGCATTCTAATGCCGTCTCCTCCTCTGTCAACTTTCGATGCAGTAATTCGCCTTACATTAGGAGCAGCTGGTTATTTCATTGTTGCAATTGGTGTTATTTGGTTTGATAAAGCTCGAGAGCGTCATTTGAGTAATTCATAGTATAAAATTTCGGGGGCAATTCGCATCAGGTGTCATGCAGGTAGCATGACACTGGGATGATGAGGAAGAAAAAGCAAATTTTGCCTTTTACGGTCAATCTATTATACTTAGTAAGACTTCAATAAACTAATGAATTATACTTTATATCTAATTAAATGCACAAGATATTAATAAGAAATAACTACAAACCTTTGGTCGGAAAAATCAAGATTAATGGCTCAAAAAATGCTGTTTTACCAATAATGGCAGCAAGTCTATTAAGTAGCCCCCCGGTAATTTTGCATAATGTACCTGATTTAATTGATGTGCATCTAATGTCTAAGTTGCTTGAAAGTCTTGGAGCAGAAGTGAACTTTATGCACAATAAAAATTATAAAGCGAACCATACTTTGAAAATTGACTGCAGCAATATCAACAATCACGTGATGCCATATAAAACCGCAAGTAAGCTAAGAACTTCTTTTCTAATATTGGGTCCAATGCTTAGCAGATTTGGCAAAGCGAGAACAGCATTTCCTGGTGGATGCAACATTGGAAAGCGTCCCGTTGATATGCATATTAAAGCATTAGAAGAAATGGGAGCTAAAATTGAAATTGACGGCTATAATATAATTGCAACAGTGAAAGGAAAGCTACAAGGAAAAGAAATCACATTTGAGAAAATAAGTGTTGGCGCAACAGAAAATGTAATAATGGCAGCAACATTTGCAGAAGGAGTGACAACAATAAACAATGCTGCAACTGAGCCGGAAGTTCTTGATTTAATAGATTTTCTGAAGAAAATGGGTGCTGATATTGAAATTGATAATACAAAGGTCATAATAACAGGAGTTGAAGCACTAAATGGATGTGTTCATAAAATAATACCAGATCGCATAGAAGCAGGCACCTATGCACTAGCTGCTATAATAACCGGTGGTAAGTTGGAGTTGGAAGGAATAAATCTATCTGATATAAGGTGTATTACAAATGAGTTGGAGACTATAGGAGCTATGGTTGAACTGTATGATGGAGGCATTGTTATTTCCAGAAAAAATGGCTCTATTAAGTCTGCTAACGTTGCGACAGATCCATATCCCAATTTTCCCAGTGATATGCAACCACAACTGATGTCTGCAATGTGCATCGCTGATGGGATATCAGTAATTGAAGAGAACATTTTTGAAAACAGATTTACACATGCAGATGAATTGAGAAAGTTAGGTGCTAATATCAGCATCGAGAAAAGCAAAGCTACTATAAGTGGAATAAAAAGCTTATCTGGAGCTAATCTATATGCTACTGACTTAAGATCAACAGCAGCTTTGGTGCTTGCTTCTTTGGTAGCCGGTGGAGAAACTATAATAAACAATTCACATCATTTATGGAGAGGATATGAAGCAATGCATGAAAAACTCAATTCATGTGGAGCTGATATCTCCATTTCGTCTTGAGGATATTTTATGAATGAAGCAACCAAACGAACTATAGTAAAAGAAATAGATGCAATCTTATATGAAGAACATAAGGTATTAGACCATGGATTTATTCGAGTAGTGGATTATATGGGCTCTGATAGCGCTATAGTTCAAGCTGCTCGTGTTTCTTATGGCAAGGGAACAAAACAGATAAGTCAGGATGAAGCACTTATAAAGTATTTAATGAGACATCATCATACAACTCCATTTGAAATGTGTGAAATTAAGTTTCACGTGAAACTTCCAATTTTTGTTGCAAGGCAATGGATAAGGCATAGAACTGCAAATGTGAATGAATATTCAGCAAGGTATTCAATACTTGATAATGAATTTTATACACCTAAACCAGAACAAGTTGCAAAACAATCTGACAATAATAAACAAGGTAGCGGGGAAGCTTTTGATCCAGATACCTCAAAGGAAATAATAGATTCTCTAATAAATGACTCTAATTTAGTATATTCTCATTATGAAAAATTTATTGAGCAGGGGCTTGCAAGAGAAATTGCCAGAACTAACCTAATGCTTAATTACTACACGCAATTTTATTGGAAAATAGATCTGCATAATCTCCTTCATTTTTTGAAGCTTAGAGCTGATAAGCATGCCCAATATGAAATCAGAGTTTATGCAGAAGTTATGCTGGATATAATAAAAAAATGGGTTCCACTGGCCTACAATGCCTTTGTTGAATATTGCCTAGAATCAGCCTGTATTTCAAGAACTGGTCTAGAAATAATTCGCAAATTAATTAAAGGGGAAAACGTTACTAGAGAAGAAAGTAATATTGGTAAAAGAGAATGGGGCGAGCTGATGTCTATACTTGATAAACAATCTTAAAGATAAAGGCATACGTGTCAATCTCCTCTGTCAGTTAACTCTCGTTCACCAGATTGAATCTTGCTTTTTACATCACATTAACTCATCACTTTTATAGAACATCTCATTAAAATCATTTAGAGTTCCAAAATCCTGACCCTTGATAAACAGGTGATCATTAGCAACATGTGCTTCATCAAGAGTAAACAGCTCGTAATGATGATTGTGAGCGGGCCTAACAATTTCATTATATAAAACCATTACTTGTTCGTAGTTATATCCATCGCCAGCATGATATTTACCACGTACGGTATCATAAAAATTCTTTACATCATCATATGTCACTTGCAGCTCCACCTTATACTTTCCCACTTCAAGAGGACTTCCTGTCTTTATTTTTAAGGGATGTTGTGAATTTGCAACACTGTTAGAAGTTTCTGCTTCAATATCAGAATTTTTATCCATATTTTCTATCACACTTGCCATAACAGTTTCTTGTTCATCTTCTGTTGGTTTTGTTTGTTTTTCAGTCTTATTACTGCTACTGTCAGTTTCCACAGTTACTTTTTTTACTTCTATATCTTTTTGAGCTTTCTCATTACTTTGCTTGTGTATTTCATCTCCATGCAATTTTTCCTGCAGAGCTTTTTTCGTATCAGCATAATCATCACGATTGCTTTGCAAAGCTGGTTTATAACTGCTGCTATCATCCGCTTGCATTTGATCTATATAGTTAGATTCTTCTTCCTGTATAGTATTTTTTGCGTTATCCTCACCAACCGTTCCTTTCTCCCCAGACTTGGCTTCACTCTCTACCACAACTTCTTCGTCTACTTGCTCATCATCAATTGTAAATTCAGTACCTATCTGATTGCTATCTTCCTCCAATTCATTAGATAATTTTTCAGATAGCTGGTCACCACTCAAATATGGTTCCTTTGAATATTTAGCATAATTATGGGGATCGGTTCTGTTTTCTGAATAAAACCCACTTTCAAAGTCTGAGTAGGAGCTTTGATTGAGCACAAAAAATAAGTTTTCATAATTAACCAGCATATCACTATCAGGGCTAACAAAATTTAAATATTCATCGCCTTCCCATTCTGGGTGGTGTCTATACTCTGCTATGTAGTATTTACTAGAGTCGAGAGGTATCTTGTCACCTTCTTCCCCATCAAGTTGTAAAACTACTGCTGAATGCCCATTACCTAAATCATTACCTTTTACCACTTTGAATATTTTAATCTCATCCTTTTCTACAAGTTCTTTTAACTCCTCGTTCTTTTCATTTAACTCTTCCTCCCTTTGTCTTTCTGCTTCTCTCTCTCTTGCCAATCTTTCTGCTTCTTCATCAGCTTTCTTCTGCAGTTGTGAGAATACATTTTGTAATATATCTTGTGTGGTTAAGCTATTTGTGTTGCTTAAAAAATTATCTAACACATTTGATGCAATTGGTGACAATTCACCGTGATCATCAAATACTTTTTCCTTTGCTTTATCATAGTGATTTGGGTTATAGATTGCATACAGAGGATAAAAACCATAATCTGCAATTGACGCTCCGTCAGGTGATAGTTCCATTGAGAATCCATAGTAATTAAGTGGAAGATTGGAGGTTAAATATTTACCGTTATCATCCCTAACGTGTAGCTCACTTCTACCATTGTGCTCACTATATTTGTTGTAGTAGATATAAAAATTCTCATGGTTAAGATTGAAGTGATCATCTAGATTATCGAATTGAATTGTACTGCCAAGCTTCTCGCGCAAAAGATTTTTGCTTTCATCTGTAAGCTTTATATGTGCAGAAAAGTAGTATCGATCTATAGGTTCGCCTTTTTCTATTTCAAAGTTCAAAGTAATCTTGTCGTTGACCATTGGTAGCCTCCACAAATTCTATAAATCATTTTATTTATCAATCATACGGTCTGTACTATGAAAAATGTGTTAAACGTTAAGATTTTCTCTGTACCGATTCATCTATATTGCCAAGCTTAATAAAGTTACAAGCTCTTTAAAACAATGTTAAACTCAATCACTATGGCAAAAACAGTTGACGTATTACTACCACTTCCAATTGATCAGTTATTTTCATATGCAATTGAGGAAAATACTGAGATTTTACTTGGAGATTACGTAGTGGTGCCATTTGGCAAAAAACGCTTAATCGGAATAGTTTGGAAATACAGTGATAAAAGTAACCGAGAATTAAAATTTATTGAGCAAAAAATCGATTTACCAAATATTAGACCAAAATTGATTGCATTTGCAGAGTGGGTTGCACAATACAATTTAATACCTATTGGTATGCTTGCCAAAGTGATAATGGGAGGAGTGTTAAAAGTAAATCACATAGATAAATTGGTTTGTGTTGAACAAAAGCAGGAAACAAGTGAAATAAGTTGCCAATTAAGCCCTGAACAGCAGATAGCTAGTGATAAAATAATCAGCAATTTGAACGAGTATTCAGTGACTTTGCTTGACGGTGAGACAGGATCTGGAAAAACGGAAGTTTATCTCTCTGTGATTGCACAATTGATTAAGAATTACACTGCCGTTCCAAATGCTGCTCAGACTTTACCATCCCAGTGCCCAGAGACACAACTGTACGAACATTGTGATTTGGGTCTACCAAGAGGGTGTCATCCGAGTAGCCTGACACTGGGATCCAGTTTTTCATATAACCTCATTACAAATGTTTATTTTAACTTAAAACCAATACCTAATTTACAATCAAAATTCCTGGATTCCAGTGTCAAGCACTGGAATGACACCTTTATACTCAAGGCAAAACCCACTGTAACATTTAGCATACCGTCTTTGCCACGTACTAGTATGACACCAGAATATGTTGAAATGACATCAGGAGAAGGTAATACACAAATTTTAATCCTCCTACCTGAAATTGTTTTAACTTCACAATTGGTAAATCGTGTTCGCGGTCAGATATCAAAAAACTTAGTTGAATGGCACTCAGGGCTCACTCCAAAAACTCGCCGGAATAATTGGCTCAATATAGCAAATGGAAATGCGCAGATAATTATTGGTGCACGGTCAGCGCTTTTTTTGCCTTATAAAAACCTAAAATTGATTATCATTGATGAAGAGCACGACTCATCTTTTAAACAAGAACAGGGAATTATATATAATGCTCGAGATATGGCGATAATCTTAGCCAAATTTGAAAATATTCCGATTATTTTATCATCAGCTACTCCACTGCTTGAAACGATTCATCATGTTAAAAACGGGAATTACAATCATGTAAAGCTAACTAAACGATTTGGTGGTGCAGAATTGCCACTCATTAAAGTAGTAGATATGAGGAACAACAAGCAATGGATCTCCTCTGAGCTTTTTGAAAGCATCAAACAAACCATAGAGAAAAAACAGCAGGTTATGCTTTTTCTAAACCGCAGAGGGTATGCACAACTGGCAATTTGTAAAAAGTGTGGATATAAAATTTCCTGCTTAAATTGTGCTGTTTGGCTTACATATCACAAGAAAAAAAATGCTCTTTTGTGCCATCATTGCTCTTATCAATTAAAACTTCCAGAGAAATGCTCTAATTGCCAAAGTGAACAGCCATTGTCCCTCTACGGCATAGGAATTGAAAGGTTGCTTGAAGAAATGGTGAAATTAATACCAAACGCAAAAACTGCGATGATAAGCAGCGATCAGAAGTCGGTTAGTAACGTAATTGACTTGATATTGAAAGAAGAGGTGAACATTATAATCGGCACACAAATAATTGCTAAAGGGCACAATTTTCCCAAATTAACTTTGGTTGGAGTAATGAATGCAGATTTGAGTCTCGAAAATTCTGATTTGAGAGCAGCGGAAAAGACGTATCAATTATTGCACCAAGTTGCAGGCAGATCAGGAAGGTTTAATGAAAAAGGAATGGTAATAGTGCAAACCAATAATCCTGAAAGTTCAATAATAAAAGCATTGCTGCATCAAAAAAGAGACTCATTTTATGAAATCGAACTTAAGTCAAGACGCGAAGCCAAAATGCCACCATTTAGCAGATTAATAGCGCTTATAATCTGTGGTAAGAATCAGATTGCAACACAAAAAGCAGCGAATGAAATAGTAAAATCTCTTCTCTGTCATTCAAGTAGCTCAACTATTTGTATCCAGGAAAAAAATGTAGGTGTAGACAAAAAGGAATTTGAAATTCTTGGCCCATCACCAGCAGCGATAAATTTTTTAAATAATAAGTATCGGTATAGGGTATTATTAAAAATACACAATAAGCATAGTCTATCCATACAAAAAAAGCTGAAATATTGGATTAAAAATTGTAACTTGAATTCGAGTATTGCAGTGATAATAGATGTTGATCCTGTGAGTTTTTTTTAACGAGTTTATTTATATTCGTTAAGCCTTCTTGCCAATTACCACAACATTCTCACTGGGAAAAAAATAATCAGGTACAGCCATATTTTTCGGTGCAGGACCCCCAATTACTCGACCTGATGTATCATAATATGAACCGTGGCAAGGACAGAACCAACCATTACCATCTCTTGTAGCGTGGTCAACCGGTACACACCCAAGATGTGTACATATTCCAAGCATAATTAACCATTCGTCTTTTCCTTCGTATACTCTCTGCTCATCTAATTGAGGATCCCTCAAGCTCTTCACATTCACAGCTCTTGCAGCCTCAATTTCTTGCTTTGTGCGTCTACGAATGAATACTGGTTTACCTTGCCACTTTACTTTTACTCCGTGTCCTTCCTGAATTCCAGACAAATTCACCTCCACTGTGGAAGTTGCTAGAACTTCAGCAGAAGGATTCATAGATTTAACCAGTGGCCAAAGTCCGCTTGCAGCTCCTATACCTGCCATAGCGCATGTAGTTAATGTTATAAAATCTCTCCTACTCTTATTTTTAGTAAGATCTTTAACAGGAGGTGTTTTTTTATCCTCTTTGTCTGCCAGTGGTTTTTTATTTTTAGTTAATTTTTTGTCCATTGATCTTTACTTAGCCATAAGTATATATTTTAATTTAAATACTGCGTATTAATCAACAAAAACTTGCGCTTTTTGTTTAACCTATACTACGGTTAAGAAGCGATAGAGTTTTCAACTTCAAAAATACTATCTTCAGTGGAATCAGGATCTTCAATTTTCGCTACTGACACCACTTTTTCTCTACTTTCTGTTTTAAACAGAGTGACTCCTTGAGTGCTGCGTCCTGCAATTCTAATCTCATTGACCGAAATGCGAATTAACTTTCCTTTATCTGTAATAAGCATTATATTATCACCCTGCTCAACTGGAAAACTAGCAACAACATTACCGTTTCTGCTAGTAGTAAGAATATTGGTGATACCAACACCACCCCTGTTAGTTACTCTATACTCATACGCAGAAGTTCTTTTACCAAAGCCATTTTCAGTAATAGTTAATATAAACTCCTCATTCACTGCAAGTTTTAAGAATAATTCGTTATCTATTCCTAAATCATTCAAAGTCTTTTCCAATTTAGAATCAATGGAGTTATTAATTGCAGTCCCCAGTCTTTTTGCAAGTGGAACTTTTAAGTAAAGTTCTTTTGTTTCTGTTGCTACACCTATCCCATTTAATATGGTCATGGATATCACGCTGTCATTCTTTACAAGTTTGATACCTCTTACGCCATCTGAATTGCGACTCTTAAATTGACGCACATCACTTACAACAAATCTGATACTTTTTCCAAGCGTTGTTGAAAGTAAAACATGGTCAATTTCATTACATACCTTAACCGATACTAATTTGTCTCCTTCATCGAGCTTTATTGCTATTTTTCCATTGCTTGGAATATAGTGAAAGTCCGCTAAGGAGTTACGCCTTATGTTTCCATAGGCAGTAGCAAAAACTATGTTTTGATTTTCGTCATTTTCACTTGGCAATGGCATGATATTAGTTATAGTTTCACCATCGCTAAGCGGAAATATGTTAACAAGTGCTCTTCCACGTGCGGTTGGCTCTGCAAGAGGTAACTTATAAACTTTTAATCTATAAACTCGACCAATGTTAGAAAAGAATAAAAAGCTAGTATGGGTATTTCCAACAAATAATTCTGTGATTACATCCTCTTCTTTTAATCCCTGTCCTAGCTTTCCTTTTCCACCACGACGCTGAGTTCTGTAGTGAGAAAGTTTTACACGCTTGATATAACCATTCATAGTTACGGTTATCACCATATCCTCTTGTGGAATTAGATCTTCAGCTTCAATGTCCGCGTCTGACTCTTCTATTGAAGTTTTTCGCGGCACAGCAAATCTGTTCTTTATTTCTTGTAGATTGTTTTTTATTTCTTTCATCAACTTCTCTCCTGAGCCAAGAAAAGCGATATATTCTTTTATCAGGTTGATCATTGAACTTAGCTCAGCTTCTAATTTGTCTTTTTCAAGGCCTGTTAAACGCTGCAGTTTCATATCAAGGATAGCTTTAATTTGTAGTTCAGTTAATCTATACACTCCATCTTTCAAAAAGCTTGCGCTATCTGAAATCAACTCGATAATAGTATTGATTTCATTCGAAGTTTTCCATTCTTTATTTAAAAGTTCTCTACTTGCTTCCGCAGGATCTTTTGCACCGCGGATGATTTTTATCACTTCATCTATGCTGAGGACCGCAATGTAGAGCCCTATATATATATGAGCTTTTTCCCTCGTTTTTCTTAGACGAAATTCTGTTCTCCTGATTAATACTTCTTTTCTAAAATCAACAAAAGCAGTTATGATTTCTTTCAATGACATCAAAGCAGGCCTGTTGTTATTGAGCACTAAAGTGTTAACACTAAAACTACTTCTTAGTGGAGTTAGCCCCAATATTTGATTAAGTATAAAACTTGCTTCAGCATTTCTTTTGAGGTCAATTACTACTCTAATACCAGACTTATCGGACTCATCCCTAATTTCTGTTATACCATCAATTCTTTTTTCTTTTACAAGCTCACCTATCTTCTCAATTAATTTTACTTTATTTACCTGGTAAGGTATTTCATCAATCACTATTGCTTGCCTATCTTGTGGCAGATCTTCTATATGAGTCTTGCCTTGCACAACAATTGATCCACGACCAGTTGCAAATGCTGATCTTATTCCAGACCTTCCAAGAATTGTTCCCCCAGTTGGAAAATCCGGCCCTGGCATCACTTCAAGTAACTCATCCAAAGTAACTTCAGGATTATTTACATATAATATACAAGCATCTATTATTTCTCCAAGATTATGAGAAGGAATATTGGTTGCCATACCAACTGCAACACCACTTGCACCGTTTACCAATAGATTCGGAAACTCTGCAGGCAGCACAACTGGTTCTGTTTCATTTCCATCGTAGTTTGGCCTAAAATTAACTGTATCTTCATCAATATCATTCAGTAAAAAGTGCGACACTTTTTGAAGTCTTGCTTCTGTGTATCGCATTGAAGCTGGTGGATCTCCATCTATCGAACCAAAGTTACCTTGCCCATCAACAAGTGGTAAAAGAAGAGAGAAATCTTGGGCCATTCTAACCAAGGAATCGTAAATAGCTGCATCACCATGTGGGTGATATTTCCCCATTACATCCCCAACTATACGAGCTGCCTTTTTATATGGCTTACCGGCATCGAATCCAGCTCTTGACATTGCATATAATATGCGCCTGTGAACAGGTTTAAATCCATCCCGCACGTCAGGTATAGCCCGGCTTATGATAACGCTCATTGCGTAGGAAAGATAAGAATCTTCCAGCTCTTTTACTATTGAGATTGGTACTATATTATCCTGCATTTTCTATACTTTAATTGAAGTAATTAATAATACTAACATTCAGTTAAGCAAATGGGCAATGACAGACTTGAACTGCCGACCTCCTCGGTGTAAACGAGATGCTCTACCAGCTGAGCTAATTGCCCCTTTAGATCTAATTCTATAGCTCAATATTATTATTGTAAACAAAAATAGCAATAAATTGTATCCGTTCAGCAGAGTGGCAAAATAGGTAGATAAGGTGATCTAAAAAGATAATCATAGAGTAAATGTGAGGTAAGTCCTTACAATAAATGGTGTCATCCAAGTAGCCGACACTGGGATCCAGAAAAAAGAATGGTGTCATTCCAGTGCTTGACACTGGAATCCAGCTTTTTCATAATCATTAAAACGTTGTATTTTTACATAAAACAGCTATTTTTATGCTCGCCAACTTAATAAAATTCCTGGATCCCAGTGTCAAGCACTGGGATGACACCCTCCTGATGGGCCAAAATCACAATGTTCGTACAGTTATGCATTTGTTGTGTAAATTACCTTTGCAAACAAATGTTCGTACATCTGTGTTTCACACACTTTGCTTCA
Source organism: Wolbachia endosymbiont (group A) of Tromatobia lineatoria (assembly GCF_964028565.1). Taxonomy (NCBI): domain Bacteria; kingdom Pseudomonadati; phylum Pseudomonadota; class Alphaproteobacteria; order Rickettsiales; family Anaplasmataceae; genus Wolbachia; species Wolbachia endosymbiont (group A) of Tromatobia lineatoria. The sequence goes on from NZ_OZ034791.1 coordinate 1,147,540, forward strand.
ATATTTGCACATTAGCCACTCCCTTGAACAGATACGATAAATTAGATTTAGGTGAGCTATAAGCTTTTATGAAATCTTTGAGTGCGTGCTGTGAAGTTTTATAAATTTTAGTCTTGCTGTCACTTTGTATAAAGGTATTTTTTCACTCACATCTTTCGAAGTTGTAGCCATGTTCAACAATTTTAAGTAGAATATTGTAGCATTTTGAAAATCTGAAAGTTTATCTAGAATAACAGCTAAATTATAAGTATAAAAAATATTGTTTTCATCGAGGAAAATAGCAGTTATCATATACTCTTTACCTTTTACATAATCCTCCTTTTTCATATAGATCATACCTAAATTTGCTAATAAAGGAGCATAATTTTTATGTATATCATACAATTTTAACATTTCACTCAACGCCAGATCAGGATTATATTGTGAGATTATCGTCAGAAAATTTTTTAATATGTAAGGGTTACTAGGGTGTTCTTTTAACAGTCTTGTGTAAATCTCTACAGCTTTTTTGTATTCTTTATTAGCGTAATAAATATTTCCCAATCCAATTAAAGCATTTTTATGATAAGGAAACTTTGCAATGATCTGATTAAGGAGAGAAATAGCTGTTTCATTATCTCCTGATTCAAAGGAATCTTTTGCTTTTTTTAAAGTAGAGTATATGTCAAAACTCTTGCCAGAATTCTGCGCAATTTTGATGTTAAATTTATCACTTTTTCTCTCAATAACATCAAGATCTTTATATTTTTTATCAGCTTTTATATGCTTGACAACACTATCAAAGGCCTTCTGTATCTCCAAATTTTCACTAGCATAGGTAACAGAAGACCTCCATAAAATCACAACGCAAATTAACATGCAGATAAACATAGGTCCTAGTGTTGTGGCATTGGCTGCAGCGTGTAACCAGTAAACCTTATTTCTTTGAGCTATATGCAACACATTACAAATTCATAAATGCTAAATTACCTATCTCATACAATAATAAAGATATTATTAATTAGCGGGACGAACATGCTGTGTAGCCTTTCAGAATGCATTTATCTTTTGTCTTCCATATTTCGCTTTATTTCCACAAAAATGCTTCAATTTATCTTAGTCTGGTAGAGACTCATGACCTTGAAACCAGCGATTTGGTCTCATAACCATAGTCTCCCCAAAAGAACCGTGCTTGCGGATTTCCCGCACACGGCTCCACAATACAGCGTTCACACTAGTGCTCCTGTGTATAAAGAAACATATACCTTTGGTTTTGGTAATGGATTTACTTTTAAATAGTGTATAAATTGTTCCCAATCCATACTTTTCTTTTGACTACGTCGGTTTATCCACTTAAATGCTAACTTTGTTACCGGTCGATAGAATTGAATCAAACACCGATAATTTCCGCTAACTCCGAAGTAGCTATAGTGTCCTGTTAGTTTGGCTTTAAGTTTCTGCCACCAATCTTTGAGACAGATACGACTTCGTACCATCTTCAACCATTCTTTGATTTCTTTAATCTTTCTGGCTAGGCTTATTTTTGAAGTTTTCTGCTTCATCATAAGTTTACCATTACGACTTTTTCCACAATAATGTGTAAATCCTAGAAAGTTGAAGCTAGCCGTCCTACGTTTCTCTCTTTCTGCTTGATACCATTCTTTCTTACCAAACTTTACTATTTTTGTTTTATTTTCAGCTATTTCCAACCCAAATTTACTTAGTCTTTGTTTCAGTAATTCTAGAAATTCTTTTGCGTCTTCTTCCCTCTCGCAGCCAACTACAAAATCGTCGCAAAACCTTATTAGCTGTAAATATCCTCTGGCTTTTGGCTTAAATTTCTTTTCAAACCATAAGTCCAGCACATAGTGTAAGTATATATTAGCTAATACAGGGCTTACTATACCACCTTGTGGTGTGCCTTGATCGGTTGCTTTATAACATCCAACTTCGACTATTCCTGCCTTTAGAAATCGTTTTATTAACCACAATAAATTTGGGTCAGCTATTCGTTCCCTTAGACAATTCATTAGCCATTTATGTTGAACATTATCAAAGAACTTCTTGATATCCACTTCTACAATATAGTTAATTGGTTTGTGCATAACTGCTTTATCTAGAGCGTTTATCGCCTGATGACAATTTCTTCCTGTCGAAATCCATACGAGCTGTCCATAAAGTTTGCTTCATAAATATTTTCTAATATCTTCTTTAGCATTACCTGTACCAACTTATCTTCCGTTGATGGTATTCCGAGACCGCGCTTCTCTTTGCTCCCGGCTTTGGGTATGTATACCCTTTTCACTGGTAGCGGTTGATATTGTTTTCTCTTCATACTATCCACTAGTGTTTTAAGTTTCTCTTCTAGATTTTCTCCATAAGCTTCCACTGTCACACGATCTATACCACAAGCCTTGTTGCGTTTTAGTTCCTTATAACACTCTGCAAGATTCTCTTCATTAATCAAATGAACTAATGATGTAAATTTTACTCGCTTATCTTGCTTAGCCCTTACTGCTATCTGGTTTAGTTTTCCTTGCATACTCCTCCAATCTCTGTTGTATTGGTATAGCAATCCCTATACCAGTCACTATATTGCTAACCGCTTCCCCTTGTATGTGGCTTTCCCACACTCCGAGTACTATCAGTTAGTCCGACTTCCTTTGCATCTTCCTCCAGTCTTCGCCTTTATTGACTTGTTCCAGAGTACCCTTACAGGAATACAAAGGATCTCCCAAGTTCACGTAAGGTCCATCTCAACACATGACGCGGCCTTCGATCCCGATGAGGTGAGTAATATCTTGCCTTAGCGTTATTACCCATGTTGCCTTCCACCAAATGTAAAGTGTCAGCCCCCATGACGCGTGAATTACGGGACTCAATACCTTCACTTTCGTTGCACCCTATGTTGTCCATTCCATTAGCTTTACTACGCTCGTTACCTTACGCAGCATAATGGTTTGTTCCAGGTTGCCGGCTAAGCTTTACCCGTGTTGGATTTTCACCAACTGTTCCTTACGCACTTCTTGGCGCACACATAAAGCACCCTCCTACATTCGTTATACCTTTTTGTTAAGATACAGCAATTACACCATTTACTACATGCTTTACTTTAATTAATTATTAAAACAAGAGCATCATTTCCAGAGCTATATCTTTTTACCTTGATAATTCTTTTTTGACTTCCTCTTTAATTATCCCACTTATATTCACGTTAAGATCCCCTACCCAAAAATCAGTCATAGTTTCAAGATCGTATAGATCCTCTATTACTTTTTTAATAGCAGCATTTATTTCTTCTTCGTCAAATTCCTTTATAATAGGTCTAATCTTCACATACCCTGGAGAGCCTTTACCATAAATTCCTTTGCTTTTATTAATGCAGCCACCTGCACCAGATCTACTGCTTCTCAAACCACTTCCACACTCTACTGTTTCATACTTGATTTCACCATTTTCTATATATGCTATTTGATTGTCTTGTGTAGACTTCAGTTTATCTGCCTTTACAATTTTCTCCTCTAGCTTTAAATCTTGCTTATGAATTACTGTTTCCTCATAACCCTTACCACCGTATGTTCTATACTCACCTCCACCTGCAACAGTAATCAGTTGCTGGCAATGTTGCTTCTGCGAATTGCACATTTCTATGAAAACAGGTCCCCCGTCCTTATCTGAGAAGTTACTTTCCTGGTTACCCCCTCCCTCTGTGACTTGCACCTTAATTATAGGATAATTAGGATCGATTTTCAGTTTAGCTTTAATATAATCTCCTGGCATCCCTACTCTGCTTTCAGTAGAATGGCATTTTTGATTGTCACAGCCACTACCTTGTATATGACCTGCTTCACCACTTCCCCACGCTTCTATTTTAATACGATCAAATTTTATTGATAAGTCATCTGTATAAACATCTTTATTTTTATGATCATAGGATTTTTCATTATTTTTTTCAAGATCTGGTTTCTTATTTTTCAGATGTTCCTTGATTATCTCTTTTAATTTTTCTTTTAATTTCTTTTTGAGACCTTCTAAATCGAACCTACACAATTTATCAGCGTAAAAAACCTCTGTTCTGTTTGCTTTAATCAGTTGATCTTTTAATTGTGTACACTTTCGTACTTCATTTTTTTCATCTCTTAATACTTTACCATCCTTATCTTTACAATCCACTTCCTCATACCTTAAGTAGAATGGCTTATCATCTTCATTTTTATTCAAATATTGTTTTGAACGGCTACACTTTCCATCAAAGCAGATGCAACCATCATCACCTTGCTCACATCCTTCTTTATGCTCTACATCCGTCAATTTGTATACTACTTTCAGTCCTTCACCAGATTTTAATTTTTCGTCTATTTTGCTATCTTTCTTCACACAATAACTGCATTCTTCCTTCTTCTGCTCATTTTCATCAGGGAAGAAAACATACTCTTGCTTATTAAATATTATTTTATCCAACCTCTCTTGAGTTTCTTTCAAAGGGTAAACTATTTCCTTGCTTGGAAGATAATAGAACTGATTTGATTCCTTGGAGTAAACAGCATTGTATTTAGTATATCTTGTTCCCATTAATTTTAGTGGTATTATTTTATTTTCTCTTTTAAGAACAAACTCCTCTGGTTCTGGCTGCCATCCAGAAAGACAAAGCATTTTACTGTTAGAATTTCCTTTATACTTTACTTCTATTTCCGGCTGCCCAGAGTTATTAAATTCACATTGAATAGATTTGTCTTTTAACTTTTTCTCAAAATCATTAAAACTATAAAAACTTCCGCCTTTAGAACATTTAATTTGCACATCAGGAACATAGCCATATTCTTTCAGAACTTTAAATTGTTGCGGATTACTTTCTAATATACCTTCTATAATATTATCAATATTACTATCAGTTGTTTTTGCTACTATTGCTGGTTTTACTACTTTTAAAGATAGGGGGCCAATGTTTATAGGATGGTTGAGGTCAGTATTAACATTAAAAGTACAGGAACCATTACTATAGGTTCCATGTGCTTTAGCACAAGTGCTCTCACTCATCTTCATTTCTACTTTCAATGTATTTGCATTTACTATCTCCACTATCTCAGGTTCTGGAGCAGGTGGTGCAGGAAAACAGCGGATGAACTGTGGATTGTTTTCATCTATACTTTGAGTTCCAAGGTATTCAGCGCAGAGCTTATCTTTTTCTCTATAAGTTTTGAAGTAGTACGTGATGCCATCTTTGTCTAAAATAGAGCGCCACTCAGCTTTATTTTCTCCATACCCTTTAGGGAAATCTAATTTTTCTCCAATCTCTCCGTCTCTTCCTTTCAGATCACCAATGATTACCTTAACCTTAGGATTAAAGTAATCATTGTCTTTATCTGTTATAGGAACAATTCTAACTTGTGGAAGCGACATTGCAAGTTGTTCACAAAATGGAGGGGGGCCAGGTGCAAGTGGAACAGGAGCACATTTTACTGCCGTTTGGTAGCAGGTATCACAGACTTTTTCCATCTCCCCAGGACGGAAAATATTCTCACCCGAAAATACTCTAGAACCCCATGAAGAAATTCCTGACATACAAGCCCCTTTTTGACTGCAAGCACATATTTTAGGAGAGTTAGCGAATCTTCTTTTTTCCTCATCAGTAACACCGTCTGCCCATTCCCATTTAAGACCCCGAGCAATTTCTCCTCCAGCTTTTGTTTTATCTCCTTCCCAGTCGATAAAAGCTGCAGCAGAAACTCCAGCTCCTGTACCTTGCGTTCCATATATCTGGCGGCAGGATTCCCCACTTTGTAAGTCATAACAATAACTTTGTCCACCATAAGCACATACTCTAATTTTGGGATTAAAGTAACCATCAACTCCTTGATCTTTTATTGCTTGCACCTTAATTTCCTTTACCCAATCTCCATCAACTATTGCTTCCCACCAAGTATTACTTTCTACAAATGTTGGACAATCAGCATATCCTTGATACGAAAGACCAAGTATCAAAAAAAATATCAATAAGAAATTAAGCCTTACACTTCTCATAAAATACCGGTAACCACTCATTAACTTCTTCTCCCTTTTCTTTTATTGCCTCATACATATACTTTATAGTCTCTTTGTTAGCTGAAAGTACATGTATTTCTTGCATATCCTTCAAATCCAGATTTAAGGTTACTAATCCTTTGTACTGTTTTATCAAAAATAAACCTTTCTGTGTTGGCGTCTGCAGAATTATATTCAGCTCCTCTTTCGATAGAGAAAATGCCTTCATGTATAATCTATTTGCATTGACGTTCGGCATCAAGATTCTTGTATCAACATGTTTATCTAAATATTGAGTAAATTTGCTAGCAAATGCGAGATTTAAATTCTCAGTACTTAGGATTACTACAACATTTAGTTCCGTCATTCTTTGCATCCAGTTATCAAACTCTTTCTCTGTAGGAAAAATATTACTTATCTCCCATGCTTCATCCAAAACAAGTATTGCAGGCGAGCCATCACATTTTGCCTCAAAAGAATATAAAAAATAGTAAAGTATCACGGACATACATTCCTTTTGTTTTGTAAGGTTTGCGGTGTTGAGAGATATAATTTTTGTTTCCCAGTCAATATCTGATTCATCACCATCTTGAAATAAGTAAGCAAAGTCACCATCGTCACACCATCTACTTATCTTACCCCCAAGGAGCAAGAGCACCTCAGAAATTTGTGAAATAGAACGTGATTCCTTGGGTATAGCAAATATAGAATCCACAATTTTTCTTATCTTTTCTTCTACGTCCACCAAGCTCGTATCGGCTACCATTCTTCTGATCAGTTCAACCAACATATTGCGATTGGAAGCACTATCTTCAATGTTTAGTGGATTAAATTTTAGGCTTTTGTCCTTATATTTTGGATCGATTATGTAATATTTACCACTCACTGCTTTAGTAAAAATTATTGATTTTCCAGTGTTATCCAATATGACAATTCTTGGGTTAAACTTTCTTGATTCTGATAATAGAAAATTAATGAGTGAAGTTCTGCCTGAATTTGGAGCTCCGAGTATCGTAGTATGGCCATTATTTCTTTTTCCATGAAAATTAAAGAAGTAAGGATTTCCTTTTTTTGAAAAAAAAATCATTACCGCTTCTTTCCACCTTCTTCCTTTTAATGTACCTGACGTAAAATCGTGCAGCATAGCAAAGCTGCAAGCGTATTTTGTTAAGATATTTTTCGGTTGCGTAATAAAAGCAAAATTGCCTGGAAGTTGTGCCCAAAAATGACTTTCCATATGTAAATCAGTTCTAAACATCATGAAGCCAACTAATGACATTATAGAAGATAAATCACTAATACTTTCAGCTAACTTATTCCTATCATCTGCAAATATTGTAAAAATAATTTTCTGTTGGCAGAAGTCTATACTAGAGGTCTTTTCAAGCTCTATTATTTCTTCAATTCCTGAGCTTTTAAGTAAGGTATTATCCTCACTAATTTGCAGCATGTTGATTTGTTTTTTAAATTCTTTTATTGCTTTGTTATTACTAGTAAATATCATTATTTCTGTAATGATAAATTCAGATTCAAGCTGCAAGCATCTATCTATATTACCTAAAGAGATTTCCCGGTATTCTTTTATGCTGAAAATAGAGCCAAATTTCTGTTGATTTTCAAATATTGTTTGAAACGTATTGAAACCAAAAGCTATTTTAAAATTTCTAATATATTGCGACAGGTCCCTTTCATGTATTGGATAATCTTTGTGCGTTAATGTAACAATATAGTGGAGAAATTCTATCATTTCAGAATATATTTTACCTTCACTAAACCTTAGACTCAGTTTTTTAGCTCCAAAAGGTCCTAAATCATTTTGAATTACGTCAGTTATCTTTTGCAACTCCTGATGGCTTTCTTGTAAAGACAACTTATGCTTATTCTTTATTCTATTGAAAAAAAACGAATTATTAGTATGCTTGCCAAAATCGCTAAACAATATTACAATGTATAGTTCATTTATATACTGTAATTTACTATCAGTTAGTTTATTAAACCACGTTGAATGTAGGTTGTCAGAGAAGTCTTCAGTTTTATTCCATTTCAAGCTCAGTTTATTGCGCTTTCTAACGGTATGAATCCAAACGGTAAAACACAGGCTATTAATATTTTTTGATATGCTTTTTCTAATTTCAGTTCTGAGGTCGCTGTAGTTATCAACAGAAGAATAATCTTCTAACTTGATTATTTTTAACAATTCTCCCTGTTTTGTTAGTATGGTTTCTTCATCGTAATGACAAGCATAAGGAACAAAATCTAAATCAATGCTTTCTAGTAATGCTAAGTTGTTCTTTTTTTTAAGCTTAGAGTTAACTGTTGGTACTTTTAACTGCATATGCGTATTCAATAAAGATAATTAAAAAAGATAAAAATACTATCTTAATTTTTATCTTTTTTTTCGCTATCGGATTGTAATTTTATATCTTTTGCAAAGTTAAATTTTTCTTTTAAGTAGTCTGTTGCCTTTTCTGTACTACCGAACATCAGGACCAGTACACCAAACATTATCATAAAAAAGATTAGACCTCTGAACACTACTGCAAGTATCACTGCAGCTATACACAACCCTATGATTGTTGAAGGACTCATATTTTCTACAGTATCTTTAACTGAAAATGAAGAAATAAAATTTTTTACCGTTTCTTGTATACCCTTTAATTCATCACTCGCCGAACTTGCTTCGCTAGAATATGATGCAAAAATGAAACTTAATAAGGCTATAAAAACCAAAACTTTATTCAATTGAATGCGCATCAACTAAATACCTTTTAAACATTTCTTAAATATAACAACTTTTATATCAATAGGCAAGAACTGAATTCACTTATCCACTACAAGTAACACATATTTAATTTTTACAGACGTGAACATGCTGTAAGCTCTTTATCATCAACAAGAGGACTCACATTAATGGATGTTAATTTACTTGATAGGAAGTTTGAATGCAATTCAGCTACTGCTGCTATAGCAAACACTGCAGCCATAGCAAGTAGTCCTGCTCCTATCAATCCTGATGTCATTGCTCCTGCAACAATGCACCCTATTGTGGAGAGAGCACAACCTGCTACAAGTGCAACGTGAAGATTTCTGTTATTGGGTTGGTTTTTAAGTAGGATATCTTTCTTAACTTGATCTGGATTTGCTTGACCATCTGAGTTTTCATTTTCTTGCATTTTTGGCTCTTTTTTTACAGTCTGCTCTGGCTGCACTTGAGTCTCGTTTTCTTTTGGGGATTCCAAATTTGATTCTAATAACTCAGTTTTTTCTCCACCCTCTGGTTGTAAGCCATTATCTTCTTCAACAGAGCTCAATGTTGAGTTTAAACTTTCCTCAGATGAAGTGATTGCTATTGATGTTAAACTGTTTTTTCTACTATTTATTGGTGATATCGAGTTTTTTTCACTCAGTCCAGGTGAGTTTATTCCACTATCTGAACCACTACCGTTACCAAGCTTAGGAGTTTTTATATTCTTCTTTAATTGCTCCATAACTTTACTATATTTTCTAGATACCTCTTTCGGAATATCTAATTGGCCAAGTATTTTAGTATCACCACTTTTTTTCTCAGCTACATTCAAGGGTGTTTCTTGTGTGTTGTTTTGCTCTTCAATATGTCCTAGCTGCATTTGATCTTCAATATTTTCTTCAACAGCATTTGGTATTGAGCTTACACTGCTGCTCCTTTTAGTAATCCCTGAAATTATTTCTAATATTTTCCCTCTTCTTGTTGGTGATCTTTGTAATTGTTCTCTTTCATTGTTAGATACTGAAAGCTCGACCTCTAATTTTATTACTTCTGTTTCCAACACTGGAAGAAATTTTTTGGTGTAATAATTATAAGATTCTTCTTGCTCTTTCAGTAATTTTTCTAATTTAATTAATACATTAGGATTAGCCTCTTTCTTGAACAACTCTATGCATTTTTTGATAGTTCCCTCTCGATTTTTTTTTGGGCTTTCATGATTATGTGTTTTTTTTGTTACCTTTTTGTATATAGTGTTGTGCAATTGTTGGTTAATATCTCCTGTATTATTCTGAGATTTTTTTAAAGAACTTAGCATAACATTCCTCCATACATAATAAAATGTATAGATACCTTTTTAGCGTTAATTTTACATTAAAACTGGGCGATTATGCCATATATGGATAATTTGCTTATTGTGAGGTCGCTTAACTATTTGCTTTCTGGGCTTTCTACTTCTACAGATTTGCTCTCAATATAATTGTTTGCCTGTTGAACTAACATATTCACTACTTCTTTTACAGGCTTTTCCCTATCAACCATGCCAACACTTTGGCCAGCCATTAAAGATCCTGTTTCAACATCTCCTTCAATCACTGCCCTTCTTAAAGCTCCAGCCCAGAACTTTTCTATTTCAAGCTGCCCATCTTCTTTTGAGATCTGTCCCTTTTGGTATTCATCAATAACTTCTTTTTGACGCTTCATGAAGTCATCGCTTGCTTTGTTGGCTATAGCTCTTACAGGAATTACAGGAAAATCAGCACTTATCTGTACAGAAGGTATTGCATTACGTGCGGCCGATTTAATAAACACTTCCTTGAAATTTTTGTGGGCAATTGACTCATTAGTGCAGACAAATAATGTACCTATTTGACAGCCACTTGCTCCCATTTCCAGGTAATTAACTATCATTTCACCTCTTCCTATTCCACCTGCAACAAACACTGGTATTTGTTCATTTTTAAAATGAGGCAATATCTCTTGTGCAAGAACAGAAGTGCTAACTGGACCTATATGCCCACCTGCTTCCATTCCTTCTATTATTAATGCATCTACTCCCATTTTTACTAACCTTTTCGCAAGGCTTAATGCTGGTGCAAAGCACATAACTTTAATGCCTGCACCCTTGATTTTTTCTATATTAGGCTTTGTTGGCAGTCCACCGGCAAGCACTATATGGCTCACTTTCGTTTCAATACACACATCTATCAACTCACTCAACTTTGGGTGCATAGTAATTAGATTTACACCAAATGGCTTGTTAGTTAATTGCTGCGTCTCTATGATTTCTTTTTTTAGCAAGTCTGGAAACATTGCACCACATGCAATCACACCAAAACCACCAGCGTTTGAGATTGCTGAGACCAAGTTTCTCTCTGAAACCCAGCTCATAGCACCACCCATTATAGCAAACTCACTGCCAAGAAAATCTGTTCCTTTTTTCCAGAGGCTACTTAACATATAACCTATATCATACGTTTAAAAATGTTTTGTTTATCTATAAATGTGTGTTTTAAGGCGCCAAGTATATGTAAGATTATAAAGAGTACCATAAAATATGCAAGCATCGAATGTAGCTCGTTAGCCGTGTTAGCTAGGTCTTTGTTTTGATTAATCAACAAAGGGATATGAAAAAAATATTTGATCTGTTTGCCAGAAGCAGAAGACATGACATAGCCAGATAGTGGCATTAGCACCATCAAAGAATATAAACCAAAGTGTACTGCTTTACTTATATTGATTACAAACCGAGAAAAATTTGCTGGAAGTGGTGGAACATAAGTAAAGACGCGAAAAAATATGCGTACTATGATTAATCCAAGAATAGTGATACCGCAAGCCTTATGAATAGCGTATATGTTGAACTTAATTTCATTGCTAAGTGGTAAGCTTTTCATATAAAGTCCAGAGCAAAGCATACCGATAATAAAAACAGCCATCAACCAATGGATAACCCTTAAACCTAGGCTATATTTATCGTCTTCCATTTTGATTACCCTAAAGTAGCATTTATATAATAGAAAAACTATTTTTCAATCAAAATCATTAAAGCAATTTAGATTTACCGACAATGTAGCTATACAAATTCGACCCAGCCGGAAGTCAAGGGCACCTAAATCAAGAAACGGATTAAACGAAAAACTTACTTGACAAACTCCGCCAGCCTCCTTATCATGAAACTGAAGCTATTTATTTATCTTCTCTGTACAGATTAAATGACAAAAAAACTCAACGTATCTGGCCTCTCATGTTTAATTTTTTGCACTATGTGCACTCTATGTCTTTATCAAATTTCTAGGTTTTTACCTATACAAGCTGAAATACGCTTATAAAGCATTTAAAACATCAAAAAACGCCAACTTAAAAAATGGATAGTGAATAATTAGCTACCCTAGGGTTTCTTTTGCCTTTTTTTCTGTTTAGTAAATTTCTTAAACATTTATGACTAAAGGTTAGTTGCATTAAAAAGCAGCTAAATCGCGGTTATTAAGCGTTTAGAATAAAAAAACGCCATACTTGAAAGTATAATGTAAGTAATTAGCCAACCACGGGGCTTCTTTTGCCTTTTTTTCTGTTTAGTAAATTTCTTAAATATTTATGGCTAAACGACAATCGTCATCCCTGTAAAGGTCAAGTATCCCGCTACGTGTTAGCGGCTAAGAGATACCCGGCGGTATGACGGTTCGTGATGGCATGACGATAAGGTTCCAGTGTCAAGCGTTTGGCATGCAAATTTCCTTAAACGTTCGTAAGCTTAAAACTTTACTTTAGATCAAACTGCTGTATAGTGACTTTATAGCTTCAATTTTGTAATGAATATACCTAGTATAGAAAATTGTGATCTTCACAATAAAACCGTCTTACTCAGAGTTGACTTCAATGTTCCTATAAAAGATGGAGAAATTCGTGACGTCACTCGTATTTTGAGAGCATTGCCTACTATTCAGTATTTAGTGAATGCGAGTGCAAAGATTATTATTATATCACATTTTGGACGCCCAAAGGCCAGAGACAATAATCTGTCGCTAAAAAATGTAATTGACACTTTATCGCAGTTACTAAATAAAAAAGTGAAATTCATTGACGATTGCTTTGGTGAAAAAGTACAAAGAGCAGTAAGTGTTATGGATGCAGGAGATATAATATTACTAGAGAATCTAAGATTTTATAAAGAGGAAGAGCAAAGTGACTCAAATTTTGCCAAACAACTAGCATCTCTAGCGGATATATATGTAAATGATGCATTTTCTTGCTCTCACAGAGCTCACGCTTCTATTTCACGCATTACAGAATTTTTACCCTCTTATGCAGGGTTTTGCTTGCAAGATGAGCTAAAGTATCTTGAAAAAGCTGTATCGTTTAAAGCTAAACCTATTACTGCGATAGTTGGGGGAGCTAAAATATCAACTAAAATAAAAGTGCTTATGAAGCTAACAGAAAAGGTTAATTACCTAGTTCTAGGTGGTGCAATAGCCAATAATTTTTTGTCATTTAGCAAAGTAAATATAGGGAAATCTTTCTTTCAAAATGGTGTTGACGACCTTCTGCATAATATTCTTGAAACAGCAAATAAAAACAATTGCAAAATAGTTGTGCCAGAAGACGTTCTGGTTGCAGTAAACTCTGATTACAGCACTAGTATTTCAAGAAGAACTGAGTCCATTTTGGACGGTGATATAATTTTGGATATCGGACCACAAACTTTGAGTACAATAAGCAGTATAATAGCAAGCAGTAAGACTCTGCTGTGGAATGGACCTATTGGTGTTTTTGAACATTCAGCTTTTGCAAGCGGTACAATAGGGGTAATGAAAATCGTAAGTGACTTAACGCACAAAGGAAAGTTAACCAGCATAATAGGGGGAGGCGATAGTCTATCTGCAATAAGCGCTGCAGGCCTTGCCGATAAGGATTTTACATATGTTTCCACTGGTGGAGGAGCATTTTTAGATTGGTTAAGTGGCGATGAAATGCCGGGAGTTGCTGCTCTGCAAAAACGATTAGATTAAAACTTTTTTAAATTATTTCTTATAGGCTAGCTTTTTTGTGAACGTGATTATGTCGAAGACAGTTAAACTAATTTTGTGTTTAATAATACCAATAATAGGATTTATTTTTTATATTAAGGATCATTATTTTCACACCGGCTATGTAGAAGAAAATGTTGAAGTCAATTTTGAACCATTTTTCAGTTCACAACCAGCCACCGTTTCAGAATTAACTGACTTCGATAGAGGAGTGTTGAAAGTTTGTGGAGATTGGGGAGCACATCCAGATAAAGAAGATTTCAAAATTTTACTTAGTTGTCCGCAGCATCAAGAAGTAGTGAAAGGAATATATAAGTGATTACGCCAGATGCGGATTTGGAGTTACTTAAAGATGAACTGGCTAACATTTGGTTTACAAATAGTGGAAGTGAAAAAGAAACTATAGGGTTTGGACATATTTTTTGTGGTGAGCCAAACGATAAATTAGGTGGTATGCATTTTGTAGGTAGATATGTTGAAGCTCAAGAGGATAAATGGGCAGTTGGAATCCTGTGCAATGAATCAGATATTAAGCCGCCGGTTTATACATTTGGAATGAAATATTTGGGTAAGGATGGGGAAGTGAAAGTTAAATGCCCAAATGGATACGCATATAACCTTCATGCCGATAATTTCTGCAACTAAGGCGTTTAAGGAATTAGGAAAAGATGGAATGTGTCTATATGAAATGGAAGATGACAATTATCAATCAGTGTTTGTAAGAAAGAATGATGCTATACTCACGTTCTATCCTGACTTAACACCAAAATGTGATGATAAGAGTACTTATTGTAGTTGCGGTAAATCTTAATTTCAAAACCAATAGGGTGAACAAATGATAAAAATGCTATAGGGTGTAGCAAATCTAAATGAGTTAAAATTTTGATTAAAGGGTTTTGTGAATAATAATGAAGAAGGGCATTATTCGTCTAATAAAAGCAATTCAATACTCTTGTGAAGGAATAAAATCAGCTTTTATATCAGAAATTGCGTTCAGACAGGAGTTACTGCTTTTTATAGTATGTGTCTCAATTTTGTTTGTTTTGGATGTAAGTAATCTAGAACGTGCAGTAATGATAAGCAGCCTATTCCTGGTGTTAATTGTGGAAATTGTTAACACTGCTTTTGAAACGACAATTGAGCGTATTTCCAGTGAACAACACATACTTTCAAAAAAGGTGAAAGATCTAGGTAGTGCAGCAGTTTTTCTTTCATTAATTAACTTCCTGATAACATGGATGATAATATTGATAGGTTAATACGAATGTTATTAAGATATGTTGTCAAACTCACCAATTAAAGTTTTTATATCTTGCGGTAAATCAGAGACAAATTCCATGTATTCCTTACTTTTTGGGTGGTATAAGCCCAGTGTATAAGCATGTAGTGCTTGTCTATTGAAATTACGAATGAAACTAGAGTTTTTAGCATATTTTGTGCTTTTACTACTATTTTTTCCATAAACTTGATCACCAACTATGGAATGTCCTATGTGGCTCATGTGGACTCGAATTTGGTGTGTTCTGCCTGTCTCTAAAGTGCATTTAACGAGGCTTACTTGTCCTATAACTTTTTGCACTAAATAGTGAGTGATTGCTAATTTGCCTGTGATTTTTGTTACACACATCATTTCTTTATTACCGCGTTTGGGAGCAATGTTAGTTTTTATCGTGCCTTGCTGAGAAGATAATGTTCCCCAAACTACTGCTAAGTATTCCCGCTTTATTTTGCGATTCGATAACAATTCAGACAAAAAACTATGGGCTGCTTCATTTTTTGCAATTACCATTAGCCCACTAGTATCTTTATCGAGTCTATGAACAATTCCTGGTCTTACATTAAGGTGAGCGATAACTGCGTTCAAAAGCGTATCATTGTTTGTCCCAGCACCTGGGTGCACTGTTAATCCACTTTGTTTACTCAGAACTATAATGTCCTCATCTTCATAGACGATATTAAGTTTTATGTCATAATTAGGCTCAATTGATGTGGATATGTCAGGTTGAACGAGATGCACCACATACTCTTCATCTGGTTTTACTATGTAGTCATTATTAATTATCGGTGTGCCAAGTAATTTCACCTGCTCATTTTGTATCAATCTTTGCGCTTTGCTGCGTGATATGTTGCATTTTTCAGCTATATAGGTGTCTAACCTTAATTTCTCTTTATCATTATTAACACTTAAGGTTATTATTGAGTAATCTATAGTGATTTACCCCGCGCCATTTCCCATGCTGCTTGAACATTTGGGTCTGTAAACATTGTTGCACTAGACTCAATTTGCAGATCACCTTGTTTTTTAATATGGCAAATTGTTTGAGAGCCATCTTTCCAGTAGATTGTAACTTTATTATCAAAATCTCGTAATGTTGCCTCAACCTTTTTTTCTTTATTATCTTTTTCTTCCAGCTTAATAGATTCTAATAAATAATATAAGAATTCACTTGGTTTGCCGTTGATTTTTTCTTTCCATTCATCTGTTTTTTCTTGTTCAGATTTTTTTTGCTCTAACTTTTCCTTCTTTTGCTGCAGCTTATTTTGTTCTGCTTCCAGCTCTAACTTTCTAACTGTGTCACGTAGTTCTTTGACTTTATTTTCTAATACTAATAATTTATTAGTATTATTTCCATTGTTAGCTTCTAAATCAGGCGTACTTGGTTGAGCTTGCTTCTTTTTTATTTCTTCTAATTCATTCCTTACTACGTTTAATTGCTCCTTCAATTCCGTTTTTTCCTCTTCTGTATCCTCTTTTAACTTTTTTAGCATGCTAAGGAACTCGTTATTATTAGACTGCGTAGTTGATTGAAGCCAGCCTACAAAGCGGCTTGGTTCAAATCGTTCAATTTTATCTTCAGCAATTTTAATAGCATTCTCTAACCTAGAAAAAGTACCTTCAATATCTAGTGAATGTGCTTTTTTTGTCAATTCTTTAGTGTTGTTTAAAACTTCTGAAATTTCTGCATGTAGCCAATCTAAATCTTTTTTGATGTCTTCTCTGATTTTTTTTAGGTGATCAAGCGTTTCTTTAATGTTAATATTTGCAGGCTTTAAAAGACTATTATCAAGTAAATCGCAAGCTTTTTTAAGGTTACTGTGAAATGAGTTGCAAAGCGGACTAAGTAGTTTTTTCATTAGAGATATTAGTTCATTTTCCCTTTTACCAAGCTTATTTTCTACTACTGATACAACCATGCCCTTTCCAGACCAGTATGGAAATAGAAGACCTAAAGAACTGTGTTTTCTAATAGTATGATTTTCATGATCCACGCTATTACTTATTAGATTGCTAAGTGTTGATATGATGCATAAAAGAATAGCGACTAATAAAGCTATTAATATTATTGGAGCATTAATGGATTGTGATATTGCTGAAACTACTATAATAGTACCAAATACATATGATCCAGTAAACAAGAGAATCCTATTTCTATTTTCTGCTTCTATATCTTCTAGTATTTCTCTCTGCGTCTTAGAAATTGGTAAAACTATTGAAAGCTTTTCCCCCTTTTTATCTAAATTTGTTACAATTTCAATTTTTTTAGCTTCTTGAGCAATCTGGCTGTACTGTTCATCAACTTGATAGTTTCCTATTTTTTTATCTATTTCATTCTCTTTTATTTTTTGTGTATTTATAAAGTTTATAACAGCAGTAAATAAGAGAACTATAAGAGGAATAAAGGCAAGAGGTGCTGGCGTGAACGCAAACCAAGCAATACCTACTGTAACAGGCTGAATAGAAAAGGCAGTAAATGCTATAAGAGTAGCAATGGTACTTGCTATCGATATAGTACCAGAATACTTTCTTATAGAGCTCAAAATTCTACTGGGCTGGTCAGAAAGTTTTCTAAATCCTAAAAAATCAAAATAGTCTTTGAAAGGATCTTGAGTGTCTGTAACCATAACATTTTTCTAGTTTAAACTTATTTAGGTATACGTTAACCAAACCTTAAAATCAAGTTTCTTAATTTTTCAACATGTGCCAAGGCCTATTGGAGCGCACTGTATTAATCTTTACGTAACGATTTGTTAACCAAACAGAATGTGTGCCATACGTTTCTAGATCAGCATGTTTAATAATTTTAGCGTTGCAAGCTGAATAGTCGAATTCACTTAATTGAATTATCAGATCAACACTATTACAGTTTCTCAAGATATCTTCTTTTTTATAAGCAAGCAGTACTGATTTATTATTTCCTTTATTATATATACAGCCATACTTTAGTCTTTTATCTGGATTGCTATATTTTGTATGATTCAAAATTTGGTTCTGTCCGTTTTGCTTTGCCCACGTTTTGATAACAAAATTTCTGCTTTTTCTAGTGAGAGAATATAGTAAGTTATCACTCTCCTTTGCAGCAACATTATCAGCATTTATTAGGATGTCGGGGGTTTTATATGCAGCGCTAAAGCAAATACCTAGTACAATAAAAAAAAATCCCAAAAAACGCCAATTTCTTTCCCACAAGCACAGCCACAATAACCCAAATGTTATTATAATAATTGATGAGGCAGGAAAAGTACGAATGGGAATAACCAAATACTGAAGACTAGCGATAGCGTTTGTTATATACAAAATGCTGTCAATTGGGCGCTCTATAAATGGCGCTATAATCCATTCAATACCTAAAGGAATCAATAAGACATAAATTATTCCAAGTGGAATAATAATTAATGTAACTATTGGTATAGCAACTAAATTTGTGATAATGCCACTAATTGAAAAATAATTAAAATTATATATCGTATACGGAACAGTTGCTAAACTTGCTATTACTGAGCTGATCATTATCGACACAAAATATTTCATTATTTTTATTTTGAATAATTTATTAGCATTAATTTGATAACTGGCAACCAGTGCCAAAACAGTAGAAAATGACATCTGAAAGCGTGGCTTTAAAATTGCTTCTGGTTCTACTGAGAGTATCACTGAAGCAGCAAACGCAATTGCTATTAACCCTCGATATTTTCTCTCTATCATTATTGCAACGAGTACTAAAATCACCATGATGTAGGCACGCTGAGCAGAAATTTGCATGCCGGTAATCAACAAATAAAACGTGGTTGGCAAAATAGTAAGGAATGCAGATATTTTCTTGGTGTTATACTTAAGAGTTAAAGTTTCAGATGTTGCAAATAAATTACGAAACACTATAAAAAACAGGCCAGCAACAAATGATAAATGCAAACCAGATATGGCAAACAAATGTGCTATACCTGAATCTCGTATCGCATCCATAGTTTTTTGGTCTATTCCGTCCTTTTTACCGATCAGTAATGCAGAAATTATGTCTGCATGTGGTTTTTTAATATTTTGCTGCAGGTTTTCATAAATGTATTGACGGAAAGATTCCATATACTCTAGAAATTGCCTTGCTTCAGCCTTTTTGTGTAGGGCTATTTTGCTTGTTGCAAAACCTGTTGCACTTATTTTCTGGTAATATGCTATTCTTGCAAAATCGTATGCATACTCCGAAGGCGCAATTTTTGGAGGGAAGAGTTTTGCTGATAATTTTACTTGATCGCCTATTTTAATGCCTTTTTCCACTTTGGTTCTAACTGATATTCTGATGTTATCTAGAGCTCTATCTGGTGTCATTCCAGCGCGTGACGCTGGAATCCATATCTTTTTTTTCTGGATCCCAGTAGGCTTTGTTGCATCGCTCTTCGGATAGTAGGTAACGCACAATAAATTTATGAAGCTATCTCAAATTTAGCCATACCAATATCAGTGAACTTATTGAGCAAATAGCATTTAACAAGTAGTTCCTTCTCTCTATTTGTCTCAGATTTATTCCTAAAACTAAACCCGAATGTTTGTTTCAGTCGCGAGAAAAAACTTTCTATATAAGATCTTTTTCCATAACTCATCTCTTTTTTCCACTTCTTTATACTATCTTCATCATATGACTTTATGAGCTTGACTGCAGAATTTCTCTCAGCCATATAGTCTAACTTTGGATGCTCTGCTGCGTTGTTTTTCGGAGGAATTTTCGTTTTTATACCATATTGATTACACAGCTTATAGAGCTTTTCTCTGTCATATGCCCTATCTGCATATAGTACTTTTATGACATACTGAAAATCGACTTCTTTTAGCAAATCACAAGCTCCATAGTGATCAGAGTAGACACCGTTACTGTATTTTACAGCTATGGCTTTTTTGCTGTTTGTATTCAACATTACATGCAATTTTCTTGTCTGTTCATAGCTGCGATACTTTCTATCTTCGCTATTTTCTTTGCTATGACCAGGAGTGTTGTTGTATATACTAATTCCTGTACTGTCTATAGCAATTTCGATATCTTCCATATTATTTTTATCAATTCTGCAATCATTGATCTTAATATTGAGTTTCTTAAACCTTCTTGATGATTGTGAATAGCTGATAACTTGCAAATTTTTCCCAATTTGCTCAAGGTATCCTGCTATAAACCCAACTGTTTGCCTCAGGCCTATTCTAAATAAACAAGTTATTATGTGCACCAAAATTACAACTTTATCGCTATAAATATTGTTGCCACCTGGTATTTTTGGACCATTCTCGTACCACTTTTCTATGGCTTCGTTGATATAATGAAAAATATTTCCTCTTTTTTCTAGAAATTTGTTATATTCGCTATGGTTACTGACCCTCATTTTTTGTGGCATATTTTTTCTTTCAAGGTTAAATGGCTATTTTATAATGAATTTTGTCAGTAGCCACCAGATTTTTTCAGTTGCTATGCAACAAAGCCCACTGGGATCCAGTTCTTATTACCTGGTGTAAAGTTAAGTTTCCTGGATTCCAGTGTCAAGCACTGGAATGACACCTCTGGGCACTGCCGTCATAAAGGAACCAGTGTCAGCTACTTTCATGGCATCAATAATTGACCTCGACTTACCGTCCAACTAGAAAGTTGTATATAGAATGACAGAAATCCAGATGTTATTTACTTACTTTCGATCTTTTCTATCAATTTTTTAACTAAGCCTCTTAGCTTTTTACTGGATTCATCAAGCTCTTGAATCTGCGAGCTGTGCTCTTTCATTAGTTCCTTATAGTTACCTCTTATGTAGTCAATCATTTCCTTCATCTGAGCAATCATCTTGTTAACATCCATACTGCCCAAATCAGGTATCATGCCAGGCATAGCCCCTTCTAACATACCGCCAGCCATAAGCTGCTGAGACATTTGCATAAATGGTTTTAAAGTCTGATTAAGCAATTCAGGATCCTTGGCTAATTTTTCTATTTGCTCTTTGCAAGTATCCATATACTGCTTCATAAATTCATCTTCTTGCCCTTTGTCTATCATAATTATAACCTACCTAAAAATACGTGTTCTTTATTATATATTATTTTAAAATTAAAAACAATACAAAATACCTGTCACAATTGCATTAATACTTTTTAAATAATAAAAAATGCTCCTTTGCTTATAAAGGGTCACATACCTTCTTTAACCATTCCTTATCTTTTACGCTATTTTCTAAGTTTTTATAGACAAATTGATGGTAGCCATTTATCCATTCAATTTCATCCTTAGTAAGCATTTGCACATTTATTAGTCTTCTATCATATGGAATAGAGGTCAGTTGTTTAAAGTTTAAGAAGCCGTTTTCTTGCCTGTCAACATATATCAGATTTTCAATTCTTATTCCATACTCTCCCGGAATGTAATAGCCAGGTTCGTTGGAAAGTATCATCCCTGGCGTGAGTTTCACTTTATTACTTTTTGATATTGCTTGTGGTCCTTCGTGTACTGATAGGTAACTTCCTACTCCATGCCCTGTACCATGCATATAGTCCATTCCAAATTTCCATAAATGCGTACGTGCTAATATATCCAATTCTCCACCAGTAGTGCCAGGAGGAAAGATGACACTTGCTATAGCAATGTGAGCTTTGAGTACTATTGTATAGTGGGTTATTTGTTCATCAGTTGGATTGCCAATTGCTACAGTTCTTGTCACATCAGTTGTGCCGTCAAGGTACTGGCCACCAGAGTCAATCAAATACAGTCCATCTTTCTGAATTACTTTATTCGTCTTACTGCTTGCACGATAGTGAATTATTGCCCCATTCTCATTAAATGCTGAAATTATTGGAAAACTTAGTTGCTTAAACAAATTCTGCTCTTTTCTGTATTCTAAAATCTTTTCTTCAGCTTCAAGTTCTGTACCAACATTATTTTCAAGCCAATATAGAAAATTTGTAACTGCCACTCCATCTCTGATATGCGCATTTATAGCCCCAGCTATTTCAGTTTGGTTTTTTGCTGCTTTATAAATTAGACAAGGATCTTCTCTCTCAGCTACCTGTTTATCTTTTATTACAGCCATGATACTCATTGGAGTTGTGCTTGGATCCATGACTATTGAATTTAGCTTGTGCAGCGAATTTTCTAGCTCACTAATATCAAAAATATTTATATGATTGCCTAAATTTGCTTCTATAGTTGAATGTTCTTTATCTTGAATAAACAAACCAACATTACCGCTTTTATACAATATAGCACGGCCCAATATACATGGAGTATATTTAGCATTTTCATTTCTTAAATTTAATAACCACGAAATTGAATTTGGATCAGTTAAAAGCACTACTTCAGCTTCTTTATCTATGCTTTTAGCTATTTTTTCACATTTGTCCTTACTACTTTCACCAGCATATTCAATAGAATGTAAAACCACTGCTTGTTTTCGACAGTCACTTTTTTTTCCAGCTAAACAGGGTATTAATTTACAGATATTCTCATACTTTCTTATATCTTCTATGGTAAAATATTGCAAATAATAACCTAGTGAGGCAGTCGATGTTAAGTTTGCTTTTATCCATTCGCGTGGATCCTCTTCTTGTATATTATATACTTGAAAATTGCCCCGATCGAGCTGATTGCGAGCTTGTGTGATATAGCGTCCATCCGTAAAAAATGGGCACTTGTTGTCTTTTGTAACGATAAGTAGCCCATTTGTTCCTGTAAAGCCACACAGCTTTGTTAGCTCCTCTGAATACTCATTTAAATATTCATCTTTAGTATGCAACATAAATGCATCAACGTTTATCTCGTGCATAAAAGAACGAAATTCTTCGATTTTTGACATAGAACACCTCATACAAAATTAGCAGCCACTTTCGTTTTCCTGTTTCTCAAATACACTAATATGCTCACTATCGCTGCAGGAGTGATGCCTTGTATTTGCTTTGCAATGCCAATCGTCGCTGGTTTTATCGTCTGCAACTTTTCTATTACTTCACTTGACAGGCCTTTAACTTGTGAATAGTTAAAATCAATTGGAATTTGAGTGTTAATTTCCTCTCGTAAAAACTTCATATCCGCTTCTTGTCTTATTAGATAAGGTTTGTATTTTGCTTCAATTTCAACCGCTTCGCATATTTCATTCTTAGTTATGCTACCCATTGCGGTGCCATCCCAGCGCGTGATGCTGCTTAACTCCGGCCATATTTCTTGTAATTTATTCCAGTCGATGTTTGGATAGCTAAGTAAATCTAGTGCCGTTTTTCTTATCCCATCATAAGATATTTTGATACCATAAGACCTAAGCTGCTCAGGAGTAATCGTCAGACTCCCTAACTCCTCTTCAAGCTGCTTAATGGATTCAAGTTTATTCTGTAAAACGGAGTATCTCTCATGCGAAACAAGGGAAATATCATAACCTTTTTGTGTTAATCTTCTATCTGCATTGTCTGACCTGATAGCTAGCCTATATTCTGCACGTGAGGTAAATAATCTATAAGGTTCGATCACCCCTTTGGTGACTAGATCATCTATCATTACGCCGATATATGAGTCTGTGCGATGAAGAACAAAGCTTTCTTTTTTTTCAGATGCAGAGAGTGCTGCATTAATTCCGGCAATAATTCCTTGCCCTGCTGCTTCTTCATATCCAGTAGTGCCATTAATTTGGCCAGCAAAATATAGGCCTTTAATTTTCTTAGTTTCAAGAGTATGGCTTAGTTCTCGTGGATCAATATAGTCATACTCAACTGCATATCCAGGTCTTAGTATTTCTGCATTTTCAAGTCCCTTGATACTCTTTATCATTTCACACTGCACTTCAATAGGCAATGAATTTGAAATTCCGTTCGGGTATATAGTATCATCATTCAAGCCCTCTGGTTCTAAAAATATTTGATGACTACTTTTTTCTGCGAATTTTTTAACCTTAGTTTCAATGGATGGGCAGTATCTTGGTGCTATAATATCATCCAAATACGAAGAAGCTGACCTGTGCAGATTCTCTCTAATTATTTTATGCGTGTTTTCATTAGTATGGGTAATAAAGCATGATACCTGAGGTTGATTAATTTTTTCTGTTAAGTAAGAAAACGGCACAGGTGGATTATCACCCACTTGTTCTTGCAATATTGACCAGTTTATAGTGCCAGGATCAAGCCTTGGCGGAGTTCCGGTACGCAATCTACCTAATTTAAAATTATATTTCTTCAACGTATTTGCAAGTTCTACGGCAGGCTTATCTCCCATTCTCCCTGAAGGAGTTACCTGCTCTCCTATATGAATCACACCCCGCAGAAAAGTCCCTGTAGTTAGAACGACTTTACTTGTCAGTATATGCTCCCCTGAGCTTGTTATTACAGCTTTAATGCACAATTCTCCATTGTTATTACTCTCTATAAGAAAATCGTCAACCGACTCTTCTTTTACCGTCAAATTATTATAATTTAGAATAATTTCCTGTATTGCTTGCTTGTATAATTTTCGGTCTGCCTGTGCACGCGGGCCCCATACTGCTGCACCTCTGCTGCTATTTAAAATGACTGAGTGTATACTTGCTTGATCGATTGCTCTTCCCATTATTCCATCAAGAGCGTCAACTTCCCTGACTACAACGCCCTTTGCAACTCCTCCGATTGCTGGATTGCAGGACATTTCCCCTATAGTTGAAATTTTATGAGTTATAAGCAGCGTGTTTGCACCAAGGCGAGCTGCAGCAGCAGCAGCTTCGCACCCTGCATGACCACCACCTACTACTACTACATCATATTTATGCATGCCTTCTTGAGTAATTCTTACTCTACTAATATTCTAACTATTAGCGGTTAATGTCAAATTTTACAGTAATTAACTATTTCAATCATCAGTGGCCAATGTATAGCTAACTCACGTCATACCGTCACGGTATCTCTAGATCCCGCTAACAAGCAGCGGGATGACGGTTTTTCAAATTATCGGGTTTTAGTGGGGCGAGCGACCAGGATCGAACTGGCGACATTCAGTACCACAAACTGACGCTCTACCAACTGAGCTACGCCCGCCAAGATATAAAATTTCTAACATAAGAGCGCAAATAGTCAATTGATTATTTAACTCTCCTTTTGCAGAGGGTTTTAAGTTTAGCCAATAAATATTTTCATTGATACTTTTACCATTATAGTTAATTGTATTGACACTAATGAAGTAGTGGTATGTTTAAAAGTATTTTCACATTTAGTTTTTTTACGGCTATTTCAAGGATCTCAGGGTTAATAAGAGATGTATTGATTGCTACAGTTATTGGTGCGAACTCTCTTGCAGACATATTTTTTTCTTCGTTTCGTTTTGCCAATCTATTTCGAGCATTTTTTGCAGAAGGAGCGTTCACTACCTCATTCATACCATTATATTCGACAGAATCATATGATAATAAAAAGGCATTTAATTTTGCAAGTAGTGTAATATCCATTACGTTTATTATCTTAGTAATTTTTTGCCTTATCATGCAAACTTTCTCCCCTTATATGATTCAAATTTTTGCTCCTGGATTTGACCAAAGTAAGTTTACCCTTACTGTTACTTTATCAAGAATTATGATGCCCTACATAATCTTTGTTTCAATTGCATCACTTATTGGTGGAATGCTGCAAGTAAAGCAGCATTTTGCTTCAACAGCTATTGCACCAATCGTTTTGAATCTCTGTTTAATCATCAGTTTGTTTGTGCCTTACGTAAAAACTCCAGCGCACAACCTTTCTATAGCTGTCCTTATAGGAGGAATTTTCCAGCTACTTTTGATACTATTTAGTGCATACAAGTTAAAGGCAGCTTTTTCTTTTAGCCTTGAATTAAGCAATGAAGTAAGGTTATTTTTTAAGCGTGTGATACCTGCAATTATCAACAATTGTGTAACTCAAATAAGCTTATGGATTGATACAATCATGGCGAGTTTTATACCAAATGCGGTGTCCTATATATATTATGCCGATAGACTAAATCAACTACCGCAGGGAATAATCGGTACTGCAATTGGTACAGTGCTTCTTCCTTTAATTTCAAAACAGGTGGATAATACTGAAAATATAGTCAAAATACAGAACAAGGCTCTCAACATAGGATTAATGTTAATTATGCCAACAACTGCTGCCTTTATCATTATTCCCGACATAATTTTACTTACGCTTTTTTCTTACGGCCGGTTTGATCATTATGCAGTGCAGCAAACTGTTCCCACTTTAATAGCATTTTCTCTTTCTTTACCTGCATTTATTATAAATAAAGTATTGCTACCTACATTTTTTGCTAAAGGCAATCTGAAAATACCAACCATATTTTCGCTAATGTGTCTTGGAATTAATGTAGTGCTAAACCTTTTGTTAATGAACGAGTATCAGCATACGGGGATTGCTATTGCTACTTCCGTTTCCACTTGGATAAACTCTATTCTATTAATTAGTTATTTAACAATAAATAAAATGTATAAGGTTAGCCAAGCGTTATTGTTAAATGTCATGAAAATTTTTGTAGCAACGGCAGTCATGTCAATAGCCCTTTATATTTTTAATTCTTTGTTGGCAGGATTATTTTTTGATAAAATGTTGGCTCGTATTGTTTATTTAACGACTTTAATAGCTTTGAGTGTTATTGTTTATTTTGGTATTCTCTATTTAATATTTAAGGGAAACTTTAAGCATGTGTAAATTATGAGACTTTCTTTATATGCTATATTATCAATCTCACTGCTATTAATTCTCATGCATGTTGCTGCAACTTTTAAGGATTGGAGTGGCTACAGGAAATATATCATAAAAGAGTTAGAGAAGACGTATGATGCTAAAGTGCATATTGGGGGAAAAATTAAAGTTTCGTTGATTACCCCAAAGCTCACTATTTATAATGTATACGTACAATACAACGAAAATAAAGAGCAAAAGTTGTCAGATTTAATTAGTGTAAGAAAAATTGAAATAAGGCCATCGTTCCTATCGTTGTTTTTATTTTCGTTGCAACCAAAGTCAATCACATTGTTTGGCATGAAAAGCAACAAAGAAAATTTACTTAATATTATAAATACAAACGCCAGTGGTAACACAGTCGATATAGTAATAAAAGACAGCCAAGTAAGTTTCAAGAATGATTTCGCTGATATTGTTAACATAAAGGAAGTTGCTGTAAAAAAAAATAAGCAGTTTTTTGGTAAAGTAAAGGTAGGTGATAATAATTACGATTTTTCAGGAAAGGTTAATATCACAAAAAGGAATGTACACATTAGTGTTGAATCAAATTTTGTAAATTTGCTATTTACAGGTAATAGAAATCAAGAAGAACTCCAGGGTAATTTAACATTAACAATTAATAACAGTTCCGGTTCTGTGAGTGATTTAGCAAAAATCATTAATCTTAGCTTTCTCTCTTGTGTTATTCCTAGCGAAAATATCAAGATATCATCCAATATAAGTCTTAATGAAAGTGAGTTTACGGCAACTGACTTAAAAATTGATTCCAAAAGCATGCAAGCCAGCGGTACAATACAAAATGATAGAAAAGGCAATCACACTAATTTCAATATTAGCTTCAGTAAAGTTGATTTAGATTCCATACAAAATGATTCACAAAGAACAATGAATATGAAGGATCTTCTGGAATGTTTTAGAGCAGTTGTGCCAAAGAACTTGAGCTTAAATTTTAATATGGAAGCTTCTAACATTCAATATCAAAACAAAATATTGGACAATTTCCGTGCTGTACTAAAATCCACTGATGGCAAAGTAAAAGTTAATACGCTTCTTAAATTTCCTGGAATCAATAATATATCTTACTTATCAGGAGAGATCTCAAACAATAATGTCCTATCTGAATTCAACGGTGATTTATTAGTCGAAGGAAATGATTTTGAGTCATTCATTTCATGTTTTTTCCCTTCTATAAAGATGAAAGAAAACCAGAAAAATCAATTTACACTAAGTTCTAAACTGCACCTTGCACCAAGAATATTATCTATCTCAGACATTAGACTGCTAAATAATAAGGAATCCTTGCAAGGATCAATTAGAGTAAGCCACACAAAAAAACGCAGTGTGATCGATGGTGAATTTAGCATGCATAATCTTGATGCAGATAAATATGATCATTCATTATTTAGCAGTTTACCTAAAATGCAATGGCTGAAAAATTTTCAGTATGATACAAATATAAAGGCCCGTGTTAATAACCTTACATTGAATGATACGAAAATTAAAAATTTGGATTTTTTGCTGAAAATGGAAAAAGGTAAGCTAGTTGCAGATAAAATAAAACTATCTGGAGAAGATTTCGATATTACCGGTAATGCAAAAATATTAGCAGATCAAAAATACGCCAAACCTTTATTAGATGTTAACCTTACGGGCAGTAAATTTAATGGAAAAATTATTACATTACCAAATTTAGTAGAGACGAAAAGAAATTCAAGAAATGAGATAGATCAAATTCAATGGTCAACAAAGCAGCTTGATTTTTTGGATGATAAAGAAGGCTTTGATGCAAATGTGCAAATCAATACTGCAGAATTTAAAACCGAGCAGAATGTTTTAAAAGATTTTAATTTGGATGCGGTAATGAGAAACAACACTATCACTATCAGGCAGGCAAGTTACGTATTAGAACGCGGGCAAGTGTTTTTTCAGGGTTATTTAAGATCAGACTCAATAAATACAAGATTTTCTATTGTAAATTTGGACACTAAAAAGATTGGTAAGGTTATAGGAATTGACAATGTAAATGGTCAGGTAAGCTTAAATGGTGAAATCAAAACTCAAGGAAAAAGTTTTCATGATTGGGCTAGTAACTTATCAGGAGATGTAAACTTACAAGCGCAAGGAATAGAAGTTACTAATGTAGATTTCAATTCATTTATCACTAATTTGTTAAGCAGTAAGAATAAATCTGAAATTTCCACACTTGCTTATGTTGATATATATAATGGCAAGACATTTTTTGAAAATATTAGCGGAAAAGCAAGTATTAAGAGTGGTATATGTTCAACTAGTTTACAGTTCGGGATTGATCAAGCATCAGGATCGATCTCTTCTAATTTAACCTTATCTAACTTCGCTTTAGCTTCTATATTCAGGTTCTTTTTCATACCACCAAATTATAGTAATCCAATCTATATCGATATGCATTTGGATGGCCCTATTTGGCGTCCTAAGATGAGTTTTGATGTAGACCAAATCTTCATCGCTCTGGTTGGCAAGAAAAATAGTTAATTTACTTAGGTGTACGGTTTAGGGGACAATAAACTCATCTGAACGGATACAAACTTAACCTAACTCATCACCACCTGGCAGTGGTGGCAAGCCAAATGCTTCTCTCTTTTCGTTGAGCGTCATGAAGCTTGCGTTTTCTACGTATTTCCACAACTTTTGTCTTTTTTCCATGAGAATTTCTATTGCATCTTTGTCATACGACAAGCACAGATCTTCACCAAATCTTGGTGTCAGCCAAGAATTCAGGTGACAGATAATATTTTCTAGCGTTGGTAAAACCGTCTGCTCCCAGAGGGATAAGCGTGCTTCGACTAAATTGCTATAAGTGTTATCACCCGGTATGCCAAGCAATTGCGGTGGAACGCCAAAAGCTAGCGCAATATCACGAGCTGAGCTGTGTTTGGACTCAATAAAATCCATATCCCTTGGCGATAAGCTCATTTCTTTCCACTCCAAGCCTCCTTCAAGCAATATCGGTCTTCCAGCGTTTATAGAACCTGAATAATGATCATTTATCTGCGCTTTTAAGCGTTGGTACTGCTCTTGACTTAAACTTCCACCACTTCCATCTTTTGCTGATTTTACAACTATTGCACCACTTGGTCTTGCCCCATTTTGCAACATCGCTTGATTCCAAGCACCCGCCTGATTATGTTGATCTATGCTATATGCAGCTGCCTCAATTGGTGATAACCCATACCAATCATTCAAAGGATTAAAGGTCTTTAAGTGCAACACTGCTGAACATCCAGTTAGTTTATCAACTTTAAAGTCATAACTGTTGTTATTTATGGTATAACGATAGATATAAGGAACGTTATTTCTCCCTGGAACAATTTCAACCCTATCTGGGCGCAGAAGATAAAGCTCTGTTGGTGGTTTTCTACTATTCTGTGACTCAATCATCAATATATAAGAATTGCCATTAACTAACCGATAAGTTACAATCCCCTCAATAAATTCCGATTTTGATGTCATTGGGTTAGGAGAATAAAGTAATTTCAGTAATGGATGGGCTTTTAGTTGCGATTTTCCCTGGTCAGTAAGCTGGCAGAGAGTAAGAGGTACCGAAGATGCAGCATTTGCAATCATATTGATTGCTCGAAAGGCAATAACATTTTTTATGTAACCTTCCTCAGCAAAACTTACATAATCACGCTTACTCCAACTTGGCTCCATCATTAGCTGCAAAGCAGAATATTTAGTAAATACTGCGCTTTTTTTTCTTTGAAAGATGTTGAAATTCATATGTGCCTCATGAAAGATGTTTAAAAGTTAAAAGTGTTTTAGATTCTGTAGTTAAACTAAGACATAGATCCCAGTGTCACGCACTGGGATGACGGAAGGAAAGCACTTGGGTGACAGGAAAAGAACGAACTGCTATACTAAAAAAAAAGAAATAGAATATGACAGAATGGCTAATATCTAATCAGCTTATTGATTATAACTGTGCTGTAAAATCCATGGAAGAGAAAATTCAACAAATTCACAATAATTCAGCAGACGAATTGGTATGGCTACTCCAGCACCCTCCACTTTATACTGCAGGAATCAGTGCAACAGCTGATGATATTGTTGAAAAACTATTTCCCATATATAAAACAGGAAGGGGTGGTAAACACACATATCATGGTCCAGGACAGCGCATTATATATTTAATGTTAAACCTTAAAAAAAGAAACAAATGCGATATAAAGCTATATATTAGAGATCTAAGTAAGTGGATCATAAATGTTTTAAAGCAATTTAATATACTTGGAGAGTTTAGAGAAGATAGAATAGGCATTTGGGTAAACCATAACGGAGCAGAAAAAAAAATTGCAGCTTTTGGTATTCGCTTAAGAAAATGGGTAACTTATCATGGCATAGCGCTTAACGTCTTTCCAGACCTCTCTCACTATAAGGGTATTATTCCTTGTGGGTTGCAAGGTTATGGCGTCACGTCAATGGAAGAACTAGGAGTGAAAGTTCCACTCTCTGAATTGGATGATATACTAAAAAAAGAGTTTTATAAGATATTTTAATGATTGTTTACCTTTTATATTTCATTCTCACTTTATGTGCTAACACAGGTATTCATGCAATCGACCAAGTTGATATTATTGCTCCTTCTTCGAAGGGAAAAGAATTAGATCTGACTACTATAAAAGAATATGTAGAAGCTTTGGATTTTAATCCCCATATTTCGGAGAAAATATATAGTAATGATAATCCATTTTATTCCAACTCTGATGAATTCAGAGCAAATGATTTGGTTAGTGCACTAACCGGTGATAGTAAAATAATCTGGTGTATCAGAGGAGGAGAAGGGGCTTCTCGGTTAATTCCCTATCTAGAAAAGTTACCCAATGATAAAAAAGAAAGGATTGCTCAAAACAAAAAGATCCTCATAGGCTATAGCGATATAACTGCCTTGCACATCCATCTACAAGCTAAATATGATTGGCAAACTCTTCACGGCACCATGTTGGAAATGATAGTAAATAACTCCGTTTCTGAAAGCTCTGTTGAAAAATTGAAAGAGTTAATTCTTAACAAGCGGGATTCTATCAGATTTGATAACCTAAAGACGATAAATAATGGCATTAGACTAAAAGATGGCAGATTAAAGTCTAAAATCATCGGTGGTAATATGACTTTAGTTGAAAACAGTATAGGAACTGTTTGGCAAATAAATGCGAAAGGTAAAATTCTATTTTTAGAGGACATAAGAGTCTACCCATACGCAATAGAGCGCAGTTTAGATCACCTAAAACAAGCTCACATCTTTGATGGAGTACATGCAGTAATCTTTGGGGATTTCGTTAACTGCTATAACGATAACCTTGTTGAAGTTGTAAAAGAAAGGTTTGCAAAAAGTGTTAACTTTCCTGTATTTACAATGAAAGGGGTAGGCCATGGACATACAAATGATCCTTTACCTTTTAACACTCACGCTATTATTAGCGTTCAAGACGAAAAAGAAGGTTTGTTTTTTATGGACGTGCAGAATGTTAGCTAATCTTATAGCTAACGCGAGCTCTACGTCATACCGCCGCAGTATCTCTTAGCCGCTAACACGTACTTAACCGTCATACCGCGATTCATTCGCGGTATCTCATCCGCTAACAAGAGATCCCGCTAACATGTAGCGGGATGACGAATTGCTTAACCGTCATTCCGCCGCAGTATCTCTTAGCCGCTAACACGTACTTAACCGTCATACCGCGATTCATTCGCGGTATCTCATCCGCTAACAAGAGATCCCGCTAACATGTAGCGGGATGACGAATTGCTTAACCGTCATTCCGCCGCAGACCGTCATACCGCCACGAACTGTCATACCACCACGAACCGTCATACCGCGATTCATTCGCGGTATCTCTAGATCCCGCTAACACGTAGCGGGATGACGGTTGTCAGGGTGTCATGAAAGTAGCTGACTACTTGGATCTGGTAGGCTTAAATCACAATGCCCGTAAAGCTGCGACCCTAGAGCTACTATCTCTCACCCACTGCAAATATTGCACGGTACTATCCACTTGATCATCGTGTCGAGTTTCAGGAAACATTAAAATCTCATACTCAAAATCGTTCAGCCATACTGCTTGGTGCGGCAGAAAAACCTTGCCAGACTCTATAATCGGAACAATTTGATAAAATCGAGTGAGTTTGTCATCATGTGGTACTATTTCGATAATTGGTAAATCACTGTTTGTCTTTAGCTCTTGCACCAATTGCTGACCACTTGTTTTTGCTTCGATTAAAATTGCGTGCGGTGTCCATCTTGCAGCTAGTGACAGAACTTGCTCTTTAAGCTTTGGATACTCAAGCTTTGCGCGATATACATCGAGTAAATAGAATTTATTGCCCACTTTTGTCCAGGTGGTGCAGACGCTAAAGTTGCTCATGCTGCTTGTTGAAACTGCAGTGTCCCAGCTCTGAGTGACATATGAGAGACTATCAGAAAAATTTCTATAGCGCTTCAGCCACTCTCGTTTAATTATACCACTTGAAAGTGGCAGAGGGTTCTGTTGATATTGTGCAGCAAAAGCGTAACTCCCAAGTTCGACTTTTATCATCTTAACTTCTTTTTTTCCTCCATAGAGGGGATATAATAGCTGGCCTTCTTCTCTTGAGTATAACATCTTTGCAGGTCTAGCACGCGATGCTGTTTTATTACTGGTTGTAGTTACTTGGATGACAGAAACAGGATGCGCTGGCTTTTTGATTGAATAGATAATCTTCTTATTTTCAGAAATCATCGGTAAGCAAATATGATGCCATATATTTTTTGGCTTGGAGAGAAGGTGTCCGGTTAAGTCCTCCTGGTGTAGCCTGTGCATTACAAGAACGATGACTCCTTTTTTTCTATCGTTCAGCCTGGTTACTAAAGTCTGATCAAACCAGTTTGTGGCACGCTTTCTAAGCGTTTCACTCAAAGCTTGAGCAGAACTGAGCGGATCGTCCACAATGATAAAATCACCACCTTCACCAGTTAGTGTTCCACCAACTGATGTTGCGATTCTGTATCCTCTCTGCACTGTTTGAAATTTGTATTTGGTATTCTGATCTTTGGATAGTTCTACCTCTGGAAATAGCTCTCTATACCAACTAGACTGCATTATACACCTTGTATCGAGCGAGTGTTTTTCGCTAAGCAGCCGGGAGTAACTTGCAACTATTATTCTTGCAGTGGGCTGATTTCCCAGTATCCATGCGGGCCACGCAACGCTTATGCACAGGGACTTCATTGAACGCGGAGGCATATTGAATATTATTCGCCTCATTTTGCCAACATTTGCCGCTTCAAGTCTGTCTGCTATGACTTTTATATACTGATAATCATTATACTCACACCCCGGCACTACCGTTTGAAAGCATAACTCAATGAATTTTAGAAAGTTCATGATATAATGTTGAAACCAGCACGTGACGCTGGGATGACAAAAAAAGGAGCACTGGGATGACACCCTACTTAACCGTCATACCGCCGCGGTATCTCTTAACATAGATCCCTTACTTAACCGTCATACCTTAACATAGATCCCGCTAACACGTAGCGGGATGACGATTGTCGTTTAGCCATAAATATTTAAGAAATTTACCAAATGAAAAAAAAGGCAAAGAATCCCCAGGGTAGCCAGTATTCAAATTCTCCCTTGTTCTATTTGACGTCTTTTGATGTCTTGAACGCTTTATAAGCGCGTTTCTGCTTGTATAGGTAGAAACCTAAAAGTTTTATAAAGACATGAGGTGCACATAGTGCAAAAAATTAAGCATGATTTACGCCAAATACAAAGTTCCCTTTGTCGTTTTAATCTGCAGATTGCGAAGATAAATAAATAGCTTCATTTTCATGATAAGGGCGCTGGCGGAGTTTGTCAAGCAAGTTTTTTGCAATATCAGGGGATAATTTCGACCATAAATCCCTATCAATAAATTTTAACAAAAATACTTTAGTGCATTTTCAAATATAAGCATTCCATCGCCATATTTTGGCACAGCAACACCTAAACGCTTGCTCTTTTCTTTTTCAAGGGGCCAATTATCTTGCTGGGTAAAAAATATTCCCCTTTCTGGATGGGGCATTAAAGCTAGCACTCTTCCACTTTTATCTGATAAAGCTGCTAGGTCGTATGTAGATCCATTCGGATTGTAAGGAAATTGTAGGTTAGCATAGTTGCCATTTTTATCAATGTAACGTAATGCGGTGGAATTGCTCTCAATCAATTGGTTCAAAATATCTTGATCCATAAAAAATTTGCCTTCCCCATTAGCAATAGGGAGATATAGTTCACTCAGACCCCGTAGCCAAACAGAATTACTCTTTGAATTAACTCTCACTCTAATCCAGCGGCATTGGTAATTGCCTATATCATTATGGATTAAAGCTAGATTAGAGAACTCTGGAATTAATTTTACTAATATCTGACAACCATTACATATTCCTATAATCAGCTTGTCCTGAGATAAAAACTCTTGAAACTCATCCAACAAGTTGTTTTTAATACGTAAAGCAAACGCATTACCAGCACCAGTGTCATCACCATAGGAAAAACCCCCTGGAATTGCAAGTATATTGCTTAATTTCAGTTCACCTGGATTATCTATGATATCGTTAATGTGAACGATTTTTACTTCAATATTACCAATACCAAGTTTTCTGCTGCATTCCATAAATGCAAATGCAGTTTCTTTTTCGCAATTTAAGCCATAACCAGATAGGACTGTGATTTTCATGAATTGCTAAAAATTAAAAAATTCGAATTTCCTTTTTACAAAATTTGCTACTAAATTTAACGCAAATAACACCAATAATAAAGCTATAATTGCGATAGCAGCAAGTTCAACAAATGCAATTTCAGGATTGCTTGACCATATGTATATTTGCACAGGTAGAACAGTCGCCGGATCGAAAAAGGACGTAGGTGTATCAGCAATAAATGCCACCATACCCATCATAAGTAAAGGAGAAGATTCACCTAAAATCCTTGCAATTGCAAGCACAGTACCATGTATTATTCTTGGTAACGCAATCGGTAAAGAGTGATCTAATATCACCTTGATGTGAGGTGCACCGAGCGCAAACGCTGCATCTTTTATCGTAATAGGAACATTCGCAAAGGCATTTTTTGTTGCAATTATAATATTAGGTAACATCATAAATGAAAGAGTCATTCCACCAACAAGTGGTGAAGAGCGTGGTAGCCCAAATATGCCAAGATAGAGAGTTAAGCCCACTACACCAAATATTATTGAAGGCACTGCAGCAAGATTATTTATGCTAATTTCTACAATATTAGTCATTAGCCTATTTTTAGGCATAAATTCGTAAAGACAGATGCCCGACATAATTCCTATTGGTAATGCTAATGCTAGGCACACTATAATTGTCATTAATGAACCGATAAACGCTCCTAAAATCCCTGCATTTTCAGGTTCACGAGAGTCAGATTTAAGGAATAAAGACTTATTAAAAAATTTTTTCACTCTCCTCTTTTCTTTTAGCCAATCAAGTAATTTAGCATAACGATCATTCAAATATTTATCTTTATTTATTGAATTAATTATACTTGACGCGGTAAACCAGATCTCATATTCACCACTATCTTTTACTTTCTTACGAAAAAATTTCTCTAGTTCTTTGTAAGAATTACGACTTAAAATTTCGTCACCGTCTTTAAAATCAGTTCCTCCAAACACCTTACGTAAAGAATCGTTGAGTAAGCCAATGGACTTATACCGCAAATCACTAGGATTACTCGCCAAAGTAAGATCAGCATTTATTTCAACTGGCAATAAAATTTTCGTTACTGTTAAGGCACTGTAAGAGTTAACTAATATACTCAACAATATGCACACAGGACAGCCAAGTGAGATAACTAGTGCCGTGAAAGAACAAAAGCGTAACGCTCTGTTCTTTTTATTTTTCCTTTTTATACGAGCATGTACACGCCTTGACTGAAGTAATTTAAGGAATTTTTTCTTTATACTCATTTATTTTTCTTTACACGAGGATTTGAAAAAACTTTCCCCTTTTTTGTCATGCAAGTAGCTGACACTGGGATCCAGCAGGCTTTGCCTGCAAATAATTTTTACATTTTCCATGAAAGCACAAACCAAAAGGAGAATAATGAATGCTGGATCCCAGTGTCGGAGCACTAGGATGACACCACAGCGGGAGGCAAACACAATGTTCGTACAGTTGTGTGTCACGCACTGGGATGACAAGAGAGAGTTCTGAGATGACACAATTGACATCACTCCCTATTGTATCTACTTAGATTTCTTTTTAACATAAGTAGTACGCTCTTTGATCCTTGCAGCTTTTCCAAATAGTTTGCACAGATAATACAGTTTTGCTCTACGAACCTTTCCTTTTCTTGTCACTTGCACTGAAACCAGTGCAGGAGAATAAACAAAAAACTGAGACACTATACTTTCTCCATGGCTCACTTTTCTGACTGCAAAAGAAGAATGTAACCCGCGGTTCCTTTTTGATATACATACACCTTCAAATATCTGTATACGTTCACTTGTACCGTCAACTACTTTAAAAGTGACCTTCAAATCATCGCCAGGACGAAATTCTGGTATTTCTTTAGCTAACACTTGCATTTGCTGTTCGTTAAATTTTTTAAGTAAATTTGTCATTTATCTCTCCACTCAATAATTCAGGCCTACGCTTTTTTGTTATAACATGAGACTGCTTCTGCCTCCAATCACTTATTTTTTTGTGATTGCCAGATAACAAAACCTCAGGTACTTTATATCCCTTCCACTGCTCAGGTCTAGTATATTGAGGATATTCAAGTACACCACCACCATAATTAAAACTTTCTTCAGTAATACTATCGGTATTATTTACTACACCTGGAAGAAGTCTAATGCATGCATCAAGAACCACCATTGCAGCTGGCTCACCTCCTGAAAGTATATAATCTCCAATACTTAACTCATAAGGAGTATACGCATCAATTATCCTTTGGTCAATACCTTCAAATCGACCACACAATATTGTTATATGAGGAAACTCTAATAATTCTCTGGCAATATTCTGATTAAACTTAGTTCCAGATGGAGTCATGTAAATAAACTTAGTGTTTTTATGAACAGAGAGCATACTATCTACTGCATCACCAACTACATCAGAACGCATAACCATTCCTGCTCCACCTCCATATGGAACATCATCCACAGTTGAATGTTTATCTTTCGCAAAAGAACGAATATTTATTACTTCAAGGTTCCATATTTTTTTTTCTAACGCTTTTCCGGCAAGAGAATAGTTCAAAAACCCCGGGAACATTTCTGGGAATATGGTTAATATTGTAACATTGAATGCCATTAAGGTTTATTTTAAGTTATTTGGGGCTATACTCTAAGAATAGTAAATTGATATAATATATAGTTAAATTAAACATGTCACTGAATAAAACGATATACGAAGGTAAAGCGAAAGCCATTATTGAAACTGAAGACTTATCAATTGTCATACAGCACTTTAAAGATGATGTTACAGCATTCAATAAGGAAAAATATGAAATAATCGATGGTAAAGGAATAATTAATAATCATATTAGTGCTTTTATCATGGAAAAGCTTGAGAAAGCAGAAATTAGCACACACTTTATAAAAACTCTAAACGAAAGAGAACAGCTAGTCAAAAAACTCAAGATAATACCTCTTGAGGTAGTAGTTAGAAATGTCGCAGCTGGCAGCTTTTGCAAACGTTTTAATATCAAAGAAGGTGAGAGGCTTGCATCTCCTATAATCGATTTTTTTTACAAAAATGATGACCTAGCCGACCCAATGGTAAGTGAAAATCACATACTGTATTTTGATTGGCTATCTAGCAAAGAAATGGATGAAGTTAAAACTACAACTTTAAAAATCAACGAAATATTAGTTCACCTATTTTCAAATGCAAGTATATATTTAGTTGATCTCAAGTTAGAATTTGGCAGATTAATAAATGACAGTACTAAAATCGTTTTAGCTGATGAAATTAGCCCTGATAACTGCAGATTATGGGATAAAAATACTTATAAAAAGCTAGATAAAGATGTCTTTCGTTTGAATTTAGGAGATTTAAAGGAAGCATACCTAGAAGTTGCAAAAAGACTGTCAGTAAAGTTAGGTTAACTAAATACTACTCTATCAAGTGGAGGGTTACATGCCTCATCAAGTTTTCCAATAATTTCAATTTTTTCTCCACGTTTTTGGAAATGATTTTTCACGTTTTGCATATTCTCAGAACTTACGATCAATACCATACCAATACCACAATTAAATGTTTTTAGCATTTCTTTCTTCTCTATTTTACCCTCCTTTGTTAGCCATAAAAATATATCTGGCCATTTCCAGGAATTAATGTCTATGTTTGCAAATAAGTTTTTTGGAAGAATTCGCGGAATATTGTCTACCAAACCACCACCCGTGATGTGCGCAATACCTTTTACTTGTGACATGATAGGCAGCAAAGAATCAACATATATTTTTGTTGGTTCAAGTAGTATTTCACTCCAAGATTTATTATTCCATAGAGATGTATCGTTATAATTTATACCTAAGCTTTTGAAAACATGGCGCACTAAAGAAAACCCATTTGAGTGAATTCCACTTGACTCTAAGCCAATTATATAATCACCTGCTTTCATCATACTACAGTTTGGAAGAATTTGCTTTCGATCAACTACACCAACCACAAACCCTGCAAGGTCATAGTGATTATTACCATACATTCCAGGCATTTCTGCAGTTTCCCCACCAACCAATGCTATTTTAGCTTGCTTGCACCCCTCTGCAATGCCCTTAACCACAGATAATAAAACATCTTTGGTCAAAACGCCTGTTGCAAAGTAATCAAGGAAAAACAAAGGCGTTGCTCCTTGTGCAAGTAAGTCATTTACACACATTGCAACTAAATCTATACCTATAGTATCATGTTTATTCACTTCTTGAGCTATCAACAGTTTCGTACCTACTCCATCAGTTGAGGAAACGAGTACTGGATGGTCATACTTCTTACTTAGTGCAGCAAAATCAAATAACGCAGAAAATGAACCTATTTCGCTGATTACTTCTTCTCTAGTAGTTTCTTGAGCAATAGGCTTGACTTCTTTTATTAACTTATTATATAGTTCAATATCTGTTCCTGATCTGGTATAAGTATTCATAATCCTTTTATAAATTTTAAAATTGTTAATACTATATTAATGCCTTGATATAAAAAGTGCAACGAAACTTTCTCTTAATTGACTATTATATACTTACCAATATAGGGTAACTTAAATCATTTATAATTATCCAATGAACGAAAATACCAAAAACATACTGTTAATAACGGAACTGCTATCAGGACGGCTGCTTCATGACTTTGCTAACTCTATGAATGGAATAACGTTTGGCGTAGAAGAGCTTGAAGTAATAGATAAGAATGATGCTGATGCGCAGAAGGAAGCGTTGTTGTTTCTTAAAGAAAGCTCCGATGATTTAATATATAAACATAAAGTTATGAAGCAGGCATATTCTTCTTCAATGGATAATTATAGCTTTGATAAGACCAAATCTAATATCGAAAATTATTTATTAAAAAAAAAGTAAAGCTTACGTGGAAAATAGA
Source organism: Wolbachia endosymbiont (group A) of Tromatobia lineatoria (assembly GCF_964028565.1). Lineage (NCBI taxonomy): Bacteria > Pseudomonadati > Pseudomonadota > Alphaproteobacteria > Rickettsiales > Anaplasmataceae > Wolbachia > Wolbachia endosymbiont (group A) of Tromatobia lineatoria. The sequence goes on from NZ_OZ034791.1 coordinate 1,187,886, forward strand.
CGCATACTCTGCAAAAAATAAGGAAGATTTAATTGAAAAGATAAATAAGATAATTTCTAATATGGTGCTAACTATAGCCAGTGCAGTGGCGGAAGTTGAACTAGTATATGTTTTACTGAGTCAAATAGAAGATAAAATGCTATTAACTATAAAAATTCTAAATGAACACAAACCAATAAGCAAATCATTAGTAGACAAATTAATCAAAAAAAATGACACTAATTTAAATACAAAAGATATTAATATCTATATGACCTCTTTATTATTAGAGTACTATAACACTGAAATGCATTATACTTGCGAAAATAATTTGCTGGAAATAGGTTTAACTATAACTTGAGTTGCATATTTGGTTATTACAACTTTTTCTTCGTGTCAAGGCATTCCCCGACAAGGGGTACCAAATCTAATTTTTGTAATCACTTAAGTCTAGTACTATTTTATTAATGTAGCGCTCATTTGCATCTTTGATGATAAACTTCATACCATTTTTATATTTAATGACTTCATCTACAGAAGGCACTTTACCAGCAATCGAAAGAATCAAACCACCAAGTGTAACATAGTCTTCTTCAGGGTCACGTAATTCTATTTTTAGATCCTCTTCTATATCTTTTATAAGAGCCCTTGCTGATACTTCAAACTTATTTTGAGACAATTCAGTAATGGTATATTCTGAATTTATTTCGTTTTCACTATCAATGTTTGGTATTAGTTCCTCTATAAGATCAGTCATTGAAATTAAACCATCAGTTCCACCATATTCATCCAATACGATAGCTAAGCATGATTTAGAAGAGTTCATCCTAACAAAAAGATTAGTTGTCTTCATCGAGGGTGGAACAAATATTACGCTTTGTATAATATGTTTCAGATTAAAATTTTTATCCCTATTAAAAATAACATCTTTTACATAAAAAAAGCCTATTACGTTATCAAAGTTATTTTTATAAATTGGTATTTTAGTGTGGCAAGTGTTTTTTATCTTCTTTATTATTTCACGCTCGCTTGACTCAATGTCTACTGCGCATATCTCTGTACGTGGAGTCATTATATCCATTATACCACAATCGCGGAATTTTAATAGACCATTAAATATATTAAGGTCTGGCAGATCTTTCATTAATGCCTCAGTCGCACACTTTTTCAACACAGAAGCTTTTTTGAAAAGGAAGAGAAAAATTCTATATGCTATTTTTTCTACTAAGGTTCTTTTTTTACTCAATTTATTCCCTGTAATGGCAAAAACGTTTTCAGATTAGATTTATCAAGAAAACTGTTATTAAATGTTTAATAAGCATGTGAATAATGTCAAATTAATTTGTGAATTATTTGTTGATATAAAATACCAACAATTGATCAACAACTTTTTCAACAACATATACATAGTTGTGTAACAATGCATGATGGTAAAGTATTTTCCATAAAAGAAAATTACTAACACTCTAAACACCTTACTTATACACATAAATCATAACAGAAAATCAATAATATACGAAAGTTACTCACATATTTATCCACAAGTTGAACAACGCCAATTTTTACTGAATTTTAAGTTAGTAACAAGTTATTGATAGAACTATTATTATTACTATACTTTAATATACAAAAGAATAAATAGAATAGAT